>NZ_JAERRF010000021.1 GCF_016741875.1 Streptomyces coffeae | reverse complement strand
CGAAAGCCCCCGAAGGGAACATCATTTCCCTTCGGGGGCTTTTTGTTGTCTCTGCCGTCCCGCCCCGGTGCGAGGGCGGTCCGTCCCTACCGGTAGGGTCATGAGTCATCATCGGAACGTTCTCGCAGGAGGCTCCCGGGTGGAGGTCCAGGAGACACGCGTTCAGACGGACCGTGTACTCACGATCCCGAACATCCTCAGCGCCGCGCGCCTCGTCGGCGTGCCGCTTTTCCTGTGGTTGATCCTCCGGCCCGAGTTCGGCGGGCCCAACAGCGATGGCTGGGCCCTGCTGCTACTGGCGCTCAGCGGTGTGAGCGACTATCTCGATGGCAAGTTGGCCCGTCGCTGGAATCAGATCTCCAGCCTGGGCCGGATCCTCGATCCAGCGGCCGACCGCCTCTACATTCTGTCTACGCTCGTCGGCCTCACCTGGCGCGAGATCCTGCCCATTTGGCTCACCGCGGTACTCCTCGCCCGGGAGTTGGTACTGCTTGTGATGGTGTGGATCCTCCGCCGCCACGGTTATCCGCCACCGCAGGTGAACTTCCTCGGTAAGGCGGCCACCTTCAACCTGATGTACGCGTTCCCCTTGCTCCTTCTGAGTGATGGAAGCGGCTGGCTTCACACGACCGCCGCTATTTTCGGATGGGCGTTCGCCGGATGGGGTACAACACTCTATTGGTGGGCAGGAGTCCTCTACGTGGTTCAGGTCCGCCGACTTGTCAGGGCGGACGCCGCGGCCGACTGAGCTCGCCGTAGCGGCAGCCTGTTGAGGCCGGGTGCCCGAAGCACGTTCAGGGCCATCGGGCGTGCGCGGTCGGCATGACCGTCGTCTCTTCAAGGAGGACGCTTCCGACATGAAGGCCGTCGTGATGGCGGGAGGCGAGGGAACTCGTCTGCGCCCGATGACCTCGACCATGCCCAAACCGCTGCTGCCCGTGGCGAACCGGCCCATCATGGAGCATGTGCTGCGGCTGCTGAAGCGGCATGGGCTGTCCGAGACCGTGGTGACCGTCCAGTTCCTCGCCTCTCTGGTGAAGAACTACTTCGGTGATGGCGAGGAGCTCGGCATGGAGCTCACCTACGCCAACGAGGAGAAGCCACTCGGAACCGCCGGCAGTGTCAAGAACGCGGAAGAGGCACTCAAGGACGATGCCTTTCTGGTCATCTCCGGTGATGCTCTGACTGATTTTGACCTCACCGAGCTGATCGATTTCCATAAGGAAAAGGGCGCGCTCGTCACCGTCTGCTTGACCCGCGTCCCCAATCCGCTTGAATTCGGTATCACCATCGTCGACGAGGGTGGAAAGGTCGAGCGCTTCCTGGAGAAGCCCACCTGGGGCCAGGTCTTCTCCGACACGGTCAACACCGGCATCTACGTCATGGAGCCGGAGGTCTTCGACTACGTCGAGCCCGATGTCCCCGTGGACTGGTCCGGCGATGTCTTCCCGCAGCTCATGAAGGAGGGCAAGCTCATCTGCGGCTATGTCGCCGAGGGCTACTGGGAGGACGTCGGCACCCATGAGAGCTATGTCAAGGCGCAGGCCGATGTCCTCGAGGGCAAGGTCGACGTCGAACTCGACGGCTTCGAGATCTCGCCCGGCGTCTGGGTCGCCGAAGGCGCCGAGGTCCATCCCGACGCCGTGCTCCGCGGCCCGCTCTACATCGGGGACTACGCCAAGGTCGAGGCGGACGCCGAGATCCGCGAGCACACCGTCGTGGGGTCGAACGTCGTCGTGAAGAGCGGGGCCTTCCTTCACAAGGCCGTGGTGCACGACAACGTGTATGTCGGCCAGCAGAGCAATCTGCGTGGCTGTGTCATCGGAAAGAACACCGACATCATGCGTGCCGCCCGGATCGAGGACGGCGCGGTCATCGGCGACGAATGCCTGATCGGCGAGGAGTCGATCGTCCAGGGCAATGTCCGCGTCTATCCGTTCAAGACCATCGAGGCGGGCGCGTTCGTCAACACCTCGGTCATCTGGGAGTCCCGCGGACAGGCCCATCTGTTCGGCACCCGCGGTGTCTCCGGGATCCTGAACGTGGAGATCACCCCGGAGCTCGCGGTGCGGCTCGCCGGGGCATACGCCACCACCCTCAAGAAGGGATCCACCGTCACCACGGCACGTGACCACTCCCGTGGTGCGCGCGCCCTCAAGCGGGCCGTGATCTCCGCCCTCCAGACCAGTGCCATCGATGTGCGGGACCTGGAGAACGTACCGCTGCCGGTGGCCCGTCAGCAGACCGCGCGTGGCAGTGCCGGCGGCATCATGATCCGTACCTCGCCCGGGGTGCCGGACTCGGTCGACATCATGTTCTTCGACGAACGCGGCGCCGATCTGTCCGCGGCCCGCCAGCGGAAGCTGGACCGGGTCTACGCACGTCAGGAGTACCGCCGGGCGTTCCCCGGGGAGATCGGCGACCTCAGCTTCCCGTCGAGCGTCTACGACTCGTACACCGGATCGCTGTTGCGGGCCGTGGATATCAGTGGGATCGCCGAGTCCGGGCTCAAAGTTGTTGTGGACGCCTCGAACGGAAGCGCCGGTCTGGTGCTCCCGAGCCTGCTCGGCCGGCTGGGGGTGGACGCCCTGACGATCAACCCCGGTCTCAACGAGTCGCGTCCCACGGAGACCGCGGACGCCCGCCGCTCGGGTCTGGCCCGCCTCGGGGAGATCGTCGCCTCGGCCCGCGCGGCCTTCGGGGTGCGGTTCGATCCCGTCGGCGAGCGGCTCTCGCTCGTGGACGAGCGGGGCCGCATCGTGGAGGACGACCGGGCGCTGCTGGTCATGCTGGACCTGGTGGCCGCCGAGCGGCGCAGCGGGCGGGTGGCGCTCCCGGTGACCACGACCCGTATCGCCGAGCAGGTCGCGGCGTACCACGGCACCCAGGTGGAGTGGACGACCACGGCCGCGGACGACCTCACCCGGGTCGCCCGCTCGGAGACCACCGTTTTCGGCGGTGATGGTCGCGGCGGCTTCATCATTCCCGAGTTCAGCAGTGTCTTCGACGGCTCGGCGGCCTTCGTCCGGCTGATCGGCCTGGTGGCGCGTACCCAGTTGACGTTGAGTCAGATCGACGCCAGGATTCCGCGGGCGCATGTGCAGCGCCGTGATCTGGCCACGCCATGGGCGGTCAAGGGCTTGGTGATGCGGCATGTGGTGGAGGCCGCGGGCGATCGCTCCGTGGACACCACCGACGGGGTGCGCGTCGTGGAGACCGACGGGCGCTGGGTGATGGTGCTGCCGGATCCGGCCGAGGCCGTCACCCATCTGTGGGCGGAGGGCCCGGACGACGCTTCCGCGCAAGCCCTGCTGGACGAGTGGTCCGGCGTCGTGGACAGCGCGGGGCGCTGACCCGGCGGTCGTTCCGGCGCTTTTGTGCGCGTCGGGGCGCCGCCTCCCGGCCCCGGATCCGGCACGCCGGTGGGGCCATTGGGTGACGGCGCCCCCGACGTGCGACGATGTGCGGCATGTCGCAGCAGCCCCCCGTTCGGAGCACAGAAACGCCGAGCCCACGCCCGCGTCTCGACGCGTCGATGTCGCTGCTGACCAATGTGATGGACCACAGCCTCGACGACGGTTACGCGGAGGCGGCCGCTCGGCGCGGGGAGACCGGGCGGTCGGGGCTGCCCCGGACCCTGCGCGCCAAGCTGGGGCTGGCCTTCGGCCTGGTCCTGGTGGCGGTCGTGGTGACCATCGGTGCCGCCGAAGCACGGATATCGGCGCCCACACTGGCCAAGGAGCGGGGAGAACTCATCGACCGCATCGAGCGGGGGAACTCGAACGCGGACGAGCTCGCCAAGAGCGTGGACAAGCTCCGCGGCGAGGTCGGGGAGAAGCAGCGGCAGGCGCTGGAGAAGCACGGCGGGGCCAAGGGCGATCTGGTCGCACTGCTCGCGGGGGCGACCGAGGTCACCGGGCCCGGTCTGAAGCTGGTCGTCAATGACGCCAAGCACGCCGAGAGCGGCGGCGGGGGGCCGCGGGAGAGGGCCGACTTCTCCGACACCGGGAGGGTGCGCGACCACGATATGCAACGCGTGGTCAACGGCCTGTGGGAGGCGGGGGCCGAGGCCGTCTCGATCAATGGACAGCGGCTGACCGCACTGTCGGCGATCAGGGCTGCCGGCGACGCCATACTGGTCGACAACAAGCCGCTGGGGCCGCCGTATACGGTGCTCGCGGTGGGGGACGGCCAGCGGCTGAGCACCCGCTTCCAGGACAGTGCCGACGGACAGTATCTCCACGTCCTCAAGGAGAACTACCACATCCGCACCAGCATTTCCGCCCAGGACAAGGTCCGGCTTCCGGCCGCGCCGAGTCTGATCGTACGTACCGCAGAGCCGATAGCCGGGGGCGCAGGCAAGGGTGGCGCCGAGACCGCCGACACAGGGAAGGGCACATCGTGATCGCCGTATTGGGCCTCATCGTGGGAGTCGTGGTCGGACTTGTGGTCCGACCCGTGGTGCCGACGGTGGTCGAGCCCTATCTGCCGATCGCCGTCGTCGCGGCACTCGACGCGGTCTTCGGCGGCTTCCGCGCGATGCTGGACGGGATCTTCGATGACAAGGTCTTCGTTGTCTCGTTCCTCTCCAATGTGGTGGTGGCCGCCCTGATCGTGTTCCTGGGCGACAAGCTGGGCGTCGGTGCCCAGCTGTCCACGGGGGTCGTGGTGGTGCTCGGTATCCGGATCTTCTCCAACGCCGCCGCCATCCGGCGCCATGTGTTCCGGGCGTGAGGCCGATGACGACTGACGACACCCCCGAGAAGCCGGAGCGGTCGGAGCGGCCGGAGGAGCGCGGTACGCCGGAGCGTTCCGCGCAGCCCGAGCGTCCCGGGCGTCCTGAGGCGGAGGCCGGGAAGGACGAGCGGCCGGAGCGGAACGGTAAGCCCCGGCAGCCCCACGTGCCGAAGCCGTCCCAGCGGCAGTCCGAGCAGCTGGACAGACCGGACCGGCCCGCCGGGTCCGCGGCCGGACGACCCCTTCGGCCGGAGCAGCCGCGCGGTGAGCGCGCAGCCGCCGAGTCCGGTGAAGCCCAGCGGCCTCAGCCCCGGCCTGCCGACGGAGCCAAGCCGTCCGGGGCCAAGCCGCCCGGAGCTCGGCCCTCCGGACCGCAGCGTGCCGAAGGCGGGGCCTCGGCCGCCGAGCCCGGCGGAGGGCAGCAGAAGGGTTCCCGCGACGCCGCGGGGCCCGCGCCCGAGCGCCCGGACGGTCCGGACCCGGACGGTCCGGACCGTCCGGGTCCGGACAAGGACGCGGCCGAGAAGCCGCTCACCGGCCGTCAGCGCCTGGTGAAGGGCCTGTGGCCGCCCCGGATGACCCGTGCCCAGCTGATCGTCGCCCTGCTGCTGTTCGGCCTCGGCCTCGGCCTGGCCATCCAGGTGCGCTCGACCAACGAGAACAGTGTGCTGCGCGGTGCCCGTCAGGAGGACCTGGTACGGATCCTCGACGAGCTGGACGACCGCACCCAGCGGCTCCAGGACGAGAAGCGCCGTCTGGAGGGCCAGCGGACCGAGCTGGAGAACAGCTCGGACCAGGCCGAGGAGGCCCGTAAGCAGACGCTCCAGAAGGAGCAGCAGCTCGGGGTGCTCGCCGGTACGGTCGGGGCGCAGGGGCCCGGTATCACGATGAAGATCAGCGACTCGCGGGGCGCCGTGGAGGCCGACATGCTGCTGGACACGGTCCAGGAGCTGCGGGCGGCGGGCGCCGAGGCGATCCAGATCGGCAAGGTGCGGGTGGTCGCCAACACCTACTTCGCCGACACCGGCGGAGGGGTCGAGATCGACGGACACAGGGTGACGCGCCCGTACGTCGTCAAGGTGATCGGCAAGCCGGAGGATCTGGAGCCGGCGCTCAACATTCCGGGCGGTGTGGTGCAGAGTCTGGAGAAGGAGCAGGCCACTGTGTCCATCGTGCGGGAGAAGAAGATCGTTGTGGATGCCTTGCGGTCCACGAAGCGGCCTGACTACGCTCGGTCGTCATCACGGTGAGGCGGTTCGAAATGAGGGTCCCTCCGGGAGACCATGTGGACGCGGGGGGTCAACGCACCGTAAGAGTCCCGCGTGATGGAAACTGTCTGGTGGTCTCGGACGTTGTCAGGATGTCCGGACCGTCTGGTGTGTGCATCGAGGGTTTGTCCTGCCCCACGGGCGGGTCTGTTTCAGTCAAGGGGAATCGCCCGTGAAGTTGTTCGGGAAGTTGTTCGGGAAGAGTGCACGCCAGGACGGCGGCGGCAGCACCGCTCGCCACCGCGCCCCGCGTGCCGCGGAAGAGAGTGGAGGGGGGAGCGAGGAGCGCCCGCTGTTCCGGGATCAGGTCGGTGGTGCGCCGGGTGGCGACATTTCGGGTGGTCGGGGCGCGTCTTCTGTTGACCCCTCGGCGGCCGGACGCATAGGTTTCGAAGAACCATCGACCTCGAGTGGTGGAGGGTTCGGCTTGCCTGTTTGTACGAGGTGCGGGCATCGGAACGCCGAGGCCAGCCGGTTCTGCTCGAACTGCGGCGCGCCGCTGCGGGGCGGTGCGCCCTCCGAGCGCGCCTCCGAGACCACCTCTACCATCTCGATCTCCGGCCTCGAGGCGTATGACTCGGAGGTCACCGGGCAGACGCAGCTGCCCTCGCTCAGCCCCGAGGCCCAGGCCGCCGTCGAGGCGCTGCCCCTGGGATCGGCGCTGCTGGTGGTCCGCCGCGGGCCCAACTCCGGCAGCCGGTTCCTGCTGGACAGCGATGTGACCACGGCCGGCCGTCACCCGCAGAGCGACATCTTCCTGGATGACGTCACGGTCTCCCGCCGCCATGTGGAGTTCCGGCGCGGCCAGGACGGCAGCTTCACCGTCGTGGATGTCGGCAGCCTCAACGGGACCTATGTCAACCGCGAGCAGATCGATGCGCCGGTGGTCCTGGCCAGCGGCGACGAGGTGCAGATCGGGAAGTACCGGCTGGTCTTCTACCCGAGCCAGCGGGGCGTCGGCATCTGACCCGTCAGGGGAGGTCCATGCTTCAGACACCGTCGGGCGGTGCCGACACCGGCACCGCCCCCGCGGGCGGCCGGACGATGAGCATCGGCACCGTGCTGAATCTGCTGCGTGGGGAGTTCCCCGAGGTCACCCTCTCCAAGATCCGCTTCTTGGAGGCGGAGGGGTTGGTGGAGCCGCGGCGCACCCCGTCCGGCTACCGCAAATTCAGCCAGGGGGATGTCGAGCGGCTGGCTCTGATCCTCCGGATGCAGCGGGACCACTATCTGCCGCTCAAGGTCATCCGGGAGCATCTGGAAGCCCTGGAGCGCGGTGAGCGGCCGCAGCTGCCCGGCCCGCAGGGGGAGCGGCAGCGTGAGCTGCTGGACCCCACCGCCGAGGCCCCCCAGGACGGCCCCACGGCCGCCCGGGTGGGCCGTGCCGAGCTGCTGGCGGCGGCCGAGGTCAGCGAGGCGGAGCTGGCCGAGTGGGAGTCGTACGGCCTGATCGCGGCGGCCGGGGACGGCGGATACGACAGCGAGGCGGTCACCGTGGCCCGGCTCATCGCCGAGCTGGGGCGTTTCGGTCTGGAGCCACGTCATCTGCGGATCATGAAAGCGTCCGCCGAGCGGGAGGCCGGGCTGGTCGAGCAGGTGGTCGCGCCGCTGCGGTTGCATCGAAATCCGCAGACCAGGGCCCATGCGGAGGCCAGTGCGCGGGAGCTGGCCACCCTCTCCGTACGGCTTCACGCCGCCCTGGTGCAGACCGCTCTGCGGGCCCAGGCGCACTGAGCGGCCGGGCCCCGACTATCCAAACCGGCCGCGCACGTCCTAGGGTTGCTGTGTGAACGAGCTCGACGTCGTGGGTGTCCGGGTGGAAATGCCCTCCAACCAACCGATCGTGCTCCTGCGTGAGGTGGGAGGCGACCGCTACCTCCCGATCTGGATCGGACCAGGGGAGGCGACGGCGATTGCCTTCGCCCAGCAGGGCATGGCACCGGCGCGCCCGCTGACCCACGACCTCTTCAAGGACGTGCTGGAGGCGGTCGGCCAGCAGCTCACCGAGGTCCGGATCACGGATCTGCGCGAGGGGGTCTTCTACGCGGAGCTGGTGTTCGCCAGCGGTGTCGAGGTCAGCGCACGGCCCTCCGACGCCATAGCGCTCGCCCTGCGGACCGGGACGCCGATCTACGGCAGCGACGGCGTGCTGGACGACGCCGGAATCGCGATCCCGGACGAGCAGGAGGACGAGGTGGAGAAGTTCCGCGAATTCCTCGACCAGATCTCGCCCGAGGACTTCGGCACCAGCAGCCAGTGATCAGTGGCCGGTAACCAACGGCCGGTAGCGGTCGTTGGTGAAGTCTGCCCGTCCTCGCTAGAGCATTCGAGTAGCCTTTCCCGGAAGAGGGACACGGGAAACCACCCTTAGGGTGATTATCACTCGGCGTGGCGAGTGTGGCGATCGTTGACGCACCCCGGGTGACTGCCTACCTTCAAGATGGCAGGTCGAGGACGGAGGTCGGCGTGAGAAGCACCGGCGACGGCACGGCAGCCGGCGGTCCGTTTGCGCTCCAGGGGGGCGCACCGGCCGAACCGGCACTCAAGGCTCGGGTCACGGCACAGATCGCGCCGCCGGGCGCGGAGCCCGCCGCGGGGGGGACGGAGCGGATCGGATACCGCGGACCGACCGCGTGCGCGGCCGCGGGCATCACCTACCGCCAGTTGGACTACTGGGCCCGTACCGGTCTGGTGGAGCCCAGCGTACGGCCCGCCTACGGCTCGGGGAGCCAGCGGCTGTACAGCTTCCGGGACGTTGTCGTCCTGAAGATCGTCAAGCGACTGCTGGACACCGGTGTGTCCTTGCAGAACATCCGGGCCGCCGTCCAGCATCTGCGCACCCGCGGGCTGGACGACCTCGCCCAGATGACCCTGATGAGTGACGGCGCCACCGTCTACGAATGCACCTCGCCGGATGAGGTCGTCGACCTCCTCCAGGGCGGCCAGGGCGTTTTCGGGATCGCCGTGGGCGTGGTGTGGCGGGATGTCGAGAGCGCGCTGTCCCAGCTGCACGGAGAGCGGGTGGACACCGGCGAGACGATGGTCGGCCACAACCCCGCCGACGAGCTCGCCCGGCGCCGCAACAGGGCGGGCTGATCGCCCGGGGTCCCTTCACCGCGGGGTGTGCTCGCTCGGTCCTACCGGCGACAGGGGCTTTGGCGCCCCGGAGGCGAACCGAGCCGTAAGGAATTGTCAGTGGCGTGCGGCAGCATCGGTAGATGTGAGGGCTGCGCCGACGATTCTGCATCTGGACATGGACGCCTTCTTCGCCGCGGCGGAGCAGGCGGCCAAGCCCAGCCTGCGCGGCAAGCCGGTGATCGTGGGCGGCCTCGGCCCGCGGGGCGTGGTCGCCACCGCGTCCTACGAGGCGCGGGTGTTCGGGGTGCATTCGGCCATGGCGATGGCGCAGGCCCGTCGGCTGTGTCCGAACGCCGCGTATCTCACCCCCCGCTTCGCCTTGTACCGCCGGGTGAGCGAAGCGGTGATGGCGCTGCTGCACACCCTGTCGCCGCTGGTGGAGCCGCTCAGTCTGGACGAGGCGTTCGTGGACCTGGAGGCGGGCGGCACCGAGCCCACCGTCGGTGCGGCGCGGGCGGTGGGGGAGCGCCTACGGGCCGATATCCGGGCGGTGACCGGGCTGACCGGCTCGGTGGGTCTGGCCGGGTCCAAGATGCTCGCCAAGATCGCCTCGGAGCAGGCCAAGCCCGACGGTCTGGTGGTCATCGAGCCCGGTACGGAGCGGGAGCTGCTCGGTCCGATGCCGGTGCGCACGCTCCCGGGTGTCGGCCCGGCCACCGCAGAGGCGCTGCGCCGCGCCGGGATCCACACCGTGGCGGAGACCCGGGAGGCGGGTGAGGCGGAGCTGGTGCGGCTGCTGGGCCGGGCCCATGGGGCGTCGCTGTATCTGATGTCCTGCGGGCGGGACGAGCGTCCGGTGGTCGCCGAGCGTGACACCAAATCCGTGTCGGTGGAGGACACCTTCGACGTCGATCTGACCGACCGCACCCGGGTGCAGCTGGAGGTCGCGCGGCTCGCCGACCGCTGTGTGCGGCGGCTGCGCGCGGCGGGCCACTCGGGGCGCACGATCGTGCTCAAGGTCCGGCGGTACGACTTCTCGACGATGACCCGCTCGGAGACCCTGCGGGGGCCCACGGACGACCCCGCGGTGGTGCGGGAGGCGGCGGCCCGGCTGCTGGAGAGCGTGGACACCACGGCGGGTGTACGGCTGCTGGGAGTGGGTGTGAGCGGCCTGGCGGACTTCACCCAGGAGGATCTGTTCGCTCAGGCCGCGCAGGCCGCTCACGAGGCGCTGGAGGACGCGGAGGCGGCGCCGGGCGGTGAGGGACCCGAGACCGCGGGGCCGGGCCCGGAGGAGGCGGCCGAGCACACCGGGGCACCGCGGCGCTGGCTGCCGGGGGTGGATGTGCGGCACAGCGAGTTCGGCGCGGGCTGGGTGCAGGGCAGCGGGGTGGGCCGGGTGACGGTGCGTTTTGAGACACCCTGGTCGGAGCCGGGCCGGGTGCGTACGTTCGCCGTGGACGACCCCGCGCTGGAGCCGGGTGAGCCGCTGCCGCTGCTGGCGCCCGCGGAGGAGCCGGAGCCGGGTCCCGGCCCGCACGACGGTCCTGGCGCCGCCACGGCCCCGGGCCAGGGCTCCGGCCAGGGTCAGCCGGTGACGTCCAGTCCGTAGTGGTGGTAGAGCTGGAGCTCCTGCTCGGGCGAGAGATGGCGGCCGACCCCGAAGTCCGGGGCGTCCTTGATCAGTGCCCGGTCGTAGGGCACCCGGAGGGTGTCGTCGACGACCTCGCTCGGTTCCAGGGGTACGAACACATCCCGGCTGAACAGTCCGGTGCGTACCGCCGCCCACTCGGGTTCGCCGGTCGCGTCGTCGAGATAGACCTCGTCCACGGTGCCGATCTTGGCGCCCTCGCGGTCGAATGCCTTGCGGCCGATCAGGGTCCGCGGGTCGATATCGGTCTGCACGCTCTCTCCCACAGGTGGCAATTGTCCAGTGATAACTACAAAAAGCCACATCGCCGCGCGCGGCCACTCGAGCGGTCGGCGCCCCCACCATGCGACAGATGCGCTGGTACGCTGGCTATGGCTGTAGACCCCGTGCGGGAGAGTTCTCCGTCGATTTCTGTCGGAGGCGCCGAAGGAGCAAATCCTCCCCGGAATCTCTCAGGCACACGTACCGTGCGGGTGAGGTCACTCTGGAAAGCAGGGTGGGCCGCGGGCGGGCGTCGCTCCGAACCCCTCCTCACCGACGGTGAAAGCCGGTCGTACGCGGGCCGGTGAAGCTCTCAGGTTGATGACAGAGGGGGAGGCCGTCCGGGCACCCGCGCCGTGGTGCCCCTCGTCGGTCGTGCAGACCAGGAGGCCCCCGCAGATGACCGCCAACCACATCTCGCTCTCCGAACTGGAGCGCGGTACGCCGTTCGAGCAGCGCCACATCGGTCCCGACAGCGAGGCACAGGCCAAGATGCTCGCGCAGGTCGGGTTCGGCTCGCTCGACGAACTGACCGAGACAGCCGTACCGGACGTCATCAAGAGCACCGAGGCGCTGGACCTGCCCCCGGCCCGCAGCGAGGCGGAGGTCCTCGCCGAACTGCGCGGCCTCGCCGACCGCAACCAGGTGCTGCCGTCCATGATCGGCCTGGGCTACTACGGCACCTTCACCCCGCCGGTGATCCTGCGCAATGTGATGGAGAACCCGGCCTGGTACACCGCCTACACGCCGTACCAGCCGGAGATCTCCCAGGGCCGTCTGGAGGCCCTGCTCAACTTCCAGACCGTCGTCTCCGACCTGACCGGGCTGCCCACCGCCGGTTCCTCGCTGCTCGACGAGAGCACCGCCGCAGCCGAGGCGATGGCGCTCTCCCGCCGCGTCGGCAAGGTCAAGGACGGCGTCTTCCTGATCGACGCCGACTGTCTGCCGCAGACCGTCGCGGTCATCCAGACCCGGGCCGAGCCCACCGGCGTCGAGATCGTCGTCGCCGATCTGTCCCAGGGCATCCCGGATGAGATCGCCGAGCGCGGTGTCTTCGGTGTGCTGCTCCAGTACCCGGGCGCCTCCGGTGAGGTACGCGACCCCCGTCCGGTCATCGAGCGGGCGCATGAACTCGGCGCGATCGTCACCGTCGCCACCGATCTGCTCGCGCTCACCCTGCTCACCTCGCCCGGTGAGCTGGGCGCGGACATCGCGGTCGGCAGCAGCCAGCGCTTCGGTGTGCCGATGGGCTTCGGCGGCCCGCACGCCGGATTCATGGCCGTCCGGGACACCTTCGCCCGCAGCCTGCCGGGCCGGCTCGTGGGCGTCTCGGTCGACGCCGACGGCGACAAGGCATACCGGCTGGCCCTCCAGACGCGTGAGCAGCACATCCGCCGGGAGAAGGCCACCAGCAACATCTGCACCGCCCAGGTCCTGCTGGCCGTGATGGCCGGGATGTACGCCGTCTACCACGGCCCGGACGGGCTCGCGGCCATCGCCCGCCGTACCCACCGCTACGCCACCGTCCTCGCCGAGGGGCTGCGGGCGGGCGGTGTCGAGCTCGTGCACGGCGCCTACTTCGACACCCTCACCGCGCGGGTGCCCGGCCGCGCCGCCGATGTGGTCGCCGCCGCCCGCGAGGCCGGGGTCAATCTGCGGCTGACCGACGCCGACCACGTCGGCATCGCCTGTGACGAGACCACCGGGCGTGCCCAGCTCGCCGCCGTCTGGTCCGCCTTCGGCGTCGACGGCGGCAGCGGCGAGGGCACCGCGATCCCCACGGTCGACGAACTGGACGCCGCCGCGGGCGAGGCGCTGCCCCAGGAACTGCTGCGCGACGACACCTATCTGACCCACCCGGTCTTCCACCAGCACCGCTCCGAGACCGCGATGCTGCGCTATCTGCGCCGGCTGTCCGACCGGGACTACGCCCTGGACCGGGGCATGATCCCGCTCGGCTCCTGCACCATGAAGCTCAACGCCACGACCGAGATGGAGCCGGTCACCTGGCCCGAGTTTGGTGCTCTGCACCCGTTCGCGCCCGCCGAGCAGGCCCACGGCTATCTGACGCTCATCCGCGAGCTGGAGGAGCGGCTGGCCGCCGTCACCGGCTACGACAAGGTCTCCCTCCAGCCCAACGCCGGTTCGCAGGGCGAGCTGTCCGGGCTGCTGGCGGTACGCGCCTACCACCGGGCCAACGGCGACACCCAGCGCACCGTCTGCCTGATCCCGTCCTCCGCACACGGCACCAACGCGGCCAGCGCCGTGATGGCGGGCATGAAGGTCGTCGTGGTGAAGACCGGCGAGGACGGCGAGGTGGACACCGACGACCTGCGCGCCAAGATCGAGCGGTACGGCGACCAGCTGTCCGTCCTGATGGTCACCTACCCCTCCACCCACGGGGTGTTCGAGGAGCACATCACCGAGATCTGCGCCGCCGTGCACGACGCGGGCGGCCAGGTCTACGTGGACGGCGCGAACCTCAACGCGCTGGTCGGGCTCGCCGAGCCGGGCCGGTTCGGCGGCGATGTCTCCCACCTCAACCTGCACAAGACCTTCTGCATCCCGCACGGCGGCGGCGGACCGGGCGTCGGCCCGGTCGCGGTGCGCGAGCACCTGGCCCCCTACCTCCCCAACCACCCGTTGCAGCCCGCCGCGGGCCCGGCCACCGGCGTCGGCCCGGTCTCGGCCGCGCCGTGGGGCTCCGCGGGCATCCTGCCGATCTCCTGGGCGTACGTCCGGCTGATGGGCGCCGAGGGGCTGCGCCGCGCCACCCAGGTCGCGGTGCTGGGCGCCAACTACATCGCCAAGCGCCTGGAGCCGCACTACCCGGTGCTCTACACCGGCCCCGGCGGTCTGGTGGCCCACGAGTGCATCGTCGATCTGCGCCCGCTCACCAAGGCGACCGGGGTGACCGTCGACGACGTGGCCAAGCGGCTGATCGACTACGGCTTCCACGCGCCGACGATGTCGTTCCCGGTGGCCGGGACGCTGATGATCGAGCCGACGGAGAGCGAGGACCTGGCGGAGCTGGACCGCTTCTGCGAGGCGATGATCGCGATCCGCGCGGAGATCGAGAAGGTCGCCTCGGGCGCATGGGCCAAGGAGGACAACCCGCTGCGGAACGCACCGCACACCGCGGCCTCGCTCGGCGGGGAGTGGGACCACGCGTACACCCGGGAGGAAGCGGTCTTCCCGGCCGGGGTCTCGGCGGCCGACAAGTACTGGCCGCCGGTGCGGCGGATCGACGGGGCGTACGGGGACCGCAACCTCGTCTGCTCCTGCCCGCCGCTGGAGTCCTACGAGGGCTAGACAGCGGGCTGGACATGCGAACGGGGTGCCATCAGGCACCCCGGGATGTGGGGCCGGTTCGGCGAAGGCGCCGGGCCGGCCCCGGTCTGTCTCCGCCGCTCCGGCCGCGGGGGCCCGAACGGCGGTGGTACGACGCCTAGGCGGCGGTCACGATGTGCTCGGAACCCCGCGGTCGGCACGGGGCGATGACCCGCCCGTCCGGCAGCAGCTCACCGGTGTCCTCGAAGAGCAGGACGCCGTTGCACAGCAGGCTCCAGCCCTGCTCGGGGTGGTGCGCCACGAGATGGGCGGCCTCCCGGTCGGCGGAGTCGGCTGACGGGCAAGGTGGTTGATGCTGGCACATGGCAGGGATCTTTCGCTGCGGTGTGGTGAAGGTGCTGCGGTTCTTCGCGGCGTTCATGGCCGCCCCCCGTGGTGAGTTGGTCGGTTGCTCCCAGTGTTGCCCTACGGGCGGGATTCCGCAGGGATTTCGCGGTACCGGTCTCGCTAGATAATGACGCATCACCCGTCCGGACGGTTCATCGCGGCGGGACTGTTACCAGGACGCAGCGGAGCGCCCTGTGACCTGGTGGTCACAGGGCGCTCCGCTCCTGGTGAAGGCGCTGGTCAGGCGGGTGAGCCCAAGAGTGGTGCCGGGGTCAGCCGCAGGGTGAGCACCGGCAGCAGATCCGCCGCGCGGTGCGCCCGGTGGGCCGCGATCCCGGGCGGGGCCGGGGCCAGTGGCACCAGCAGATCGCCCGCGCCCAGACGGCCGTCGGCCGCGTCCGCCGCGGGGTTCTCGTGCAGCCACAGCGTGACCATGTACATCTCCGGGATCGACAGCAGCCGCGGCTGGTACGCCGCGGGCAGCGACTGCGCCTCGCGCAGGGCCAGTTCGGCCGACGCGACGTACGGCCCCTCGGAGAAGTGTGAGAACGCCCAGCCGTCGGCGGTGAGCCGCGCCTCCGCGGCGGCCACCGTACGGCCCTCGTCGCGGAGTACGAAGCGCCATCCGTGGAGCCGGGTCCGCGGCGATCCGGTGGGTGTGTTGATGGCGTCCAGGACATGGACGGGCAGCGGGAGTTCGGGTTCGAAGGGGCCCGTGAGGGCGGTGAGTCCCGGGGTGCGGACCTCATGGACGGCGGTGGGGGAACCGAGGGCCGTGAGGACGCTGCGCAGGGCGGGCGCGGGAGCCGGGGGCGCGTGCAGCGGCATGGTGGGTGGCCTCTCACTCAGGAGACACGGTGAAGCGGCAGCAAAGCCATGGGTCGACAACGCTGTCGGTGTGCGAGGGTCATACGCGGGTCAGAGGGGGCCGGGACAATCTGTCCGGGCGTTATCTCTCCGCCTCGTTAACCGAGTTTATACGCACTGTGTTCCCGGCATGTTTCCGCTAGCTGTGCGCGGTATTGCCGACAAGAGGTATTCAGGACCGCGCAGGCGTGGGGATTTTCCCCGATTCTGTGCCAGATGCACGGATATGACCTGGCTTTTTGTCGTCATCGCGGTAGGCTGGATCTCGCCGGTGCATTTCCCCGGCCCATTGCGCCGTAGTTGAGAGCGTACCGGCTGGGCGGTCCGCACGGGGCGTTATCGATCACATTGGTGGGCATCATCGAGCGTGGTGTACGCGGCTGACGCCGGTGATCCACTCGAGGAAGGACGCTTCGATGGGGGAGAAGGTCGTAGCCGGTGAGTTCGACCCGTCCGGTCGGCAGCGGCAGCGCGGTCGGCTCCGGCAGTGCCTGGACGGGCTCGGCCGGCTCCTGGCGGAGAAGCGATTCGACCGCCCGCGGAATCTCATGGGGCTGGAGATCGAACTCAATCTCGCCGGTGCCGACGGGATGCCCAGGATGATGAACGCGGAGGTTCTGGAACGCATCGCGAGCCATGATTTCCAGACCGAACTCGGGCAGTGCAATCTTGAAGTGAACATCGTGCCGCACCGTTTGCACGGACGTGTTCTCGACCAGCTCTCCGAGGAGCTTCGAACCGGGTTGTCATATGCCGACCGCAAGGCGCGGGAAGTGTCCTCCGAGATCGTGATGATCGGAATTCTCCCGACCCTTGCCGCCCGCGACCTGGGATCGGCGAACCTCTCCTACGACGACCGCTACAAACTCCTCAACGAACAGATGCTGGCCGCCCGTGGCGAGGATTTCCTCATCGACATCGAGGGCCAGGAGCGCTTCACCTACGCCAGCGCCACGATCGCCCCCGAGGCCGCCTGCACCTCCGTACAGCTCCATCTCCAGGTCACCCCGGGGCGGTTCGCGGCGGTGTGGAACGCGGCGCAGGCGGTGGCCGCCGTGCAGATCGCGGTGGGCGCCAACTCCCCCTTCGTCTTCGGGCGGGAGGCGTGGCGGGAGTCCAGGCCGCCGCTGTTCCTCCAGGCCACCGATGTCCGTCCGCCGGAGTACGCCGCCCAGGGCGTCCGGCCGCGCACCTGGTTCGGCGAGCGCTGGATCAGCGACGCCTATGAGCTGTTCGAGGAGAATCTGCGCTACTTCCCCCCGCTGCTGTCGGCCGGTCAGGACGAGGACCCGCTGCGGGTGCTGGAGGACGGGGGTGTGCCCGCCTTCCATGAACTGGTGCTGCACAACGGCACGATCTACCGCTGGAACCGGCCCGTCTACGACGTCGCGGGCGGGGTGCCGCATCTGCGGGTGGAGAACCGGGTGCTGCCCGCGGGCCCCACCGTCACCGATGTCATCGCCAACGCGGCCTTCTACTACGGACTGGTCCGGGCGCTGGCGGAGGAGCCCCGCCCGGTGTGGTCCCGGCTGCCGTTCACCGCCGCCGCGAACAACTTCGACGCGGCCTGCCGCCATGGCATCGACGCGGTCCTCCAGTGGCCCAGGACCGGCCGCTCGACCTCCCTGGTGCGTACGCCCGCCGTCCGGCTGGTGCGCGAGGAACTGCTGCCGCTGGCCGCGGCCGGGCTGGACGGCTGGGGGGTCGAGCCCGCCGACCGCGACCGCTATCTCGGCGTGATCGAGGAGCGCTGCAAGCTGCGGACCAACGGGGCGTCCTGGCAGGCCGCGACCTATCACCGGGCGCTGGGCAGCGGGCTGGGGCGGGACGCGGCGCTGGCCGCCATGACCCGCCGCTACTGTGCCCTGATGCGCACCGACGCACCGGTGCACACCTGGCCGACCGACCTCTCCGGCTGATCCCGGGCCCGCCGCACGGCCACCCCGGCGACCACGTATTGTCCGGTCGGGAAGGGCCTTGAGGGGCCGGAGCGAGCCAGAGTGACCGGAGTCGTCCAGGTCGCCGGACCGGTGCGGTGCCCCGGACGGAGTGGAGGCAGGAGTGCGGTCACAGGCGCGCGACGCGGAGCTGCCCGTGTACGAGAGCGGGCTCTCGCGGCGGACCCTGCGCAACGAGACGCTGTTGGTGCTGGCGCTGTCGCTGGGGGCGAGCGCGCTGTCCGCGCTGATCAACTTTGTGGGCTCGGTGACCCGGCCCGGTGGGCTGAAGGACCAGGCCGCCACGCTCAACGCCTCCGAGGCTCCGGGGCGGCCCTGGCTCGACCTCGCCTGGCAGCTCTTCGGGATCACCACCGCTCTGGTCCCGGTCGTGCTGGTGGCCCATCTGCTGCTGCGGGAGGGTATGGGGCTGCGCGCGATCGGCTTCGACCGGACCCGGCCGCGTTTTGATCTGGGCTGGGGAGCGGTGGTCGCCGCCGGTATCGGCGGCACCGGGCTGCTGCTCTACCTGGGCGCGCGGGCCGCCGGGGGCAATCTGACGGTGGTGCCCGAGGCGCTGCCCGATGTCTGGTGGAAGATCCCGGTCCTGATCGCCTCCGCGGCGCAGAACGCCGTGCTGGAGGAGGTGATCGTGGTCGGCTATCTGCTGCGCAGGCTCGGGCAGTTGGGGTGGACCCCGATGGCCGCACTGCTGGCCAGTTCGGTGCTGCGCGGCTCGTACCACCTCTACCAGGGGATCGGCGGCTTCTTCGGCAATATGGCGATGGGCGTGATCTTCGTCCTGCTCTACCGCCGGTGGGGGCGGGTCGGGCCGCTGGTGGCCGCCCATGCGCTGATCGACATCGTGGCGTTCGTCGGCTACGCGCTGCTGGCGGGCCGGGTGGACTGGCTGCCCACCGCCTGACCCGCCCCCCATCGGGGCACAGCGCAGGCCGGACGGTGGGCGGGGGCTCAGACCAGCAGTTCCCCGTCGATGACCGTGACCGCGCCGCCGGTCAGCAGGGTGCGGTCACCGCGCAGCGCGGTACGCACCAGTCCGGTACGGGCGGACGCCTGGAGGCCGGTGAGCTCGGTGCGGCCGAGCCGGGCGGACCAGAAGGGGGCGAGCGCGGTGTGCGCGCTGCCGGTCACCGGGTCCTCGTCGATACCGACGGCCGGTGCGAAGACCCGTGAGACGAAGTCGTAGCCGCGGGACGGGTCCTCGGCCGGCGCGGTCACGATCACGGCCCGTCCGGCCAGATGGGCCAGCGGCGCCAGATCGGGTGTGAGGGCGCGCACCGTCTTCTCGTCGGCCACCTCCACCAGGATGTCGCCGACGTGCGGTCCGGTGTCCCGGGCGGAGAGCACCTTCACCCCGAGCGCGTCGGCCAGGGCGCCCGGCACCTGCATGTCGGTCAGTTCGGCCGTCGGGAAGTCCAGGGTGATGGTGTCGCTGTCCTCGGCGGTCGCGGACAGCACCCCGCTGAGCGTGGCAAAGCGGACGGTGCCGGTCGCGGTGCCTGTGGTGCGCAGGATGTGGGCGGTGGCGAGGGTGGCGTGACCGCACATGCTGACCTCGGTGGTCGGCGTGAACCAGCGCAGCGCCCAGTCGGCCTCGGCCGCCTCGGGCAGGGGGCGGGCGAACGCGGTCTCGGACAGGTTGACCTCGGCGGCGATCCGCTGGAGCCGGTCGTCGTCCGGGAAGGCGTCCGTGTCGAAGAGCATGACTCCCGCCGGGTTCCCGGCGAAGGGGCGGTCGGTGAACGCGTCGACGATTCGTATGCGCATGCCTCGACCGTAGGCGGCCTCCGACGGTGTTGACCATGGCCAATTCTCGCGGTGTGGCCCGGCCGGGCTATATCGGGGGCTTGTCGTTCGATCGGTTCCGATATATCGTCGAAGCATCGTGATGGATCGACGACGAAAGGAGCGTCACGATGCGTTCCCCAGGACACCGACATGGACACTGCGGACCCGGCCACCGGGGCCGGGGCGACGGCGAGGAGCGGCGCGCGGCCTTCGGCCCGTTCGGACCCCCCTTCGGCGGGCCTCCGTTCGGGGGCCGCGGCCGGGGTGGGCCCGGCGGCAGGGGCTCACGGGGCCGGGCGCGGCGCGGCGATGTGCGCGCCTCGATCCTCGCCCTGCTCAAGGACCGCCCGATGCACGGCTACGAGATGATCCAGGAGATCGCCGAGCGCAGCGAAGGGGCGTGGAAGCCGAGCCCCGGTTCGGTCTACCCGACCCTTCAGCTGCTGGAGGACGAAGGGCTCATCAGTAGCGAGAGCGAGGGCGGCAAGAAGCTGTTCGCGCTCACCGAGGAGGGTCGTACCGAGGCCGATGCCGGAGCGCAGGCCCCCTGGGAGGAGGCCGGTCGCGGCATCGACTGGGAGGCGATGCAGGAGATCCGGCAGGCCGGGTTCGGTCTGATGGAGGCGTTCGGGCAGGTCTGGAAGACCGGTACGCCCGAGCAGCGCAAGAAGGCCATCGCCGTTATCAACGAGTCGCGCAAGCGGATGTATCTGATCCTCGCCGAGCAGGACGACGAGAGCGGCGAGAGCGGCGAGGGCGGCGACGGCGCCGCGAGCGGTGAGCGCTGATGCCGTAGGGGGGCACGGCACGGAAAGGGCGGGGGCCGGGGCCGATGGGCTTCGGCCCCCGTCTGCGACCGGCGGGCCTCAGCCGACGAGTGCGCCCAGCCTGCGCAGTGACTCCTCGAGCGCGCTGGTCGCCGACTCCTTGAGTTTCGCGGCCATCAGGGACACCGCGCCCCCGGTGAACTGCCCGTCGATCCGGACCGTCGTGGCATCGCCGTCCGGGGTGAGTGTGTAGCGCATCCCGAGATTGACCCCCATCGGGCCCTTGCCCCGGGTGGCCAGCAGCCGGGCCGGTTCACAGTGCTCCACGGTCCAGTTCACCTCGGCGGGAAAGCCCATGAGCTTCATGTTCTCCGAGTAGGTCGTCGCCGTATCGACACGTTCGGGGTAGCCCTGGGGGAAGCCGGTGTGGGTGGCGTTCCAGTCCCCGTACGAGGAGGGGTCCGTGAGGGTGGCCCAGATCCGCTCGGCCGGTGCTTCGATACGTGCCTGCGCGCTGACCTCGGCCATGGGGGGATCCCTTCCGTGGGCGGTACGGCAGCTACGCCGGGCGCCGTGGCTCGGGCGCCCCGGCGGCATCGCGCACCGTAGTCCCGGGGGCCTCAACCCTCAAGCCTGATGGAGCGTCAGATCCGGACGTCCTGGCGGCGGAGGCCGAGCGGCGCGGCGGCAGCGGGAGCCGGCGCCGTGCGGGCGGGCGCTCCAGCAGCCGGTCGACATGGTGGCGGCGCAGCCCGCGCCCCGGTTCGACCGGTACCAGCAGCTGATCCCGGCGCCAGCGGGAGCGGCGCACCAGCCGCTCGGGCATGACGTCGTCCACCCAGGCGAACGGGCGGCCCGCCGCATGCCGCAGGATCGGCGCCCACTTCCGGCCGGTCAGCAACTCCAGGATGGGCAGCTTGGGGTCGCCCGGCTGTTCCTGGTAGCCGCTGAACTCGACGACCGGCAGCGGTGGCAGTGCAAGAAGTGGCGCGATATGGCGGTTGGCCTCGTGCTCCCAGGTGGTCGCCCACACCAGTTCATAGCGCTCCGACAGCTCGCGCAGCCAGTCGGCGTGGGTTGCCGAGAGCAGCACGGTGAAGTCGAGGATGGTGTACGCGGTGAACCCCTCGGCGGGCAGCACCGGGTTGAGCACACCGTCGATGTCCAGGAACAACAGCGGCCGGTCGGTCATCGGACTCCTTTGCTGCGGCGTCGCGTGGCGGAAAGGCGCGGTTGCCAGTGAGGGACGTCCGGTGGAGGGGCGGCGGTTGCAGTGCCCCGCACGCCGTTGTCATCGAACCCCTCCTCCCCGAGGAGGAGATCCGGCCATCGGCACCCAACTACGGTGGGATGCGCACATGCTTCCCGACGAGGATGCTCCGACCCCATCGGGACTGATGGGGTGAGAGGGTGCGAAGTCGTACCCTTTCCACCGGCGCGGCCGCCGCCGGATTCGAGGACCGGCTCGGCGGGTGCCTGACCGCCGTGGTCGCGGGTGCCCGCAGACGTGCGTTCCGCGACGGGGACAAGCACATCGACACCGCCCATCTGCTGCACTCCCTGGTGGAGTCGGACCCATGGGTGCAGGACGCGTGTCCGGGCGGCCCGCCGCAGGTGGTGCGACTGCTCGGCTATCTGGTGCAGCGCACCATCGGCTACGGCCTCCGGTGGAGCGGCGCGGTCGAGGAGTCCGGCGCGGGGCCGGTGGTGGTGGCGGGGGTGCGGGACGGCGATGGTGCGCCGGCGGCGTCCGGGGGACGGAACCTTTTCGGGTTGCACGGCTGGGCCGCGCCCGGCTGGTCACCGGCCGCGGCGGTCGCACTGGAGGCGGCCGTCCGGCGGGCCGCGGCCCGCGGCGCGGCGTACGCCGACGGCCCCGATCTGTTCGCCGCGCTGCTCCGCGACCGGGGCTGCCGGGCCGTGGAGGTGCTGCGCCGGGCGGGGGTCGATGTGGAGGCCCTGGTCATGACCGTGGACGGAGAGATCTGCCAGCAGTCAACGGGATGACGGTCCTGACCAGAGCTGACATGATGTCCCGGTGCACATATCGCAAGGTCAGAGTGGACGTCAGGAACGGAACGCGGCGCTGGGGCTCGCCCTGGCATCGGCTCTCGCGTTCGGCGGATCGGGGGTCGCCGCCAAGCCGCTGATCGAGGCGGGGCTCGAACCCCTCCAGGTCACCTGGTTGCGGGTGATGGGCGCGGCCCTCGTCATGCTGCCCGTGGCCTGGCACCACCGCCGTCTGCTCACCCGGCGCCCCGCCCTGCTGGTCGGGTTCGGACTGCTGGCCGTCGCGGGTGTGCAGGCGTGCTTCTTCGCCGCGCTCTCGCGCATTCCCGTCGGCGTCGCGCTGCTCGTCGAATACCTCGCGCCCGCCCTGGTGCTGGGGTGGGTCCGGTTCGTCCAGCGGCGTCCGGTCAGCCGGGCCGCGGCCGTCGGTGTGGTGCTGGCGGTCAGCGGACTCGCCTGTGTGGTGGAGGTGTGGTCCGGGCTGAGCTTCGACGCCGTCGGGCTGCTGCTCGCCCTCGGCGCGGCCTGCTGCCAGGTCGGCTACTTCGTCCTCTCCGACCACGGCAGCGACGGCCAGGACCAGGCCGACCCTCTGGGTGTCATCGCCTACGGCCTCCTCATCGGCGCCGCGACGCTGACCGTCGTGGGCCGCCCCTGGCAGATGGACTGGTCGGTACTGACCGGCCGGGCCGACCTGGGCGGCGCCCGGGTGCCCGCGATACTGCTGCTCGCCTGGATCGTGCTGGTCGCCACGGTCGTCGCCTATCTCACCGGCGTGCTCTCGGTACGCCGCCTCTCCCCGCAGGTGGCCGGGGTGGTCGCCTGTCTGGAGGCGGTCATCGCGACCGTGCTCGCCTGGGTGCTGCTGGACGAACACCTTGGGCCCGTCCAGGTCGTGGGCGGTGTGGTGGTGCTGGCGGGCGCGCTGATCGCGCAGACTTCGGCGCCGAAGGCGGCGTCCGGTGAGCCGGTCGCGGCGTCCGGCGCACTACCGGAACCGGCCCCGGCGGAGGCCGACCGGCAGCTGTCCGCGGAGGACCCGACCCCGCGCTGAGGGGTTCGGCCTCCGCCGTCCGCGATGGGGTCGACGTGGGGGCCATGGTCACCGCGCGCCGGCGGCGGTGGTCCAGCACCGCCGGCGTCACCGGGGGCGGCGCGCCGGGTGAGCCTGGCGGCGGTGCGCCGACGCGCCGACTCCGGTGTGCGGCCACACCACCAGCCGCAGCTCGGCCTTCTCCTCCGGGTCGTCCACGATGTGTGCGGTGCAGTGCAGTTGGACGGCGGCGGAGAAGCTGGTCGGCGTGGAGTGCTCGGGCGGCACCCCGCCGGGCGCCTGCCACGGGGCGGGGATGAAGGCGTCGTCGACGACACTGAGCAGCACCGCCGGGTTCGCCTCCAGGGCGGGCCACAGCGGATCGGGGCGGGCGAGGTGGGCGGCCACCTCACCGCGCCCGCGTCGTGGGCGAAGTCTTTCCCGGACCGGTCAGTGCCGGGTGAGATAGCCGGGCACGGGTGTGCCGGGCGCCAGGTCGTCGGCGGGCACCGGCGCGCCGTAGGTGCGGGCGACGGGCAGCACACCGCTCCAGTAGGGGAGTGCCATGTCCTCGGGGTCGTCGTTGGGCCCGCCGGAGCGGATCTTGGCGGAGACCTCGGCGAGGTCGAGGCGCAGTACGGCGGTGGCGGCCAGCTCCTTGGCGTTGGCGCGTCGGGAGTCTGCGGCGCGGCCGGGCAGTACGTGGTCCACCAGCGCGTCGAGGGCGGCGGCGCGCTCGACCGGGTCGAGGACCGGGCGGGCGGTGCCGTGCACCACCACCGAGCGGTAGTTGACGGAGTGGTGGAACGCCGAGCGGGCCAGCACCAGGCCGTCCACATGGGTCACGGTGAGACACACCTCCAGCCCCGGCTCCTCGCCGCCGGGCCGCTCGGCGGCCGCGGTGCGCAGCGGACGGGAGCCGGTCGAGCCGTGGACGTAGAGGCTCTCACCGACCCGTCCGTAGAGGGTCGGCAGCACGACGGGCGCGCCGTCGCGTATGAAGCCCAGGTGGCAGAGATAGCCCTCGTCGAGGATCGCGTGCACCACCTCGCGGTCATACGAGGCGCGTTCGCGGGCGCGGGTCGGCACGGTCCGGTCGGTGGCCGCGTAGGCGTCCGGAGAGGCGGTCGCGGTCATTTGCGTCCTCCATTGTACTAGTGCAAAATAGGTTTTGTGCTAGGAGAATATCCGATCGAGGGTCGGCGCGCAGCCGAGATCGCGGCCAGTGTGGAGCGCGCGGTCGGTGCCGGTGAGCTGCGACCGGGCCAACTTCTCCCGCCGCTACGGGAGTTGGCGGAGCGGCTGGGGGTCAATCCCAACACCGTCGCGGCCGCCTATCGTGTGCTGCGCGACCGGGGCGTGATCGAGACGGCGGGCCGCCGGGGAAGCCGGGTGCGCCCGCGCCCGGCCAGCACGCCCCGTGAGTGGATCCGGGTCGAGGCCGCGGACGCGCGCGACCTGGGCGCGGGCAACCCCGACCCCGCGCTGCTGCCCCCGCTCGGCGAGGCGC
Organism: Streptomyces coffeae; assembly: GCF_016741875.1. Taxonomy (GTDB): domain Bacteria; phylum Actinomycetota; class Actinomycetes; order Streptomycetales; family Streptomycetaceae; genus Streptomyces; species Streptomyces coffeae. The sequence goes on along the minus strand of NZ_JAERRF010000021.1, from coordinate 137,987 downwards.
TCGCGGCGGCCGCGGCGCGCGCCGCCGAGCGTCCGACGCTCTACGGCGCGCCGGATGTCGCCCCCGGACTCGCCGAACTGGCCCGTGCCGCCCTCGACGCCGACGGCGTACCGAGTGGGCCCGTCGCCGTCACCTCCGGCTCGCTCGACGCCATCGAGCGGGTGCTCACCGCGCATCTGAGGCCCGGTGACGCGGTCGCGGTCGAGGACCCCGGCTGGGGCAGTCTGCTGGACATCATCCCGGCGCTCGGACTGCGCGCCGTCCCCGTCGGGGTCGACGACGACGGACCGCTGCCCGAACTGGTCGAGCGGGCGCTGCGCCAGGGGGCGCGGGCGCTGGTCGTCACCGACCGGGCGCAGAATCCGACCGGCGCGGCGATCGGTGCCGCGCGCGCCCGTGAGCTGCGGGACGTCCTCGCCGGTCACCCCCAGGTGCTGCTGATCGAGGACGACCACGGCCACGGCATCGTGGATCTGCCGCTGCACCCCCTCGCGGGCGGCACCGAGCACTGGGTGCTGGTCCGTTCCACCGCCAAGGCGTACGGCCCCGATCTGCGGCTCGCCGTGCTGACCGGTGACGGCGTCACCCTGGACCGGGTGCGCGGCCGTCAGCGGCTGGGCCCCGGCTGGGTCAGCCATCTGCTCCAGGAGACGGTGGTCGAGCTGTGGCGCAGTGGTGCGGTGGATCCCAGGGCGGTCGCGGCCTCGTACGGCGAGCGGCGCGGAGCGCTGGTGCGGGCCCTGCGGGAGCGGGGGATCGCCGCCCACGGCCGCAGCGGGATGAATGTGTGGGCGCCGGTCGCCGACGAGACCGGAGCGGTGGCCCGGCTGCTCCAGGCGGGCTGGGCGGTCGCACCCGGCGCGCGCTTCCGGGTGGCATCGCCGCAAGGGGTGCGGCTGACGGTCTCGGCGCTGCGTGTGCGGGACATCGGTCCCGTCGCGGACGCGCTGGCGGCGGCGACGGGACCGGCCCCGGCGGGGCGCTTCGACTGAGCGGGCGGCGGCACGGCCACCGGGTTCACGCCTTCGCGGCCGTCGCGGTCTTCGGGCGCGGCTCACGCGGTCCCCGTGGTCCGCGTGGTCCCCGCGGCCCGCTCTGGGTCAGCGCGGCGCCCGCGAGTACCACCAGCGCGCCCACCGGCGTGTTCCAGCTGAGGTGCTCACCGAGGATCGCCACACCGGCGGCGGTCGCGATCACCGGGACGAAGTACGTCACCATCATGGCGGTCGTCGGGCCGACCTCCTCCACCAGGCCGTACTGGATCAGGAACGCCACCCCGGTGCCCAGCGCGCCGAGGGCGAGCACCGACAGCAGCGGCAGCGCGGGGAACGAGCCGGGCGTCGGCGCGAACACCGGTGCCACCACGGCGAGTTGCACCGTGCCCAGCAGCAACTGGGTGCCGGACATCGACAGATGGGAGGCGCCGGTGCCGCTCAGCGTGCGCCGGACGTACTGCCAGCCCACCGCGTAGCTCGCGGAGGCGACGAGCGCCAGGACGGTGCCCAGTGGGTCCTGCCCGGAGAAGCCCTGCCAGGCGCCGAGTACGATCAAGACGCCGATGAAGCCGAGGCCCAGGCCCGCGACCCGTCGGCGGGTCGGCCGGTCGTCGGAGACCACCGCCACGGCGAGCAGCATGGCCCACAGGGGCGATGCCGCGTTGCAGATGCCCGCCAGGGTCGAGGGGATGGTCAGCTCGGCGTAGGCGAACAGTGAGAACGGAAGGGCGTTGAGAAAGAAGGCGGACACCGCCAGATGCCCCCACACCCGCGCCCCGCGCGGCAGCCGCTCCCGCTTCACCGCCAGGACCGCGAACAGCACGGCCGTGCCGAACAGCATCCGCCCCAGCGTGACGTAGAGCGGTGCGAACGCCTCGTTGCCGACCTTGATGAACAGAAAGCTGAAGCCCCAGATAAGGGAGAGCAGCCCGAACCGGATCCGCCAGTCGAGCAGCGGTCGGCGCGGAGCGGGGGAGGCGTCCGGGACCACCGGGGCGGGGGCGGTCGTCGGGGCGGGAGCTGTGGTCATGGCAACACTGTGAGGCGCATGAACCTCTTAGAACAAGCGAGATTTCATACCAGGCATCGCGTAGGATTGCTTATATGTTGAACCTGGATCGCCTACGGACCCTCCACGCCGTGGCCCGCCACGGCTCCGTGAGCGGCGCGGCCGAAGGGCTGCACGTCACCACCTCCGCCGTCTCCCAGCAGCTGTCGAAGCTGGAGCGGGAGACCGGGCAGCAGCTCCTCGCCAAGAACGGCCGCGGAGTGCGCCTCACCGACGCCGGAAGGCTGCTCTCCGACCATGCGGCCCGCATCCTCTCCCAGGTGGAGCTGGCTCAGTCGGACCTCGAGGCACAGCGCGGACACGCGGTGGGCGAGCTGCTGCTCGGCGCCTTCCCCACCGCCGTCCGCGGCCTCTTCCCCGAGGCGCTGGCCCGGATGCGCACCGAGCACCCCCAGCTGCGCGCCCGGTTGCAGGAGATGGAGCCGGACGAGTCGGTGCCCGCGGTGGTGCGGGGCGACATCGACGTCGCGGTGGTCCTGGACTGGTACAACAAGCCGCTGCCGATGCCCGACGGGCTGGTGAAGGCACCGCTGATGGACGACCCGGTGGATGTGGCGATGCCCGCGGACCACCCCTTCGCCGACCGGTTCGCGGTCGAGCCGGAGGACTTCGTCGAGGACGAGTGGATCTCCTGGCCGCAGGGCGGGTTCTGCTACGACTGGCTGATGGTGACCCTGCGCAGCAAGGGCATCGAGCCCCGGGTCCGGCACACCGCGCGGGAGCACCACACCCAGCTCGCGCTGATCGCCGCCGGGCTCGGGGTCGCCGTGGTGCCGCGGCTGGGCCGTGGCCCGGTGCCGCCGGGGGTGCGGATGGTGCCGGTCAGCCCGCCCACGATGCTCCGGCACATCTACGCGATCTGGCGTACCGACGCCGATCGGCGGCCCTCGATCCGCGCGGCCGTAGAGGTGCTGCGTTCGGTGGGGGAGAAGATCGGCGACTGACCGCGCGGCGGGCGCTCACCCTCCGCCGTCCGGCCGGTCCCCGGGGAGCTTGCGGAAGTCCCAGGAGGCGATCGTGTCCGGGATCAGCCGCAGCCAGGCGTGGCGGCCGTCGTACGGCATGGCGTCCAGCCCGAAGTACTTCGCGGCGAACAGCCGCTCCGGCGTGTCGAGTTCAGGACACGGCGCGCCGGAGCGCGGGGCCTCGCCCACGGCCACCGCCTCCCCGGACAGCTCCGCGCCGCGCAGCTCGCCGTACTCGTGTCCGTCGTCGACGACCACGGCGATCCGCGGCTCGCGGCTTGCGTGGGCCCAGCGGCGGCTGCGGGTGAGTGAGTACAGCCACAGCGCGGTGCCGTCCCAGCCGAACCACAGCGGGCTCACATGCGGCCGCCCGTCCGCGCCCACCGTCGCCACCCGGCACACGCGCTGCTCGGCGAGGAAGGTGTCCAGCTCGTCCCGGGTCATCATGATGCGGCGGCCCCGCCGCTGGGTGACGGCCATGCCTTCCGGCACCTCCCTGGCTGAAGTGGTGCGCCACAGGATGGAGGCTCTTCCTTCCACAGGCAAGGGCCGCTAGCCTCCCGCGCCGTGACCCCACCCCCATCCGAACCACCCCGAACAGCAGCCGGGTTGGCCGATCTCCTGGCACCCGCGCGCTGCGTACTGCTGACCGTTGAATGCCAGCGCGGTGTGGTGGGCCCGGACAGCGCGCTGCCCGAACTGGCCGCCGTGGCACGGGATTCCGGAGCGCTCGGGCGTGTCGCCCGGCTGGTGTCGGCCGCCCACGACACGGGCGTGCAGGTGCTGCACGCGGTGGCCGAGCGGCGCGCCGACGGACGGGGCGCGAGCCGTAACGCACGGCTGTTCCGGGCCGCCGAGCGGATGCCCGTCCAGCAGCTCACCGGGAGCGACGCGGTGCGCGTCGCCGAACCGGTCCCGGTCGCGGCCGAGGATCTGGTGGTACGGCGGCTGCACGGACTGTCGCCGATCGCCGGGACCGAAGTGGACGCGCTGCTGCGCAATCTGGGCTGCCGCACCCTGGTCATCTGCGGGGTGTCGGCCAACGTCGCCATTCCCAACGCCGTCTTCGACGCGGTCAACCTGGGCTATACGGCGGTGGTGCCCGAGGACGCGATCGCCGGGGTGCCCGCCTCGTACACCCCGGCGATGGTCCGCAACACCCTCTCCCTCGTCGCCGCCGTCACCACGGCCGACGAGGTGATCTCGAGCTGGGGCGGGTGAGCCGTCAAGCCATCCAGATGGCGCTTCCCTGTACCTTGATCTGCGCGCCGGGCAGCGGCTTGGTGGCCGGACCGCCCTTCACACTGCCGTCGGTGATGTCGAACCTGCTCTGGTGGCACGGGCAGTTGATGGTGCCGCCGGTCACATCGCCGACCGAGCAGCCCGCATGGGTGCAGACCGAGGAGAACGCCTTGAACTCACCGGCCTTGGGCTGGGTCACCACCACCTTGTGGTCCTTGAAGACCCTGCCCCCGCCCTCGGGGATCTGAGAGGTCTTGGCCAGCTCCATCCCCCCGCCTCCGCCGGAGTCGCCGGCCCCACCGGAGGCGCTGCCTCCGCCGGAGTCGCCCGCTCCGCCGCTGTCACCGGCGCCGGACTGGCCGCCCTGCGACGGCTGTCCGGAGCCCGCGTCCTGAACACTGCCCCCGCCCTGCTTGCCCGACCCGCTGTCGTCGCTGCCGCACGCGGTGAGCGCGGCGGCGAGTCCGGCGGCTCCGGCGGCGGAGACGACGGCACGACGGGTGGAACCCCGCCCGGTGATGGCCGGCTGCGTCATGGTGGTGCCTCCCTGTCATGGGGACGATTCGCCCTTTCATACGGAAAGGGCGGTCCCTTTGTTCAGAGGGCGCTCGAGACGCGCGCGGACGGCACCCGGACGGCGCTCAGACCGCGAGCGCCTTCCGGAGGAAGTCCAGCTGGAAGCGGAGGAGGTTTTCGGTGACCGCCTCGTCCGTCGGCAGATGGGTCGAGGAGGGCAGCGGCAGCACGGTGTGCGGACGCCCGGCGGCGAGCAGCTCCGCGGAGAACCGCAGCATATGGGCGGGGGCCACATTGTCGTCAGCGAGCCCGTGGATCAGCAGCAGCGGGCGGCGCAGCTTGTGGGCGTGGCCCAGCAGGGAGTTGCGCGTGTAGTTCTCCGGCTCCTCGTCCGGGTGGCCGAGGAACCGCTCCTCCCAGTGCGTGTCGTACAGCCGCCGGTCGGTCGGCGCGGCGCCCGCGACGGCGGCGTGCACGATGTCCGGATGGTGCAGTACGGCCGCCGCGGCCAGCGCGCCGCCGAAGGACCAGCCGCGCATCGCGACCCGCCCGAGATCCAGGTCCGGACAGTGCCGGGTGGCCGCGCGCAGCGCGTCGAACTGGTCCTGGAGCACCGGGCCGAACCGGTCGCCCCGGATCGCCTTCTCCCACGCCGGACCGCGCCCCGGAGTGCCGCGGCCATCGGTGACCAGCACCGCGAAGCCGTGCTCGGCGAACCACTGCGACACACACGCCCACCAGCCGCGGGCGCGCACCGCCTGCTGGACCCCCGCCCCGGCGTACGGATCGAGCAGCACCGGCAGCTTCCCCCCGCCCGGTTCGTACCAGGACGGCAGATACAGCGCGGCGCGCAGGGCGCGCTCACCGAGCCGCAGATGCCGCGGGGCGACCGTGAGCTCCGGCTCCTCGGCGAGCGAGGCGATCCGGCCGTCGGGCGTGCCGTTCCGCAGCACGGTCACCGACCCGCCGTCGGGGGTGAGGCTCGCCAGCACCGTCGTCGGCCCGCCCGCCGCGCCGTGGTGCACCCCCGGCTCCTGGCTGAGCCGGACGAAGCCCGCGCCCGGTGCGTACGACCACACATGGCACTCGGACGGCTCCTCGCTCGCGGTGAACAGCACCCGCTCCCCGTCCACCCCCAGCACCTCGTGCACCTGGAGGTCCGGCGGGGACAGCGCCTCGCCGATCCGCACGCCCCGCGTGTCGTCCCGCTCCGCCACCCCGACCGACACGCCGGAGGCGGTACGGGCCGGGGTGCCGGGCACCAGATGCACCCACGCCGGATCGTGCCGCTCGTCCAGGAGCCGGGTCGCCCCGGTGGCGGGGTCCACCGCCAGGGTGCGCACCGTGCGCTGGTCCCGGCTCTGCACGGTGACCATCGGACCGTGGGCGTCCCAGCGCGCGTCGACGACGTACTCGAACGCCGCGCGGTCCCAGTCGACCTCGGTCCGCCGTCCGCCGACCGTCACCAGATGCAGCGACACCTCGGCGTTGGCCGTGCCCGCCGCCGGATAGCGCAGCGCGCGCGGCTTCCGGGACGGGTCCGACGGATCGGTGAGATAGCGGATCCCCACCGCTCTCGGATCGGTCCGGGCGACGAGCAGGGCGCTGCCGTCCGGAGCCCACCAGTGGCCGCGCAGCCGCCCGATGGACTCGGCGGAGACGTAGTCGGACAGCCCGTACGTCACCTCGGGCTCCTCCGGTACGGCCAGCGGGCGGTCCCCGGAGCCGTCGAGGCCGACGACGTGCAGCGCGCCGCCCGTCACATAGGCGATCAGCCGTCCGTCGGGGGAGGGGCGGGGATCGGTCACCGGGCCCGCCGCCGTCACCGGGAACGGCGCGCCGCCGTCGGTGCGCACCGCCCACAGCGCGCCGCCCAACGCGAACACCGCGACCCGCAGTTCACGGTCGGCCGCATAGCCGACCACACCCTCGGAGAGCTCCCGGGCCCGCTCCCGCCGGGCCCGTTCGGCCGCCGGGACCGCGCCGCCGCCCGCCAGCCGCCGTGGATCCGCCAGCAGCCGCTCCTTCCCGTCCGGGCCGTCGCCGCCGGTCTCGTACAGCCACAGCAGGCTGATCGGATCGGTGCCGCCACCGGTGCGGACGAACAGGACGCGCTCCCCGTCCGGCGAGACACTGAACTGCCGTGGCACACCGAGGGCGAAGCGGCGGGTGCGGGCCAGCCGGCGCGGAAAGCCGTGTACGGCGGCGGAGACTCGGGAGGCATCCATGCGGGGGACTATGCCATGCCCGAAAACCCGTTGCGTCCCTTAAGTAGCCTGGGGAAATGCTTCCTGAAGTCACCGCCGTCCGCTATGTCACGCCCTTGCGTGAGGGCGGGTCGCTCCCCGGCATCGTCGAGGCCGACGATCTCGGCACCTATGTCATGAAGTTCACCGGCGCGGGGCAGGGCCGCAAGACCCTCGTCGCCGAGGTCGTCTGCGGTCAGCTGGGCCGCCGCCTGGGCTTGCGCGTCCCGGACCTGGTGCGGATCCAGCTGGACCCGGTGATCGGGCTGAGCGAACCGGACCAGGAGGTGCAGGAGCTGCTCAAGGCCAGCGGCGGGCTCAACCTGGGCATGGACTACCTTCCCGGTTCGCTCGGCTTCGACCCGCTGGCCTTCGCGGTGGGCTCGGCCGAGGCGGGACACGTGGTGTGGTTCGACGCGCTCATCGGCAATGTGGACCGGTCCTGGCGCAACCCCAACCTGCTGGTCTGGCACGGCAGGCTGTGGCTCATCGACCACGGCGCCACCATGATCTGGCACCACAGCTGGCGCGGTCTCGAGGCGGCCGCGGCCAAGCCCTACGACGCCTCCGATCACGCCCTGGCCCCGTTCGCGCCGGATGTCGCCGCGGCCGCCGAGGCGCTGGCCCCGCGGATCACCGAAGAGCTGCTCACCGAGGTGGTGGCCGACATCCCCGACGAATGGCTGGTCGACGAGCCCGGTTTCGACGGCCCCGCCGCGGTGCGCCGCGCCTATGTCGAGGTGCTGCTCGAGCGCGCCGCGACCGTGGGCGAGAAGATCACCGTTGGCGAACGCGCCGGGAAGGGGCCCTCCCAGGCCCCGGACTGGCTGCGGGTGTGGGTCGACGGAAAGGCGGGCACGTGAGCGGGCTGCACAACGGCCGGGATGTCTTCGAGTACGCGGTGGTGCGGGTGGTACCCCGGGTCGAGCGCGGTGAGCTGATCAACGCGGGGGTGGTCGTCTACTGCCGCGCGCGGTCCTTCGTCACCGCCCGGATCCATCTGGACGAGGCCCGGCTGCTGGCGCTCGACCCCTCGGCGGACGTGGCGGGGGTACGGGCCGCGCTGGGCGCCGTGGAGGGCGTGTGCAGCGGGGGAGAGCGGGCCGGGCAGGCGGCGGGCGACGACGCGGGACGGCGGTTCCGCTGGCTGGTGGCCCCGCGTTCCACGGTCGTCCAGCCGGGCCCGGTGCACACCGGTCTGACGACGGACCCGGAGGCGGAGGCGGAGCGGCTGCTCGAGCTGCTGGTGCGCTGAGCGGCGCACCGGTCCGCCCGGAGGTGAGCGAGCGCATCCAAGGGGGTCGTTGACAGGCGGGGGCGGTCCTCATAGCGTCTCGTCTGCTGAAGCGACTAAGCGGTTGCTCACCGCCGGGACGGGGTGGTGAGCCGCTACCGAGGCGAGGAGAACCCGCATGTCCACCACCGAGCAGCGCGTTGCCATCGTGACGGGCGCGGCCCGCGGCATCGGCGCGGCGACCGCCGTGCGTCTGGCCGAGGAGGGTCGCGCCGTCGCCGTGCTCGACCTCGACGAGGCGTCCTGCGCGGGCACCGTGGCGCAGATCACCAAGGCGGGCGGCACGGCCATCGCCGTGGGCTGCGACGTGTCCGACGCCGGGCAGGTGGAGTCGGCGGTCGGGCGGGTCGCCGAGGAGCTCGGCGCGCCGACGATCCTGGTCAACAACGCCGGGGTGCTCCGCGACAACCTGCTGTTCAAGATGAGCGACACCGACTGGGACACGGTCATGAACGTCCATCTGCGGGGCGCGTTCCTGATGTCGCGGGCCTGCCAGAAGCACATGGTGGACGCCGAGTTCGGCCGGATCGTCAACCTCTCCAGCAGCTCGGCGCTCGGCAACCGCGGCCAGGTCAACTACTCCGCCGCCAAGGCCGGTCTCCAGGGCTTCACCAAGACCCTCGCCATCGAGCTCGGCAAGTTCGGGGTCACCGCCAACGCCGTGGCGCCCGGTTTCATCGCCACCGACATGACCGCCGCCACCGCCGAGCGCGTCGGCATGGGCTTCGAGGACTTCCAGAAGGCCGCCGCGAGCCAGATCCCGGTGGCCCGGGTCGGACACCCGGAGGACATCGCCAACGCGATCGCCTTCTTCACCGGTGACGCCGCCGGATTCGTCTCCGGCCAGGTCCTGTACGTGGCCGGCGGCCCGCTCAACTGACGGGAGCCGTGGACCACATGACCGCAGAGATCAAGGACAGCGGCCGGGCGGCACTCGTCACCGGGGCCAGCCGCGGGATCGGATACGCCATCGCCGAGGCGCTGGTGGCGCGCGGGGACCGGGTGTGCATCACCGGCCGCAACGAGGACTCGCTCAAGGAGGCGGTGGAGCGGCTCGGCGCCGACCGGGTCATCGGCGTCCCCGGAAAGGCCCATGACGAGGCCCACCAGGCGGCGGCCGTCGAGCGTGCGATGGAGGCGTTCGGCCGGATCGACTACCTCGTCAACAACGCCGGGACCAACCCGGTCTACGGACCGCTGGCCGAACTCGACCTCGGGGTGATCCGCAAGGTCTTCGAGACCAACGTGGTCTCGGCGCTCGGCCTCGCCCAGCAGACCTGGAAGGCATGGCAGCGGGAGAACGGCGGCGCGATCGTCAACATAGCCTCGGTCGCCGGTCTTTCGCCCTCGCCGTTCGTCGCGGCGTACGGGGTGAGCAAGGCAGCCATGATCAACCTCACGGTGCAGCTCGCCCATGAGTTCGCGCCCGGCGTGCGGGTCAACTCGATCGCCCCCGCCGTGGTGAAGACCACGTTCGCCACCGCGCTCTACGAGGGGCGCGAGGAGCAGGTCACCGCCCAGTACCCGCTGGGACGGCTCGGGATGCCCGAGGACATCGGTGGCGCGGCCGCCTTCCTCACCTCCGACCAGGCGGCCTGGATCACCGGCCAGACACTGGTGGTGGACGGCGGGCTCTACCTCAACGCCGGAGCGGGCTGAGCGCGCGCCGGATCCGGCGGCCTCCCCGTGCCCGCCGGATCCGGCGCCCGCCGCGCGGTGGGCTCCCGGCCGCGCGGCGGCCGGGGCTCGACTCCGGATGAGGTGTTGTCAGTGTCCGCCGGTAGGTTCTGTGCCCGTAAACGGAACACCGACCGGAGGTTGTTGACGTGCCCTACGAGCTGCCCGAGTCCTGGCGCGGCGTCCTCGGCGAGGAGCTGGCGAAGCCCTACTTCAAGGAGCTCACCGAGTTCGTCGAGGAGGAGCGGGTCAGGGGCCCGGTCTACCCGCCGCGCGAGGAGGTCTTCGCCGCCCTGGAGGCCACCCCGTACGACCAGGTGAAGGTGCTGGTCCTCGGGCAGGACCCGTACCACGGCGAGGGCCAGGGGCACGGTCTGTGCTTCTCGGTGCGGCCCGGGGTGAAGACCCCGCCGTCGCTGCGGAACATCTACAAGGAGATGAAGGAGGAGCTGGGCCACCCCATCCCGGACAACGGCTATCTGATGCCGTGGGCCCGGCAGGGTGTGCTGCTGCTCAACGCGGTGCTGACGGTCCGCGCCGGTGAGGCCAACTCCCACAAGAGCAAGGGCTGGGAGAAGTTCACGGACGCGGTGATCCGCGCGGTGGCCTCCCGTCCCGACCCGGCCGTCTTCGTCCTGTGGGGCAACTACGCCCAGAAGAAGCTGCCGCTGATCGACGAGGAGCGCCATGTGGTGGTGAAGGGGGCGCACCCCTCCCCGCTGTCGGCGAAGAAGTTCTTCGGCTCGCGTCCCTTCACCCGGATCGACGAGGCGGTGACGGCCCAGGGGCACACCCCGATCGACTGGCGGATCCCCGACCTGGCCGCCCAGGGCTGAACCCGGTCAGTCCGCGAGCGCGTAGTCGAGGGTGTACCCGACCTCCTTGACGCCCTGCGGGGCGGTGAAGGAGCCCCGGCCGGTGAGCGTGACCAGCTCACCGCTGCCGGAGCCGGGCACCACCTCGAACGAGCAGTGCACGGTTCCGTCCTCGCCGAAGCTGCCGCGCTGCGCCAGGACAAAGCCGCCCCGGCGGCCGTCGAGCTCGCCGTCCACCAGCTCATGGCCGGTGAAGGAGCCGGTCTTGTCGGTGGTGTAGACGATCGAGTACTGGCATACGGTGTCCGGCGCGGTGATGGCGCCCGTCCAGCCGTTGGTGACCTGGGCTCGGGCGATCCTCGCACCGTCCGCGGCCTGCCCGGCCTCGGTCTCCTGCCAGTCGGCGAAGGTGAAGTGGCCGGTGGTGTGTGTGGTCATGACGGGTCCTTTCGGCGGGGCCTCGCCCCGTGGGTGGTGCGGGCTGTGACGACCACGATCTCCGCCGTACCTGACATCTTTTGTCAGGTACGGCGGCCACAATGGCAGCCATGCGCGCCGACCGTCTGCTCTCCCTGCTCCTGCTGCTCCAGCACCGGGGCCGGATGACCGCCCCGGAGATCGCGGTCGAGCTGGAGGTGTCGGTCCGCACCGTCTACCGCGATGTGGAGGCGCTGAGCGCCAGCGGGGTGCCCGTCTACGCCGACCGCGGCCCGGCCGGTGGCTACCGGCTGCTCGACGGCTATCGCACCCGGCTCACCGGTCTCACCGGTGACGAGGCCGACTCGCTCTTCCTGGCCGGGATGCCGGGCCCGGCCGCCGAACTGGGGCTGGGCGCCGACCTCGCCACCGCCCAGCTCAAGCTGCGCGCCGCGCTCCCGGCCGGTCTGGAGGAGCGGTCGCGCCGTATCCAGGAGCGGTTCCACCTCGACGCCCCCGGCTGGTTCCGGGACGCCGAACCGGTGCCCCACCTCGCCGCGGCCGCCGAGGCGGTATGGGAGCGGCGGGTGCTGCGGGTGCACTACCGGCGCTGGCGCGGTGAGGTGCGGCGCGATCTGCACGGCCTGGGCCTCGTCCTCAAGGGCGGCATCTGGTACCTGGTGGCACGGGTGGATGACAGCGTGCGCAGCTACCGGGTCTCGCGCATCCTGGACGCCGAGCTGCTGGACGAACACTTCGTGCGCCCGGCCGGATTCGATCTCGCGGCCCACTGGCAGGAGGTGTCGCGGCGGCTGGAGACGTCCCGCTTCGAGGGCGAGGCGGAACTGCTGCTGACCGAGCGCGGGCGGAAGCTGCTGCCGATGCAGTTCGGCGCGATCGGCGCGGTGGCGGCGGCCGGGGCGGGCCCGCCGGACGAGGAGGGACGGGCGCGGGTGACGCTTCCGGTGGAGTCGCTGCCCGTGGCCGTCCACGACATGCTGCGGCTGGGCACCGAGGCCGAGGTGCTGGGGCCGCCGGAGCTGCGGGAGGCGGTGGCGCGTGCCGTCACCGAACTGGCCCACCGCTATCAGCGGTCGGGCTGACCCCGCCGTACGCACGGCCGGCGCGTCGGCCACCCGGCCGGACCGCGACACACCGGCCGCGCCCGCACGGGCGGTTAGCGTCGAGGTGAGCACGTGAGCACCTGAGCGACTGGGGAGCGGAGGCCGCGATGACCGAAGCGCAGCGGACGGCGCCGGAGGGCGACGCCGTACTGACCCGGATCGCGCAGACGGTGATGCTCCACCGGGGCGGCGACCGGGAGGAGGCGCGCAACCGGTTCGCCCTGCTGTGGCAGGAGCTCGGACGGGACGGGCAGCCGTTCCACCGCTGTGCCCTCGCCCATTACATGGCCGACACCCAGGACGACCCGGCCGATGAGCTGATCTGGGACCTGCTGGCGCTCGCCGCCGCCGACGGACTGACCGGCGCGCGGGACCCCGACGGCGGGGCGGGGGAGCGGCGCCCCGGCACGGCCGAGGTGCGCGCCCTCTACCCCTCGCTCCACCTCAACCTCGCGGCCGACTATGTGAAGCTGGGCCGGGAGGACGCGGCACGCGGCCAGTTGGCCCTGGCGCGCGCCGGCGCCGACGTGCTCGGGGAGGATCCGCACGGCGACGGCGTACGGGCCGCGATCGCCCGGCTGACCCTGCGGCTGGAGGGGCCGGCCTGAGGCGGGCCGCCGGAGACCGTCCTCAGCGCCCCGCTGAAGGCCGGTGCGGTTCGGGTTGCGCCCCGAAGGGGCGCGGGGCTGTGTCGATGTGCGGCTCCACCGCGTGGGCGCGACCGGCCACGAGGCAGCCGCGGACGAACGACGGCACTTCGCGGCACTTCCCGTGGAGCGTTCAGTCGCCGGTCACCCCGTCGATCCGCTCGCGGAGGATATCGGCGTGGCCGTTGTGGCGGGCGTACTCCTCGATCATGTGCACATAGATCCAGCGCAGGTTGTAGTCGTGGCCGCCGGGGCCGGGGACGACCTCCTCCAGCGAACGGCCCTCCGCCGCCGTCCTGGCGCCGGCGATCTCCTCCCGCCAGATGGCGAAACACTCCTCCGCGGAGTTCCCGTCGGCGAAGTGGAACTCCCCGTCGGGGTCCTGCTCGCTGTACCAGATCGGCGGGATGTCCTCGCCGTTCAGCACCCGCCGGAACCAGTTGCGCTCCACCTCGGCCATATGCCTGACCAGTCCGAGCAGGGTCAGCTCGGACGGGGGCGCGGACGCCGCGCGCAGGGCCTTGTCGTCGAGCCCCTCGCACTTGAGGGCGAGCGTCGAGCGATGGAAGTCCAGCCAGGTCTCGAGCATGGTGCGCTCGTCGGCGACACGGGGCGGTACGGAACGTCCGGTTGATGTCATGGCGAGAATCATGACCTGGTGTTCTCCGTGCTGCCAGGTGTTATCGGCATCATGCCGCGCAGCAACTCCTCGAAGCCGGTCCGCAGTTCCGCGCGGCCGGGGACATCGGCGTGGTCCGCCCCCGCCGCGCAGCCGAACATCAGCCCCTCGCACCAGGCGGTCAACGAGCGGGCGTGGCGGCGTGGTTCGGTGGAGCCCGCCGACGCCAGCATGCCCTCCAGCAGCCGTCGGAAGCCGCGACCCGCCGCGTCGTAGTGCTCCCGCAGCTCCGGCCGCCGGGTCGCCTCGAGTGCCAGCTCGTAGCGGGCGATCAGCAGATCGCGCTGCATGGTCAGCGAGCGGTGCAGGGCGAGGGCGAGGGCGTCGGCCAGCGCCCCGAGCGGATCCGCCGCCGCTGCGTCGTCCGGGCCGTGCGCGCCATACGCGCCGTGCGCGTCGTCCGGGCCGCCGGACCACGGAGGCATCTCCTCGGGGATGAGCACCCGCGCCTCCCGCTCCGCGAGCCGCCGCACCGCCGCCTCCAGCAGCGCGGCGCGGGTGCGGGCGTGGTTGGAGGTCGAGCCCAGCGGCAGTCCGGCCGCCTCGTCCACCGCGCGGTGCGTCAGTCCCCGCATACCGCGCTCGGCCAGCAGCGCGAGTGCGGTGTCGGCGATCAGCTCGGCGCGGGACCTGGCGGGGGCGGCGGGTCGATCAGCGGTCATGGGGCCAACCTACCTCCCGTACTACAGGTGTAGTAGCTTGGGCATCACTACACCCGTAGTGTTCTGGAGGAGCCATGCACCACCCCCGTGCCGTCGTCATCGGCGCCGGAATCGGCGGCCTCACCGCCGCCGCGGCCCTGCACCGCCGTGGCTGGTCCGTCACCGTCCTGGAGCGTGCGGCCACCCTCGAACCGGTCGGCGCCGGGATCTCGCTCGCCCCCAACGCCCAGCGCGCCCTGGACACGCTCGGCCTCGGCGACGACATCCGCGCGCTCGCCGCCTGGCAGGGCGACGGCGGACTGCGCACCCCCGGCGGCCGCTGGCTCTCCCGGACCGACAGCGCCGCGATGGCCGTGCGGTTCGGCGGTCCGATGGTCCTCCTCCACCGGGCCACCCTCGTCGATCTGCTGGTCTCCCGGCTGCCCGAGGGTCGCGTACGCACCGGGACCGCCGCCCAGCTGGCCGACCCCGGCACTCCCGGCCGCCCCGCCCTGGTCAGCACCGGGGACGGCGTGCTGGAGGCCGAGCTCGTCATCGCGGCCGATGGTGTCCACTCGGACATCCGGCACACCCTCTTCCCCCGCCATCCCGGGCCCGAGTACGCCGGATTCACCGCCTGGCGCATGGTCATACCCGCGCCCGAGCGTGCCTTCGCACCCCATGAGACCTGGGGGAGGGGACGGCTGTGGGGCACCCAGCCGCTGAAGGACGGCCGGGTCTACGTCTACGCCGGAGCCGTCACCCCGCCCGACGGCCGTGCCCCGGACGACGAACGGGCCGAGCTGATCCGGCTGTTCGGCGACTGGCACCGGCCGGTCCCCGAGATCCTGGCGGCCGTCGCCCCGCACGACATCCTCCGCCATGACATCCGGCAGATGACCCATCCGCTGCCCGCCTACCACCGCGGCCGGGTCGCCCTGCTCGGCGACGCCGCCCACGCGATGGCCCCCACCATGGGGCAGGGCGGCAACCAGGCCATCGAGGACGCCGTGGTCCTCGCCCACCACCTCGCGCCCGACAGCGCGGACCCCTCGGCCTGCCTGGCCGCCTACACGGCCGACCGGCTGCCCCGCACCATGGACGTGGTGCGCCGCTCCGACCGCGCCGCGCGCATGATCACCCTGACCGGCGGGGCCGCCGTGGCGCTGCGCAACACCGCCCTCATCGCCGTCGGCAGGCTCCTGCCGCACCTGGCGCTGCGCGCCTTCGACGGCATCGCCGACTGGCGGCCTCCGGAGCCCGCGTATCCTTCGGGGGCAGGCGCGGGGACACATGCGGTGGCACACCGTTCCCGGCACGCGCGACCGGACGGCGGGACGGACCAGGAGGCACTGTGAGGGTCGGCTGCATCGGGCTCGGCGACATCGCACAGAAGGGCTACCTGCCCGTACTGATGGCCCGTCCCGGTATCGAACCGCATCTGCACACCCGCACCGCCGCCACCCTGGAGCGGGTCGGCGACGCCCACCGCGTACCCCAGGCCCAGCGCCACACCGACCTGGACACCCTCCTCGCGGCGGGCCTCGACGCGGCGTTCGTGCACGCCCCCACCGCCGCCCACGCCGATCTCGTGACCCGGCTGATCGAGGCCGGGGTGCCCACCTACGTCGACAAGCCCCTCGCCTACCACCTCGCCGACAGCGAGCGGGTGGTGCGGCTCGCCGAGGAGCGCGGGGTGAGCCTGATGGTGGGCTTCAACCGGCGCTACGCCCCCGGCTACGTCCAGTGCCTGGACCATCCGCGCGATCTGATCCTGATACAGAAGAACCGCGTCGGACTCGCCGAGGATCCGCGCACCCTGGTCCTGGACGACTTCATCCATGTCGTCGACACTCTGCGCTTCCTGGCACCAGGACCGGCCGACCACATCGACGTCCGGGCAAGGATCCGCGACGGGCTGATGCACCATGTGGTGCTCCAGCTGTCCGGCGACGGATTCACCGCGCTCGGGGTGATGAACCGGATGAGCGGTTCCACCGAAGAGGTTCTGGAGGTCTCCGGCCAGGACACCAAGCGCCAGGTGCACAACCTCGCCGAGGTCGTCGACCACAAGGGCCAGCCGAGTGTGCGCCGCCGCGGCGACTGGGTGTCGGTCGCCCGGCAGCGCGGTATCGAGCAGATCACCGACGCCTTCCTCGACGCCGTGCGTGGCGGACGCCTGCTCACCGCCGAAGACGCCCTGCGCACCCATGAGCTGTGCGAACGGGTCGTCAGGGACGCGGTGGAAGTCGCCGGCCCGACGTCCTCCTGAGCGCCCGCACCCCCTCGTACCCGCCGTAGACGAGCAGCGCGGCCAACGACCCGTACACGATCCACGGCCCGGTGCGGACGTACGGGCTGGTGCCCTGCCCCAGCGGCACCTGGTAGACCGTCGCCGCGCTCGCGTCGGTACCCATCCGGCCGCCCACCGGCTCACCGTGCGGCCCGAACACCGCGCTCACCCCGGTCAGCGTGGCATGCACCATCGGCCGCCAAGTCTCCGCGGCCCGCAGCGCGGCCAGCGAAGCGTGCTGCTCGGGTGCCCAGCTCTGCTGGAACGTCGAGGTGGCCGACTGCACCACCAGCACCTGGGCACCGTCCCGCACCAGGGAGCGGCTCATATCGGGGAACGCGGACTCGAAGCACACCAGCGGTCCGATCCGCAAGGCCTCCGGCAGCCGCATCACCACCTGTTCGGTGCCGCGCCTGCGGTCCTCCCCCGCGGCCTTGCCCACCGAGGTGGCCCAGCCCAGCAGCGGCCGCGCCGGGATGTACTCGCCGAACGGCACCAGCCGCATCTTGTCGTAGCGTTCGCCGGTGGGGCCCTCGGGGCCGATCAGCACCGAGCTCTTGTAGATGCCGGGCCGGTCGCTGCGCCGCGCGTCCACGTTCACCAGCAGATCGGCGTGCACCGCGCGGGAGAGCGCGGCCAGTTCGCGGCTCAGCTCCGGCCGCTGCCCCAGGTCCTTGCCGACACTGCTCTCGCCCCACACCACGAGGTCCACATCGCGTCCGACCACCTGCCGGGTCAGCTCCGCGCTCCGCTCGAAACGGGGCAGCGGACCGCGGATCACCCCCGGCTGCACCACCGCGATCCGCACCGTACCGGACTCCTTCGCCACCGGCCCCCAGGCCCACACCGCACCCGCCGCGGCCGCGCACGTGGTGATCCCGGCCACCGCCACGGTGCGCGCCCGCGGGACCGCGATCAGCACCGTCAGTGCCACATTCACCAGCACCAGCAGATAGCCGATCAGCCAGACCCCGCCCACCGAGGCCAGCCGCAGCGCGGCCGGGACCTGCCACTGGCTCGCGCCGAGCAGCCCCCACGGCCCGCCCAGGTACTCCCAGGACCGTACGAGCTCGACCATCAGCCACGCCGCCGGCACCAGCACCAGCGCCGCCGCCACCCGGCCGGGACCCGGCCGCCCGTGCAGCAGCCGGTGCGTCAGCCAGCCCCACGGTGCCCACAACAGCCCCAGCAACGCGGCCAGCACCACGATGAACACATGCAGACTCGGCATCAGCCAGTGGTGCACCGCGAGCAGAAAGCCCGCCCCGCCCAGCCAGCCGTCCAGCAGTGCCCGGCGGCCGGTGGGGCCTGAGCGGACCAGCAGCAGCCACGGCACCAGCGCGGCGTACGCCAGCCACCACAGCGACGGCTCGGGGAACGCGAGCGCGGGCAGCGCCCCCGCCGCCACGGCCATCCCGCCGCGCCACCACCGCGAGGCGAGCCGACGCTTCCACCGGTCCCCGCCGTCGACCGACCACCGCACCCCGGACGCCCCCCTCTTCATGGACTTCCTCCTGGCAGAGGACCAGGCTGACGACCAGTGTGCGGCAGGAATCCGATCATCGACAGGGCACGGCCGCGGCCGAGTGGATCTCCTGGCCCTCATACCGCTTCCGGGAGGTCTTGTTCGGCCCAGATCAGCTTGCCGCCCTCGGCGTAGCGGGTGCCCCAGCGGCGGGTCAGCTGTGCGACGAGGAACAGACCGCGGCCGCCCTCGTCGGTGGTGCGGGCGTGCCGCAGCCGCGGGGAGGTGTTGCTGGTGTCCGCCACCTCGCAGATCAGCATGTCGTGCCGGATCATCCGCAGCCGGATGGGACCGGTGCCGTGCCGGATGGCGTTGGTGACCAGTTCGCTGACGATCAGCTCGGTGGTGGGCACCAGGGCGTCCAGCCCCCATTCGGCGAGCTGGCGCACCGCGAGCGAGCGGGCGCTGGTGACCACGGCCGGGTCCGAGGGCAGATCCCAGGAGACGACATGGCCCGGCCCCAGCGCCCGGGTGCGGGCCAGCAGCAGCGCCACATCATCGCTCTGCCGTCCGGTCATCAGGGTGTCCACCACCGTCGAGCACAGCTCCTCCAGCGGCAGACCGGGCTGGGCGAGGGTGTTGCTCAGCCGCCCGAGCCCCACATCGATGTCCTGGTCACAGGTCTCGATCAGCCCGTCGGTGTAGAGCGCGATCAGGCTTCCCGCGGGCAGCTCCAGCTCCGCCGACTCGAACGGCAGCGAGCCCAGGCCCAGCGGGGGACCGGCGGGCAGCGGCGGGAAGGACACCTCGCCGCCGGGGTCCACCACCGCCGGGGAGGGGTGGCCCGCCCGCGCCATCGTGCAGCGCCCGGTGACCGGGTCGTAGACCGCGTACAGGCAGGTGGCGCCCAGCACCGCGGCGGCGATGCTCTCCTGCCCGGCGTCGCCCGCCCGTTCGGCCTCCTCCTCGGTGAGCCGGATGACCAGGTCGTCCAGATGGGCCAGCAACTCCTCGGGGGGCAGGTCCATATCGGCGAGGGTGTGCACGGCGGTGCGCAGCCGCCCCATCGTGGCCGCCGCGTTGATGCCGTGCCCGACCACATCGCCGACCACCAGCGCCACCCGCGCCCCGGACAGCGGGATCACATCGAACCAGTCGCCGCCGACGCCGTTGCGCGCGTCCGTCGGCAGATAGCGCGAGGCCACCTCGAGGGCCTGACCGCCGGTCAGGGCGTGCGGCAGCAGACTGCGCTGGAGCGCCAGCGCGGTGGCGTGCTCACGGGTGTACCGCCGGGCGTTGTCCACGCAGAGCGCCGCCCGCGCCACCAACTCCTCGGCGAGCAGCAGATCGTCCCCCTCGAAGGGCACCGGATGCCGGGAGCGGATGAACGAGGCCACGCCCAGGACGGAGCCGCGGGCGCAGATCGGCGCCACCATCAGGGAACGCATCCCGAACTCGCGGACCTTCGCGGTACGGGCCGGGTCGTCCCCGCTCCACGCCCCGATGGAGGCGTCCATCGCCGGGTCCAGCAGTGCCTCGCCGGAGAAGAAGCAGCAGGCGAACGGGGAGGCGGGGGAGATCGCCACGGTGTCCCCGGGCTCCGCGATGGACTCCGGGCACCCCTCGCGGATGGAGCTCTGCCCCGCGCGGCGGAAGGCGGGCAGGGTCTCACCCGGCCACGCCATGGGCTCCTCACCGCGCAGCACCGACTCCAGCAGATCGACGGTGACGAAGTCGGCGAGGGACGGCACCGCGAACTCGGCCAGCTCCTGCGCGGTGCGCATCACGTCCAGGGTTCTGCCGATCCGGGCGCTCGCCTCGTTGAGCAGGGCCAGTCGCTCGCGTGCCCGCCAGCGGTCGGTGACGTCCATGCCCATGTAGCACACGCCCACCGCGTTGCCGTCCGCACCGTCGAGACGGAAGAAGGAGGTGGAGTACGCGTGCTCGCTGTGCGGCTCGGCCAGGGTCCAGCCCCGGTACTCGTAGTCGACCACCGGGTCGCCGGTCTTGAGCACCTGCCGCATCTGCGCCTCGATCGCGTCGGTGTCCAGGCCGGGGAGCATGCTGCCGCCGAACCGGCGGCCCAGCCGCTCGGCGCGCGGCACCCCGCCGTAACGCTCCAGGGTGTCGTTGATCCATACGTAGTGCAGATCGGGGCTGAGCACGGCCATGCCGATCGGGGCGCGGGTGAGGAACGCGGTGAGCAGCGAGCCGCTCACCGCCCAGGTCGGGATCTTCCCCATGTCGATCGCGCAGACCAGCCAGCACCGCCCGCCGTCCGGCGCCAGCATCGAGCAGACCCGGAGCCCCACGTCGATCCGGCGGCCGTCCCGGTGGCGGACCTCCTCCATACCGCCCCAGCTGCCGTGGGTACGGCACCGGTCGGCGATGACCAGGGCCTTGGCCGTGTCCTCCGGTGTCGCCAGCAGTGTGGTGGCCGGCCGCTCCATCACCTCGGCCGACGGATAGCCGAGCAGCTCCTCCGCCGCGGCGGTCCAGCCGATGACGGCCCCCGTCGCGTCGATCAGTGCCGTCGCCGCATCCGCCATGTCGAAGGGGACATGCGTCTCGGTCGGCGCGATTCCCTCGGGGATGGCCATCGCACCCGTCCCATCTGCGGATACATTTCCCTTAATACTATGACTTCTGCCCCTTCTGGTCCCCGCGCTCACCCGCGACGGCGCGGGTGAGCTGCGGAACCATCCGGTCCAGGCGGAAGTAAGGCAAAGCTGACCTGAGTCGCTGCATGGAATCTCATCCTCCGGAATCTCTTGACAACGTTCAGGTGTGCGACTGACTATCGGCGCGTGAACTTGTCAGACAGCCAGACAGGTGATGCCTCGCTCCGCCGCGTCAGCGCGATGGAAGCGGTGCTCACCCATCTCCGGAGCGCCATCGAGCGCGGCGACTACGCGGTGGGGGACAAACTCCCCTCCGAGGCGGAGCTGTGCCGTCGCCTGGAGGTGAGCCGTCCGGTGCTCCGCGAGGCGCTGCGGGCCCTGCAGACCATGGGGCTCACCGCGTCCCGCACCGGCAAGGGCACCTTCGTCATCTCCAGCGGCCCGGTGGAGGATCCCACCTTCGGTGACTACGCCGCCAGCGACCTGATGGAGGTACGCCGCCACATCGAGATCCCGGTGGCCGGATACGCGGCGCTGCGCCACTCCTCCGAGGACCTCGACCACCTCTGGCATCTGCTGGAGCGGATGGAGCGGGAGACCGACACCACCGCCTGGGTGGCGATGGACACCCTCTTCCACCTCGCCGTGGCCCAGGCAGCCCGCAACCCGGTCTTCCGCAGGGTCATCGAGGAGATCCGGGACGCCCTGGCCCGGCAGTCGGCGTTCCTCAACGAACTCGGCGGCCGCCGTGATCAGTCGAACCGGGAACACCGGGCGATCATCGAGGCGCTCGCCGACGGCTCCGAACACGACGCGGTGGAGGCCATGTCCCACCACCTCGAACGGGTCGAGACCACCCTGACCTCCATCGTGCGGCCCGCCGCGGCGGACGGCCCTCCGGCCCCCGGCACGCCGTAGGCCCCAATCCCCCCCATCCCCCCAACCCCATAAGCCCCGAGCCCCGTGGGTCCCCGAGCCCCGGGCTCCCGACCCCCCCTGCATTCAACGCACCCAACGCACCCAACGCACCACGTACCGAACGCACCAAGCGCACCAACGGAAGGCGGACAGCAGGCGTGAGCGAGCAGTCCCTCCGGCAAGAAGTACGCCACCAACCCCCCACCGACCCACCCCAGCAGCACATCGACGCGGGCGACGCCGGGTACAGCAAGTCCCTCAAAGCCCGACATGTCAACATGATCGCCATCGGCGGCGCCATCGGCACCGGGCTCTTCCTCGGCGCGGGCGGACGGCTCAAGGACGCCGGCCCCTCCCTCGCCGTGGCCTACGCGATCTGCGGCATCTTCGCCTTCCTGGTGGTGCGAGCCCTGGGCGAGCTGGTGCTGCACCGGCCGTCCTCCGGCGCGTTCGTCTCCTACGCCCGTGAATTCCTCGGTGAGAAGGGCGCCTTCGTCGCCGGGTGGATGTACTTCCTCAACTGGGCCACCACCGGCATCGCCGACATCACCGCCGTCGCCACCTACACCCACTACTGGGGCATGTTCACCGACATCCCCCAGTGGGTGATCGCCCTCATCGCGCTCGCGGTCGTGCTCTCGGTCAACCTCATCTCCGTGAAGTTCTTCGGTGAGATGGAGTTCTGGTTCGCCATCATCAAGGTCGGCGCGCTGGTCGCCTTCATGGCCATCGGCATCTTCCTGCTGGTCACCCGGGAGCAGGTGGCCGGTCACAGCACCGGCCCGAGCCTGATCACCGAGCACGGCGGGGTGTTCCCGCACGGTGCGCTCCCGATGCTGCTGGTCATCCAGGGCGTGGTCTTCGCCTACGCCTCGGTCGAACTCGTGGGCGTCGCCGCGGGCGAGACCAAGAACCCCGAGAAGATCATGCCCAAGGCGATCAACTCCATCATGTGGCGGGTCGCCCTGTTCTATGTCGGCTCCGTGGTGCTGCTCTCCCTGCTGATGCCCGCCGGCTCCTACTCCGCCGACGAGAGCCCGTTCGTCACCGTGCTGTCCAAGCTGGGTGTACCGGCGGCCGGCGGAGTGATGAACCTCGTGGTGCTCACCGCCGCCATGTCCA
The DNA here is from genome assembly GCF_016741875.1 of Streptomyces coffeae. Lineage (GTDB taxonomy): Bacteria > Actinomycetota > Actinomycetes > Streptomycetales > Streptomycetaceae > Streptomyces > Streptomyces coffeae. The sequence continues at coordinate 115,241 of NZ_JAERRF010000021.1, read as the reverse complement.
GCCTCAACTCCGGTCTCTACTCCACCGGCCGGATTCTGCGCTCGATGGCCATGTCCGGTTCCGCGCCCAAGTTCACCGGCGTGATGAGCCGCACCCATGTCCCCTACGGCGGCATCCTCCTCACCGCCTTCTTCTGTGTGCTGGGCGTCGGCCTCAACTACGTGGTGCCCAGCGACGCGTTCGAGATCGTGCTCAACTTCGCCGCCATCGGCATCCTCGCCACCTGGGGCATGATCATGCTCTGCCATCTGCTGTTCTGGCGGCGCACACGGTCCGGTCAACTGGCCCGGCCCGGCTACCAGTTGCCCGGCTCCCCGTACACCGAGATCGTCACCCTGGGCTTCCTCGCCTCCGTCCTGGTCCTGATGTGGGCGGACGGCGGACCCAGCCGGGTCACCGTCATGGCGCTTCCGGCGATCGTGGTGGCCCTGATCATCGGCTGGTTCGCGGTACGCGGCCGGGTGCGCGACTCCCGGTGAACCACTCCTGTCAGAACCTGGAGCTCCCCGGCCGGGACCACCCGGCCGGGGAGCCTCCCGTCACCCGCCACTCCGAACACGAAAGCACCGTGATGACGACCCCCCTCGGGCTGTCGACCGACGCCGCCCGCCGTACCCCCGCCGAGCCCCCCGCCGTCCGTGAGCCCCGCCATGTGCCGCTGACGCACCTCGTCCGCGGCGGAATCATCGAGGGTGTGCACCACGGCTCGGCGGTGGTCCTCGGCCCCGACGGCCAGATCGCGTTCGCGACCGGTGACCCCGAGGTGGCGTTCTATCCGCGCTCCGCGCTCAAGCCCGTCCAGGCCGTCGCGCTGACCCGGGCAGGACTGCCGCTGGACGGCGAACTGCTCGCGCTCACCGCCGCCAGCCACTCCGGCCAGGAGCGCCATCAGACGGCGGCGCTGCGGATCCTGGCGTGGGCCGGACTGACCGAGGACGCGCTGCGCAACGTCCCCGATCTGCCCTACGGCGCGGCCGAGCGCGAGGCATGGCTGCGCGCCGGACACGGGCCCACCCGGCTCGCCCAGAACTGCTCCGGCAAGCACGCGGCGATGCTGCTCACCGCGCGGCTCAACGACTGGCCCCTGGAGGGATATCTCGATCCGGCCCACCCCCTCCAGCGGCTGATAGCCGACACCGTGGCGGACCTGACCGGACAGCGGGTCGCCGGGGTCACGCTCGACGGCTGCGGGGCACCGCTGTTCTCCGTCTCCCTCCACGGACTCGCGCGGGCCGCCGCGCGGATCGCCACCGCCGCCGCGGACACCCCCGAAGGCCGGGTCGCCGCCGCCCTGCGCTCCCACCCCGAGATGCTGTCCGGCACCGGACGCGATGTCGCCCGGCTGATGAGCGCCGTGCCCGGACTGATCGCCAAGGACGGCTTCGAGGGCGTCCAGGTGGCCGCCCTGCCCGACGGCCACGCCATCGCCGTGAAGATATCCGACGGCGCCGACCGGGCCCGGATGCCGGTGACCGCGGCACTTCTCGCCCGCTGTGGCGTCGCCTCCGAGACGCTCGCCGAGTTCGCCACCGCCCCGGTGACCGGCGGCGGTACCACCGTCGGCCAACTGCACGCCGTCGACGCCCTCACCGCGCCCGCCGTCTGATCCACCCACCGCCCCACGCCCCACCGCCGCCCGTTCCACCCCACGCCCCACCGCCACACGAGGAAGCACCGCACAGATATGACCTCCACCGTCGGCCACCGCCGCGAACACGACCTGCTCGGCGACCGCGAGGTCCCCGCCGACGCGTACTGGGGCATCCACACCCTGCGCGCCTCGGAGAACTTCCCCATCACCGGCACCCCGATCGCCGCCTATCCGCACCTCGTCAGTGCGCTGGCCGCCGTCAAGGAGGCCGCCGCCCGCGCCAACGAGGACCTCGGACTGCTCCCCCCGGCCAAGGCCGACGCCATCGCCGCCGCGTGCGAGGAGATACGCCGGGGGCTGCTGCACGACCAGTTCACCGTCGATGTGATCCAGGGCGGCGCCGGTACCTCGACCAACATGAACGCCAACGAGGTGATCGCCAACCGGGCCCTGGAGCTCCTCGGCCACGCCAAGGGCGACTACCACCACCTCCACCCCAACGAGGACGTCAACCTCAGCCAGTCCACCAACGACGTCTACCCGACCGCCGTCAAGGTCGCCACCATCATCGCGGTGCGCGAACTCCACACCGCCATGGAGACGTTGCGCGGAGCGTTCGCCGCCAAGGCCGAGGAGTTCCGCGACATCCTCAAGATGGGGCGCACCCAGTTGCAGGACGCGGTGCCGATGACCCTCGGCCAGGAGTTCTCCGCCTACGCGGTGATGCTGGAGGAGGACCAGAGCCGGCTGCTGGAGGCCGTCGGTCTGGTGCACGAGATCAACCTCGGCGCGACCGCGATCGGCACCGGTCTCAACGCGCCCGCGGGCTACGCCGAGGTGGCCCGCGGCCACCTGGCGGCCATCACCGGACTGCCCCTGGTCACCGCCGCCAACCTGGTGGAGGCCACCCAGGACTGCGGCGCCTTCGTCCAGCTGTCCGGCGTCCTCAAGCGCATCGCCGTCAAGCTCTCCAAGAGCTGCAACGATCTGCGGCTGCTCTCCTCCGGACCGCGCGCCGGTCTTGGTGAGATCAACCTGCCCCCGATGCAGGCCGGTTCCAGCATCATGCCCGGCAAGGTCAACCCGGTCATCCCCGAGGTCGTCAACCAGGTCGCCTTCGAGGTGATCGGCAACGACGTGGCCATCACCATGGCGGCCGAGGCCGGACAGCTCCAGCTCAACGCCTTCGAGCCGATCATCCTGCACTCCCTCTCGGAGAGCATCACCCACCTGCGCGCGGCCTGCCTGGTCCTCGCCGAGCGCTGCGTCGCGGGCATCACCGCCAACACCGACCAGCTGCGCGCCACCGTCGAGAACTCCATCGGCCTGGTCACCGCGCTCAACCCGCACATCGGCTACAGCGCGGCCACCAGCATCGCCAAGGAGGCCCTGGCCACCGGCCGCGGTGTCGCCGAACTCGTCCTGGAGAAGGGCCTGCTGCCCCCGGACCGGCTCGCCGCCGTCCTGCGCCCGGAGGAGGTCGCCGGACAGCACTGAGGCCGCCTTGGGCCCGGCGTCACTCCTGGCCGCCCCGCAGCCGGACCACCGCCGGGGCCGCGCTGAGCGGCAGCAGATCCCGGGGCCGGTCCGGCCGGGTCACCTCCAGGAGGATTCCGTCGGCGATGCGGTACGGGCGGTGCGCCAGCACCGCCCCCAGCCCGCGGCGCAGCCGGGACATCGCGGCCCGTACGGTCACCGTGCGCGTCGGATCGCCGAACAGGTCCTGGGCGAGCTGCGCCGCGGTACGCCCCTCGGGGTGGGCGGCCAGGACCAGCAGCACTTCGGCGTGGCGGGCGCTGAGCTGATGGGTCCAGGCGCCCGCCGGGCCCGCGAACGTCAGCGACCAGTGGTGCGGATGGCGTACGTCCAGCAGCAGACGGCCGGAGGCGGCCGGGGCGCCGTCCTCGCCGTACTCGCCCTCCAGCACCCGCAACAGATGCCCGCCCGGGAGCGGTTCGACCGTGCAGGTGCCCAGCGCGGGCAGCCACACCGGACCGTCGGCCGCCGCCTTCGGCAGCAGCAGCCGGCGGTCCTGGGGGTTCACCCCGGTGACCCCGGCGACCCAGCCGTGCGGATCGACCGCGACCGCCTTGCCCTGGAGCCGGGCGAGCACCGGCGCGGCGACCGCGCGCAGCCGGTCCAGCTCCCGGCTGTGGGCCAGCCGCAGTTCGCCCTCGGCCCACCGGGCGGTCGCGGTGACCAGGGAGAGCACGGTCGGATGGGCGGTGGGGGCCGGTCCGCTGATGTCGATGACGCCCAGCAGCCGGCCGTCCCGGGGATCCCGCACCGGGGCGGCGGCGCAGCTCCAGGTGTGGAAGGCGCGGACGAAGTGCTCCGCCGAGTGCACCCGGACCGGGGCGCGGACGGCGAGCGCGGTGCCGATCCCGGTCGTCCCGGTGACCTCCTCGGCCCACTGCGACCCCTCGATCAGCGCGATGCCGTCGGCGTGGCGGCGGATCCCGCGGTGGCCGTCGATCCACAGGATCCGCCCCTCCGCATCGGCGATGATCATGAGATGGCCGGCCGCCTCCGCCGCCTCCAGCAGCCCGCTGTGCAGTGTGGGCAGCACATCGGCCAGCCGGGTCTGCTGCCGCCGCCGCTCCAGCTCGTCCAGGCTCAGCGGACGCGGGGTGCCCCCGCGGTCCGGATCGAGCCCCAGCCGGAGCATCCGGTCCCAGGACTGGCCGATCACCGGGCGTGCGGGCAGCGGGAGTTGGCCGCGGCTCAGGGCGGTGTCACGCATGACCGCCATCAGACGGGCCGATTCGGCCGGACTCAGCGCGGCCAGGGGATCGGCGTGGCGCGGGTGCTGGATGCGCATGGGTTGCGGCCTTTCGTCACACCGCGGCCCGCCACGGCGGCGGGCGGGGTGTCCGCCTGCCGCCGGGTGTCGTGGTGCAGCCTCAAATCCGTGCTGAACAGGGCTTCGTTCTCTCCGCGATTGTAAGGTGGCCGCCGCCGCGGAGAGCACCGTGCCCGGAGTGGATCCGGCCCCGTCGCGGACCGCGCGCGGCCGGGAACGGCCCGGACCGGTCCGCAAGATCGTCCGGATGGGTGACCGGCCCGGCGTACGGGAGCGAACCGGGAACGTCCCGGGGGCAACCGCCGTTCAGGGGGGTGCGGACCGGCGCCGATCCCGCCATGTGGACAGATGGCAACCATGGGGTGACGCGTCGTAAGCTGTCCGTCATCGGCAGCTGGTGGGAGGTCATGTTGTCGCAAGGGGGGCCTGCTCGGGCCACGCTCACCGCCCTGCTGGCGAAGCTCTATCCGGAGGCGCGATCGGTGCGGCGGGTGCTGGACGCCGCCGACATCCCGGCCGGAATGGTGGACTTCGGCGGGGGCGCGCTCGACATGTGGCACGCGGTGCTGCGCGAGGCGGACAATCGGAGCAAGCTGGAGGGCCTGCTGACGGTCGCCGTCAGCGAGTTCCCGGAGAACGCCGAGCTGCGTGCGGCGCTGGCCGGCAGGCTCGGCCGGTCCGCCGTGCCCGGCCCGTCGGATCCGGGCGCCCCGGTCACGGCCACCCACGCCGAGAAGCTGATGGGAAGTCAGAGCACGCTGCTGCCACTGTCCTTCCTGGAGCACGGAGTGCGGGCCGCCCGCTGCGTCGGGCTGCTGCGCGGACCGGTGGAAGCCCTGGGCACCGGCTTCCTCGTGGCCGGGGACTTCGTCGTCACCAACCACCATGTGCTGCCGGACGCGGAGACGGCCGCCGCCGCCCGGATCGTCCTCGGCTACCAGGAGCGGCCGGACGGCGAGATCGACGGGGGCCGCAGCTTCCCCCTCGACCCCGGCCTCGGCTTCGCCACCTCCGAGGACCACGATCTGACCGTGGTGCGCTCCCGCGACCCGCTGAACGCCGAATGGGGCGCGCTGGAGCTCGCCCCCTCCGGCGCCGGGACCCCGCACCGGCTCAACATCGTTCAGCACCCCGCGGGCGGCCCCAAGAAGGTCGCGCTATACCACAACGTGGTCTCTCACAGCGATGAGAACCGCCTGCTGTACTTCACCGACACCCTGCCCGGCTCCTCCGGCTCCCCGGCCTTCGACGACCAGTGGCGGGTCGCCGCCGTCCACCGCGCGGGCGGCCATCTCCGGTCCCCGGACGGCACCGGGCACGTCTATACCAACGAAGGCGTACCGGTGCGCAGGCTGGTCGAACTGCTCGCCACCGCCGCCTCCTGAGAGCACATGCCCGTGGCGACCCCGATCGAATGCGTCTCATCGAACCTGGCCGGTCGCGCGGCCGAATCGGCGCGTACCCGCTGGTGTGGTCGCTTCGCCAAGGAGCTGGCCGAGCGCGTCGGAACCGCCGCCGAGGCCGGAGTCCTGCTCGCCCAGGCCGAATTCGAGGTGGTGTGGCCCGCCGAGGGCCCCGGTCCGCTCCAGGCGGTGCTGGACGGCGTGCTGCGGCGCCACGTGCACAACCCCGATGGCATGGAGCGGCTGTTCGCCGCGCTGGAGTTCCAGTACGGCGAGCCGCGCTGGCTCACCGCGCACCGGCAGGGCTACCAGGCGATCCGGGCCGAGCGGTGGGGCCTGCTCCCGGCCGTCGCCCCCGGGCTGCTCGACGCGCAGGAGCGCGCCGACCTCGACACCTTGCTGGGCGACCCGGGGTGTCCCACCGAGCCCGGCGAGCTGTGCGAGGTGCTGTGGGCGGCGGCCTCCTCCCTGGGACTCCCGGCCGCCAGGGACGGGCTGCTGACCGCGGAGCAGGCCGGGACGGTGACCGCGCTGGTCGAGGAGTTGGACGCGCGCAACAGCCCGGCCGGACGGGTGCCCCCGCTGCTGGTCTTCCTCGAACATCTCGCCGCCCGCGCCGAGGACGTGGCCCGCGCCGATCTGCGGGCCTGGATCGACGCCGTGGCCCAGGCCCGCGCCGACCGGGTGCCCACGGGGCGGCTCGCCGAGGAGCGTGCCGCGGCGGACGCGGCGGCCTCGGTGTCCGACACCTGCCATGCGTCCCTGACCAGTTGTCTGGTCCGGGTCGAGGGCTCAGGGCCGGGGGCCGGCCGGTACCGGCTCGCCGCCTGGCTCTACCGCCGGGGCCGCTGCCTGGGCATCAAGGTCCAGGACGACACCGTGTACACCGCGGCCGAGATCTCCGGCGGCGCCGAGGAGTTGATCGCCCGGCTCCAGCCGTATGTCCAGCATCTCGACCCCGAGACCCTCACCTTCGAGTTCCTGCTGCCCTGGGAGGCGCTCGGCTGGCCGGTGGACGAGTGGAATCTGCGCGGCGGCGGACAGCTGGCCGTGGCGCGCCCCATCGGCCGCTACGGCCCGGTGGTCGTCCGCTCCCTGGACCGGCTGCGCGACGGCTGGTCCACCTCCCAGTGGACGGCGCGCTGGGAGCGGCTGGACGGGCGGTCCGCCGCCGACGACCCACCGCCCCGGGCCTGTTGGCTGGACGGCGACGGCACCCCGGCGGACGAGGCCGACGACCGGTCCGAGAGCGACTGCCGCCCGCTGGTGGCGGACATGGCGTCGCCCCAGGCGCTGGCGGCCGAGGTCGCCTCCCGCAAGGACATCAGCTGTCTGATCCTGACCTACCCCTATCCGCATCTGGCCACCACGGTGCCGGACGCCCTGCTGTCCGCCATCCAGGAGGGCGTACCGGCCGCCGTGTGGTGGCGCGGCCACCGGGACGGCAGCGTGCCGCCCGGCCGCGCCCGGCGCGTCGCCGAGCTGGCCGAGGCGGGCGCCGGTCTCTCCGGCCTGCCCGCCACGGTGCTGACGTTGCGCCAGGAAGCCGCCCGGTGTGCCAAGGGAAGCCACGACGGAACGGGCATCGCGGTGTTGTGGGACAACCCGGGCTGGCATCCCGAACGGCTCAGAAGACTCGGCGGCCCCAGGGCCCACAGAGGAGGCAACGGATGATCCCCGAAGACCAGCAGTCGCCCGCCGAGGCGCCCGGGACGGGGGCCGTGGTGCCGGCGGCACGAGCCGGGACGGACCAGGTGACGGCGGTGCCGAGCTGGTGGATCTACTACGGCGACGGCGTCCGCCGCACCGGCTGGACCCCGCCCGTGGCACCGCCCTGGCGGCAGTTCGACGGCCAGCGGCCGGTGCCCGACGAGGAGGCCACGGACGCCGCCGCGGACTCCGCCGCCCGCGGCGAGGAACCGGCGGTGGACAGCTGCGTCCGCCACCGCGAGGAGAGCCCCGGCTCGACCGACATCGTCACCACCTACCGCGCGGAGCCCCAGGAGGCCCGTATGGTCAACGCCGCGCTCCATCTGCGCCGTCCGCTCCTGGTCACCGGCAAACCCGGCACCGGCAAGTCCAGCCTCGCCCGCGGCATCGCCCATGAACTGGACCTCGGCCGGGTGCTGCGCTGGTCGGTCACCAGCCGTACGACGCTCCTCGACGGGCTGTACGCGTACGACGCCATCGGCCGCCTCCAGGACGAGAAGCACAAGAGGAAGCGGCCCGACGACATCGGCAGGTACGTACGTCTCGGACCGCTCGGCACCGCCCTGCTGCCCTCCGACCGCCCCCGTGTGCTGCTCATCGACGAGCTGGACAAGGGCGATGTCGACCTGCCCAACGACCTTCTCTCGGTCCTGGAGGAAGGGGAGTTCCCCATCCCCGAACTCCAGCGGTACCCCCAGTGCGACGTCCGGGTGATGACCGACGACGGGCGCCGGGAGCCGGTCCGGCACGGCACGGTGCGCTGCGCGGAGTTCCCCGTGGTGGTGCTCACCAGCAACGGCGAGCGGGAGTTCCCACCCGCGTTCGTCCGCCGCTGTGTCCGGCTGGACATCGCTCCCCCCTCCCGGAAGAAGCTGGAACGCATCGTCGAGGCCCACCTCGGCCCGGAGGTGCTGCGCGCCTCGGCCGGACGTCTCGAGGAGTTCGCGGACGACCTCGAAAAGGGCCGGAAGCTGCTGGCCACCGACCAACTCCTCAACACCCTCCAGATGGAGAGCGCAACCGAGCACACCGACGACCCCGAGTGGCCCGCCGTGCTGGCGGCACTCCTCCGTCCGCTGAACGACACGGCATGAGCGACCTCACCCATCTCCTCGCCTTGGCAAGGGAGTTGAGCGGCGACGAGGACCTGACCGCCCGCGAGCTGGCCGAACTGCTCTGGCTGGCCGAGGAGGTCCGGGCTGCCCGGCAGCCGGCCGCGGAACCGGTGGATCCGCCGCCCGGCGAGCCGCCCGCGCCACCGGCCCCGCCACCGGCCCCGCCGCCGGTGGCCGGGGAGCCGTCCGAGGAACCCACGGAGGACGTCACACCGGACGAGGAACCCGCCGAGCCGCTCCGGCCGTCCGCCACCCCGCTCCACAGCCCCGCCGCGTCCGGATCCACGGGCGGGAGCGAGAACGGCGGCGGCGCGAAGGCCACCCCCCTTCCGCTGCGTCAGCCCTCCGCGCTTCCGCACCGGCTGGAGCTGGCCCGTGCCCTGCGTCCGCTCAAGCGGCGGGTGCCCGCCCCCGGCCGCCGGGTTCTGGACGAGCCCCTCACCGCGGACCGCTCCGCCCGCGCCCGTCGCCCGCTTCCGGCGCTGCGCCACGCCTCCGAACGCTGGCTGGAGCTGGCCCTGGTGGTGGACGAGAGCGTGTCCATGTCCGTGTGGCGCCGTACGGTGGACGACTTCCGCGCGCTCGTCGAGGGACACGGAGCCTTCCGGGACGTACGGATGTGGCGCTTCGACGCCGACGAGCCCGAGCTCGTCCTCCGCTACGGCCCATGCGGTGGCGACGGACGCACCACCCCGGGGGCCGAGGGGCGCAAACCGGCCGAGCTCCACGACCCCGCGCACCGCCGTCTGATCCTCGTCGTCACCGACGGCCTGGGCGAGCTGTGGGGCACTCCGGCCATGACCCGGACCTTACGGCAGTGGGCGCGCCGGGCCTCCCTGACCGTGGTGCAGGTGCTGCCCCCCGAACTGTGGCACCGCACCTGGCTGCCGCCGGTCCGCGCCGCGCTGCGCGCCACCGGCCCGGCCCGGCCGACCGTACGCCCCCTGGGCCCCGGCGGCACCCTCGGCGCGGGCGGCGGCCGCTCCTCACCGGACCTGGTGCCGCTGGTCACCCTGGACCCGGAGTGGCTGCGCCCGTGGGCCCAGGCGGTGTCCGGCAGCCGCACCACCTGGCGCCCCGGGTCCGCGGTGGACCTCGCCAAGGCCCCGTCGCACGGCGAGCCCGATCCGGTGACCCATCCGGTTCCGGACCACGAGACGCCGGCGGCCGCATGGGTGGAGGACTTCCGTACCTGGGCGACGCCCGGCGCGATGGAGCTGGCGTTCCTGCTCTCCGCCGCCCCGCTGACCCTGCCGCTGATGCGCTGGCTCCAGCAGACCCTGCTGCCCGCCACCGGCCCGGCGCAGCTCGCCGAGGTCTTCCTCTCCGGTCTGCTGGTCCGCACGACCGAGCGCCACCGGGGCGAGAACCCCGACCAGGTGGTGTACGAATTCCGGGCCGGGGTCCGCGACGAACTGGCCTCCGGGCTCACCCGCACCCGTGCCTACCAGGTGCTCACCACCCTCATCCGGGCCCCCGAGGCGCTGGCCGAACCCTTCGGCGGCTCACTGGACTTCCGTGTCCTGGCCGCCGATCCCACCGGCTCGCTCGAACTCGCCGACGGCCGGGTGTTCGCCACCGTGGCCGCCTCGGTGCTCGGCGGCCTCGGCGGTGAACTCACCACCTACGCGCAGCGCATCGACACCGCGCTGCGGGACGTCGAGACGCCGGAGGAGCCCGAGCCCGCCGAGGACGAGCCGCGCGGACGGGTCTGCGTGGCCGCCGCCCAGGTGGACGGGCGCGATGTGACGGTCACCTCCGCGGGCGGCGAGCTGTGGATCTGGGACCTGACCACCGGCCGGGGCCGGCTGGCCGCCCACGGCGGGGAGACGGCCGTCACCGCCCTGGTGTGCGCCGGCACGGCGACGGGGCGGGCGATGGTGGTGGCGCTGTACGCGGACGGTGTCCTGGCCGCGGTGGACCTCACCGCCCGGGAGGGGCGGGAGGCGTGGCGGCGGGGCGCGGGCGCCCGGCCCGGGGTGCTGGCCTGCGGCGAGGTCGCGGGCCAGCGGATCGTGGCCGTGGCCGGGCCCGACGGGATCGACCTGTACGACCTGGCCAGCGGGGTGCCGTTCCTGCCCACCGTGCCGGTCGCGGAGGACGTCCGGGCGCTGGCGGTGCTGACGGCCGACGGCCGTTCCCATCTGTTCACCGGGGACACCGAGGGTGTGGTGCGGGACCGGGTCCTGGGGCCCGGCGGCATGGGGGTGCCCCCGGCGGCGAGCGGCCCGGTGGGGCGCCGCCACTTCCTCAGCTTTGCCCCCGGGACATCGGAGGACGAATCCACCGCCGCCGCCTGCCGTGAACTCGCCGCGGGCTTCCGGGCGTTCGGCTGCCACACCCACGTCGCCACCGATGTGCCGGAGCGGGAATACCCCAGGGTGATCGACGAGATGACCTCGGGGTTCGGCGAAGCGGACATCGTGATCGTCCATATCGCGGGCCATCTGACGGCGGACACCGACGGGCTGCTGGGGCTCGTGCGCCCGGACCGGGGCGGGGGGCGGTGGATGCTGATCGCCGACGGCTGCCAGGAGGTCGCCGAAGACCGCTTCCCCGTCCTCGACTTCGACACCCTCATGGTCCCCGCGCCGGGGGTTGGTGCGGGGAGGCTCACCCGGGTGCTCGCCGAGGCACTGCGCCTTCTCGCGTCCGGACGCCGGAGAGCGCCGCGTGACGAGCCGTACATCCCGCTGAGGGATGTGGTGGAGCTCATGAATCTGCTGACCGAGGACGGCACCTTGCCCGATCCGGTGCTGCATCTGCGGTACACCCGCGGACTGCCCGACGAGTTCCTGCCCAACCCCGGCTATGAACCGTCGGCGGAGACGGATGTCCCCGAGCGCACCTTGTGGAGGTATCCGCAGGACGCGCCCACGTTCCGGACACTGACCGGATGGATCGGCAACCCTTCCGCCTATCCACGGCTGGCACTGGTGCTCGGCCCCGAGGCCAGTGGCAAGACCACCTTGGTGGCCACGGTGATGAGCTGGGTGCGGGAGAGCCTGGCCAGACCGGAGGTCTGCATGGTGTCGGCCTACGGGGCCACCAGCACGGCTCTGACGGAGCTGCTGGCCGCGCAGCTCAGCGCGCCGGACGAATTCCCCCGCGGGGTGGAGCAGTTGGTGGAGTGGCTCGGCCACCGGGGGGACCAGCCCCTCATCGTGGTGGACGCCCTGGACGAGACGCCGTACGCCCGCGCCATCGTGCGGGAGCTGCTGCTGCCGCTGCTCGACTCCGGTGTGTGCCGTCTGCTCATCGCCTCCCGCGCGGGTCGCCACACCAGGGAGCTGACGGAGAACAACCGGCCGGTGCTCACCGTCCGCCTCACCGCCACCCGTGAAATGCGGCGGCGTGCGCTGCGCAATGTGTGCGAGGAGATGCTCGGTTCGGCCCCTTTCTACCGCCGCCGGGACGACGCGCCCGTGCGCCAGGCGTTCAGCGAGGCCGTGGCCAACACCCTGGTCGAGCAGGGCGCCCCCGTGGAACAGATCGTCGTCGCGCGCGCCTTCGCCGGTTTCATCGCCTCCCGGGGCGAGCCGCTGGAGGACGTCACCGAGGCGGAGTGGGTCGGATCCGGGGTGCCGAGGACCCTGTCCGACGTGGTGCAACTGCTCCTCGCCGACGCCCGCAGCCCCTGGACCAGGCTCGTGCTCAAAATCCTGGCGGCCAGCAAGAGCGGGGGCCTGGCCGACACCGAGATCCAGCGCCGCTGCGGGGCGTTCGGGGGCGCACCGCCCTCGCTCTACGAGGTGCGGGAGGCGCTGGTGCCGGTCCGGGGACTGGTCAACACCACCGTGGACGCACACGGAACCGCCCGGTACCGCGTGGTCAGTGTCGCCGTCGCGAACCGCGTACGCACCGCGCGGACCGCCGATCCCGACCTGGCGTGCGATCCGTTCCCGGTGCGCCCCTGGTCCTCACCGTCCACGGTGGCCCGGCAGCCGGGCGCTGCCCTCACTCTGGCGGTCGACGGCCGGTCGCCCGCCAGCACGCTGGTGTTCACCGGCCCTGGAGCGACGTGCCTGTCCTCCTACGTCGTGCGGGGTGAGGACCGGCTGCGTTGTGTGCACCTCACCCCTGGCGAGGAATTCCTTCCCCATGTGGGGTTCGTGGAGTGGTCCGGGGGCAGGGCGGCGGTTCTGGGGTCCCGGTCGGGGCTGTCCGTCGTCCCGTTGGACGGCCCGAGCGTCATCGTCTCCCGTGCTTCCGAAGGGCTCGGCGCCATCGAGGCGTTCACCGCCACCACCAGCGTCGCCGGGCGGCCCGCGGCCATCACGGTGGACGGCGAGGGGATCCCGCGGACATGGCGTCTGGACAACGGCATGCCCCTGGGACGGCCCTGCGCCGCCGTGCCCCGGGTGCTGTTCCTCCACCCGTCCGAGCTGAACCCCTGGACCGCCGGGCTGGGCGACGGCCTGGCCAAGGCCGGTCTCCGGCTCCCCGCGGACGGTGTGGATCTGCGGACGCTGCCCTATCTGCCCGTGCTGCAACCACCCCCGGGCGAGGCCGAATCGGACGCCGAGGTGCAGGCCGCGTTGTCCGCCGCGCAGCAGCAGCTGCCGGAAGGAGCCACCAGGAGCAGATTCTCGTTCCGCGGGCTGCTGAACTCCCTGACGCGGCGGCTCGGTGTGTTCCCGGACTGGCTGCCCGCCGTCACCCAGGAGTTCATCACCTACCTGAACGACGACGCGCGCCGGGCGGCGGTCCGGCGCATGCTCGGGGAGGCGGTCGCCGCACAGCGGCCCCAGGTCCTGATCGCGCATGGGATGGGCTCCGTCATCGCCTACGAGGCACTGTGGGAGCGGCCCGAGCTGTCCGTGGAGCTCCTGGTCACGATGGGTACTCCGATCGGCCTGGACGCGATCTTCTCCCGGCTCGAACCCGCGCCCGTGGACGGCCGGGGGCTGAGGCCACCGGCGGTGCGGCGCTGGGTGAACCTCGACGGCCGGCTGGACCCCCTGTCCTACCGGCCGCTGACCGCGAGGTTCGACGGCGTCGCACGTGACATCCCCTGCGAGGGAGCCGGAGCGCCGCTGGGCGGGGGCCGCAGGAGCTATCTGAACCATCCGGCCCTGGCCGAGGTTCTGGCCCCCTACCTCACCCCTGCGAAGGAAGGGAAACCATGACGGACGAACGGCGGCGTCCGGAACCCGAGGGGGATGCGGCGGCTCGTGAATCCCATGGCGCCGGCGGCCCGTTGCTGCCGCTGCCCGGACGCTCCACCGAGTACGAGGTCTATCTCTTCCGGTGCGGGGTGTGCGGCGAGGAGAGCACGATGATGTTCATGGACGCGGGGGAGACACCCCTGTGCGGCAGGGATCCGGACCACGGGGCGACCACATGGGTGAGATGAGCCGAGCGGCACGCGGTGCGGCGCGAGGGCGCCGGTGAAGCTCGACAGCGTGGCGAAGCCCCTGTCGCCCGCACTCTCCGGCCGGTTCTTCCTCGTCTCGACGCTCCCCACCGCCGCGGGCGCCGTGTTCGTCCTGGTGCTGCTGTGGGCGGGCGCCCCCGATCCGGTGCGGTTCGAGCGGGCGTGGCGGACCGCGGCCGGGCTGAAGGCGGGCGAGGTGCTGCTGCTGGTGCTGAGCCTCACCCTCGTCGGCGTCGTCACCATGCCGCTGCAACTCTCCCTGGTGCGCTGGCTGGAGGGGTACTGGCCGCGCTGGCTCGGCTGGCCCGCCGCCTGGTGCACGGCGTTGCAGAAGCGGCGGCGCGGTCCGCTCGGCTGGCCGTACGGCAGCGCCGTACCGTCCGCCGCCCTCGTACAGCGCGCGGGGGAGCGCGGTGCCTGGCAGCGCAGCCGTTTCCCGGTGGAGGACCACCTGCTGCGCCCCACCGGGCTCGGCAACGCCCTCACGGCCGCCGAGCGCCGTGCCGGGCGGCTGTACGGACTGGACGCGGTGGTGGTGTGGACCCGTCTGGAGCCGGTGCTGAGCGACCGGGTGCGCGCCGCGGTGGCCGAGGGCCGTGACGCGCTCGACGCCGCGGCCCGTCTCTGTGTCACCGCGGGTGCCGTCGTCCCTGTCTCAGCGGCCCTGCTGTGGCGGTCGGAGTGGTGGCTGCTGCTGGCGCTGGCCCCGGCCGTCATCTGCTGGGCCGCCTACGCCGCCGCGGTGCACGCGGCGGTGGCGTACGGCGAGGTGCTGGCGGTCGCCTTCGATCTGCACCGCTTCGACTTGCTGACGGCGCTTCATCTGCCGTTGCCCGACGACCGCGCCGCCGAACGGACGGCCAACGCGGAGCTCAGCAGGCTGTGGCGGCAGGGCGCGGGAAGCCCGGCCGGGATGGTGTACGACCATCCCCCGCAGCCCGCCGAACCGGTCTCGCCCCCACAACCGCCCCAGCCCACGGGCACCCCTGGCGGCGGACCCTGAACGCCCTTCCACCCCCGCTGACCGCGTCCTTCCACCACGGTCATCCGGGCCCTGGCCCGGGGGTTGGCTCGGGACGGGGTTCCGGGGCGCCGGCGGGGGAGACGAGTGCCGAGACGGCGCGGGCGTGCAGGGAGTCCAGGGTCGCCAGCTGCCGGCCCGCCGCGTCCAGCAACTCCGCGAGGTGGCCGGTCTCCAGGCGGGAGTCGTGCACGGCGGCGGCGAGCAGGGTGCGCCACAGCAGGGCCTTGCCCTCGACACCCAGCCGCATCGCCTCCAGCTCCAGCACCGTGTTCAGCCCCGAGCGGCGGCGCATCCGGCCCCTGGGCCGCAGCCGGGTGAGCCGCTCACCCGCCCACGCCCCGTAGACCTTGTAGCGACGGGTGGGCACATCGAGCGCGGCCATGCACCACAGCAGTGCCGTGCGGTCGCGGGCGATCTCCGCCTTGAGCCTCGTCAGCTCGCCGCTGTATGCCGAGTGCCGGTGCTCTCGGGCCATCCGGCGGGCGAGCCCGACACCGGCCGTGGCACCGGCCAGGTGGTCGTTGAGGTAGATCTGGAGCATCCGCGGCGCGGAGGCGCTGCCGGAGCGGGCGAGGGCCGGTACCGCCATGATCGTCCTCCCGAACGCCGGGGCCCCGGGGGACCCGTTCACGCCCAGGGGTACCCGTCCGGGCCCGGCGCCAAGGCCCTTCTCACCCGTGCGGGGGGCCGGAGGAGGCGGACGGCGCACCCCGGTCGCGGGTGGCCCGCTGATGCAGATGTTCCAGGGCGTCCCGGAGGATGGTGCTCTCGTGCCACTCCAGCCAGGCGCCCCCCTGCGCGGCGAGATGGGCGAGCATCCGGTCCTCGCCCGCGGTCAGGTGCCGGCCGGCCCTGGCCACATGGAGCGAGAACACTCCGACGACCTGGCCCGAACCGCCGGTCATCGGGATGCTGTGCACGGTGCGGGAGCCCGTGGAGAGGATGAGTTCGCGGGCGGTGTCGGAGAACACCCGCTCGGTGGCGACGTCCGACATGACCGGGCGGCCGTGCTCGGCCGCCAGGGCGCAGGTGGTCTCGCCCTCGCCGACGACGGCGAAGAAGTCGATGAACTCCTGGTCGAAACCGTGGTGCTGTTCCATCCGCAGCCGCCGCGCCGAGTCGATGAGCTGGAGGTCCCCCATCTCGCAGCCCACCGTCTCCAGGGCCTGGTGCAGCACCCGCTTCACCACCGCGCCGCGGTTGGCGCCGCGGTGATGCGTCTCCGGCAGCAGCGGCAGCGGGGGTGCCGGACGGCGGACGCGACCCGGGAACCACAGCGCGCTGCCGGGGGCGGGGCGCGGGACGTCCACGAGCGCCGCGGCCAGGGTGCGCAGCTTGACGTTGTGCGCCTGTGAGCTCTCCTTCAGCAGGGCGAACGCCGTCTCCGGGGCGGCCAGTCGGTACCGCTCCAGCAGGATGCCCTGCGCCTGTGCGATCAGCGGATGCGAGCGCAGCTTTCCCCGCAGATCCGCGGTCTCCTGCCGCAGCCGCTCCAGCTCCGCCTCCCGCGCGACGGCCGTCTCGCGCTCCGCCCCGGCGGCCGTCCCCGCCCCGGTGGCGGGCGGGGCGTCGGGTGCCACCGCCCGCTGCGCCTCCGCCACGGTGGGGAACAGCCGCACGCCGGAGTCGACCAGCGTCAGCCCCAGCAGCCGCGCCACGGCCTCGGGGGCTGCGGCCAGGAGCAGCGTGCCGCCGGTCGCGTGCAGCGAACGCACACAGTCGAGCAGTCCGCGCATACCGTCCGCCGTGACCGTACGGACCTGGGACAGGTCCACGACCACCGCGCCGGTCCGCCCGCGCAGCCCGGCCCGCAGTACCGCGGAGAACAGCGGATGGTCCGGTCGGTCCAGGTCGCCGTCCGGGCGCAGCGTTCTCCCGGGACCGCTCGTCTGGTACATCTCAGCCCTCGTTCCCCCCGGGGATTCTCAAGGGGGACTGTGCCCCGGGATGCGCCCACCATGGTCGGGCCCGGGGCCGGGAGTCAACGTCGGCCCCGGCCGCGCGGGTGCCGGGGAAGACGGGAGTACGAAGGGTCCCCGCCTTCTGGTGGACGGGGGTGCGCGCCCGGCGCGCGGAACCGCCGTCCGCGCTCCGGCTGTGGCGATCATCACCCGGCACTCCATGGCAGAAAAGGTGGGAAGCGCGTCATTGCTGCCATCACCCACGGCGGCCAGCATGGACCGTATGGAACGGCGCACCGTACTCATCGCCCTCTTCGACGGCGTACAGAGCCTGGACTTCACGGGCCCGCTGGAGGTGTTCTCCGGCGCGGCCGGTATGGTGCCGGGCGCGTACGAGGTCAGGACCGCAAGCCTCGACGGCTCACCGGTGCGCACCTCCAGCGGGCTGACGGTCACCCCGGACCTCGCGCTGCGCGGCGCCCCCGCCCCGCACACCCTCCTCGTCCCGGGCGGTGAGGGCACCCGGGCGTTGCATCCCGGCGTGGTGGCGTGGCTGCGCGAGAACGCCCCGGCGGCGCGGCGTCTGGTGTCGGTGTGCACCGGGGCCTATGCGCTGGCCGCCGCCGGACTGCTGGACGGACGCCGGGTGACGACCCATTGGGCGTTCGCCGAGGGGCTGGCCGAGCGGTTCGCCGCGGTGGACGTGGACCCGGATCCCATCTTCATCCGCGACGGGACGGTGTCCACCTCCGCCGGGGTCACCAGTGGCATCGATCTCGCGCTCGCGCTCGTGGAGGAGGACCTCGGCCGCGACGTGGCGCTCGCCATCGCCCGCTACCTGGTTGTCTTCCTCCGCCGCCCCGGCAACCAGCGGCAGTTCAGCGTCCAGCTCGAGGCACAGAGCGCACAGCGCCGCCCGCTGCGCGACATCCAGCAGTACATCTCCGAACACCCCGGCGCGGATCTGTCCGTCGCCGCCCTGGCCGAGCGCGCGCATCTCTCCCCCCGCCACTTCGCCCGCGCCTTCCGGGACGAGATAGGCACCTCGCCCGGCCGGTATGTGGACCAGGTGCGGCTCGAAGCGGCCAGGCGGCTGCTGGAGGACACCGACGGCGGGATCGAGGAGGTGTCCCGCGCCTGCGGCTACGGCACGCCGGAGGCCATGCGCCGCGCCTTCGTCCGTGACCTGGGCGCCGCGCCCGCCGAGTACCGGCGCCGGTTCCACCCCTGAAAGCCCGTTCTCCCACGACCACGTCCTGGCCCACCGCCATGACGCCATCACCACTGACCGAAAGGCCATGTTGTGCAGATCGCGATCCTGCTCTACGAGAACTTCACCGCTCTCGACGCCGTCGGCCCGTACGACACCCTGGCCGGACTGCCCGGTGCCCAGCCGGTGTTCGTCGCCGAGCGCCGCGGTCCCGTACGCAATGACAGCGGCAGCCTCCACCTGGTGGCCGAAGCCACGCTGGAGGAGGTGGAGCGGCCGGACATCGTTCTGGTGCCCGGCGGGCCCTTCCCGGCCGAGCAGCAGAAGAACCCGGCGGTGCTCGAGTGGCTGCGGGCCGTGGACACCACCACGACCTGGACGACCTCGGTGTGCACGGGTTCGCTGATCCTCGCCTCGGCCGGGCTGCTCACCGGCCGCCGCGCCACCACCCACTGGACCGCCATGGAGAGCCTCCGGGATCTGGAGGTCGAGGCCGTGGACGAGCGCTATGTGTTCGACGGCAAATACGTCACCGCGGCGGGAGTTTCGGCCGGGATCGACATGGGGCTGGCCCTGGCCGGGCGGATCGCCGGGGACCCCATGGCGCAGACGGTGCAGCTGATGCTCCAGTACGACCCGCGGCCGCCCTATGACAGCGGTTCGCCGAGCAAGGCCCCGGCCGAGCTGACCGCCCGGATGCGGAAGGAGGCCGCCGGACAGTAGCCCCTGTGACGGGGGAGCGGGACGGCGGGTGCGGGGACCCGCAGTCCCCCGCCACCACCTGCCACCACCATGGGACCGAAAACGGCCGCCCCGCGCGGCCTTGTTCGCCACGGTCGCCGTTATGGCAGCAGGCCCCGGCGGCGGGCGATGACCACGGCCTCGAAACGGGTCCGGGCGTCCAACGTGCGCATGGCGCCGCGCAGATACGCCTTCACGGTCTCGGGGCGCAGCGAGAGACGATCGGCGGCCTCGGCGTTGGTGCAGCCCAGCGCGATCTGGGCGAGCACATCGAGCTCCCGCGGGGAGAGCGAAACGGCGGGTTCGGGGGTGGCGGAGCCGAGTCCGGCGAGACGGCGGGAGACCGCGCAGAGCCGGGCGCGCAGTGCCTCGTCCCCGACGGCCTGGGCGATCACCCGCAGCTCGGCGTGGAGTTCACGGACCTCCTCGACCATGAACCGCTCGCCCGGGGCGGCGGGTTCGGCCTCCGCCGCGCGCCGGAGCCGCAGCCGCCGGTCGACCTCGTCCCGGACCGCGAGCTCCCCGGCCAGCTGCCGCGAGACGTCGACCACCGCGTCCGTCACCCGGTCCCCGAGGCAGATGACGCTGCGGCTCGCGCCGTACAGCACCCCGCGCACCGTGCCGGTGACGACCACGGGCACGGCGACCACGGAACGGATGCCCTCCGCGGACACCGGGCCGTCGTAGTCATGGGTGATCGACCGGGCCGCCTCGTAGTCGGCCACGGAGGCGGGCCGCGCACTGGCCAGAACGCGGCCGCCGAGGCCGGTCGCGGTTCTGATGCCGAGCCCGCGCAGCGCCGCCGTCCGTACCCCGGCGAACTGCGACAGCCGCAGCACGCCCTCGCACACCTGGCCGCCGAAGACGACCGGGAGGCGTGAGCGCTTCTGGACCGACCGGAGTGCCTGCCGGAAGGCGTCCCCGTCGTCGGGCCGCAGGGAGATGTCCGTACTCGATGGCATGTGCCCCTGCCCCTTTCCGGGGGTAACCGGCGTTGTGCGTATCGCGCAGCATAAGAGGCGTAACGCCGCGGCAAAAGGCCCTGTGCCGGAAAAGAAAGGGAGTTGTCGAGGCCGGAATGTCAATCGGCGGAGCCCCCGGGAGAAACGGGAATGTTTCCCCTTTTCCGTTCTCCGGGCGCCCGTGCCGTGGAATTCCCTCGGCGTGAACTCGCCCAGGTAAGGCGTGCGATGCCCGCTGTTAAAGTGAACGCGGCGGTTCTGAGGTCCACAAGCCCGGACACCGCGGAAAACCCGCACATGACAGGGGGACGATCCGTGCCGACCGCGGATGAATTGCTGGGAGCCGAGGTGGTGGCGGATCTCGCCGCCCGGATGGCGGCCGTGGACCCCGGCCGGCCGCTCACCGCCGTCACGCGAACCGTGAACGCGCTGGACGGACTCGGGCTGCGGCAGCGCAGCGATCTCGTCCGTGACGCGCTGCTCACCGATCTGCCGGGTGACTACCCGGAGCTGGCCAAGCGGGTGCGGGCCGCGCTCGGCGACGTGGGGTTCACCGGCTGGCTGATCTGGCCGGTGAGTGAGGCCGTGGCGGTCCGGGCGCTGCAAACCTTGGAGGCGGGTGTGGCGCACCCGGCGCACCCGGGGGATGTCTTCGAGGACGCGCTCCGGCTGCTCGCGGCGCTCACCCCCCGCTTGACGTGCGAGTACGCCATCAGGCGGCTGCTGAACGCCGATCCGGACCGGGCCATGGCGGTGATACGGGAGTGGACCGCGCACCCCGATGAGCATGTGCGGCGGCTGGCCAGCGAGGGCACCCGGCCACGGCTGCCCTGGGCGGTCCGGGTACCCGCCCTCTTCGCCCGGCCCGAGGCCACCCTGCCGCTCCTCGACGCGCTGTACCGCGACCCGTCGGAGTATGTGCGGCGCTCGGTGGCCAACCACCTCAATGACATCAGCCACGACCGGCCGGAGCTGGCCGTGGAAACCGCCACCGCCTGGGCGGCGGCCCCCGACGCCGAGACGCCCCGGGTGATCCGGCACGCCCTGCGCACGGTGGTGAAGCGCGGGGATCCGCGGGCCCTGGCGCTGCTCGGCTTCGAACCGGTCAGCACCCTGGCCGTGTCCGGTCCGACGGTGGCCGAGCCCGTCGTCCGGGTCGGTGGCGAACTGCGTTTCGGCTTCACCCTGGAGAACACCGGGAGCACACCGCTGCGGCTGGCCATCGACTACATCGTCCACTACCGCAAGGCCAACGGCACCACCGCCCCGAAGGTGTACAAGCTGACCACCATGACACTGGAGCCGGGGGAGACGGAGACCCTCAGCCGGGCGCGCTCGTTCAAGCCGATCAGCACCCGGGTGTTCCACCCCGGTGAACACACGCTGGAGCTCCAGATCAACGGAGAGCCGCGTGGCTCGGCCCCGTTCGGCCTCGTGGTGCCCGCCGATGAGCGCTGAGCGCCGGTCGTGAACGGGCGGCCACTCACGACAGCGGCCACTCAGGACAGGGGTCAGCGTCCGGATATCCGGTCGGCGAGCAGGGCGATGGGCGAGGTGGTGGTCCGTCCGGCGGCCTCGGAGCGGTCGGCCGCGCGATAGGCGGCGTACATGCCGTGCACCCCGAGCCAGCGCAGCGGTTCCGGTTCCCATTTGCGGGTGCGGTGGCCGACCCACGGAAGTGCGGTCAGCTCGGTGGAACGGCCCAGCAGCAGATCGCACAGGGTGCGTCCGGCCAGATGGGTGGCGGCCACACCGTGGCCGACATAGCCTCCGGCGAAGCCCATACCGGTGGCCGGGTCGAAGTCGATCGAGGCGCACCAGTCACGGGGGACGGCCAGCACACCCGACCAGGCGTGGTCGATCGCGATCTCGGCGGTGTCCGGGAAGAGTGAGGTCAGGATGCGCCTCAGGGCGCGCACGGTGTCGGCGGAGGTCTGCCCCGCCCGGTCGGTGCGTGACCCGAAGCGATACGGCACACCCCGGCCGCCGATCGCGATCCGCCCGTCGGGGGTGCGCTGCCCGTAGGTGTACGCATGGGTGGCGTCGCTCAGCAGCTCCTGCCCCTCCCAGCCGAGCCGCTGCCACAGCCGGTCGGGGAGCGGTTCGGTGACGATCATCGAGGAGTTCATCGGCAGCCAGGTGCGCCGCTCGCCCTCCAGCGCGCTGGTGAAGCCCTCGGTGGCGCGTACGATCCGGTCGGCGCGGATGGTGCCGAACGGTGTGCTGACCCGGCCCGGCGCCAGCGCGGTCACCGGAGTGGACTCCAGGATCCGTACCCCGCGCGCCGCGACCGCCTCCGCCAGCCCGCGCACCAGCTTGGCCGGGTGGACCCGGGCGCAGTGCGGATTGTGGTAACCGGCCAGCGCCCCGTCCAGCCGCAGCCGCTCGGTGACCTCCGGTGCGCTCAGCCAGGCCAGATCCGCCGTCCCCCAGTGGCGCGCCTGCTCGTACATCGCCCGCAGCCGGGGCAGTTGGGCCGCCCCGTGGGCGATGGTGAGATAGCCGCTGCGGACGATATCGGCCTCGATGCCCTCGGCCTCCGCCACCGCGATCACCTCGTCGACGGTCCGGACCATCTCCCGCTGGAGGGCGAGCACGGCCTCGCGGCCCCGCCGCTCGGCGTAGGTGGCGGGCGATCCGGCGATCTTGCTGCTCAGCCAGCCCGCGTTCCGCCCCGACGCCCCGAATCCGGCGAACTCCCGCTCCACGACGGTGATATCGAGCTCGGGCGCGGCCCGCTTGAGGTAATACGCGGTCCACAGCCCCGTGAAGCCCGCGCCCACCACACACACATCGGTGGTGAGATCGCCGTCCAGCGGTGGCCGTCGTTCGGGGAAGCCGGTCTGGCGGTACCAGAAGGACACATTTCCGTTCAGCACTACGGCACTCATCCCATCGTGTAGTCCGGCCGCCGGCCGGGCGGTGGTCGGGTCAGTAACTGGGCGGACTGATCACCCACAGCACACGCGCACCGGCCCCGGCCGTCTCGCACAGCCGGTGCGGTACGGCCGAGGAGTAGCGGATGCTGTCGCCGGCGCCGAGGGTGAAGCCACGCTCGCCCAGGTGGAGCCGGACCGTGCCCTCGAGGACGTACAGGAACTCCTCCGAATCGCCGTGGCTGTACGGGGTCTCGCCCGTCGAGCCACCGGCGTCGAACTCCCCGAGGAACACCTCGAGATGGTGCTGCGGCCCCGGCGTCAGCCGGAACTTGCGTCCGCCGAGCACCCCGAGCGCCAGCCGCGGCGCCTCGTCGGCCCGCAGCACACTCGGCCCGCTGGTGAAGTCGTCGCCGAACAGATCGGCCACCTTGAGGCCGAGCGCGGAGGAGATCTGCTGGAGGGTGGCGATGCTCGGATTGGCCTGACCGCGCTCTATCTGGCTCAGATAGCCCTCGCTGATCCCGGCGGACCCGGCGACGGCCTTGAGCGTCAGACGGCGGGCCTTGCGCAGGGTGCGCAGCCGCTCGCCCACGGACTCGTCGTCGCCCCCGGACCGCTGGGCGGGGCGTTCATGTTCCATGGCGAGCCACCGTAGAGACGACTGAGCGGACGGCACAAGGGTCTGTGGCGAGAACTCAGAAATCTTTACTCGATGCCCGATGCCCGATGCCCGATGCCCGATGCCCTCGAGACGGACGTCAGCGAGGTGGCGGGCCCCGAAAGCAGTGAGCGGTGTGAGCCACGGGTGGAGGACCACCCGGAGGCGCTGCTGAGCCGGCACGGCGCGGCCTGGCGGGTGGGCGGGGTGGTCTCCGCCGAGTTGATCAGGCGTAACGGACGGGGGCGGCAGGGCTGAGCCATGACCTCCCGTCAGGAACGGCTGGCCGGAGTGAACGCCGTGGCGAGGGGCCGGTGCGCGGTGCGCACCGGCCCCTCGCCGTCCGGGCGTGCCTCAGGAAGCCGCCTGGTCCATGCGCTCCCGCAGACTGCGGGGCCGCATATCGGTCCAGACCTCGTCGACATGGGCCGAGCACTCCTCCTTCGTGCCCTCCTTCCCGACCGGCTGCCAGCCGTCGGGCACTTCGAGATCGGCGAGCCACAGGGAGTACTGGTCCTCGTCGTTGCGCAGCACCTGGTAGCGGGCGTTGTCGTCCATGGTGTTCTCCTCTTCGATCCGGTTTGCGTGTTCGTACGCGGGGTCGGCGGTTCGGAAGTCCGGTGTCAGCTGTCCTCGGGCGGCTCCTCCTCCGGGCGGTCCCGGGGCAGTCCGCGCAGGGTGGGGCCCGCGGTGGTCAGGACGGCCGCGGCGGTGATACCGGCCGAGCACACCAGGATCGCCCCGTCGCCCGGCAGGACCTCGGTGAGCAGACCGCCCAGCGCGGGCCCCGCCGCCCCGGCCGCGCCGCATGCGAGCACCAGCACACTGGTGAGCCGCCCGCGTAAGCCGTCGGGGGTGCGCAGCAACTGGTCGGTCATGATGGCGGTGTTCGCCGTCGGCGGGAACAGTGCCATCAGTGCGAACAGCACCCCGGTGAGATAGCCGTCGTGTACCAGCACGGCGACCGGGGTGAGCAGGGCCAGCGCCCAGAACACCGCCACGATGGCGCGGTACGGCCCGAGCCGGCGGTGCCAGACGGGTGCCACCAGCGCTCCCACCAGCCCGCCCGCCCCCAGCATGGCCGCCATGACACCGACCTCCCCGGAGGGCACCCCCCGGGTCCCGGCGAGCACCACCACCACGATGTAGAAGGCGCTGAAGAACAGGTTCAGCACGATGGCGCACGCAACGGTCACCCGGATCGCGCGCTCCCGCCACACCCACCGCAGCCCGTCCAGCACCTCCCGCCCCGGATGCGGCGCCGGGCCCGTGGGGCGCTCGCGCCGCGGCAGCCGCAGGAAGAGCAGGGCGGTGAACGACACCGCGTGGGTCACGGCGTCCGCGAGGAACGGTACAAAGCGCCCCGCGGCGAAGAGGAATCCACCGGTGGCGGTGCCCGAGAGCTGCCCCATCGAGGCGCGGGCGGTGTTCATCGCGACGGCCGTGGGCAGTTGGGCGTCGGACACCAGCGCGGGCAGGGACGCGCTCTCGGCCGGTTCGAAGAGGGCGGCGCAGGCCCCGAACACCGCGGCGACGGCCACCATGTGCGCCACGGTGGCCGTGTCCGTCCACACCGCCACCGCCAGGCTGACGGCGGACACCGTCTGGGCCGCCTCGCACACCAGCATGATGGCCTTGCGGTCGTAGCGGTCCGCCAGCACACCGGCGGGCAGCCCGGCCACCATCTGGGCGGCGGCGATGGTGCCCATGACGAGCCCGGAGGCGGCGCCGGAGCCGGTGAGCGCCAGCACCAGCAGCGGGAACGCGATCATCGTCGCGTGGAAACCGAACTCCGACACTGCCTGACTGCCCCACAGCAGCCGGTAGTCGCGGTTGCGGGACAGCGGCTGCTCCGGGCCGGCCCGCTCCCCGGCCGTGACACCCGGGTCGTCCGGCGCCATGGCCCTCCGCTCCCCGGTCATCCGTCGCCCCGGCAGTCCCGGGCGATACGGCGCAGCGCGTCCGCGAAGTCCGCGGCCACCGCCTCCACCGTGGACCGCTCGTGCACATCGGGGTGGTAGTACCAGGTGAAACCCAGCCGTCCGTCCTGCACCGCGCCCACGACCTCCAGCAGATGGGAACCGCCCTGGCCCGGGTCGTGGTCCTGGCCGAAGGAACCGTGCTCGGCGTGGAACAGACCGCCCTGGGCCTGCGAGGAGCGGGCGTCCCACTGGCCCAGGTAGTTGAAGACGATCTGCGGCCCCGCGCCGCCGCCGGTCAGCCGCTCCCGTACCTCGGGTGCCCCGAAGCTCCGCAGCGCGCCGAAGCCGAAGCCATTGCCGGGCACGGTCCGCAACTGCCGCCGGACCGACTTGACCAGCGCCCGCCAGTCGGTCGCCGCGAGATCATCGCTCTCCGGCCGGCCGGGCACCTCGAAGGAGACGGGGTACATCGTGGTGAACCAGCCGACCGTACGGGACAGATCGGCGCCCTCGACCACGTCCTCCCGGCCGTGGCCCTCGAGTTCGACGGAGACCCGCCCGCGTCCGGTCCAGCGGGCGAGTGCCAGCGCGAGGGCGGCCAGCAGCACATCGTTGATCCGGGTGCGGTACGCGGTGGGGGCCGAGCGCAGCAGAGCCTCGGTGTCCGTCTCGTCGACCTCGACCGGCACCGTGTCCGTCTCCGCGCCCGGGGTGTCGACGGTGTGGTCGGCGGGAAGCGGCCGGGCCTCCAGCGCGGTGGCCCAGTGGTCGGCCTCGTGGTCCAGTCCGCCGCCGGCCACATGGGCGGCGAGCCCGGTGGCCCAGTCGCGGAACGAGGTGGTCTTGGGGCCGAGGTCGACGGGTTCGCCCCGGAGGCTCTGCTGATACGCGGTGTCCAGGTCGTCCAGCACGATCCGCCAGGACACCCCGTCGATGACCAGATGATGGGCGGTCAGAAAGAGGAACGGACGACGGGTGTGCCCGCGCCGGAACAGCACCGCCTTCAGCAGTGGGCCCCGGTCCAGCGCGAAGCTCGCGTGCGTTGCGTCGGCCGTCTCCTCCATCGCCGTGTCCGCCTCGGCCGGTGCCAGTCCGGACAGATCGTGCCGGGTCAGCACGGTGGCCTCGGGATCGGGCCCCGGGTTCTCCTGCCGCCACTCCTCCCCGTCCCGGGTGAACCGCATCCGCAAGCCGTCATGGTGCACCAGCAGGGCGGCGAGGGCCTTCTCGAGCGCGGTCTCGTCCGGCTCCTGGTGCAGCTCCAGCAGCGCGGACTGGTTGAAGTGGTGCGGATGGACGGTGTGGGTGGCGAAGAACCAGCGCTGGATCGGGGTGAGCGGAAGGGATCCGGTGACCGGCTCCGACCGGGTCCGGTCCCGCTCGGCCGTCACCACCTCCGCCAGGGCGGCCACCGACTGGTGGGCGAACAGATCCTTGGTGGACATGTGCAGCCCGGCCTGCCGGGCCCGCGACACCACCTGGATGGAGAGGATGGAGTCCCCGCCGAGGTCGAAGAAGTTGTCGTGGGCGCCGACCCGTTCCAGCCCCAGGACATCCGCCCAGATCGCCGCGATCCGGCTCTCCAGCGGGGTGCGCGGCGCGATATGTCCGGTACCGGAGGAGGCCGGTGCCGGATCGGGGTCGGGCAGCGCACGCCGGTCCACCTTGCCGTTCGGGGTGAGCGGCAGGGCGTCCAGGGTGGCGTACGCCGAGGGCACCATGTGGTCCGGGAGGATCCGGCCCAGGAAGTCGCGCAGCGACGCGGCGGTGGGGGAGGCGCCAGGGGCCGGGATCACATAGCCGACCAGCCGCTTCAGCCCCGACGGCGGCTCGGGCGCGGGCGCGGTGTCCCGGACGGCGACCACCGCGTCGCGCACCTCGGGGCTGCGCCGCAACGCGGCCTCCACCTCACCGGGTTCGATACGGAACCCGCGCACCTTGACCTGGTCGTCGGCCCGGCCGAGGAATCGCAGGGTCCCGTCCGTGTCCCAGCGCACCACATCGCCCGTGCGGTACATCCGCCCGCCCGCCGGGCCGAACGGATCGGCCAGGAACCGCGCGGCGGTCAGCCCCGCCCGGCCCGGATAGCCGCGCGCCAGCCCCGGACCCGCCACATACAGCTCCCCGGCCACACCCACCGGCACC
Source organism: Streptomyces coffeae (assembly GCF_016741875.1). GTDB lineage: Bacteria > Actinomycetota > Actinomycetes > Streptomycetales > Streptomycetaceae > Streptomyces > Streptomyces coffeae. Next base: position 87,800 of record NZ_JAERRF010000021.1, on the reverse strand, counting down.
GGACGCAGCGACTCGTCCAGCACATAGGCGCGGCTGCCCGGGATCGGGCGGCCGATCGGCGGAGCCGCGGATCCGGCGGTGAGCGGCTCCGACCAGGTGCTCACCACCGTGGCCTCGGTCGGGCCATAGGAGTTGATCATCCGCCGGCCGGGAGCCCAGCGGTCCACCAGGGCGGCGGGGCAGGTGTCACCGCCGACGATCAGGGTGCGCAGCCGAGGGAGTTCGGTCCGCGGAACGGTGGCCAGCGCCGCCGGGGGAATCAGGGCGTGGGTGATCCGCTCCTGGTGCAGCACCTCCGCGAGCCGCTCACCGAGCAGCGGACCCTCGTCCGCGACCACCAGAGTGGCCCCGCTGGTCAGCGCGGCGCACAGCTCCAGGACGGAGGCGTCGAAACTGGGGGAGGCGAACTGGAGCACCCGGTCCCCGGCGCGGACGTCGTACTGCGCGGTACACGCGGCCGAGAAGTTCGCCAGTCCCGCGTGGCTGACCACCACGCCCTTGGGGACCCCGGTGGAACCGGAGGTGTAGATGACATACGCCGGGTGGTCCGGCACCAGTTCCGCTGCCTCCGGCGGCCCCTCGGGGCCCTCGTCGACCCAGACGGACGCCGGGTCGTCGACCACCACCGCGGGCCCGGCGTCCTTGAGCATGAACGCCTTCCGTTCCTCGGGATAGGCCGGATCGACGGGCAGGAACGCACCGCCCGCCTTCACCACGGCCAGCTGTGCCACCACCATCTCCACCGACCGCGGCAGAACCAGCGCCACCAGCCGCTCCGGGCCCGCACCCCGCCCGGCCAGTCGGCGGGCCAGCCGGTTCGCGGCCATGTCCAGCGTGGCGTAGCTGAGTTCGCCCGCCGGGTGGCGGACGGCCGTGGCGTCCGGTGCCGCCGCCACCTGTCGTGCGAACAGCTCGGGCAGGGTGGCGGGCGCCACCGGCCGCCCGGTGGCGTTCCACTCCACCAGGGTGCGCCGCAGCTCCTCCGGGGTGGTCAGGGGCAGGGCGCCCACCGGCCGGTCCGGGTCCTCGGCGATAGCGGTGAGCAGGGCCTTCAGGGCGCCGCCCAGCCGCTCGGCGGTCGAGGCGTCGAACAGATCGGTGTTGTAGCCGATCAGTCCGCGCAGCGCGCCGTCCCCGCCCTCGGCGAACTCCAGGGTGAGGTCGAAACTCGCGGTCCGGACGTCGAGTTCGACATCCTCCAGCACCAGTCCGGGCAGCTCCATCGCCGGTGCGGGGATGTTCTGGAGCACGACCATCGCCTGGAACAGCGGTGTCCGGCTGGTGTCCCGGGCAGGCTGCACCTCGTCCACCACCCGCTCGAACGGCACGCTCTGGTGGGCGAAGGCGTCCAGTACGGTGCCGCGCACCTCGGCGAGGAAGTCGGTGAAGCCACGCCGGGGATCCACCGAGGAGCGCAGCACCAGGGTGTTGACGAAGAACCCGATCAGCCGCTCCACCTCGGTGCGGTCCCGGCCCGAGGTCACCGTGCCCACGGCGATGTCCCGCCGGCCCGACAGCCGGGACAGCAGGATCTGGGACGCCGCCACCAGCGTCATGAACAGAGTGGTGCCCCGGCTCCGGCCACGGTCCTTCAGCCGTCCGGCCATATCCGCGGGCAGCGTGAACTCCACGGTGGCGCCGTTGCGGGTCTGCACCGCCGGACGGGGCCGGTCGGTGGGCAGCTCCAGCGGTGGCACCCCGGCCAGCTGATGCTTCCAGTAGGCGAGTTGTTCCTCGGCGTGCGGACCGGACAGCTCGGCGCGCTGCCAGGCCGCGTAGTCCGCGTACCCCACCGGCAGCGGGGACAGATCCGGTGTGCCGCCGCTCAGCTCCGCCCGGTACAGCTCCCGCAGATCACCGGTGAGCACCCCGGTGGACCAGCCGTCGGTGATGATGTGATGCAGCGTCAGGCCGAGGACATGGTCCCGCGCGTCCATCCGGATCAGCGCGGTGCGCAGCAGCGGGCCGCGCCGCAGATCGAACGGGCGGGCCCGCTCGTACCCCAGCAGTTCCGCCAGTTCGGCTTCCCGCTCCCCGGCGGACAGCTCCGACAGATCGGTGGGGGTGAGCCGGATCTCGGCGGGCGGACGCACGATCTGCACACCCCGGCCGTCCACCGTGTCGAAGGTGGTCCGCAGTGACTCGTGCCGGGCCACCAGCGCGGTCAGCGCCCTGCTCAGCGCCTCGACGTCGAGGTCCCCGCGCATCCGCAGCGCCAGCGGGGTGATGTACTCCGTGCTGTCCGGTTCGAAGGAGTCCAGGAACCACAGACGTTGCTGGGCATACGACAGCGGCAGCTCCGCGTCCCGGCTCACCGGCGCGATCGGGGTGAGCCGCGGCCCGGTACGGCCCTCCGGCGCGCCGAGGGCCGCGGCAAGCGCGGCGACGGTCGGATGGGTGAACACCATCCGGGGCGACAGCTCCCGGCCGAACGCCTCCCGCAGCCGCGAGGTGAGCCGGATGCTGAGGATCGAATCACCGCCCAGCGCGAAGAAGTTGTCCTCGGCGCCGACCTGTTCCACCCCCAGCACCTCGGCCCAGAGCGCCGCCGTCAGCCGCTCCGCCGCGCCGCGCGGCGGCCGTGAGAGGGCTCGCTCCGCGGCCGGGGCCGGGGCGGGCAGCGCCGTACGGTCCACCTTGCCGTTGCGGCTCAGCGGCAGCGCGGCAAGCGGCACCACGGCCGACGGCACCATGTAGTCGGGCAACCGGTCCGCCGCGTGCGTGCGCAGGTGTTCACCATCCACCGGCGCCCCGTCCGCCGCCACCACATACGCCACCAGCCGCTTGGCTCCCGGACGGTCCTCCCGGGCCACCACCGCGACATCGGCGACCGACGGATGCGCGGCGAGCACCCGCTCCACCTCGCCCGGCTCGATCCGGAAACCACGCACCTTCACCTGGTCGTCGGCGCGCCCGGCGAACTCCACCGTGCCGTCCGGCCGCCGCCGCGCCAGATCCCCGGTGCGGTACATCCGCCCCCCGGGCGGGCCGTACGGATCGGCCAGGAACGAGGCCGCGGTCGGGCCGGGTTGGCCCAGATAGCCGCGTGCCACGCCCTCCCCGGCGACGTAGAGCTCCCCGGCCACACCCGGGGGCACGATCCGCAGCCGCGCGTCCAGGACGTACACCCGGGTGTGGTCCAGCGGGCGGCCGATCGGCACCGTCTCCGGCACCCCGTCCGCCCCGGACATCGCGAAGCACGTGGCGAACGTCGTCGTCTCCGTCGGACCGTAGCCGTCCACGACGGTCAGCCCGGGGCAGTGCGCCAGCACCCGGCGCACCGAGGCCGCGGGCACCACATCGCCACCGGTCCACACCTCGCGCAGGCCCGCGAAACAGTCCGGGGCGTCCTGGGCCAGCAGCCGGAACAGCCCGGCGGTCAGCCACACGCCCGTCACCCGGTGCTCCGCCACCAGCGCCCGCAGCGCCCCGGCGTCCAGCTCGCCCGGCGGCGCCACCACCACCTGTCCGCCGCGCAGCAGCGGCACCCACACCTCGTAGGTGGCGGCGTCGAATGCCACCGGCGAGTGCAGCGGCACCCGTTCGTGTCCGCCGCCGTCGAAGCCCCGGTGCAGGGCGAGCGCCACGACATCGCGGTGGCGCACCCCCACCGCCTTCGGCTCCCCGGTCGACCCGGATGTGAACATCACATACGCCAGCTGGTCCCGGTGCGTCGCCGGGACCGGCGGCGGGGTCCGCCCGGTGTCGCGCGCGGCCGCCACCTCATCGGCCGTCAGCGTCACCGCCGCGCCCACCCGCCGAAGCAGCGCCGCCCGCCGCTCACCCGGGGCGCGTACGTCCACCGGTACGTACACCCCACCGGCCTTGACCACCGCCAGTTGCGCCACGACCAGTTCGGCCGACCGGTCCATCAGCAGCCCGACCCGGTCCTCGGTCCGCACCCCGGACCGCACGAGCACCTCCGCCAGCCGGTCCGACCAGGTGTCGAGCGCGCGGTAGTCGAGCACGGTGGCACCGTCGGTGACGGCCACCGCCTCCGGAGTGCGCCCGGCCCGCTCGGCGAACAGCTCCGCGAGCGAACCGGTGGGCAGCGGCGGGGCGGTGGTGTGCCACTCCGCCACGGCCGCCCGGCGCTCCGGTGCGGTCAGCAGCTCCAGGTCGTCCAGGGTGCTCCCGGCGCCGTCGGCGATACCGGTCAGCAGGGTCCGCAGATGCCCGGCGGCCCGCTCGGCCGTGGCCGTGTCGAACAGCGCGGGGTCGTAGGCGATGTCGAATCCGAGCGTCTCGCCCAGATAGGCCCGCAGGCACAACGGGAAGCTGGTGGAGTCCTCGGCCCGCACCTCGTGGACGACGATCCCGGCACCGGCCGTGGAGGACTCGTCGAAGGGGTAGTTCTCAAAGACCACCATGCTGTCGAAGAGCGCCTCACCGGGTGGCAGTGCGCTCAGGCCCTGGATCCGGGGCAGGGACACGAAGTCGACGTGCCGGGAGTCGCTCTGGTGCTCCTGGAGCTCGCGCAGCCACTCGGCCACCTCACGGCCGCCCTCGACCACGGCCCTGGTCGGGACCGTGTTGATGAACATGCCGACCATCGTCTCCACACCGGGGAGTTCGGCCGGGCGGCCCGACACGGTGGTGCCGAACACCACGTCGGACACTCCGCCGTAGCGCGACAGCAGCAGCGCCCATGCGCCCTGCACCACCGTGTTCACGGTCAGCCCGTGGCCGCGCGCGGTCTCCCGCAGCCGCGCGGACACCTCCCGGTCCAGCTCCAGCCGGGTCAGCGCGGCCGAGTCGGCGCGGTGTGCCTCCGTGGGCGGCCGGTCGTACGGCAGCGGGGTGCGGGCGGTGAACCCGGCCAGCGCCTCGCGCCACCAGCCCTCGGCTCGCTCCTGGTCCTGCGCGCGCAGCCAGTGCAGGAAGTCCCGGAACGGGCGGCGCGCGGGCGGCTGGGGGGTGCGGCCCTCGACGAGCGCCGCATAGCCCTCGCACACCTCGGCGAAGACCTGGCCGGTGCTCCAGCCGTCCAGCATCACATGGTGTGAGGTCCACACCAGGGTGATCTCGTCGTCGGAGAGCCGGACCAGCGCGATCCGGCTCAGCGGAGCCGCCGTCAGCTCCATTCCGGCCGCCCGGTCCTCGGCCAGCAGCCGGCGCAGCGCCGCCTCCCGCGCGGCCCCGGACAGCTCCCGCCAGTCGTGGTGGCTCACCGGCAGCACCGCCTCGCGGTACATCACCTGCACCGGTGCGGCCAGCCCCTGCCAGCGCACCGCGCTGCGCAGCGCCGGTGTCCGGTCCACCACGGCCTGCCAGGCGGCGGCGAAGGCGTCCGGATCGGTGACCCCGCCGATGCGCAGCGCCATCTGGTCGACATACGCGCCGCCACCGTCGCCGGTGCCGGTCTCCACGAGCCCGTGGAAGAGCATCCCGGTCTGCAACGGGGTCAGCGGACAGATGTCCTCCACCTCGCCGCCGTCGCCCGCGAGCAGATCCACCTGACGCTGGTCCAGTCCGGCCAGCGGGAAGTCGGAGGGGGTACGGCCGCCCGCCCCGGGCGTGGCGCAGTGCTCGACGATCTCCCGCAGCGCGGCCATCACACCGTCGGCCAGCCCGCGCACCGACGCCTCGTCGTACATCCGGGCCGGATAGGTCCAGCCCAGCTCAAGACGCCCGTCCTGGACCGCGCCGGTGATCTCCAGCAGACAGCCGCGGGTCTCCCCGGGGGGCGTGTCCTGCCCGGTCACCGGCAGCGGCTCGCGGAAGAGGCCGGACGCGGTGCCGCCGTCGGCCACGTCCCACTGACCGTGGTAGTTGAAGGAGATCTGCGGGAGGGGACCGGCGCGCAGCGCGTCGGCCGCGGATCCGTCCGGGGCGAGATGGCGCAGCGCGCCGTAGCCCAGACCACGGTGCGGTACGGCACGCAGCTGCTCCTTGACCGACCGCAGGGTGTCGCGCCACCCCGCGTCCGCCGGCACCGTCAGCGCGAGCGGGAACTCGGCGGTGAACCAGCCGGCCGTACGCGACAGGTCGATGTCTTCGAACAGGTCCTCGCGGCCATGGCCCTCCACCCCGATGAGCACCGTGTCCCCGCCGGTCCACCGGGCCAGGGTCCGGCCGAGGGCGCTCAGCAGGACGTCGTTGATCCGGGTGCGGTACACCCCGGGGACATCGCGGAGCAGCGCACCGGTGTCGGCGCGGTCGAGGACGGCGGTCACTGTGGCGGCCGTCTCCTGGGTGTTGACGCCCTCGCGGTCCGCCGGCAGCGCGGTGGCCGGTGTCCGCGCGGTACGCGTCCAGTAGGCCAGCTCGCCGTCGAAGCCGCCGCAGCGCACATGGTCCGCCAGCCGGGCCGCCCACTGGGCGCAGCCGCTGCTCACCGGGGGGAGTTGGGGTGTGCGTCCGTCGGCGGCCTGCCGGTACGCGGTCTCCAGGTCGCCCAGGAGAATGCGCCAGGACACCCCGTCCGCCACCAGATGGTGCGCGGTGAGCAGGAGTTCCGGAGGCTGCCGGTGGCCGGAGGTGAACAGCAGGGCGCGCGCCACCGCCCCCTCGGCGATGTCCAGGCCGGTCTGGGCGCGGACGGTGGCCTCCCGCACCGCCTCGGCCCGTGCCTCCTCGCCGAGCCCCGACAGGTCGTAGCGCTCGAAGACCCCGTCGGGTGCCGTGGGCAGCACCTCCTGCCGCCACCGCCCGCCGGAGACGGTGAACCGGGTGCGCAGCGCGGGATGGTGGGCCACCACGGCACGTATCGCGCACCGCAGCGCGGCCACGTCGAGCTCGTCGGTGAGCCGCAGCCGGTGGGTCATGGTGAAGTGGTGGGCCTCGCCGGGCCGCCGCCCCTCCAGATACGCCTGCTGGATCGGGGTCAGCGGTGCCGGACCGGACGGTGCCGGGGCGGACACCGGCCGCGGAGCGGCCAGGGAGACGGCGCCCACGGCGAGTTCGGCGACGGTCTGGTGGCGGAAGATGTCCTTGGAGGTGAGCCGCAGCCCGGCCTGGCGGGCGCGGGAGACGATCTGGATGCTGAGGATCGAATCGCCGCCCAGGGCGAAGAAGTTGTCCTCCACGCCGACCCGGGGGACGCTCAGCACCTCCGACCAGATCCGGGCCAGTGCGGTTTCGGCCGGGGTGCGCGGCGCGGTGTACGTCTCCGCGTCGGGCCGGGCGGGCGGCGCGGGCAGCGCCCGCCGGTCCGCCTTCCCGCTGTCGGAGCGCGGGATCCGCTCCAGGGTGACGAAGGCGGCCGGGACCATGGAAGCGGGGAGGGTCCGCTTGAGCCAGGCGCGCAGCTCCACCGGATCGGGTAGCGATCCGGGCCGCCCGGCCACCAGATAGGCCACCAGCCGCCGGTGGCCGGTGTCCTCCCGGACCACCACCACGGTGTCCTCGACCGCCGGATGGTCGCGCAGCGCCGCCTCGATCTCACCGGGCTCGATCCGGAAACCACGGATCTTCACCTGGTCGTCGGTGCGGCCCAGGAACTCCAGCGCCCCGTCCGCCGTCCAGCGCGCCCGGTCACCGGTGCGGTACATCCGGGTCCCGGGCGGACCGTACGGATCGGCCACGAAGCGCTCCGCGGTGAGCCCGGGGCGGCGGCGGTAGCCACGGGCGATCTGGGCACCGGCCAGATGCAGTTCACCCGGCACCCCGGGCGGCACCGGACGCAGCGCGCCGTCCAGCACATAGGCGCGCAGATTCCGCCCGGGACGGCCGATGAGCGGCCGGTCGCCGAGCTCGGCCAGCCCCCCGTACACCGCGTCCACGGTGCACTCGGTGGGCCCGTAGAAGTTGTACGCGGCCGTCTGGGGCAGGGCGCGCAGCTCCCGCCACAGCGCCGGGTCCAGGGCCTCGCCGCCCACCATCACGATCCGCGGATGGTGGCGGCCCGGGGCGAACAGCCCGGCGGCGGTCAGCTCGTGGAGATAGGACGGGGTGAGGTCGAGGAAGTCGATACCGCGGGTGCCGATCAGTTCCACCAGCCCGGCCGGGTCCAGCCGTTCGGCGTCGCCGATCAGATGCACCTCCTGCCCCAGGGCCAGCATCAGCGGGCCCTCCCACGAGGTGTCGAAGGAGAACGCGGCGGTCAGCGCGGTGCGCAGCGGACGGCCCGCCTCGGCCGTGTGCGGCTCGACCAGGGCCGCCCGGTGGTCATGGCAGAGGTTGACCAACTGGCGGTGTTCGACGGCCACGCCCTTGGGGCGCCCGGTGGACCCGGAAGTGTAGTTGAGATACGCGGTGTGCTCCGGGCGCAGCGGGGCCCGCCGGTCGCCGTCGTCCGGATCGGTGGCGGGCAGCCCGTCGAGCGGCGCGGCGGCCAGGGCCTCCGGGGTGAGCACCACTTCCGGCGCCGCGTCCTGGAGCAGGAACCGCAGCCGGTCCTCGGGCAGTTCGGGGTCGAGATACAGAGAGGTACCGCCCGCCTTGAGGACGGCCAGCAGCGCCACCAGCAGCGCGGAGGTGCGCGGCAGCCGGACCGCGACCACCGTCTCGGGGGCGACACCGAGGCCGATCAGATGGTGGGCCAGCCGGTTGGCGCGGGCGTTGAGCTGCGCGAAGTCGTAGCGGGCGTCCTCGGCCACCAGCGCGGTGGCGTGCGGGGTCCGGGCCACTTGCTCCTCGAAGAGCCGCGGGAAGGTGGCCTGCGGCACCGCGAGCGCGGTGGCATTCCACTCCTCCAGGACCGTGTGGCGCTCGGCGTCCGAGAGCAGCGGCAGCTCGCCCACGGTGCGCTCCGGGTCCCGCGCCACCGCAGCCAGCAGCAGCCGCAGCTGCCGGGCCATCCGCTCCACGGTCGCCGTGTCGAACAGATCGGTGCTGTACTCCACGAACGCGGTGAGCGTGTCCTCGTGCTCCACGAAGTCGATCCCGAGGTCGAAGCCCGTGGTGCGGCCCGGCATCGGCACGGCCTCCACCGTCAGACCGGGCAGCCGGGGCACCTCACCACCCAGGTTGTGCAGCGCCACCATCACCTGGAACAGCGGGCTGCGGCTGGTGTCCCGCTCCGGCTGGAGCTCGTCCACGATCCGCTCGAACGGCACGTCCTGGTGGGCGAAGGCGTCCAGCACGGTGGCGCGCACCTCGGACAGCAGCTCCCGGAACGGGCGGTCGGCGCGCACCCGGTTCCGCAGCACCAGCGTGTGCACGAACATGCCCACCAGATGCTCCAGTTCGGGGCGCTCCCGTCCGGAGGTCACCGTGCCCACCGCGATGTCCTCCTGCCCCGACCAGCGGGCGAACAGCACCTGGCAGGTGGCGAGGAGAGCGGTGAACAGCGTGCCGTCGGCGCGGCGGCCGGTCTCCCGGAGCCGGGCCACCAGTTCCGCGTCGAGGGTGAACTCCAGCAGCGCGCCGTTCCGGCTCTGCACCGGCGGCCTCGGCCGGTCGGTCGGCAGCTCCAGCGGGACCAGCCCCGCCAGCCGCTCGCGCCAGTGGTCCAGCTGCGCTTCCACCGCCGCCGCCCCGCCTCGCGGATCGCGCTGCCAGGCCGCGTAGTCGGCATAGCCGATGGGCAGTTCGGGCAGCTCGGGGCCGCGTCCGGTCACGGCCGCCGTGTACAGCTCGGTCAGATCGGTGCTGATGACGGCGGTGGACCAGCCGTCCGTGACGAGGTGGTGCATGGTCAGCGTGACGATGTGGTCGGTGTCCGCCAGCCGGATCAGGGAGGTCCGCAGCGGCGGCCCGGTGCGCAGATCGACGGGGGTGGCGGTCTCCCGCGCCAGCAGCCGGTCCAGCTCCCGGGCGCGCTCGGGCTCGGGCAGCCCGCTCAGGTCATGGACCGGAAGCTCCACCCGGTACGGCTCCCGCACCCGTTGCACCCCCCGCCCGTCCACCTCGGCGAAGGTGGTGCGCAGCGACTCGTGCCGGGCCACAAGACCGTCCAGCGCGGCGCCGAGGGCGGCGGTGTCCAGCGGTCCGCGCAGCCGCAGCGCGAAGGGGGTGAGGTACTCGGTGCCGTCGTCGTCGAAGGAGTCCAGGAACCACAGCCGTTGCTGGGGATAGGACAGCGGCAGATCTCCGCCGCGCGGCAGGGACGGGATGGTGTTCCGGGCCGCCGTCGCTCCGGCCGGTGCGGTGAGCGCGGCGGCCAGCGCCGCCACCGTGGCATGGGTGAACAGGACGCGGGGGGACACCTCCGCGCCGAACGCCGCCCGCAGCCGGGAGGCCACCCGGATGGCCAGGATCGAATCCCCGCCCAGCGCGAAGAAGTTGTCCTCCGCGCCGACCTCCCCGGCCCCCAGCACCTCGGCCCACACCCCGGCCACGGTCCGCTCCGCCGGGGTGCGCGGGGCGATCCGTTCGCCACGGGTGGCGAAGCCGTCCGCGCCGGGGGCGGGCAGCGCCTTCCGGTCCAGCTTGCCGTTGGCGGTCAGCGGCAGCGCGTCCAGCGGGACATACGCGGCGGGGACCATATGCGCCGGCAGGGTGCGCTCCAGCGTCTCGCGGAGTGCGGTGACGGACGGCGGCGCGGACGCCTCGGCGGCCACCGTGTACGCCACCAGCCGCCGTACCCCCGGCTGGTCCTCGCGTACGGTCACCACCGCGTCGGCCACGTCCGGATGGGCGGTCAGCGCCGCCTCGATCTCACCGGGCTCGATCCGGAAGCCCCGGATCTTCACCTGCTGGTCGGCGCGGCCCAGATACTCCAGGGTGCCGTCCGCGGTCCACCGCGCCCGGTCGCCGGTGCGGTACATCCGGCCGCCCGCCGGGCCGAACGGGTCCGCGACAAAGCGGGACGCGGTCAGCCCCGGGCGGCGCAGATAGCCGCGGGCGAGCCCCGCCCCGGCCACGTACAGCTCGCCGACCGCGCCCGGCGGCAGCGGCTGAAGGCGGTCGTCGAGTACGTAGACCCGCAGATCGGGGATCCCGGTGCCGATCCCGCTGCCGTTGGCGCGGGCCGCGCCGTCCCGGTCCAGCGCGGTGTAGGTGACATGCACGGTGGTCTCGGTGATGCCGTACATGTTGACCAGCAGCGGCGCGGTGTCCTGGTGGCGCGCGTACCAGCCCGCCAGCCGCCGCGGATCCAGCGCCTCACCGCCGAACACCACCGTGCGCAGGGCCAGTTCGGTACCGGGACACTCCTCGTCGGCGCGCATCAGCGCGGCGAACGCCGAGGGCGTCTGGCTGAGCACCGTCACCCGCTCCTCCGCCAGCAGCCGCAGGAACTCCTCCGGGGAGCGCGAGACGGCGTACGGCACCACCACGAGCCGCCCGCCGTGCAGCAGCGGCCCCCAGATCTCCCACACCGAGAAGTCGAAGGCGTAGGAGTGGAACATCGTCCACACCTCGTCCGGGCCGAAGCCGAACCAAGGGGCGGTGGCGGTGAACAGCCGCACCACATTGCGGTGCGGCACCACCACACCCTTGGGCAGCCCGGTCGAGCCCGAGGTGTAGATGGTGTAGGCGGGGCTGTCCGGCAGCGGTCCGGAACCGGCCGGGACGGTGGCGGGGCGGGACGCCAGATCGGCCACCACCTCCGGATCGTCCAGACACAGCGGGGCCACGTCCCCGGCGCAGCGCGGCGCCAGCTCCCGCGTGGTCACCACCAGCACGGGTACGGCGTCGGCCAGCAGATGCGCGATCCGGGCGGTGGGCAGATCCGGGTCGACCGGCAGATACGCAGCGCCCGTTTTCAGCACCGCCACGATCGCCACGACCATGTCCAGCGAGCGGGGCAGCGCGAGCGCCACATGCCGCTCCCGCCCGGCGCCCTCGGCGGCCAGCCGGTGGGCCAGCCGCCCGGCCCGCGCGTCGAGTTCGGCGTAGGTCAGCGACGCCCCCGCGCACGCGACGGCGGTGGCGTCGGGGGTGCGGGCCACCTGCTCGGCGAACACCTCCACCACGGTCCGCTCGGCCGACGGCCACCGTGCGGCATCCGGTCCGGCCCACTCCCCGAGCAGCCGGGCGCGCTCCGCGTCGGTGGTCCACGGCAGGGCCCGCAGCGGGCGGGCCGGGTCCGCCGCCAACTGCCGCAGCAGCAGGCACAGCCGGTCGGCGAGGGCGGCCGCGGTCCGTTCGTCGAACAGACCGGGGTCATAGCCGAGGTCGAAACCGAGCCGGTCGGACAGATGCGCCCGCAGACTCAGCGGGAAGTTGGTGGCGTCGGTGGACCGCACCTCGACGATCCGCAGGCCCGCCTCGCGCGCCGAGGAGTCGTCGAAGGGGTAGTTCTCGAAGGCCACCATGCTGTCGAAGAGCGCGGTGCCCGCCGGGACCTCGCTCCAGCCGGTCAGCTGGGCCAGCGAGACCGCCTCGAAGCGCCGCGACCCGGCCTGTGCCATCTGGAGCTCCCGCAGCCACTCCACGGTGTCGCGGGCGCCGTCCACCCGTACCCGGGTGGGCAGGGTGTTGATGAACATGCCCACCATCGACTCCACCCCGGCCAGTTCGGCCGGGCGGCCCGAGACGGTGGTGCCGAAGACCACGTCCCGCTCACCGCTGTACCGCGAAAGCAGCAGCGCCCAGGCGCCCTGCACCAGGGTGTTGACGGTGAGCCCGTGGCGCTGCGCGGTACGCCGCAGCTCGTCCGAGGCGTCCCGGCCGAGCGCCACCGACAGGGTGGCGGAGGACCGGGCCCGGTGCGATGCGAGGGGCCCGCGGTCCCAGGGCAGCGGGGTGGGTGCGGTGAAGCCGGCGAGCAGCGACCGCCAGTGCTCCCGCGCCTCCGTGTCGTCCTGGCCGTCCAGCCACTGGAGATAGTCGCGGAACGGGCGACGGGCGGGCAGGACGGGGCGGTCGCCCCGGGCCACCGCGGCGTACCGCTCACACACCTCGGTGAACACCTGCGCCAGGCTCCAGCCGTCCAGGACCAGATGGTGCGAAGTCCAGATCAGCGCCAGCCGGTCGCCGGTCAGCCGCGCCAGGGTGAGCCGCATCAGCGGCGGTGCACTCAGATCGACACCGCGCGCCAGATCCTCCGCCCGGACCCGCTCCAGCTCGGCCTCGCGCCGCTCCTCGGGCAGTTCCCGCCAGTCCAGCTGGGTCACCGGTATGTCCACCTGCCGGTGGACGAGCTGCACCGGTCGTTCGACGTCCTCCCACACCACCGCGGAGCGCAGGACGGGGGTGCGGTCCACCGTCTCCTGCCAGGCGTCGGCGAACGCCCGCGGATCGTCCACCCCCTCCAGGATCAGGGTGGCCTGGTCGAGGTAGACGTCCTCCTCGCCGCCCACCAGCCGGTGGAAGAGCATGCCCTCCTGAAGGGATGTCAGCGGGAGGATGTCCTCGACGTCCCGGCCGTCACCGGCCAGCCGGTCCACCCCCGCCTGGTCCAGCCGGGCGAGCGGGAAGTCCGAGGGGGTACGGCCACCGGCGTCCGGCCGCCCGCAGTGCCACACGATCTCCCGCAGCGCGCCGAGCATGGCATCGGCCAGCCGCCGCACCGTGGAACCGTGGTGCACCTGGTCGGAGTAGAGCCAGGTCAGCTCCAGTTCGCCAGCGGCCACCAGCCCGGACACATCGAGCGCGTAGGTGGACGGCTCCTCGGCGGCGAGGTCCCGGCCCAGGCTCTCACCGGTGAGGGTGAACCCGCCCGCGTCGCCCGAAGCGTCCCACTGGCCGTGGTAGTTGAAGCACACCTCGGGCAGTGGCAGCGCGCGCAAGCGCCGGGCGGCGGAGTCCGGTGCGCTGAGATGGGCCAGTGCCTCGAAGCTCAGACCCCGGTGCGGCAGGGCGCGCACCTGCTCCTTCACGGACTTCAGCACCGCGCCCCAGTCGTGTCCGGGCAGGGTGAGTGCCACCGGGTACTGGGTGGTGAACCAGCCGACGGTACGCGACAGATCGGCCGTCTCGTCGATCTCCTCCCGGCCGTGGCCCTCCATGGCCACCAGCACCCGGTCGCTCCGCGTCCAGTCGGCCAGCACCCGTCCGAGCGCGCTCATCAGCACATCGTTGACCTGGGTGCGGTACACCCCGGGCACCCGGCGCAGCAGTGCGTCGGTGGTGTCCCGGTCAAGACGCGCCCGGACGGTACGGGTGGAGCCCGCGGTCGCCCGGCCCGGGAGGTCCACCGGGAGCGGGGCGCCGCCGGTCCGTCCCACGCCCTCCCAGTACGGCAGATCGCCGTCCAGACCGCCGCCGCGCACCAGGGCGTTCAGCCGGTGGGCCCAGCGGGTGAAGGGGGTTCCGGCCGGTTCCAGCCGCACCGGCTCCCCGGCGGCGGACTGACGGTAGGCGCTTTCCAGATCGCCGAGCAGAATGCGCCACGAGACGCTGTCCACGGCCAGATGGTGTGCGGTGAGGAACAGCCGCGGCCGGGCCCCGGCTCCGCGCACCAGCAGCGCGGCGCGCAACAACGCGCCGCTTTCCAGGTCGAGTTCGGCGCGGGCGGCGTCGGCCGCCGCCTCCGCCGCGGCGCGCTCCTCCTCGGCGCGCAGCGCCGACAGGTCGTGGCGGCGCAGCAGCGGCCCGGCCACGGCGCCGTCGGTCCGCTGCCGCCACCCGTCGCCGTCGGCGGCGAACCGGGTGCGCAGGGCCGGGTGATGGGCGGCCACGGCCTCCAGGGCGGCCGCGAGCGCGGTCTCGTCCAGGTCGTGGGGGAGGTCGGCCACCATCGACATGGTGAAGTGGCGCAGCGGGCCGTGGGTGGCGAAGAACCAGTGCTGGATCGGGGTCAGCGGCGCCGGACCGGTGTCGTCCGGTCGCTCGGCCGCGGTGTCGGGCGCGGTCCGCTCGGCCACCGCGGCGGCCAGGTCGGCCACGGTCTGGTGGAGGAAGATGTCCCGCGAGGTGAGCCGCAGTCCGGTCTGGCGGGCGCGGGAGACGGTCTGGATGCCGAGGATCGAATCGCCGCCGAGTTCGAAGAAGTTGTCCGTGGCGCCGACCGATCCGGCGCCGAGCACCTCGGCCCAGATCCGCGCGAGCTCCTTCTCCACCGGGGTGCGCGGGGGCACATAGGTGTGCTCCCGCCGGTCCGCCTCGGTCCGCGGGGCCGGCAGCGCCCGCCGGTCCAGTTTGCCGCTGGTGGTCAGTGGCATGGTGTCCAGCGCGGTGAACACCGCCGGGACCATATGGCCCGGCAGGGTCCGCCCCAGGGCGGCCCGCAACTCGGCGGCGGCCGGCGGCTCGAGCCCGGCGGCCGGTACGTAGTACGCGGCCAGCCGGGCGTGACCGCGGTCGTCGGCCACGGCGACGACGGCGGCCTCGGCGACGGACGGCAGATCGAGCAACGCGGCCTCGATCTCCCCCGGTTCGATCCGATGGCCACGGACCTTCACCTGGTCGTCCACCCGGCCGAGGTAGTCCAGCTCCCCGTCGGCGGTCCAGCGCGCCAGATCGCCGGTGCGGTACATCCGGCTGCCCGGCGGGCCGTAGGGGTCGGCCACAAAGCGTTCCGCGGTGAGTCCGGGGCGGCGTACATAGCCGCGCGCGAGCTGTGCACCGGACAGATACAGCTCCCCCGCCACGCCCACCGGCACCGGCCGGAGCCGGGCGTCCAGCACCTGGGCGCGCAGATTGCCCAGGGGCCGCCCCACCACCGGCCGCCCGGCCCCGGTGATCCGGGCGGAGAGCGCGTCGACCGCGCACTCGGTGGGCCCGTAGAAGTTGTACGCGGTGGTGCCGTTCACCCCGGCCAGCTCCCGCCACAGCGTCTGGCCGACCGCCTCACCGCCCAGCATCATTACCCGCGGGCGGTGGCGGGCGTCGGTGAGCAGCCCGGCCGGAAGGAGCTGGCGCAGATAGGAGGGGGTGAGATCGAGGAAGTCGATCCGGTGCTCGATGACATGGCCGACCAGGGCGGCCGGGTCCAGCCGGGTGGCCTCGTCGATCAGGTGCAGCTCATGGCCGTCGGCCATCAGCAGCAACCCCTCCAGCGAGGTGTCGAAGGAGAACGAGGCGGTCAGCGCGGCGCGCAGCCGTCCGCCACCGGCCTCGGCCACCAGTCCGTGCCGGTGGTTGACCAGCAGGTTCACCATCGCGCGGTGGGACACGGCCACGCCCTTGGGGCGACCGGTCGAACCGGAGGTGTAGATGACATACGCCGCGCCGTCCGGGTCCAGGGCGGCGGTCCGGCCGGTGTCCGTGGCATCGGACACCGCTTCACCGGCGGACAGCTCCCGCAGCACCGCCTCGTCGAGCACCAGCGCCGGTTCCGCGTCGGCCACCAGGAACGCCAGCCGCTCGGCGGGGAGTTCGGGGTCGAGCGGCAGATAGGCCCCACCGGACTTGAGCACGGCCAGGATCGCCACCACCATGTCGGCGGTGCGCGGCTGCCGCACCCCCACCACCCGTTCGGGACCCACCCCGCGCGCGATCAGTTGGCGCGCCAGCCGGTCGGCGGCGGCGTTCAGCTCCGCGAAGGTGTACGCCGTGTCCCCGGCGACCAGCGCGGTGGCTTCCGGGGTACGGGCCGTCTGCGCCTCGAACACCGCCGGGAACGTGGCCGGTCGCACCGCGCGGACGGGGCCACGCCCGGCCTCCGTCACCCGCAGCAGCTCCTCACCGGTCAGCAGCGGCACCTCCCGCAGGGGCCGCTCCGGCTCGGCCGTCACCCCGTCCAGCAGGGCCAGCAGATGCCCCGCCATCCGCTCGATGGTCCCCGCGTCGAACAGGTCGGTGCTGTACTCCAGCAGACCCCGCAGCTCCGCCCCGTCCGCCACGAACTCCACGCTGAGGTCGAACGTCGAGGACCTGCGGGGGACATCGACGCTCTGGGCCGTCAGCCCGGCCGGACGCGGCGTGCCGCGCGGGGTGCTGTGCAGCAGCACCATCACGTCGAACAGTGGATTGCGACCCGCGTCCCGGCGCGCCCCCACCGCCTCCACCAGCCGCTCGAACGGCGTCTCGTCGTGGGCGAAGGCGTCCAGCACCAGGGCGCCCGCGTCGTCGAGGAGTTCACGGAACGAGCGCGCGGTGTCCACCGCCGACCGCAGCACCAGCGTGTTGACGAAGAAGCCGACGGCGCGCTCCAGTTCGGTTCGGCTCCGCCCCGAGGTGACCGTGCCGATCGCGATGTCGTCCTGCCCCGTCCAGCGGGCGAACAGCCCCTGGCAGACGGCCACCAGCGCGCTGAAGAGGGTGGTGCGCTGCTGCGCTGCCAGCTCCCGGAGCCGGGACGCGGTGGCCGCGGACACGGTGAAGGTGTGCACCGCGCCCGCCGAGGTGCGCACCGCGGGCCGCGGCCGGTCGGTGGGCAACTCCAGCGGCACGGTGTCCTTCAGTCGCTCCGTCCAGTAGCCGAGCTGACGCTCCAGGGCCGCCCCGGACAGCCGCTCCCGCTGCCACACCGCGAAGTCCGGGTACTGCACCGGCACCGGCGGCAGCGGATCCGGGCCCCCGGGCGTGGCCGCGGCGCCGTACAGGGCACACAGCTCGTCGGTGAGCACACCCATCGACCAGCCATCGGTGATGATGTGATGGGCCGTCAGCAGCAGGATGTGTTCCGTGTCGGCCACCCGTATCAGCAGCGCGCGCAGCAGCGGTCCGGTCCGCAGATCGAACGGGCGGGCGTACTCCTGGAGCAGCAGCCGGTCCAGCTCCGCCGCACCGTCCTCAGCGTTGCTCTCCGCGTCGCGGAGGTCCGCGACCGGCAGCGGGAGCGGGGCGGGCGGGGACACCACCTGCGCGGGACGGCCGCCGGTGTCCTCGAACGTGGTCCGCAGCGCCTCGTGCCGCGCCACCAGACCGTCCAGCGCCCGGGAGAGCGCCGGGCGGTCCAGGGCACCGGTCAGCCGCAGTGCCACCGCGCTGTTGTAGCCCGCCTCGTCCGGCTGGAGGGTGTGCAGGAACCACAGGCGGGTCTGCGCGAAGGACAGCGGAAGCGGCCGGGTGCGGTCCGCGCGGGGGATCGCCTCGGCGTGTCCGGCCCTGCCCGCCAGCCGACGTCGCAGGGCTTCCCGCAGCTCTTCCGGCAGGGCGGCGGCGCGGCTCTTCCTCGAAGACGTCATCGTCTGTTGTGTCCTCTACCGTTCGTCGTGGTCGCCGCCCGCGGCGGCGTCTTCGAGTTCGCGCAGGATGTACTCCTCGACCAGGTCGGCGAGGCCGGAGACGGTGTGCGCGGTCAGGATGTCCCGCGGGGTCAGCTCGAGGCCGAAGGCCTCCTTCGCCCGGGAGGCGATCAGCAGACTGCGCACCGAGTCACCGCCCAGCGCGAAGAACTCGTCCTCCGCGCCGACCCGTTCCACCCCCAGTACCTCCGCCCAGATTTCCGCGACGACCTCCTCGGTGGGGGTGCGCGGCGGGACGAAGCGGACCGCCGGCGCGGCGGCGGGGGCGGGCGCGGGCAGTGCCGCGCGGTCGGTCTTGCCGTTCTCCGTGAGCGGCAGCCGGTCCAGTACGGCGAAGGCCGACGGGATCATGTGGCCGGGCAGCGTCCGGCCCAGCAGGGCACGCAGTTCGGCACCGTCCGGGGCGGTGGCACCGGCGGCGGGGACCACATGAGCCACCAGACGGCGCGCCCCGGGCTCGTCCTCCCGGACCGTCACCACCGCCTCGGCGAGGGCGGGATGGCCGCACAGCGCGGTCTCCACCTCCCCGGCCTCGATGCGGTAGCCGTGCAGTGTGAGCTGGTGGTCGGTGCGTCCCAGGTGGTGGATCCGGCCCGTGGCGTCGTAGCGGGCCAGATCGCCGGTCCGGTACATCCGGCTCCCCGGCGGGCCGAAGGGATCGGCCACGAAGCGTTCCGCGGTCAGCCCCGGACGGCCCAGATAGCCGCGGGCGAGCGACGGACCGGATATCCACAGCTCCCCGGGCACCCCCGGCGGCACCGGGCGGAGCCGCCGGTCGAGCACATACACCCGGGTGCCCGGCACCGGCCGTCCGATCGGTGGTGGGGTGCCCTCATCGGTGAGCGGATCGGACCAGGTGGCGACCACGGTGGCCTCGGTGGGCCCATAGGAGTTGATCACGCGGTGGTGCGGGGCCCACCGGGCCGCCGGCTCCGCACCGCAGGCGTCCCCTCCGACGATCAGCGTCCGCAGGGCGGGCAGTTCCTCCTCGGTGCCCGGCGGCAGGGTGGCCAGGGCCGCGGGCGGGATGAGGGTGTGGGTGATCCGCCGCTCCCGCAGCACCCGGGCCAGATGGTTGCCCAGCAGCGGACCGGGCTCGGGTACCACCAGCGAGGCCCCGGCGGGCAGCGACATGCACAGCTCCAGTACGGAGGCGTCGAAGCTGGGCGAGGCGTATTGCAGCACCCGGTCGCCCGGCCGCACCTGATAGTGCTCGGCCTCCGCGGCGGCGAAGCCGCCGAGCCCGCGGTGGGTGACCACTACCCCCTTGGGGGTCCCGGTGGAGCCCGAGGTGTAGATGACATACGCCGCGTCGTCCGGGCCGACGGGGCCGTGCCGGTCCGCCTCGCCGGGGCGGTGGTCCGGCCCGTCGGGCACCTCCACCGCGTCCGGGCCCTCCAGGGTGACCAGCGGCGCGGCGTCCTGGAGCATCATGGCGATCCGCCCGGCCGGGTAGTCGGGATCGACGGGCAGATAGGCACCCCCGGCCTTCGCCACCGCGAGCTGGGCCACCACGATCTCGACCGAGCGCGGCAGGACCAGGGCCACGATCCTGCCCGGGCCGACCCCCTGGGCGATGAGGCGGTGGGCGAGGCGGTTCGCCCGCCGCTCCAGCTCGGCGTAGGACAGCTCGACGTCGGCGGAGACCACCGCGGGGGCGTCGGGACGGCGGTCCGCCGCCGCCTCGAACAGCTCGGCCAGGGTGGCGAGCGGTGCCTCGCGGGCGGTGTCGTTCCACTCGGTCAGGATCCGCCGGCGCATCGCCGGGGGCAGGATGTCGATCCGGTCCAGCGGCAGTTCGTCGGGGGCGGTGGCGAGGGCGCCGAGCACCTGGGTCAGCTGGGCCGCCAGCCGCTCCGCGGTGATCTCGTCGAACAGCCGTGGATCCCAGCCGAGTTCCACCGCCAGCTCGGTACCGGGGGAGACGACCACGGTGAGCGCGTAGTTGGTGCTCTCCAGCGCATGGAGGTCGCGCACCGCCAGACCGTGTTCCGCGGCGGCGGAGCTGTTGATCGGGTAGTTCTCGAACACCACCAGGCTCTCGAAGAGACTGTCCCCGCCCGGCACCCCGCTCCAGCCCTGGATCCGGGAGAGCGGCACATGGCCGAAGCCGCGGGCCTCGGCCTGCCGGGTCTGGAGCGTCCGCAGCCAGGCCGCGGTGGCGACCCCGCCGTCCACCTCGGTGCGCACCGGCAGGGTGTTGATGAAGATGCCGGTGATGCTGTCGGCGCCGGGCAGTTCGGTGGGCCGCCCCGAGACGGTGGCCCCGAAGCACACGTCCGTCTCACCGCTCCAGCGCGACACCAGCAGCGCCCAGGCGCCCTGGACCACGGTGTTGAGGGTGAGCCGGTGGCGCCGGGCGAAGTCCTGGAGCGCCGCGGTCTCCCGCTCGCCGAGCCGCCGTGAGAGCCAGCGCGAGGAGCGGGTCGGGGTATGCGGCGTGGCCTTGCGGTCGTAGGGCAGCGGAGTGGCCGCTACGAACCCCGCCATCGCCGTGCGCCAGTGCTCCTCGGCCCGGGTGCGGTCCTGGCGGCCGAGCCAGGCCACATAGTCGGCGAACGGCCTGCGGGACGGCAGTTGCGGTGTCTTTCCCCCGGCCAGTGCGGCGTGTGCGGCGAAGACGTCCGACAGCACCTGGAAGACACTCCACCCGTCGAGCAGCACATGGTGGAACGTCCACAGCACCCGCACCTCGGTGGGGGAGAGCCGGGCCAGGGCGACCCGCAGCAGGGGCGCCGCGGTGAGGTCGAGACCTCGGGCGCGGTCCTCCTCCAGCAGCCGGTCCAGGGCGTCGGCGCGCCCGTCCTCGTCCAGCCCGCTCCAGTCGTGTTCCTCGATCGGCACGACCGCGGCGGGCCGCACGATCTGGAGCGGTTCGGGCACCCCGCGCACCACCACCTCGCTGCGCAGCACCGGGGTGCGGTCGACGACATGCTGCCAGGCGGCGGCGAGTACGGCGGTGTCCCGGACCCCGTCCAGCACGAAGGTCGCCTGCTCCACATAGAGCCCCTGGCCCTGCTGGGCAAGACCGTGGAAGACCAGCCCGGACTGGGTCGGGGTCAGCGGATAGATGTCCGCCACGTTCCGCCCGTCGCCCGCCAGCCGGTCCACGGTTTCCTGGTCCAGGGCGACCAGCGGGAAGTCCGACGGCGTCCGGCCGCCCGCGCCCGGCGCGGCGCACAGCGCGACGATCGCCCGCAGCTCCTCGGCCATCTCCTCGGCGAGCCGGAGCACGGTGGCGCGCCGGTGCAGACCGCGCGAGTACGACCAGGCCAGCTCCAGCTCACCGTCCGCCACCCGGCCGACCACATCGATCAGATGCGGCCGGGGCGCGTCCGCGCTCATTCCGCCGTCCAGAGCGTCGCGCAGCGTGTGCAGCAGCCCGCCGTCCTGGCCCGCCCCGGGGAGCGTCCCGTCCTGCTGCCCCAGGTAGTTGAAGCTGATCCGCGGTGGCGCGGCCGGGAGGTCCGGCGCGGCGCCGGGCAGCAGATGGCGCAGCGCGCCGTAGCCGAGACCGCCCCGCGGCACCGTCCGCAGCCGCTCCTTGACGGCCTTCAGCGTCTCCGCGGGACCGCTTGCCGGGGAACCCTCCAGCGCGATGGGGAACATACTGGTGAACCAGCCGACGGTACGGGAGAGATCGACGCCTTCGAAGATCTCCTCGCGGCCGTGCGCCTCCAGGTCCACCAGCACCCGGTCCCGGCCGGTCCAGCGGCCGAGCACCCGCCCCAGCGCACACAGCAGCACATCGTTGATCCGGGTCCGGTAGGCACCGGGCACGTCCTGGAGCAGGGCGCGGGTGGCGCCGGTGTCCAGCCGGACGGCCACGGACTCCTCGAAGGCCACGGTGTTGGGCCCCTCACTGTCCGTGGGCAGCTCGGCGCAGCCGTCCAGCGCCGCCCAGTAGCCCTGTTCGGCGGCGAAGCCCCCGGCCGCCGCATGGTCGCGCAGCCGCAGTGACCACTCCCGGAACGAGGTGGTCTTCGGGCCGAGTTCGGGCGTACGGCCCTCGGCCAGCGCGTGGTAGGCGGTGTCCAGGTCCTCCAGCAGAATGCGCCAGGAGACGGCGTCCACCACCAGGTGGTGGGCGGTGAGCAGCAGGACGGGGCGCTGCCCCTCGCCCCGGGTGAACAGGGCGGCCCGCAGCAACGGCCCCCGGGCCAGGTCGAATCCGGCTTCGATCCGGGCCGCGGCCTCCCGCAGCGCCGTCTCCCGCAGCGCGGGCGCGTGGCCGGACAGATCGACCACCTCGAGCGCCGCCTCCGCACCGGGCGGGGCGTTGTGCTGCCGCCAGGGGCCGTCCCCGGTGCGCTCGAACCGCATCCGCAGGGCGTCGTGGTGGGCCGGCAGGACCGCCAGCGCCGCGCCCAGCGCGGTGGTGTCCACCGGTCCGGTCAGCTCGGCGGAGAGCGACTGGGTGAAGTGCCAGGGGCTCTCCGGCAGGCTCTCGAACAGCCAGTGCTGGATCGGGGTGAGCGGCACCTCGCCCAGGACCGGCCCCTGTTCGGCGGTGGCCGCCGAGGACACCGCGCCCTCCGCGGCGGCGGCCAGGGCCGCCACGGTCTGGTGCTCAAAGAGATGACGTGGTGTCAGTTCGATTCCGGCGCGGCGGGCCGAGGAGACGATCTGGATGCTGAGGATGGAATCGCCGCCGAGGGCGAAGTAGTTGTCCTCGGCGCCGACCGACTCCACCCCCAGGACCTCGGCCCAGATCCCGGCCAGCGCCTTCTCGGTCCCCGTGCGCGGTGCGACCCGGCCCGCCGTGGGGGCGGCCCAGTCCGGCGCGGGCAGCGCCCGCCGGTCGAGTTTGCCGCTTGTGCCCAGCGGCAGCCGCTCCAGGGAGACCACGGCCGCCGGGATCATGTGGTCGGGCAGACTGTGGGCGAGGAACGACCGCAGCGCGGCCGGATCCACCGACGCTCCCGGGGCCGGGACCACATACCCGGCCAGCCGCTTGTGGCCCGCGGTGTCCACCACGGCCGCCGCGGCCTCGGCCACCTCCGGGTGGCGGGCCAGCGCGGCCTCGACCTCGCCCAGTTCGATCCGGAAACCCCGCACCTTGACCTGGTCGTCGGTCCTGCCCAGGTACTCCAGCTGCCCGTCGGCGTCCCAGCGCGCCAGATCCCCGGTGCGGTACATCCGGCCGCCCGCGGGCCCGAAGGGGTCGGCGGTGAACCGGTCCGCGGTCAGCCCCGGACGCCCCGCGTACCCCCGGGCCAGTCCGGCCCCGGCGAGATACAGCTCCCCGGGTACCCCGACCGGTACCGGGCGCAGCCGCGCGTCCAGGACGTACGCCCGGGTGGCGGCGACCGGGGAGCCGATGGGCGGGGTCCGGCCGGGGTCCGCCGGATCGCAGGTCCACGCGGTGGCGTAGACGGTGGCCTCGGTGGGGCCGTAGATGTTCGCCACCCGGCAGCCCGGGATCGCCGCGCGCACCTCCTGGACGGTGCGGGCGGCCAGCCCCTCACCCGCCAGCACCACGGTGTCCGCGGTGACCGACACCGCGCCCTTGCCGAGCACCTGCCCCAGCGCGGACGGCACCGCGCTGAGCAGACTGGCCGACCATGGCCCGGTCCGCTCGGCCAGGGTGAGCAGATCGCGGACGATCTCCAGCGAGCCACCGGCCAGCAGCGGGCACAGGATCTCGAAGACCGACACATCGAAGTTGAGCGAGGTGGCGGCCACTACATGGGACAGCCCCTCCGCGCCGAACTCCGCCTCGGCCCACACCGCGAGCGCCGCCACACTCGCATGGGTGACCACCACACCCTTGGGGGTGCCGGTCGAGCCCGAGGTGTGGATGACATAGGCGGGATGGCCCGGGTCCAGCGGGTGGCGCCGCTCGGAATCGGTGATGTCGCGGGCGTCCTCCCGGGCCAGCCGTTCGGCGAACTCCGCGTCGTCCAGGGCGAGATGAGCCGTCCTCCCGGCCGGGATACGCGCCCCGGTCTCCCCGGTGGTCAGCACGATGTCCGGGGCGATGTCCTCGAGCATGAACGCGATGCGCTCCGCCGGATACGCCGGGTCCACCGGCAGATATCCGGCCCCCGACGTCAGCACCGCGAGCAGCGCCACCACCAGATCCGGGGTGCGCGGCAGCGCGAGCGCCACAAAGCGCTCGGGGCCCGCGCCCGCGGCGATCAGCAGCCGGGCCAGCCGGTTGGCGCGCTCGTTCACCTCCCGGTAGCTGAGGGATCCGTGCTCTCCCCGTACCGCCACCGCGTCCGGCGTCCGGGCCGCCCGCGCCTGGAACAGCTCCGGCAGCACCGCCCGCGGCGCCGGGGCCACCGGCCCGCTGAACTCCTCCAGGATCCGCCGGGTCTCCACCGCGCCCGCCGGCGGCAGCTCCGCCACCCGGCGGGCCGGATCGGCCGCCATCTCCTCCAACAGGCCGCGCAAGCAGGCGCCCAGCCGCTCGACGGTCGGCGCGTCGAACGCGGCCGGGTCGTAGTCCAGCGAGATCGACAGCCGCTCCTCGGGCGCCACCACCACGCTCAGCGCGTAGTTCGTCGGTTCGAGATCCCGCTCCTGCCGGATACCCAGACCGTGTGCCGCGATGGCCTCGCTGTCGAAGGGATAGTTCTCGAACACCACGATGCTGTCGAAGAGGTTCATCCCCCCGGGCACCTCGCTCCAGCTCCGCAGCTGTGCCAGGGACACGAAGTCGAAGCGCCGGGACTCCGACTGGGCCGTCTGGAGCTCCCGCAGCCAGACCGGCAGCGGTGTGCCGCCGTCCACCCGCACCCGGGTGGGCACCGTGTTGATGAACACCCCGACCATCGACTCCACACCCGCGAGCGACGCCGGACGCCCGGAGACGGTGGTGCCGAACACCACGTCGTCCGTACCGCTGTAGCGCGCCAGCAGCAGCGCCCACGCCCCCTGCACCACGGTGTTCATCGTCAGCCCGGCGCGCTGGGCCGTGGTCCGCAGCCGGGCCGACTCCTCGGCCCCCAGGGTGACCTTGTGCGTACCCGAGGACGCCGTGCGGTGCGCCTCCACCGCGGGCCGGTCACGGGGCAGTTCGGTCGGCGAGGTGAAGCCCGCCAGCGCCCCGCGCCAGAACCGCTCGGCCTCCGCGGTGTCCTGCTCGGCCAGCCAGCCCAGATAGGCGCGGAAGGGACGGCGGGACGGCACCGCGGCCGCGCGCCCGGTGGTGAGTGCCGTGTAGCGCTCGCAGATCTCGTCGAAGACCTGCGCCGCGCTCCAGCCGTCCAGCAGGCAGTGGTGGAACGTCCAGAGCAGCCGGACCTCGTCCGCCGACAGCCGGATCAGGGCCAGCCGCATCAGCGGCGCGGTGCCCAGGTCGATGCCCGCGGCCCGGTCCTCGGCGAGCAGCCGGTCCAGTTCGGCGTCCCGCCACCGCTCCGGCCGCCCGGTCCAGTCGTGGTGGACGATCCGCACCGCGGCCCGCCGCCGGACGACCTGGAGCGGCTCGGGGGTGTCCGCCCACACCAGATGGGTGCGCAGGATCGGATTGGAGTCCGCGGTCCGCTGCCACGCGGTGGCCAGCGCCTCCGGGTCGCCCACCCCGGTCATCGTCAGCTGCACCTGGTTGACGTAGGCGTCCGAGGCCGGGTCCACGAGGTGGTGGAACAGCATGCCCGCCTGCATGGGGGTCAGCGGATAGAGGTCCGCCACCTCGCGGCCGTCCCCGGCGATCCGGTCCACCGCGGCCTGGTCCAGCCGGGCCAGCGGGAAGTCCGACGGGGTACGGCCCCCGGCGCCGGGCTCGGCGCAGTGACCGGCGATCTCCTCCAGGGCGCGCACCATCTCCCGGGCCAGCCGGGTCACCGTCTCCTCGGTGTGCGTGGCCGTGCCGTAGTACCAGGTGAGTTCCAGGCACCGGTGCTCCACCCGGCCCACCACGTCCAGCAGATGGGCCCGGACCGACTCCGGTGCGGCGTCACCGCCCAGCCCGCCCCGCACGCCGCGCACCAGCGACGTGGTGTCCTCCCCGGGCTCCGACCAGTCGAACTGACCGAGGTAGTTGAAGCTGATCAGGGGCTCCGGGGCGGTCCGCAGCTCCGAGGCCGCGGGGTGGTCCGCCGGGGCGAGATGGCGCAGCGCCCCGTAGCCGATGCCCCGCGCGGGGACAGCCCGCAGCCGCTCCTTGACGGACTTCAGCGTCTCGCCCCAGCCGCCCGCCGGAAGGTCCAGGGCCACCGGGAACATGGTGGTGAACCAGCCGACGGTACGCGACAGATCCACCCCGTCGAGCAGATGCTCCTCCCGGCCGTGGCCCTCCAGGTCCACGGTGACCCGGCGGCGTCCGGTCCAGTCGGCCAGTACCCGGCCCAGTGCCGCGAGCAGGACGTCGTCGACCCGGGTGCGGTAGACCCCGGGCACTCGCTGGAGCAGCGCGGTGGTCAGTTCGCGGTCCAGCCGCACGGTGACCGACTCCATCGCCGCCACGGTGTTCTCCCCGGCGCCGTCCACCGGCAGCCCGGTGTCACACTCCGCCGCCACCGCCGTCCAGTGGGGCAGTTCGGCGTCGAAGCCGCCAGCGGCGGTGTGTCCGGCCAGCCGCCGGGACCAGTCCCGCAGCGAGGTGGTCCGCGCTCCCAGCACGATCGGCTCGTCCCGGAGTGCCTGGCGGTAGGCGGTGTCCAGATCCTCCAGCAGCACCCGCCAGGACACTCCGTCCACCACTAGGTGATGCACCGTCAGGAAGAGCATCGGTGGCTCGCCGGGCGCTCCGCGCAGCAGCCGCGCGGCCAGCAGCGGCCCCCGCTCCAGCTCGAATCCGGCGTTCGCCTCGGCGATGGCCGTGTCCTGCGCGGCCCGCCGCTCCGCCGCGTCCAGACCTGACAGATCCACCTCCCGCAGCGGCACCACGTCCGCCGGGTCCGGCGGCGGGCAGTACTGGCGTACGGTGCCGTCCGCCCGCCGCTCGAAGCGCATCCGCAGCGCGTCGTGGTGGACCAGCAGCGCGGCCAGTGCCGCGCGCAGCGCGGGGAGGTCGGGGTCCGCGCCGAGTTCGGCCACCACGGACTGGTTGAAGTGGCCGGGCCGGGCGGTGTGGGTGCTGAAGAACCAGCGCTGGATCGGGGTGAGCGGCACCTCCCCGGAGACCGGGCCGGTGTCGGCCGCGGGACGGGCGTCGGTCCGCGCCACGGTGGCCAGCGACGCGATGGTGGGGTGCCGGAACAGCTCCCGGGGCGTCAGCGTCAGCCCCGCCTGCCGGGCGCGGGAGGCCACCTGGATGCTGAGGATCGAATCCCCGCCCAGCATGAAGAAGTTGTCCTCGACCCCGATCCGGTCCCGGCCCAGCAGCGCGCCCCAGATCTCCGCGAGCGCCCGCTCGGCGCCGGTGCGGGGTGCCACGTATCCGGCGCCGGTCGCCGCCGTCCAGTCCGGTGCGGGCAGCCGTCGGCGGTCCACCTTGCCATTGCCGGTGAGCGGCAGTTCCGCCAGGGCCGTGAACACCGCGGGCACCATGTAGTCCGGCAGCGTGACGCCGAGGAAGGAGCGCAGTTCCTCGGCGCCGGGCAGGGCGCCGCCGCGGACCGGGACCGCGTAAGCGGTCAGCAGGGTGCGCTCCCCGTCCCGGGCGAGGGTCACCACTGCCTCCGCCACCGCCTCGTGGCGGACGAGCGCGGCCTCGATCTCCCCCGGTTCGATCCGGAAGCCCCGGATCTTCAGCTGGTCGTCGGCCCGTCCTACGAAGGTGAGTTCACCGTCGTCGGTCCAGGCCACGATGTCCCCGGTGCGGTACATCCGGGACCCGGGCGGTCCGAACGGATCGGCCACATACCGCTCGGCCGTGGCACCCGGACGGTTCCGGTAGCCGCGCGCGAGACCCGCGCCCGCGATATACAACTCGCCCGGGATACCGGGTGGTTGGGGCTCGAGCGCGGCGTCCAGGACATGGACCCGGGTGTTGTCCATGGGCCGTCCGATGGGCAGCGCGCGCGGCAGTTCCTCCCCGGCGCGGAAGGCCCGCCGGGTGGCGAAGGTGGTGGTCTCGGTGGGCCCGTAGCCGTCCACGACCGTCAGCCCCGGACAGGCGTCCAGCACCCGGCGCACCGCCGCCGCGGGCACCACGTCACCGCCGGTCCACACCTCCCGTGCGCCGCGCAGACACTCCGGCGCGTCCTGCGCGAGCAGCCGGAACAGTCCGGCGGTCAGCCACAGACAGCCCACCCCGTGGGTGTCGATCGCCCGGCGCACGGTGTCCGCGTCCACGTCCCCCTCGGGCGCGAGGACGGCGGTGCCGCCGCGCAGCAGCGGCACCCACACCTCGTAGGTGGAGGCGTCGAACGCCTGCGGGGAGTGCACCAGCACCCGCTGGTGCCCGGCGAAGGCGCGGTCGGCGGCGAGCGCGGCCACATCGCGGTGGCGCACCGCGACCCCCTTGGGCCGCCCGGTGGAGCCGGAGGTGAACATCAGATACGCGGTGGAGTCGGGGAAGACCGCCACCCGCGGCGGAGCACCGGGACCGCTCCCGTCCTCGCCGGGCGCCACCACCACGGTCCGGCCGCCGTGCGGCACGTCCGCGGCGGTGCGCTGCCGGACCCGGTCGGTCAGCAGGACGTCCGCCGACGCCTCGGCCAGCACCGTGCGCAGCCGGTCCTCCGGCGCCCGGACGTCCAGCGGGACATACACCCCGCCCGCCTTGACGATGGCGAGCTGCGCCACGAGAAGCTCCGCCGAACGGTCCATCAGCACCGCCACCGGGTGCTCGGGCCGGACACCGAGCCCGATCAGCCGGTGGGCCAGCCGGTTGGCGAGGATGTCCAGCTCCCGGTAGGTCACCGGGCCGCACGCGCCGTCCAGCGCGATGGCGTCCGGGGCCCGCCGCACCTGGGCGGTGAACAGTTCGGGCAGGGTGCTCATCGCCACCGGCGCCGCGGTGTCGTTCCACTCCTGGAGCACCTGGCGGCGGCGCTCGGGGGTGAGCATCGGCAGCCGGGCCGGCGCCCGGTCCGGGCTCTCCGCCATGGTGGCGAGCAGCACCGACAGATACTCCGCCATCCGTTCCACGGTGACCTCGTCGAACAGCGCCGGGTCGTAGCCGAGCCGTAGGGTGAGCTCCTCGCCCGGGTAGACCACCAGGCTCAGCGGGTAGTTGGTGGTCTCGACCCCGTCGAGCTCCCGCAGTGCCAGCCCGTGTGCGGCGGCGAGGTCACCGCCCACCGGGTAGTTCTCGAACACCACGATGCTGTCGAAGAGGTTGACCCGCTCGGCGAGCCCGGTCCACGACCGCAGCCGGGGCAGGGAGACGAAGTCGAACCGCCGGTCCTCGGTCTGCGCCGACTGCACCTCCCGCAGCCAGCTCAGCAGGGTGGAGCCGGACGGCACCCGCACCCGGGTCGGCAGGGTGGCGATGAACAGCCCGTTCATGTCCGGCGCGCCCGGGAGTTCGGCAGGGCGCCCGGACACCGTCGTACCGAACACCACGTCCGGGCTCCCGGTCTGCCGGGACAGCAGCAGCGCCCAGGCCCCCTGGAGGAGGGTGTTCACCGTCAGCCCCTCGTCCCGGGCCAGCTCCTCAAGACGCCGGGAGGTGTCGGCGGGCACGGTCATCCGCACCGCCTCGGTGGACTCGGCGTGATGGGTCTCGGTGGGCTCCCGGTCGTAGGGCAGCGCGGTGGGCTCCGTGAGCCCCGCGAGCCGGGCCCGCCAGTGTTCCTCGGCCCGCGCCCCGTCGCGCTCCCGCAGCCAGGCCACATAGTCGCGGAACGGACGGCGGCTGGGCAGCCCGTCGGCCATGGCGGCGCCGGTCGCGCCCTCGTGTGCCCGCGCATGGCAGTGGAAGATGTCCGACAGCACCTGGAACAGGCTCCAGCCGTCCAGGATCAGATGGTCGAAGGTCCACACCACCTGGACCTCGGTGGCCGACAGCCGGGCGAGCGCCAGCCGGCTCAGCGGCGCGGTGCCCGGGTCCAGACCGCGTTCCCGGTCCTCGGCGAGGAACCGCCGCAAGCCCTCCCGGCGTTCGTCCTCGGCCAGCCCCCGCCAGTCGATGTGGGTGACGGGCAGCCGCACCGCGCGCTCCACCACCTGGAGCGGTTCGGCCACCCCGTCCCACACTGCGCGGCTGCGCAGCACCGGCGTACGGTCGGCCACCCGCTGCCAGGCGTCGGCCAGCGACTCCGGGTCGGGCACCCCGTCGAGCACAAAGGCCAACTGCTGGAAGTAGACCCGCCGGTCGTCCTGGGACAGCCGGTGGAACAGCATGCCCGCCTGGGTGGGGGTGAGCGGGTAGATGTCCTCCACCGCGGCACCGTCGCCCGCCAGCCGGTCCACGGTGGCCTGGTCGAGTGTGGCGAGCGGGAAGTCGGACGGGGTACGGCCGCCCGCGCCGGGGGCGCTGCCGTACCGGGCGATCTCCACCAGCGCCCGGCGGAACTCCTCCGCCAGCCGGGCCACGGTCTCCTCGTGGTGCAGCTGGGCCGAGTAGAACCAGGTGAACTCCAGGGTCCGCCCCTCGACCCGGCCGACCACCTCCAGCGGATGCGGCCGCGGGCTCTCGGGGTCGGCGTCCAGGGAGAGTTCGCGGTGGGTGTCCCGGAACAGCCCGTCGCCCTCACCCGGCAGTGCGAACTGGCCCAGGTAGTTGAAGCTGATCCCCGCCGTGGGACCGTCCGGGAAGCCCTCGGGGCGGAGCAGATGGCGCCGCACCCCGTAGCCCAGACCGCGCCGCGGCACCGCCCGCAGCTGCTCCTTGACGGACTTGAGCACCGTGCCCCAGTCGCCGTCGGGCAGCTTCAACGCCACCGGGAAACGGGTGGTGAACCACCCGACCGTACGGGACAGATCCACGTCCTCGAAGAGCTCCTCGCGGCCGTGTCCCTCCAGGTCCACCGGGACCCGGGCCCGTCCGGTCCACCTGGTCAGCACCCGCGCCAGCGCGCTCAGCAGCACATCGTTGACCTGCGTCCGGTACACCTCGGGCAGGGTCTGGAGCAGGGCGGTGGTCTCGTCCTCGCCGAGCCGGACGGTGACCGAGCGCGCCGAGGCGTAGGTGTTGGCGCCCTGACGGTCCGTCGGCAGCTCCGGATCGCACCCGGCGGCCACCTCGGTCCAGTACGCCGTCTCGTCGTCGAACCCTCCGGCCTCCGCGTGCCGGGTCAGCCGCAGCGCCCAGTGGCGCAGTGAGGACGACTTCGCGGGCAGCCGGACCTGGCCGCCCCCGGCCAGGGCGCGGTAGGCGGTGTCCAGGTCCTCCAGCAGGATGCGCCAGGAGACACCGTCCACTACGGCGTGGTGCACGGTGAGGTGGAGCACCGGCCGCCGTCCGTCGCCGCCCTCCTCGAACACCGCGCGCAGCGGCGGTTCCGCCGCCAGATCGAAGCCGCCGAGATGGGCGACGTCGTCGCCGGTGGCATGGCGCAGCACCGCCATGGACCCGGCGCCGTCGATCCACTGGCCGCGGCCGGGCCCGCCGCCGTGCAGCGGGAAGCGGGAGCGCAGCGCGTCATGGTGGGCCGACAGCTCCGCCAGGGCGCCGCGCAGCGCCTCCTCGTCCACATCCTCGGCCAGGACCACGGACACGGTCTGGTTGAAGTGTCCGGCCCGCTCCGAGTCGTGTGCGAACAGCCACCGCTGAATGGGCGTCAGGGGCAGCTCGCCGGTGGCCTCCTGGTCCCCGGACGCCACCGGCAGCTCGGCCGGGGCGGAGGTGTCCAGATGCAGGGCCAGCGCCGCGATCGTCTGATGGCGGTAGACATCGCGCGAGGTGAGCGGAAGTCCGGCCTGCCGCGCCTGGGACACCACCTGGATGCTGAGGATCGAATCGCCGCCGAGGGAGAAGAAGTTGTCCTCCACCCCGACCCGCTCCATCCGCAGGATCCCCGCCCACACCGCCGCGAGGGTCCGCTCGGTGGCGGTCCGCGGCGCCACATAGCCATGGGCCGCGGTGGCGCTCCAGTCCGGGTCGGGCAACCGGCTCCGGTCCAGCTTGCCGTTGGGGTTGAGCGGCATCCGGTCCAGCACCAGGACGGTGGCGGGCACCATGTAGTCGGGCAGTGCGCGCCGCAGGAACCGGCGCAGCCCGGCCGGGTCCGGCGTGGCCCCCGGCGCCGCCACCACATAGGCGATCAGCCGCTTGAGGTCGCCGGATTCCTTGGCGACGGCCGCGGCCCCGGCCACCTCGGGGTGGCGCAGCAGCGCCGTCTCCACCTCGCCCAGCTCGATGCGGAAACCGCGGATCTTGACCTGGTCGTCCGCTCTGCCCATGTACTCCAGCCGGCCGTCACCGTTCCACCGCACCAGATCACCGGTGCGGTACATCCGGCTGCCGGGCGTGCCGAAGGGGTCCGCCACAAAGCGACGGCCGGTCAGCGCGGGCCGGTTGAGATAGCCGCGGGCCAGCCCCTGGCCACCGAGGTACAGCTCCCCGGTCACCCCGGGAGGCACCAGACGCAGGGTCGGATCCAGGACGTAGGCGCGGGTGGCCGCCACCGGACGGCCGATCGGCGGGGCCTGTTCGGGCGCCGCGCCGTCGCAGAACCACGCGGTGGCGTACACCGTGGCCTCGGTCGGCCCGTACAGATTCGCGATCCGGCACGACGGCATGGCCGCGCGGACGTCCCGTACGGTCCGGGCGGACAGCGCCTCGCCCGCCAGCACCACCGTCCCGGCACTCAACGCCACCGTGTCCCCGGCCAGGATCCGGTCGAACACCGAGGGCACCGCGCTGATCAGCCCGGGGGTGCGCGGCCGCTCCCGCGGATCGAGCAGCGCGGGCAGATCCCGGACGACCTCGACACTGCCCCCGGCCAGCAGCGGGCACAGGAGCTCGAACACCGACACATCGAAGTTGAGCGAGGTGGAGGCCACCACATCGGTCAGCCGGCTCCGCCCCAACTCCGCCTCGGCCCATGCCGCGAGAGCCGCCACACTGCGGTGGGTGACCACCACGCCCTTGGGCCTGCCGGTGGATCCGGAGGTGTAGATGACATACGCGGGGTGGGCCGGGTCCAGCGGCATGGTCCGCTCGGCGTCGGTGATGTCGCCGTCCCCGCGCGAGCCCAGATCGGAGCGGACCGCGGTGTCGTCCAGGACCAGGATCTCCGCGCCCGGGGGCAGACATCCGGCCGTCTCACCGGTGGTCAGCACCACCGCGGGCGTGGCGTCGTCCAGCATCAGAGCGATGCGCCGGGGCGGATAGCCGGGGTCCACCGGCAGATAGCCCGCGCCCGCCTTGAGTACCGCCAGCACCACCACGACCAGGTCGGCGGTGCGCGGCAGCGCCAGCGCCACCAGGCGCTCCGGGCCGATACCACGGTCGATCAGCAGCCGGGCCAGCTGGTTGGCGCGCCGGTTCAGCTCGCCGTAGGAGAGCCGGACATCCCCGTGGGCCACCGCGGGAGCCGAGGGGCTGCGAGCCGCCTGTGCCTCGAACAGCTCGGGCAGCGTGGTGTCCGGGGCCGGGCGCCCCTGCCCGTTCCAGGAATCGAGCATCGTGTGCCACTCGGCGTCGGTGAGCATCTGGAGCTCGATCAGGGGCGTTTCGGGAGCCGCCGCCATGCCCGTCAGCAGCCGGTGCAGATGGGTGGCCATCCGCTCCATCGTCCCGGCGTCGAACAGATCGGAGTTGTACTCCACCGTCAGACCCAGCGAACCGCTCTCCCGCGGCAGGAACTCCAGCACCAGGTCGAACCGCGCGGCGGGCCGCGGCAGTGGGTGCTCGGTGATCCGCAGCTCCCCGGCCTCCCGGGTCGGCACCATCGCGCTCTGCTGGACGACCAGCGCCTGCACCAGCGGATTGCGGCTGGGATCGCGCTGCGGGGCCAGCTCCTCCACCACACGCTCGAACGGCAGCTCGTCATGGCCGAACGCGTCCAGCACCGTTTCGCGCATGGTGTCGAGGAACTGCTCGACCGTGGTGTCCCCGTCCACCTCGGAGCGCAGCACCAGGGTGTTGACGAAGAACCCGGCGACGGACTCCAGTTCGCTGCGGTGACGTCCATTGGTGACGGTGCCGAAGGAGATGTCCCGCTGCCCCGAATAGCGCGCGAACAGCACCGACACCGCCGCCGCGAGCAGGGTGAACAGCGTGGTGCCGCGCTCCCGGCCCAGCCGGACGAGATCCGCCACCAGATCGGCGGGCAGCTCATGGCGGTGGACCGCGCCCGCGGTGGTGCGCACCGGCGGCCGGGGCTGGTCGGTGGGCAGCTCCAGTGTCTGCATCCCGGCGAGCTTCGTCCGCCAGTACTTCAGATCCGTCTCCTGCCGCGGCGGAGCCGGACGGCTCCGCTCCCACGCGGCGTAGTCCGGATACTGGAGGGGCAGTGGCGGCAGTCCGGAGTCCGTGCCCGCCACCTGCCCCCCGTAGAGCGCGGCCAGTTCACGCACCAGCACACCGACCGACCAGCCGTCGGTGACGATGTGGTGCTGGGCCAGCAGCAGGAGGTGCTCGTCGTCGGCGAGCCGGATCAGCAGTGCCCGGGTCAGCGGCCCCCGCTCCAGGTCGTAGGGGCGGCTCAACTCCTCGGTCAGAGCTGCGTCGACGGCCCCGGCCCGCTCGGCGGCGGTCAGCCCGGTCAGATCGGTGCGCTCCAGCGGTACGGTGCCCCGCTCGGCCACCCGCTGCACCCCGTGGCCGTCCACCGTGGCGAAGGTGGTGCGCAGCGCGTCATGGCGGGCGGCCAGCCCGTCCAGCGCGCGGCACAGCGCCTCGGTGTCCAGCGGGCCGCTCAGCCGCAGCCCGGCCCCGGTGTTGTACTCGGTCCCGCCGGAGGTCAGGTCGTCCAGGAACCACAGCCGCCGCTGGGCGGCGGACAGCGGCAGCGGGCGGTCACGTGGCGCGGGCGGGATCGGCGGGTCCGCGGCCACGGGCTCGGCGGGCAGCGCCCGCGCCAGCCGTGCCACGGTCCGGGCGTCCAGCAGTTCACGGAGCGTCAGTTCAGCACCCAGCTCCGCCCGGACCCGGGACAGCAGCCGGATTCCCAGGACCGAGTCGCCGCCGAGCCCGAGGAAGTCGTCCTCGACACCCACGGTGTCCACCGGCAGCACCTCGGCCCAGATCCGGGCGAGGGCGGCCTCGGCCGGGGTGCGCGGAGCGATGTGGCGGGCGTCCCCGTCGGGGGCGGAGCGCGGCGCGGGCAGCGCCGCGCGGTCGACCTTGCGGTGCGGGGTGAGGGGGAAGGCGTCCAGTACGACATAGGCGGACGGCACCATGTGCGCGGGCAGCACCCGGCTCACCGCGGCCCGCAGTCCGGCGGCCCCCGGCGGTGTCCCGCCACCGGCGGGCACCACGTACGCCACCAGCCGCCGCAGCCCCGGCTCGTCCTCCCGGACGGTGACAACGGCGGCCCCGACCTCCGGATGGCGGGCGAGCGCGGCCTCCACCTCGCCCAGCTCGATACGGAACCCGCGCACCTTGACCTGGTGATCGGTGCGGCCGAGGAACTCCAGCTCCCCGTCGGCCGTCCAGCGCGCCAGATCGCCGGTGCGGTACATCCGGCCGCCCGGCGGACCGAAGGGGGCGGCGACAAAACGCTCTGCCGTGAGCCCCGGCCGGTCCAGATAGCCGCGGGCCACCCCCGCGCCGCTGATGTACAGCTCACCGGTGGTGCCGACCGGCACCTGCCGCATCGCCCCGTCCAGCACGTACACCCGGGTGTTGGGCAGCGGACGGCCGATCGGCGGGGTGCCGGAGCCCGCGCGCAGCGCACCGGTCCAGGTGGCCACGACGGTGGCCTCCGTCGGACCGTAGGAGTTGACCAGCCGCCGGTCCGGCGCCCACAGGTCCACCAGACCGGCGGGGCACGCCTCGGCGCCCACGATCAGTGTGCGCAGAGCCTCCAGTCCCCGGCGGGCCTCCTCCGCGGGCACCGTCGCCAGGGCCGCCGGGGGGACCAGGGCGTGGGTCACCGCGTGGTCGCGCAGTACGGCGGACAACTCGGCCCCCAGCAGCGGCCCTTCCGGAGGCACCACCAGCGCGGCCCCCGCCAGCAGCGAGGAGCACAGCTCCAGCACCGAGGCGTCGAAACTGGGCGAGGAGAACTGCAACCACCGGTCGCCCGGCCGTACGGCGTAGTGTTCGGCGGCCGCGGCCGAGAAGTTCCCCAGGCCGCCGTGGGCCACCAGCACCCCCTTGGGGACACCGGTGGATCCCGAGGTGTAGATGACATACGCCGGATGCTCCGGCAGCAGCGGGGCGAGCCGGTCCGCGTCGCCGGGCGCCCGGCCGGGGCCGGTCACGGTGCGGATGGCCACCGGATCGTCCAGCACCACGACGGGCCGGGCGTCGGCCAGCATCATGGCCCGGCGCTCCTCGGGGTGTGCCGGGTCCACCGGGAGGAAGGCACCTCCGGCCTTCGCCACCGCCAGCTCGGCCACCACCAGTTCGGCCGAGCGCGGCAGCACCAGGGCCACCACCCGCTCCGGTCCCACCCCGCGCCCGATCAGCCGGTGCGCCAGCCGGTTCGCCCACTCCTCGACCTCGCCGAAGGACCACGTCCGGTCCTGCGCCACCAGCGCCGGAGCGTCCGGCGTACGCGCCGCCCACACCGCGAAGAGCGCGTCCAGCGGCGCGCGGGAAGCATCACGGCCGGTGGCGTTCCACTCCGCCGGAGGCAGGCCAGGGGCCTCCTGGGGTGCGGCGGTCGAACCGGCGGTGGGCTGGCCGGATGACGTCTCGTAACGGTCGTTCATGATGGGTCGGCCCTTCGGAGCGGTGTTCGGGCGGGGACAGGGGGACGGTGCGCCGCGCGGCCTGGCGGTGAGCGTGGGGGAGTCCGCCGCGGTGGGGAGGTCCGGTGTGGGGAGTACCGGTGTGGGGAGGGCCGGTCGCGGCTGTCAGACCAGGGCGCTCTTGCGGGCCATCCGGCCCGAGAGCTGAATGCGGTCGACCGCGCCGGTCCGCGGATCGCGCACGAAGCGGCCACCGGGGATCCGGCGTCCGGAGGACGGGTCCACCAGGTCGCAGGTGAGGTCCTCGTGACAGACCAGGGGCGCGGGCAGATCGCCGTCCACGGACAGGGCGAGATTGCCGCTGTCGCTCATCGTCACCTGGTACTCGATGTCGCCGTTCAGATAGATCCCGGTGCACTGGGCGGTCGCGGCCATCGGGGTGGCCGGGGCGGGGCGGGCCGGGGTCGCGGGCACCCGGAGCCCGGTGATGTCCTCGAGCCCGTCGGCCAGTTCGTGCCACATCTCGGTGCCGACGCTCGCGTTGCTGGTGAAGGCGACCACGGCACCGCTGACCGGATCCGCCCGCAGATGGCAGGAGGTTCCCTGGGCGTTGCCGTCGTGGCCGAACCACAGGGTGGCGTCCCGCCGGAAGAGTGCGAACCCCAGGCCCCAGCCGTCGGCGAGCACACCGGGATCGGCGCCGGGCACCGGTCGGCGCGCCCGTGCCGCGAGCTCCGGAGGCAGCAGCCCCGGGGGGCCGTCGCCGATGTGCGCCCGCGCCAGCGCCACCAGATCGAGCGCACTGGCCGCGAGGGCTCCGGCAGCGGCCTCCGCCGGGGCGAGGTTCTGGTGCACCGGCCGGATTCTGCCGGTGGCCATATTGCCCGCGTGGCCGTGCGCCGGCGGGCGGCGCGCGGTTCCGGTGGCGCCGACGAAGCAGGGCACGGTGCCCAGCGGTTCCAGCAGCACCGACCGTACGGCCTCCGCCCAGCTCATTCCGGTGACCGTCTCGATGAGCCGGCCCGCGGCCACATAACCGGCGTTGGAATAGGAGAAGTCGGTGCCCGGCGCCATCACCAGGCTCCGGTCGGTGCAGTGGTCCAGCAGATAGCGCGCGGTGGTCAGCGCGGCCACCTGGTCGGAGTCGGGGCCCGACGGCAGCCCCGCGGTGTGGCTGAGCACCTGACGCACCGTGCACGGCGGGCCGGACCGCCGCAGCTCCGGTACGTGGTCGCCGAGCTGGTCGTCGAGTGCCACGTCCCCGTCGGCCACCAGCAGCAGCACCAGCGTCGCGGTGTAGCACTTGGTGATCGAGCCGATGGGCACCGCGGTTTCGGTGGTGAACGGCTCCGCGGTGTCCGCGTCCAGCACACCGGTCTCCACGGTGAGCGTGGATCCGCCGGTGTGCACGGCGAGTTGGGCTCCCGGCACCCGGTGGGCGCGGGCCAGCGCGGTCAGGTGATCTTCGAGGAGGCGGCGCTCCTTGGGGCGCCGCTCGTCTCTGGAGGCGGACTCGGACCCGTGGTACACGGTGTACTCCTTGGCGCACGAGGGGACGGACGGCCTGCCGGGGGTCACGGCAGCCGGCTGGTGGCGGTCACATCGCGGGGGACGATCCGGAAGCCCTGCCAGTGCGTGGGCATGGGGTCCTCGTCCTCGTCCCGGGGGACGTGGTGGAAGTCGACACTGACCCAGGCCACCGGGTCGGTGAGCTTCTCGCCGTTGACGTACTTGTCCACCGAGGGGGCGCAGCCGGACGCGGCGGTGCCGTACGCGTTGGCCTTGTTGCCGTACGCCAGCCGCTCGCACGTCCGGTACTGCGTGAAGTACATGTCGTGGTGGGTGAAGTCCTCGGTGTGGTCCGGCCCGCGGTACTGGTCGCTCTCGTGGTTGTCGATCTCCCATGACTTCGGGTGGCCGTCGGCGTTCTCGGCGGCCCGGTTCACCACCCGCCAGAAGCGGCTGGGGGCGATGTCCGCCGCCGTCTCACGGGAGAGCACGGTGCGCTTGGTGGTGCGCTTCGCGGTGCCGCTGCCGGGGAAGTCGTACTGCTCGACGGCGTTCTTCTTCTCCCCGTCGACGTCGAAGTCCATCCGCCAGAAGATGTTGTGGCTGTGGTTCTCGCTGAACCGGGTGGAGCCCACCCCGGTCGGCCAGCCACCGGTCGCGTCGGCGAACTGGAACGGCGACAGGGAGCCGGTGGCGCCCGCCCTCGGGGTGATCGAGCCGTCGTCGGCGAAGTGCCACTCGATGATGTAGTCGTACCAGCCGATCTCCGAGACCGAGAAGACGGTCAGATCGCTGCCGTGCAGCACCCCCTTCTCCACCGCGCTCTTGTAGGCGAAGGGCCTCGGCTGCTCCTCGCTGCACAGCACGGCGGTGCCGCGGAAGCTCCCGAGCCGCCCCGCCGGGCAGTCCTTCTTCGTCAGCTGGGTGAGGGTGCCCTGCTCCAGGTCGCCGAAGCCGATGGCGGACACATCGTAGAAACGCGGCTCGCCACTGTCGTAGGGCACATGCACCTCGGCGAGCGATGCGCTCTTCAGCACACGGGTCGGTGTGCCGCGCAGCGGGGTGTACGTCACATCGCTCAACACCACACCGGTGTTGCGGTCGACGTCCCAGCACATCCGCCAACGGGCGCCGTTCTTCAGGGTCTTGTCGATGCGGTTGGCCGCGGGGCAGTCGGCGGTCGCCGAGGGCTCCCGGGGAGCGGCGGACGCCGGACCCGGCGTCCCCGCCACCAGGAGAACCGCCGCTGCCACGAGCACACGGGCACGCCAAAGGACACGGAACACGAACGGGACTCCCCTCAGAGGCCGATGACGGCGGCGCGCCGGGCCGACAGATCGATGACGATGCGACTGGTGTCGATCCACCTGCCGCCGTCGCGGCCCTGTGTGCCAGGAATGCGGACGAAGAGCTGCACACATCGGTGGGCGCCGCACCGGGACACCTGCCGGGCTCCCTTGACGCCCTCGGCGCGGGAGGCCAGGAACGCCATTCCCTGGAGCCGCAGTTGAGCGGGCGAGGTCAGCTTCCTGTGCGTCGCGGACGCGTACGACGCGCGCATCCCCGGACCGAGGCGGCGGTCGGCGAGGAGGATCCTCACCGCCTGCCGGGCCTCCGCGAGACTGGGCGGCGGCTGCACACCGTGCCGGCGGCCGGAGGCCAGCACCTTGCCGGAGCGCAGATCGACCCGGCGGGTGATCAGGCTGTCCGAGGCGTAGTCGTAGAGCTGGACCTCGGCCTCACCGTCCGGCGCCGCGGACTTCGACGGGGACCGCGGCGGGCGGTGGGTGTCCAGCGGCTCGGCCCCGGCCGCACCCGCGGCGTTCCGCTCACGGCCGGTGCCGGCGGCTCCCCGGCGGGAGGTGGGGTGGTCGATGGCGATCCGGGTGGCCTTGCGGGATTCCTCCGAGGTCAGCGGACCGTTGTGGGAGGTGATCACGGCGGCGGGGGTGGTGCCGGGCGCGGCTGACCCGGTGGCCTTGAGGACCACCGTCCCCGCGGCGGCCAGCAGGGCCGACAGACCCAGGGCCACGGGTATGCGCCATCGTCGTGTCCGGCCGCCCTTCGCATCGGCCGCACCGTTGTTGGTGGCGTTGCTTCTCATCACCCAGCCGTTCCCGTTGTCGGTCGGTCGAGCCCCGGTGGGGGCTCAGGAGGACAGCACGGCGATCGCCGTCCCACCGGCGCGATTCGAGACGCTTCCGGCGGCTCGCCCGGACACTTCCGAGGCTCTCCGCTGTCCACTGTCGGCTCACGTTTTCACCACTCCGGGCGGCGTAACAGTTGCTTTTGTAATCAAGCGACTGTGAGAAACGCATGTTCTGGCCGGAAAGCGTCCTGGACGGGGGAGACTGCAAAGCGACTACGGAGAAGGCCCGTTGGCAACCCGTCTGCCATCATGCGCACATGAGCCATTGGATCATCATTCGATGTGACCTCTGTGGCGCCACTCATTCATCCCACGCGGCCGAGAGCGCAAGCGGGGTACGGGAGGCCATGGCCCTTATGAGCTGGGCAATAGCGCGACAGGACGGCCGAATGATCGATGTGTGCTCCGCGTGCACCACCCCGCAGAACACGCCGGAGAACCCCGGTGGGAAACCCCGTTGTTCATGCGAGGGCGGTGAACTCTTCGACGTGCTCGGCCACGACAGAATCGGACACCGCCTCGCCAATACCCTGCTGCGGGCGGGCGTCGACAATCTCGAACTCCTGGCCAGTTTGTCGGCGCGCCAACTCCTCAGCCTGGAGGGCATCGGAACCGCCGGGGCCCATCACGCACTCAGCCGTCTGCGTCCCGAACCGGAGCGGGACACCACGCGCTGAGGCGTTTCGCGAACACGCCCACGAACCCCGCGCGCCGTGTTCCGGCCCGGCCGGGACGCGGTGGGCCCGACGGCCGAGAGGTGACCCATGACCGATGTCCCCGCCCGCCCGACCGCCGCCTTCTACGCCACCCGCCGGACCCGGGCGCTGTGGGTGCTGGGCGTGGTGTTCTCCGCCGGGCTGCTGGGCCCGCCGCTGTTCCTCGCCGCCGCCCGGAAGGGTGTCGTCCGGCCGGCCGTCCCCGCGGTGTACGCGGCGATCGTCTACCCGGTCGCGCTGGGACGGACCTGGCTGCCCAACCCCGGCAACTGGATCCCCTGGGTGCTCGCGGCGGCGGTGCTGACCGCGGCGGCCCACGCGGCGTTGCTGGAAGCGGGGGAACGGCGGGGGTGAGGAGCCGCCGGGAGCAGGGCCGGACCCGGTGGCCGGGCGGTGGCCCATACTGAGCTCATGAGCACCCGCGAGTTCGTGCGGGCCACTCCCGGGCTCGACGGCATGGTTGTGTCGGCGGTCGGCTACCGCACCGCCGGAGTCCTCCCGGCGCTGCACCGCGGGCTGCCCTCGCCGTATCTGACACTGATCTTCTCCCTCGAGGGCCCGGTCGTCACCGGCCGCACCGCCGAGCAGGCGTATGGGCCCGACGCCGCACGGACCGACATCGTGGTCGCCGGACTGCACCAGGACCCCGCGTATGTGGCCCAGGACAGCCACGAGGCCGGTGTCCAGCTGGCGCTGCACCCCCTGGCCGCCCGTGCGCTCCTCGGGCTGCCCGCCGGTGAACTCACCTCCCAGCTGGTCGTGTCCGGGACGGAGGTGCTCGGCGCACGGGCCGCCGAGGTGCGCGAGCGGATGTGCGCCCAGGACACCTGGGACGAACGCTTCGCCACTCTCGCCGGATATCTGCGGCAGCGCGCCGCGTCGGCCCGGCACACCGCCGTGCGCCCCGAGGTTGCCGAGGCATGGGCCTGGCTGGCCCGCCACCGCGGCACCGGCACGCTCTCCGGCCTCGCGGAGCATGTGGCACTCAGCCCGCGCCGGCTGACCACCCTGTTCCGCGCCGAAACGGGTCTGGGGCCCAAGCAGGCCGCCCGGCTGATGCGCTTCCAGCACACCAGGTCCGCGGTGGCCCGCGCGGTCGCCGCGGACCGCCCGCCGGAGCTGTCCCGTATCGCCGCCGTATGCGGCTACTACGACCACTCCCACCTCGTCCGCGACTTCCGGCAGTACACCGGCGTCAGCCCGACGGCCTGGCTCGCCGAAGAGT
This sequence comes from Streptomyces coffeae, assembly GCF_016741875.1. Taxonomy (GTDB): domain Bacteria; phylum Actinomycetota; class Actinomycetes; order Streptomycetales; family Streptomycetaceae; genus Streptomyces; species Streptomyces coffeae. Next base: position 45,710 of record NZ_JAERRF010000021.1, on the reverse strand, counting down.
GCCGGAATATCCAAGCCGGGGGGCACCGCAACGGCGAAGAGTAGGGCGCATGAACACCACGAACACCACCGAGAAGCAGCAGCTCCGCGCCCCCGATGTGTGGCCCACTTTCCAGGCGCACGACGCCCCCGCCCTGGTCGACTTCCTGGTCGACACGGTCGGCTTTGAGCGTACGGCCGTCTACCGGGACGGTGACCGCGTCGCCCACGCCCAGCTCGACTGGCCCGAGGGCGGCGGCGTCATGCTCGGCTCCTACGACCCGTCCGGTGAGAAGGGCTGCCTCCAGCCGGGCAGCTCCGGCGCGTACATCGTCACCGCACACGTCGACGCGCTCTACGAGCGGCTGACCGCGGCCCGGGTGACGATCGTCCGCGCCATCGAGGACCAGCCCTATGGAAGCCGCGAGTTCGCGATCGCGGACCCGGAGGGCAACACCTGGTCGTTCGGCACCTACCCCGGAGAGCCGCGCGGCCAGAACTGACGGGTATCCGACGCCTTCCCGCACCCCGGTGTCAGGAAGGCGTCAAGACCGCGGCACACCGCGCCAGGATTCCGACAAGACGGCTCGGCTACCGCCCGGCCGCCGTCCCAAGCTGAGCACCCGACGTTCCCGACCGGAGGTGCGAGGAGATGACGACGGTGTCCCGAGGCGAGGACCGGCCCCCGGCCACGACCGGAGCCGAGGACACGGCGCGAGCCGGGGCCGGAGCCGGTAACGGGGCCGACGAGGAACCCCCGGATACCGGCGTACGCGGCCCCGGGGGCCTGAAGGCCCCGGAGGACCGGCACCGGCTCACCGCCGTCCAGGGACTGGCCGCGCTCTCCTTGGACGCGATGGCGTCCGTGGCCTACGGCCCGGAGGCGATCGTCCTGGTCCTGGCCGCGGCGGGTGCGCACGGGCTCGGCTTCACCCTGCCGGTCACCCTCGCCATCGCCGGGCTGCTGGCGGTGCTCGTGGCCTCCTACCGCCAGGTCATCGCCGCCTTCCCGGACGGTGGCGGCGCCTACGCGGTGGCCAAGGCTCATCTGGGCAGACGCCCCGCCCTGGTGGCCGCGGCCTCCCTGATCCTGGACTACGTCCTGAACGTGGCCGTCTCGGTGACCGCCGGAGTGGCCGCCCTGACCTCCGCCTTCCCCGGCCTCTACGACGACCGGGTGTGGATCTGCCTGGCCGTGCTCACCCTGGTGACGGCGGTCAATCTGCGCGGGGTGGTGGACTCCGCACGCGCCTTCATCGTGCCCACCACCGTCTTCGTGGGCTCCATCCTGGCCATCATCACCGTCGGCCTGTTCCGCTCCGCACCGGCCAGTACCCACGCGGCCGACGGACACGCCTCCGCCCTCGGCGACAGCGCCACCACCGTGGGCGCCCTGCTCCTGCTGAAGGCGTTCGCCTCCGGCTGCTCCGCCCTCACCGGCGTCGAGGCCGTCGCCAACGCCGTCCCCTCCTTCCGGGCCCCGGCCGCCCGCCGCGCCCAGCGCACCGAAGTGGCACTCGGCGCGCTGCTGGGCGTCATGCTGATCGGCCTGTCCGTTCTGATCGGCCGCTTCCACCTCCAGCCGGTCGAGGGTGTCACCGTCCTCGCCCAGCTCGCGGACGCCTCACTCGGCCACAACGCGGCGTTCTACGTCGTCCAGTTCGCCACCATGGTGCTGCTCGCGCTGGCCGCCAACACCTCCTTCGGCGGACTGCCCGTGCTGATGGCCCTGCTCGCCCGGGACAACCACCTGCCCCATGTCTTCGGCCTCAAGGCCGACCGCCAGGTCCACCGCCACGGCGTTCTCGCCCTGGCCGCCGCCTCCGCCGCACTGCTGCTGGTGTCGGGCGGGGACACCAACACCCTCGTACCGCTCTTCGCCATCGGGGTCTTCGTCGGCTTCACCCTCTGCCAGACCGGTATGGTCCGCCACTGGCGTAGGCAGCGCACCCCCGGCCGGCGGGGCAAGGCCGCCCTCAACGGCTTCGGCGCCCTGCTCACCGGCGTCGCCGCGATCGTGGTCACCGCCACCAAGTTCACCGAGGGCGCCTGGCTCATCGTGATCGCCCTGCCGCTGCTGGTCCTCGTCTTCGAACGGGTCCACCGTGCCTACACCCGCATCGGCCACGCCCTGGGCCTCGGGCGCATCCCCGAACCCCCGCGCCCGAGCCGCTCCCTGATGATCGTCCCCGTCTCCGGCATCTCCCGCCTGACCCGCGAGGCCCTGAGCACCGCCGCCTCCCTCGGCGACGACGTGCACGCTGTCACGGTCGTCCATTCCGACCCCGAGGACCGGCGGGCGGCCGAAACCCTGCGCCGGGACTGGGAACTGTGGAACCCGGGCACCGACCTGATCACCCTCCCCGCCACCACCCGCTCGCTGGGCCGCCCCATCGCCGCCTACGTCGACGAGCTGACCACCCGCCACCCCACCACCCGCATCACGGTCCTCATCCCCGAAACCGAACCCGCCCGCCCCTGGCAGCGCCTTCTCCAGAACCAACGCGGCGCCGTCGTGGCCCACACCCTCCGCCACCACACCACCGCCGTCATCTGCCGCCTCCGCTTCCGTCTCCCGAAGCCCTGAGCCACCCCGCGTCGGCGGAATCGGCCTCCGCCGCGGGGGCCGGGCCAGGGGCGGAATGGTGTGCACCGGAGCGGCCCATGGTTGGGGTCCGGGGCGCGGGCGCGGATACTGGGCGGCATGCGTATCGACTTTGATCCCGAGGCCATGGACCGGACCCCCTTCTACAAGCTGCTGACCTCGGTCGTGGTGCCCCGGCCGATCGCCTGGGTGTCGACGATGTCGGCGGACGGGACGGCCAACCTGGCGCCGCACTCGTTCTACTCCGTCTCGTGTGTGTCCCCGCCGATCGTGCAGTTCACCTCCGTCGGCCGGAAGGACTCGCTGCGCAATGTCGAGGAGACCGGGGAGTTCGTGGTGAACTTCGCCCCCGAGCGGCTCTTCGAGGAGGTCAACGCGACCGCGACGGACTTTCCGCACGGGGTCAGCGAGTTCGAGAAAGTGGGGATCGAGCAGGAGACGAGCCTGCGGGTGAAGCCGCCGCGGGTGGCCGCCTCGCCGGTGGCGCTCGAGTGTGTGCTGCACGGCACGCTGGGTCTTGGCGACTCCACGGTGGTCTTCGGGCGGGTGGTGCACGCCGTGGTCGACGACGCGGTGATGGCCGACGGCCACCCCGAGATCGACCGGCTCAAGCCGCTGGCCCGGCTGGGCAAGAACGAGTGGGGAACCACCGGCGAGATCCTGGACCGTGCCCGGATCCGGTACGCGGACTGGGAGGCCGGCCGGGGCGAAGGCCGGGGCTGACGGAGCGCCCCCGGGGCGGGAGGGCCGTGGGGCCGTAGGGTGCTGCCGGTGATGGAGACCTTCGTGTTCGACGTCGGCTCGACCCTCGTCCGCGAGGACCGCCACTGGGCCGCGTGGGCCGACTGGCTCGGTGTCCCACGGCACACCCTCTCCGCCCTGGTGGGAGCCGTTGTCGCACAGGGGCGTCCGGACAACGACGCGCTCCGTCTGGTGAAGCCGGGGATGGATATCGCCGCCGAGTGGCGGGCACGTGAGGCGGCCGGGCGCGGGGAGCGGCTGGACGAGGAGGATCTGTATCCGGACGTCCGGAGCGCGCTCGGCCGGTTGCGCGGCACCGGGGCGCGGATCGTTGTCGCCGGGAACCAGACGGTCCGCATGGGGGAGCTGCTGCGGGCGCTGGAGCTGCCGGTCGACGCCGTCGCCACGTCCGGTGCATGGGGCGTCGCCAAGCCCGGGGCCGGATTCTTCCGGCGGGTGCTGGAGCTCGCGGACAGCGCGCCGGACCGCACGGTGTACGTGGGGGACTATCCGGCGTTCGACATCCGTCCGGCGAAGGCCGCCGGGCTGAGGGCCGCGCATATCCGGCGCGGGCCATGGGGGCATCTCTGGGCCGGTACGGGCGACGCGGCCCTGGCGGACTGGCGGATCGACGCGCTGGACGAGCTGGTCGGCGTCGCCACCGGATGAACGCGAGGGCGGAGAGCCGGAGCGGCGCGCGAAGCGGAGGAAGACCGCAGTTCAGGGCTGGGATTCACGGTGTGTGATGTATTCACACCCCGTGTGACGAGAGTGCTTGCATATATCTACCGCACACCCTTCCCGGTCCATACCACGGGGCGATTGACTCTTCCCATGCCGCTCAGGGGGCGCCAGACCTGAGCGAAGGGGCCGCCGGACTCCTCCCTCCTCGGCCGGCGGCCCATCTCCCCGCCCCTCTCGAGGGCGTCAGGAACGTCAGCCCGCCGACTCGGCCGCGTGCGCGCTCAGCACACCGAAGCCGACCAGGGCGAAGAGGACCAGACCCAGCAGGATCCGGTAGATCACGAACGGCATGAAGCTCTTGCTGGAGATGAACTTCATAAACCACGCGATAACCGCATATCCGACAACAAAGGCGATAACGGTTGCGAAGATGGTGGGGCCCCAGGAGGTGTGCCCCTCGGACGCGTCCTTCAGCTCGAAGAGCCCGGACGCCAGGACCGCCGGAACGGCGAGGAGGAAGGAGTAGCGGGCGGCGGCCTCGCGGGTGTAGCCCATCAGCAGACCGCCGCTGATGGTCGCTCCCGACCGGGAGACACCCGGGACCAGGGCCATCGCCTGGCAGACGCCGAATATGAGCCCGTCCTTGACCTTCAGCTCCTGGAGCGTCTTGCGCTGCTTGGCGACACGGTGCTTCCCGCCCGTCTCGTCGCGCGCCGCCTGCCGGTCCGCGAAGCCCAGCACCACACCCATGACCACGAGGGTGGTGGCGATCAGCCGCAGATCGCGGAACGGTCCCTCGATCTGGTCCTGGAGGGTGATGCCGAGCACGCCGATGGGTATGGAGCCGACGATCACCAGCCAGCCCATCTGGGCATCATGGTCGGAGCGCCACTCCTTGCTGTAGAGCGAGCGGAACCAGGCCGAGACGATACGGGCGATGTCCTTGCGGAAGTAGATGAGCACCGCGAGCTCGGTGCCGATCTGGGTGATCGCGGTGAAGGCTGGTCCCGGGTCGTTCCAGCCCGCGAAGGCGGCCGTGAGCCGCAGATGGGCACTGGAGGAAATCGGAAGGAACTCGGTCAGCCCCTGGACAAGCCCGAGGATGAAAGATTCGAACCACGACATTGCGTCTACGTATCCAAAGGCTGATCATGCGCTGACCGGCGCATATGGGGCACGACCGGGTCAGGCGGGGGTGGCCGACGGGAAGAAGCCCGTGGCCGACGATCAACCACGGGGTTCGTGGGGCAGCGTAGCGTCCCCGGGTAAGAGACGACCAAGGGCCCGGTCCGCTCACCCGTTAAACGCATTGATCATGGGGTATCCGGCGGCTCGGCATACCGCGCTCGCGATGCCGACGATCTGCGGAGGACCTGCCGAGGAGCCGCGCCGTATGACCGCGACCGGGCATGGATCAGCAGAGGGCGGGAACGGCCGCGCGGCGGCCGGGACCATCACGACCGACGTTCCGTTCCTCGCCGTACCGGCGGAACGCCGCTCCCTCGAGGACATCGCCGAGCCGCTGTCCGCCCGCGCGGCGGCGGCGTCCTCGGCCCCCGGGACGAGCGCCACGAGCGGCTGACCGTCCGGCTCGGCGGTACGGGTCAGGCGTGCGGCGTGGTGCTCCCGGCGGTGCGCGGGGGCCGCAGTCCGCCGCGTTTGCGCCACGCCACGACCACGCCGGCCAGCGCGGGAACGGCGATGCACGCCATCGCGATGAGGAAGACGGGGGAGGTGGGGGTGGTCGCATGGCTGCCCGCCACGACATACGCGGCGGTGTTCGGCACAGTGCCGAGGCCGGTCGCCAGGAGGAACGACGGCCACCCCATCCGGGACACCGCGGCGCAGTAGTTCGCGGCCGCGAACGGTACGCCGGGGAAGAGCCGGATCGCGAGCATCGACCGGAAGCCATGACGGCTCAGCTGGTGGTCGGCCGAGGTCAGCCAGCGGCCCCGCAGCAGCGGGCGCAGTGCGTCCTGGCCGAGCAGCCGCCCCAGACCGAAGGCGATTCCGGCGCCGATCACCGTCCCGGCGACCGCCGCGGCCAGCCCGGCCTGCCAGCCGAAGAGGGCACCCGCCGCCAGATTCAGCAATGGCCGCGGCACCAGCGCGGCGGTGCACAGCCCATACGCGACGGTGAACAGGACCACCGCCGCCGGGCCGGACAGCTGGGGCGGCCAGCCGTGCGCCAGCAGCCGGTGCGGCTGCCACACCCAGACCGAGGCCGCCGAGCCCACCAGCAGCGCGGCGAGCAGCGCGAGCCGCGACCACGGCGACAGCAGCACCGCGCGGGCGCGGCGCACGGCCGGTTTCGGGGAGGGGACGGCGACATCGAGCATCGGGGGAGCCTAACCGACCGGATGAGGCGGACGCTGTGATGTCGTCCTCTCGTCGGAGGACTGTCGGTCGATCGTCGGCCGGCCGTTGGCCGTTCGTCGGCCGTTCGTCGGCCGTTCGTGGCCGTTCGTCGGTCGTTCGTGAGGTGTTCGTCGCTCGCGCCCGGTCGCCGGTCCTGACCGGCACAACGAACTCCACAGCACCGGAAGTTCGTTTCCGGCACACCGCTCCCACGCGCCCCGAAAACCATTCGACGTGCATCGTACGGTGCGCAATGATCAACGACATGTTCCGGTACGCCTTCCTCCCGCCGACGTCCGCCCTCGCGGACGCGCCGAAGGCTGCCGCCGTTCCCCCGCCCGTGAGCACGGCCGCCGCCATGGCGGCCATCGCCGCAGTGGCCCTCGCCCTCGTCACGACTCCCGCCTGCCTCGACGGCGCACGAAGCTGACCCTCCTCGGACATCTCCGACGGATCCCGCAAGGGGAGGGTCGGACAGGCCCTGGGGTCCGCGTTTCCACTGCTGTTCCGAGGAGGAACTGCCCGCATGTCCAAGCAGACGTATGTGCGCACCAAGCCGCATCTGAACATCGGCACCATGGGCCATGTCGACCACGGCAAGACCACCCTGACCGCCGCCATCACCAAGGTGCTCAGCGAGCGCGGCTCCGGCGGCACCTATGTGCCGTTCGACCGCATCGACCGGGCGCCGGAGGAGGCCGAGCGCGGCATCACCATCAACATCGCCCACGTCGAGTACGAGACCGAGACCCGGCACTACGCCCATGTCGACCTGCCCGGCCATGCCGACTTCATCAAGAACATGGTGACCGGCGCGGCCCAGCTCGACGGCGCGATCCTCGTGGTCTCCGCGCTCGACGGCGTCATGCCGCAGACCGCCGAGCACGTACTGCTCGCCCGCCAGGTGGGCGTCGACCACATCGTGGTCGCCCTCAACAAGGCCGACGCGGGCGACCCCGAGCTCACCGACCTGGTCGAGCTCGAGGTGCGCGAGCTGTTGTCGGCGCACGGCTACCCCGGTGAGAGCACGCCCGTCGTACGGGTCTCCGGGCTGCGGGCGCTGGACGGCGACCCGCGCTGGACCGGCGCGATCGAGGCGCTCCTGGACGCCGTGGACTTCTATGTGCCGACGCCGGTGCGCTACACCGACGCCCCGTTCCTGCTCCCGGTGGAGAACGTGCTGACCATCACCGGGCGCGGCACGGTGGTCACCGGTGCCATCGAGCGCGGCACGGTGCGCGTCGGCGACCGGGTCGAGGTGCTCGGCGCGGACGTGGCGACCGTCGTCACGGGGGTCGAGACCTTCGGCAAACCGATGGAGGTCGCGGAGGCGGGCGACAACGTCGCGCTGCTGCTGCGCGGTGTGCCGCGTGACGCGGTGCGCCGTGGCCATGTGGTCGCGGCGCCCGGCAGCGTGGTGCCCCGGCGGCACTTCACCGCGCGGGTCTACGTCCTGTCGACGGACGAGGGCGGGCGGCGTACGCCGGTGTCCACCGGCTACCGGCCGCAGTTCTACATCCGTACGGCGGATGTGGTCGGCGATGTGGACCTCGGGCTCACGGGTGTGGCGCGCCCCGGCGACACCGTCACCATGGCGGTCGAGCTCGGCCGTGCCCTGCCGCTGGAGCCGGGGCTGGGCTTCGCGATCCGCGAGGGCGGCCGCACGGTGGGCGCGGGGACCGTGACCACCGTCTCCGACCGGCCGTGACGCACCGGTGAGGGATCCGCCCGCGCCCCGCACGCTTCCGGGGGCGCGGGCGGATCAGCCACGGGCAGGAACGAAGGGAAACGGTCGGGAGCCGAGAAGAGGCCGAGCGAGAACGGGCCGGAACGGGCCGGAGCGAGCGGGGACGGGCCGAGGTCGGCCGAGGCGGTGGCCGCCGGGCCGCGGCCGGGCATCCGGCCCGGCACAATGAGAGCGTGGACGAGCCCATACCTGTGATCCGCGCCGTGGACGGCGGCACCGCCAAGCTGATGCCGGACCTCGACCGGCCGCACGCCTGGCTGCTCACGGTGGACGACGCCCCGCAGTCCTATGTCGACCTGGACGACCCCACACACCTCGAGTTCGAGTACGCGCAGCGGCTCGCGCACGTTCTCGACGAGACGGCCGAACCCGGCGCCCCGCTCGATGTCCTGCACCTCGGCGGCGGGGCGCTCACCCTGCCGCGCTATCTGGCCGCGACCCGTCCCGGTTCGCGTCAGGAAGTGATCGAGGCCGACCGCGGGCTGCTGGAACTGGTCGACGAACACCTGCCGTTGCCGCCCGCGTCGGGGATCACGGTGCGCCGCGCGGACGCGCGGACCGCCCTGGAGGCCGCGCCCGAGGCGTCCGCCGACATCATCATCGCCGATGTCTTCGGCGGTTCCCGGGTGCCCGCGCATCTCACCTCGGTCGAGTACGCCCGCGCGGCCGCCCGGGTGCTGCGGCGGGGCGGCCGGTACACGGCGAATCTGGCCGACGGAGCGCCCTTTGGCTTCCTGCGCTCACAACTGGCCTCGCTGCGGGTGGTGTTCCCGCATCTGTGCCTGATCGCCGAGCCCGCGGTGCTGCGCGGCCGGCGGTTCGGCAACACCGTGCTGGTGGCCTCCCACAGCGAGCTGCCGGTCGACGTGCTGGCCCGCCGCACCGCCGCCGACGCCTTCCCGGCCCGTGTGGAGTACGGGGAGGCGCTGGAGCGCTTCACGGGCGGGGCAGCCCCGGTGGCGGACGCCGAGGCGGTGCCGTCGCCCGAACCGCCCGGCGGTGCCTTCAGCGTGGGCTGATCCTCGTGGGCTGATCCTCCGTCGGCCGAAGCCGCCGCATCACGTCGGGTGCGCTGTCCGAGGCGCTACCTAAGTCGCTTTCCGGGAGGGCGGGTTCATACCTCCGTCGCCGGGGCGCAGACCTTTGGCCGACGACAGCGCGTACCGCCGATTGCCAGAGTGGAGTGAACGGCACAGCGAACGGCACAGCGGGGGGAGCGATGATGGGCGGCAAGGAGATCAGCCGGGCCGGATTTCTGGCCAGGGCGGGAGCGGTCGGTGTCACGGGAGCGATGGGGCCGCTGCTGACGGGAGGCCGGGCGAGGGCGACCGGGGCGCCGGAAGCGGCCTCGGGACCGGCATCGGAACGGGCCCCGGGACCGGCGCCGGGCAGGACGGGCGGTCGGCGGGGGCTGAGGTATCGCGGGGTGTCCTACGAGGTCATCGACGGAGAGACACCGTTCACAGGGTGGAATGCCACGCGGATGCGCCATGATCTGCGGGCGATCAGGGACCAGCTCCACGCAAGCTCGGTCTCCGTCTTCGGCACCGGTGTCGAGCGGCTCGCGGCCACATCGTCGGAGGCCGCGGAGCGCGGGCTGCATGTGTGGCTCCAGCCGCGGCTGGCGGATGTTCCGCAGCGGGAGATCCTTGACCATCTGGCCGAAACGGGCAGACATGCCGAGCGGTTGAGGCGCCAGGGGGCCGAGGTTCATCTCAGCGTCGGCGCTGAGTTCATGCTGTTCGTGCCGGGCATTGTTCCCGGTGCCAGTGCCGTGGAGCGCATCAAGAACCTGACGAGCGGAAACGTCGACCTGAAGAAGATGATGCGGGAGCTGCGCTCGTTCACCGCGCGGGCGGCGAAAGTCGGCAGGTCCGTCTTCCACGGCAAGCTGACATACGGCGCGGCGCAGGACGAAGCGGTGGACTGGAATCTGTTCGACCTGGTCAGCGTCAACTACTACGCGTCCTTCGCCCGGCGGGCCGACCATGTCCGGGAGCTGGCGAAGTACCGGCGGTGGGGGAAGCCGGTGGTCGTCCCCGAGTTCGGCACCTGCACCTTCCAAGGAGCCCCGGAGAAGGGCGGTATGGGGTGGGACGTGGTCGACTACGACAAGGAGCCCCCTGAGATCATCGGTGACCTGGTCCGCAGCGAGCGCACCCAGGCCGCCTATCTCACCGATCTGGTCGATGTCTTCGAGTCGATGGATCTGTATGCGGCGCTGGTGTACCAATTTGTCACCCCGGACGCCCCGCACCGGCATCAGCCGCGCTACGACCTCGACATGGCGAGTTACAGCCTGGTGAAGGCGATCTGGAAGACTCCTGAGGGGCCGACCGCCCACTGGCACTGGGAGCCGAAGGAGGCGTTCCACGCACTGGCGCGGCACTACGGCAGGGCGCGGTGCTGACCCTCGGCCGCCGCGGGGCCGGGGGTGAGCGGCCCCTCGGCGGCGGTCTCTTCGGCGGCGGGCGCCGCGGTAACGGCGCCCTCGGCGGCGACTTCCTGGGCGACGGCCCCCTCGGCTGGTCCCTTGGCGACGGCCCCCTCGGTGACGGGCCCCTGGGCGATGGGCCCCGATTCACGCCGCCGCAGTCGGCGGACGTCCGGCACGGTCAGCACCGCCAGGGTCAGCAGCAGGATCAGTGCCGAGCAACCCCACAGCGAGGCCGTCCGGCCAAAGGCGTTCTCCGCCGGGCCGGCGAGGGACATGGCCACAGGGAGGAAGGCGACCGAGCCCAGCATGTCGTAGGCCGAGACCCGCGAGAGTTTGTCCTCGGGAATCTCCTGGTGCAGCGCGGTCATCCAGGACACACCGAACACCTCGATCGACGCCCCGCTGATGAACATGACCACGGCCAGCGCCGGCACCGGAAGCGGGATGGCGAGCGCGGCCGACGGCATGGCGAGGGGCAGAACGCACAGGGTGCCCGCGAGCAGCAGACGGCGCGGACGCCAGCGCATCATCAGCACTCCGCCGAGTACAGTGCCCGCGCCGAACGCCGCCAGGGCGAAGCCCCAGGGCCGTGCCCCGCCCAGATGCTCTTCGGCGACCAGCGGACCGTAGACCGCATCGGCCGCGCCCACCACGGCGTTGACCACGGAGAATTGCAGCACGATGCTCCACAGCCAGGGCCGGGTGGCGAACTCCCGCCATCCGTCGCGCAGATCGGCCAGCATCCCGCTCCCGGACTCCCGTGGGGGGACTCCGCGGACATCGAGGAAGGCGCGCAGCGAGCCCGCGACGGCGAAGGCGGCGGCATCCACGGCCAGCATCCAGCCGGGGCCCACGACGGCGATGAGCGCGCCACCGAGAGCGGCGCCACCGATCTGCGCGCCGTTCACCCCTATCCGGAAGAACGCGAAGGCACGGCCCGCCTGTTCGCTGGTGACGCTGGACAGCAGCATGCCCTCGGCGGCGGGGGAGAAGAAGGCATGGCCGGTGCCGCCGATCGCGGAGAGCAGGGCCATCTGCCACAGTTGTGCCTCACCGGACAGCACCAGCGCCGCGAAGGCCGCCTGGGACAGGCAGTTGAGGGCATTGGCCGCGACCATCACCCGGTGCCGGGGCAACCGGTCCGCCAGCGCCCCGCCGATCAGCAGGAAAACCACGAGCGGCACCATGCGGGCAGCGGCCACCAGACCGACATCGCCGCTGTCCCCGCCGGCGTCGAGCACCGCGAACGCCGCCGCGATGAGGGCCCCGGCGTTTCCGAGGCCCGTCGCCACGGCGGCGGCGGTCAGCAGTGTGTAGTTGCGTCCGGCCCACTGGGGGCGGCGGGGTCGGGAGCGCGGGGCCGGGGGAGTGGTCACGAGCGGACTATCCCTGGGGGCAGGCCCCGGCGTCCAACCGAAATTCGGCCAGGGCGATCAAAAGCCGGTATCGGACTTCAGCGGACGCAGGCTGCTCATGATCTTCTTGATGGTCGCGTCCGGGACCTCGTTCTTGGTGCCCTTGACGGAGTAGAGCACCCAGGTCGCGAAGTCACCGTTGGTGTCGGTGTAGCTGACGGTCACCGACTTTCCGTCCGTGCTGCACTTGTCGGTCTTCTTCACCCCGGTGACCGTGGCCGAGGCGGTGTAGCCCTTGAGTCCGTGCTCGCTGGTGAACTTCTTGGCCTTGCTGACCTTGAGAGTGCCGGTCTTCTTCTGGTCGAAGGCGGAGAAGACCCAGTTGCCCGCCTCGATCCGGGCGGCGGACGCCTCGCTCTTGGCCCCCTGGGCGCCCTTGGAGCCCGCCGCGGCGGCATCGCTCTTGTTCTCGTAGCCGCCCTCGCGCTTGACCGTGCAGTAGTCCTTCTTGTAAATGCCCGGGGCGGACATGACGACAAGAGGCTTGCCCTTGTCGTCCTCGAAGCCGATGCTCAGCCCGGAGGACTCGACCCCCCAGTTCGCGGGCACGTCGAAGGCGTTGTGCCGCTTGGCGCTGACCACCGTCTTCCAGCCGGGTATGACGGGCTTGACACTGCCGCCGTCGCGCGGATTGTCGTCTTCCTGGCGGCCTCCCGGGTCCTCGGTGGGGTCCGACGAGGCCGGGGCCGACGAGGAGGCGGGCTTCTTGCCACTCTCGTTGGACTCGTCGTCCTTGCTGTCGTTCTTGTTCAGTACCAGTACAGCGGCGACCGTGGCGGCCGCCACGACCGCCACCGCCGTGACGATCGCGATGGTGGCCGTGCGCTTCTTGCGCGGCGGCTCAGGTGCCCCGGGTGGTGCGGAGGGGGCGCCCCAGCCTTGCGGCTGCTGCGGCCCGCCGTAGCCCGGCTGCTGCTGCGGCTGACCGGGCTGGCCCGGTTGGGGCTGCTGCGGCGGTTGCTGATACGGATTCGGCTGTTGGTAGCCGGGCTGCTGATACGGGTTGGGCTGGTGATACCCCGGCTGGTGGTACGGGTTCTGGTCGTGCGGGTTCTGCTCGCCCCCGGGCGGCTGCTGTCCTGGCCACATGGGCAGTAACCATAAAGGTGGGCGCCGACAGGGGCTACGGCTGCCCCTTTCCCCGCTTTGCTACCGAGTGGTAACTTCCGGGGTATGTCACAGACCATGCCGTCCATCGGCGAGATGCTCGCTGCCACCGTGCCCATGGTGCGCACCCTGAACCTGGAGATCGTCGAGGCAACGGCCGAAAGTGCCGTACTGCGCCTGCCGGACCAGCCGGACTTCCATAACCATGTCGGCGGGCCGCATGCGGGTGCGATGTTCACCCTCGCCGAGTCCGCGAGCGGTGCGATCGTGCTGGCCGCTTTCGGTGACCAGCTCGCCCGCGCCGTACCGCTGGCCGTGCGCTCCGAGATCGCCTTCAAGAAGCTGGCCATGGGCCCCGTCACCGCGACGGCCCGGCTCGGCCGCCCGGTCGCCGATGTGATCGCCGAGCTGGACGCCGGAGAGCGTCCCGAATTCCCGGTGAACATCGAGATCACCCGTGAGGACGGGGCGGTGACCGGCGAGATGTCGATCACGTGGACCCTGCGGCCGCAGTCCTGAGACGCCGCTCGGCAAGCGCCCCTCAGCCTTACGTCAAGCCCATCTCCAGCAGTACGCCGACGCGCCCCGGACCACGACCTGGGGATGATGGCGACCGCGCGCTCATTGAGTAGGCTTCCCGGGCGTGCGCCGAGAATCGGTGCGCGCCCGGGATGGATCGGCACACGGGGAGGAACCGGCGTTGCACATCGAGGAATGGCTCGAGAGCGTACCCGCGATCAGCGTCTATCTTCTGGTGGGTTTGGTCATCGGCTTGGAGAGCCTGGGCATCCCGCTTCCGGGGGAGATCATCCTCGTCAGTGCGACGCTGCTGGCGGCCTCCCAGGACCACATCAACCCCTACATCCTCGGATCCTGCGCCATCGCCGGGGCCGTGATCGGCGACTCCATCGGCTATCTCATCGGCCGGAAGGGCGGCGAGCCACTCCTGGCATGGCTGGGGCGCAAATTCCCCAAGCACTTCAGCGCCGAGCATGTGGCCACCGCCGAGCGCTCCTTCCACAAGTGGGGCATGTGGGCGGTCTTCTTCGGCCGCTTTATCGCCCTGCTGCGGATCTTCGCGGGTCCGCTCGCCGGTGTACTGCGCATGCCGTACTGGAAGTTCTTCATCGCCAATGTGCTCGGAGGCATCATCTGGGCGGGCGGCACCACCGCGGTCATATACTCCGTCGGCAAGGTCGCGGAGGACTGGCTCAAGCGTTTCTCCTGGCTCGGCCTGGTAGCCGCCCTGCTCTTCGGCCTCTGCTCGATGCTCGTCATGAAGTGGCGGTCGAAGAAGACCAAGGCGACGGCGGTCACCGAGGCCGGGCCCGAGACGGCCGAGCCGGAGCCCGTCCCGGCCGCCGACTGAGGCCGACGACCGGGGCCGGCCGGCCTCAGGGCCGTCCGGTCCCGGGGCCGCCCCGTCTCACCGGCCTTCCTGCCGTGCCCGCTCCTCAGCGGCCGCGCGGTGCTGGTGGGCCAGCTCGACATAGCCTGTCGCGTTGAGCCGGATCGACTCGCGCTCCTCCTCGGTGAGCTCCCGCCGGACCTTCGCCGGAACCCCCGCCACCAGGGAGTTCGGCGGCACCCGCATTCCCTGCGGTACCAGCGCTTGCGCGGCCACCAGGGAACCCGCTCCGATATGCGCGCCATTGAGGACGGTCGCGCCCATGCCGATCAGCACATCGTCCTCGACGGTGCAGCCGTGCAGCACCGCGTTGTGGCCCACCGACACCCGCTCTCCGACAGTGGCCGGGAACCCGGGGTCGGCGTGCACGGTGCAGTTGTCCTGGATATTGCTCTGTGCCCCCACGCTGATCGGCGTGGTGTCCCCGCGGAGCACGGCGTGGTACCAGATGCTCGCCTCCGGGCCCACCGAGACCTCACCGATCACCACGGAGGTCGGGGCGATGAACGCCTCCGGGTCGACCTTCGGCTCCCTGCCGCCCACACCAGCGATCAACGCCCGCTCCGTCACAGCATGTCTCCCTCGGCCCGTCTGAGCATGTCCCCGGCACGGTACCCCCGTCCCGGACCACCGGAACCGCCGGAACCGAGGCGGAACCAGCGCAATCGATCATGCGTCCTCCTGTCCGTGGAGACACAGGGCGCGGACGCACAGGAACAGGACCGACGGCAGATACCGGGGCAGGAGGACCACGCCGCACCGCGGCGGTTCTTCGTGGAGGGCGACGGTGAGAGGCTCGGCTGCGCCGCCTTCGAGCCCACCGCTCCGGCGGTGGGTGCCACCGCGGTGGTGCTGCACGGCGCCGGGACCAGTGACAAGGAGCGGATGCTCGGCCTGATGCGAGCGCTGGCCGCCCATGGCCGTCGCGCCGTGGCCTGCGACTTCTCCGGACATGGCGAAAGCTCCGGCGAACTGGGCGAATTGAGCCTGAAGCGGCGGTGCGCCCAGGCCCGTGCCCTGATCGACCAGGGCGTGCCCGCCTCCGATGAGCTGGTCCTCATCGGGTTCAGCATGAGCGGTCAGACGGTCGCCGATCTGCTGGCCCACTACGGTCCCCGGGTGACGACGATCGGCCTGTGCGCCCCGGCCCTCTACGCCCGCGACGCCTGGCCGGTGCCGTTCCGCGCCGGTTCCGGCTTCACCGAGACCATCCGCACCCCGGGCAGTTGGCGCTCCTCCGCGGCCCTCGACACCTTCCGCGCCTACGGCGCGCGGGCGGTCCTCGCCGTGCCCGCGCGGGACGAGATCATCCCGCCGGAGGTGACCGAAGCCGTCGCGGGCGCGCTGGCCGAGCGCTCCGACCTCACCCGCCTCGTCCTGCCCGACGCCGAGCACTGGCTCGGCGCCTGGTTCCGTGACCACGCCGAGGACCGCGGCCGGTTCGTCCGGGCACTGGTGGGTGGGTAAGGCCGGTGGCTGGTGCCATCGGTGCACCCCCGGGTGCTGGTGAGGCGCTGGTGAGGCGGTGATCCCCGGGGGTCAGCCCGTCGCCAGCAACAGGGTTCCGACCAGGGCCAGTCCGGCTCCGCCGGCCTGTACGGCACGCAGCCGCTCGTTGAGCAGACCGCGGGCCGCGAGCGCGGTCACCACGGGGTAGAGGGAGGCGAGCACGGCGGCCACGGCAACCGGGCCGTGCTGGGCGGCCAGGTTGTAGGTGCCGTTCGCGGCGACATCGGACAGACCCACGAAGGCGAGCGCCGGAAGCGACGCCCACACCACACCGAGACCCCCTTCGGGCAGCGCGGGGTTTCCGCGCCGGACGGCGGCGTACAGCGCGGCGCCGCCGACCACCACATTGCACACCCGCTGGACGAACAGGGCGAGGAAGAGCCCGGTGAGGGTGGAGGACGCCTCCGCGATCAGCGCCATCACCGAGCCGAAGCCGAGCGCGGCGACCAGTGTGAGCAGCAGGGTCTGCCGCTGGACGGGTGCATCCCCGGTCTGCGGTCCGCTCGCCAGGACAACGCCGGCCACCGCCACCACGATCCCGGCGATCTGGAGCACCCCGGGCCGCTCGCCGAGCACCAGCGCCACGCCGAGCGGCACCACCACCCCGCCCAGCGCCCCGAGCGGGGAGACCACACCCATCGGGCCGAGCGCGAGGGCCCGGTAGAAGCAGAGCATCGCGGCTGGTCCGACCACACCCGCCGCGGCCGCGAACCACAGCTGCGGCCCGGCCTCGGACCAGCCGCCGGTGGCCACCACGACGGCGCCCAGGACCGCTACCGCGATGGTCTGCGAGACCACGACCACGGTGAGCGCGGGCGTCCGTCGGGTGAGCAGCCCTCCGCCGAAGTCGGCCAGCCCCCAGAGCAGACTGGTGGCAAGAGCGAAGAGTGCGGACATGGTGGAACCTCGCCGTACAGTGTGATGGACGTGGGAGTACACCTCACCGTAGTTCAACGCGCTCGACTACGCCATTCAAAATATTGGACGGACATCCGGATCGTGACGGACCTCGATCAGCTCACGCAGTCGCTCGCCCGCAATCTCAAGCGCTGGCGCAATGAACGCGGCTACACCCTCGACGCCCTCGCCGCCCGCGCCGGGGTCAGCCGAGGCATGATCATCCAGATTGAGCAGGCCCGTACCAACCCCAGCGTCGGCACCACCGTGAAGCTGGCCGACGCCCTCGGGGTGAGCATCACCACCCTGCTCGACTACGAGCAGGGGTCACAGGTGAGCCTCGTCCCCGCCGACCAGGCGGTGCGGATGTGGTCCACCGACGGCGGCAGCTACACCGCGCTGCTCATCGGCACCGAGGCGCGCGGGCCGCTGGAGCTGTGGGAGTGGCGGCTGATGCCCGGCGAGGGCAGCGACTCCGATCCGCACCCCGTGGGCACCTTCGAACTGCTGCATGTGACGGCGGGGGTGTTGACCCTGGTGGCGGGCGGCGAGGAGCACACCGTACCGGCCGGGACCTCGGCGGCTTTCGAGGCGAACACCCCGCACACCTACCGCAACGACGGCGAGGTCCCGGTGGCGATGACCATGGCGGTGTCGGTCCCGCCCGCCCGCTGAGACCACGTCTCCCGTGCCCGCCCCCGGCTGTTAGCTTGACCGCATGAGCACGCCGATGGATGCCTTCGACGACGTCCGCCCCGCCGTCGAGTGCCTGGACCTGCTGGCCGCCCCCGTCGCCGCCGCCCTGCGCGACTGGCGCGGTACCGAGCCGGTGGAGCGGGTGGCTTACGTGGACACGGACCCGGACCGGGCCGACACCGCCGTACTCGTCGAGACCTACGGCTCATGGCTGCTGGAGCAGTCCGCCAACTGCGTGGTCGTGGCGGGCAAACGGGGCGGCGCCGTGACCCTCGCCGCCGCTCTGGTGCTGGCCCACACCCGCGCGGACGTCAACGGTGTGGTCCGCCGTCATCTCGGTGCCCGGAAGGCGTCGTTCGCCCCGATCGAGACGGCGACCGGGGAGAGCGGAATGGAGTTCGGCGGTATCACCCCCATCGGCCTGCCCGCCGGCTGGCCGCTGCTGGTGGACGCCGCCGTGGCCGACATCCCCTACGCGCTCATCGGGAGCGGCAGCCGCCGCGGCAAGCTCATCGTGCCGGGCAAGCTGCTCGCCGGGCTGCCGGGCGCGGTGGTGCTGGAGGGTCTCGGCGTCTGAGCCGTCCACCCGCTCCGGCTGAGCGGGCGCCGGGGTTCAGCCCAGCCGGGGGATCTCGATGGCCGGGCAGCGGTCCATGATCATCTCCAGCCCGGCGGCCCGGGTGCGCTCGTACGCGTCCGGATCGATCACGCCCAGCTGGAACCAGACGGCCTTGGCCCCGATGGTCACCGCCTCGTCCGCGATGCCGCCCGCCATCCCGGAGTTCACGAACACATCGACCACATCGACCGGGAAGGGGATCTCGGCGAGCGAGGTGTAGCCCCGCTCGCCGTGCACCGTCTCGGCCTTGGGGTGCACCGGCACGATCCGCTTGCCGAAGCGCTGAAGGACCCCCGCGACCCCGTAGGCCGCGCGCTCCTGGTTGGCGGAGAGCCCCACCACGGCCCAGGTGTCACCCAGCTCCGTGAGGATCCTGCGGACCGTCGCCGGGTCGCCGTACATACGTGCCTCCTGGGGTGGGGTGCTGGAACGGGCTGTTCCAACGGCTCTTCGCACGTCAACGGCGCCCGGCGCCCGGAGATTCCCCGGCGGACCGGTCAGGAGCGGTAGCGGTGGCCCGGCAGCAGGGTGTCCACCAGCTCGGCCATCACGGACCGCCAGTGCTCCCGCCGCTCGTTGCGCTCCTCCGGCCGATCTCGGCGCCGTGGCCCAGCCGACAGGGTCAGTGACGCGTTCGGAGGGCAGTCCCCGGGCGCCGCTCCCCGGTGCGCATAGGGTGGACGGATGCAGGAGCGGTACCGGACGGTCGCCCGCGCGGGCGTACATGAGATCGAGATCAACAAGTCACGCTTCATCTGCTCGCTCGCGCCCGCCGCGAACGAGCAGGAGGCGCAGGACGTCATCCAGCGCGTCCGGAAGGAGCACCCCACCGCCACGCACAACTGCTTCGCCTATGTCATCGGCGCCGACGGCGGGGTGCAGAAGGCGAGTGACGACGGCGAGCCGGGCGGTACGGCGGGCGTCCCGATGCTCCAGATGCTGGTGCGCCGGGAGGTGCGCTATGTGGTGGCTGTTGTCACCCGCTACTACGGCGGTGTGAAGCTGGGCGCGGGCGGGCTGATCCGCGCCTACGGCGGAGCGGTCGGCGAGGCGCTGGACGCGCTGGGCACCGTTGTCCGGCAGCGCTTCCGGCTGGTCACCGTCACCGTCGACCACCAGCGGGCGGGAAAGCTGGAGAACGATCTGCGCGCGACCGGGCGGGCGGTGCGCGATGTGCGCTATGCCGAGGACGTGACGATCGAGGTGGGACTGCCCGAGGCGGAGGTGGAGACCTTCCGCGCCTGGCTGGCGGACACCACCGCCGGGACCGCGGTCATGGTGCTGGGCGGCGAGGCGTACCAGGACGCGTAGGGCCGGGGCGGCATACGGGTCCGCGTGCTCCGCGCCGACGGTCCGGGCACACCGGCCGCCGTGATGATCCGACTCGGCGAGGAGGCCCACCGGGCGCGCCGGCTGGACGGCAACCCCTCAGCGCCGGTACGGACATGGTCCACACACACCGTCAGCCCGTAGCGCCCCGCGGCGACACGGGCGACACACGGGCGGGGAGTGGCGGACCCCGTTACCGAGGGAGAGCCGATCGTGGATACGGTGGTCGTTGCCCGTACCGCGCGGTCGGTGCGGGCGCGATCGTGATCGAGGGCAATGGGGCGGGAGAAGGGCAAAACGTGCGGGTCGGGGATGAACAGTGAGAATTCTGCACACCTCCGACTGGCATCTCGGGCGGTCCTTTCACCGGGTGAACCTGCTCGCCGCACAGCGCGAGTTCATCGACCATCTGGTCACCACTGTGCGGGAGCGACAGGTGGACGCCGTTCTTGTCGCGGGTGATATCTACGACCGCGCGGTGCCGCCGCTCGCCGCCGTCGAACTGTTCGACGACGTCCTGCACCGTCTCGCGGAGCTCGGTGTGCCCACCGTCATGATCTCCGGCAACCATGACTCCGCCCGTCGGCTCGGCGTCGGCGCCGGGCTGATCGAGCGTGCCGGTATCCATCTGCGGACCGATCCCACCGGCTGCGCCACCCCCGTCGTCCTCGGTGACGACCACGGCGAAGTGGCTTTCTACGGTCTGCCCTATCTCGAACCCCGCCTGGTGCGCGAGGCGTTGGACGCCCCCGCCGCCGGACACACGGCGGTGCTGGAGGCCGCCATGCGCCGGGTGCGGGCCGATCTCGCCGCGCGGCCGCCCGGTACCCGCTCCGTTGTCCTCGCCCATGCCTTCGTCACGGGGGGCGCGGTGAGCGACAGCGAGCGGGACATCACCGTCGGGGGCGTCGCCTCCGTCCCCGCCGAGGTCTTCGACGGCGTCGACTACGTGGCGCTCGGGCATCTGCACGGCTGCCAGGCCATCACGGAGCGGATCCGCTACTCGGGCTCACCGCTCGCGTACTCCTTCTCCGAGACCGCGCACCGCAAGTCCATGTGGCTGGTGGAACTGGGCGCGGCGGGAGCGGGGAACCCGGCCGCTCCGGGGGGCGCCGCGCTGTCCGCCGAGCGCGTGGACTGCCCCGTACCCCGGCCGCTGGCCCGGATCCGCGGCCGTATCGAGGACCTGCTCGCCGACCCCGGCCTCGCCCGGCACGAGCACGCCTGGGTCGAGGCGACGCTCACCGACGCCGTCCGTCCGCAGGAGCCGATGGCCCGGCTGACGCGGCGTTTCCCGCATGTCCTCGCCCTCGCCTTCGACCCCGAGCGGTCCCCCGAGGACCCGCTCGCCTCCTACGCCCGGCGCCTGCGCGGCCGCGGCGACCAGCAGATCGCCGAGGACTTCGTGGCCCATGTGCGCGGTGGACGCGGCCCGGACGCGGCGGAGCGCACGGTGCTCGGCGACGCGCTCGAAGCCGTACGGACCGAAGAGAGCGGCGCCGGGCGGGGAACGGGGCGCGGCGGCGCGGAGGTGGCGCGATGAGGCTGCACCGGCTGTCCGTCACCGCCTTCGGCCCCTTCGGCGGCACCCAGGAGGTCGACTTCGGCGAACTGTCCGCCGCCGGGCTTTTCCTGCTCCACGGCCCGACCGGCGCGGGCAAGACCTCCGTCCTCGACGCCGTCTGCTACGCCCTGTACGGGCAGGTGCCCGGGGCCCGGCAGGGCAGCGGGCCGTCCCTGCGCAGCGACCACGCCGATCCGTTCACCCCGACCGAGGTCGTCCTCGAACTCACCGTCGCCGAACGGCGCCTGGAGATCACCCGGAGCCCCGAGCAGCCCCGTCCCAAGAAGCGGGGCACCGGCACCACCCGGAGCAAGGCACAGAGCCTGCTGCGCGAGTACGTTCCCGGGACGGGGCCCGGCGGGGGCATCGGCGAGTGGAAGGCGCTCAGCCGCTCGCACCAGGAGATCGGCGAGGAGATCGGGCAGCTGCTCGGTATGAGCCGGGAGCAGTTCTGCCAGGTGGTGCTGTTGCCGCAGGGCGATTTCGCGCGCTTTCTGCGCGCGGACGAGATGGCGCGCGGCAAGCTGCTGGGCAGGCTGTTCGACACCGGTCGCTTCGCCGCCGTCGAGGAACGGCTCGCGGAGCTGCGCCGGGCCGCCGAGAAGCGGGTCATCGGCGGTGACGAACGGCTTCTCGCGCTCGCCCACCGGATGGCACAGGCGGCGGGAGCCGCCCCCGACCTCGAGCGCCGGCCGCTCCCCGAACTCGCCCCCGGCGCACCGGGGCTGGCCGACGCGGTCCTGGAGTGGGCCGCCCTCGCCCGCACCGGCGCCCGCGAGCAGCGCGACATCGCGCTCGCCGCGGTGCGGGCCGCCGAGGACGCCCATGACGCGGCTCAGCGCGCGGCCGACGCCGAGCGCGAACGAGCCCAGTTGCAGCACCGCCACGCCGAGGCTCGGCGTCGCGCGGACGACCTCGAACGACAGCGGGCCGAGCGCGACATGGTGCACCAGCGGCTGGAGCGGGCCCGCGCGGCCGACGCGGTCGCCCCCGCCCTCGAACTGCGCGCCGCCGCCGAACACGAGCACCGCGCCGCCGTCTCCGCCGAACGTGCCGCCCGCGCCCACCTCGCCGCCGAGCCGGGCCTCGACGCCCTGACGGCGCCACTCCGCCGCTCCGCCACCTCCGAGATTCCCGGCCAACGCCCGCCGGACGAGGGTGAGTTCGCGGCTGAGGCGGTGGCCGCCGCCGACGCGTCGCGGCGCATCGCCGATGCGCCGGAGGGCCGGTCCGACGCGCCCCGGGCGGCGGCTGGTACGGCGACCACCGGGGGCGGTACCGGGACGAGCCCGGAAGACGCCGATCGACGATCCCCGTCCGCCTCGGCCGACGACCACCGTGTCCCCTCCCCCCTCTCCGAGGCGGACGCCGCCTCATTGGCACGGGTGGAGCGGCGGCTGCGCGAAGAGCTCGGGTCCCTGGCCGCAGCACGGCGCGGTGAGCGGCGGGCCGAAGCCGTGGCCGACGAGATCGCCGCTCTCGACCGGGAGGCGCGCGCCGACGACGAGGCGCTCGCCGAGGCCGCCGACTGGCTCGCCGGGTGGGAGATGGTCCGCGCGGCGCATCAGCGGCGTATCGACACCGCTCAGGAAGCCGCCACCCGGGCCGAACAGCTCCGTGGGCAGATCGAGCCCGCCGAACGGCGGTTGGAGGCGGCCCAGCAGCGGGACCGGCTCACCGGGGAGGCCGAGGAGGCGCGGGAGAACCGGCTCCGGTCCCGGGAGCGCGCCACCGCCGCACAGCGGACCTGGCTCGACCTCAAGGAGCGGCGATTGCGCGGAATCGCCGCCGAACTCGCCGCCGGGCTACGGGCGGGGGAGCCCTGCGCGGTGTGCGGATCGGCCGAACACCCGGACCCGGCGCGCCCCGGGGACGGACATGTCGACCGGGCCGCCGAGGAAACCGCGCTGGAGGAGTACCAGCGGGCCGAGGCGCACCGCGAGGAGGCCGAGCGTGTCCTGCACGGGCTGCGCGAAACCCTCGCGGGTGCCGAGGCCACCGCGGAGGGCGGCGAGGCCGGTGAACTCGCCCGCGCCGTCGCCGAGGTGCGGTCGGCGTTCGCCGGGGCCCGCGACGCGGCGGCGGACGGCCATCCCGCCCGGGAGGCCCTGGACCGGGCCGAGCGCGAGTACGAACGGCGGCTCGACCAGCGGCAGGAGGCCGACCGCCGGGCCTCCGCGCGCACCTCGCACCGCGAGGCACTGCTCCGTGAACGCGCCACGCTGCTCACCGAGTTGGAGCAGGCCCGGGACGGTGCCGCCACCGTGGCGGAGCGCGCCGGGCGGCTGGAGCGGCAGGCCGGGCTGCTCGCACGCGCCGCCGAGGCGGCGCTCGCGGCCGAATCCGCCGCGCGCAGGCTGAAGGAGTCCGACGCCCGGCTCGCCGACGCCGCGTACCGCGCGGGTTTCGACACCCCCCAGGCCGCCGCGAGTGCCGTCCTGTCGCCCGAGCGGCAGCGCGAGGCGCGGCTGCGTATCGAGCAGTGGCAGACGGAGTCCGCGGCCGTCGCGGCGGAACTGGCCGACGAACGGGTGCTGGCCGCCGCGCGGACGCCACCCGCCGACCCGGCGTCGGCACGCGCCGCCGCGGAGGCGGCCACCCGGGCGCTGCGCGATGTCTCGGCCGCGGACGCCGCGGCTCGCGCCCGCTGTGTGGACCTGGACGCGCTGTCGGAACAGGCGGTCGCCGACGCCCGCCGCATCGCCCCGCTGCGCGAGGAGTACGACCGCGTCGCCCGCCTCGCCACGCTCACGGCGGGCACCGCCGCCGACAACGAACGCAAGATGCGGCTCGAGGCGTATGTGCTCGCCGCCCGCCTGGAGCAGGTCGCGGCGGCGGCGAGCGTACGCCTGGCGCGGATGTCCGCCGGGCGCTACACCCTGGTCCACTCCGACGCCCGCTCCAGCGGCCGCGGCAGGTCCGGCCTCGGACTGCACGTCATCGACGCCTGGACGGGCCGGGAGCGGGACACCGCCACCCTCTCGGGCGGAGAGACCTTCTTCGCCTCGCTCGCGCTGGCGCTGGGGCTGTCCGACGTCGTCACGGACGAGGCGGGCGGGGTCCGCCTGGACACCCTCTTCATCGACGAGGGCTTCGGCAGCCTGGACGAGCAGACCCTCGACGAGGTCCTGGACGTCCTGGACTCGCTCCGCGAGCGCGACCGCACGGTTGGCATCGTCAGCCATGTCGCCGATCTGCGCCAGCGGATCCCGGCGCGGCTGGAGGTCGTCAAGGGCCGCCGCGGATCGGCCGTGCGTCACCACACGGCGGCGGGCATCTGAGCACGGCCGGTCGACCGCAGCCGCCCCAGCCCGCGGCTCGGCAGGCCCGCCGCACCCGCGCCCATGGCGTTCCTGCGCGGCGCCGATCCTTCCGTCCGCCGCGTGCGGGCTCATGACGTCCTGCTCGGGCGGGCGCGCCGCGTCCCTGGCCGCCCCGGTCGGCGGTGCGCGGCGGGGCCCGTCAGTGCACGAGACCGGCGGGGCTCAGCGGGCGGCGGCCGTTGCCAGGGCCGTGAACAGGGGCTGTGGGTCGGTGTCCCGGGGCAGACCGCTGACCTGCCCGTCCCCGACCTCCACCACACGCCACCGGCCGTCCTCACGCAGCGCGAGATCCGTGGTGATGAAGCGGCAGCCCAACTCCCTGACCGCCGGACCGACATCCGTCAGGTCCGGGGCGGGGCGCAGCGCGGGGGAGTCGGGGTGGGGGCCGATGTGCACCGGCTCGCCGTCGAGCCACCAGACGCGCGCCTCACCCACCGGCTGGTAGTGCTCGAAGCGGCGCAGCACCACACCCCCGGTGAGGAAGTCGCCCTGGAGCTCCACGAAGCGGGCGACCACGGCGGCGAGGCGGCCGGTGTCGGCCGTCTCGGGGACATAACACGCCTCGTCCCACTCGTGCTTGCGGGATTTGACCCAGTCCTTCACCACGACCGGGCCCGCACCACCGAGCCGAGCGGCCATCCGGGCGAGTTCTGACTCCGCCGGCGTGTGGCCCGGCGCGGTGGGCAGCCAGGCGCTCGGCGGGGTCAGGGGCGCGAAGACCGCGTACCAGCCAGGGAGTTCATGCGCGGTGCGATACCGCTCGGGCGAGGTGAGCAGGGTCCGGCCGCGCTCGGCGAGAGCGGTGGCCAGCTCGGCGTAGCGATCGCCCGGCAGCATCCAGCCGCGGTACCAGGCGGGCCCGGTCTCCCGCGGTACCCGGGCCACCGCGCCCGTCGCGTCCCCGGACACCAGGGCCTCGTGGTCGATCAGGGTGACGGTCGCTCCCGCCGCTCGCACCGCCCGCGCCTCGTCGGCGAATTCGGGGTCGACACGGCGGGGCGTGAGCGGATCGCGGGAGAAGAGGAAGACGGGGCCCATGAGGCGGACCCTAGGAAGAGGGGCGGCCCGGCCACAAACCGTTTCCCGGCCCGGCCGCCCCTTCCGGCTACGCGTCCCGCCCGGATGTCACAGCGCCGACAGCTCCTCGACCAGGTCGTCCAGCCCCAGCGATCCCTGCGACAGCGCCGCCATATGCCACTTCTTGGCGTCGAAGGCGTCGCCGTGGGCCTTGCGGGCCGCCTCGCGGCCCGTCAGCCAGGCGCGCTCGCCGAGCTTGTAGCCGATGGCCTGGCCCGGCATACCGAGGTAGCGCACCAGCTCGCTGTCGAGGAATTCGGCGGGGCGGCCGCAGTGCAGACCGAAGAACTCCCGCGCCAGCTCCGGGGTCCACCGCTCGCCGGGGTGGAAGGGGGAGTCGGCGGGGATCTCCATCTCCAGGTGCATCCCGATGTCGACGATCACCCGCAGCGCCCGCATCATCTGCGCGTCCAGGTAACCCAGCCGCCGCTCCGCGTCGGAGAGGAAGCCCAGTTCGTCCATCAGCCGCTCCGCGTACAGTGCCCAGCCCTCGGCGTTGGCGCTGACCATGCCGACGGTCGCCTGGTAGCGGGAGAGCTGATCGGCGACGTGGGTCCACTGGGCGAGCTGGAGGTGGTGGCCCGGGACACCCTCGTGGTACCAGGTGGAGACCAGGTCGTAGACCGGGAAGCGGGTCTCGCCCATGGTGGGCAGCCAGGTCCGGCCGGGGCGGGAGAAGTCCACCGACGGCTGGGTGTAGTACGGCGCCGCGGCACCGCCGGGCGGGGCGATCATCGACTCGACCCGCTTGACCCGCTCGGCCAGGTCGAAGTGGGTGCCGTCCAGCTTCTCGATGGCCTCGTCCATCAGCTCCTGGAGCCAGACCCGGGTCTCCTCGACGCCTTCGATATGGGTGCCGTGCTCATCGAGGTGGCGCAGCGCCTCCCACGGGGTGGCGCCGGGGAGGATCTTCTCGGCCTCGGTACGCATCTCGGCGTGGATGCGGTGGAACTCCGACCAGCCGTAGGCGTACGCCTCGTCCAGGTCGAGGTCGGTGCCGTTCCACAGCCGGACCCAGCGGCGGTAGCGCTCGCGCCCGACGACGTCCGGGGCGCCCTCGATGGCCGGGGCGTACCCATCGCGCAGCCAGTCGCGGAAGGTGACCAGTGCGCCGGTGGCCACCGCCGCCGCCTCGTCCAGCTCCTCGCGCAGCTCCTTCGGGCCGCCCGCGGTGAACTCCGCGAACCAGCCGCCGTCGGTGCCGATCCACTCCGTCAGCTGCTCCAGCACGGTGGCCACCTGCCGGGGTCCGGCGGGCAGCTCCCGGCGCAGCCCCTCGGCGAGCGAGGCGCGGTAGCCCTCGAGCGCGGCCGGTACGGCGCGCAGCCGGGCCGCGACGGCCGCCCAGTCGTCCTCGGTCCCGGTGGGCATCACGGTGAAGATGCCGCGCACCGAGTGGAGCGGGGAGTGCAGATTGCTGACGGCGCGCAGCCCCTCGTGGGCGTGGTGCACGGCGAGCTCGGCGGTCAGCCGCTCCCGCAGCAGCCGGGCGCAGCGCCGCTCGGCGTCGCTGTCCGCGCCGGGCCGCGCCTCGGCCTCGGTCAGCCGGTCCAGGGTGGTGCGGGCCAGGTCGGCGAGGGCCTCGGCGCCGTCCGGGGAGAAGTCCGGGAGGCGGCGGGAGCTCTCGGGAACGCCCATGTAGGTGCCGGTGATCGGGTCGAGTTCGATGAAGGCGTCGACATAGGCGTCGGCGACGTCACGGGGCAGCGGAGCGCTCTTGGTGTCGGACATGCGGCCATCCTCGTACGAGCGGGGCCACGGCGTCAGCAGCATTATCCGTGACATGCCTGAACCCGCCGGTCCAGGTGGCCGGATGGGTCTCTAGCCGGCCGATGGGCCACCGTGAGCGGGGGGCAGTATCGGCCCGCACTCCCACTGCTGGAAGATCAGCCGGGTCTCCACCCGGGCCACCTCGCGGCGTGAGGTGAACTCGTCCAGCACCAGCCGCTGGAGATCGGCGGTGTCGGTGACCGCGACATGCACCAGATAGTCCTCGGGTCCGGCGAGGTGGAACAGCGCCCGGGACTCGGGCAGCGCCCGGATCCGTTCGACGAACGGTCCGACCAGCTCACGGCGGTGCGGTCGCAGCTGTACCGAGAGCAGCGCCTCCAGGCCGCGCCCCAGCTTGGCGGGGTCGAGCCGGAGCTCATGGCCGAGAATCACTCCTGACCGTCGCAGCCGGGTGACCCGGTCCAGACAGGTCGAGGGGGCGACACCCACCTGTGCTGCGAGGTCGCGATAGGTGGTCCGGGCGTCGTTCTGCAAGAGCCGCAGAATCTGGAGATCCACCGGATCGAGAGCGACAGTTTCGGCCATCGGCCGAACGTAGCACGAACATCAGTCGGATTGAATCGGTGCTTGTTCACCCTTCATCCATGGACTTCACGGAGAGCATGCGGAACGGCGGGAGCCACGCACTCGCCACCGAGGCCGTCCACGCCGGTCGCGAGGACCTCGCGGCCATGGGACTGCACGCCGTGCCGCTGGACCTGTCGACAACCTACCCCTCGTACGACAGCCGCCAGGAGGCCGCCCGGATCGACGACTTCGCCACCACCGGCGCCCGGCCGGACGGCCCGCCCGTCTACGCCCGGCTCGACAACCCGACCGTCGCCCGTTTCGAGACCGCCCTCGCCCGGCTGGAGGGCACCGAGAGCGCCGTCGCGTTCGCCAGCGGAATGGCGGCGCTCAGCGCCTGTCTGCTGGTGCGGGTGGCCCAGGGGCTGCGGCATGTGATCGCGGTCCGTCCGCTGTACGGATGCAGTGATCATCTGCTGGATGCCGGGCTGCTGGGCACCGAGGTGACCTGGGTGGATCCGGCCGGAGTGGCGGAGGCCATCCGCCCGGACACCGGTCTGGTGGTGGTCGAGTCCCCGGCCAACCCGACCCTGCGCGAGCTCGATCTGCGGGCCATCGCCCACTCCTGCGGCACGGTGCCGCTGCTCGCCGACAACACCTTCGCCACCCCGGTCCTCCAGCGCCCGGCCGAACAGGGCGCGAACGTGGTCCTGCACAGCGCGACGAAGTACCTCGGGGGGCACGGCGATGTGCTCGGCGGGGTCATCGCCTGTGACGAGGAGTTCGCGCGGTCGCTGCGCCAGGTGCGGTTCGCGACCGGCGGGGTGCTCCATCCGCTCGCGGGCTATCTGCTGCTGCGCGGTCTGTCCACGCTGCCGGTGCGGATGCGGGCGGCCTCGGCGACCGCCGCGGAGCTGGCCCGGCGGCTGGCCGCCGACCCGCGGGTGGAGCGGGTCCACTATCCGCGGCTGGGCGGCGCGATGGTGGCCTTCGAGACCCACGGCGACCCGCACGAGGTGATCGCCGGGGTCCGGCTGATCACCCCGGCGGTCAGCCTCGGCAGTGTCGACACCCTGATCCAGCACCCCGCCTCCATCAGCCACCGCATCGTGGCCGAGGGAGACCGGCACTCGAACGGGATCAGCGACCGGCTGCTGCGGATGTCGGTCGGCCTGGAGGACGTCGAGGACCTGTGGGCCGATCTGGACCGGGCGCTCAGTGGCCGTGTGGCCGGGCGGGCGCCGGAAGCGGCGTCGGAGCCGGAGCGGACGCCGGTACCGGGCGGAGCCGGGCGGTGATCACCAGAATGCCCTGCTCGATCTGGTAGTCCAGCGGCAGTTCCAGGGAGCGCATGGCCGCCACCATGCCGGTGTTGGCGGACTGGGTGACGGCGTAGACGCTCTCGCATCCGGTCTCGGCGGCCATCGCGATCAGGCGTCGCAGCAGTCGGCCGCCGACACCGCGCCGCTGCCAGTCGTCCTCGACGATCAGCGCGACCTCGGTCTCGTCCCCGTCCCACAGCAGATGGCCGAGGGCCACCAGCCGCCCGGAGGCGGTGTAGGCGGCCAGCGTCCGGCCGAAGCGGGGGCTGAGCAGATGGTTCAGATACCGGTCGGCATCGCCGATCGGGCCGTGGTAGCGAAGACCGAGCGTCGCGGAGGAGCAGCGGCCGTGCATCGCGCGGGCAGCGGGCAGATCGCCGGTGTCCGCGCGGCGCACGGTGATCTCGTTGCCCTCGGGCAGGGTCAGCACATCGCTGCGGTGCGGGACGCGCGGGCCGAGCCGCGCGTCCAGCTCCACCAGGGCGCGGGCCCGGGCGAACTCCGTCGGGGTGAACGGCAGATACGGCCGCTCGATGGTGATCGCGCCACCGGACGGATCGCGCAGCCGCATCACGGTCTCCTCCAGCGCCCCTTCGACCGGTGGGGTGCCGTCCAGAGGGCGGCCGGTGAGGGATTTCGCGGGCAGTGAGTGGATGGTGCAGCGGCCCAGCAACTGCCTGAGGGCCAGCGGGAGTTCCGCGCCGTCCAGCGCGGTGCGGGTGGCCAGGGTCAGTACCCGGGTGGGGGCGTCCACCAGATCGTGGGTGTCGGCCCGTTCGATCCAGGTGTCGCTGCCGCCCGCTGCCGCGACCGCGCGGGTCAGCTCTGCGGCGGCCAGCGTCTCGGGGGAGCGCAGCAGGAATTCGTCCACCGTTCCGTCGCCGAGCGGATGGGTCTGGAGGGCGAGGATGTCGACCCGGTGTCCGGCCAGCGCCGCGCACAGCGCGGCCAGGGTGCCGGGCTCGTCCTGGACGGTGGTGCGCATCCGCCACAGCGCGGTGGCTTCCGGCCGTTCGGTCTCCGGGGTGCCCGCGGGGGCGGCGGTCCGCGCGCCGTCCGCGGGCGGGGGTGAGTCGTCCGGCGGCGTATGGCCATGGCGTCGTGACCACCATAGGTGGAAGGCGGTCATGGCGAGCAGGGTCACGGATGACGTGATGAGCAGCAGCGGCCCGTCCGGGCCGTGGACGACCGTGCCGGCCGCGGTGTCGGCGACCGCCACCGCGGTGAACAGGGCGGCCATTGCCACCAGTTCACGCCGCCAGTGACGGAAGCGGCGGGAAGGGCGTGGGACGTTCGCTCGAGAGGTCATGGAAAACACCTTCGCGCAAGGGTGTTGCCTGATCACGAACACGATGTGTCCGGAGGGTTAAGTGATGTTCTGGGATGAGAAAGTTATTTTGTCCGAAATCAAACCTTTGAAGGTGGTAGTTCCGCTTACGCGGCTGCCAGTCGCCGCAGCACCCGGCCGCAGCGCCGTGCGTACGCCCGCTGGAGGACGGGCACCAGCGGACCCGCCATCCGCGTGTACCACGCCACCGGGCGGCTGAACGCCGTCACCGTCAGCACCACCGAATCGTCCGATTCCAGACCCACGACGAACGACTCCTCACCGCATTCCGGATGGCCCGGCAGCGTGCCGTAGCCGAAGCCGGTGCGGGACCCGTCCGCGACCGTCCACACCACCTCGCAGGGCGCCCGCAGCCGAAGCCGCCCGACGCCCAGGCCCACCACGACCGGCCGCCCCGGGGTGGCGACCGGCTCCGAGGAGCGGATGGAGACCCCGACCGCCCGGTGCATCCGCCAGTCCAGCACTGCCTGCCCGGCCCGCTCGAACACCGCGGGCCCGTGGCCGACGGCGGTGCGCACCCGCAGCTGGTGATAGCCGCCCGGCAGCGGCCACCGCCGGGTGGCGCCCAACTCCGGATAGGTGAGCCGGGAGGCGGGAGTGCCCGGGCCGCCGGTGGACGTCATGTCCGTACCGTACGCCGCGCGGCGGGCGCACCGCGCGGCGTACCGCCGGGAGGGCTACTGACCGACCAGACCCGGCCGCAACACCTTGGTGAACAGCACCTGTCCGCCGTCCTCGCGCAGCCGGACGGTCATCTCCCCGCTGTCCCCGTCGATGTCCACCTCGCCGTAGAACTGGAAGCCCTCGGCGGGCGAGACGTTCGCCCGGGTCGGCGCCTTGACGAAGGACCGCTCGGGTCCGAAGGTGCCGTCCAGGTTCACCGCGGGGAAGGCGCCCGCGTTCAACGGCCCGGAGACGAACTCCCAGAACGGGGCGAAGTCCTTGAACGCCGCCCGTGAGGGGTCGTAGTGATGGGCGTGTGTGGAGTGCACATCGGCCGTCAGCCACACGGTGCCGGTGATCTTGCCGTGCTTGATGTGCCGCAGCAATTCGGCCACCTGAAGCTCACGGCCCAGCGGTGCGCCCGGGTCGCCCTGTGCCACGGCCTCGATGTCGGTGCTTCCGTCCGGCACCACCAGGCCCAGCGGCATATCGGAGGCGATCACCTTCCACACCGCCCGCGACCGCGACAGCTCCCGCTTGAGCCAGGCCAGTTGCTCCGCGCCCAGGGCTCCCTGGGTGTCCTCCGGCTGGCGGCCGGGCGAGTTGGCGTTGCGGTAGGTGCGCAGGTCCAGGACGAAGACATCCAGCAGCGGGCCGTGGCGCAGCACCCGGTAGACCCGGCCCTCGCCGTCGGGGCGCAGGGTGCCGATGGGGAAGTACTCGGCGAACGCCTGCCGGGCGCGCGCCGCCAGCACGTCCACGTTCTTCTCGGTGTAGCGCGCGTCGGTGAGGATCTCGCCCGGGTACCAGTTGTTGAGCACCTCGTGGTCGTCCCACTGGGTGATCGTCGGCACCTGGGCGTGGAACCGGCGCAGAGCGGTGTCCAGCAGGTTGTAGCGGAAGGCGCCGCGGAACTCGTCGAGGGATTCGGCCACCTTGGTCTTCTCCGGGGTGACCACGTTCCGCCAGGTGGAACCGTCCGGCAGGGTGACGCTCTCGGTCAACGGGCCGTCGGCGTAGATGTTGTCACCGCTGCACAGGAAGAAGTCCGGGTTCCGGCGGCGCATCTCCTCGAAGATGCGGAAGCCGCCGTGATCGGGGTTGATGCCCCAGCCCTGGCCGGCCAGATCGCCGGACCAGACGAAGCGCACCCCGTCGCGGCGGCTCTCGGACACGGTACGGAACGTGCCGTACACCGGCTCACCGGTGCGGCGCGGATCGTCGGGGTCGGCGAGCAGCACCCGGTAGTGCACCTGGCTGCCGGACGGCAGCCCGCGCAGCGCCGTCCGGCCGGTGAAGTCGGTGCCGGGGCCCACCAGGGGGCCCTGCCAGCGCCGGGGCCGGGTGAAGGACTCGGTCGCGGAGGTCTCGACGATCATTCGGGCCGGGCGGTCGGAGCGTACCCACACCAGTCCGGACGACATGGTCACATCGCCCACCTGGACGCCCCACCGGGCGTCCGGCCGTCCGGACAGCGCCTGGGCGGGCGCGGCCGGTGCCATGGTGGGCAGGGTGAGTGCCGCCGAGGCGGCCGCCGAACCCCGTAGTACCGCCCGTCGCCCCATCCGCCCGCCGGAATCCCGCATCATGTGGAACCTCCCGTGTGATTCGAAGAGCCGCTGTGCCGTGCGTTGCCACAGTGCCGCTGTGCCACTCTCGTTGCTATCGGTGCGAGGTGCCCCGTGCCCGAACGGACAGTGAACAGCCGGCCCCCGTGCCGGGGAAGCGGGCGGCGCCGGAGGATCCCCCTCGGGGCCTTCGGCCGGCGGCCTGCGGTCAGCGGCTGCCGTCCAGGATCACGCGGGCCACCAGCGCCGGGTCATCGCTCATCGGGACATGTCCGCAGCCGGGCAGCCGCACCAGCCGCGCCCCCGGGATCACCTGCTTGGCGCGCACCCCCTGACGGCGCAGCAGCAGCCGGTCGCGCGACCCCCAGCCGATGGTGACGGGCACATCGGCCACATCCCCGGTGAACAGCCCGGCGCCCCCGGCCGCGAGCGTCGCCTCGAAGCCCACCGCCTCGCGCAGCGCCCGGGTCTCGGCCACCACCGCCTCGGGGGAACGCCGCCCGGGGCGGGCGTAGATGGTGCCGGTGAGCGCCGCCCGCCCGGCAGCGCTGCGGGCCAGCCGCTCCACCAGCGGGAGCGGCAGCCGCCGCGCGCCCATCCGCATCGCGCTCAGCACCCCGAAGGCATAGCGGCGCTCGGCCTCGTTCCAGAACCGTGCCGGGGAGAGCGCGGTGACGGACCGCACGAGACCGACCCGGCCCAGCTCCAGGGCGAGCAGCCCGCCGAGCGAGTTCCCGGCGACATCGGGGCGGTCGACGCTCAGCGCCTCGAAGAGCGCCCCCAGCACCGGCACCACGCCCTCCAGGCTGTACGGAACGCCGTCCGGCAGTGCGGGAGAGGCGCCGAAACCGGGCAGGTCGACGGCGATGACATCGCGCTCCACCGCGAGGATGTCCAGCACCGGTTCCCATGCCTGCCAGTGGTGGCCGATGCCGTGCAGCAGCACCAGCGGGCGCCCCGTGCCCCGCCGCTCGTGGACCACCCGGGCGGTGCGGGGGCCGCCGGGGGTGTCGACGGGGAAGGAGAGGGTCGCGGCCATGGAGGGCTCCTCGGGTCGGCTCGTCATGATCTGCCGGGCAGGCGCATGAGACAGCATGTCAGCACGAGTTACCGTCGGGTAGACCTGGTGGGCGGCTGTGATCGATCCGCCTGGACAACCCGTGCCGCGTCGGGTGGGATGGGACCGTGGCCACCGACACCGCGACCGACGACTTCGAAGCGCACCGTTCCGTTCTGACCGGAGTGGCCTACCGCATGCTCGGCCGCGTCGCGGACGCCGAGGACATCGTCCAGGAGACCTGGCTGCGCTGGTCCGGCGCCGACCGCGAGCAGGTGCGCGATCCGCGCGCCTTCCTGGTGCGGATCACCACCCGGCTCGCCATCGACCGGCTGCGCCAGATCACCTCCCGCCGGGAGTCCTACGTCGGCCCGTGGCTGCCCGAGCCGATGGCCACCGATCTCGGCCACACCGCCCCGGACGCCGCCGAGCGCACCCTGCTCTCGGAGACGGTCTCGCTCGCGGTGCTGGTCGTCCTGGAGTCGCTGTCGCCCCTGGAGCGCGCGGTGTTCGTGCTGCGCGAGGCGTTCGGCTTTCCGTACGGCGAGATCGCCGAGACGCTGGACCGCAGCGAGGCGGCGGTACGGCAGCTCTCCGGCCGGGCCCGGCGCCATGTGGAGGAGCGCCGACCGCGTTTCGAGGTGAACCCGGAGCAACAGCGGGAGCTGACCGAGAAGTTCCTGGCCGCCGCCACCGGCGGGGACATCGAGCAGCTCCTCGCGCTGCTCGCCCCGGACGCCCGGCTGGTCGGCGACAGCGGCGGCAAGGCCAAGGCGCCGCTGCGGGTGCTGGAGACGGCCGACAAGATCGGGCGCTTCCTGGTCGCCATCTCCCAGCAGCCCATGGAGGAGCCGGAGTTGGTCTTCACGGAGATCAACGGCGGGCCGGGGGTGCTGCTGCTCTCGCGCGGGGTGCCGGACTCGGTGTGGAGCCTCGATGTGGCGGACGGCCGGATCCAGTCGATCTACATCGTGCGCAACCCCGACAAGCTGGCCGCGTTCGCCCGCTGAGCGCGGCCGGCCGTCGGGGCGTCTCCCTCACATCCCGCCCGCGACCCGCAGGATCGCGCCGGTGGTGTACGACGCGTCCGGCGAGAGCAGCCACGCCACCGCACCCGCGATCTCCTCCGGTTCACCGGGCCGTCCCATCGGCACCCGGCCCGCGCCCTTCCACGGCCGCTCCGGGTCGCCCATCTGGGCGTGGATATCGGTCAACGTCATCCCGGGCTGGACCGAGTTGACCCGGATGCCCTCCCCGGCCAGCTCCTTGGACAGCCCCACGGTCATGGTGTCCACGGCCGCCTTGCCGGCCGCGTAGTGGACGTACTCCCCAGGGCTGCCGGTGGTCGCCGCGCCCGAGGAGATGTTGACGATGGCGCCGCCCTGGCCGCCGAGGCGGGTGGACATCTCGCGGGCCGCCCGCCGCGCGCACAGCAGCGCGCCGGTCACATTGACGTCCACCACCCGGCGCATGACCTCGGGCGATGTCTCGGTGAACCGGCCCAGAGGCCCGGTGATCCCGGCGTTGTTGACCAGCCCGGTGATCGGGCCCAGCTCCTTCCGGGCGATGTCGAACAGCGCCTCGACCTGGTCCTCGACGCTGGTGTCCAGCTGGACGACCACCGCGGAGACCCCCTCGGCCCGCACCGCCGCCGCGCTGCGCTCGGCCGCGTCCCGCGCGCGCTCGTAGCCGATGGCGATGTGGTGCCCGGTGCGGGCGAGCCGTACGGCCACCGCCGCCCCGATTCCACGGCTGCCGCCGGTGACCACCGTGACCTGGTCCATCGTCCCGCTCCCGCCCCGTGTTGCGCCCTGGTCCGGCTGTCGGATCCAGTGATCACCGACCCTAGCTGATCGAGGATTGGTCTTGACCAAGTACGCAGGCCGCCTTATGGTCGCATTGATACTGCAACAACCTTTAATAAAGAAGCACGCATATACCGGTGAGCACGCACAAGCCGGTGCGGAGAACAGGGGGACAGGGTGGGGACCACGGACCTGGAATCGGTGCCGGAGCCCAAGTACTGGCACCTGAAGACCGTGCTGAGTGACGCGCTGGACACCGAGTTCGCCGTCGGGGAGATCCTGCCCAACGAGCGTGAGCTCGCGGCCCGTTTCGGTGTTGCCCGCGCCACCCTCCGCCAGGCCCTGGAACAGCTCGAGCTGGAAGGCAGGCTCCAGCGGCGCCGCGGTGTCGGCACCACCGTCGCCCCGCCCCGCGTGGGCGTGGCCGTCGGCGACTCCACCCACGGCTGGACCGACGGCGGCGCCGACGCCTGGCAGTCCGTCGACAGCGTCGAGGCGGTGCCCCCGGCCGCCGTCGCCCGGCTGCTCGAGACCGACCCCGACACCCCCGTGCACCGCGTCCGGCGCACCCGGATCGGCCAGGGGCTGCCGCTCGCCGCCGAGCTGCTCTACGTCCCGGCCGAGTCCGTGCCCGGCCTCGCCGCCATCGACACCCCCAGCGGGCTGGCCCGCGCCCGCGCCGTGCTGCGCGAGCTACGCCGTCTGGCGCTGGAGGGACGGGAGCGGTCCGTCGAGCTCGGCTCGGCCCGAGCGGATGACGCCAAGGAGCTGGACCGGCTGCCCGGTGCCCCCGTGCTCGTGGTCACCACCCGCTATGTCGCGGCCGGGCGCACCGTCGCCGTCGCCGTGGCCACCTACCGAGCCGACACCTGCCGTCTCACCTTCGGCGATCCGCACGACTCCGAGGAGCTGCTGGCGGGCTGAGCGCTCGCCACCCGCCGCCGGTCAGGGACCTGCGCGGCGGGCCGTGACTGTGCCCTCCACCGCGAACAGCTCCGCCTCCACATGGTCCAGGGCCAGCCGCAGCGCGCCCGTGCTCACCGCCGCCTCACCCAGCAGCGACAGCGCCACGTGCGGCGGCCGCAGACAGTAGCGGGCCAGCTCCTCGCGCAGCGGCTCCAGCATTCCGGCAAGACCCGCGGCCCAGCCGCCCACCACCACGACCTCGGGGTCCAGCGCCAGCACGAGCGCTGCCACATCGTGCACCAGCCGCCGGACGAAGCGGTCGACGGCGGCGCGCGCCCGCGCGTCCCCTTCCCGGGCCCGTGCGAAGACCCCGGCCACCTGCGCCTCGTCCAGCGGGTTCAGCGGCTCCCCGGTGGTGGACAGCACCTCCTCCGGGGTCGCCTCCCGGCCCAGCAGATGCAGCGCGCCGATCTCCCCGGCCGCGCCCCCGAACCCCCGGTGCAGCCGCCCCCCGATCAGCGATCCGGCACCCGGACTCAGCCCGGCCAGCACGAACACCACATCGTCGGAGCCCAGCGCCGCGCCCTTCCAGTGCTCGGCCACCGCCGCCGTGTTGGCGTCGTTCTCCACCAGCACCGGACAGCGGAAGGACCGCCGCAGCCGCTCTCCGAGCCGCAGTCCGGTCCACCCCGGGAGGGCCGTGCACAGATGCACCGAGCCGTCGTCCTCGACCACCCCCGGGCTGCCCACCCCGACCGCGCGCAGCGAATGGCGCGCCACCCCGGCCCGTCGCAGCAGATCCGCGACGGAGCCGCGCACCCGCTCCAGCCGCTCGTCCGCCGACGCCTTCTCGGAGACCTCCCGCACCGTCGAGCCGAGCGCCCGCCCGTCGAGGTCCGACAGCAGCGCGGCGACGCGGTGCGGCCCTATCTCGATGCCCAGCAGATGTCCGGCCTCGGCCCGGAAGCGGAACCGGCGCGCGGGACGCCCCTGGCGGCGCACCCCGCCCTCCTCGGCGGGGACGTCCACCGCGAGCCCGCTGCCGATCAGCCCGTCGATCACACCCTCGACGGTCGGCCGGGACAGTCCGGTGACCCGGGTGAGATCGGTGAGGGTCGCGGCCCCGGGCGTACGGGAGCCGTCCCCGGATCCGGCCGCCGTCGCCGCGCGCAGCGCGTGCAGCACCACCGCGGAGTTGATGCGCCGCAGCAGGGACGGGTCCCCGCCGGTGAGCCGCCCCACGTCGTCGGCCTCCCTCGCTGTCCGTGTCTGCCGGATCGTAGCCGCTGGGGGCCAAGGCGGCGAGTGGCCCCCGTTTCGGGAGCGGGCGGATCCGCTCCGCCGCGCGGCGGAGCGTGAGCCGGCGCCGGACGCCCGGACCCTGACGGAGGGCCACATGTCCGACCCGCGTTGTTTACTGACAGCATGACCAGCAGCACCACCGCCCGGTATCTGGCCACGATCGACCGGCTGCGTGCCGATGCCCTGCCCGCGCAGCGCGGTTCGGGATGCCGTGTTGCCGATCTCCGGGTGAGCGAGGAGTTCTGGGAGGCGGACGCGGTCCGGGTGCGGGAGGCGGAGGAGGAGTTCGAGGCCGAGTTGCGCGCGCTCGTCCAGGTGCTGTCCTTACGGTGGGGAGCCCCCGAAGTGCTGCACCTCACCGGGTATCTGGAGCGCTCGGCCATCGGCGAGCCGGTGCCGCCCCCGCTGGATGTTCTGTGCGGCTATGTCCCCGAGCTGTGCGTGTGGCGGGCGGACGGGCGCTGGGTCGCGCTGGGGGTGGGGCAGGCGGGCCGGGAGCTGCCGTTCCAGCTGGTGGTGGCCATAGCGGAGGATCCCGACCTCGGCGCGGCCACGCCCTGAGCGCTCCGCGGGACATGCCGCGAGGCGCTGTTACCGGTCTGCGAGGCCGCGTCCCTCGGGGACGCTCAGCCCTCCGCTTCCGCCGCCGCCCGGAGCCTGCCGAACTCCTCTGCCATCGTCGCGAGCGTCCAGTGCGCGTTGAGCCCGCTCGGGTTGGGCAGCGCCCAGAGCCGGGTGTCGCCGATGGTCCTGGTCTGCGGGCCTATCGTCGCGTGCTTGTCCCCGAAGGCGATCCGGTAGGCGGTCACCCCGGCCACGGCCAGCCACCGGGGACGCAGCCGCAGCACCTTCTCCTCCAGGATCCGGCCGCCCTCCCGGTACTCGGTCTCGCTCAGCTCCGATGCCCGCGCGCTGGCACGGGAAACGACATTGGTGATGCCGAGCCCGTAGTCCACCAGCTCCGCCTGCTCGGACGGGTCCAGACGGCGCGGGGTGAAGCCCGAGGCGTGGAGCACGGGCCAGAAGCGATTGCCGGGACGGGCGAAGTGGTGGCCCGTCGCGGCCGTCATCAGCCCCGGGTTGATACCGCAGAACAGCACCCGCAGGCCGTCCGCGACCACGTCCGGCACCAGACGGTCGCGGGCGGCCTCCAGCTCCTCGGGCGTCAGCACGGGAGACACCGGCTCGCCGCCGGGGTCAGAGGATCGACCCGGGCGTGTACGCCGCGGCCTCGGGGTGCCGCTTGGCGACCTCCTCGATCCGGGCCACCACCGCGCCGACCTGGTCGGCGGCGGCGCCGGTGAAGGACAGCTTGTCCGCCATCAGCTGCTCCAGCGCGGCCCGGTCCAGCGGGATCCGCTCATCGGCGGCGAGGGAGTCCAGCAGTTCATTGCGCTCGGCGCCGCGCTCGCGCATCGCCAGCGCCGCGGCGACCGCGTGCTCCTTGATCGCCTCATGCGCCACCTCGCGGCCCACCCCGGCCCGCACGGCGCCCATCAGCACCTTCGTCGTCGCGAGGAACGGCAGATAGCGGTCCAGCTCACGGGCGACCACGGCGGGGAAGGCGCCGAACTCGTCGAGCACCGTCAGGAAGGTCTCCAGCAGCCCGTCGAAGGCGAAGAACGCGTCCGGCAGCGCGACCCGGCGCACCACCGAGCAGGACACATCGCCCTCGTTCCACTGGTCGCCCGCCAGCTCCCCGGCCATCGAGGCATAGCCGCGCAGGATCACCGCGAGGCCGTTGACGCGCTCGCAGGAGCGGGTGTTCATCTTGTGCGGCATCGCGGACGAGCCGACCTGGCCGGGCTTGAAGCCCTCGGTCACCAGCTCGTGCCCGGCCATCAGCCGGATCGTCTTGGCCAGCGAGGACGGGGCCGCGGCCAGCTGCACCAGCGCGGTGACCACGTCGTAGTCCAGGGACCGCGGATAGACCTGGCCGACCGAGGTGAAGGCTTGCGCGAAGCCCAGGTGGCCGGCGATCCGCCGCTCCAGCTCGGCCAGCTTCTGCGTGTCCCCGCCCAGCAGGTCGAGCATGTCCTGCGCGGTGCCCACCGGGCCCTTGATGCCGCGCAGCGGATAGCGGCCGAGCAGCTCCTCCAGCCGTCCGTAGGCCACCAGCAGCTCGTCCGCCGCGGTCGCGAACCGCTTGCCGAGCGTCGTGGCCTGCGCCGCGACATTGTGCGAACGGCCCGCCATCACCAGCTCGGCGTGGTCGGCGGCCAGCTTCCCCAGCCGGGCCAGTACGGCCACCGAGCGGTCCCGCACCAGCTCCAGGGAGAGCCGGATCTGGAGCTGCTCCACGTTCTCGGTGAGGTCGCGGGAGGTCATGCCCTTGTGCACATGCTCATGACCGGCGAGGGCGTTGAACTCCTCGATCCGGGCCTTCACATCGTGGCGGGTGACCTTCTCGCGCTCGGCGATCGAGGCCAGGTCCACGTTCTCCAGGACCCGCTCGTAGTCGGCGAGGGCGGCGTCCGGCACCTCGATCCCGAGGTCCTTCTGAGCGCGGAGCACGGCGAGCCACAGCCGCCGCTCCAGCGTCACCTTGTACTCGGGGGACCACAGGACGGCCAGCTCCGCCGAGGCGTAGCGGCCGGCCAGGACGTTCGGGATGCGCGGCTTAGCAGTCACGTGCACAGAGTTTACATTCGTTCCATGCTGGCCTTTTCATTCCCGTAGCGGTCGCTGAACCGCAGGTCAGAGAGGGCGTGGCCGTCCGACGTGTGCGAGCGTGTGAGACAAGTGTGAGACGTCGGACGGGCCGCGCCGCGCATCACGATCCCCGGCGCGGCCACGCCGCACTCTCGTGTCTCGTGACCGCGTAGGACACGGCGAACTGCTCCGCTGGCATGCTCGTCTCGTTCACCTCCACGGTCAGCGCCTTCCCGCCGCGCTCGACTTCGGCCGCCCGGGTCACGACGAGCACGACTCCCGAGGCTGGCACAGATAGCGCCACCTGCTCGGCTGTGGTCGGGCGCGACCGCCCCACGATGGTCTCGTGCCAGTGGATGGGCTGCCCGAAGTGCTCTTCGATCCGGTCATAGATGCCGCCCGGCCCCGTCTCGGTGCCCCCGATGACAGGCAGCTCGGCGACGAGCCAGAGCGGCAGGTAGCTGATGGCCAACTGAAGACCGCGCTTCGCCTCGGGGGGTGCCATGACGCGTTCGCGGGTCAGCACGTTGTCGCCGCGGGTGGTGCCGAGAGCGTCCGCAATGTGGTTCGGCGGCGGTCCGATCCTGTGCGTCGGAGGCTTCACCGGGCGCCATGACTTAGCGTTCTGGTCGAAGAAGTAGCCGATCTCATCCCGGTAGACCGCGCGGTCCCGGACCACCATTCGCTCTCGCGGGCGCTCACGCACGACTGCGGGCCGCCGCTTCTCGAGGGCCAGGTATCCCTCAGTGGCCAGGGTCTCGAGGGCCTTGTAGACGGTCCCTCGGTGGACCCCAAAATGCTCAGCGAGCTTGGGGCCTGACGGCAGTTGCTGGCCGGGCGCGTAGTCGCCAGAGTCGATCGCGGCGCGCAGGTTCGCGGCCACGATTTCGTATGTGTCCTCGGTCATTTCATGGGCTCCGATCTGCGGTGATGAAGAATCTTCCACCTAGACTAGTCTAAAGCCGGTGGATGATGCTAGCGTCGTCACCGAGAGCACAAGAACGGCCCCGCTGAGTGTCTCACCACCCAGCAGGGCCGCCGGTTTCGGCTTGGTGTCTCACCACCAAGCCGTGCCAGTCCTTCCGCCTGCGAAGCACAAAGGACCAGACATGAGCGATCGTACCGACGTGCGCCGTGAAGACGCACGCATCACCAACCCTTCCGCTGTCTCGTCGGCGAAGCTGCGTGCCGCACTCTCCGGTATCCCGCAGCAGCCCACCACCGAGAAGGCCGACCGGTCCGGCAAGGTCACCGTTTCCGTCCGCGGCCAGGCCGTCATCGTTGACTGCCCCGCCTGGTGCGTCCTCCCTCACAGCGAGAACTACATGTTCCTGGAGGACGTCAGCCACCAGGGAGAGGAGATCGCGCTGGCCGCGCCCGAGTTCAACGGCGTGTTCGACGTGATGGTCACCTCGCTGCGTCAGTGGCCGTTCTGCAACGACGAGGACCGCGGGGCCCCCTACCTCGGCTTCGACGCGACCGGTGAGGGCGACGTCGCCAACCTTCAGGGCCCGGCCGCGCTGGCGTTCATCGACCAGGCGACCACGCACCTGGCCAAGATGCGCGCCCAGGTCCAGCAGCTCATCGAAGCGCAGCAGTCGTGAGCGCGCACCGGACGGCCGTGGAGACGGCCAAGCGGATCCTCGACGACACCGAGGGCGTGAACTTCCGGGACATGGAGGCTGCCGCGCACGCGGTCGGCAGCCTCCGGGGCATGGTCCGCACCCTGCTGGCCATCGCCGAGGAGCAACCGAAGTCGCCCCGTCTGCGGCTGCAGCATGACGAGGAGTTCCTGAACCTCGCGCGTGCTGCCCGCATGGAGATCCACGCGGCGAGGGGCAGCCTCCAGCGTCTCGACCGGTTCGAGCAGGCACTGACGGCGATGCTCGAGCCTCCCGAGGACGGAGGCCGGTCATGAGCACCCGGAAACTGACCTCGTCCGAGACGGCACAGGTCGAGCGGGCCAAGCAGCTCGTCGCCGACCTCAAGGGCATCAACTGGGCCAAGACCACCGAGCGCGACATGGCCCGCCTGCTCGGCCGCGCCGAGTACACGGTCGGGGCTCTGGTCGAGCTCATCGAGAGCGGGGGCCGACCGTGACCGCGCAGGAGACACAGCCGGTACTGGACGCGCAGGCCGTCGCCCTGGTCGTGCAGATTCTCACCGATGTGCTCGGCTCCACCGAGAACGGCACCTACGTGCGGCAGACCTACCGCCGCATCGGGGAGCTGGAGCGGGCCATCAGCACCGTGTTGACGGTCATCGACCGCCTCGGCCGGACGGAGGCCCAGCGATGAGCGGCGCGATGCTTCTGGTCGGGCCTGCGGTGATCCCTGGCCAGCAGGCTGACCCGAACGGCCACCAGTGGGCGCACGACTGGCTGAACGTGGAGGGCGGTGGCTTCCGGTGCGTGTTGTGCCTGACGCCCGGCTACCGCAAGGGTGACGCGCTGGCCATCTGCCCGCAGGCTGGCGGCAGTGTCGCCGGTCTGGCCGTGGGGGTGGACCGGTGAGCGGCACGGCGGCGAATGTGCGA
Source organism: Streptomyces coffeae (assembly GCF_016741875.1). Classification (GTDB taxonomy): domain Bacteria; phylum Actinomycetota; class Actinomycetes; order Streptomycetales; family Streptomycetaceae; genus Streptomyces; species Streptomyces coffeae. The sequence continues at coordinate 2,760 of NZ_JAERRF010000021.1, read as the reverse complement.
CGGCCAACCGAGGACGCTGCCGTTGGTGCGGCGCCCCGGTCGCCCCGGCCGAAGGTGTCAACGGATCGGCTGGCGGATCTGCTGGTTGAGGCCCGCTGGCACGGCGACCGGTACGGGGCCCGGCTGCTGGACTGCATGCTCGACCGGGCGACAGGACTCGCGCAGTGAGCCGCAGCCCGGACCGGAAGCGTCAGCGGAAGGCGATCGCGGCCCGGGACGGGGCCCGCTGCTTCTACTGCGGCTGCTCGTTCCCGGACCTGGTGGGGGCGACGCTCGACCACTACGTGCCGCGCCGATTGTGGCCGGGCTGGCGTCAGTCGAACCTCGTGCTTGCCTGCGACCCGTGCAACAGCCGGAAGGCCGATGCGCTGCCGTGGCCGTTCGCGTGGCTGCTGCTCCGCTACGCCGCCGCCGACCCGGCGCTGTACGCCCCCGCGGCCTGACGGTTACCCGATCCGCCCGACCCTGCATCCCGGGCGGTGAGGGGGGCTTTCAGACCCCACCGCCTACTGGCGGGCCCGCCCCCGGGCCTAGCGGGGACGGTACTGCCGGCCGACAACTTCTAGCCCCGCCCCGGGCTGCTCCCCGGGGCGGGTGTCGGAACCACCTCTGCTGAGAAGAGGAACCATGAGCATCATCCTCGAAAAGCCCGCCGTGAGCGAGGCACCGACCCTCACCATCAGCGTGCCGATGGCGGTCACCCGTGACATGGTCGCCGCCGTGGTGGACCTCGTCGTCGCCGACGGCTACGGCCCGGCCGACGGGCTCACCCCCGAGTTCATCCGCGAGAGCGTCGAGGTGCACCTGCGGGTGTGCGGAGTGCTCGACCTGGAAGAGTCGGCCAAGTACTTTACGAGCGCCGACGACGGCTCGGTGACGGACTTCATCGCGGCTGTGTACCGGGCTGCTGACCGCGCGTTCCCCGAGCTGGCTCCGGCGGTGACGGCATGAGCTGGCAGGAGAAGGTCCCGAACCCGGAGCGGTACGCGCCCGGTAGCCCGTGGTCCACGCACGACTGGGGCGAGGACATGTTCTGGGGTGACTCGTGCTGGTTCTGCGGGACGTGCGGGACGCCCTCGTTCAAGGACGCGGCGCACGAGCCGTGCCGGGGCCAGGGAGCGGCGGCGAACCGCTCGATGCCTGTCTCCGTCCTCGTCCGCCCCAAGGCTGGGAAGAAGAAGGTGGCGGCATGAGCGACCTGGTGATCGATGAGTGGACGGGCCGCACCGCCCGGATGCTCCAGGACGCCATGCGGCTGTCGAACGAGCGGTTCGCCGAGCACCTGGGCGTGGCCCCGCGCACGGTCGCCGAGTGGCGAGCCAAGCCCGCGATCGTCCCCCGCGGCGAGTTGCAGGACGCGTTGGAGACCGCCTACGAGATGACCAACGACGGTGTGCGGCGCCGGTTCGCGCGGAACTTCCCGCCGCCCGCCGACGCCACGCCCGCACCGCTTCAGGCGATCGCCCGGCTGGCCGGTGAGATGGCGCTCATTCAGGCACGCATGGACGAGCTGCAACAGCAGCTGGCGGAGTTGTCTCGAACGGCCGGATGAGGCAGGTCGTTGTCGCAGGTCGCTTCCGATCTATCCCCCCCTGTTTCGGGGGTGCTCCGGACCCTCCTCCTACGGGGCCCGGCACACCCCCGAAGCGACCGCGTCGCCGCAGCATGTATTGCAAGTCCCCCCTGCCCTGAGAGGGCCATCGGGAGGGTCGTTGTCGCAGCGCAAATCCCATCGACCCCCTCTCTCGTGGACGGCCCTGAGAGGGGCGCGGGAGGGGCCCGAAACCGTTGACGGTAAAGGGCTACGGACCCCTCGTGACCCTTGGGGGAAAAGGGCCGTGGGCCCCTCTCAAGGAAACGGGAAACGCGCAGCGTGCAAACCAATGCCCCCATCTCACGAGCGCTCTCAACCGGGCGCGCTCTCACTCTCACACCGAACCGAAAGGGACCACCATGACCAACACCCAGACCGTCACCGCCGACGAGCAGACCATCCCCACCGGCTCCGGGGCGCTCGTCACTACCGTGCCCATGGAGGAGACCGCCAACTGGCCGACCGCCGCCCACCTGTCGCCGCTCGCCGCGTTCCAGGCCGACCGGGTCGGGATCTGCACCAGCTACCAGCTGGCCGCCGTTGACCACAGCACGGCCGTCGCCCACATCGAGGCCGCCCTGCGGCACGTGCGGGCTGCCGCCGATGCCGCGGGCGTCAAGGACGACCAGGCCCGCATGGTCACCACGCTGCGGGCGACCCAGTCCGAGCTGTACCGCGTGGCGCGCAAAGTCGGCTTCAGTCACCCGCTCTGACCGACCCTTCCGTGCCCACCGGCGGCGGCGGCGCCGGCGGGTGCGGTGGGGCCGGACGGACCGGCCGGGATGGAGAAGACCATGAAGAACCCGTTCAAGCGCACCACCGCCGCCGACATCGCAGCCGCGTGCCAGCGGGCCGCGGACAGCACCGACGACCCGGAGGTGAAGGAGCAGCAGCTGCTCGGCGCTGAGCTCGCCAAGCAGGGCCTGGTGCCGCCGCACATCAAGGGATCGGCCGTCACTGGCAAGCCGTCTCGTCGGCGCCGAGGCTGACCAGTTCCACCAAGGCCCGTCGCACTGGGCCCGCCCCCGACTCCACCGGGGACGGTACCGGCGCGGCGGGCCTTCGCTATGCCCGGCCACATTTTCGCGGCGCCGCGAAAATCTCCGCCTGGCCCGTGCGGGCGTCTGACTGAGTTACTTGAAGGACTGTCTGTGCCGGGGTTCAGC
>NZ_JAERRF010000209.1 GCF_016741875.1 Streptomyces coffeae | reverse complement strand
TCGGCGTCGACATCACCGTGACACCGCCGACCAACGCGAGTTCACACTCGCCCTTGTGCAGCGCCTGCACCGCGAGATGCAGGGCCACCAGCGACGACGAACACGCCGTGTCCACCGTCACCGCGGGACCTTCAAGGCCGAAGGTGTAGGAGAGCCGACCGGAGATGACACTTGCCGAGATTCCGGTGCCCGCGTATCCCTCGACGCTCTCCTGCGCGGCCATCAACAACGCGGCGTAGTCCTGGCCGTTGGTGCCGACGAAGACACCGGATCGGCTGCCCCGCACCGAGTTCGGGTCGATACCGGCCCGCTCGAATGCCTCCCAGGAGGTTTCCAGCAGCAGTCGCTGCTGCGGGTCCATCGCCAGCGCCTCGCGGGGGGAGATGCCGAAGAACGCCGGGTCGAAGTCCGTCACAT
>NZ_JAERRF010000208.1 GCF_016741875.1 Streptomyces coffeae | reverse complement strand
CGACCATGACGCCGAGCATCCGACAACCGCTCCAGAAGGAGTAACCCCACACCCTCCCCCCAGCCCGTACCATCCGCCGCCGCCGCGAAAGGCTTACAGCGACCATCAGGAGCCAAACCACGCTGACGCGAGAAACCAGTGAACACATCAGGGGTAGCCATCACCGTCACCCCACCAGCCAGAGCAAGCGTGCACTCACCACGACACAATGCCTGCGCCGCCAAATGCATCGCCACCAAAGACGACGAACACGCCGTGTCCACCGTCACCGCCGGCCCCTCAAGACCCAGCGAGTACGCCACCCGACCCGACACCACACTGCCTGAGCTGGCGAGCATGGCGTAACCCTCCAGCCGTGGGTCACCACCGCTCAGCCCCGCGGCGTAGTCGTGGTACATGACGCCCGCGTAGACACCCGTC
>NZ_JAERRF010000207.1 GCF_016741875.1 Streptomyces coffeae | reverse complement strand
TGACCATGACGCCGAGCATCCGACAACCGCTCCAGAAGGAGTAACCCCACACCCTCCCCCCAGCCCGTACCATCCGCCGCCGCCGCGAAAGGCTTACAGCGACCATCGGGAGCCAAACCACGCTGACGCGAGAAACCAGTGAACACATCCGGGGTAGCCATCACCGTCACCCCACCCGCCAGAGCAAGCGTGCACTCACCACGACACAATGCCTGCGCCGCCAAATGCATCGCCACCAAAGACGACGAACACGCCGTGTCCACCGTCACCGCCGGCCCCTCAAAACCCAGCGAGTACGCCACCCGACCCGACACCACGCTCCCCGAACCGGCGAGCATCGCATAGCCCTCGAGCTTCGCATCTGCTCCGCTGCTCAGTCCGGCCGCGTAGTCGTGATACATGACGCCCGCGTAGACACCCGTG
>NZ_JAERRF010000206.1 GCF_016741875.1 Streptomyces coffeae | reverse complement strand
CGCCAGCAGCGAGTCCCACGCCGGACCGATCACACTCCCCGACTCCACCCCCGCGTCCAGCCGCACCCCCGGCCCCATCGGCGGGACGAAGGTGGTCACCGCCCCCGGCGCGGGCAGGAAGTTGCGGCCCGGGTCCTCGCCGTTGATACGGAACTCGAAGGAATGGCCCCGGTGCGGGGGATCGTCGTAGCCGATGGCTTCGCCGTCGGCGATACGGAACATCTCGCGGACCAGGTCGATACCGGTGACTTCCTCGGTGACCGGATGCTCGACCTGGAGGCGGGTGTTGACCTCCAGGAAGGAGACGGTGCCGTCGCTGCCGACCAGGAACTCCACCGTTCCGGCGCCGACGTATCCGGCTTCCTTCAGGATGGCCTTGGAGGCGCGGTAGAGCTCGGCGTTCTGCTCCGGGCTCAAAAACGGTGCC
>NZ_JAERRF010000205.1 GCF_016741875.1 Streptomyces coffeae | reverse complement strand
CGCGCCGTTTTTGAGCCCGGAGCAGAACGCCGAGCTCTACCGCGCCTCCAAGGCCATCCTGAAGGAAGCCGGATACGTCGGCGCCGGAACGGTGGAGTTCCTCGTCGGCAGCGACGGCACCATCTCCTTCCTGGAGGTCAACACCCGCCTCCAGGTCGAGCACCCGGTCACCGAGGAAGTCACCGGCATCGACCTGGTCCGCGAGATGTTCCGTATCGCCGACGGCGAAGCCATCGGCTACGACGACCCGGCGGTGCGCGGCCATTCCTTCGAGTTCCGCATCAACGGCGAGGACCCGGGCCGCAACTTCCTGCCCGCCCCCGGCACCGTCACCACCTTCGCCCCGCCCACCGGCCCCGGCATCCGCCTGGACGCGGGCGTGGAGTCCGGCAGCGTGATCGGTCCGGCGTGGGACTCGCTGCTGGCC
>NZ_JAERRF010000204.1 GCF_016741875.1 Streptomyces coffeae | reverse complement strand
CCAGCCGTCCCCGGAGGAATCCGCACTCAACGGCGCGGGCAGCAGCCTGCGACCCAGAACCTCACCACCGCGCAGCGCGACCTGGTCCTCGCCGCTCGTCCCGGCAAGCACCGAGGCCATCAGATCGCCGGTTGTGTTGTCCTGCCTATCGGGCAGGTCGACCAGACCGCCCCAGCGGCCGGAGTGCTCCAGGGCGGCCACCCGGCCCAGACCCCACACCATCGACTGCTCGAACCCGGCAACCACGTCGCCCGCGCCGGCCGACACCGCACCGGACGTCACACACCACAACGGCGCCTGCACATCCGCGTCACCCAGCGCACGCAGCAGACCAACCGTGGCCTCGACACCCGCATCAGCGAGTCCCAGCAGCGAGACCACGCCACTCAGCGCAGGCAGTTCGGTCAGCCGCTCCGCCCAGTCGACC
>NZ_JAERRF010000203.1 GCF_016741875.1 Streptomyces coffeae | reverse complement strand
CTGGTCTGATCCCGCAGTGCGTCCGCGCTACGGCCGGACAGCACCCATGGCACCACACCACCACTCTTGCGGACAGGCGGCGGCTCCGATGGTGCCTGCTCGATAATGACGTGCGCGTTGGTCCCCGACACACCGAAGGAAGAGACCCCCGCACGGCGCGGTCGGCCGGAATCGGGCCATGCGCGCCCGGCCGTGACCAACTCGACGCCTTCGCCCCACTGCACATGCGGCGAGGGAACATCCACATGCAACGAAGCCGGCACCACACCATGCCGCATCGCCAGCACCATCTTGATCAAACCCGCCACACCCGCGGCAGCCTGCGTGTGACCAAGGTTCGACTTCACCGACCCCAACAACAACGGGACACCGGCCCGCTCCCGGCCATACGCCTCCACCAGCGCACCGACCTCGATCGGATCGCCCAA
>NZ_JAERRF010000202.1 GCF_016741875.1 Streptomyces coffeae | reverse complement strand
TCAGTCTGATCCCGCAGTGCGTCCGCGCTACGGCCGGACAGCACCCATGGCACCACACCACCACTCTTGCGGACAGGCGGCGGCTCCGATGGTGCCTGCTCGATGATGACGTGCGCGTTGGTCCCCGACACACCGAAGGAAGAGACCCCCGCACGGCGCGCACGGCCGGAATCGGGCCATGCGCGCCCGGCCGTGACCAACTCGACGCCTTCGCCCCACTGCACATGCGGCGAAGGAGCATCCACATGCAACGAAGCCGGCACCACACCATGCCGCATCGCCAGCACCATCTTGATCAAACCCGCCACACCCGCGGCAGCCTGCGTGTGACCAAGGTTCGACTTCACCGACCCGAGCAGCAACGGGGCACCGGAGCGCTGTCGGCCATAGGCCTCCACCAGCGCACCGACCTCGATCGGATCGCCCAG
>NZ_JAERRF010000201.1 GCF_016741875.1 Streptomyces coffeae | reverse complement strand
CCTGATCGAACACCGGGAACGCCCCGGCCAGCTCCAGACCCATCCCCGAACGCTGCGAACCCTGCCCCGTGAACAGAAACGCCGCCTGTCCCGCGACACCGGACTCCGCCGACACCTCGCCCAGCCGCGCCAGCAGTTCGTCCCGGTCACCGGCCACCATCACCGCCCGGCGGTCCAGCGGCGCCCGCGTGGTCACCAGCGAGTACGCGGTGTCCACCACCGACAGATCAGGCCGGGACACCAGATGGGAACGCAAGCGCGCCACCTGCGCGCGCAGCGCCGTGTCCGTCCGTGCGGACACCACCACCGGCAGCGGAGTCGCGGGCGCGGTCCGCTCCTCGGCCACCAGCTCCTCGGCCGGAGCCTCCTCGACGATGATGTGCGCGTTCGTACCGCTCACACCGAACGACGACACACCCGCACGACGCGGACGCCCGT
>NZ_JAERRF010000200.1 GCF_016741875.1 Streptomyces coffeae | reverse complement strand
AGCCAACCCCTCCGCCTGCCCCCGCAACCCGGCCTCCGACCGGCCCGACACCACCCACGGCACCACCACCGGCGGCACGACACCCCCAACCGACTCCTCAACCTTGACGGGAGCCTGCTCAAGAATCACATGCGCGTTCGTGCCACTGATACCGAACGACGACACACCCGCACGACGAGGCCCACCGCTCTCCGGCCACGCCACCGACTCCGTCAGCAGCTCAACAGCCCCAGCCGACCAGTCCACATGCGGCGACGGCTCATCGACATGCAGAGTGCGGGGCAGCAGCCCATTCCGTAGGGCGAGCACCATCTTCATCACACCGGCCACACCGGCCGCGGCCTGGGTGTGCCCGATGTTCGACTTCACCGAGCCCAGCCACAGCGGCCGACCCTCCGACCGGTCCTGGCCATACGTCGCCAACAGCGCCTGCGCCTCA
>NZ_JAERRF010000020.1 GCF_016741875.1 Streptomyces coffeae | reverse complement strand
TGTTCCATCCAACCGCGGGCGGGGCACGGCGGGATGGCTTCGGACCTTCCGGTTCTTCCTTCCTTTGGCCCCCTACTGGGCGCGGATACGCTCGGAATCCTCTCCCGTCGGCCACCATCGGCGAAGTGAAGAAGCTCGGCGGCGGCCACGAACCCACTCCGATGTCCGATGAGACCCAGGCCAAGGTGGGAAAGCGCCTGGACGACGTCGCCAAGATCCTTGCCGGGGCACTGGTCGCAGTCGCCGGGATCATGACCACGCTCGGGCTCACCAGCGACATCGTCTTCGTCGCTCTCAACAATGAGTCCTGGCCCATCTACGTGGCATGTCTCTGCGCCATCCTCGCCATCGTCTGCAGCATCGTGGCCCTGCTTATCCGCCCCACGCGGCGGGGCAACCTCTGGGAGACCATCGTGCTCGTCCTCGGGGTCGTCTTCTACATGGTGGCTTTGAGCGTGGCGGTCATCGGTGCGTCCAAAGCCGCAGGCGGTAACGGGCGGCCCAGCATCACGGACGTCAAGCTCGAAGGGCCCCGATCGGATCTGAAGCTGACCTTCACCGTGCACGCGGACGGCGTGGACACCTGGGCCACCATTGAGGTCTACGGAAACGCCGTGACCAGGCATGGCGATCCGCTCGACGGGGTGGCCGACTTCTACAGCAGCACCCTGCGTCCCAACGACAAAGGCGTGGTTGAACAGCGGATCACCACGCCCGTCGTCGTACCGGCGAAAGCCTGGGGCATCGAAGTAGGTGCCGTCGTCGCTAACGGGCCCGAGCAGTGCGAGACCCTCGATCAGCGGGGGCCGACGTGCGCGGTGATCCAGCTCCCTTGACGCGTGCTCAAGAGCTTGCGGCGCGGATCCGACGGCCTCCGGCTTTCAGGTGCCCCCGCTCGATCGGTTCGCCGGACAGCCGCTGCGCGACGGCGCCATCGCGCGGATGGACACACACCGACACCCGCGGGCGCCGCGGCGGCGAGTACCCATTGCTCAATCGGCCGAGCCGTCCCGGCACGGCGCTGGGAGAGGCCGGGCCCACGCCGGGGGGCGACCAGGGGCCGCCCCGCTGATCACCGAACCAGGCCCATCCACTTGACGTGCTCCCTGGCCTGAAGTCCAGGGCTTCCGGCCTGGGTTGTCTGACCCTTCCGGGGGCTTCCTGCTTCAACGCGCTGTGCCGGGACTTTCGTCCTGGTCTCACCGGCGCTCCACAAGGCGTTGAGCGTCTCCGCCCGTCCGGCGGCGACGATGCGGCGTCCTTCGAAGAGGACGTTGCGGGCTGCGTTGTGGTCGCGGTCGTGCATGGTGCCGCACTCGTGGCACGTCCACTTTCGGATGTGCAGGGGCTTGGGGCCGTCCCGGAATCCGCAGGCCGAGCAGACCTGAGAGGACGGGAAGGCCCGGTTCACCTTGGCGAAGGTGCGGCCGTGCTTGACCGCCTTGTACTGGAGCATGCCGACGAAGGCGGACCATCCCGCGTCGTGTACGGACTTGGCGAGGCGGGTGCGGCCGAGGCCGGAGACCGCGAGGTCTTCCACGTACACCGCTTGGTTGTCGCGAATGATCTGTGTGGATGCCTTGTGGTGCCAGTCCCGGCGCCGGTCCGCCACCTTGGCGTGCTGGCGCGCGACTTTGATGCGGGCCTTGGCCCGGTTCTTCGATCCCTTGGCCTTGCGGGACAGCGCCCGCTGTAGACGCTTGAGTTTCTTCTCGGCCCGGCGCGGGAAGCGGGGGCTGTCGATCTTGCTGCCGTCGGACAGGACGGCGAAGGCGGACAGGCCGAGGTCGAGACCGGTGTCGGTCTCCGCCTGCGGGAGGATGTCCGGCTCGGTGTCCACGACGAAGCTGAGGAAGTACCGGCCGGAGCTGTCTTTGGTGATGGTCAGGGACGTGGGCGCGGCCGGCAGTCGGCGGGACCATGTGACGTTGAGGTTGCCGACCTTGGCCACGTACACCGTGCCGCCCGCTGGGAGGGAGAAGGCGTTGGTGTTGAGGCGGATCGACTGCCGGGTGTCTTTCTTCGATTTGTAGCGGGGAGGGCCGGCCTTGCGGCCCTGCCGCTTGCCCTTGAGGCTGTCGAAGAAGTTTTTGTAGGCGGTGTCGAGGTCCCGCAGGGACTGTTGCAGGACGACCGCTGAGACGTCGGCGAGCCAGGCGCGTTCGGCGGTGCGTTTGGCCTGGGTGATGCGAAGCCGGGACAGCTCGGCCGACTTCACGTACGGCAGCCCGGCCGCGTGCGCTTCCTTGCGGTCGCGCAGGCAGTCGTTCCACACCACGCGGGCGCAGCCGAACGCATTCGCCAGCGCACGGTGCTGGGTGGCATTCGGGTAGGCCCGGTAGTTGTAGCGGAGCTGCATAACCAAGATCCTACTACGATTGGTCTCATGGATGAACAAAACGACTACAGGCGTAGCAACCACGTTGTTTCGGCGACGCATGTGCATTTGGTCTTCGCTACGAAGTGCCGACAAGGAGTCTTCAACGACGAGATGCTGGCACGCTGCGAAGAGATCATGCGCAAGGTGTGCGAGGACTTCGAGGCGGAGCTGAAGGAGTTCAACGGCGAACGCGATCACGTCCACCTCCTGATCAACTACCCGCCCAAGGTCGCCGTCTCCAAGCTGGTCAACAGCCTCAAGGGCGTCTCCGCCCGCCGGATGCGGCAGGAGTTCACCGGCCGCATCAACCGCGCCATCATGCACGGGCACCTGTGGTCGCCCTCGTACTTCTCGGCATCCTGCGGCGGAGCACCGTTGGCGATCGTCCGTCAGTACATCGAACAGCAAAAACGCCCGCTCTAGAGTGCAGGTCAGAGCAGCCTTGAGATGTATTCATCCCCGGCGTGAACGCCGGGGCTTTCTGCAAGAGTCCCGGTAAAGGAGAGCCGTATGCCCGAGAAGATCGTCGGTGCTGGTGAGCTGAAACTGTGGACCGAGGACTTCGGCGACCCCGCCGACCCAGCCATGCTGCTGATCACCGGAGCGGTCGCCAGGCGGTCGCATGGCCGGACAGCCTGTGCACGGCCTGGCTGCCGCCGACCGGCACGTCATCCTCTACGACCACCGCAACACCGGCAAGTCCACCCTGGTGGACTTCGAGAAGAACCCGTACAGCTGCCATGACCTCGTCCGTGACGCCATCGCGGTGCTGGACGCCTACGGCATAGGCACCGCGCACATCGTCGGACGGTCCATGGGTCGCCCAGCTGATGGCCCTGGACCACCGTCCCCGGGTGCGCTCGCTGACCCTGATCTCCACCAGCTCGGCCGATGCGGGCAACGGTCCCACCGCTGCTGTTCACCGCCGACGAGATCACCGCTCTGGTGGCCGGGCTGCACCGGATCCGCGCCTGGCTCCCCGGGGAGGCGGTTGCATCGAGCGCCTTGCTCAAGCTCGACCAAGTCCTGCCCCGCCCCTTGCGCCGCCGCGACCGACCTTGCAACCGAGGTGCTGGAGCAGCCCGGCGCCGTGGTCGGGGCAGCGACAGTCGGCGTGATCGCCGACGCGGCGGCCGAGGACAGCAGGCTCCGGTTCCGTTACATCGACCAGCACGGCCGGCCGTCGACCCGCCTGGTCGAGCCGTACCGCCACGGCCGGTGGTACCTCGTGCCTTCGACGTCGACCGGGACGACTGGCGCACCTTCCGTCTCGACCGGATCACCAATATCTCCCCGGTGGCCGGTACCCACCAGCCCCATGTGCTGAAGGTCCTCGTCAGGGCTCTGGACGAGGACCCCGGTGGCTGGTGGGAACGTCGAAGGCAGACGGAGGAGTTGCTGCGTGGAACGTCCAGCGCGTTGGTCGCGCGTTCGCGTGCGGCGAAGGCCCACCGCAGCACTGCAGATCCCGAGGCTACCCTTCATGCTGCCTCCTGTTCCGAACGGGCAGCAGCGCCGCCAGGCGGAGGACTGGCGACAGTTGAATAGGCGAGCCCACCAGTACACGGCCGGTCATGTCGCCATCAGTTGGATCCGTGTTCGGTGAGCAGCAGGGCGATGTCGTCGGCTCGGTGGGAGGAGCCGCGGGCGTGGTGCAGGAGCCGGTCGGCGAGTTCGTCCAGTGAGTCCGCGCGGGCGTGGGCCAGTGATACTCGCAGGCGGTCGATCCCCACGCCGATGTCGGTTCCGGGTTTCTCCACCAGGCCGTCGGTGTAGAGGGCGAGGACGGATCCCGGCGGCAGACAAATACGGGTTGGAGTGTAGGTGCTCGCGTGGTCCACGCCGAGGACTGTTCCGACGTGGAGATCGAGGACGTTGGTCGTGCCGTTGGGGAGGCGGAGCAGGGGGGCGGGGTGGCCGGCGGTGACTGCGCTGGCGTGCCCGCGGTGGGCTTCGAGGTGGATGTAGCAGCAGCTGGCCAGCAGGTCGCTGTCGAGGTCGATGAGGGTGCGGTTGACGCCGGACATCACGTCGCCGGGTGCGTGGCCGGCGGCGGCGAACGCGCGTACCGCACTGCGCAACTGGGCCATGGTGGCCGCGGCGGCAATGCTGTGCCCTTCTACGTCACCGATGACGAGGCAAATCCCGGTGTCGGTGGGGATGACGTCGTACCAGTCGCCACCGATTTCCATACCGCTGGTGGCGGGCAGGTACCGTGCGACGATCCGGATGCCTGGGACTTTGGGTAGGCGGTGCGGCAGGAGCGCCTGCTGCAAGCCGTGCGCGACGGCGAACTCCGAGTCGTATAGCCGTGCTCGTTCCAGAGCCTGAGCGATCAGCCCGGCGAGTGCGGTCAGTACGCCGCGGTCCTTTTCTGTGAAGTGATGGGGGTCGTCGAAGCCGAGGACGCAGGTGCCGACGGGGCGGCCGGAGGCGATCAGGGGCAGATACACCCAGGAGCTCACTTGTCCGGTGGGGATGCCTGGGTAGCCCCGGACGAGATCCGTCTGGGACTCGATGAAGAGGGGAGCACCGGAGGTGAGGGTTTCCGTTCCGGGCAGGCGGGCGTGCAGGGGAAGACCCTGGAGCCAGTCGAGGAATGTCTCGTGGTGGCCGGTGTGGTGGAGAAGGTGCATTGCTTTGTTGCGGACCACGTAGATCGCCATTTGCTGGCCTCCGAAGGCCGGCAGGAGCTGATCGGAGACGACTTCGCAGACTTGGCGTGTGGTGACTGCCTCGGTCAGCGCGCTGCTGAGCTGCAGGACGTGGTACATCGCGCCCAGACGCGCTGGTGTGGTGGCGGGTGCCACGGTCGGTGGATACGCGGGGGCTGCCGCGGCCGATGGGGGCCTGGTGGCGGGGACCACCCGGCCGGTCACCCCGTCAGGCTGCGGGTGGAGGGAGAAAGCGAGCCACTGGTCTGGCGTCCGGCTGACCAGGAAGGAGGATGGCGCCTGCGAGATCATTGCGGAGCGGTGCCGGTACTCGACGCTGGGGTCGGACAGCCACGGCAGCACGTCCCACAGGCACTGGCCGAGTACGTCGTCGGCGGAAACGTCCAGTAGGCGCAGGGCGCAGCGGTTGGCGTAGGTGACATGCCCGTCGGGGGCAAGGGAGAACAGCCCGTCTGGCAGCCGTTCGACTGCTGCGACGGCCGCACCGCCCGCGCGGGCATCCACGACCGTGCCGACCAGATGCGTGGCCGTGCGCGCGTCGTCGGCTTCCGGTACACGGCCCCACAGCTCGATCGTGCGATATCTTTCGCCGCCGTCGCTGCGATCCCGTACGCGCAGGCGCCGCGCGGTGATCCGGCCCTCGCCCACTGCCTCGCGCACGCAGGCCCGGAAGGCGGCACGATCACCGGGGTGCAGGCACGAAGCAAGTGTGTCGGGACGCCCGTCGAAAGCGCCGGGATCGAGACTGAAGATCGCGCAGAACGCATCGTCCACGCTGAGGATGCCGGAGCCGAGGTTCCAGTCGAACAAGCCCACCTGCACGGCTTCCGCCGAGTAAGCCAGGGTCTCGACGGTAGCCGTCCCCGGTTCGCACTCAACCGGATCACCGGTACGGGCGCGGAGTTCGGCCAAGGCATCACCGAGCCGACAGGCGATGCTCCGCACGTGGCGGCGCTGGGGTTTGGACAGCCCCTCGCTGCCCGGCGAAGCCGGCCACACGATCGCCATCGATCCGAAAAGCTCCTCACCCGCGCGCACCGGCACCGAGCAGGAGCCGAAGGCATACGGCAGAGCCACCGCGAGCTGCGGATAGCGCCGCATCGTCTCCTCGGCGTTTACAAGGTGAACCGTGCGCCCGGTCGAATACGCCACGGCGACCGGGATGGGACTGCTCGCCGCAATGAGACGCCAGCCACCGAGCAGAGACGGCGGCACCCCGCACGTCGCGGCGAGGACGATCGACCGGCGGTCGCGGGAGCGCAGGAAGATGCTCCCGGCGTACGCGCTCGTTCCCTGTACGGCCTCCACGACGGCGGCCGCGAGCAAGCGTTCGCGCTCCGCCGCCCCGCTGGCGGTCAACCCGCGCATATATCCAGTATGCGCAGGTCAGAGAACGGGAGCCCAACGGAGCGCGGTGATCTCGGCCCACTGATCAGCGACTGCCGGCCACCTCCCCCTGCGCAGCCTGATACAAAAGCCGCCCAGCGTTCAGCGCACCGTCCAACTCGCACCCCGTCTACCCGCAGATCCCCGGCAGACAGGAGCTGGCCGAGATCAATCTCAGCGCCTACCACGGTTCCATTGATCCCCGGGGCCGAATTACCACACCGCGCGGTTCATCCTCGTCCCCGCGCTCCAGGAGGAGCTGGAGGTGCCGGTGCCCGAGGACCGGGGCCCGGTCGGCCGTGGAAGCCGGGCCCGCCCGTCGAGCAGGCTCCGGCGGCGCCGGCCGCGAAGCCGATCCGGATCGGGTACGCGCGCTGCTCGACCGCGCAGCAGGAGCTGCAGAGCCAGCTGGACGCGCTCGAACCGATCTGCAAGCGGATCTTCTCGGAGAAGATCTCCACCCGGGTGAAGACACGGCCGGAGCTGGAGAAGGCGCTGAAGCCGGCTTACGACATCAAGGAGGCCGCCCCCGGCCAGGAGGTCATCCTCACCGTCCACGAGCTCCAGCGCCCGGCCCGCAACGCCGCCGAGCTGATGCCCCTGTCCGGCCAGCTCCAGGGCGCCGGTGTCCAGCTCGAACTCCTCACCGGCCCGCTCAGCGGCATCTACGACCCCGATGGCATGGGCGCGATGTGCTTCGCCGCCCTGGCCGCCGCCGGCCGGATCGAGCGCAACTACATCCAGGAGAAGACCCTCGAAGGCCAGGTCACCACCGCCGTGAAGGGCAACCACGGCAGGCGGCTGAAGGTCATCGAAGGTGAAGTTCTTGTCGTGCGAGCCGCTCCTTGGCCCCTTGGATGCTCTTGACCCGACCGGCATCCACTGGGTGATCGTCGGCGGCGATGGCGGTCTTGAAGCCGGTGAAGCCTTCCATCGCGACGACCTCGACCGCGTCGCGCCAGGCTTGCGGTCGGGTGGCGAGCCAGGTCTTGAAGGCCTGCTTGGAGCGACCCTCGATCATGTCCAGCAATCTGGCTGGGCTGGTGCCGGCACGCACGGGCGTGAGGTCGATGATCACGTGACGTACTTGTCGCCCTGACGGGTGTGGCGCCAGACATGCTCGTCCACGCCGTCCATCCGGACGTCGGCGAACCGACCCTGCTCGTCGATCAGCACGCGCTTGCCTTCGGCCGGCACCGCGTCGTTCGCGGTGTTCCACGCCACGCCGAGCCCTTCCGCGACCCGGGCCGCGGTCGGGTGCTGCACGACGCTGCCTTCCAGCGCCCATCGCAGCCCGCGCCGCGAGAGCTTCGTGCGTGGCTCGGCCGCCCGGCTGGTGTCCTGGCGCCACACATGTCCGCAGCCGGTGCACCGGTAACGACGGATCGTGACCACCAGGTGGTGTGTCGCCGGCTGAGCGGCTCGTGCGCCAGCCGCCGGGTCACCGTGTCGCGCGGCGATCCTTCACAGCCGCACCGGCGGCACCACCGGTCCGGCTCAACGACTCGGCACGCCAGCACTGCACGATCCGGGTCGAGCCACTGCCCGGTGACCTCGAGGCCGAGTGCGTCGAGCCGGGCGAACGTGGTCAGGTCGGGACGGTCGTAGGCGTCAAGCACGTCGAGGTCTTCCCGATGGGTCCTCTACACCCCTACACGGCCTCCCGATCTCGGCCATGCGCGTCGTGCGGAGTTGGCCCCCGGGGACGCCGTGGTCCCAGACGAGGCATGAATGATGGGAGGCCGGATGAACTGGGCTTGTGTGGTCCTCAATGGCAAGCCTGTCGTCTGTGCGTCGATGCATCCGCGATGCATCCGCGATGCATTCGCCGAGCAGTAGTGCAGCGACCGCCTCCGGGGCCTCATGCATTGCGTCGTGGCCGGTTGGGAGGTCGTGGACCTGCCACTCGGGATCGGCTTGGAGTCGGGTGTGGAGTTCAGAGAACGGCGTCCGGTCTTCCCATCCCGAGCAGTAGATGAACTCCCGACGGGGGACCTGGGCGAGCGTGCCTGTGAGCCGGATCGTTTGCAGGAAAGAGGCGAGGGGATGGGGTCGGCGGCGGGGATCGCCGCCGTCCGGCGGTCGGACGGCGTAGCCGGTGGTCGCAGCCCCGGCAGCGAACGCTTCCCGATAGCGCTCGGTCGTTGACGACGACTCGCCATCGCGTGGTACGTAGGCGTCGAGATGCACCATTCGTGAGATCCGGCCGTCAGCGCGATCGGCGGCGGCCGCGATTACCATCCCGCCGTAGCTGTGGCCGACCAGCGTCGCGCTGGTGATGTGGGCGCGATCGAGGAGCCGCAATACGTCGTCGGCGTGCGTGTCGAGGTTGGCGGTCGCGACCGTCGCGTTGTCGTCGTCTGGCCGCAGACCGGTCAGTGTCAGAGCGTGAACGGCATGACCGGCACGCTCCAGCAGCGGAACCACCGCCTCAAACGACCAGGAGCCGTGCCAACCCCCGGGCACGAGGACGAACGTCGCCATGCGTTTCTCCTTCTCCCTCAAGCCGCGGCATCGAGGCACGCTGCCTCGATGACATGTGGTTCGGTCGGGCGCTCTGTGCGACTGAGGACCACACCGCATGGAGGCAGTGTCACCAGATCAAGGTGTGGCTTGCTACCGATAGGATGCCAACTGATGCCTGTGCGCCGGCAACCTCGCCGAATCGCCGGTGTGACGTCACATATGTGGCCGTCTGGTGGGCGCCACCTCTGGCCATCCGGCGAAACAAGCGCAGTGCAGTCGCACGCACGGGGACACCTGGTATACGCAGCCAGCGGCGTCTTGGCAGTTCACACCGAGCGCGGCACGTCGATCGTTCCCGCCAACCGGGTCGCCTGGACCCCCGCCGAGTTCACGCACTACCACCGCGCCCACGGCGACACCGATATGCGGATCGTCTTTCTCGCGCCACCCCTCGCCCGGCTCATACCAGACCATCCCGCCGTGTTTCTGGCCTCCGACCTCGCCCGCGAGGTCCTGCTCGCCCTGACCGGCCCCCGCAACTACGACGACGCCGCGCCTGACTACAGCCGCTCCGCACGCTCTCGCCTCATTCGAGTCCTCGTCGATGAACTCCGCGAAGCACACGAACAGCCACTGCAGTTGCCGGAGCCACGGGACGACCGACTGCAAGCCATCGCCCGGATGCTGTACGAGACGCCGGCAGACAACGCCACGCTGGCCGAACTCGGGAAGACGATCGGAGCCAGCACCCGCACCCTCAGCCGACTGTTCCGCAACGAACTCGGCATGACCTTCTATGAGTGGCGCACGCAGCTACGCATCCACCACGCGCTCGTGCTCCTCGCCGACGGCCACGACACCATCCACACCGCCTACGCCTGCGGATGGGCCAGCCCCAGCAGCTTCATCGCAGCGTTCACCAACATCATCGGAACGACCCCGGGACGCTACCGAACCAGTCGCCATACCATCGCCCACGCATCTCAACTCCCGACGGTGGTCAAGTCCTCGGGGTGATCCGTACTCGCACCCGGGCCGATGTGGTCCGCGATCGGACAGGAGGCGGACCCCCGTGTGCCTTGCGATTCCCGCACAACTACATCGGCGGCACCAACCATCGGCTTGACCACGCGACAAGCCAGGACCGCACGATGAGGCTCAAAGCGTAGCCCCACGACGACCAAACCGAGACTCGTCGAGCCCGGCAACCAACCGGCAAAGTCTACACCCTCGACTGCGAATGCCCCCTTTCTCACGGTGCGGAGATCAACCCGCGGCCCGGTCCTCGCCTGCCTCTCCCGGACGCAGTACGTCACCCTCCGGGCCACGGGTTCCCGGATGGGACGCGTGGTGGTCCCTCATCCAATTGTCCTCGTCCAGTGCGGGTGGTTCGCCCTCACGTCACCGTAACCGTTCGGCGAACGGCCCTCGTCCCTCGTGCTCCTGACGTCGAGGCTGACCTGCGGCGGGATCTCGCGGATGGCTGCCGCAACGCGCGGATCATGTACACACCCCTCGCTAAAGCGGCGTCGGCCCGGGATCAAGCCACAACGCCTCGGAAACGGCGGACAGTTCGCCCTCCGCCGTAGCGAGCGCCACACCCATCATGTGTTTGCGGCCGGACTCGGACAGCAGCCACGCGTACGCGATGTACGGCTCACCCGTGGCCACTGGTCGGAGAATCGTGCCCGTGAGAGCTGCGGTGACCGCGCCCGGTTGCAGGGTGCCGAGAAGGCGGCCCGCCCAGTTGCCCGGGCAGTCCAGGGCGGCCCAGACCAGCCGGGTCGGGAGGAGGCCGTCCGGCTCGGCGAAAGCGGGGGAGGGGACCCAGACAGAGGCCACAAGGTCGCGACCCGGCACCGGCGTGCAGTGCATACGCAGGCCGCGGTCAGCAGTACGCGGACCGCAGCCGAAGCAGTCGATCGCACCCGACGGCGGCGCCGCTCGGAACCGCTCCGTCGCGGCAACCGCCTCGTCCCAGGAGGGCGCGGGCGGTGCGTCCAGCAGCAGTTCGGCGGGACGCGCAGTGGCGAGGGGCCGCTCGGTCTCGCCCAACTCAACGACCCCTCCAGCTGTTTCGGCGATCCGTACGGGCACGTCCAGCGGCACCGGCCCACGGAAGTCCACTCGTGCCGTCTTCGCCTCGGAGCTGCCGTGGACACTGGGGCTCCTCATCGTCGGAATCGTGGCCCTTGACTTCGCGGTCCAAGCCGTACATGTGAGCAACCAGCACCTGCTCACCACCGCGCATCCGGAGCGCACCAGCAGCGTCATCGGCGGCTACATGGTCTTCTATTCGCTCGGCTCCGCCCTCGGTGCAGCCGCAACCACCGCCATCTACACCATCCATGGCTGGGCGGGCTCCAGTCTCCTCGGGGCCGGATTCGCGGTCTGCGCGATGGCCGTCTGGGCGACGAACACGCGACTGCCCTCGACAGCGCAAACTTCCGTCGCTCTCGGCACAGAGCAAGCGCGATCGAGCCGTGAAGCAAAAGACAAGGGGTTGGTCAAGCCGGACAGATGATGAACGCCGCAGAGTCCCTTGAGTACTCTCTGGCCTCTTCAGCCTGGAGCCTGGACCTTGCTCCTGGCTCAATGCCGGTCGGTCTGTAGTCGGAGTAGTCCGGGCCAAATGAGGCGCGGGCAGTGGTAGCCGCCTGCCGAGGAAATGACACGGAGCTGAGAGGGAAACGGCCCGTCGCGACGTGAGACAGTGAGAGAAGCAGCAGGTCACAACGTCGTCGCAGGACAAGGAAGTTGAGAACCTACAGTTTTCCGCTTCAGGGTCTCAGGTTTCGTGTCATTTCTCCGGCGCGGTCTCACGCGGATGTCACACGGAGGCCGAGAACATACATCCGCTGTAGGTCCGAGGTTCGGTGAGCACTGTCGACGGATCATGAGCACTGATTGAGCAAATCCAGGTGATCAAGAGCACTGGCGACAGTCAGTATCGGGACCAGGTCCCGGATATCGTGGCCGTTCAACGCCACGGCCCCGGCCAGCCGTTGGCGAGCCGAGAGGAGGGGGCATGACCATGGTGACCCGCATGGTCACTCATGCCGATCTGGACGACGTTGCCACGGACGTTCGGCAGATATCGGTGTCTGCACGGCTTGAGGCCGTACTCGCGGACGGCCGCAGCCTGGTGCTACTCGACGATCGTGGCTGGAGCGTCTCCGGCTCAGTGGATATCCGGGCGTGGATCTCGGCCGAAGACGTCGAGAGTGACACCCGGATAGTGGTCGGGCCGGACGAGCCGTTCGACGGCAGGACACATGAGCAGATGGCAGCCGACCACTGGAGCTCTCTGGCCAGCATCCTCAGGCACCAGGGTGTGGACGTGGACGCACAAGAGCTGGAGCGGCTGCCGCATGACGTCGTGCTCAGCGAACGCCTTCGAGCATGGATCGCCTGAGAGGCCCAGGCCAGTCACACAGCGCACTGATCGCGGCCCGGTGTTCGAGCCGGGGACGTCCCCGCGCACCTACATGCCAGCACTGACCGACGCCGCTAACCGATCAGGCGCATCAAGCACGAAATCCATCATCCGTCACTGGGGCAGACACCCACTCCTGGGCGCCAGCCCCTGATTGCTCACGGCTGCCGACGCGACGAGTGCTCACAGACCCGGATTCCCGCGCTTTCGCAGGACTCAGTGCTCACGAATCCGCGGACCCTGCAGCCGCGTGGAGTCCCGCGATCCATGGGTGAGAATAGACAGCAGCGAGTGCTGGCCACTAACCAATCATCTCACGCGCCACATGATGGCTCTTCGAAATTGGTGGGGGGTTGAGCGCCGGACGGGGTTCCACTGTGGACCCTGACCGATAGATGCCGGCAGCTCTCGTAGATCATGTTGTTGTCGAAGCAAGATGATCACAACAGAAGAGCTACGGACGTGGCAAACGATACGACGCGGTTGTTGGGCCTTGACGGGCCTGGCCGTGGTCGGGGTCGCCGACGACACCGACGGGCCGGTGGTGCACCTGGTCACCGCTGATGAGCGGGCACGCCACTGCCCAGACTGCGGCGCCCGGGCGCGGCGGTCGAAGGACCGGCGGGTGACCCGGCCGCGTGACCTATCGGTCGGTAGCCGCCGACCACGGCTGGTGTGGGCCAAGCGCCGCTGGCGCTGCGACGAGCTGACGTGCCGGCGTCGCTCGTTCACCGAGTCGGTCCCGCCAGTACCGCCACGTAAGCGGCTAACCACACGATTACGGGCTGCGGCCGGGGCGGCGGTGGCCGATCAGGGCCGCACGGTCGTCCAGGCGGCCCGCGACTATGCGCTCTCCTGGCCGGTCGTTGCGGGGGCGTTCACCAGTCACGCCCGGGCGGTGCTGCCGGCCCAGCCCGAGCCGGTGCAGGCGCTCGGTATCGACGAGATCCGCCGAGGCCGGCCGAGATGGATCCCCGACGAGGCCACTGGGATCTGGCAGACCGCCGTGGACCGTTGGCACGTCGGCTTCGTCGACCTGTCCGGCAAGCAGGGCCTGCTCGGGCAGGTCGGAGGCCGTACCGCCCAGGCGGTCATCGCCTGGCTGGCCGACCGCGACCAAGCCTGGCGCGACGCGGTCCAGTACGTCGCGATCGACATGTGCACGATCTTCAAGTCGGCGATCCGCCGGGTCCTGCCGCAGGCCACCCTGGTCGTGGACCACTTCCACCTGGTGCAGCTGGCGAACCAGACCCTCACCGAGGTCCGCCGCCGGGTCACCGTGACCCACCGCGGCCGGCGCGGCCGCAAGGGCAACCGCGAGTGGGAACTGCGCAACCGGCTCACCCGCTCCGCCGCCCGGATGCGCGGCGAGCATGTCGACGCTCTCCTCGACGAGCTGTCCAACCTGCCCAGGGTGATCGGCGCGCCGATCACCGTCGCGTGGAACGCCAAGGAAGACCTCCTGGACCTGCTTGCCACCGCCCGGACCGGGAACAGGTCCGCGATCTGCTGTACCGGTTCTACCGCCGATGCGCCGACGCCGACCTTCCCGAACTGCAGCGCCTAGCCACAACCGTCAAGACGTGGTGGCCAGAGATCCTTGCGTTCCTGCACACCGGGATCACCAGCACGACCACCCGTCGAGCCCGTGGACACCTCGATGCCCGCTAATTTCGTTGAGCCCGCACCCTGCAATCGTGTTGGCTAGCGGCACCGAACTGTCAGGACCGCAGGTGTCCGCTTGGCTGTAGCAGGGAGTTGAACGTGCAGGACATTGTTGTCGACCCGGTTGCCCACAATCGGGCAGCCTGGGACAAGTATGTCCAAGAGGGCAACGAGTGGTCGAGGCCGGTGAGTGCTGAGGATGTCGAGCGCGCCCGCATGGGCGACTGGTCGATTGTTCTCATCGGGCGTGAGCCAGTCGACCGCTCCTGGCTGCCGACGGACCTGACCGGCAAGGACGTGTTGTGCCTGGCCTCCGGCGGTGGCCAGCAGGGTCCGATCCTCGCCGCCGCAGGGGCGCGGGTCACCGTATTCGACAACTCACCCCGCCAGCTCGGCCAGGACCAGATGGTGGCGGCGCGCGACGGACTCGAGCTGCGCACCGTCCTAGGCGACATGCGCGACCTCAGCGCCTTCGGCGACGCAACATTCGACGTCGTATTCCATCCGGTCTCTAACCTATTCGTACCAGACTTGGCAGCGGTGTGGCGTGAGTGCTTCCGCGTCCTGCGACCGGGCGGAACTCTGCTCGTGGGCTTCCTCAACCCTGATGTGTACTTGTTCGACCACGAGGCGCTCGACGAGCGCGGCGAGCTGATCGTCGTGCACAAGCTGCCCTACAGCGATGTCACGCAGTACTCCGCCGAGGAACGCGCCACGAAGTTCGGCGCGGATGCCCCTCTTGAATACAGCCACACCCTCACCGACCAGATCGGCGGGCAACTCGCCGCGGGGTTCGTCCTCACCAGCTTCGCGGAAGCGCCGCACCAATCCAACGCATCCGCTCAATACATGTCGAACTATTTTGCGACGCTGGCGGTCAAGCCGGGCTGACCCAGCCGCGGGGCCGGCCGAGACGGCCGTGTCTCCGAATGGCCAAGTGGAGCGCTGTGCCAGCCCGACCCCCCACTAACTTCGCTGAGCCCACATGATGCACAGCAATTACCCCCGCACCATCAATTCGCACTCGAGTGCGAACTCCTGGATTCCGGACAGGGTCATTGTCAGTGCCGCCTTCTACGCTTTTCTCATGGCGAACGGAGTGTTCCACACCGGGTACCAGATCATCATCAAGCTGGCTGAAGCAGACCTCGGCAACCCCGGCCGCCCTGGCCTCCTGGAAGAGATCACCCAGCCAATCAATAAGCGCGACCGCCACCTCTTGCATTGCCTGGAGCACCACAAACACGGCGTGTGCCAGGCAGAAGAACACGACCGCTCACCCTGGATGGCGATCCGTCGAAGGACCGTGGGCGCACCACACTCGTAGCCGCACACCTGCCCCTGCGGCACACCCCCACCCAAGAAGAGAGCGACAAACACAAGGCGATGAAAGAACGCATCGCCTGAGCCGCCGAGCGGCACGGCTTATCCGCAGAACTGGAAGCCCGCACCCACGACGGCAAAGTGCGCAGCGACGTGCTGGTCACCGGCCCGGCCGGCCGTGTCGGCTGGGAAGCCCAGTACTCGCCGATCACCGCGACAACCGTCCGACGCCGCTCCCAAGCCGCAGCAGACCACGGCATCATCCCGTTATGGGTCACCAACAGCGACGCCGCGGCGCTGATCGAAAGGGCTCCATGGGCCTTGGTCGACGACGTCTCCTGGCGGCGGATCATCTCGCGCAACGCCCTGCTCGTGCGGGCTGGCGTGCGGCACCTTCAACGCTGGAAATGCAGCCGCTACAGCGAACGCCGCTGCCCCGTGACCGACAGCGACGTCAACGCATGCGGACGCCTCCACGTCCAGTGGGACCTTCCTGCCCTGTGTATCCCGCAAAAACGCCACACCGAGATCGACGAACTCGTCACGGCCAGCGCTGACGGCGAATACGTGCCGATGCGGATTCCAAGCCAGAGTGATCCGCACAGCCACTCCCGCATGTGGGTTCCTTCCGAGGACCGAGACGAATGGCTCGACATTGTCGGCCCCGAGAACGAACCCACAGCCTCCCCGCCGACTGACAACGAAC
This sequence comes from Streptomyces coffeae, assembly GCF_016741875.1. Taxonomy (GTDB): domain Bacteria; phylum Actinomycetota; class Actinomycetes; order Streptomycetales; family Streptomycetaceae; genus Streptomyces; species Streptomyces coffeae. Next base: position 153,685 of record NZ_JAERRF010000020.1, on the reverse strand, counting down.
TCACCTTCACCGGAGAGCCGCTCGACATCAGATGCCGGTACGGCGAAGAAACCATGATCTTCAACGACCGCCGTCCCCAGCGAGCCAAGGCCGACGCCACCGGCCTCCACACCTTCGACGAAATCCCCCAGCGCCTCTTGAAGATTCCCCAACAGCGAGAACAACGCCTCAGCGTTACACCGCAGCAACGCCAAGCAGCGGCTGCACTGTACGGCTGCCCGGTCTGGCACATCGGCCCCTGCGCTGGCTGCGCCTCGCCAATCCACCGGTACGGCCCAGGAGGGTCCCATGCCTGCCGGGCCTGCAGGACTCGAGTCGCCCAGTGAGGATCCGGGGGTCTCAGTGAAAGTAAACAGGTCGGCGTACGGACCACCGAGAGGGCTTGAGAACTCCCAATGCTCCCTCGGGTCGGTAGCCCCAGCGAGCCAGGCGGCTTCGGTCCAGGTGGCGACCCGGGGGTGGCCGCAGAAGTGTAGACACGGAGGAATGGAACGGCGGCGCGGCCCGCGCTCTACGCCGCTGGCTGTGTACGCGAGAACGGGAGTCGACTGTCAACGACTTCGGGAGTCACCTCCCGCCCTGCCTTCATGATCAATGTCGATGAGTTCGGGAGTCGCTGCGTCCTTGACAGCCCGATGCAGGGTTAGTGTCGTCGCTTCTGGCCCGAGGCTTGCGGACAGAAGCTGACCGCAAGGCTCCCTATGGTCGTGCCATGACGCAGACGCAGAAGATTCTTGTCACCGGCGCCACCGGAACCGTCGGCCGTCAGGTCGTCGCCGAACTGCTCGCCCGCGGCCACGCGGTCCGTGCCCTCACACGGGATGTGGCGAAGGCCGCCTTCCCGGTCGGCGTTGAGGTCGTCCAGGGCGACTTGACCGAACCCGACAGCTTGATCCCGGCCCTGGAGGGCGTCACCGGTCTCCATCTGATCACCTTTGGCGGGGCCTACTTCGCCCCGCTGGAGACCGGCCCGCGGATCCTGGAGCTGGCTCGCGCGGCCGGTGTACGCCGGGTCACCGTGCTGCACGGCGGCGGGCCGTCCCTGCTGGAGGACGCGGTGCGTGCCGAGGACGGTGTGGACTGGACCGTGCTCATGCCGGTCGAGTTCATGGCCAACGCCCTGGAGTGGGCGGACGGGATCGTGGCCTCGGGCGAAGTCCGAGAGCCGTTCGTCTCCCGGCTGAGCGCCATGGTCCACGAGGGTGACATCGGCGCCGTTGCCGCGGTCGCGCTCACCGAGGAGGGTCACGGGGGCCAGGAGTACGTGATCACCGGTCCCGAGCTGCTGACTGTCGGCGACAAGGTGTCGACGATCGCCGCCGCCAGCGGCCGGGAAATCGCCCTGGTCGAGCTGACCGAGGAGCAGGCCGTCGCACAGTGGCGGGTGGTGGGCCATCCGGAGGACGTGATCGGCTTCCTGATCGAGGCGTACGGGAACACCCCGGAGGTGGGCCGCACGGTCATCGACACCGTCGAGAAGGTCACCGGTCACCCGGCCCGCACCTTCGCCCAGTGGGCTGCGGAGCACGCGGACGCCTTCACGGCGCGGCGCCCCGTGGTCACGGCATAGTCCCCGTGTAGTACGTGGGACGGGCGCGGAAGGATCCGCATCAGGTGACGGCCTCGTCGGGCCCCGCCCGACGTGGCCAGGGTGGTTCCCGCTCTCGTGAACATCGACGATTCGCGCGAGCGTGGGACTCCCCATCTCGCGTCGAAACGACGTCGGTACTCACGTACATAGCCACGCGCCGCCACGGGGGCGCGCGATGGTGCTTCGAGAAGCGGACTGTGGGGTGAGGCCGAGCCCACGATCGGCTCTGTGCGGGCTGGGCCACAGGGTGGGCGCCCGGCCGCCGCCCCGCGTGGGGCAGCGGTTACTGAGGTTGAACTCGTGATGTCGCTGGGTTGCTCAGGTGGGCCTGATGGTCAGGCCGGTCTCGGCGAGGCAGCCGTCTATGAGCTCGCTGCGGTACTGGATGTGCCGTAAGCCGCGTCGGATGCGCTGGATGAGGTGCTGGGGGGTGGTGAAGGGGACGTTGGACAGCCAGCCGCGCCGTAGCAGGGACCAGACGCCCTCGACGGGGTTGAGGTCGGGTGCGTAGGGCGGCAGGTAGTAGATGGTCAGCCAGTGCCGGGATGCGGCGAACTCCCTGAGGCCGGCGGCCTTGTGGACGTTCAGGTTGTCCCAGATGAGCACGATCGGGTCACCGAGCTGCCGGTGTGCGGCGATGAGGCAGGTCCCGGTAGTCGCGCCAGGAGAAGCTCTTGCGTCCGTCGCGCCGGCCGTCGTCCCTGCGCGGCCGGTAGATCAGCCGCGACCGGTGGCCGGGCTTGTAGCAGGTCGGCGCGGCGATCGATATCCGTCTGCGGGAGCGGCCGCGGACTCGCACCACCGGGTGCGGCCTCGCTGAGACCAGGTCTTCGCTTGCGGCGGCGTCATGGAGAATCCGGCTTCGTCCTCGAAGACGAGCCAGGCTCCACGGGCCGCCGCGAGTCTTCCGCGCAGGGCCACACCTCCTTGTCCCACCCGGGCACGGCCTCCTCGTCCCGCTCGACGGCTCGGCGAGCCGGGACCTGGCAGGACCAGCCGTTACGCACCAGCAGCTTCCGCACGCCCTGGACCGTGTAGGTCAGGTGGAAGCGCCGACCAATCACCGTCTTCACGCGGCTCAGGGTCCAGCGTTGGTCCTCCCAGCCGTGTGCGACCGACCCCTTGGCCAGCTCCGCTTCCAGCTGAGCGAACTGTTTCTCACTCAGCCTCGGCAGCGACGCCGGCCCCTGCGATCGCACAGCCCGTGGACCGCCCTCCTCCCACGCCTGCCGCCATCGCTGCACCGACCGGACGCTGACGCGTAGATCCTTGGCGATCACCGAGCTCGCCTCACCCCGGGCGAACCGCTCAGCCGCCTGAAGCCGTAACTCCTCGCGGAACTGTTGCCGTTCGGCGGTCAGCCCGCCTCCCTGTGGATACCGCATGCCCCGGTGATACCGCACGGGCGACAAGCCGTCAGCCCCTACGACTCCACGAGTTCAACCTCAGTAACGCAGCGCCGACGCCTGCCCCCGCAGCCAACCCCGTGCGCACCGCCTCGATGCGCTCTTTGGCCCGTTCTCTAGCGGGCTGCAAGTGAGTAGTCTGGGAGACGAGCAAGCTGTGGTAGTCCAGACCGCGGTCAGAACAGCCAGCACAGCCATAACGACCCACCACCACGGAATGGGGCGTGCCAACCGTTGTCGCTGCTCCGGCTGTCGACTCCGCCGGTAAAGTTCCTTGGCGGTCACGAGACACATCAGGACGCCGCCAATTTAGGAGAAGCGGGGTGGGCTTGGCGAGGCTTATCCACGGTCCCCAGGAGACTGCGGCAGCAATGAGGACCCCGACCGCGGCCGTCGCGAGGCCCGGGGCAGCCGCTCTGTGAATCCATCTGCTGGTAGTCAGGTCGGCTCCTTCCAACCAAACTGGATCCCTCGGACTCAGAAGACACCGTGGCCATCCGCACCACATTGGGAGTTCAGGACTCGCCGTCGAAGATGGCTGACACCACCCGAGCAGGTGAGCGTCTGGTCCATGGGTGCGGCAGTGACGACCGGTTGACCGGTCCGCGCCGCGATGGTGGACGCGGCCCGGTCTGTGGGGCAGTTGGCCGAGGCCAGCCGGGGAGTTGCGGCTGCTCGCCGATGATCTGGCGGCGCTACTCGACCAGCAGACCTCGCACCTGATCACGACGACCTCGCGGGACGACGAGGCTCCAGCGCCTGAAGTGGGCCTGGCTGGAGCTGGTTTCGTTGACCGTCGCGCCCGACCGGACCTTGCCTAGGCGCGCACTCCGCACCGTCAACTACGATGAACTAGCCTTCGGTTGAGGTGCCGGGGGGCCTGTAGTCGACCTGCATTTTCGTCGCGGCATCGAGATCTTCGGGGCTGAGCAACGGTACAGCTTTGGAGTACACAGCGCCGCTTGCCCGTGCCGTGATGGAGGTAGCGGCCATCGACACGTTGTCGGGCATGTCGACGACGGCGTATAGATCGTGTTCTCCGAAGGCGAAGTACATCGATTCCAGCGTCCCCCCGCACGACTGGAGCTCCCGCCTAACAGCCTCCCTGCGTCCCGTCCCTCCATCGGCGAGCAGCCCCTTGGTGCCAGAGACGCTGTAACTGACCGTCACCAGGTACTTCGGCATGCACATCTCCCACTCACTCGTCGCAGTCGGCACGTGTTCCTTACCGCACGAGATGGACGTTGCCGCGGGCACCGTGAATCAATGCCCCGGGTGGCGTAGCTGGCCCAGTATCCCCACGGTCTTGGGGGCAGCTGGAGTCCTGGTGCCGCACAGCCCCTTTGGGTGACAGCTACCGAAATCCGGGCCTTCGGCCTGGAGGGGCACGTCACGGTGACGGTCATGATGATCCGCTACTGGGCCGCGGTCGCGGCCACTGTGTTGGTAACGGGCGGCTTCGCAAGCGCTGCTCCCTCAAGCTGGGCTGCCTCCGTCCGGCCCCCCGCCTGCCGAGGTGGCTGGCGCCCCACGATCGGTTGACGGCGCGCCGGTGCGAAAGCAGCAGGTGAAGGTGCCCATGCGGCTGGTGTCGTCGGCGGCCTACGCCGATGTCGCGCTGTCGGTTTACGTGAGGGTGAAAGCGCTCAGTGCGCGCCCGGAAGGGTGCCAGGCGAAGGCGGCGACGACCGCCTCCTACCTGGGGCTGTCGAAGGCATCGGTGGAGCGCGGTCTCACGGCGCTGTCGCGTCCGGCGCCGGACGGCGTGATCGAGTTGCAGTCGGTGCGCCGGACGCTGCCGGGCGGCCGCGGCACGTCGGCTACGCCGGACGGAGACGTTCGTGTGGCTGCCGGTGTGGCGGCCGCGGAGGACCTCACACCCCGGCAACTGCGCGCGTATGCGGTGATCGCGTTCGCGGAGCAGATCAGCATCGCGTTGACCGAGGGAGAGCTGGCGGGGCACCTACTGCACCACTCTGGGAAGAAGGCCCGGGCGGAGGGGAAAGATAGGCGTCATCACCGCCTACTGCAGAGGAATGCGGAAGTGCCCGTCCTGGATCAACAACTGACCTGCTCTCCCACATGCCTGTCCCGGGCGCAGTGTGGCGTTGCCGCCGCGCTCTGGCACTACACGGCAACACCGGTGGCCAAGCCGTACTACGTGCGCGGATGCATCCCAGCCCCGGACGAGGCAGCGGTGACCGTTGCCCTGTGGGCAGGCCCCGCGGCGCGGGAGAAGAAGAACCTCTTCCTGTACGTCCCGCTCGTGTCCGGCGGACTGCCGGTTCCAGCGGCGCAGGTCGTAGCGGGGCTGATGCGGCTGGGCCGTGGAACACACCTGTTCGGCTTCAGTGGCCGTCACTTCGACGGCAAGCCCGTCCTCAACGGCAGCGAACTGGTCGAAGGACGAGGAGCGCCGTGCCTGTGTGGCGGGGCCAGCGAGCAGGAGGGGCCAAGGGGCTTCTGCTTTGAGCGGCCTGGAGAGCTGAGGCATTACGGCTGAAGAAGCGGGGCCGTTTCCACCGGAGGCGGCCCCGCCTTCGTTGGTTCAGCGTCTGGCACGCAGATACGCCTGTCGTGCGAGGACCAGACCTCGCCAGTGACTGCGACGCGCGGATCATGCTGACCGACAGGGCTCTCGAGGACGGTCTGTGCAAGCTGTGCCGTGAGGAAGCTGCCGCCCTGGCCGCCGACCGGACGCCCGCGTCCGCTGCGACCTTGGACCGGATCTGCTCGGGCCGGGACGGTGACGCCCCGTGCGGCCGCACGACCCTGCCGAGCCCAGCGTGTGCGCCCGCCACCGGGTCCAGGAGCTCGCCGGGAGGTGGCCTGATGTCCCAGGACCTGCAGCTCAGCGGCGTTGCCCTGGCCTTGGGTCGTGCTCCGGGCCGCGAAGGAGGCGGCACGCCGCAACGGCGGCCGCGCGCAGGAGCCGAAGCCCCGCACCGGACGGCCGGCCCGGCGCGACGGGCGCGATCCGATCACCGTGCGCCCGGAGTCGACGGCCTGGGTGACGAAGATGCGCCTGGAGCAAGCCCGCGTCATCGCGGCCCGCCAACACGTTGGCGGGCCGCACGCTCGTCCGGACACTGTGGATCCTTCGGCCCGGCCCAGTGCTCGTCGCCAAGCACCGCTACGCCGGTCAGGGTCAGAACGCGCGGAAGTCCTCGAAAGAAGGCTCGAAGGAGGGGTCGGGCAAGCGATAGGCCTTGCACCGGGCCCCTTGTTTGCCCTGAGGTCCAACGCCGATCGTCTCGCCGGAGAAGGCGTCGGGGATCACCGTCCATCCCAGGTTCCGCTCGTAGTACTGCACGGCCGTGTGCACAGACGGCCACCAGTCGTCGTCGATGACAATCAGGCCACCGGGTCGCACGATCTTGCGCAAGTAGTAGAGATCGACGAAGACTTCGTGGAACCGGTGACTGCCATCCACGAATGCCGCGTCGGCGACGAAGCCTTCGGTGAGGAGCTGCGGGAGCGCGATCGACGAAGGAGCGAGCATGAGCGTGGCGATCGAGTCCAGCCCCGCAGAGCGCAGCAGGTCCCAGCCGACGTTGGAGTACTCGCGTTCTTGAAACGGGTCGATGATGACGTGCCGGGGGAGCGGACGGTTGACGGTTGCCAGGGCCTCACCGATAGCGAGCGCAGAGCTGGCGTAGGCGAGACCGACCTCGACAACCTTCTCGGCTCCCTCGGAGACCACCAGATCGCGCAGCTGGTCGCAATGCTTCTCGGGCACCGTGACGGTCTCGAAGTCTCCCTCTTGGTCTCGCGTCCGCGGCGGCCCCTCCTGCGTGAGTCGGCGGCGCACCTCGCGCACCCGCCTCGCACGTTCATCCGTGTTCGTCATGCTGGCTACTCCTCCGTGGTGAGGCAGCACCTCACCCTCACCATGCAGTCGCATCCACCGGTCGAGGACTGTGCTCGATCATGGCCTGGTAGCCAACCAGATGGTCATGGCTGCGGTGGCGATGAGCCCGACGTTGAGTGTGATCCGGCGGTCTTCGCCGGTCAGGTGGACGGCGATCGCACCGGTCTGCAGGAGGACGAAGCCGATGGCCGCGGCCGGCGCCAGCGGGGGAGCGATGCCGGTCAGCGGCGGCAGGATCAGGCCGGTCGCGCCGAGTATTTCGACCGTCCCCAGCGCCCTGAGGGCGGGCAAGGGTATGCGGTCGACCCAGGCCATCATCGGGCGGAGTTGATCGCGGCTGCGGATCACCTTCAGCGTGCCTGCGTAGACGTAGAACATGGCGAGCAGTCCCGCGACGGTCCAGTAGGCGATGTTCATGGTTCCCCGTTCATGGGCCACCGGTTCGCGGGGCCCGTCGATTGCGTCGATTGCCAGGCAAGCCCCTGGAGAAGGCCCGGTCCGTCGTCCGAGGGGTCCGGACACGAAAGGCGGGAGCGCCACGGCCCTGCCGGTCGAAGGGAGGGCGGCCGGGCCGTTCCGTCCCGTCGGCTTCAGGCGAGGTCGGTGGCGGGCTCGGTCGCGTAGCGGCTCATCGCGTCGGTGTTGGCCTGTGGCGTCAGCGGCTGGCCGCCGGCGAGTACTTCCTGGAGGTCTCGGAAGTACTGCACGTACAGGTCGGGGGTAAATGTGCTGAGCATGACGGCGGGTTGGTCGGTCAGGTTGGCGAAGGTGTGCGGGGTGCCGGGCGGAACCATCACGAGCGTGCCCGTGGTGGCGTCGTAGTCCTCGTCCCCGACGGTGAACCGCACGGTGCCGGACAGGACGTAGAAGCCCTCGTCGTGTTGGCCATGGCGGTGCTGCGGTGGTCCCTGGGTATGCGGGGCGAGGACGGACTCGGCGATCGCGAGGCGATGCCCGGTGTGGCTGCCGTCCTCCAGAACCCGCATGCGCGTGGTACCCAGAACGATCATCTCGCCATCGCCGGGACCCATCACCGATACGGAGGGGTCGGCCTGCGGTTCGCCGGTCTTCACTTCTTCGGTCATGTTCACGAGTTCACCGCCGGGGCCCCAGGGCTGTCCAAGACTTGTCCCGCAGCGCCGATACCTCGTGGGTATCGTTGCAGTGTGGAGCTACGGACCTTGCGCTACTTCGTGGCGGTCGCCGAGGAACTCCACTTCGGCCGGGCCGCCACCCGACTGCACATGAGTCAGCCGCCGCTGAGCCGGGCGATCAAGCAGTTGGAGGCCGATGTCGGGGCCCTGCTCTTCGCCCGCTCGCCTGCCGGCGTCACGCTCACTCCGGTGGGCACGGTGCTGCTCGAGGAGGCGCGAGCCCTACTCGACCATGCCGACCGCGTCCGTGTACGTGTGAGCGCGGCGGTCGGCGTCGCGACCATCACCGTCGGCATCCTGGGCGACGGCACCGACCCGGGAGTGGCCAGGCTGGCCGGGGCCTACCGCCGACACCACCCCGGCATCGACATCCGCATCCGCGACACCGATCTGACCGACCCGACGTGCGGGCTGCGCGCCGGACTGGTCGATGTCGCCCTCACCCGGGCGCCGTTCGACGAGACGGCCCTGACGGTGCGTGCGCTGCGGACCGATCCGGTTGGTGTGGTCCTGCGCGCTGACGATCCGCTGGCCCGCCGCGACCGGCTGCGGCTGGCCGAGCTGAGCGACCGCCGCTGGTTCCAGTTCCCGCAGGGCACCGACCCCATCTGGCAGTCGTACTGGAGCGGCGGCAGGCCGCGCGAGGGCCCAGTGGTGCGCGCCGTTCAGGAATGCCTGCAGGCCGTGCTGTGGAACGGCACGGTCGGCCTGGCCCCGCTCGGACACGACCTGCCCGCGGAGCTGGCCGTGGTACCGCTGGCCGACATGACGCCGAGCCGAGTGGTAGCGGTGTCGAACGAAGGTGACAGCAACCCGTTGATCCGATCATTCATCGAGATCGCGACAGCCGCGTACCGTCGCTGAGCGCTGGCAACCGATGCTGCCGCAGCTCGTGAACAATTCGAACGCCGCGGCCTCCGGGACTGCCTCCCGAGGTGGTGAACATCTGCTGCCCCTTCTCGCGTACAGTGCCAGAGGGGAGACGAACCTGTGGGCGTTCGTCTCTGCAAACGGCGGCGACAGCCAGGGCCATGCGGCCCGCCCGCCGACGATACTCCTGGGTTTGGTCATCTCCTGTTCCAGGCATGCGCGACAGGCCCATTGAGCGCCAATTCGCCCAGCGGGGATCCGAAACACGCACTCAAAGAGCGTTTTGTCCCGGCGAGGTTGTTTGGCGGCGCTTTGGAATGCTGGACGGGTTGGTATGGCTGGGGCAATAGAAGGCTACTGTGGTGAGTGAGGCGAACGACAGCCAGTCTCGGTGAAGCCCTTGCGGCGGCCTTTGGCGGGGCCGCGGTCGAGGTAGGTGCGGTAGATCAGCCGGGGCCGGTGGCCGGACTTGATGCAGATCAGTGCCGTCATGGAGACGCGTTTGGTGCCTGCGGCGGTGACCCGCACGACGGGAGTGTGGCCTCGTCGGCCCCAGGTGCGGCCTTTGGGCGGCCTCAGGCCCTGGCCGGCTTCGTCCTCGAAGCAGAGCCAGGCGCCCAGGTCCGCCGCCGTCTTTTTATGACGGGCCACTGCTCTTCCTTCCAGGCGGCGATCTTCTCCTCGTCGCGCTCGGTGGCCTTGCGGGAGGGGACCTGCACGCTCCAGCCGATGCGGTGCAACAGCAGGTCCAGCCCGGCGAGGGTGTACTCGACGCCGAACCGGCGGCGCACGATCTCGGCGATCCGGGCCAGCGTCCAGCACTGATCGGGCCACCGGAGGCGGCCGGGCCGGCCTCCAGCAGCGTCTGAAGAACGCGGAGCTGTCCTGCATCGAGCTTGCACCGGGCGCCGCCGGGGCCCTTGGAAGCCAGAGCCTGCCTACCGCCTGAAGCCAACGCCCGCCGCCAGCGGTTCGCCGACATCCGGGTCACCCTGAACCGGCGGGCCACCTCCCGGTCACTGGCCCCGGCTTCGATCAGGTCAGCGGCTGCGAACCGGACTTGCTCACGCCGGGCCCGTTCCTCGACCGTCAGCCCTCCGCCATCGGGATACCTCATCCTCCCGGCATAGCGCGGCTCACGACAGCCGTCACGCCCCTACGTAACCCGCACTGTTAAAGATCTCTAGTTCCTGAGTCGGAGATTCGTCGGCAGTTGCGGCGACCTTGTCGAGGAGCTCGTCCGCGGGCTTGGTCCAGATGAAGGGCCGAGGGGGAGGGTGCTGTGGTAGGGGACGCCCCCGCCGCATGCGGACAGGGATTGCTCGGCGGGGACGTGGGGACTGGCCTTTGATCTGAGGCCGCCCCCGGGCGTCTAACCCTCGTCCGGGTCGGTCTTCGCCTTGCGTGCTCGGTTCAGGGCTGGGTGAACTCGCCATCGGCGGCACCGCGGACGAAGGCGGCCCATTCGTCCGCGTGGAAGAACATCGCGGGCATGTTGATGTCCTTGGAATCGCGCAGAGCCACGATGCCGTCGACGACGGCGATCTCGACGCAGGCCGTCCCCGACGGGACATCAGGGCCGTTACGAGATACGGGAGATCGTGAACGCGATCCTGTACCAGGGCCGGACCGGCTGCCAGTGGGACTACCTCCCGCACGACCTGCCGCCGAAGTCGGCCGTGTACTACTACTTCGCGGCCTGGCGCGACGACGGCACGGACATGAAGATCAATGACCTGCTGCGCTGGCAGGTCCGCGAGAAGGCCGGGCGGTCGGAGGACCCGAGCCTGGTCGTGATCGACACGCAGAGCGTCCACGCGGCGGTGAACGTGCCCGCCACCACGACCGGGAAAGACGCGGCCAAGAAGGTGCCGGGCCGCAAGCGCGGGCTGGCGGTGGACGTCCTCGGCCTGGTCATCGCCGTGACCGTGCTGGCCGCCAGCGCCCACGACAACGCGTTCGGCATCGCGCTCCTCGGCCAAGTCGCCCCCATCGGCACCATCAAGAAAGCACTGGTGGACCAGGGCTTCAAGAAGACCGTCGTCGAGCACGGCACCACGGTCGGCATCGACGTCGAGATCGTCGAGCGCAACCCAACCGACAAGGGCGTCGGTTTCGTCCCGCAGGCCAAGAGGTGGATCGTGGAGCAGACGCTCGGCATCCTCATGCTGTTTCGGCGGCTCGTGAGGGACTACGAGAGCAGGCCGAAGTCCTCGGAGTCCAGGGTGCGCTGGGCCATGATCGACGTGATAGCACGCCGCCTCACTGGCCAGACCACGCCCACCTGGCGCGGGTGACTGCATGGATGACCAGGTCACGCCGCTTCTGGAGCGGATCGACGCACGCGAACGCTCGCTCGTCGGCGATGCAGCGCAGATCCGTGCGCAGATGGACGAGCTCACCACGCGCCTACGTGAACTCGACGCGGAGATCGAGAGCCTGGCGGTGACCCGTAAGACGCTCCTCGCCCTCCCGCCGACGACCCCGGAGTCAGCCGAGGAGCCGCCCGTCCTGCCAGCCCACCCGGCCTACCAGCAGATCCTCGACGTCTTCGCCGACGCTGCTGGACCGATGCGTGCCCGCGACCTGTGCCAGGCCCTGGACCTCCCGCTCAAGCCGAAGAACATCGAGAGTACCCGGCACAAGCTCAAGCGCCTGGTCAGCCTGGACGTCCTCGCCGAGACCGAACCGGGCCTGTTCATCCAGCGCCGCCCGTAGCAGCCCTCCGTTCCAGGCCACCCGTCCGTCACGGCTGCCGCACTCGCCATCCGGCTTACGACGCGATCGCTAGTGACCCGTCATGCGGAGCCACTGCATCGTTGTGACGAGCTCTTCGCCGAAGTCCTCGCAAAGCGCGAGCAACTCACGACCCGTGGACGAGTCGAGCAGCCCTGCGGAATCGGGGAGAACCCCGAGAGCACCGTGGCAGGCGGCCTCGACAGCGAAGTGGCGCGACGCGAAATAGCCCTCGCTCGCCCGCTCCGCCAGGTCGGCGAGGTACTGGCGGTGGGCTTCCTCCGAGGGGTGAGAGTAGAAGGAGCCCTCAACGAGACCGTCGAGGTAGTTCGCCAGGCCGGCCGAGGCTTCGATCACTCGCTCGACTTCGTCCACGCCAGGCTTGTCCAGCAGTTCGCCAAAGGTCAGCAGGTTGCTGATGGTCTCCAACTGGAAGAGCTGGACCGTGTCCGGGTCGACTTCAGACGTGAAGAGCGGGGCCGTGCACAGCTCGGCGATTGCTCGCCGGTATGCGCGATCCGACTGTTCACCAGCGGGTGATGCTGCCATTCGGAACAGCGACTCCAGCACAGACTGGTCGACGCCCCACTCTGCATCCAATTCGAACGCGAGTATCGGCGCGCGCCACCGCCACAGGGCCAGGACGGCCGCCTGACGCTGGTGGACGGGCTTCAGGTCCGCCAATCGCTCGATCCGCACCACGTTCTTGAGTCAGCCCTTCTGAGCTACCGTCCCCGCCCGCCCGCTTTACCTCGGGACACTGTAGAAGCCGCCGAAGGACACGTGACCGCCGGGACGGTGCCTGACCCAAGCCAACTGCGAGAATCGGGCATACCGGTTCAGAATGTCCTCTCAGGTCTGCTCGGCCTGCGGATTCCGGGACGGCCCCAAGCCCCTGCACGTCAGGAAGTGGACGTGCGGCCAGTGCGGCACCATGCACGACCGCGACCACAACGCAGCCCGCAACGTCCTCTTCGAAGGACGCCGTATCGTCGCCGCCGGACGGGCGGAGACGCTCAACGCCTCGTGGAGCGCCGGTAAGACCAGGACGAAAGTCCCGGCACAGCGCGTTGAAGCAGGAAGCCCCCGGAAGGGTCAGACAACCCAGGCCGGAATCCCTGGACTTCAGGCCAGGGAGCACGTCAATGAGCGGCTTGGAAGGGGGCTGGAGTAGACGACGCTCGTGGTGACGGAGCCCAGAGCGGCGATGCGGCCCGTGGTGCGTTCCAGATCGCGCATCGAGCGAGCGACGACTTTGAGGACGAAGCAGTCCTCGCCCGTTACATGGTGGGCCTCGACGATCTCGGGGGTGGTGTCGAGCAGGTCGTGGAACGGCTTGTAGTTGCCAGTAGGGTAGCGGAGGCGGACAAAAGCAAGGATGTCGAGCCCCAGGGCGTCGGGGCTCACGACGGCGGAATAGCCGGAGACAACCCCGCTCTCCTCCAGCCGTCGGACTCGTTCCGTGACGGCACTCGGCGACATGGAGACGCTACGGGCCAGCTCGGCATAGCTGGCGCGCCCATTGCGTTGCAGGGCTTCCAGGATGCGGATATCGGTTGTGTCAAGGGAATCAGCGGCCATCGCTGATAGATACCACGAATTGCACGGCGAGGTGCGGCCTGGGCCGGTGATCTCGAGTTCTGAGGAATGGGCGGCGAGCTTAGTGTTGAGGACATGCCCAAGATCCGGATCAGCGCGGCTCTGCGGGTGCCGCCGATGGCACCTGGTGAGGCAGCCGCCTTTTTCGCCGCACGCCTTGCCTTTCAGGCCGATGTGTCCGATGTCCACGCCTCACTGGAGTCCGGCGACCCGGGCTTCGTGCTCATCGACGCACGCGGGGACGATGCGTGGGTGCAGGGGCATGTCCCCGGTGCGGTCCATATGCCGACCGCCCAGATTCCAGAACGCGCCGCGACCCTGCTGGATGCTGCCGTTCCGGTGATCGCCTACTGTTGGGGTCCCGGCTGCGACGGGGCGACCCGTGCAGCGCTCGCCTTCACCCGGCTCGGCTATCACGTCAAGGAAATGATCGGCGGCATCGAGTACTGGATCCGGGAGGGATTCCCGGTCGAGGGTCCGAACGGTGTGGTGCGGCGTGCGGCCGACCCGTTGACGGCGCCAGTCGGGTCCGCTCACTGCGCTTGCTAGTGCTGTGAGCGCATAGGTTCGCCGGGTTCAGAAGCTGGCCAGCCTGAGGTTGGTGCGCCAGTACGCGGCCGCCGGCAGCACCCGGTCTTCCAGCGGAAGTCACCAGGCACGACAAAGATCATCGATGTCCTGTCGCTGACGTTCACTCTGCGATCCGGGCAAATTACCACCACATGATTACGCGGGAGACGCCAACGCATGAGTACGCCACCATCGCCACTTGGAGCGGAGCGGACTGACGGTTCATCCGTCCGGATCGGCGCTCTCGTTCCGCTGACTCGGCCCGGTTGGGTCGAGGCGGGCCAACACTTGCTTGCCGGACTCGAGCTGGCCGTTGACGAAGTCAATGACGCCGGCGGGATCGTCGGAAGACCTCTTGAGCTGGTGGTCCGAGACACCGCGGCTGATCCACAAAGGGCCGCGGCGGCCGTGGATGAATTGGCTCGCCTGGGCGTGGCTGCCTTGGCGGGGGAGTATCACAGCGTCGTCGCTCGCGCCGCTGCCGCCAGGGCCGACGCCCTCGGCCTGCCGTTCCTCTGCTCGTCAGCGGTTCTCGACGCGCTCACCGAACAGCCGACGGAATGGGTCGCGCGCCTCGCCCCGCCGCAGTCCCGCGGCTGGCAGATCTACGCGGACTTCCTCCTCAAGGCGGGCCACAGCCGCATCGCCGTAGCGGCCCAGCCGAGTGTCTACTGGGCAGCTGGGACCCGCGTTCTGCGGGACTACCTCGCTCCACGCGGCGGCACCGTCATCGAACTCGACATGAGCGCGCTCGCCCCGACGGCGGTGTGCGACGCAGTCGTCGACCATCGCGCGACAGCCCTCCTTCTTCTGGTCGGCCACCCGGAGCCGGCAGTGTCGATCGTCGAGTCCGTCCGCCGCGACCAGCGCCTCGCCGAGATCATGATGGGTGCTCCCGCCGGGCAACCGGAGTTCACCGAATGGGCGACGTTGCTGGGCGACGACGGCGCCGCGATCCCGTTCTTGCGCTACCTGCCCGAGCGCCTCAGCCCACTTGGTGCACGAGTCGAGACGGCCCTCCGCGAGCGGCTGGCCGAAGCGCCCTCCTTCGTCGCCTTCGAGGGCTACGACACGGTCGCCGTCCTCGCCGATGTGCTGCGTTCTCACGGCGCGGACCGGGCGCGCACTGCGGAATCCTGGCGGCGCGTTGCAGTCGAGGGCACCCGCGGGCAGATCCGGTTCTCCCGCACGCCAGGCATCAGCGTGTGGCAATGGGCTTGGGCGCCCATCCAAGTCGTTGATCGAGATCCGGCGGAACCCGATCGCTTTCGGATCCTTCACGCCAGTTGAGAGGACGGATCCTCGCTCGACCGCTCATACAGGCGCACCACCGCAACTCATTCCCGGGAACGGTGACAGATGGATAAGTCCGTGCTGGAAGGTCTGACCGCACCCGAACTCGTGGTCGACGTGGACATACTGGACCGCAACATCTCACGCATGGCGGCGGTGAACGCCTCCGGCTTCGCCCTGCGGCCGCACGCCAAGAGCCACAAGTGCTCCCAGATCGCGTGGCTCCGGCTCGAAGCAGGAGCACGCGGACTGCCGGTGGCGACTGAGCGCGCCTCAGGGGTCGTAGGGGGAGGCGCCCCAGGACTGTCGGCAGCCTCTGAGGGACTGGGGACGCGATGAGTAAGACAGCTGCTGTGCCGACCGCTGCCGTGCGCGCACGCGCCGAGATCGATCTGAGCGCCCTGCGCGCCAATGTGCGGGCCCTTCGCGCCCGGGCCCAGGGCGCCGCCGTGATGGCCGTCGTCAAGTCCGACGCGTACGGCCACGGCGCGGTGCCGTGCGCCCGTGAGGCCCTCGCCGCGGGCGCGAGCTGGCTCGGCACGACCACGGCCGAGGAGGCTCTCGAGCTGCGCGCGGCCGGGCTTCCTGGCCGCATCCTGTGCTGGCTGTGGGTGCCGGGCGGGCCCTGGCGGCCTGCGATCGAGGCCGACATCGACGTCTCGCTGGGCGGCATGTGGGCCCTGCGGGAGGTTGTCGAGGCGGCCTGGGCGGCGGGACGCCCCGCGCGCGTGCACCTCAAGGCCGACACCGGGCTCGGTCGCAACGGCTGCCAGCCCGGCGAGGACTGGGCCGAACTCGTCGCGACGGCGCTGCGTGCGGAGGCCGAGGGGCTGGTCCGGATCGCCGGACTGTTCTCGCACTTCGCGTGCGCCGACGTGCCGGGGCACCCTTCCATTGCCGCCCAGCTCGCCCAGTTCCGGGAGATGACGGCGTACGCCGAGCAGCAGGGCGTACGGCCCGAGGTGCGGCACATCGCCAACTCGGCGGCCACCCTCACCCTGCCCGAGACCCACTTCGACATGGTCCGCACGGGCATCGCCATGTACGGCGTCTCGGCCAGCCCGGAGTTGGGCGCCCCGAAGGACTTCGGGCTGCGCCCGGTGATGTCGTTCAGCGCCGCGCTGGCCCTCGTCAAGCGCGTCCCAGGCGGCCACGGCGTCAGCTACGGCCATCACTACGTCACCCGCGGCGAGACCACCCTCGGCCTGGTGCCGGTCGGCTACGCGGACGGCATCCCGCGGCACGCCTCGGGCAGCAGCCCGGTGCTGGTCGACGGCAAGTTGCGGACGATCGCCGGGCGGGTCGCCATGGACATGTTCGTGGTGGAACTGGACGGCGAAGAGCCCCCGGTGGGCAGCGAGGCCGTGCTGTTCGGGCCCGGCGACCGGGGGGAGTCCACCGCAGAGGACTGGGCGCAGGCCAGCGCCACGATCGCGTACGAGATCGTCACGCGCATCGGTACGCGCGTTCCTCGTGCCTATCTCAATGCGTCTGCGTGAACGCGTCCATGTGAGCGCAATCAGGTGAACGGCAAGAAGTCGGGTAACCCGTTCCGCGACGGCATCCACCCAGGCGAACTGCGGTACGGCGAAGAAGAGCGGTACGTGAGCTTCAGCAGCGCGGAGGCCGTGGCGCTGCGGCTTCCCTCGTCCGTCAGGCGGCGACCGGCATCGCGGCGGAGGCGGCTGGAGCGTGCGCCGATCGGCGTGCCGGTTTCCGGGTGAGGCGGCGGGTCATCAGTGTGATGGACGTCTGACGAAGACCTTGAAGGAGATCAGCACGATGACCGCACCTGGTGTGCCCCTGCACGCCCTGACCGTCTGTCCCGAGCTGGGCTCGTGAAGCCTCTAGTTGGACCGTGCGAGCGGCCTCGCGCTCGGGTGGTGGCGGGTGCGTGGGCGCCGGGCGGATTCCTACACGAAGCCTGGCTTGAGAAGCCTTGAGAGAAGAGCGACAGCGCCCGGCGTCTACGCGACCGCCACTACCCGAGGCTGTGCTCGCTCGTTGACGTTGACGGTGCGAGCCCGTTACGCGGCGACCTCTCCATATGCCCGAGCTGTCCGAGCTCCCGTCGAGACCGAGGCCCGTGTGACGCGCTGGTGCCGCGAACGGCTGGTGAGGTGGCGGACCGGCCTCGGTCGAGTCCTGGAATGAGGTCGCTGCGCGGCCCGCTTGCGCTCGTGACCAGCGCACATACCGATTGCTCAGGGGAGGAGCAACTTGATCTACTGCGGAATCGACTGGGCCGAGAAGACGCACGATGTCGCCCTGGTCGACGACTCCGGTCGGCTGCTGGCCCAACGGCACATCACCGACGACGCGGTCGGCCACCAGATCCTGCTGGACCTGCTCGCCGAGTACGGCGACAGCGAGGAGAACCCGATCCCGGTGGCGATCGAGACCTCCCGCGGGCTGCTGGTCGCTGTGCTTCGGCAGGGCAAGCGGAAGGTCTTCGCGATCAACCCGATGGCCGCGGCCCGCTACCACGACCGGCACTCCGTCTCTCGCAAGAAGTCCGACCCTGGGGATGCCCTGGTGCTGGCAAACATCCTGCGGACCGACATGCACGCCCACCGGCCCCTGCCCGACGGCAGCGACCTGGCCCGCGCCATCGCCGTGTTAGCCCGGGCTCAGCAGGACGCGACGTGGAACCGGCAGCAGATCGCCAACCAGCTGCGATCCTTGCTGCGCGAGTACTACCCGTCCTCCTTGGCAGCGTTCGAGCCCTGGAAGAACGGCCTGTGCCGCCCGGAGGCCCACGAGGTACTCAAGCTCGCTCCGAGCCCAACGCGGGCCGCGCGGCTCACCCGCGCTCAGCTCCAGTCCGCCCTCAAACGAGCCGGCCGCCAACGCGGCATCGACGCCGAGGCCGAGCGTCTCCGCGAGGTCTTCCGTGCGACTGGGCCCATCAGCCTGCCCTGGTCGAGGACGCGCTCGGCAAGCAGATACTCGCCCTCTTGGTCCAGCTGCAGGCCGCCTGCACCGCCGCTGACGACCTCGCCAAGGCGGTCGAAGAGGCTTTCCCTCGACACCCGAACGCTGACGTGCTGCTGAGCTTCCCCGGGCGCGGCCTTCAGCTCGGCGCCCGGGTGCTTGCCGAGATCGGGGACGACCACGACCGATTCGCCGACGCCCGCGGTCTGAAGGCATACGCCGGCTCCTCGCCCATCACCAGAGCCTCCGGGAAGAAGTCGAGTATCACCCGCCGGTGGGTCAAGAACGACCGGCTCAACCACGCCGGATACCTATGGTCCTTCTCCGCTCTCCGGGCCTCGCCCGGAGCCATGGCCCACTATCGGCGGCGCCGCGACGACCACGGAGACTGGCACGCCGCCGCCCAGCGACATCTCTTCAATCGCATGCTCGGCCAGCTCTACCGCTGCCTCCAGAAAGGCGAGTTGTTCGATGAAGAGACCGCCTTCCCCACCGAGATGGCTGCCGCGGCTTGACACCTTGGCATCGTGAGGTGTCTTCCTCCGCCTCGCCTGCTGCCTCATCACCCTCAGACAGATCCAACTCATTGTGCTAGCCGTTGTAAGGCATCGATTCCAGGCCGTTCATTTCGGCCCGTTTTGGCGCGATGGGCGTGACCGGAAAGGCTCATTCCGGTCTGTGGTCGACAAGGTCGTCCATGATTGAGTGGGGCGCAGTGATCCACAACAGGGGGAGTGATCTTCAGTGAGCCATTCATCGGATTACCCTGACGTCCCCGAGTGGGAGGAAAATCCCAGCGGTTACCAGACAGGGGCCGTCGCCAAATACAAGGGCAACATCTTCCGTGCCGCCTTCTGGGCCTCGGAGCCGGGGGTGGGGGACCCCAACAAGAACGGCTGGCGGTTCTTCGACGAGCTGTACGACCAGAACCCGCACAAGCCGACCGAGCGGGCGAACATCATCGCCTACATCCCTACCTGGCGGAAGAAGGAGCAATTCGACTACGGCAAGGGCGAGATGTATCGGTACATCACGCACGGCATCATCGCGTTCTTGACGTTCAGCGAGAAGGATTCCGGCGCGTTCGACCCCGAGTCGGTCAGGGAGATGGACGCCATTCTCCCGGACGTGCTCATGGCCGCGCGCCTGTACGGGACCAAGACCATGATCGCGCTGGGCGGCGCGAACGACTACGCGTTCCTGGACCTGATGACGGCGATCGGGAACGATCCGGCTTCCCCGAAGCTCGACCAGACCGTCCGCAACGTCGTGGACTACGTCACCCACAACAGCCTGGACGGGGTCGATCTCGACCTGGAGTGCTGGTGGGGCCGGCCCGGCGAGCAGGACCAGGGCGGCCGGACGAAGAGTGACGGGCCGCATCCCGCGGGGCGGGGTCTGGCCCTGTTCGCCAAGAAGCTGAAGGAGGCCATGCCCGACAAGATCGTGTCGGCGGCCGTCTTCGGCACCTCGTGGTACGGGAACAACTACGACCCGGACATGGCCGAACACCTCGACTGGCTCGGCGTGATGACCTACGACCTCACCGGGTCGTGGGACAAGTCTCCGGTCGGCCCGCATTCCGCCCTGTACAAGATCCGCGGGAAGGACACGGCGGAGCTCCGTGAGGCGGATGTCTACCTGGAGTCGTATCTTCGCGAACAGCAGGGCCCCTGGCCGGGGGCCGGGGCGGGCACCTCGGGTGACGACGCCCTGGAGGACAATCCGATCCTTTCGGTCGAGGACTGCCTCTGGTACTGGACGAATCCGCTCTTCCTGAACTGGCAGGGCAAGGGGCAAGGAGTGGACCGCGGCAAGATCGCGGCCGGAGTGCCCGTCTACGGCTACGACTTCGCCGCGGCCAAGGACCCGGACGACCTGACCGGTGATGTGCCCCCGGGGTACAAGGTGCTTCGGTACAAGGAAATCCTGGACCAGTTCCCGGACGCCCTTCAGGCCAAGGACGCGAACATCAAGGTGGACGGGAGCACGCCCCGCCCCAAGCTCGCCCAGCCCCTGCCCCCGGGTGAGTACCCGTACGCCCACAACATCTATTTCGAGACCCCGGGCACCGCCGTCGCCAAACTGGAGTTCCTCAAGGGAGTCGGCGCCAAGGGCGTCATCATCTGGGAACTCTCCAATGACGTCTGGGAAGACGGCAAGAGCATCATCAAGGCCCTCTACCACGCCTCCGGCAACCCGGTCCCCGAGACCTCGCCCGTCAAGGATCCGCCGGTCCCGGTGGCCCGTACCTACCTGTGGGACTCCAGGGGACTCCTGGGGCACGCGAAGGGCCCTCTGCAGTTCCAGGACGACGGCACGCAAGACAACGGCATGCGGCAGTTCTCGGCGCGGCTGTGGAACATCCCCGACGACGCCGACTGGAAAAGCGTCGCCCAGAACTGTCCGGCCGTGATCAAGAGGCAGTACTTCAACCGGCCGACCCGCATCGTGGACAAGGGTGCCTCCGGACTCTGGGGTGAGTTCGACGTCCTCGACAATGACGACGTCCCGGACTGGTTCTGGGGGCACATGGACGAGGAGGACGGGGCGCCCGACGGGTACACGCGGTACGCCTCGCGCCTCTGGGGCCTCTCCATGAGCGACGACTGGAAAGAGGCCGCCAAGCAGACCCCGGCGCTCGTCGCGGGTCAGTACTTCGACCAGCCGACGAAAATCGAGGACAAGGGAGTCGGCGGGCTCTGGGGCATTTTCGACGTCCGCAACGAGCCGAGCCCCATCCCCGCGTTCACCGCGACGGCCAAGGGCGACAACGACTGCATTTACTGCCTGGTCGACACCCTTCCGTCCCTGGACGGCCTGGACAACGTGGAACGGTTCAACCTGACGAACACGATGGCCATCGGTGAGAACGCGCCCTTCCTCTACTCGGTGATCACGAAGGACGACGACTCGGTCGACTTCCCCGAGGGCGTCGTCATGACCATCAAGGACCCCGATGGGAACACTTACGACAAGGCCATCGACGAGGACGGCGCATTCGTCAAGATGTCCGGCGACTCGGTCCGGTGTCTGATCGTCAAGGACCCGCGAGCCGGCGACTGGACCATGTCGATGAGCGTGGCCAGGGACGCCAAGTTCCGCTGCGAATGCAACACCGTGCCGAGCGCGGACGTCTTCGCCACAATGCTGGCAACCCGCCGGAAGCTCCACGAATTGCAGGGCCTGGAGCCTCGGGACAGCGTCTGGATCGGCACCGCGGCGTGCGTGGGCCTTGGGGTCCTCGCGTTTCTCGCCCCGCAGGTCACCCTCGTCGGCGTCCTGCTCATGACCGCCACCGGAGTCAGCCTTGTCGGACTCAAGTACATGGGTCCCAGCACCGGTAAGACGGGCCTGGCGCAAAAATTGGCACAAGCCGGGGGCATCGTCGAGTATGTAGCGAAGGATTTCCTGAAAGAAGGCCCCTCCATCCTGGACAAGTATTATTGGTTGGGCACCAAGAACATTTCCAAATCGGAGCGCCGCATAGCCCGCGAGCATCGCGACAAAATCATCCCATGGCTCCTCACGCACAAAGATGTGTACTCCGTGACAGTACACATGGAGAACGCGGAGATGCAGAACTCCATCCGGCACGTGTACTGGCAGTGCCTGCTCAAGAAGCGGACGGGGGAAGAATTCGCCAAAATGATGGCTGCCGCGCACGAGGCCGACCTCCCCGGGACTGATGCGGACAACAAGGCGGACGAGGAAAACAACAAGATCGGCCTCCGCCTCGCGGACGAAGTGGCGTCCGAGGAGGAATGCCTGGACCGCGTCAAGGAGATGTGGGAGGCGGGAGATCTCGCCACCCGGGCCAAGTTCGAGAAGAAGCCGGCCTGATCCCCGCACAAGAGCAGCTGACACCGTGAGCGGTCCTGGCGGTGGGTGAACAGGCAGCAGGCGAGCTTGAGGAACGCTTCGTCAAGTCGGCTCGGCCGCCCAGCGGGCGCGGAGTCGTGTGAAGCCGTGCAGCCAGGCGAACGTGCGCTCAACCACTCACCGGTAGATGCCAGGCCACTGCCGTGCGGTGTGCCCGACGGGCGATGACCGGGACGATCCGGCGCGTGCGGACCCGGTCGCGGTAGACGTCGTGGTCGTAGCCTCGGCCGGCGAAGACCGACCGAGGCTTGCGGCGGGGCCGGCCGAGCTTGCCCCGGACGGGCCAGACGGCATCGAGCAGGGGCATGAGCTGGGTGAGCTCTCGACCGGTCCGGACGGGCGGCGGCGTTCAGCTCGGCCGGCGGCACCTCGTGCAGCTGCTGCCACGCCCCGGCCTCCGGCTCGATCCGCTCCTACAAGTCGCCAAGGCGAAGTCCCCACGTCCGGACAACGCCCAACTGGCCATCCAGGCACGGGCACCAAAACCGATCCACCTCATGGTGTTAGCGCCTCTTAAACCGTGTCCTATGTGGTGAGGCGGATGAGCCGTTTGTACAAGCACATGGCGGCGGCAAGTCAACGACCAGAGGCAGTCCGTTCGCGTCCGACAGGATGTGCATCGTGGAACCCGGCCTGCCCCGGTCCACGGGGCTCGGACCTGTGTGTTCGCCCCCTTTTCCGCCCTGACGCGGGCGGAGTCGAGGACGACGCGGGAGACATCGCCCAGACCGGCGTCGTCGAGCCGGTGCAGGACAGCCTCATGCAGCCGACCCCACACACCCGCTCCGGACCAGATCAGAAACCGACGGTGGGCGGTTGACTTCGACACGCCGAAGCACGGTGGCAGGGCTCGCCACGCACACCCGACTGACCAGTACGTAGACGATGGCCGCGAACAGCGTCTCATCAGGCGTGTCCTGCGTTCCGCCACCCTGCGACCGCACCTTCGCCGGAGGAATCAGCGGCTTCGCGATCTCCCACAACCCGTCCGGAACAATCCAACTCCACCTACCCCGCCCCATGAACAGTCCAACGAGCCAACACCACATAGGACACGGTCTTGGTCATGTCACCGTGCAGGCCGGTCAGTTCGTGCTGCTGATCCGTCAGTTGGTGCGGATCTTCGGGTCGCTCACGCTCGGCTTGCCGGTCTCCACATGGCCGGCGAAGCGGCGCAGGTAGGTGTCGTCCGCCGCACAGGTCACCGAGACGTCGTACCAATGGCCGCTGCCGCCCGTTCGCACGGTGTGCTGCCTCGTCCCGCCGGCCGGCACGGTGAGCCGGCCGGAGCTGTCGCCGTACGCGTTCCTGACGGTGAGGACCGCCTCCGCATCGCCGGGATTCCGCGCCGTGAGCTGGAGATCGCCCGCGTCCGCGTTGTGCCGGGCGGTCACCTCGGGGAGGGCGGTTCCGGCCGGGCCCCGGTAGTGGCGGAGGAAGCCGTTCGGGCCGTGCACGGTGAGGTCGTGGGTGTGCTGGTCGGCGGCGGCGCCGATGTGCCAGGTGTCGCGCAGTACCTTTCCGGCGCCCACGGTGTACGTCCAGGGCGCGTCGTCGCGGTTGGCCGAGGTGACGTAGAAGTGCGCGCCGGCGTCAGGGCCTCCGTGGAAGGTGAGGGTGAGCCGGCTCTTGCCGTGGTCTGCTGCGGCGTCGACGTACGGAGCGTAGGGCAGCGGCCGCGCGCGGCGCCCACCGCGCTCCTGGGCGGGCAGACTGCCGGACGCCGGCGGCTCGGGCGTGTAGTCGGGGTGCGACTGGCGGTCCTTCGGCTCGTACGCCGCGGTGTCCGGCAGACCGTCGACTTCCGGGTCCTCCGCGGAGAAGTCGAAGGCCGAGGTGAGGTCGCCGCACATCGCACGCCGCCAGGGCGAGATGTTCGGCTCCTGCACACCGAACCGGCGCTCCATGAAGCGGAGGACGGAGGTGTGGTCGAAGACCTCCGAGCAGACGTAGCCGCCGGTGCTCCAAGGGGAGACGACGAGCATGGGGACGCGTGGCCCGAGGCCGTAGTTGCCGGCCTCGTAGTCGGCGTCCCCCTCGTAGAGCTCCCCGGTGGTGTCCTCGGTGGACTTGCCCTGCGCCGGGCTGGACGGCGGGTACGGGGGGACGACGTGGTCGAAGAAGCCGTCGTTTTCGTCGTAGGTGATGAACAGGGCGGTGCGGCTCCACACTTCCGGGTCGGAGGTGAGCGCGTCCAGGACCCGGGCGAGATACCAGGCGCCGTAATTGGTGGGCCAGTTGGGGTGCTCGGAGAACGCCTCGGGAGCGGCGATCCAGGATATCTGCGGGAGCCTGCCGTTCTGGACGTCGTCCCTGAGCTGGTCGAAGTAGCCGTCGCCGCCCTTGACGTCGGTGCCGGTGCGGGTCTTGTCGTACAGCGGGTCGCCCGGCTCGGCGTCGCGGTACGACTGGAACCAGAGGAGGGCGTTGTCGCCGTAGTTGCCGCGATAGCGGCCCTCGTCGTACTCCAGCCAGCCCCAGCCGCCGGCCTTGTCCAGGCCGTCGCCGATGTCCTGGTAGACCTTCCAGGAGACGCCCGCCTTCTCCAGCCGCTCCGGGTACGTGGTCCATGTGAAGCCCTTGTCGGCGTTGCCGAGTTCGGGACCGCCGCCCTTGCCGTCGTTGCCGGTGTGGCCGGTCCACAGATAGTAACGGTTCGGCTGGGTGGCGCCGATGAAGGAGCAGTGGTACGCGTCGCAGACGGTGAACTTGTCGGCGAGCGCATAGTGGAAGGGCATGTCGTCCCGCTCCAGGTACGTCATCGTCACCGGGGTCTTCGCGGGCACCCAGTTGTCGTACCTGCCGTCGTTGATCGCCTGGTGGCCGCCGGGCCAGTTGTGGTCGAGCCCCTGCAGGAACTGCATCCCCATGTCGTCGACGGTCGGATGGAACGGCAGCGTTTCCTTGCCGTCGTTGTCCGCCTGATGGAAGACGGACTTGCCGCTGGGCAGCGTCACCGGACGGGGGTCGCCGAAGCCCCGCACGCCCTTGAGCCTGCCGAAGTAGTGGTCGAACGACCGGTTCTCCTGCATCAGCACGACGATGTGCTCGACGTCCTCGATGCTGCCCGCTCTGCGTGCGGCCGGGATGGCGGCGGCGCGCTCGATAGCGGCGGTCAAGGCGGCAGCGCTCGCTGTGGCGCCCGCTATCTGGAAAAAGCGGCGCCGGTTGAGATGCGGCATAGCTCCTCTTGTGTGGGGGGTGGAACCGGGTCGGTCTCCTGCGACGAGAACGCTGACGCACCCCAATTCGCATTGTCAAGTGTTGGTTTACACCGTGTCCTACATGGTCGGTTTGAGGAGGCGCTTGTAGTAGCACAGGGCTGCGGCGAGTCCGACAAAGGCCAGGTAGTTGCGGGGATGGCGCTCGTAGCGGGGTGACAGGCGGCGGTAGCCGGTGAGCCAGGAGAGGGTGCGTTCGATGACCCATCTGCGACGGCCCAGTCGTTTGCTGGAGTCGATGCCCGTGCGGGCGATCCGGACGCCGATGTGCTGGCTGCGCAGCCATTGCCGCAAGTCAGAGAGGTCATAGGCTGTGTCGGCGTGCAGCCGCTTGGGCTTGGAACGGTGGCTGTGGAGTTCGTGTCCTCTGTGGAAATGGTCGACCATCGGCTTCAGTCCGAGGCTGTCGTGGACATTGGCGGCAGAGACACCACCAGCCAGCGGAGGAGGCCCGGCGGCGGCAGCATCGGCCGGCCGCTTCAACGCCTGCGTATACGGAGCGTGGAACTTTCGCCACGGTTCGCGCCCCCTACAGTCAGGGCGAAGGCCCGCGTGCGGCAGCCGTCCGTGCGGACCGATCCGATGTCCCCACAGCGGCATCCACCCCCGCACAGTCACCGTGACCGCACCGACGCCGGGCCCCGCACAGCCGCTCACGACCAGCTCAGGAACACCGTGTGCAAGTCCAGCTTTTCGTCGGCGAGATCGGTCGCCGTTCCTCCCCGTGTGGTCGGCACTACCCGGAAGTCGGGCGCGTGGTACCCATAGTCAGGGTCCTGCCCGGCATTGGGCCGGTGGACGGAGAGCGCAGATCCCGTGAACACGCGGTGCGGGCGGGACCACTGCCACCCGCACCTGCTGTTCACTCCCCTCGCCGAGAGGCGGGCTGCAGGGCTCACCGACCCATGGCGGGGAAGGTTGAAGGGGCGCACCCGGTCGACCGGGTGCGCCCCGCACGCATGGCGCGTAGGCCGCCGTGCGTGGGGGGCAGGACTGCCGGATCAGCTCCGGTAGCGGTCCCACGCGGCCATGTCGCGTTTCTTGAGGACGTTGGATAGGGAAATATGTGTGCTGACGGTGCGTCGGACGATAAAATGTCTGGTCCAACACCGCCTGGACTTGACGAAATTCCCTTTCTGGTAGGCGGATGTAAAGTCGGCGTCTCGGGTTCCTGTGACAATGCCAACACATCGCATCGCGACGACCGAAATCCCAGCCACTACGGGAATCCGGCCACTGGGAAAGCCATCTGACACAGCGACCGGAGTTGTCGGTCCGTGATGCGGACAAGAGGGGTGCGAGTCCAGCTCAGCCCACTATTACGCCACGGCTGAGCACCAGTCGTGGCCAGTGTGTACCGATGCTTGGGCCGCGGCACATCGGCCCGCTCCCCGTGGTTGTGGCCAGGAAATCCGCCGGGCATCAACCCGGCTACCAAGAAGGGAATTTATGTCCCGATTGACAGATACGCGCCTCGTAGTCGTAGTCTGGAGGCGTGGGGAAGCTGGCTAACGGCGAGCAGGACGTCCCGGGAATCCGTGAGTTGAATCCACATCACGTAGTTGCCGCTCACGGATCAGCGCGCCTGACCGGCTACCCCCATGGGGGAAGAGAACTCAGTCAACGACCCAGGAAATGAGCAACACATGAAGCGAAAGATACTGGCTGTCGCCGCGCTGGCCGGCCTGACAACGCTGGGCGCCGCCCAGATCGCTGCCGCCCAGGACAGCACGACCGGAGCCGACGCGAGCCAGTGTGCGCAGGTGGCCACGGTAAACAATACCGCGGATGCCGACACGATGGTGATCACGGTGGAAGATCAGGACGGAAGCATACTCGAAAGCACCCCTGATGCTGCGGGCCCCGCTTCTGTTTGCCTGGACGCCTTTCCCGCGACCGAGAACATCCGGATACACGCCCATTACACGAAGAACCACAACATCGTAGTGGATGCGTCCAGTGACCTCGTGCCGGTGCAGGACGCCGCTGGGACCTGGGATTACAACGGCGGCACCCTCGTGAAGACCACGGCGTAGATCCCGTGAACACGCGGTGCGGGCGGGACCACTGCCACCCGCACCTGCTGTTCACTCCCCTCGCCGAGAGGCGGGCTGCAGGGCTCACCGACCCATGACGGGGAAGGTTGAAGGGGCGCACCCGGTCGACCGGGTGCGCCCCGCACGCATGGCGCGTACGCGGCCCTTCTGGCCGTGCTCACGCTGCTCGTCATGGCCGCCCGGCGGCCTGCTGCGCATGGTCCTTGAGAGGTCCGCGATGTGGTCGGCCTGTATCTCGCCCCGCCTGAGCACGCCTTGGTGCTCTGCGTGGACGAGAAGACCCAGATCCAGGCGCTGGACCGGTCGGCGCCGGTGCTGCCGATGATGCCGGGGATGCCCGAGCGCCGCACCCACGACTACGTGCGAGGTGGGGTGACCACCCTGTTCGCCGCGCTGAACACCGCCACGGGAGAGGTGATCGCGCAGATGCACCGCCGGCACCGGGCCGTGGGAGTTCAAGATGTTTCTCGCCCGTATCGACAAGGAAGTGCCCGCCGGGCTGCCGCTGCGCGGCGAACTTCCCACGCCACTTGCGAACCGTCTTCACACCGGAGCCGACAGCCTCCGCGGCACCCGCATTCGCCCCGCCCGACGCACAAGCTCGACACGCTCGTCCTCGAAAGAACAATCTCCACAGCAGCCGGACCTCGGTGCGCCATGAAGAAGAAGGTATCAACTAACCCTCAGGATTTCTGGCGCATCACACTAGTGCTCTGACCGGGATGGTTCGCCGGGTTACTGGAGGGTGAATGGCGCGAGACGACAGAGATCTGCCCAATAGGATCTTGAGCCCAGGCACGGATGTCGGAGGGCGCGAAGGGAACAGCCGCGGATACGCCTCGGCGACGATGATGTGTGGCTGGAGCTCGCTCGGACCGGTGCGGAAAGCTGGCAGATCACGGCAGATTGGGATTCCTGGCTGACAGCTGACTTCACTGCGGATCTCGGCGCTGCGGAGGTCGTGGACTTCGTGGCGCGAATACACTCTCGCCTGCACGCGCCGTCGGGTGTGCGCTTTTCGGCGGCGGTGACTCCCGGTCGGAACAATTTGCTGACGTTGAAGGCGGAGCCAGTCGGGGACGGTTTCGCCTTTTTCGTGCGCCTGACGCCCAACGGCGACGGCGGCGTGTGTCATTTGCAGATGGAGATCGATCCGATCGCCACGGTGGAACTTCGTGAGCAGTCTCGCCTCCCGCATCGCCGGTTTTCCCGCGGAAACCATCGCGCCGGCCAAGGCGTCGCTGCGCATACCCGGCAGCATCGAGGATGCACTCGTTCAGGAAGAGGAAGAGTTCCACCACGCGGCGCACAGCGCACCCGCCAAGCGCCGCATGGCGGCCGCCCTGGCGATGGGCATGCAGACGCCGGCGATGGAACGGTGCTGTTTCACCCACGTCTGGGGGCCGCTCGCCGGCGCGTGAGATGCGCAAAGCCACAGGAGCGAACGCAATGGAACCGGTCTACATCGCCGGCAGCACAGTGACGCCCCGGTCCGTCAGCAGCCGGGCCGTGTCCGACAGAAGCCGGTCGGTCACCGCGTCGATGGTCCGCGCCTGCCAGGGTTCCATGCTGCTGCCCCGCACCCACTGGTTGAAGGCGCCCATGGCCGGACCGCAGTACACCAGGTAGTCCACCTTGCGGCCGGGGACGCCCGTGCGAGCCAGTTCGAAGCCGTGGTGGAGGTAGGTCCGGCAGGCGAGGGCGAGTCGGCGCTTGGCGGGCACCTCGTGCTCCGGGGCCGTCGTCCCTTCCCGGGCCGCGGCCTCGCGCCAGGCCTCCTCGAAGGAGCGGCGCAGATAGGTATCCTCGATCTGCCGCCGGGTCTCCGTGCCGAGCTCGTCGAAGCCGTCGAACATCCGCCACAGCTGGTAGAGACGGTCCGCGCGGGCCGGGAAGAAGACGCCGCGCTTGACCACCCGTGTGCGCACCCCGAGTTCGAACATCTCGTCCCACGGGGCTGGTTCGGTGTCGTGGATGTCGAGCCGCTCCAGCATCTCCTTGACGTCGGTGCTGGTCGCCGCCTCCACAGTGCACTGGTTCACCGACCCGGTCAGGAGGAACTCCGCTCCGAGTACCATTGCGGCGGCCGCCGCCTCCGGGGTGCCGATGCCGCCCGCAGCGCCCACGTGGATGCGCGGCCAGGGACCGGCCAGGGCGTCGCGCAGCCGCAGCACGGCCGGCAGCAGCATCGCCAGGTCGGCCGCCTCCGCGTGCCAGCCGCTGCCCTCGACGCACAGGTCGTCCGCCATCGGCAGCCCGGCCGCGCGCGCCGCCTCCTGCTCGGTGACCTCGCCGCGCTCCAGGAGAGCGCGCACCATGTCGTCCGGGGCGGGCCGCAGAAACATCTCGGCTGTGTCGGTCCGGGATACCTTGGCGATGACGCGCCCGCCCTTGAACCGGTACTTCACCAGGGCCGGAGTGATCCGCAGGAAGCCGGACGCCTCGACGACGGTGATGCCCAGCCGCAGCAGCAGGTCGACCAGGGCCTGTTCCTCGTGCGGGTGGCCGTGCCGGTGCAGCAGGTTGACACCGAACGGGCCGTGGGCACCCAACGCGTCCCGGACCGTGCGCAATGAGGTCTCGACCTCCGCGAGCGGCAGCCCGGCGGCGCCGAAGAAGGCCATCCCACCGGCCTGGGCGAGCGCGATGAGCAGCGCCTCGGAGGAGACACCGCCGTACATGCCGCCCGCCAGATAGGCGTACCGCAGGCCGTAGCGGGTTCGGAAGGCCGAGGCTCCCAGGGACTCGGGGGTGAGGGCAGAGGCGGGCAGTGCGGCCGGGGGATGTAGGGGCTCGGGCTCGGCGCCGGGTGCGGGTGGAACGAGCGCGGCTGATGGCTGGGCGTGGGCGGCGGCTGGGGTCACCGCGGCCGCCTCGGTGCCGAGAGCGGTGGTCCCGGCCACGGCCACTGACGGGGCCGCCGCCCATGGCTTGTCCGCGGGCGGCGGACCGGCGGGCCGTGGCATGGACTCCGCGCCCACAGCAGAGCCCGCGGCCACGGACGCCGTCGCCGGTGACGCCTCCGGCTTCGCCCTGGGCGGGGAGACCGGCTCCGCCGATCGCAGTGGCTCGGTCCACGGCAGCACGGCCCACTCCGTCCCGGTCGGCGGCACCGGACCCACCAGCTGGCGGACCTTGGCGACCAGCTTGGTCAGCGTGCGTCCGGGCCCGAGCTCCTCGAACTCGAAGTCGCCGCGCTCGAGCAGGTAGCGGATGGTGTCCACCCAGCGCACCGATCCGGCGATCTGCCCGGCCAGTACCTCCCGCACCCGTTCCGGCCGGTGCGGGCGGGCGTCCAGATTGGCGATCACCGGGATCTTCGGCGGCCGGAACTCGGTGGCGTCCAGCAGCGTCCGGAACTCCTCGGCGGTGGGCCGCATGTAGCGGGAGTGGAAGGGCGCGCTGACGTTGAGCACGGCCACCCGTGCGCCCCGCGCCTCGAACACCTCCCGGGCGCGGTCGAGGTCGGCCGTGGGACCGGCCACGACGATCTGCTCCGGGGAGTTGTGGTTGGCGATGTCCACGCCGGTCGGACCGGCCTCCGTCAGCACCGCTTCCACGGTGTCCAGGTCCAGGCCCAGCACGGCGGCCATGCCGCCGCCGGTGGCGCGGCCCATCAGCTTGCCGCGCCGGGCGACCAGCCGCAGTCCGGTGCCGAAGTCGAAGGCGTCGGCCGCGAACAGGGCCGCGTATTCGCCGAGGCTGTGCCCGATCAGATAGTCCGGCGGCGGGTCCTGGCGAGCCCGGCGCAGATAGGTGAGGGCTTCGACCGCGTACAGCGCCGGCTGGGTGAACTCGGTGCGCTTCAGGCGGCCTTCGGGGTTGGTCAGGCACAGCTCGCGCAGTGAGTAGCCGAGGATCTCGTCGGCCTGTTCGACCAGTTCGGGGAACTCGTCGAACAGGTTCGCGCCCATGCCCTTGACCTGGGAGCCCTGGCCGGGGAACCCGTAGACCTTCATAGGTGAGCCTTTCGCGACGACAGCCGGCGTGGCCACCGGCACGGGCGCGCCCTGGGCGCCCGCCCGGTCCCGTATCCGAGTGAGCAGCCGGGCGTCCTTGGTGAACTGGCTGAGCAGCGGCATCGACTCCGACCGTGTGCCGGTGCGGGCGGCCAGCAGGGCGCGGACGAAGTTGTGCAGTGTGCCGGACGGCCCGGCGTCGATGTACAGGTGTGGGCCCTGCGGCTCGAGCGCCCGCACGGTGGCGGCGAACTCCATCGGTTGCCGGGCGACCCGCCACAGGTGCTCCGGGGTGACCTGCGTCAGCGGGCCGGCGGTGGCGCTGGAGACCAGCGGGATGCGGGGCGGCCTCAGATCGGCGTCGGCCCACAGCGCCTCGAAGGCGGGCCGGGAGGCGTCCATCAGCCGGGAGTGGAAGCCGTGGGAGACGAACACCCGCTGGAACGGCACTTGGCGCTCGGAGAGGAACGCCTCTGCCCGCTCCAGCGCCTCGACCGGTCCGGCGACGACGAAGTGCTCGTCGTAGTTGCGGGCGGCCAGGTCGAGTTCCTGGTGCAGGACCGGTTCGCGGTGGTAAAGGCCCTCATCGGCGAGCACGGCGAGCATGCCGCCGGGGACGCTCGCGGAGACCGACCGCGCCATCCCGACCAGCCGGCGCAGGCAGTCGCCCGGTTCCATGACGCCTGCCAGCACCGACGCCGTGTACTCACCGAGGCTCACGCCGAGCAGCAGGTCGGGGGTGACGCCGTGGGAGACGAGGGTCTCGGCCAGGGCCAGCTCGACCATGACGATCGCCGGATTGGTGTACCGCGTGTCGGTGAAGGGCCGGGAGAGGGGGTGGCCCGCGTCGTACATACGGGCGATGACCGAGCCGCCCACCTCGGGTGCCACGAGGGCGTCCAGGCGGTGCAGGGTGTCCCGGAACACGGGCTCGGAGTCGTACAGTTCGCGGCCCATCTGGTGGTACTGGGAGCCCTGGCCGGAGAACATGAAGACGGTGCGGGTCATCAGTGCCCCTCGCCCAGTGAGAGGGCGCGGATCTCCTCGACGCGGAACCCGCCCTCGTAGAAGACCTGGACGTCCTCAGGCGCCGTCCGCTCGGCGCGCGCGGCGGCCAGCACCTTGGCCATGATCACCTCGCCGGGTGCGGCCAGTGCCTCCAGCACCGCCCGGAAGCCGCCGAGCAGCCGGGTGACCGCCTCGTCGGTGAACAGGTCGCGGTAGTACGACAGATGGAGGGTGACGGTGGTGGTCGGGAAGACGTCCACGCGCAGCGGGAAGCCCATACGGGAGATGTAGTACGCCGGCCCGTAGCGCTCGGAGTTCTCCAGGCCCACGTTCTGGTACACCAGGTAGCTTTCGCACGGCAGCACGCCGTCGGGCAGCTCGGCGGCGGACAGCGTGTGGTGGAGCGGGGTCTGCTCGTGACCGCTCAGGGCGATCAGCTCCCGCATGGTGCGGGACAGGAACTCCGTTCGGGACTCCTCCGGCCGCACCCTGCTGCGCAGCGGAAGGATGTTGAGGGTGGGCCCGACCATGCCGCTGACCTCGTCCGGGCCGGAGGAACGGCCGGCGAGGAGGACGCCATGCGAGGCGTCGATCTCCCCGGTGGACAGGGTGTGGCCCGCGAACGCGGCCGACACGGCGGCCCAGGCCGCCTGGAAGAGGACGTTGAGGGTGAGCCGATTCTCACGGGCGAACCGACGCAGCGCCGCGGACAGGTCCGGCGGCAGGGAGATCCACTGGCGGGCGAACCCGTCCGCGGCGCCCACCGTGTTGCCGGGCAGGCCCTCGGAGAGCAGCGTCGGTTCCTTCAGATCGCCGAGCACACCGCGCCAGTAGCGTTCGGCGGCGGTCGTGTCCCGCTGTCCCAGATGCTCGATGAACCGCTCGTACGGCATGCGCGGCGCGAGCTTTGGCCGCTCGCCGCGCGCGATGACCGCAAGGTTCTCGATGAGCTGGTTGCCGAGGATGTCGTAGCTCCAGCCGTCCACGCACAGATAGCTGATGCTGATCAGCAGCAGGAAGGCGTCGCCGTCCAGATGGGCAACGACGTAGCGCATGCCGCCGGGCACTTCGGGGTCGATGCCGCGCTCGCGGTCGGCGGACAGAATGCGTTCGAGGCGCTCGTCCTGCTCGTCGGCACTGAGCCCGCGCCAGTCGGCGAAGTCGAGCTCCACGGTCGGCTCCCGGTGGACGACCTGCACCGGCTCGGGCACCCCCTCCCAGATGAACGAGGTGCGCATCACCGGGTAGGCGCGAGCCTGGAGGGCCAGCGCCTCACGCAGGTCCTCGTGGCTGGTGAGCATCCCGCCGGGCATCACGGCGAGACGGTGCACCTGGAACAGGCCGGGCCGGGGCTTGGTCAGCAGGGTCCGCAGCGCCCAGGATTGGAAGGGCGCCAGCGGGTAGACGGCCTCGATGCCAGGGTCGGACGCCGGCTCCTCCGGGCGTGACGCGGGCCACGCCGCGGACTCCGGCCGCGGATCCCGCGGCTGTTCGTCTTCCACAGCCTCTGCGACGGAGCCTTCCAGGGCGGCGGCCAGTTCCGCGACCGTGCCGTACTGGAAGATCATCTGAGGGGTGATCTCCAGGCCGCGCGCCTTGGCTTTGGCGACGACATGGATGCTCTGGATGGAGTCGCCGCCGAGTTCGAAGAAGTTGGTCTCGACGCCGAAGCCGGTGACACCGAGCACCTCGGTCCACACGTCGGCCAGGGTGCGCTCGGTCCCGGTCCGGGGGCCCACCACCTCGCCCCCGTCGTCGGCCGCCGCGGTGGCCGCGTCGAACAGGGGCGGGGGCAGCTCGCCCCGTTCCAGCTTGCCGTGGGCGTTGACCGGGAACCTGGGCAGCGGCACGAACCCGGCTGGGAGCATGTAGTCCGGCAGGACGTCCTTGAGGTGGGCCCGTAGCCGGGGGCCGAGGGCCTGGGCGGCCCGGTTGAACGCCGGGTCGGTGGCGTGGTCCTCGGCGCGGCCGGCCGTCATGGGGTGGGTGAGGCCGGGGGTGGCCTGCCCGGCGCCGATTGCGTCGGGGCGGGTGAGGACTGCGGCGTAGGACCCGTCGGTGCGGCCGGGCAGCCACTCGACGGCCACTGCGTAGCCGGCGCGCTCGGCGAGCAGCCACCACTCCTCGGGGTCGACGCAGGCCGGGCCGGAGGCGAGGAGCGTGTCGGCGGACGCGATCCGGCTGTTGGGGATGCCGTGGACGACCAGGCACTCAGGGCGCTCGGTGGTGAGCGTGCGCTCGACCCCGGCCAGGGTGAGCGCGTCGCGCGCCCAGTCGGTGTCGCGGGCCGTCATGAGGGCGGCCTCACGGTCGACATGGAGGATCGCGTCGTAGCGGTAGGCCGTCATCTCGTTGCGGCGGGCGCCGCGCCGGAGCTGGACCTCCACATGCCCGATGCGCGGTTCATCCCGCCGCAGGACGCGGAAGAAGTCCGGATCGACTGCGAGTTCATGGTCCTGGAGGACCCGTCGGCGCACCCGGGCGCGCAGCACCTCCGCGTCGGGCGCGAGGTCGCACTGAGCGAGTTCCACGTCGGTGTGGAAGGCCTCCAGCAGGGACAGGCTGCGCAGGTCTCCGAGGAAGAGGGCGCCCCCGTCGGCGATCCGGGGCAGGACGCCCTCGACGACCTCGCGCAGATAGCCGGGGCCGGGGAAGTACTGGACCACGGAGTTGACGACGACGAGGTCGAACTGCTCGTCCCCCACGGCGGACAGGTCGTCGGCGGTCGCCTTGTGCAGCCGTACATGGGCGAGTTCGGGCCGCCGGGACACGAGCCGCTCGCCGACGTGGTCGAGGGCGGTGGCGGAGATGTCGGTGCCGACGTACGTCTCGCAGTGCGGGGCGATCCGGGACAGCAGCAGACCGGTGCCGCAGCCGATCTCCAGCACCCGGCGCGGCGCGAGGTCCAGGATGCGGTGGACCGTGGTCTCCGTCCACTCGCGCATGTCCTCCGCCGGCAACGGCTCACGGGTATAACTGCTGTCCCAGCCGAGGATGTTGAAATCGTCCTCGGCGATCTCGCCGGTGCCGTACGACCGGTCGAAGACCTGCTCCCACTCGGCGCCGCGCACGGTGCCCTCGCGCAGCGCCGCCTGCCCGCTCTCGGTCCGGGGTACGACATAGGCGACCAGCCGCTTGTCGCCCGCCGCGTCGGCGGTGGCGACGACGACCGCCTCGCGGACCTCGGGGTGACGGCCCAGATGGGCCTCGATCTCGCCGAGTTCGATGCGGTGGCCGCGGATCTTCACCTGGCCGTCGGCGCGGCCCACGTACTCCAGCTCGCCGTCCGGGCGGCGGCGGACCAGGTCTCCGGTGCGGTACAGCCGCTCCCCGGGCCCCCCGGCCGGGTCCTCGACGAACCGCTCGGCGGTCAGCTCGGGGCGGCGCAGATACCCGAGGGTGACACCGGCGCCGCCTACGTACAGCTCGCCGTGGACGCCGACGGGCACCGGGCGGCCGTCCGCGTCGAGGACGCGGGTGCGCAGATCGGGGATGGGCCGGCCGATGGGGCTGCCCCAGAACCGGCGGTAGAGGTCGGCGCGGGTGATCGGCCGGTAGGTGACGTGCACGGTCGTCTCCGTGATGCCGTACATGTTCACCACCTGCGGCTCGCTGTCGCCGTGCCGGTCGAACCACGGCCGCAGGCTCGCGACGTCGAGGGCCTCACCGCCGAACACCACCAGCCGCAGGGCGAGCCGGGCCGGATCGGCGCCCAGCTCCTCCTCGGCGGCGACCAGATGACGGAAGACCAGCGGAGTCTGGTTGAGGACGGTGACGCGTTCGTCGCGCAGCAGCTCGTAGAAGCTCTGCGGAGAGCGGGTCACCCAGTGCGGCACGACGACCAGCCGGCCACCGTGCAGCAGGGCGCCCCAGATCTCCCAGACGGAGAAGTCGAACGCGAAGGAGTGGAAGAGGGTCCAGGTGTCCCGGGGCCCGAAGCGGAACCATCCGGCCGTGGAGGTGAACAAGCGCACCACGTTGGCGTGGCTGACCAGGACGCCCTTGGGGGCGCCGGTGGAGCCGGAGGTGTAGATGACGTACGCCGGGTCGTCCGGGCCCGGGCGCGTGACCGGGGACGCGTTCTCGCCGTGGTACGAGTCGTCCGAGTCGTCATCCATGAGGACCAACCGTGCCGAGTGCTCGGGGAGCCGGTCGGCCACGTGCGACTGGGTCAGCACAAGGGGGGCGGCGCTGTCCTGGAGGAGGTGGGAGAGGCGCTCGGCGGGGTAGCCGGGGTCGAGCGGGACGTAGGCGGCACCGGTCTTCAGGACGGCGAGGATGCCGGTGATCAGGTCCGCGGAGCGTTCGGTGCACAGGCCGACCAGGGTGCCGGGTGCGGCGCCGAGGCGGCGCAGCCGACGGGCCAGCCGGTCGGCGCGGGCATCGAGGGCGCCGTACGTCAGATCGGTGCCGTCGAAGGTGACGGCGACCGCGTCCGGGGCGACCCGGGCCTGCGCCTCGAACAGTTCGGGCAGGGTGACCCGGGGCGCCGCTGGGGAGGGCAGCGCCCATTCGGCGTCCAGGCTGCGCAGTTCGGCGTCGGGGACCACCGGGAGCCGCGAGATGTCCGTCCGTGGATCGGCGGTGACCGCCTCCAGCAGCACCTGGTAGCCGTCGATCATCCGCTGGACGGTCGCGGCGTCGAAGACGTCCGAGTCGTACTCGACCTCCAGGAGCAGTTCCCCGTCGAGGTCGACGACACTCACCCACAGGTCGAACTTGGCCGTGTCGTTGCGGATCGAGTCCACCGACTCCGTGACCAGACCTTCGGCCTGGGGCAGTTCGGTTCCGGGGAGGTAACTGAAGCAGACCTGGAAGAGAGGGTTCTGACTGAGGGAGCGCTCCGGCTCCAGATCGTCGACCAGAACCTCGAACGGCAGCTCCTGGTGCTGCTGGGCGCCCCGGACGACTTCCTGCACCCGGTCCAGGACCGTGCCGAAGTCGGGGTCGCCGCTCAGATCGGTGCGGTAGACCAGGCTGTTGACGAAGAAGCCGACCAGCCCCTCGATGTCCAGCCGGGTGCGGTTGGTGACCGGCGAGCCGACCACGATGTCCTCCTGCCCGGTGTACCGGAACAGCAGCACCTTCAGCGCGCCCAGCAGCACGGCGAACAGGTTCGCCTGCCGGGCGGCGCCCAACGCCGCCAGCCGGTCGCGCAGTTCCGCGGGCAGGACGCGCTTGTCCAGGCTGCGGCCCTCGAAGTTCTGCACTGGCGGCCGGGGATGGTCGTAGGGCAGCTGCAGGGAGTCGGTGGCGCCGTCGAGCTGCTTGCGCCAGTATTCCAGCTGGCTCTCCAGGCGCTGCCCGGTGAGGTGCCCGCGCTGCCAGATCGCGAAGTCGGCGTACTGAATGGGAAGTTCGGGCAGCGGAGAAGGGCGGCCGTCGGCGAACGCCCCGTACAGGGCGAGCAGCTCCCGCCAGAACAGGCCGAGCGACCAGCCGTCGACCGCGATGTGATGGGCATTGAGGAGCAGGACGTGCAGCTCCGGCTCCAGCCGGTAGACCGTGAACCGCACCAGCGGCCCGGTGGCCAGGTCGAACGACCGGCGGCTCTCCTCGGACATCAGCCGGTTCAGGCGGGCCTCGCGAGCCCCGCGGTCCTCGTCCCGTGCGTCCGTGAGGTCCACCAGCACGGGCGTCACGGTCGCGTGCGGGTCGATCTCCTGCCAGGGCTCGCCGTCGACGCTCGGGAAGGTGGTGCGCAGCGTCTCGTGCCTGCGCACCATCTCGGCGACGGCGCGCTCCACCACGTCCAGCCGCAGCGGGCCGCGCAGCCGCAGGCTCACGGGCACGTTGTAGGCCGGGGTGCCGGGCACCATCTGGTCGATGAACCACAGCCGCCGCTGTGCGAACGACAGCGGGGGCCGGGGGTCCGCGGGGCGGCGCGGTATCGCACCGGCGGGCCGGGCGGTGGTGCTCGTCAGCTTCGCCA
Source organism: Streptomyces coffeae (assembly GCF_016741875.1). Lineage (GTDB taxonomy): Bacteria > Actinomycetota > Actinomycetes > Streptomycetales > Streptomycetaceae > Streptomyces > Streptomyces coffeae. The sequence continues at coordinate 115,602 of NZ_JAERRF010000020.1, read as the reverse complement.
GCAGGGCCCGCTTGGCCGGCGACAGGTCCGCCCGGCGGGTGGGCGGGGTCTGGTCCAGGGTCATCGTGGTTCTCCTTGTCAATCCGTCACGCCAGCAGGGAGACCACGGTCTCCTCGGGCAGCTCGTCGATGCGTTCGACCAGTTCGCCCTCGACCAGCCGTGCCATGTCGGCCACCGTCCGCGCCTCGAAGAGGGAGCCCAGATCGAGTTCGACCGGGAAGTGGTTCTTCAGACGGGAGATGATCTGGGTGGCCAGGATCGAGTCGCCGCCCAGGCGCTGGAAGTCGTCGTCGGGAGCGATGGAGCGCAGGCCCAGGACGTCCTGCCAGGCGGCGGCGACCATGCCTTCGATGCCGCCGGGGGCGGCGGATTCCGGGGAGGCTTCTCCGGTGGCTTCGGGGGCGGGGGTTTCGCCGGGGGTGTCGTCAGGCGCCGAGGCCGCGCCGACGGCCTTGTCAGGGGCCGGGACCGGTGCGCAGGCCGGGGCCGCCGCGGAGGCGTCCGCCGGGGCCCCGGCCGTCTTCTCGGCCAGGATCACCGACTCCGGCGCCTGGTCCTCCCTGAACGGCAGCAGCGAGAGCGCGCGCACGCCGCCGAAGCCGTTGTGCTCCAGCGTGATGCGCCACATCGGCGCGGTCAGCAGCGGCGAGCCCGGCAGCCGGCAGTCGTCCTCGAACGTCCACCACCCCGACGTCAGGCCGAAGGTGAGCGTGTAGGCGTCCTGCGCGAGCGTGGCCTCCATGAGGACGAACAGGCCGCCCGGCCGCAGCGCCTGCCTGATGTGGGTGAGGGAGCGGTCGATACGGCTGGTGGCGTGCAGCACGTTGTTGGCGAGGACCAGGTCGAACGTCTCCGGCGTGAAGTCCTGTTCGGCGGGCGGCCGTTCCACATCCAGCGGTGCGAACTCGGTGAACGGGTACGTCGTGCCGTACTGGCGGGAGCCGAACTGGGTGAAGCTGCGGGAGATATCGGTGTAGACGTAGCGGACACGGGAGGCGTACGGGTCCAGCGCGGGCAGGACGCGGGCGCTGGTGCTGCCGGTGCCGGCACCCACTTCCAGGATCGATACCGTGGCCTGCGGGTCGCGCTCCAGACGGACCCGGACGTACTCCGCGACCAGCGTGGCGATCAGGGAGTTGGTGTCCTGGTCGCTGTGGTAGACGTCCCCGACCGCGTCGAAGGAGCCCCCGGCGAAGAGCACCTCCTGGGCCTTGCGCCGCCCGGCCAGCACGTCCGGGTAGGCGTCCAGGCAGGTGGCGACGAGGTTCAGGAAGCCCTTGCCCTCCGGGTGGGCGGCTGCCAGCTCCTCGCGCCGCCGCTCCAGGGCGGCCTCGTCGGTGTGGACGGCGGCCGCCTCGATGACGTCGGTCGTCACCAGCTCCTCGCCGTCCACCCGCAGGAAGCCCGCGTCGGTGAGGATGCCGAGCAGCGCGCCGAAGAGGATCGCGTGCTCGGACACGACCTCCAGGCGGGAGGCCAGTTCTCCTTCCCGGTACCGCTGGCAGGGCGCGGTGAACACACCCATGCGCTGGAAGGTCGCCAGCAGCATGTGGCGGCACAGCTCCTGCATCCGGCCGGCTGTCTCCTGCACCCGGCCGGCGGCGGTCAGGCTGGTGGAGTCGGGGTTGGCCCGCAGGAAGGCGGCGGTGGCGGTGTCCAGCTCCGCAAGCACCGACGGCACGGCGGGCGCGGCGGCGGGCTGGGCTGCGGAGGGGGAGGTCTGCGGTGCGACGGCGGCCGTTGACACCGCGGCGGAGGCGGCCGCGCCCCAGCCCGTGAAGTCGGTGCGGCGCGGGAACCGCGTCCGCTCGAAGGAGTGCCCGGGCAGCCGCAGTCGGCGCGGCCGGGTTCCGGTGTGCAGGCGGGCCCAGTCCACCGGCCGCCCCTCGCACCAGCCGGCCGCCAGCTCATCGACGCCGACGCCGTAGCCATCCTCGGCGGGCACACCGGTCCGCTCCGGGTCCGGCACCCGTCCCCGGAACAGTCCGGGTACGCCGGTCTCGCCGCCGTCGGCGAAGGCGGCGAGCCGCTCGATGCACTCCGCCATCGACCCGGCGATCACGGCGAGGCGCTCCTCCATGGCCTCGCGGCCGATCTGCAGGGTCCAGGCGACGTCGGTGAGGTCCCGGTCGGTGAGGCCCCGGCTGCGCAGCTCGGCCACCAGGGCCGTCGCCGTGGCGTGCAGCTGGGTCTCGTCGCGGGCGGAGAGCGGGATCAGCTGCGGGCGGCGAGGCGGGGCCGGGACGGCCGGTGGCTCGGGCTCGGCGTACTCCTCGATGACCAGGTGGGCGTTGGTGCCGCTGTAGCCGAAGGCACTGACGGCGGCGAGCCGGGACCCGGAGGCGTTGCGCGGCCAGGGGGCGGGCTCGGTGGTGACGCGGACCGCGCTGCCCGCGAAGTTGATGTGCTGGTTGGCCTGGCGGAAGTTGGCGGCCGGCGGCAGCGTGCGGTGCCTCAGGGCGAGCAGCACCTTGATGACGCCGAGGACGCCGGCTGCGCCGGTGGTGTGGCCGATGTTGGCCTTGACGGAGCCGATCGCGCAGAACGCCGTGCGGTCGGTGAAGGCGGTGAACGCGTCGGTGAGGCCGTGGATCTCCACCGGGTCGCCCAGCTTGGTGCCGGTGCCGTGGGCCTCCACGTACTGGATGTCCGTCGGCTCGATGCCGTTCCTGCGGTACACGTCCTGCATCAGGCGGCTCTGGGCGAGGTAGCTGGGCGCGGTGATACCGGCAGTGCGGCCGTCCTGGTTGGTGCCGCTGCCCCGGATGACCCCGAGGATGCGGTCGCGGTCGCGGACGGCGTCGGCCAGCCGCTTGAGGACGAGGACGCCGACGCCCTCGCCGAGCAGCATGCCGTCGGCCGCCTGGTCGAAGGGGCTGCACCGGCGGGTCGGCGAGGTGGTTCCCAGACTCTCCATCGCGACGAAGAAGCCGGGGTGGCTGAAGACCTGGACGCCGCCGGCGAGGGCCAGTTCGGCCTCTCCGGACTGAAGCATCCGGCGGGCTATGTCGAGCGCGACCAGGGAGGACGAGCAGGCGGTGTCCAGCGCGAGGGCGGGGCCGCTGGTGTCCAAGTGGTAGGCGAGGCGGGCGGCCATGATGCTGCTGTCGGCGCCCATGGTGGCGTGCGCCGAGTAGTCGGCCTGCGGCGGCAGCCCGGTGGAACCGATGACTACCGCCACCTGGCGTCCGCGCAGCGCGCCCGGGTCCAGAGCGGCGTCCTCCAAGGCCCGGTAGCTCTCTTCCAGCAGCAGCCGCTGGGCCGGGTCCATGCCGGCCGCCTCGCGCGGGGAGATGCGGAAGAAGGCCGCGTCGAACGCGTCGGTGTCGGCCATGGCACCGTAGCGCGGCAGCGCCGCGCCGGGGAAGTGCTCGCGGAACAGCCCGATCCAGCCGGGGTCTGTCATCTCCGCCAGGCAGTCCTGGCCGTTCCGGACGACATCCCACAGCTCCTCCGGCCCGTTCGCCCCGGCCGCCCGGCAGGACATGCCGACGATGGCCACGTCGTCCTGGAGGGGGGCGTACGACACCGCAGGCGCCGTCCGCGCGGGAGCGGCGGTTGCGGTGGAGGCGGCGGGCGCGGTGCGGGTGGTTGGCGCGGCGGACGTGAGGCGCGCTTCGATGTGTGCGGCGAGCGCGCCGATGTCGCCGAACTCGAAGACCAGACTGGTGGGGAAGTCGTGGTCGAACCTGCTGTTGATCTCCTCGACGAGCAGTACCGCGTTGACCGAGTTCAGCCCGAGGTCCTGGAGGGTGGCTCCGGCGAGCTCCTCCCGGGAGGGGCCGAGCACCCGGATGACGATCTCCTCCAGGGAGTCCTTCACTACGGACATGTGATGTTCTCTCTCCTTATCCGATGGCGTCCCGGACGCTGCGGTTACCGGACGGGTTCTGTGATGCGTCGCGCGTTCAGGTCCAGGAGCTCCGCCTCGGCGCTGCGGGCGTCCTTGCGCAACCGGAACAGGCAGTAGGCGAGCCAGCCGTGCTCCAGCGAGACCGCCTGGTGGGAGAAGCTGCGCCAGGCGGCCCGGACGGCGGCGGGCAGTCCGACGGTGTTGCGTTCCACCTCGGGGTCATCCAGGAAGCGGGCGATCTGCGGAGACAGGTCCACGATCTCCTCGACGGCCAGGCGGTGGCGGGCCAGGGTGCTCGCCCACCGCCGGGCGGACGGCACGTGGAAGCCGAGGTCGCGGTCGACGATGTCGCCGCGCAGCCGGGCCACGTAGTCGGCGAGCAGCACGGGGGCGCCGTCGACCAGGGCCGCGTCCAGCCCGGCCAGCAGCGCGTCCTTGTCCTCGACGCGGCACACGGCCTCGATGCCGAGAGCCAGGTCGTAGGTCGCCGGGAGCGGGTTGTGCGGGCCGGGGGCGTGGAAGACGGCGGCGTGCCCGGCCAGACCGCGCTCCTCGATGCGCAGGGAGGCGGCCTCGGCGCGGGCCTTGTCGGCGGTGACACCGTGCACCAGCAGGCGCGGATGGCGGGCGGCCAGGTCGACGACGTCGTCGCCGCGCCCGCAGCCCAGGACCAGCGCGGCGCCCATCCGGTCCAGCGGCACGTCGCGCAGGAGCGCGGCCCGCAGCTCGCGCTGCCGTTCCAGGACGAGGTCCTCCTCCTTCGGGTCACGGCTCAGGCCGAGGAGCACCCGGCTGGCGGAGAAGCCGGGGACGCGCTCGGGGAAGGGCGCGAAGGAGGAGAACAGGCGCGCGGGGGGCTCGGGTACGTCGACCCGTGCGGGACCGGTCGGTGGCCCGGCCGGGGCCGCGGGCGCCGGGGCGTCGGCCCAGCAGCGGCGCGGCTCGAAGGGATAGGTGGGCAGCCCGGGCACGTGGACCGGGGCTCGCCCGGCAGGGTGGGCGGGCCAGTCGACGGCCGCACCGGAAACCCAGGCCCGGGCCAGGGCGGCCGGGTCGGTACCGGGCGGTGCGGGGGCCGGGGACTTCGCGTCACCGGTGTACACCCCGTCCACGCCCGTGTCGCCGTCGGCCCAGCGGCGCAGGGAGCGGCGCAGCTCGGCCAGGTCGGAGGCGACCACGGCGAGCCGGTGGCGCATCGCCTCGCGGCCGGTCCGCAGGGTGTGGGCGACGGCGGCGAGGTCCAGGTCCGGGTGGGTGTCGAGGAAGTCCAGCCAGCGGTCGACGTAGGCGGCGAGCCGGTCCGGGGTGCGGACCGACAGCGGGAACACAGCCGGTGTGCGCGAGACGGCCGTCCCGAGCGGGGCGGGTGCGGGCGGTTCCTCCAGGACCAGGTGGGCGTTGACCCCGCCGGCGCCCACGCCGTTGATTCCGGCGCGCAGCGGGGCGGGCACGCCGTCCACGACGACCGGCGTCCACTCGACGGCCGCGCGCGGCACCTCGAAGGGCAGCCGGGCGAAGTCGATGGCTGGGTTGAGGTCGCGGGGCAGAAGGGTGGTCGGCAGCACCCGGTGTTTGAGCGCGAACAGCACCTTGATCAGCTGGGACATGCCCGATGACGCCTCGCCGTGGCCGACGTTCGGCTTCACCGTGCCGAGCAGATAGCGGCCCGACGCGCCGGTGCGCCCGCCGAAGACCTGGGTCAGGCCGGTCATCTCGACGGCGTCGCCGATCACCGACCCGTTCACCGCGGTCTCCACATAGCCGATCGTGCGCGGGTCGATGTCGGCCTGGTCGAGCGCGGCCCGGATGACCTCCGCCTGCCGCTGCGGGCTGGGGGCGGTGAAGCTGCTCCCGCGTCCGCTGTGGTTGACCGCGGTGCCGCGGATGACGGCGTACACGTGGTCGCCGTCGCGCACCGCCTGGCGGTATGACTTGAGCACCGCCGCGCCGACGCCCTCGCCGGGCAGGATGCCGTTGGCCTCGCTGCCGAAGGCGGCGCAGTCCGGGCGGTCCGACAGCATCTGGGCGACGGCGAGTTCGGAGTACGTGGAGTGGTGGAGGTAGAGGTTGACGCCGCCTGCGAGGGCCAGGTCGCACTCGCCGCGCCGGATGCTCGCGCAGGCATCGTGGATCGCGACCAGGGCGGATGAGCAGGCGGTGTCCACCGGCTGGCTGGGCCCGCCCAGGTCCAACTGGTACGAGACACGGTTGACCAGCGCGCCGAAGGACGTCCGGGGCAGCTCCAGCCCCGCCTCGTCGCCGTGCCGCTCGAAGCCGTGCTTGGAGCCGCCGGCGAACACCCCGGTGCGGCGCCGGACCCGGTCCGGCAGGGTCGTCGGAGAGCAGCCCGCGTCCTCCATCGCCTTCCAGCACTCCTGGAGGAAGAGCCGCTCCTGCGGGTCGATGTTGCGGGCTTCCTGCGGTGGCACGCCGAAGAACAGGGGGTCGAACTCCTCGATCCGGTCCAGGAACGCGCCCCACTTGGAGTGGCTCTTGCGGAAGCGGTCGGGGCCTGTGGGGGCCGGGTCGTAGTACTCGCGCCAGTCCCAGCGGCTGGGCGGGATCTCGGCGGCGGCCGTGTGGCCGGCGACCAGGTTCGCCCAGAAGCCGTCCAGGTCCTCGGCGCCGGGGAAACGGGCGCTGACGCCGATGACGGCGACGCCGTCCAGGACGTCGGCGGCGTCCTCGGCGGAAACCTCGGCAGCGGAGGCGGACGGCTCCTCGGCCGCCACGGGGGCGGGGGGTGCCTGCGGCACCGGGGCAGGGGGCGGGGGTTGGGGCTGGGCGAGGGGAGGCGTGTCGGTCAGCTGCCGTGACTCCGCCGGGAATTCCGTGGCCAGATGGGCCGCCAGTTCGGCCACTGTCGCGAACTCGAACAGCAGCGTGCGGGAGGCGTCGGGGATGAGCAGGGCCAGCTGGTGGTTCATCCGGGTGCGGGCCAGCGAGTCGACGCCGTACGTGTCCAGCGGTTCGTCCGGGGCGATGTCCGCCGCGGGGACGCCGATGGTGTCCGAGATGAGCTCGCTGATCCACAGGCGCATGGCCTGCTCCAGGTGCTCCGGTGTCACCACAGGGGCGGGGAGGGGCGGTTCGGGCGTCGGCTGCGGGGACGGGGAAGGCAGGGGCGCCTCGGCCGAAGGGGACGTGGCGACAGACGCCGCGGCGGACACCGCCGAGGCGGCCACGTCCGGGACAGGGGCGGGCGCGGCCGTGGTGGCCGGGGCCGGTGCGGTCGTGCGGGGCCCGGCCGCTGCTGCGGCCCGGGTCAGGCGGTCCTTGCCGTGGTACTCCCGGGCGAACGGGTAGCCGGGAAGGGGGACCTTCCGGGGTGCGCCGCCGGTCGGGTGCAGGGTGCTCCCGTCCAGGGGCACGCCGTGCGCCCACAGTTCGGCGGCCTTGTCGAGCTTCCCGTGCGCCAGCCACCGGCCGACCGTCTGGGCCAGGTCCTCGTCGCCCGCGAGCAGGCCGACGAGCGCCCCGGACTCGGACGCCTCGCCCTGGTAGCAGCCGGGGATGCCGGTCTCGCCCGCCGCCACCGCCTTCAGCCCGGCGATCAGTTCGTCGAGATCCCGTACGACGAACGCGGCCCGCGTATCCATCGCCTCACGGCCGTGGCGCAGGGTGTGGGCCACGGTCGCGAGGTCCGGCCTGTCCGGTACGGCGGCGTCCGGCTCCGGCGCGCCGGGAGCGAGCAGCCGGGCCAACTCGGTGAGGGAGCGGGCCCGATGGACGGTGCCGGGCTCCGCCTCCAGCAGCGCTTCGAGGCGGGCCAGATGCCCGGGGTCCACGCCGAGGGCGGAGAAGGGCTCGTCCTCGGCGATCTGACCGGGCTCCACCTCCAGGACGTCGGCCAGCAGCTGGCGCAGGCGGTCCGGGGACATACCGTTCCCGGCGGCGGAAACCGGGGCAGGAGCTGAGGCCGGCGCTTCGGTCGCCGCGTCCTCCAGGAAAGCGGCGAGCCGGGCGGCGTACGCGCGTAGGCGGTCCGGGGTGCGGGCCGACAGCGGGACCAAGTGGCGGTCGGGCACGGCGGCGTCCGGGGCGGGCGCGGGGACGTGTTCCTCGATCACCAGGTGAGCGTTGGTGCCGCTGTGGCCGAAGGAGCTGACGGCGGCCATGCGGGGGCGGCCGGGCTCGGCCGGCCAGGGACGGGCGTCGTCCAGTACGAAGGGCGAGTCGCCCAGGGCGATGAGCGGGTTGAGGCGGTCGAATCCGGGCAGTCCGACGAGTCGGCCGTGGCGCAGGGACAGCAGGACCTTGATCAGCCCGACCGGGCCGGAGGCCGCGGCGGCGTGGCCGAGGTGGGCCTTGGCGCTGCCCACGGCGCAGTAGGCGCGGCGGGTGGTGAACCGGCAGAAGGCGCGCACCAAGGCGCCTGCCTCGACCGGGTCGCCGAGGGGAGTGGCGGTGCCGTGCGCCTCGACGTAGGTGATGCGCTCCGGGTCGATACCGTAGCGGCGGTAGACGTCGGTGATGAGCTGTTCCTGAGCCGCGCCGTTGGGGGCCGTGATGCCGTTGCTCGCGCCGTCCTGGTTGGTGCCGCTGGCACGGATCACACCGTAGATGTGGTCGCCGTCGCGGTCGGCGTCGGCGAGGCGTTTGAGGACCAGCACGGCGACGGCCTCGGAGATGACGGTGCCGTCCGCGGCGGCGTCGAAGGTGCGGCACCGGCCGGACGCCGAGAGCATGCCGGCTTCCTCCATGACCTTCAGCGAGCGGTGGTCCAGGCTCGCGTGGACGCCGCCGGCCAGGGCGAGCGACGTCTCCCCGTCGCGCAGGCTGCGGCAGGCGAGGTCGACGGCGACAAGGCCGGAGGCGCAGGCGGTGTCGACCGCGAGGGCCGGGCCCCGCAGATCGAGGTGGTAGGAGAGTCGGGAGGCGACGATGGCGTCGGAGGCACCGCTGAGCGTCTCGTGCAGGTACTGGGCCGGCTCGGCGCCGACGAACACGCCCGTGGGCGAGCCGCGCAGTGCCGTCGGGTCGTAACCGGCGTCCTCCAGGGCGTGCCAGCTCTCCTGGAGCAGCAGCCGCTGGTGCGGGTTCATGGAGTCGGCCTCGATGGCGGTGATGCCGAAGAACCCGGCGTCGAAGGCGTCGCGATCCGGTAGGGCGCCGCCCCAGCGGTAGCCCCGGCCGTCCGGGGCCAGGTAGCGGTCGGGCAGCTCGCCCACGGCGACCCGGCTCGCCGTCAGGTTGCGCCACAGCTCCGCCACGTCGGCGGCACCCGGGAACTGCCCGGCCATGCCGATCACGGCGATGTCCAGCGTGGCGGACCGGTCGGGCAGGGGAGCCGCGGTCGCGGGCCGGACCGGGACGGCGTCGGCCCGCGCGGGCCGGGCCGCCTCCAGTCGGTGCCGGACGGCCTCGCGGTCGAGGCTCCCGTGCACGTACTGGTCCAGGAGAGACCGGAAGTCGGTGTCGGTCATCGCTGTGCTCCGTGGGTCGAGCCGGCGTCCAGGAGGTCAAGGACGTCGTGGGCGGAGAGTTCGCCGGCGTGGAACCGGGCTTCGAGGTCGGCCAGGAGGTCGCCCGGCGCGGGCGCGGGGTCCGTCGGCGCCGGTTCGGGGGCGACGAGGCCCGCGAGGTGGTCGGCCAGGCTGTCGATCGTCGGGAACTCGTAGAGGAGGGTGGCGTTCAGGGAGATGCCGAGCGCCTCACCGAGCCCGGTCGCGAAGGACATGCCGGTGATGGAGTCCACGCCCAGGTCGGCGAACGAGGCGCCGGTGCGGAGGCGGTACGGAGGAACCCGCAGGACCTGGGCGAGCTTCTCGATGAGGAGTTCGCGGACCTCGGAGCGGGCGGGGGCGGCGGTTCGGGCCGAAGGCGTGGGCGGCGCGGTGCTGTAGCGGGCCGGGGCCGCGGGTGCCGGAGCCGAGGACACCTGGCCCGATGGCTCGTACCCGCCCGGAACCGGCACCGGGGGAGCGGTCGGCGACGGGGCCGCGACCGCCGGCTCCGCGGCAGGTGCTTCACCGGCCGACGGCACGGCCGCTCCCCGAGGCACCGCACCCGGACGCCGGTGGCGTTCCCGCTGGAACGGATACGGCGGCAGCGACACCCGGCGCGGCCGCTTCCCCGTCCACAGCCGTCCCCAGTCGAGGTCGCCCCCGGCAGCCCAGTGCCCGGCGAGTTCCGGCAGGGCCCGCCGAAGGAGCCACCCCTCCACGGTCTCCGGCGCCGCCGGGGCCACGCCTACCGACCCGCTCTCCCGGCCGTCGGCGTACTCCGCCAGCCTCCGGCGCAGTTCGTCGAGGTGCGAGACCACGAAGGCCACCCGCTCCGGCAGGGCGAGACGCCCGGTCTGCAAGGTGTGTGCCAGGTCGGCCAGGGCCGGGGCGGCGGAGCGAGCCTCGAGGAAGGCGAGCAGCCGCCGGGCCATGGCGCGCAGCCGGTCGGAGGTGCGGGCCGACAGCGGGACGACGACCGGTCCGTCGGCGGGCCGGGTCGGGCGCGTGGCCGGGACGTACTCCTCCACCACCACATGCGCGTTGACTCCGGTGGCGCCGACGGAGCTGACTCCGCCGCGCCGGGGACCGCCGGGCGCGGGCGCGGGCCACGGCTCGGTGCGGTGCTGGAGCCGGAACGGCGTCGACTCCAGGTCGAGCAACGGGTTGACGGTGTCGGAGTGCAGGGTCGGTACGAGGGTGCGGCGGTGGAGCTGGAGCACGAGCTTGGTCAGCCCGGCGATGCCGGCCGCCGACTCGGCGTGGCCGATGTTCGACTTCACCGAGCCCAGCGCGCAGAAGCCGGTGTCGTCGGTGTCCCGGCGGAACGCCCGCTCCAGGCCCCGGACCTCGATGGGGTCCCCGAACGAGGTGCCGGTGCTGTGCGCCTCGACGCACCCGATGGTGCGGCCGTCGGCCCCAGCCCGCCGCAGCGCCTCGGAGACGACCGCCGCCTGGGCGACCGGGCTGGGCACGGTGATGCCGCTGCCGGTGCCGACGTGGCTGACGGCGCTCGACCTGATGACGGCGTAGACCTGGTCGCCGTCCCGCTCGGCCTGTGCCAGCGGCTTGAGGACGACGGCCCCGACGCCCTCGGCCGAGACGTGTCCGTCGCCGCCCGCCCCGAAGGACCGGCAGCGACCGTCGCTGGAGTGCATGCCGACGGCGTGGGCGGTCTCGTACTTCGCGGGGTGCAGCGAGAGGTTCACACCGCCGGCGATGGCCACCTCGCTCTCGCCCCGTGCGATGCTCTCCACCGCGAGGTGCACGGCGGTGAGCGAGGACGCGCAGAGCGTGTCCACCGCCATGCTCGGGCCGTGGAAGTCGCAGAAGAACGAGACCCGGTTGGCGATCTGGCCCTGGTTCAGCCCGATCGGCAGCGGGCTGCCGTCCACCGGCCGGGCCTCGCTGCTCAACAGGGCGTAGTCCTTGTGCGTGACGCCGACGAACACCCCGACGGCACGGCGCTGTTCCGGGCCGCGCGGGGCGGCCAGGGTGTCCGGGGTGTGCCCGGCGTCCTCGATCGCCGCCCAGGAGGTTTCCAGGAAGAGTCGCTCCTGCGGGTCGGTGACCTCCGCCTCGGGCCGGGAGACGCGGAAGAAGTCGGAGTCGAAGCTGTCCACGTCGTTCAGGAAGCCGCCCCATCGGGACACCGGCCGCTCCGGGTCACCGGCGACCTCCTGCCACGACCAGCGGTCGGCGGGCACCTGGGTCACCGTGTCCCGGCCTTCGGCGAGGTTGCGCCAGAAGGCGTCCAGGTCGTCCGCACCCGGATACCGCCCGGCCATGCCGATGACGGCCACCGGGACCGAGGCCGGGGCGGCAGGAGTGGCCGCCGTGGCCGCGGCCGGTTCCGGCGCCGGTGCGGCCGGGAGCGGGCGGCGGGACAGGACCGGCCGCTCCAGTGGCGGGCGGCCGGTGTCCGCGCCCGCCCAACCCTCAACGATCACATGGGCGTTGGTGCCGCCGTCCGCGAACGAGCTGACCGCCGCGACGAGCGGGGCGTCCGGCCAGGTCTGGAGGCGGCGGGGGAAGGTGAAGGGCGTCGCCGCCGGGTCGAAGTGCTCCGGCGGCTGCTGACCGGACAGGAACGGCACGACACGCCGGTGACGCAGCATCAGGACGATCTTGATGAGCCCGGCGATGCCCTCCGCGCACTGCGGATGGCCGATGTTCGGCTTGATCGAGCCGAGGCTGCACGGCGTCTGTGAGGTCTCCCGGTACACCGACCGGATCGCCTTCAGCTCGGTCAGGTCGTGCACCGGCGAGCCCGCGGCGTTCGCCTCGATGTGGGTCACCTCATCCGGGCGCTTGCCGCTGCGGGTCAGCGCCTTGGCCATCACCGCGCGCTGCGCGGCCAGGTCCGGTGCGGCTGGTCCTGCGGTGCGGCCGTCGTTGTTGACCGCGCTGCCCTTGATCACGGCCTGCACCCGGTCGCCGTCCGCCAGGGCGCGGGCCAGGGGCTTGAGTACGACGATCCCGGCGCCTTCGGCCAGGACGACACCCCTGGCACGGCGGTCGAAGACGTGGAACGCCGGGTCTGGGGTGAGAAGGCCCCGGTGCTCGAAGAGCCGGTGTCCGGCGTCGTCGGCCATCAGGGTCACGCCGCCCACCACGGCCGCTTCCGCGTCGCCCTCCCGCAGTGCCTGGATCGCGGAGTGCATCGCCACCAGCGCCGAGGAGCAGGCGGTGTCGACGACCACGCTCGGACCGCGCAGGTCGAAGAACTGGGAGACGTTGGCGGCGAGGTAGTTCGGGCCCACCGCCATGATCGGGTTCCTGGTGCGGCGCAGCGTCTCCAGGTCGGGTAGGTGCCGGGTGCGGGCGCCGATGTAGACGCCGACGTCCCGGCCCTTGAGGTCGGCCGGCCCGTAGCCGGCGTCGGCGAGCGCGAAGAGCGTCTCCTCCAGCAGCACCTGGGCCTGCGGGTCCAGAGCCGCGCCCTCCGCCTCGGAGAGCAGGAAGAACTCCGGGTCGAAGCCGCTGCGCTCGACGAGCCCGGCGAGCAGCCCGTCAGCCCCGCCCCAGCGGTCCGCGGGGACCGGGGCGATGGCGGAGCGGCCCTCGCTGACGAGCTCCCAGTAGGCGGTGAGGTCGGGGGCGCCGGGGAAGCGGCAGGACATGCCGATCACGGCGATGTCGGTCGGGTCGGGGACGTGGCTCGTGCGCGCGCCGACGGGGGCGGGGGCCGGCGGCCGCGTGGACACCCGGTCGGGCGCAGGCGCGGGGGTTACTGTGGCGACCGGCGCGGGCGCGGGGGCCGGGGCTGAGGTGGCGACCGGTGTCGGCGCGGAAGCCGGGGCCGGTGAGCTCCCTGCCGGGGTGCCGGAGACCGCGGGGCCCGGCGTGCCGAAGGCCGCCGCCAGTTCCGCCGGGTGCTGCTCCGCCAGCCAGCCCACGAAGGACTCCACCGTGGGGTGTTCGATGAACGCGGAGGGATCCAGGTCGGTCCCGAGCCGCTCTCCGATCTCCCGCAGCAGCTGGACCGAGACGATCGAGTCGGTGCCGTAGTCCTGGATCGGCACGTCGACGGCGAGCCGGGCGGCGTCGAAACGCAGTTGCTTGGCCAGGAGGTCGATCACCCAGGCCGTGGCGGCCTCGACGGCTGCATCAGCGGCACCGGTCCGTCCGGCCCCGGCCGTCCGGCTTGCGACGGCGGTATGCCCCGCACCGGCGGACGCCGCGGACAGCTGCTCCGCCGGTTCCCCGGCCCGTCGCCGCAGCAGCGACTCCGGCCGCCAGGCAGCCGGTTCACGCACCACCACCGGAAGCACCACGGGTCCAACGCCCGACGCGAGCACGTGGTCCAGCAGAGCGACGCCCTCCGCCTCCGTGACGCTGCCGAGCCCGGTGCGCAGATATCCCGGGCCGAGCTCCGCCTCGTCGGCGCCGATCATGCCGACGCCGCGCCAGACCGGCCACTGCACGCTCAGCAGCGGCAGGCCGTACGGGCGGGACGCGGCCAGGTAGTCGGCGTAGGTGTTGGCCATGGCGTAGTCGCTCTGGCCGACAGCCACGGTGGGGACCACGGCCGCCGCCGAGGAGCAGACCGCGAAGAACCGCAGCGAGCGGCCCGCGAAGTGGCGGACCAACGTGTCCAGTCCGGTGACCTTGGGGTCGAGCACGGCGCGGACCGCCTCGACGGGCTTGCTCACGAACGCCAGGTGGTCGCGGTCGGTGCGGCCCGCGCAGTGGATGACCCCGCCGACCGGGCCCATCTCGGCCTCGGCCGCGCGCAGGGCGGCGGAGAGGGCGCCGGGCTCGGCCCCGTCCAGCGGGAGCGACAGGACACGCAGCCGGACTCCGGCCCGTTCCAAGTCGAGCAGCGCACGCAGCCTGCGGCCGAGCGGACCGCCGAGGTGGGCTTCCCAGTCGGCCCGCTCCGGCATCGGGGTGCGGCCGGTGAGGATCAGCCGGCGCACTCCCCAGCGCTCCCTCGCATGCCGGGCGAAGGCGAGGCCGAGGCCGCCGGTGCCGCCGGTGATGAGCAGCGCCTGGTCGGCGGGGAACGGCGGCAGGTCACCCGCGCCCGCTCCGGCTGCGGCCGATGCCTCCCGCAACTGTGCCCGGTACCGGCGTCCCGCGCGGTGGCGTACCTCGGGGCTCTCGCCGGGATCCCGGAGTTCGGCGAGGATCTGCTCGGCCGCCGTCGCGTCGTCGTCCAGCGGATCGAGGTCCACGTGCCGGGAGCGCACTCGCGCGTACTCGCTCTGGAGCATGCGGTAGAGACCGGCCCGGACCGCGCCTGTGAGGTTGACCGGCGCCGCCTCGGTGGGCTCGGGTGTCTCCAGGCCCCGAGTGACGCCGAGCAGGGCGGCCCGGTCCTCGGCCTGCGCCACGAACCGCTGCACCCAGGGCAGCCAGCGGGCCGGATCGTCGCCCTCAGCGGGCCCGAACGGCGCGCAGCCGGTCAGGTCGACGCAGGCGTTGTACTGCCCCGGCTCGGGGCCGTCGCCCAGCCGGTCGGCGTCCAGGATCCCGGCCCCCGGCAGGACGGCGGCGAGCCGGTCCGCGAGGGCACGGGTCGACGCGGTGGCGAGGACGGCGACCGACGTCGGGAGGGGGTCCGCGGGGCCGGGCTCGGCCGGTTGCCAGGTCTTGACCAGCAGTCGGGCGCCGGACGGCGGGGCGGAGCCGGGCCGTGCCGCGGCATCGGCACCGTACGACCCCGACGGCCGCGCAGGTACGTCGTCCCCGGCGACGAACACCTCGCCGAGCGCGCCGTCCTGCCGCAGCGGGCGCCGTACGACGGGGAAGCCCTCCTCCTTCAGGATCTGCTCCCAGCGCTCGGCGGAGAGCATGGGGGAGCCGGGGATCCGCTCGTGCTCGTCCTCGTAGCGCCACCAGCCGTCCAGCAGGCCGAACGTGAGGGTGAGGGTGGCCGTCTTGTGGGTGGCCTCGTTGATGAGGAGCAGTCCGCCGGGGCGCAGGGCGGCGCGCAGGTTGCGCAGGACCTGGCGGATGTTGCGGGTGGCGTGGAGGACGTTGGTGGCGATGACGACGTCGTACTGATCGCCCTCGGGGTCCGGGGCGGCGCCGGGGCGCTCCACGTCCCAGCGGCCGTAGCGCAGGTAGGGGCGGCCGGGTCCGAAACGCTCCTCGGCCGGGGTGAGGAAGCCGAGGGAGAGGTCGGTGAACCAGTACTCGACGTGCGCGGAGTACGCGTCCAGGAGCGGGAGTACGGAGGCGGTGGTGCCGCCGGTGCCGGCGCCGACCTCGGCGAAGCGCACGGGGGCGGGGGCGGCGGCGACGCGCTCCCGTACCGTCTCGGCGGCAGCCTCGGCGAGCACCTCGTTGAGCCGGTCCGCCACGGGGTTGCCCTGATAGACGCCGGACAGCTTCTCCAGAGATCCGCCAGGGAAGAGCACCTCGGTGGCCGCGATCCTTCCGGTGAGGATGTCGGGGAGGTGCGCCAGGCACTCCTCTGCGAGGGACAGCTGGGTGTTCCAGTGCGTGTCGGCCGCGTAGGGGGCGCGTGCCGCCTGCCAGGCGGCGGTGTCGGCACCGGTGCGGGCGTCCTGGCCGGCCGGGAGCAGTTCCACCGACGCGCCGGTGCGGCGGACGAGACCGGCGTCCTGCCACAGGGTCACCGCCTCCTCCGTCCAGCGGCCGTACTTGGGCAGGACTCGGGCGGCGAGGGAGTCGAGCGTCTCGGCGGTTCCATCGGGGAAGGCGCCCAGCTGCCCGCTCACCCGGACCAGCAGCGCGCGGGACAGCAGCCGGTCCAGGCCCGCCATGCTCGGTTCCTCGCCCTGCGGCGGGGCCGGGGGTGCGGCGAGGGCGCCCGGGTGGTGTGCGTCCAGGTACGCGGACAGGTCGCGGATGGTCGTGTACTCGAAGAGGAGCGTGGGCTCCAGCTTCTGCCCGACGGTCTCTTCGAGCGCGCCGAGGAGGTCTGTGATGTTGACCGAGTCCAGCCCCAGTTCGTAGTAGCCGAGGGTCGGGTCCAGGGCCTCCGGGGTGCGGCCCAGGCGGCGGGCCAGCAGGGTGCGCAGGAGGTCCTGGGTGGGGGTCTTCGAAGCCGCCTGAGCCGGGGTCGCCTGGTCCGGCGCCGCCAATGCCGGCTCGGCCGGCGTGCTGTTGTCGTCCATCTTCCGTTCCTGGGGTGCTGCGAGGAGTTCGAGCCGGGTGGCGGAGTCGGCCGCGCCGAGGGCGTCGGACGGGGCGCCGTACCAGCAGCGCTCCCGTGCGAACGGGTAGCCGGGCAGTTCGGCCCGAGCCGGCGGCGGTCCGTCGTACAGTCCGCTCCAGTCGACGGCCGCGCCCGCCGCCCATGCGGCGGCGAGGTCCGCCGGTTCCACGCCCTCGGGCCGCGGCGGCTCGGAGCCGCGCCGGACGGCGCCCGTCCACACGCCCGGCAGGTCCTGGCCGCCTGCCAGGTACGCGTCGAGGCGCTCCCGCAGTTGAGCGAGGTCGGAGAAGGTCACGGCCAGCCGGTGGGCCATGGCCTCGCGCCCGTACTGGAGGGTGTGGGCCAGGGCCGCCGGGGCGGTGTCCGCGCCGTCGGCCCGCAGGAAGTCCGCCATCCGGCCGGTGTATGTGTCGAGCCGTTCGCGGTCGCGGGCCGAGAGGACGAACACGTAGGGCGCGCGCACGGAGCCCCGCGGGCCTGAGGGCGAGGGCATGTATTCCTCCAGCAGGACATGGGCGTTGGTGCCGCCGGCGCCGAAGGAGCTGACGGCCGCGGTCCTCGGCAGCGGGCGGCCCGCCGCGTCGAGGCGCGGGGTCCACTGGGCAAGTTCGCGCTGGACGCACAGCGGCGCCGTATCGAAGTCGGTGTTCGGGTTGAGGCGTTCGGCGTGCAGGGACGGTGCGAGCAGGCCGTGCCGCAACTGGAGCAGCACCTTGGTGACGGCGGCCATGCCGGCGGCCGACTCGGCGTGCCCGATGTTCGACTTCACGGAGCCGATCGGGATCTTCCGCCCGTTCAGGTCGTGGCCGCGGAAGGCCCGCAGCAGGCCGGTGACCTCCACCGGGTCGCCGAGCGCGGTGCCGGTGCCGTGCGCCTCGATGTAGTCCAGTTCCCCCGGCGTCCAGCCGGCCCGGCCCAGCGCGTCGGCGATCAGCCGCCCCTGGGCCCGCGCGTTGGGCACGCTGTAGCCCTTGCTGGCGCCGCCGTGGTTGACGGTGGACGCCTTGACCACGGCGAGGATCCGGTCCCCGTCGGCCTCGGCGGCCGAGCGGCGCTTGAGCAGGACCGCGCCGGTGCCTTCGGCGGGCACGTAGCCGTCGCCGCCCTCGCCGAAGCTGCGGCAGCGCCCGTCGGTCGACAGGAAGCCGCCGTGGCTGAGCTGGAGGTACTTGACCGGGTGGCTGGAGATGTTGACCCCGCCGGCCACCGCGACCTCGCAGTCGCCGGAGCGGATCGCCTGGGCCGCCAGGTGGATGGCCACGAGCGCGGAGGAGCACATGGTGTCCAGGGCGACGCTCGGCCCGTCGAAGTCGAAGAAGTACGACACCCGGTTGGCGACGGAGGCGTAGGAGGAGGAGGTGGCCACGCCCTCGCCACGCAGCGCCTCCGCGACGCCGTAGAGCTGGTAGTGGCCGTACATCATGCCGACGAACACGCCGGTGCGGGTCCCCGACAGGCGTTCACGGGTGACGCCCGCGTTCTCCAGCAGGTGCCAGACCGTCTCCAGGAAGACCCGCTCCTGCGGGTCGATGTGCTCGGCCTCCATCTGCGACATACGGAAGAACATCGGGTCGAACCGGTCGACGTCGCGCAGGAATCCGCCCCACTTGGCGTACGCCTTGCCGGGGGTCTGTGGGTCGGGGTCGAAGTAGCGGGTGTGGTCCCACCGCTCGCGCGGGATCTCCTCGACGCAGTCGACGCCGTCGCGCAGGTTGTGCCAGAACGCGCCGAGGTCGTCGGCTTGGGGGTAGCGGCCGCTGACGCCGATGATGACGACGTCGTCGTCGTCCGGGTCCGGGGCCTGCCGGGGTTCCGGAAGGGCCGCCGGGGCGGTCTCCTCGGTCGCCGAAGCCGTGTCGTCGGTCGCTGCCGTGTCCCCCAGCGCCTCCGGGAGCCGGTCGGCGTGCTCGGTCAGGAAGTAGTCGGCCAGTTCGGCCACCGTGAAGTACTCGAAGAAAAGCGTCTTGGACAGGGTTCCGAAGTGCCGTTCCAGCTCCCGGGTCAGGCTCATCACCAGCAGGGAGTCGATGCCGTAGCTCTCGAACGGCTCGTCCGGGACGATGTCCTCGGCAGGCATCTTCAGCTCGGCGGCGAGCAGATCGCGCAGGAAGCGCTCGGTCCGGGGACGCAGGTTGCCGGCCGCAGGTGCGTCGGTGACCGGCGTGGGGGCCGTGGGGGCCGCCGCGGGTGGCCCCGGGGGAGCGGCCGTGAGGGTTCGCGCGATGGCGGTGGCGTCCCCGGTGGCCAGCAGCAGCCGGGGCGCCCCGGTGGCGAGGGCGCGTTCCAGGCTGTCCAGGGCGACGGCGGCGGGCAGCGGGCTGAAACCGAGTTCGCGACGCATGGCCCGTTGGCTGGATGCGTCGAGGGTCATCCCGCCGTCGGCCCACAGCGGCCAGTTCACGGAGAGGGTACGGCCGCTGCGCACGCCGTCGTGCCGCAGCTCCTCGCGCCGGAGCGCGAAGTGGTCCAGGAAGCCGTTGGCGAAGGCGTAGTCGCTCTGCCCGGCGCTGCCCAGGACGGCGGCGGTCGAGGAGAACGTCACGAAGTAGCCGAGCGGTTCGTCCGTGGTCTCCTCGTCCAGCCACCGTGCGCCCAGCACCTTGGGGGCGAGCACCGCCTCGGCCCGGACGCGGCTCTTGTGCAGGAGCAGGCCGTCGTCGAGGACGCCGGCCGCGTGCAGCACCCCGGCGATCCGGCCGTACCGCTCGCGTGCGGTGCGGACCAGGCCGGCGACGTCCTCGCGGCGGGTCACGTCGGCGGTGACGTGCAGGATCCGCGCGCCCTCGGCCGTGAGCCGGGCGATGCGCTCTTGCGCCTCGGGCGACGGCTCGGAGCGGGAGACGAGCACGATCCCGGCGTCGCCGCCGTGTGCCGCCAGCCATTCGGCGAGGTGCAGGCCGATGCCTCCGGTACCGCCGGTGACCAGATGGGCGCCGGGCGCCGCGAAGGGCGAGGGGTCCGGGGCCGGGGGCAGGGGCGCCGTCCGCCAGGCCGGCAGCGACCGGTGCCGGCCGTCGGTGCGCACTGCCACGGGCGCGTGGGGCGCGCCCAGTTCGGCCCGGACGAGCCGGGCCAGGTCGGCCTGCGGCGGATGCGCCACGACGCTCATCAGCAGGCCGGGCTGTTCGGCGCGGACCGCGCGGGCGAACCCGCTCATGGCCGCGTGGGCCGGCTCGGCGGGGGTGCCGGTGGGATGGACGTAGAGGTAGCGGGCGCGGCCGGCGCGGCGGGTGATCCAGGCGCGGGTGAAGGTGAGGGCGGTGTGGAAGCCGGTGTCGAGGGCCGTGTCCAGGTCGGTGCCGTGGGAGGCGAGGTGGACGATGCTCAGGCGTCCGGTGGCGCGGCCCGCCATGTCGTCCACCAGGCGCTCCAGGTCGGGACTGGTAGAGAGGTCCACGTGGATCACCTCGGCGCCGGTGGCGCCGGCCAGCACGGTCCCGATACCGGTGCCCTCGGCCGACGCGGCGCCGGTGGCAGTGTCCTCGGCCGGTGCGGCATCGGCGTCGCTGCCCATGCCGGCGCGGGTGCCGTCGAGCAGCACCACGAGCCCGGTCACCGCGGTCTTCTGCGGTGCGGTCCCGTCGTGGACCTCTTCCTCCCAGTGCGGTTCGAAGCACGTCAGCGGTTCGGCCGCCGGGTCGCTGGTGGTGCGGACCGCGCGGAGCGTGAAGCGGTCGATGCGGGCCAGGACCGCCCCGTCGTCGGCCAGTAGGCGGACCTCGAAGACCTTGATGTCGGGTGACGCGTCGTCGTCGATCCTGCGCGCGTAGGCCAGGCAGCTCTCCGGCAGTGCGGGCACGGTGAGTTCCGCGGCGCCGACCGAGTACGGAAGATAGCCGGGCCCGGCGGGGGCGGCGGGGCCGGAGAGGACGCTGCCGGCGGTCTGGAGCGCCGCGTCCAGCAGCGAGGGGTGGAAGCGGAGGGCGTCGGCGTCCGCGTGCAGGTGGGCCGGGAGCTCCAGTCGGGCGAGCGCCTCGCCGTCACCGACCGCCATGTGCCGGACGACCTGGAAGGACGAGCCGTAGGCGAAGCCGATCTCCTGGAAGCGGCGGTAGCACTCGTCGCCGGACAGCTCCTGCGGGCAGCGGGCGCGGACAAGGGCCGGGTCCATTCGCTCGGGCTCCGTCCGGCGCGGGGCCAGGACGCCTCGGGCGTGCGGCCGTTCGACTCCGGCGCCGCCCGCACCATCGTCCACGGCGACGATCTCGAACCCGGTCCGCTCGCCCTGCCGCGTCAGCCGGATCCGCAGGGTCACCCCGTCCCCGGTGACCGGGACCGGCGCCGCCCAAGACAGCTCCTCCACCCGGTCGGCCGGGGCGCCGTCCGCGTGGGACAGCTCGCCGGCCGCGCGGGCCAGCTCCAGCGCGACCACGCCGGGCAGGATCGGCGCGCCGCCGGCCACGTGGTCGCGGATGTAGAACTCCTGGCCGGTGAGGCGCTTGACGAATTCCTGGCCGGCGAAGGTGGAGACGTTGGCGTCGAGCAGCGGGTGAGGTCCGGCGGGCGCGGCGGCCGGGGCCGAGTCGCCGACCGGTGCCGGGGCGGTGTCGACCCAGTGCCGGGCGCGCTCGAAGGGGTACGCCGGTAGCTCCACCCGGCGCCGGGCGGCGCCGCGGTGCAACAGCTCCCACTCGACCTCCTCGCCCGCGATCCACAGCTTGGCGAGGGCGTCGAGGTCATTGCCGGAGGCCAGGGTCTCGACGTGCTGCCGCCGCTGGGCGGCGTCCGTGGAGCGAGCCGTGCGCCGGCCGGCGCGGCCGTGGTGGACGCCGATCGGAGAGCTGCCATTGGTGAAGGCGGTCAGCAGCTTGAGCGCCTGGGCGCGGTCGGTGGCGATGACTGTCAGCCGCTCGGGCATCGGATCACGGCCGACGTGGAGGGTGTAGGCGATGTCGGCGAGGCTCGGGGTGTCCTGCCGGAGCAGGTCGGTGAGGCGTTCGGCGTAGGCGGTGAGGGCCGGCCGGGTGCGCGCGGACAGCACCAGCAGCTCCGGCTGCCCGTCCGCCGCTTCGGTGGGTGCGGGTGCGGGTGGCTCTTCCAGAACGACATGGGCGTTGGCGCCGCCGAAGCCGAACGAGCTCACCCCCGCTCGGCGCGGCGCGGGTTGCCCCTTGCGGTCCATGGGCCGGGGCCATTCGGTGGTGTCCGCCACGATGTGCAGCGGTGAACCGGCCAGTTCCAGGTAGGGGTTCTGCTGCTGGAAGTGCAGGCCGGCCGGGATGGTGTGGTGGCGCAGGGCCAGGACGGTTTTGAGGAGTCCGGCGATGCCGGCGGCTGCCTCCAGGTGGCCGATGTTGGTCTTGACTGAGCCGATGCCGCAGGTGGGATTGTCCGGTACCGGTTGTCCGGTTTCCCGGTACAGCTCGGTGAAGGCGTCCTTCAGTCCGGAGATCTCGATGGGGTCGCCGAGTGCGGTGCCGGTGCCGTGCGCCTCGATGTATCCGATCGTGGCCGGGTCGACGTCGGCGGCTTGGTAGGCCTCGAGGAGGAGATCGGTCTGGGCGCCCGGGTTCGGTGCGGTCAGTGAGGTGGTGCGGCCGCCGTGGTTGACGGCGGTTGCTTTGATCACTGCCTGCACCGGGTCGGCGTCGGTGAGGGCGTCGGGGAGTTTCTTCAGTACGGCGATGCCGACGCCCTCGCCGCGTACGTAGCCGTTGGCGCGTGCGTCGAAGGTCTTGCAGCGGCCGTCCGGGCTGAGCATTTCGCCCTTGCTCAGTGCGACGTAGAGGTGGGGGCTGAGGATGAGGCTGACGCCGCCGGCGATGGCGAGGTCGCACTCGCCCTCGCGTAGCGCGCGGACGGCGTGGTGGATCGCGGTGAGGGAGCCCGAGCAGGCCGTGTCGACGGCGATGCTCGGTCCGCGCAGGTCCAGCAGGTAGGAGATGCGGTTGGGGATGATGGACAGGGCCGCGCCGGTGATGCTGTGTCCGTCGGTGCCCTGGACGGAGGCGCGCTGGACGTCGACGTAGTCGGAGTTGGTGACCCCGATGAAGACGCCGACCCTGCGGCCCGCGAGTGTCGACGGCCGGATGGCCGCGTTCTCCAGGGCGGCCCACACGGTCTCCAGCAGCAGCCGCTGCTGCGGGTCCATCAGCTGCGCCTCACGCGGCGAGATCCCGAAGAAGGCCGCGTCGAATTTGTCGACGTCCGGCACGAAACCGCCCCAGCGCGACCGGGACGCGTCACCGTCGTACGCGTGCCAGTCCCAGCGCTCCGCCGGGATCTCCTCGATCAGGTCGTGCCCGGCGAGAAGGTGGTCCCAGAAGGTGTCCAGGTCCGGCGACTGCGGGAGTCTCGCGGCCATGCCCACGATGGCCACGTCGCTCGCGCACACTGGGTGGGACGGGTCGTCCGGGGCGCTCTCCTCCGCGGGGGTCCGGGGCGCGGCCGATCCGAGGCGGGGGGAACGGCCGTTCTGGTGGCCGTAGCGGGCGGCCAGGGTGTCGGTGTGCGCGTCGGCCAGGTGGTTCACCAATGCCGACAGGGTCGGGAAGCGGTAGAACGCCGTCGGCAGCACCTCGGCGCCGACGAGGTCGGAGAGGGCGAGGCTCAGCTCGGTGAAGCGGATGGAGTCGAGCTTGAACTGGCCGAAGGGGGTGTCCGGTTCGATCTTCTCCGGCGGCAGTTCCGCGGCCGACGCGACCAGTTCGGTCACCTCCTCGGCCAGGCGGTCGGCGAGTCCGGCGAGGAGGTCGGCCGGGGGCACGCCCTGCGCCGCCAGGCCGGTCTCCGGTGCGGGGATGGTCTCCAGTGCCGCCGGGGGGGCCGTCTTCGTCACAGGAGCCGCTGTACCGGCGTCGAGGGCGGCCGGCGCGTCCCGGTCCACAGTGTCGGCCGCCGTGCAGGGCAGCTCCCGCACCGCGACGACCGTGTCGAGGCGCAGGTGGGCCGGTATCAGCTGGCGGACCAGATCCAGGTCCGGGGCATCGGCCGGGTCGCATGCGCAGAAGCCGCGCAGCGCCCCGCCGTCCGCCACGACCGCCGCCTGCCGAACCCCGGGCAGCCGGGTCAGCGCCGCCTCGATCTGGGCGAGCAGCGCGTCGTCGGGCTCGATCCGCGGGGCGGGGCGGACCGTGAGGCCGGCCAGGCTGCCGACGACCGTGCGGTCCGCCGACTGCCCCGCCCACACCGAGGAGATGGGCCGGGCGGGGTCGTCGAGGAGGCCGGTGAGGACGGTGAGGTACTCGTCGGCGAAGCGCGCGGCCGTGTCGGGCTCGAAGAGTTCGAGGTCGTACTTGACGGTGAGGAGGAAGTCACCTTCACCCTCGACGACTTCGAGGGTGAGGTCGAACTCGCCTTCCTGGTGCACGCCGCCGACCATGCCGTGGACGAGCCCGGACGTGTCCTGCGGACGGGTCCAGTTCTGGTAGTAGAAGGCGGCCCGGAACAGGCCGGGCGCGGTGAGCCGGCCCTCCCGGCGGAGCTGCTCGACGAGGGTGATCAGCGGGTAGTCGCCGTGCTGCAACGCGGCGAGAGTGTCCCGGTGCACGTCGACGGCGACCGAGCGGAACGCCCGGTCCGGCGCCACCCGTTCGTCGATGACGACCATGTTGATGAAACAGCCGAGCACCTCCTCGAACCGGCTGCCGGTGCGGCCGGCCGTGGGGGTGCCGATCACGATGCGGTCCTGGTCGTTGTGGTGGCGCAGCACGGCGAAGTAGCCGGCCAGCATGACGCTGAACAGTGACACCCGCTCGGCGGCGGCGAACGCGCGGGCGCGGGCCACCAGTTCCGCACCGATCCGCCGCTCCACGCTGGCCCCCCGGAAGCGGGGCTCGGCCGGGCGGGGCCGGTCGGTGGGCAGGGACAGCTCGGGCACCTGACCGGCCACCCGGTCCAGCCAGTAGGCGCGCAGCCGGGCGCCCTCCGGGCCGGCCAGCAGCTCCCGTTGCCAGGCGACGAAGTCGGTGAAGCGGGCGGTCACCGGGCGCGGCGACCACACCGGGCCGGCCGCGCGGGCGCGATACGCCTCCTGTAGTTCCCGCAGCACGACGCCGATGGAGACGCCGTCGAAGACGATGTGGTGGACGGTGATGAGCAGGGCGCGGCGGCCGTCGGGGAGGTCGTAGAGAGTGACCCGCAGCAGCGGTCCGCGCGCCAGGTCGAAGGGCCGGGCGCGGTCCTGCCGCATCCGCTCGCGCAGCGCCTCCTCGTCGGCGCTGTCGCGGCGCTCGTGCCGGATGTGAACCTCCTGCGAGGCGGCCACGCGCTGCACCGGGCGCCGGCCGTTGAGAGCCACGGTGGTGCGCAGCGCCTCGTGCCGGTCGACCAGGTTTTGTACCGCGCCGCGCAGGACGTCGACGCGGGTCGCCGGGTCGAGCCAGAGCGCCAGCGGCACATGGTAGGCGGCGTTGCCCGGAGCGACCCGGTCCACGATCCACAGGGCGCGCTGGCCCTCGGACAAGGGGGAGTCGAGGGGCGCGGTCGGCCGGACCACCGGCTCGGGCCCGACGGGTTGCGGCCCGTCGGCCTTTGGACCGTCGAACGCTGGGTAGGGAGTGACGGCGGCAGTCGGGGCGAGGGTGAGGGCGGGCGCCGGATCCGGCGTGACGTCGGCCACCGGCTCGGGCGTGGCGTCGGACAGCGGCCCGAACACCCCCTGCTCCGCGTAGTGCGCGGCCAGCTCGCGCAGCGTCGGGTGCTCGTAGAAGTCGCCCAGCGCCACCGTGACGTCGAACTCCTCCGCGATCCCGGAGACGATCTTCATCCCGGTGAGCGAGTCGAACCCGTAGTCGGCCAGCGGCCGGTCGGGGTCGAGGTCCTCGTCGATCTTGAGAGCCCGCGCCACGATCACGCCGAGCCTCGCCCGCAACTGCTCGGCGGCGGAGTGCCCGGCCGGGGCGGGGCCGGGCACCGGGGCTGCCACGGAGGCAGAGGGCCCGGCCGCGGCGTACGTGGGGGCGTCCGCGGCGGATCCGGGCGTGCCGCCGTCGGAGGTGGCGGCGGAGGCGACGCCGACGGGCGCGGCCGTCCTCCCGTTCGCCGCGACGATCACGTGCTGGCCGCGGCTCCCCGACCGCTGCCCGACCGGTCCGGCGCCGACCGCTGCCGGGTGCTCGTCCTCCCTGATGACGGCCGCGTCGATGACGTCGGCGACGTGCTCGTGATCGAACACGCCGTGGCCGTTGCCGGCGCGGCGGGACGCGACGGCCGGCCGCTGCGAACCGCCGCCGTCGACGACCACCACCTCGCCGAAGCCCTGCTCTCGCAGCAGCCGCTCCCAGGTGGCCGGGGCGGCCAGCGGCGAGTCGGGCAGCCGCAGGTCCGGGTCGTCGAAGAGCCACCAGCCGTCGAGCAGCCCGCCCACGACCGTGGTGGCGTCCCAGACTTCGGTGAGTTCGTTGAGGACCATCCAACCGCGCGGCCTCAGCAGGCTCTTGGCCTTGCCGAGGGTGGCGCGCAGGTCGCGGGTGGCGTGCACCACGTTGGTGGCGAGCACCAGGTCGTACGACCCCGGGGTGAACCCCTGCGCCTCGACGCCGCGTTCCAGGTCGAGCACCCGGAAGTCGAGGAAGTCCGGGGTGGTGTAGGTGCCGGCCAGCCGCTCCCGGGCGTGTTCGAGGAAGCGGGGCGAGATGTCGGTGAAGCAGTAGCTGACCCGGTCGGCGTAGGGAGCGAGAGCCGGCAGGACCGTCTCGGTGGTGGCGCCGGTGCCGGCGCCCAGCTCGAGGACGCGCAGCCGCTCGCCCTGGGCCAGCTGTGCGAGCCGCTGGTCCAGGTGGGCGCGGACCGTGTCGCGGACCAGTTCGTTGAAGGAGTCGGTGAGCGCATTGGCCTTGTAGAAGCCCTCGACCAGCGCCAGCGATGAGCCCGGGAACATGATCTCGGTGGCGCGGGCCTCGCCGCGCAGGATCTCCGGGTAGGCGCGCAGGAACAGCCGGGTCAGGGTGACCGTGGCCACCAGGTCGGGGTGGGCGGCGGCGATCCGGTCGAACTCTGCCTCCAGTTCCTCGGGGCCGTACGACCGCTGGTCCGGCGCGCCCGGCAGCAGGCGGACCCGGTCGCCGTCGAAGGCGACGTACCCGGCGCGGTGCAGCATGTTCAGCAGTGCGTCGTACAGCCGCCGGTACGTGGGCTGGATGCCCAGCAGCTCGGGCAGCCCGTGCCGGTCGTGGCTGTCGCCGGAGTGCCGCAGGGAGCCCATGCGGCGGAAGACGCCGAGCACGGCGGGGCGGCACACCTCGGCCAGTCGGCCGTGGGCGGCGAGCACGCGGTCGATGGCGTCGAGGGGGCCGGTGCGCGGGCGGCGCAGCGCGTCCGCGGCGTGGGCCAGGGAGGGCAGCGCCGCGGGTTCGGCGGGGGGCGCGTAGGCGGCACCGAGGGCGGCGAGAGTGTAGTCGCGGGCGTTGATCGGCATCACCTGCGGGACGGGGTTGCCCAGGACGCGGTGGACGGCGGACAGGCCCTCGGCCACGGTCAGTTCGCCGATGCCGAGGTTCTGGAAGATCTCGCGCAGGCCGGGCCGGGCGCCGGAGCCGATGGCGCCCCAGTAGCCCCAGTCGACGACCCGCACCGGGTAGGGGCGTACGGCGTCGAGGTGCAGGGCGTAGGCGTCCTGGAGGGCGGCGGCGCAGCTGTAGGCGCCGTTGCCCGCGGTGCCGGCGAAGGCGCCGACGGAGGAGAAGAACATCACGAAGTCGAGCGGTTCGCCGCCGAACACCTCGTCGATCGCCACGCTGCCGTCCGTCTTCACCGCGAGCGCGGCACGGAACGCCGGCTCGTCGAGCGCGGCCAGCGGGCCCGGCGCGAAGGTCATCCCGGCGTGCACGACGCCGTGGACGGTCCCATAGCGGGCCTTGACTTCGGCGGTGGCCCGGCGCAGGGCGGCCGGGTCGCAGCAGTCGGCGCGCAGGTGCAGCACCTCGCCGCCGAGCAGCCCAGCCCGGTCGGCGCAGGCCCGCTGCTCCGTGTCGAGCGGGGAGCGGCTGATCCAGATCACCCGAGCCCGGTACTGCTCGGCGAGGTGGAGGGTCAGCTCGCGGCCGATGCCGCCCGTGCCGCCGACGATGACGTACACGCCCCGCTCCCGGAACGGTGGCTGCCGCGGCTCGGGCAGGTCGACCGGCTGGAGCGCGAGGATGTGCCGCGCGCCCTCGCGCAGCAGCACGGTCCGTCCGGAGGAGTCGCACGGCTCGTCGAGTACGGCGTCCAGCAGCCGCTCCCAGTCGGCGTCCCCGGTGGTCTCCTCGCGGGCGAAGTCCAGGCAGACCGCCCTGATTTCGGGCCGCTCCTTGGGCAGTACCCGGGTCAGGCCGTGCAGTCCGGCGGCGAACGGGTTGGCGACTGGACTGCCGGAGGCCGAGGCGGCGTCGTTGGTGACGACGGTCAGCTCGACCCGGTGTCCCGCGCCGCCGCCCGGGTGCCGGGCGACCTGGAACAGGGCCAGCACACCGCGCCGGACCTCTTCCGCCAGTGTTCCCGCCCCGACGGCCAGCCGGATGCCGCCGAGGTGGTAGACCCGGTCCACCGGGCCGGTCTCGGCCAGCGCCCGGCCCAGGTCGTCCCGGTCCAGGTCGACGACCCGGAGGTCGTCGTCGCGGTGCCGTCCGGCGATGTCCTTCACCAGCCGCGCGGAGTCGGCCGAGCCGAGGATCAGCACCCGCGCCCGGTCCGTGCCGCGCCCGCCGAGCACCCCGGCGGGGCGCGGCTCGGGCAGCCAGGTGGGGCGGTAGCAGACCATGCCGGAGGGAGCCGGCACGGCGGCGTCGGCGGGCGGCACCGCGCCGGAGACCAACCGCCCGTCGCCGACGGCGCGTCCCTCGGTGTCCGCCGCCGACTGCGCGGCTCCAAAGCCATGTCCCTGGGCGTTCGGGGCCAACTGCCCCGAGACCGGAGCGTGGTGCGTCGCGCCGACGGCCACCTCCCCGGCGGGGGAGGCGTGTCCTACGGCGATCGACGTGACCTGTCCGGCAGTGGAGGCGCCTCCCACGGCGCCCGAGGCCATCTGCCCGGCACCGGAGGCCTGTTGCGCGCCCCGGGCCGGCACCTCCGGCAGCCAGTACCGCTTCCGGGTGAACGGGTACGTCGGCAGGCCGATCCGGCGGACACCGCCCTCGCCGCGCAGCCGCGCCCAGTCCACGTCCGCGCCCCCGACCCAGCACTCGCCCAGCGTCCGCAGGTCCCGTTCGTCCAGCGCATGCTCCACCCGGTCCCGCTCCGGCGCGGAGCGCCGTACGGGGCCCACCCGCCCGGTGGCCATCCCCGGCACCGAGTTGCCGTCGGCGTACGCCCGTAGCGCCTCCCGCACCTCGCCCAGCTCGACGGCGACGAACGCGAGCCGGGACTCCATCGCCTCCCGCCCGGTCTGGAGCGTGTGGGCGAGGTTGCCCAGCGAGGCGTCCGCCGCCGGGGCTCCGTGCCCGGACAGCAGCCCGGCGGCCGCCCGCACGGTGGTGTCGCCGGACAGCGGCTGAGGGCCCAGCCGCCCTTCGAACTCGCTGTCGAGCTTCTTGGCGAACAGCGTCAGCTCGGCCGCCCGGAATCCGTACTCCCCGAACGGGGTGACCGGATCCAGGTCGTCGGGTTCGACCTGGAGCACCTCGGCGGCCAGCCGCAGGCAGACGGCCTCGACCTCCGGGTCCGGCCTGGCGGACAGCGCGGTGGCGGCGGCCTCTTCCAGGAAGGCGGTGAGCCGGGCGGCGGACTCGCACAGCCGCTCGTCGTCGCGTGCGGACAGCACGATCAGCTCCGGACCGGACCGCGTCGCCGCCGGGGCGGGCGGCGCGCCGGCGCGGTACTCCTCCACGACCAGGTGCGCGTTCGCGCCGCCGCCGCCGAAGGAGCTGATACCGGCCCGGCGCGGCAGTTCCACGCGCGTCCCGTCGGCGCGGACGACGACCGGGCGCGGCCATGGCTCCGGCCGCTGCGGCATGTAGAACGGCAGGCCGCTGAAGTCGATGTCGGGGTTGAGCTCGGCCGAGTGCAGCGACGGCGCGATCGTCTCGTGCCGCAACTGCATCAGCACCTTGGTCAGGCCCGCGATGCCGGCGGCGGACTCCAGATGGCCGATGTTCGACTTTGCGGAGCCGACCGCGACCCGCTCCAGCCCTTGGGCGAGACTGTCGTCGACGCGGGTGCGGAAGGCCTCGGCGAGGCCGGAGATCTCGATCGGGTCACCCAGCGGGGTGCCGGTGCCGTGGGCCTCGACGAAGCCGACGGTGCGCGGGTCGATACCGCCCCGGCGCAGGGAGGCGGAGATCACCTCGGCCTGCGCGCGCTGGCTGGGGACGGTGTAACCGCCGGTCTTGCCGCCGGCGTTGACGGCGGAGCCCCGGATGACGCCGTAGATCCGGTCGCCGTCGGCCACCGCCCGTTCCAGGGGCTTCAGCAGGACAGCGCCGACGCCCTCGCCGTCCACGAAGCCGTCCGCGCCCCGGCCGAAGCTGCGGCACCGGTCGCCCGGCGAGGTCATCCCGTTGTCGGCCAGGGTGAGCAGGTGCGAGGTGTCCAGGATGAGGTTGACGCCGCCGGCGAGCGCCACTGCGCACTCCCCGGCGCGCAGGCTCTCGCACGCCAGGTGAATGGTGGTGAGGGAGGCGGAGCAGGCGCTGTTGACCGCGAGGCTGGGGCCGTGGAAGTCGAGCACGTAGGAGACCCGGTTGGCGATGGACCAGTGGCTGGAGCGGGCGCGGTTGTCGGCGCCGAGCGCGGCGGCCCGGCCGGCCATCCACTCGTAGTCGCTGTTCATCACGCCGACGAACACGCCGACCGGGTTGCTCTGCCCGGCGAGGCGGCGCGGCGGGTACCCGGCGTCCTCGAGGGTGGCCCACACGGTCTCCAGGAAGACCCGCTCCTGCGGATCCATGCTCTCCGCCTCTACGGGGGCGATGCCGAAGAACAACGGGTCGAATGCGTCGGCGTCGTCGATCAGCGCGGCCCACCAGCGGCGGCCGTCCGGCCCCTCGGCGGGCCGGGGCTCGCCGCGCCCGTGTCCGGGCGGGAACTCCCCGACGCAGTTCTCGCCGTCGCGCACCCTGGTCCACAGTTCCTCGGGGGTCGCGGCGCGCGGGTAGCGGCCGGCGAGCCCGATGACGGCGATCCCGGCCACGGGCCGGGGCCCGACGCCCGCCTCCTTCAGGAGCCTGAGCAACGCCTTGCGCTTGTCATCCATGTCAGTTCTCCCGCCTGCGGCACGGCACCTGCCGGGCCGTGCGTGTCGTTCCTGCAGTTCGCGTGGTCATTCCGCTGTCACCCGGCCGTTCGCCGCCGCCCGCCCCCGCGGGTCCAGCAGCCGCAGCAGGTCGGCGACCTGCGCGTCGGACAGCGCGCCGACCATCTGCTCCAGTTCGGCGCCGTCCCCTGCCGCCGGTGCGGGCCCCTCGGGCGCGGCCTCCGTCACTGGTCGGGCCGTCCGCTCCTCCGGTGCCGGTGGCTCCTCGCGCACGGGATCCGGCGCGTCGGGCGCCGTCGCCGGCGCCACCCGGCTCAGCGCCTCCGGCCGCTGTGCGAGCAGCCAGCGGGCGAGCCGTCCGATGGTGATCTGCTCGAACAGCAGCGTCGCCGGGACCCCGCCCACGTGCTGCTCCAGGGCCTTGTTCAGCTGGAGCGCCACGAGGGAGTCGACGCCGTAGTTCTCGAAGGTCGCGTCCGGGTCGAGCAGGTCCGGAGCCATCTCCAGCACCCGCCCGAAGACCTGCCGTACGAACTCCTCGGCGGCGGCGTACCGATCCTCGGCCGACGCCTCGGCCGGTGCCGGTTCGGCGGCCCGGACGGGCGGCTCCGCGACGGGCGGCTCCGCGACGGGCGGCTCCGCGACGGGCGGTACCGCGTCGGCCTCCACGATCACCCCGTCGCTCTCGGCGACGATCAGGCTCTGGGCGACCTCGCCGTCCTGCGGCAGCCCGTGGGTGACGACACCCTGGAAACCGCAGTCGTGCAGGACGTCACGCCAGGACCGCTCGCCGAGCAACGGGGTGCCAGGGATGCGGTGCTCGGGGTCCTCGTACGCCCACCAGCCGTCCGTCAGGCCGAAGATGAGGGCCATCACGTGGTCGGCCCGCGTGCCCTCGTTGGCCAGCAGCAGTCCGTTCGGGCGCAGCAGCAGCTTGGCCTGGGCGAGGGTGCGGTGGATGCGCCGGGTGGCGTGGAAGACGTTCGTGCCGAACACGATGTCGTAGGAGTCCGGGGCGAATCCCTGCGCCCGGAGGTCGCCCTCGATGTCGAGCACGCGGAAGTCGGCGTACGGGTGGGCGTCTGCGAACAACTTCCGCCCATGCCGCACGAAGCCCGCGGAGATGTCCGTGTAGGTGTACTGGACCCGCCCGGCGAAGGGGGCGAGCGCCGCCAGGACCTCCCGGCTGGTGCTTCCGGTGCCCGCGCCGATCTCAAGGATCCGGACCGGCACGCCGCCCGTCCGCTCCTCGACGTACGCGCGCACCACGGCGGCCAGCCGGCTGTTGAGCCGGTCGGTGATCGGATCGCCCCGGTAGACGGCGGTCACCGCGTCCAGGGAACCGTCGGGGAACAGCACTTCCGTCGCAGCGGTCGTACCGGCGAGCACGCGGGTCAGCTCCCGTGTGCAGCGCAGCAGCAGGTCGGCCACGGCGGTGGTCCACGGGGTCTCGGCCGGCAGTGCCGCCCGTGCGGCCTCGGGTTCGGCGGCGGCCTGCCGCGCCTCGGGATCCTCCACCCCCGCCAGCGCGACCACCTCGTCGCCGTCCCGCCGTACGAGACCGCCCTGGGCGAGCATGTCCAGGAGTACCTCGAAGAGCCGGTCGTGGCCGGGGACGACGCGCAGCTCGCGGTGCAGCTGCGCCGCCGAGCGGCGTTCGCCGGTGTGGCGCAGCAGGCCCGCGCGCTGGAAGGCGCCCAGCAGGAGCAGCCGGCCCAGGCGCTCCAGGGCCCGCGAGGCGGTGCGCTGTCCGTCGATGTGCGCCCGGTCGGCCGAGTCGATCCGCAGCGGCGGCACGGCGTGGGCCGGAAGCTGCGCGGGGCGTACCCGGGCCCGTGTGTCCCAGTCGACGCCGAGCGCTTCCAGGATGGTCCCGGAGGCGCGGGTGGCGAGGAGTTGGGACAGCCCGGAGGCGAGGAAGCGGGTCACGGTCTCCATGCCCTCGGCGGCGCCGATCGGCCGGATGCCGGCCGCGACGAGCCGGCCCAGGGCCGCCTCCCGCTCCTGGTCGCCCCCCGAGTGCCAGTAGCCCCAGTTGAGGACGCGCACAGGGAAGGGCGCGGTGCGTGCCAGGTGATGGGCCAGCGCGTCGGCGACGGCGCAGCCCGCCGCGTACCCGGCCTGGCCGGAGTTGCCCGCGAAGGAGACACCGGAGGAGTACTGGAGCAGGAAGTCCAGCGGTTGGTCCCACACCGCCCGGGCCAGGTTCCAGCCCGCGTCGGCCTTGGCGGCGAGGACCTCGTGCAGGGCCGTCTCGTCGAGGTCGCGCACCGGCGTGGCGCCCAGCACCATCGCCGAGTTGATCGCGCCGTGCAGCGGCCCGAACCGCCGAGTGGCGCGGGCCACGGCGTCCTTCAGGGCCGCCGGGTCGGTCGCGTCGCAGGCGAGGTAGAGCGCCTCGCCGCCCGCCCGCTCGAGCTCGGCGAGCCGCGCCCGGTACTGCTCCCCGGGCTCGCTGCGGCCCATCAGGACCAGCTTGGCCCGGTGGGTGCGGGCCAGGTGCAGGGCGGTGTCGTAGCCGACCGTGCCCAGGCCGCCGAGGATGAGGTAGACGCCGTGGTCGCGGAAGCGGATGCCTGCCCCGGCCGGGGGCAGTTCGACGGGTTCCAGGCGCCGGGCACGGCGCACCCCGCCGCGCAGGGACACCGCCTGTGCCCGCACCGGGAACGGCTCGGCGATCACCCGGGCGACAGCGTCGGCGGCCTCTGCGCCCCGGACGTCGACGTAGGCGACCTTGAGCGCCGGGAACTCCTTGTCCAGCACCGAGCAGTAGCCCCACAGACCGGCCGCCCAGGGCCGGGACTCCTCGTCCGCGTCGAGCGGGAAGGCGTCCGTGGTGACCACCTTCAGCCGTACGCCGTCCAGTCGGCCGTGCGCCTGAAGGAGGGTCCGCACCAGGCGGTGCAGCGCGGCGACCTCCTCCCGCGCCCGGCGGGCCTCGCCGCCCGCGGGGACGTCGTCGGCGGCGCCGAGGAAGTAGATGAGGCCGGGCGCGGGGCCCTCGGCGTGCGCGCCCTCCGCCGGCCACAGGTGGCGGACCTCGTCGCCCCGGTCGCGGTGGGCCTGCCCGTAGGCCAGGGCCGGCGTGCGGGCCGACTCGGGCGCGGCGACCAGGACCGTCTCCCGGCGGCCGGCGGAGGACTCGCCGTCTGCGGCGGGGGCCGGTATCCAGTGGGGCCGGTAGCCGAACTGCTCGTATCCGCCGTCCTCCTGACGGACCGGCTCCCGCACCGGTCGGCAGGCGAGGTCGAGGAAGCGCACGCACACCCGGCCCGCCGCGTCCAGCAGCGTGACGTCGTAGCGGTGTCCGCCTCGCGCGCTCACGTGTGACCAGCCGTCCGCCGGGGCCGGGCGCAGCAGCTCCACCCGCTCGACGGCGAAGGGCAGCAGCACGCCGTCGTCGGGGGCGAGCAGGGCCCCGACCGTGTGCAGCGCGGCGTCCGCGACGCCGGGGTGCAGGGCGTGGCGGATGGCCCCGTCCCGGTGGTCGGTGGGCAGGGCCAGCCGCGCGAGCGCCTCGCCCGCGCCCGTCCACACCATGTCCACGGCGCGGAAGTACGGGCCGTAGCGCAGGCCGCGGTCGGCGAGTCGCCGGTACAGTTCGGTCCCGGCGACGGCGGTCCGGCAGCGTGTGCGGACGGCCTCGACGGACAGTGCGTCCGGGTCTGCGGTGAGCGTCTCGGCGTCCGCCAGGAGGCCCTGGGAGTGCAGGACCGCGCCGTCCTCGCCGCGGATCTCGAACCCGTCGCCCTCGGTGCGCAGGATGAGCCGAACGGGCCCGCCGTCCACCACGATGGGGGTCAGCCAGCGGACGTCCCGCAGCACGCGGGGGCGTTGGGCGGCGGGCGCCGCGGATAGGGCGAGGTCCAGGTGG
This sequence comes from Streptomyces coffeae, assembly GCF_016741875.1. Taxonomy (GTDB): domain Bacteria; phylum Actinomycetota; class Actinomycetes; order Streptomycetales; family Streptomycetaceae; genus Streptomyces; species Streptomyces coffeae. Next base: position 81,188 of record NZ_JAERRF010000020.1, on the reverse strand, counting down.
GCGACTCCGGGCAGGATGCTGCGGCCTTGGACCACGTGATCGCGCAGCACCGGGTCGGCGGGGTCGAGGCTGTGGACGGCCGGTGCGGGGGCGGTGCCCGCACGGGGGTGTTCGACGGCAGCCGCCGTGCCGGGGGCGGTATCCGGCCGAGCGATCCAGTGCCGTTCCGGAGTGAAGGGATACGTCGGCAGGGAGATCCGGCGGGCCCGGTGCGGCCGGACCTGCTGGAGGACCTCCGGGTCCAGGGCGAGGCCCGAGGCCCACAGGCGGCCGAGGCGGTCCACGTCGCCGGACCGGGCGAGAGCCAACGCCAGATCCCGGCCCTCGCGGACCGAGGTGAGCAGGTCGCCGAGGGCTTCGTTCGTCCTCGTGCCGCCCCGTACCACCCGGTGGTCCGGCTCGCCGCGGGCGAACGCGTCGAGCGTCTCCACGGCCTCGTCCACGTCGTACACGGTCACCGCCAGCCGTTCGGCCATGGCCTGCCGGCCCGCGTGGAGGGTGTGCGCCACATCCGCGAGCGCCGGGGCCCGGCCCGCGTCGCGCTCGCGGCGCAGGAACGCGGCGAGCTGTGCCACGTGGGCCCGGAGCCGGTCCTCGGTGCGGGCGGACAGGGGCAGCAGCTCGGCGCGGGGCCGGTCCGGCGTGGGGGAGCGGTCCGGTGCGCCGAGGTACTCCTCGAGGATGACGTGGGCGTTGGTGCCGCCCACGCCGAAGGAGCTGACCGCGGCCCGGCGGGGTCCGCCGTCCTGCGGCCGGGCCCAGTCGGCGAGTTCGCGCTGCACCCGGAACGGGGAGCGCGCGAAGTCGATCACGGGGTTGAGGTGGTCGGCGTGCAGCGACGGGACGAACTGCCCGTGCCGTAGCTGGAGGATCGCCTTGGTGACGCCCGCGATGCCCGCCGCGCCCTCCAGATGGCCGATCGCGGACTTCGCGGAGCCCAGGGCGCAGAAGCCCACATCCTCGGTGTGGGTCCGGAACGCCCGTTCCAGGGCGGTGTGCTCGATGGGGTCGCCGAGTTCGGTGCCGGTGCCGTGGGCCTCGACGTAGCCGATGGTACGGGCGTCGAGGCCGGCCCGGGCCAGGGCCTCCTCGACCAGGGCCTGCTGGGCGCGCGGGTTGGGCACGGTCAGGCCGCTGGTGCGCCCACCCTGGTTGACCGCGCCGGCCTTGATGACGGCGTGGATGCTGTCGCCGTCGGCCTCGGCCTGCGACAGCCGCTTCAACAGGACCGCGCCGACGCCCTCGCCGGGCACGTAGCCGGTGCCCCCGGCGCCGAAGGAGCGGCACCGGCCGTCTTTGGCGAGCATGTTCATCCGGCTGAGGTGGACGTACTTGGCCGGGTGCGCGGAGATGTTCACCCCGCCCGCGACGGCGTACGCGCACGCGCCCCGGCGGATGCTCTCACAGGCCAGGTGGAGGGCGACCAGGGACGAGGAGCAGGCGGTGTCCACCACCATGCTCGGTCCCCGGAAGTCCCCGAAGTGGGACACGTGGTTGGCGATCGAGGAGCGGTTGGCCGGGACGGTGACGTGATGGCCGCGGAAGGACTCCTCGACGGCCAGCACCGCGTAGTCGCCCCACATCACCCCGACGAACACGCCGACGTCGCGGCCCTCGGCCGAGAAGCGCGGCCGGGGCAGGGCGTCCAGCGGGTACCCGGCGTCCTCCAGGGCCGCCCAGGCGGTCTCCAGGAAGAGCCGCTCCTGGGGGTCCATGGTCTTGGCCTGCATCGGGGAGATGCGGAAGAACAGCGAGTCGAAGGTGTCGACATCGTCCAGGAACCCGCCCCAGCGGCTGTAGCTGCGGCCCGGTGCGGCCGGGTCCGCGTCGAACAGGGCGTCGGCGTCCCAGCGGTCGGCGGGCACCTCGGTGACGCAGTCCCGGCCGCTGCGCAGGTTCTCCCAGAACTCGTCCAGGTCGCGGGCCTTGGGGTAGCGGCCGCTGATGCCGATGATCGCGATGTCCTCATCGGCTGGGTCCGGTACCGGGACGACGTGGGCGGTGACCGGCCGCGGCCGGGACACGGGGGAGGGGAGCGCCTGCCCCGGTGCCGTGTCCGGCGTGGGGGCGGGATCCGGCGCGGGTGCCACCTCTGGCTGCGGGCCGAACAGCCGGGTCACCGCGTCCGGGTGTTCCCGCAGCAGGAAGTCGGTGACCTCGCCAACCGTGCGGTACTCGAAGAAGAGTGTGCCGGGCAGCCCGGGGAAGTCCCGCCCGAGCAGGGTGTTGGCCTCCATGATCAGGACCGAGTCGAGACCGTATGAGTCCAGCGTGGCGCCGCTGTCGAGCCGGCCCATGGGGAGCTTGAGGATCTCGGCGAGCCGGGCCCGGACATGGTCGAGGAGCCGGCGGCGCAGCCGGGAGAGGCCGGCCATGGCCCCGGCCGGTTCCGCCGGTGCCACCGATCCCGCCGACACGGCGTGGGGTGCTTGTGCGATCGGTGCCGCGGTGGTGGGCACGACCCCCAGCGTCCGCTCGATCACCTCCCGGTCCCCACCGGCCGGTATCAGCAGCGGCGCCCCGTACTCCCAGGCCCGCTCGAACGCCTCGATCCCTTGCTCCGCGGTCACCGGCCGTATCCCGGTGCTGGCGCTGTACTGGCACACCTCGGCCTCGCCGAGCGCCGAGTCCACGCCACCGACGGTCCACAGCGGCCAGCCGAGGGACAGGGTGCGCCCGTGGCGCCGCCCCTCCCGTACCCACTGCTCGCGCCGGACCGCGTAGGCGTCCAGGAAGGAGTTGGCGACGGAGTAGCTGCCGGCGCCGAAGTCGCCGAGGATGCTGGAGATGGACGAGAACACCACGAACAGGTCGAGCCGCTCGTCCCGGGTGAGCTCGTCGAGGTTGACGGTGCCGTGGGTCTTGGCCGCCAGCACCCGCTCGAACCGCTCGCGGTCCGCCTCGGCGACCGGGGCCGAGTCGTACACGCCGGCCGCGTGGAACACCCCGTCCAGCCGTCCGAAGCGCTCCGTGCACCGGTCCAGCGCCCGCTGTACGTCCTCGCGCACCGCGACATCGCCCTGGACCGCGAGCACCTCGGCGCCGAGCGCCGTCAGTCGCTCCACCTCGGCCCGTGCCGCTCCGCTCAGCGGGGAGCGGGCCAGCAGCACCAGCCGGGCGCGGTGCCGCTCGGCCAGGTACCGGGCGAAGACCAGCCCGATCCCGCCGGTGCCGCCGGTGAGCAGATAGACCCCACGGTCCTTCAGCGGCACGGCGTCCGTACCGGCCCGCGCGGGCGTGGCGGAGCGCACCACGCGCACCAGCCGTCGGCCGTCCTCGTCGTAGCGCACCTGGGCGGTGCGGGCCGGTGTCGCGAACTCGTCGAGCAGCGTGCGCACCAGCCGTTCGGCCCCCGGCACGCCGCCGTCGTGGCGCACCGTGCGCAGCCATGAGCCGGGCATCGCCTCGGCGATGCGGCACAGCCCGGCTGTGGCCTCCCGCTCGGGACTCGGCTCACCGGTCGGCGCGCCGTGGCCGTAGACCACCCGGATGCCGCCCTCAAGGCCCCGAGCGGCCTGCAACAGGTGCAGCACCGGGAACAGGCCGGTGTTCAACGCCGTGTCCAGCCGGATGGGTTCGCGCCGGTCGTCGTCCAGGTCCCACAGGTGTACGACGTCCAGCCCGCCGTCACCGAGTTCGGCCAGCAGCCGCCGGTAGTGCCCGGCGTCGAGCGGGTCGATGGTGTACGCGTCCAGGCCGTCGGCGTGGAACCGGCCGCCCGCCTCGACCCGCACCACACGTGCCCACCGGCCGGAGCGGGCCAGCAGCCGGGCCGGTTCCGGGTCGTCCGCGAGCACCAGCAGCGCGCTGCCCGGGGCATGGGCGCGCGGCCCGTCGGCGGGCCGGGGCTCCCAGTCGTAGGCGTAGAACCGGGGCGCCTCGCCCGGCGCCGGTGCGTCGGCGGCGGGCAGCACCCGGCCCGCGAAGTCGCGGATCCGGACCAGTTCGGCGCCCTGCTCGTCGACGACAACGATGTCGAACCGCTGCACGGCGGCCGCACGGAGGCCGGAGCCGGCGGCCGGGACCGCGTGGGCGAAGCAGACCGGCGGCAGCGGCCGGAGGATGTCGATCCGTCCAAGGGAGAACGGCACGACCAGGTCGCCGGGCTCGGGCGCGGTGTGCCGGTTGAGCCAGTGAACGGCCCGCAGCAGGCCGTCCAGCAGGGCCGGATGCAGGGTGAAACCAGCGGACGGGCTCCCCTCGGGTAGCCGGACCTCCACCAGCACCTCGTCCGTGCCGGTGCGCACCTCGCGCAGCACGTCGAAGGACGGGCCGTAGCGGAAGCCCGCCCGTGTGTAGTCACGCCGGACCTCGGCGGCGGTGCGCGATACGGCACAGCGCTTGCGCAGCCCGGCGAGGTCGACGGCGCCCTGGGCCGGTGCGGAGGGCCCGGTGAGCGCGACGCCGCGGACGTGGGCGACGCGGTCGCCGCTGAACACCTCGAAGGCGACGGTGCCGGGCTCGGATCCGTCCGGGCGTAGGGCGACGTACACGTCGAGACTGTCGTCCACGACCTCGACCGGCCGTCCCCACACCACGTTCCGCAACCCGCCGGGCGCCTCGCCGGCCGCCTGCTCGACGGCCGCGCGGGCCATCTCCAGCAGCGCGGTCCCGGCCAGCGGGCGCCGACCGGCCACCTCGTGGTCGCGCAGCAGGGCGGACGTGCGGCGCAGGGTGGTGCGGAAGCGGGTCTCGGCCAGGGTGGACTCGTTGGCGTCCAGCAGCGGGTGCAGGACCGCCGTGCCGGCCGGTTCGTCGAGGCCGCCCAGCCAGTAGCGCTCACGGGCGAAGGGGTAGCCGGGCACCGGGATCCGACGCGGCGGGCGGCCGTCGGCGCGCACGGGCGCGGCGCCGATCGGGTCGGCCCCGGCCAGCCACTGACCGGCCGCGGCCTCGGCGCGGCCGGTCTTTGGCCCCGGCTCGGGCGCGGAGCCGTGCCACAGCCACGCCGGGGTGGGCGCGCCCTCGGCGAACGCGACCAGCGCGTCGGCCACGGCCGCACCGTCGGCGCTGACCACGGCCAGCCGCTCGGCCATGGGCTCGCGGCCGCACCGGAGGGTGTGGGCGACGTCCGCGAGATCCACGTGCGCGGTGCGCAGGAACCGGCCGACACGTCCGGCGTACTCGCGCAGCCGCTTCTCGTCCTGCGCCGACAGCACGTACAGCAGCGGTTCCGGGGTGCGCTGCCCGGCCGCCGGGACCGCCGGGGCCGGTTCGGCGTACGGCGCCTCGGCCAGCACCAGGTGCGCGTTGGAGCCGCCCGCGCCGAAGGAGCTCAGGGCGGCCCGGCGCGGGCCGGACGACCGAGGCCAGTCGGTGAGCTCCCGCTGCACGCGTAGCGGGGAGTGCGCGAAGTCGATGTTCGGGTTGAGTTCCGCGGAGTGCAGCGACGGCACGAGCCGCCCGTGCCGGAACTGGAGCAGCACCTTGGTCAGCCCCGCGACGCCCGCTGCCGCCTCCAGATGGCCGATGTTCGACTTCAGCGAGCCGATGGGGCAGTACCGCCCCTCTTCGAAGGACCCGAACGCCTTGCGCAGCCCGGTGATCTCGATCGGGTCGCCGAGCGCGGTGCCGGTGCCGTGGGCCTCGACATAGCCGATGTCGTGCGGGTCGGTGCCGGCCTGCTCCAGAGCGCGCTCGATGACCCGCTGCTGGGCGTTGGGGCTGGGCACCGTGTAGCCGTTGGTACGGCCGCCGTGGTTGACGGCGGCGCCGAGGATGACGCCGTGGACGTGGTCGCGGTCCGCGAGGGCCCGGCGTAGCGGCTTGAGCAGGACCGCGCCGACGCCCTCGCCGGGCACGTAGCCGGTGCCGCCCGCGCCGAAGGACCGGCAGCGGCCGTCGGTCGACACGAACCGGCCCTGGCTGAGGTAGACGTACTTGTGCGGATGGAGCGAGAGGTTCACCCCGCCCGCGATCGCGAGCTCGCTCTCGCCGTCGCGCAGGCTCCGGCAGGCCAGGTGGATCGCCGTGAGCGAGGAGGAGCACATGGTGTCGACCGCCAGGCTCGGCCCGGACAGGTTCAGCACGTACGACACCCGGTTGGCGATGGAGGCGTGCAGCGAGGCCGGGACCGGGCCCTCGCCGCGCAGGACGCGGTCGGCGCCGTAGAGCTGGTACTCGGCGTACATCGCGCCCACGAAGACCCCGACCGGGCTGCCCGCGAGGTCGGCGGGCCGGTACCCGGCGTCCTCGACGGCGTGCCACGCGGTCTCCAGGAACAGCCGCTCCTGCGGGTCCATCACTTCGGCCTCGCGCGGCGAGATGCCGAAGAACAGCGGGTCGAAGCGGTCGACGTCGTCGAGGAAGCCGCCCCACTTGGCGTAGGCACGGCCGGGGACCGGCGAGCCGTCCTGGAAGAAGCGGTCGTGGTCCCACCGGTCCCGCGGGATCTCGGTGACGCAGTCGCGGCCCTGCTCCAGGTTCCGCCAGAACTCGTCCAGGTCGGCGGCCTTGGGGTAGCGCCCGCTGAGGCCGATCACTGCGATGGCGTCGTCGGGGTGGGCTCCGGGGGCGGGGCTCCCGTCCACAAGGGCCTCGGCGGACGCGCGGGGGTAGGCGGCGTGCTCGTCCGCCGTGACATCGACGGGTGCTTCCGCCGTGCCGGGGGCCGGTTCGCCCCTGGTGGCGTCGGCCAGCTCCCGGAGCCGTCCCGCGTGCTGCTCGGCGAAGTAGCCGGCGAGGTCGGCGAGGGTCGTGTACTCGAAGAAGAGGGTCTTGGACGTTTCCCCGAAGGTCTTCTCCACCGCGCTGTTGAGCTTGACGATCAGGATGGAGTCGATGCCGTAGCGGTCCAGCGGGGTCTCGGGGTCGAGGATGGCCGGGTCGAGCCCGGTCTCGGTGGCAAGGATCGCGCGCAGCAGGTCCTCGGCCGTCCGCCGCAGGTCCGGCTCCGGCGCGGCGAGGGGGACCGGCCCCTCGGGACGCGGTGCGGGCCCGGCCGCAGGCGACAGGGCCGCCGCCACGGTCTCCGGTTCCCCGAGCGCGACCACCAGGGGCCCGCCACCCAGCCCGAGCGCGGTCTCGAACGCCGCGAGACCGACCGCCGTGGGCAACGCGGCGGAGCCGAGCCGCCGCTCCAGGACGGCCGTCGACTCCGCGTCGGCCCGCATACCGCCCTCCTGCCACAGCGGCCAGCCGATCGACACGGACACGCCGCTGCGCCGCCCCTCGGCCACGAGCTTCTGGCGCACGGCCATGCAGGCGTCCAGGAAGGCGTTGGCGTAGGCATAGTCGGCCTGGCCGACGTTGCCCAGCGGCGCGGCGACCGACGAGAAGGCAGCGAAGAAGTCCAGGGGGTGGCGCGCCGTCAGCCGGTCGAGGTGGACGGTTCCCTGGACCTTGGGGGCCAGGACGGCCCACAGGTCCCCCTGTTCCTTGGTCAGCAGGAACGAGTCCCGCAGCACCCCGGCGGAGTGGACGACGCCGTGCAGCGTGCCGTGCCCGGCCTCCACGGCCGCCAGGACGGTTCGCACGTCGTCCTCGCGGGAGACGTCCGCCCGCAGATGGCGGGCGGACCCGCCGGACGCCGCCAGGGCCGCGATCCGGGCGCGGGCGCGCGCGTCCGGCTCGAACCGGCCGACGAGGTAGAGATGGGCGCGCACGCGGGCGGCGAGGTGCTCGGCGACGAGCAGCCCCAGGCCGCCGGTTCCACCAGTGATCAGGTAGACGCCACCGTCGCGCAGTACCGGCCCGCCGACGGCCTCGGCGGCCGGGTCGACCGCCTGATAGCCGCGCGCCAGCCGGGCGCCTTCCTCGTAGCGGACCTCGGCCTCCCGGCCGCCTTCCGCGCCGAACTCCCGCAGCAGCGCGGGCAGCTGCGCGGCGAGGTCCTCCCGTGCGACGCCCGCCGCACGGTAGGCCAGTGTCGGGTTCTCCAGCCGCGCCGTGCGGGCGAACGCGGCGACCGCCTCGTGCGCGGGCACCGACTCAGGGTGGACGAACAGCAGCGGCGTCCGCTCCACGGGCCGGCGTGCCAGCAGCGCCTTGGTGAGGTGGAACAGCGAGCCGACGCCCAGGTCGAGGAGGTCGCCGCCGTACCCCTCGGACGGCTGCGCGGCGTGGGTCCAGGCGTGCAGGATGCGGCGGGGCGGCACGCCGTCGGCGGTCAGCGCGGCCAGCAGCTCGGCGAAGTCGCCCGGCCGCGCCGGATCCGCTTCGTAGGTGCGGCCGTCGACACGGCGGAAGCCGGAGCCCGGCCTCACCAGGATCACCGGGGTGTCGTGCTCGCCGACGTCCCGCAGCGCCCGGCCCAGCGCCTCCCGCGTCCCCTCGCCGTCGGCGAGCAGCAGCAACGGGCCGCTGCCGGTGCCGCCCGCGGCGAGCGGCGCGGGAGACCAGTGGCCGCGCAGGAAGACAGGGGCGTGCTCCGTGGTGGCCGGCACTCGGCGCAGGACGAGGTCGGACAGGTGCGCGACGATGGTGCCGTCCTCGCCCGCCAGGGTCACATCGAGCCGTACGACCTGGCCGCCCGCCCCGGCGGACCGGGTGACGTGCGCGGTGCACCGGCCGTCCAGGGCGCCGTACAGGTGGAGGGCGCCGAGCCGCAGCGGCAGATGGGCCGCGCCGCCGTCCGCGCCGGACGCGGCGAGCAGGCACACCGCCGCCTGGAGGGCGCCGTCGAGCAGTGCCGGATGCAGCACCGTGGTGCCCGGCCCGGCGAAGTCCGGCCCTGTCTCGGCCTGCGGCACGTCAAGGACGGCCAGCGCCTCCTCGCCCGCGCGGTGCGCGAACTCCCGCAGCGCGCGCAGGCCGGGCCCGTGCTGGACGCCCCGCTCGGCCAACAAGCCGTAGCAGGCGGCGGGTTCGACAGTGCTTTCGCAGCGGTGGCGCAGGGCGGCGAGGTCGAGCGGCCGGGGTCGGGGCAACGCGGTCTCGGCCAGGACGACCTCGCCGCATGCGTACGTCTCCTCGTCCGCGCCGTCCGATGCCGTCACGGTGTAGCGCAGGGCCGTGTCACCGTGCCGCTCCAGGCGGACGCCCACGGTGCGGGGGCCGGACGGGAAGGACAGCATCCGCTGGAAGTCGGCGTCGCGGATCGTCACGGTCTGCCGGCCACCGGAGACCGACTCGGCCGCAGCGCGGCCGAGTTCCAGATGCACCGCGGCGGGCAGGACGGGGGCGCCGCCGATGACGTGGTCCGTCAGATACGGCTCGACGCCGGTGAAGGCAGCCATCTGCGCGAAGGGGTCCGGGCGGTCCGGGTCGGGGAGCAGGCGGGGGAGGGCAGTGGCGTTGTCGCCGGGCGGCGCCTCGGCCGGGGCTTCACCCGCGGTGGACGCTGAAGGGCGGGCGGGTGCCTCCAGCCAGTACCGCCGTCCCTCGAACGGATACGTCGGCAGCGGCACACGATGCCGCCGCTGGCCGGCGTAGAAGCGTGCCCAGTCGACGTCCGCGCCCGCCAGCCATGCGTCCCGCACCGCGATCAGCGGGGATTCCGCCCGCGCGGCCAGCACCACCCGTCGGGAGTCCGCGCCGGCCTCGGCCAACGGCAGGACGGGTAGCCGGGGAGTGCCCCCCGACGGCGGCGTGATGCCCTCCGCGAGCGCGCCGAGCGCCTCCTCCAGCCGGAGCGCACCGGCCAGCACGGCGGCCACCAACTCCCCGTCGCCGTCGGCGAACAGGGCCTCGGGGTGCAGTCCCCAGTCCTGCCAGAGCCCGGCCAGCGCGTATGGGAAGGCGAACGCACGGCCGCCCGGACCGGCGGCGGCGCACGCCTCGTAGCGCTCGGCGAACCCGGGCTCCGCGGCGGCGACTTCGGCGGCGAGCCGACCCTCGGGATCGAGGTCACCGCCGGGGAAGGCGAACGCCACGGAGGGGGCGGTGTACCCGGCCTGTGCGGCGGGCAGCGGATCCTCCAGGAGGCGTACGGCGTCCGCGGTGTCCCGGCACAGCAGCGCCCGCCGGTGGTGGTGGCCGGCGCGACCGGTCGCGAGGGTGTGGGCGACGTCCGCGAGCGGCACCTCGGGGTGGCGTCGCAGGTGCGCGGCGAGCCGGGCGGTGACCTGGGCCAGGGCGGTCGGCGTCGCGGCCGACAGCAGCAGCAGTTGCTCGGGGCGGGACGGCCCGGACGGCGCCCGCACCGGCGGTTCCTCCAGCACCGTGTGGGCGTTGGTTCCCCCGATGCCGAAGGAGCTGACGCCGGCCCGGCGCGGCACCCCGTCCAGGAGCCAGGGTGCGAGTCCGGTGGCGACGCGGAACGGGGTGCTGTCGAAGTCGATCGCCGGGTTGGGAGTCTCGTAGTTGATGCTCGGCACGATCGTCCGGTGGCGCATCATCAGCGCCACCTTGATCACGCCGGCTGCGCCCGCGGCGGCGTCCAGATGGCCGATGTTCGGCTTCACTGAGCCGATGGCGCAGTAGCCCGTCCTGTCGGTGGTACGCCGGAACGCCTGGTCCAGCGCCGACACCTCGACCGGGTCGCCGAGCCTGGTGCCGGTGCCGTGGGCCTCCAGGTAGCTGATCGACCCGGCGTCGATGCCTGCCGCCTCCTGCGCGCGGGCGATGACGGCGGCCTGGCCGTCGCGAGCGGGCGCGGCGTAACTGACCTTCTCCGCACCGTCGTTGTTGGTGGCGGTGCCGAGGACCACCGCGTGGATGGTGTCGCCGTCGACCACCGCGTCGGACAGCCGCTTCAGCGCCAGGACGCCGACGCCGCTGCCGAAGACGGTGCCGCTCGCGGCGGCGTCGAAGACGCGGACGTGGCCGTCGGCCGAGAGGATCGAGCCTTCCTCGTACAGGTGGCCCTTGGTCTGGGGTGTGCGCACGGACACCCCTCCCGCCAGGGCGAGGTCGCAATCGCCCGCCCGCAGCGCCTGGCAGGCCAGGTGCAGGGCGACCAGCGAGGTGGAGCAGGCGGTCTGGACGGTGCAGCCGGGGCCTTTCAGGTTCAGCTTGTAGGCGACGCGGGTGGCCAGGTAGTCCTTGTCGTTCCCGACCAGGACGCGGAAGTAGTCGGACGTCGCGGTCCGGTCGGTGCCGGTCAGCACGTTGTCCTGGAGGTAGGTGTTGTTGGCGGACCCGCCGAAGACGCCGATCGCGCCGGGGTGGCGAGCGGGGTCGTACCCGGCGTGCTCCAGCGCCGTGTGGCAGGCGTGGAGGAACAGCCGCTGCTGCGGGTCGGTCACCTCCGCCTCGGCCGGGGTCATCCCGAAGAAGGCGGCGTCGAACAGCTCCGCCTCCGGCATCGCACCGAAAGCCTTCACATAGCGGGGGTCGCGGATGAGCTCCTGCGGCACCCCGGCGGCGGCCAGCTGCTCGTCGGTGAACTGGGAGATCGCCTCGCTGCCGGTGCTCAGCAGGTCCCAGTACGCGTCCAGATCCGCGGCGCCGGGCAGCTGGGCGGCCATTCCGACGATGGCGACAGTCTCGTTGCCGCCGCTTTCGGCGGTGGAACGTTCCGGCCGCGCGGGCCGTTCCTCGGAGGCGGCGCCGAGCAACTCGCCGGCGAGGAAACGCGCCAGCCCCTGCGGGGTGGGGTGGTCGAACACCAGGGTGCGGGCCAGCCGCAGCCCCGTCTCCTGCGCGAGCTTGCCGCGCAGCTCCACCGCCAGCAGCGAAGTGAAGCCCAGGGTGCCCAGGGAGGCGCTCGCCCAGTCCGGGGTCACCTCGTGGAGCGAGTCCACGCCCAGCAGCGCGGCCGTATGCGCGGCGACCAGTTCCAGGACCTCACGCTCGGCGGCGGACCGCGGAAGCCCGGCCAGACGGGCCCGGAGGCCGTCGCCGGGCTCGTCCGGGTCCGCAGGAGGTGCGGCGTCGCCCGGGTTCGCGGGAGCGGTGGGTTCGTGCGTCGCCATGATGGCGGGGGCGGCGTCGGGCGCCGCTGCACCGGCGGAGTCGGCCCGCGTCGGCGACGCGCCCGCGTCGGCCTGCCCGGCGTCCTCGAGTGCGTCCCTCCGCGCCGCCCTTGCCTGCGTGTCGGCCCGCCCGACCGGCCCGGCCGCCGGACGACTGCCGTCGAATACCGCCGTCCAGTCCACCGGCAGGCCGCGTACGTAGAGCTCGGCCACGGCCGACAGCAGCGCGCCCCGGCCGTCCTGGCCGCGCCGCAGCGTGCCCACGACGATGCTCTCCGTCTCGGCCCCGGCGGCCTCCAGGACACCGGAGACGCCCATGGTCAGGGCCGGATGGGGGCTCACTTCGACGAAGGCTCGGTAGCCGTCGTCCACCATGGCCCCAACCGTGCGGGCGAATTCGACGGTGTGGCGCAGATTGCCGTACCAGTAGGCGTTGTTCAGTTCCGTGCCGGTCAGCGGCTCGCCCGTCATCGAGGAGCGCATGGGCAGCCGGACGGGGCGGGGCGTGATCGGAGCGAGATCGCGCAGCATGCGGTCCCGGACGGCTTCGAGGTGCGCGGAGTGGGCGGCCAGGTCCACGTTGACGGTACGGGCCCGTACGCCGTCGGCGGTGAGCTCCGCAACCAGGCGGGCCACGTCGTCGCGATCGCCGGACACGACGGCCCACTCCACGCCGTTGACCGAGGCCAGCCCGACCCGGCCGCCGTAGTCGGCCAGCCGCTCGCGCACGGCGTCCAGCGGGAGCTCGACGGAAGCCATGGCGCCGGTGCCGGACAGGGCCGCCTGGGCCTTGCTCATGCACGCGCACACCACGGCCGCGTCCGCCAGCGACAGGGCGCCGCTGACGTAGGCGGCGACCATCTCGCCGAGGCTGTGCCCGAGGACCGCCGCCGGACGCACTCCCCACGAGTCCAGCAGGGCGTGCAGCGCCGCCGAGACGGTGAACAGCACCGGCTGCACCACATCCGTCCGCTCCAGGGGGGCCGCACCCGGCCGGTCGCGCAGCACGTCGGTGAGCGACCAGCCGAGATGCGGTGCGAACGCCTCTGCACACCGGTCCGCCTCCGCACGGAAGGCCGGGGAGGACTCCATCAGATCGGCGGCCATGCCCCGCCACTGGGCGCCCTGGCCCGGGAAGACGAAGACGAGTCGGCTGTCGGTCACGGACGCCGCGCCACGGACCACGCCGGGGGCCGGCCGGCCCGCCGCGAGCGCGGTGAGGCCCCGCAGGAGATCCGCACGGTCCCCACCGACCACCACGGCCCGATGCCCCGCCGGAGCGACGTCGGCGGCCTCGGCCGCCAACGACCGGGCGATGTCCGGAGCCGAACGTCCGGGCTGCGCCTCGACGGCGGCTTTCACCTCGGCCGCCCGCTGCCGCAACGCACCCGCGGAGCCGGCCGCCAAGGCCCAGGGGACGGTGGGGAGTTCGCCCGTGTCACCCTCGCGCGGCTCCGCCGCGGGCTCCCGGTGAGCCTCGGTCCTGCTGTCCCCGCCTCCCTCACGTACCTCGGCCGCACGGTCCTGGTCGGCCTCGGTCTCGTTGTGCCGGGGAGGCTCGGCCGCGTCGTTCCGGCGTGTCTCGTCCGACTGTCCGGGGAGCCTGACACGCCGGCGGTCCTGGCCCTCGTACACGCTCTGCCAGTCGATGTCGGCACCGGCCAGCCAGGCACGCCGGAGGGTGTGGAGCGGGCCCTCCGCGCCCGGTGTCAGGATGACGGCGTCGGTCCGCGTGCCGAACGGCTCGACCGGGAAGCGCGGCGTGCGGCGGCGACGCGGGGCGGTGGGCTCCTGCTGGCCCGGCGAGGCGGAGCCGAGCAGGGCGATCGCGTCGGCCAGGCTCAGCGTGCCGCCGAGGCAGGCGGCGACGGCCTGCCCGACGCCTGCCGCGTGCAGGGCGTCCGGCTGAAGGCCCCAGTGCTGCCAGAGCCGGGCCGTCGCGTACGCGTAGGCGAAGACGGCGCCGGCGTCGCCGTGCTTGAGGGCGCCGGCGCGGCGGCAGGCCCGGTGGTAGCGGGCGAACCGTGGGTCGGTGGTGATGGCGTCGGTCGCGAGCCGGGCGGCGTCCGGGATGACGGCGGGGAGCGCGAAGACGAGCGGGCGGCGGGTGCCGTCGCCGTCGGACGAGGCGTCCGCGAGCTGCCGGGCTGCCTTCTCCGGGTTGGTGCACAGCACGGCACGCCGGTGGGCACGGGCCCTGCGGCTGATGGCGAGGGTGTAGGCCGCGTCAGCCAGTTCACCGGACGGGAGCCGCCTCAGGCGTCGGGCGAGGTCGGTGGTCGCGGCGTCGAGTCCCCGTGCGGTGTCGGCGGATACCACGACGAGGGCCGCCTCGGTCCCGGTCGCGGTCAGCGGGTCCCGGTCGCGCTGTGAGTCGAGCGTGGACATCAATCCTCTTCCTGGCTTGGCCTTCAGGTCCCCGGCGGGCGTACGGCGCGCCCTGCACCGCGCCTGTCAGCCGGCGTCGCTGGGCGTGGCGGTCAGTCCTTCAGGCTGTTCGAGGCGCTGCCGCAGGGCGTGGAGGAAACGCACGGAGTCCCGGCCGTTGATCACCCGGTGGTCGTAGGCGAGGCCGAGCGCGGCCACCCGCCGCACCCGCACTCCGCCGCTCTCGTCGGCCACCAGTTCGTCACGGGTGTCGGCGAGCGACGCCGCGCAGGTGTGGCCGGGGAAGACGAGGGGCGTCGCCACGACCACCTCGGCATCGTTGTTCAGCGCGAGCAGCGCGGTACCGCCGGAGAGGTCGGAGCCGCGGAAGCCGTCGCGGATCGCCTTGATGCGGAACTCCATCATCACGTCGGCGATGTCGGCGACCGTCAGCCGCTCGGCATCGCGGACGACCGGGGTGAACAGCCCCTTGCCGACGTCGATGGTCACCGCGATGTGCGCGGAGTCGGCCGGCCGCACGGTGCCGGGGTGCGCCGGGGCGGCGAAGAACAGGGGGAAGTCGGTGCGTAGCCGGGCCATGGCGGCGATGACGTACTCGGGGGCGCCGGCCATGGCGCCGAGCCGAGCCGCGCTCGCCTCGACGGGTCCCATGTCGACGTGCACGACGGTGAACGCGGCGGGGACGGTGCGCTGCGACTCGCTGACGACGGTCCATACGGCGCGCTGGTTCGGGCTCAGCTCGTGCAGGCCGGGTTCGGGGTCGGGGGCGGGTTCGCGATGGGAGGGCGTGGCGGCATCTCTCACCGCGCTCGCCCCGCGTGTCCCGGCCAGCCTCTCGATGTCGGCCCGCTTGACGACCTTCGTGTCCAGCTCCGCCAACGCCGCCTCGTCCAGGCCAAGTCGGTCCATCAGCGCACGGGCGGGGGCGGTCACGAGCACGGACACCTTCCCGGCATCCGTCGCCGTGCCGGGGATCGCCGTGCTCTCCGCCGTTGCTGCGCGCGCCACGGCAGGCTCGGCGGGAGCGCTCTCGGAAGCGGCGGGGAGCAGTCGGCCGATCAGTTCGCCGCACGCGCACTCGGTACCGGCGGGCACGAGGCGCTCGAGCACGCCGGCGCTCGGTGCGATCAGGTCCTCGGTGGCCTTGGACGTCTCCAGTACAGCGACGGCCGCGTCGGCGGGCACCTCGTCGCCGTCGTCGAAGAGCCACTCGAGGAGGAGGTAGGAACTGTCATTGTTGTTCAGCTTGGGTATGGCGATCTCAGCCAACGAACATCTCCTGCACCGCGTGGTAGATGGTGTCGCTCTGCACCAGGACGTCGCGTTCGAGATGGGCGGCGCTGGGGATGACGCTGTCCGCCGAGTGCACCAGCCGCACCGGCGCCGCGAGTTTGCCCCACAGCCGACTGTGCACGGCCTGCGCGATCTCGCTGCCCCAGGTTCCGCCGGCCGTGCTCTCCTCGATGACGCAGACCCGGCCCGCGGCCGCCAGCATGGGCAACAGAGGGTCGGGGTCGAAGGGATAGAGCCGGGAGGGGACGACGAGTTGGCAGGTGATTTCCTGGTCCAGCAGCAGCCCGCGCATGGCGGCGAGCGCGCGGTCGACGAGCCCGCCCGGCGCGATCAGGACGACGTCGGCGTCGTCCGGGTCCCCGATGTGCACCCGCGCGAACTCGCGGTCGGGATCGGCGTAGTCGAACCGGAAGAGGTCGTCGACCACACCGTCCCGGTACATGCGCCGGGTGTACAGCACCTTGTCCTCGAAGAGCACACAGGGTTCCGCGCTGCGGAACATACGCTCCAGAACCGCGTCGTTCTCATGGAACGGGGACAGTTCGTACAAAGACAGGCCTGGGATACCCACGAAGTGCTTCTGGGGGCTCTGGCTGTGGGTCGGGCCATAGCCGCGGTTGCCTCCGGTGGGGCACCGGACCACAAGGCGCAGGGGCACTCGGCGGCCGTACATGGAAACCGACTTGCTGGCGAAGTTCAGGATCTGGTCGAAGGCCAGCGCGATGAAGTCGCCGAACATGATTTCCACGATGGCCTTGTCGCCGGTGAGCGCGAGTCCGGCGGCCACGCCCACGATGCCGCCTTCGCTGAGCGGGGTGGCGAGTACCCGGTCGCCGTAGCGCTCGGAGAGCCCGCGGGTGACTTTGAAGGCGCCCCCATAAGGGTCCTTGATGTCCTCGCCGAGGAGGTAAACGCTCCCGTCCCGCTCGAAGAGGCCGTGCAGGGCGTGGTTGAGGTTCTCCACTACGCGTTCGGTGACAGGCATCGCTCATCCCAGGTGGACAGTGGCCGGGACGCCACTTCGTGCACGATCTGCTCGACCAGTTCACGCTGGCGCTTGTCGCAGGCCCCGAATCGGTCGGGGATGGCGGCCGCGTACCGGCGGTACCAGTCGCGGGCGGCGGCCCGCTCCACTTCTTCGGCGGGTCGCGTGTCGTCGCCTTTGCTGTGCGGCCCCACACGCGAGGTCAGGAACTCGACCACGAGGGGTTCACCGGCCTCGCGAACTCGGGCGATGGACGGGCCCAGTACGGTCCTGATCTCATCGAGGTCCTGGAACCGTACGAGGTGGTGGCGCACTCCGAAGGCCGCGGCGCGGTCGGCGATGCTGCCCGCCAACTGCGTCGTGGTCGGGGTGGATTGGGCGATGCCGTTGTTCTCCACCAGGACCAGCAGCGGCACCTGCCACAACGCGGCCATGTTGAGTGCCTCGTAGACCGAGCCCTCCCCCCAGGTCCCGTCGCCCACGAACACGGCCGCGAGCCCGGTCGAGCCCGTGCGTTTGAGGTGCAGCGCGGCGCCGACGGCGACCGGCATGCTCTCGCCCTGGACACCCGTGGACAGGTAGCGGTCCCGCAGGATGTGCTGGCTGCCGCCGACGCCGTGGCAGACCGCGCCCTCGCGGCCCATGATTTCGGCTAGCAGCCCGTGCGGTTCTCCGAACCGCGCCAAGTAGTGCCCGTGGCCGCGGTGGTTACTGAAGACGTAGTCCTCTTCGGCCAGCAGCGTGCGCAGGGCCACGGGGATGTACTCCTGGCCGAGGCAGGTGTGGGTGGTGCCGTTCAGTTGGCCGGCTTCGAAGAGTTCCAGTAACGCGCGCTCGAAGTGACGTATCAGCAGCAAGAGTTCAAGGTCTGCATTGTCTAACTTCATGAGTTTTCCTCTCACAGCCGCGACGGACCGGACGGGCCGTGCGATTGGCTCAGGTGTGCGGGCGAGCACCGCGGCGAGGGGACGTGGTGACGCTCCTGATCCATCAATTCTGTGTTAACACGGTGTGAACAAGAAAAGACGGACGAGAAAAAGCCGGATAATGGTGGGGGAGGCTGGGGGTTCCATCGGGGTTGGGGGGAACGTTTTGAATCGCGTGGGGGGTCCGCCGGGGCCTCGGCCGGCGGGAAGTCAATGCGGGGGGCCCTTCCTCCGGAAGGGGACCACGACCCTTCCATAAGTTTTGCAGGCTGATTGGATCACGGCAAGAGTCAACTGGCTCTCGAGGATGTGCATAGGAACACACTGCGCCACGGAACCGGCCAGTTGGCTGTCCGTCGCATTGCCCGCGAGCTGGTGTCACGGGCGCGGGTCGGTCCTGGGTTCCTGTTTCGGCGCACTCTTCTCCTTAGCCTCGAATCTTCGTGACGGCCCGCCAAAGAACCGACGGACCGTCACGAAAGTTCGAGGTCAGTGATCGGTGCGAAGCGGTGAGGGCTGTGCGGCACTTACTCACGCAGTAGCTGTACCCGCAGATGACGGGGCCACTTTGAGTTCTTGGGCGGCCGGCTTATCGGTTTTCCGCAGGCCGACGAGCCGTCAGGAGCCTGCCTCAGCACGTGCCGGACTTACTGCGGCGGGCCCACCTCCTCGATGGCGGAAGTGGTCGTGGTGCCGCAGAGTCTACGGCTCCGGCGCGCCGCTGTTCACGCCGCTGTCCCGGATTCCGGGACAGGCGACGCGCCTCCGAGGGTTCAGCGATCTTCCACTCCGAACGGAGTTGTCAGTACACGAGTCGCGACTTTGCCTTGCTGGCGCTCCACCCCAGCCGAGCCGCTACGCCGCCCAGCCATAGGGAGATTCCTGAGTGGAAGTCAGAAGATATTGACTACCTCTATCGCACCGCCTCTTGCGCCTACCGCCTGCATGGTTATATCGAAGAGATAGAGATCTCCGGCGGCGGGAGTCAGGGTCACTGTGTCCCCAGGCCGCAGCCGGGAGAGTCCTCCAGTGTTTCGTTGCCCCTGACGAGGACCGCTGATGACGCTGACGTGTACATCGGATCCTCCAACGTTTCTCACCGTGATAGCCGTCGTTTCCGGGCATCTCCCGAAGGTTCCTTTGGGGCAGGTGTACCGCATGTCTCCTAGTCCCGCACGTCCGCACGAGACGTCATATTCTGGTCCAAGCTTCGTCGCGCATGTCTGTCCAACAGCGATCGAGCGATAGGCGTCGGCTGGAGGGCCGTAATCCGAATTCAGCTCCACCTCCGCCATAAGGAAGAGCAATGTTCCCGCAAGAGCCGCGGCCAGAGCCAGATATCCTCCTACTCTCTTAACCCGCGAACTGATCCGGCCGTTGGGATTCAAGATCTCCCCCTTGGGCATTCCACGGCGCATACCACTCAACTGCGAGCGACATGACGGATGAACGATTCCTCGACTGATGTGGCAGGCACCGCAGGATCGATGCTTCAGCATGGTGGTTGGGCCGTCGAGCAACATCCGTCATGCGACCGAGATACCTGGGAGTCAGTGCTTCGACCCGGACCTGGGCATCAGCCTCCAGCGCTTCCGGCAAGCTCACGACCGACGCCATCCGGGCACTCCAAGGGATGTCCTTCGCCACGGTCGCGGCCGGCACAAACATCGGACTCGCTCACCCGGGTGGACGGTTGGCAAAGTCTTTGTCCGGCGTGACGTCGGCCTTCACTTCCCGTTGTGGTCATGAAAGGCCGACGTTGCCTCTGGGGAGGGTGTCGGTGTCACTGCACACCAAGAAGGTCGCGGAGTTCCCGAGGAGACGGTCAGGGTGGCGTGGGCCGGTGGCCTCGGTGTACCGAACGCTCCCAAGTCGGCGGGGAGAGCGGCCCGCGGTCACGCCCCTGGCCAGGCTGCCCTGTCATATCCCGGCTCAGCCGAAGTATGCCTTCTCGTTCACGTGGAACATGTAGTCGCGCCAGTTCGCCTTGATGTATGTGAACCGCGTCGGGTCATAGCTCCACAGCTTGTCCAGCGAGTCGGCGATCAGGTCCTGGTTCGCACCGACGAAGTCCAGGACTGCCTGGGAGGCCGGCGCGTACGACCAGTGCCAGCGCTCCTCGCTGATCGCGGGCTTGGTCTTTGTCGACTCCGCCGTGTAGGTCTGGAGGAAGCCGTGGTGGGCCGCGTTCGCACGCAGCCACCTGTAGCTGGCGGCCTGCGGGCCGTCGTCCGTCCAGTCCTGGGGATTCGTGCCGAAGAAGTCCGCGTCTGAGCCCAGATGATGGCGCGAGACACCCGGCGCCGTCGACGTGCGGAGTATCTCGATCTGGCGTTCCTCGGAGGTCAGGGATGTCCACACCTCACGGTGGGAGTCGTTGTCCGGGTCCCACTGCTCGGCCGAGCCCAGCTGGGCGGCGTACTTGGCCCTCACCTCGTCAGTGACGATGCCGAAGGTTCCGGCGCCCCCCGAATCGGTGCGCAGGAACTCGTACTTGCGGTCCCATATCGTGCGCTGCGTCGCCGCGGTGCGCACCCAGGAGACGAGCACCGCGTCGCGGGCGGTGCCCGTGCCTGCCGCCGCGGCGTCGGCCAAGCCGTTGACCTGGGTGTCCAGCTCCATATTGATGGAGTCGGGCGCGGACCCCGCGCCGGTGATCCAGGCCGCGACGGCCGTCGGGTCTGCGGCGTTCAGGATTCTCGCGATGGCCCGCTTGCGGCTGTTGATGTCCCGCTGCGAGCGGAACGTCCGCGGCGCTGTGGCCGGGTCCGTGGCCAAGGCCGCCCGGCCGATCCCGGCCGCGCCGACCGCGGCCGCCCCGGCCGTGACCAGTCCGAGGAACCGGCGTCGTCTGGGCAGCGTGCGGCGGTGGCCGGGGACTGACCTGTTGCGCGTGTCGTGCATGGTTCTCCCTCTCAGTACCGGCTCCTTACACCGGTGCGGGAACGAGGCTCTCCGAAGCATGTCGCGACTGATACTGCTAAAACCCATAGGAAATAGCGCGAATTGCGCGCCTTGGGTGAACGACGGGTGCACGCCACCATGTTCTGGTACGAGGCCGCACCTCGGGGTCACATGCAACCCAGAGGACGCGCTGCGGATGGCCCACGGCCGCGGCAGCCTGGAACCTGGCTGCATCACGCACAGCGACCGCGGAAGCGAATACACCTCAGCTCAATTCCGTGCTGAGGTAGGATGGTTGGGGCTTCGCACCGCTTCTACGACTGGGCCGCCATCGACCTGCCCAAACCCCGCCCGGGCAGCCATCAGCGGTGATCCGCCGCAACCGCAGTACCGGTGAACTCGCCTACTACCGCTGCTGGTCGACGACCCCGCAGTCCGGAAAGGGTCTGGCCATACTGGCTACCCACCTGAAGAACGCCGTGCAGTCGTGCCTGGCTCCGCGTGTGCGGCGCCAGGCACGAGAGCTGCCTATGGCGCAGGCGCTGAAGCGACGGTCCCAGACGTCGACGCAGAGCGCGCGCCGATCCGGCCGAGACCATATGCGCCCAGGCCGGAGACTGCCATCAGCACGACGAGGTAGATCGACACGCCCCACGTGCCGGCCGGCGATGCGACCAGCAGCGTCGCAACGAGGGGCGCCAGCGCACCGCCGGCTATCGAGCCAAGCTGGTAACCAATCGACGCACCGCTGTAGCGCATCTCGACCGGGAAGCTCTCTGCGGCCATCGCCGCCGATGGTCCGCTCAGCGGCGTGAGGACCAGCCGTCCCAACACCACTGCGAGCGCGACCAGTACCGTCGCTCCCGTGGCGAGGACAGGCACGAAGAACAGACCGACCAACACGGACGCAGCCGATCCCCAGATGATCACATGGGATCGGCCGCGCCGGTCGGAAGCTGCCGAGAAATACAGCACCGCCGGGAGCTCGATGACCGCCGCAGCCAGTACCACGACGAGCATGAACGTCGAGCTCAGGCCCAGCCGGGTCGTGCCGTAGCTGACCGAGTACACCGCCGCAATGTAGCCCATCGCCGTCAGCCCGGAGAACATCGCGGTGATCAGCAAGACCTGACGCCAGTACGTGCGCAGAACAGCGACGATCGGCAGACGCAGGGTTCGCGCGGTGTTCCGGCGCGCAGCGAACTCGGGGCTCTCCTCCACCTGGGATCGGATATAGAGGCCGACCAGCACCAGAACCCCGCTGAACAGGAACGGGATCCGCCAGCCCCATGCAGCGAACTGCTCCCGCGTGGTCGTCAGCGAAAGGGTCAGGAACACGAGGTTCGACGTGATCAGGCCCACGGACAACCCCACCTGAGTGAAGCTGCCGTAGAAGCCGCGCTTGCCCTCAGGCGAGTGTTCCACGGAGATGAGCACCGCCCCGCCCCATTCACCGCCGACCGCGACTCCTTGGACGAGGCGCAGCAGGATGAGGAGAATCGGTGCGAGGGCACCCGCCGTGGCGTAGGTGGGCAGCATTCCGATCAAGGTCGTGCTGACGCCCATCATGAGCAGGCTAGCCACGAGCATCTTCTTGCGACCGACGCGGTCGCCGAGGTGACCCACGACGATACCGCCGAGAGGGCGGGCCGCGAACCCGACTGCGAAGGTCGCGAACGCCGCCAGAGCCCCGGCCGAGGGGGCCGAGCTTGGGAAGAACTGCGGGGCGAAGACCAGGACCACGGCAAGGCCGTAGATGAAGAAGTCGTACCACTCGATGGCGGTTCCGACGAGACTCGCGTACGCGACTCTGCGCAACTTGCGGATCTCAGCCTCCGGATCGGCTGTGGTCTCGTCCT
This sequence comes from Streptomyces coffeae, assembly GCF_016741875.1. Taxonomy (GTDB): domain Bacteria; phylum Actinomycetota; class Actinomycetes; order Streptomycetales; family Streptomycetaceae; genus Streptomyces; species Streptomyces coffeae. Next base: position 59,038 of record NZ_JAERRF010000020.1, on the reverse strand, counting down.
CGCTGCTGTTCAGGGGAAGGGATGACGGTGACATGACGTCACTCCTCTATGTGAGGTGATCTCCGAGCTCGTGGCTCCATGGCCAGGAGGGAGAAAGAAAGGAAGAGGGATGCAACAGGCATCGCCGGGGCTCAACGAAGCGAGCCATCGAGCCCCTCAAGAGGGCGTCAAGGTATGCCTACACAAGGCATGCGTCAACGGTCCTGACATACGCGGCTGCCCTCGACCAGGGCCTGGAACGGCTTGACGCCCCGCCGCTGCCGAGTCCGGGTCAAGGCCGAACTGGTGGGAAGGCGCTGCATGCACAGGCCCGGCAGATGCCGCAGTTCTCGGTCAGCGTGCGCAATACCGACCGATATCCCGGTGGACCGGCACTGACACCGCTGCTGAACAGGTACAACGCAAGGATGAAACACACTCACCGCCGGGTCTCCGTTGCTGCTTCTCGCCCTCCGCCGGTACATCACCGAAAGCGACGAACTGCGCGACGGGCATTCCCGCCCAAACCCGCCACTGGACAGTGCCCGACCTGCGGTGACGTGCCAACTCACCGGCATGCTGCCCAGATGGCACTTTCGCCCACGGCACGGGGACCGGCCCCACCCCGACCGAAACGGTGAGGTCGGGGCGGCCCAGCCGTAGCCAATAGTTGGTGCGGTCTGGCTGCGGCTGCGGCGTTTCGGTGGCTGCGGCCGTGTGATCGCCGCTTCGAGGTGCTCCATCATGACCTCGTGGTGGTGTTCGACCGCGTGCTGCGCGCAGGTACCTACAGGCGTGCCTTCAGTTCGCCCACGAGAGAGTCCAACGTGGTAATCACCGTTCGACGCTTCTGATCGTCCAGAGTGTCCATGGCCGTGGTGATACTGACCGCGACATAGCCACCATCCGCATGGCTTGTCGCGAAACCGGAGGCGACGCAGGAGAGCCCGGGCACCGCTTCTTCCTCGTCCATGGCATGGTCGCTGTCCCTCGCCGCGCAGATCTCGCGCATCAGGTGAGCGCGTGAAGTGACCGACTTCTGTGTCAGTCGTGGCAGTGTGGGCCGGTCCGTCAGGCGCCGGTCGAGCTCTGCGGGCGGCAGCAGGGCCAGCAGTATCTTGCCGCAGGCGCTGCAGTTCGCCGGTACCCGTCGGCCGATGCTGCCGGCCAGTCCCAGCCGCAGGCCGCTGCCGCAGTCCTGATAGGCCAGGTAGACGGCTTGCAGGTCGTCGTCGAGCACGGCGAGTTGGACGGTCGCGCCCAGGTCGAGCGGGACCTTGCGGGCGACGTCGTAGAACTCGGCGACCAGATTGACACTGGAGACATAGGCCGAGCCGAGTTCGAGCAACCCGCGACCGAGTTGAAAGCCGTCCCTGGTACGGCGGATCAGCTGCCCCTCCGCCAGCGCGGAACAGAGGTTGAACGCGCTCGACCTCGGGACTTCGAGAGCCCGCGCGATCTCGGCCATGGTGTAGGCGCGCTGCGGGGTTTCCCCGAGCAGGCGCAGCAGCCTGATTGCCCGGTCGAGTGCCGGCACGACCGGGCGAGCGTCCGGCTTCGCGTTTGCCATCCTCCCACTCCCTTCACTCTCGCATCACATTGTTCAACCTGCTGATCATACATCCAGCAGGTTGACAAACGATACCCCTTGGGGCGGTACTGGTGACCCAGGCTCCTCGACTGGGTTCACCCAGGCCGGCCTGTTCACGCTCTGCACAGGCAGGAGATTTCGCGATGATCATTCAGGACGAGGGTCAGCTCACCGAGGCGGTGCTGGCCGAGACGGAACGCGCGGACGATCCGCGTCTGAAGGAGCTCGTCCAGGCGCTGGTGCGCCATCTGCACGACTTCGCCCGTGAGGTGCGGCTGACAGAGGCGGAGTTCGACGCCGCCATCAACATCGTGAGCAGGCTCGGCAAGCTCACCACGCCCAGCCACAACGAGGTCCGGCTGATGGCGGGCACGCTGGGCCTGTCGACGCTGGTGTCTTTGATGAACAACGGCACCGAGGCCAAGCCCACCTCGGCGAACCTGCTCGGCCCGTTCTGGCGCAAGGGCAGTCCGGCGATGAACAACGGTGACTCAATCGTGCGTTCCGCCACCGAAGGGCCACCGCTGTTCTTCACCGGCCGCATCGTCGACACCGACGGAAACGTCATCGCCGGAGCGGAAGTCGATGTCTGGCATGCCTCGCCGGCCGGCCTCTACGAGAACCAGGACCCCGAGCAGGCCGAGTGGAACCTGCGCGGCAAGTTCTTCAGCGACACCGACGGGGTGTTCGCCTACCGCAGTGTCAAGCCGTCCGGCTACCCGGTGCCGATGGGCGGGCCCGTGGGCGAGCTCCTGACCGCGCTGCACCGCCACCCATTCCGGCCGGCCCATCTGCACGCGCTGATCTACAAGCCGGGCTACAAGACGATCGCCTCCCAGCTCTACAGCCACGACGACCCCATGCTGGAGACCGACGCCCAGTTCGGCGTCGTACAGACCCTCGTCGGCAGGTACGTACGCCACGAGAACGAACCGGCGCCGGACCCCGACGTGAGCGAGCCCTGGTACAGCCTTGAGCACACCTTCATCGTCGAGCCCGGCGAGGCATGGCTGCCCACCCCGCCCGTGTCGGCCAAGCGCGAGACCAAACTGGAGGTATGACATGACCGAAGAATTCTCCGCCGCGCGGATGGAGGACCGGATCCGGGAGTACTTCGCCGCCTGCAACGACGGCGACGTGGACCGGATCGCCGCTCACTTCGAGCCCGACGGGGTCCACTACTTCCCTCCGGGCATGTACCAGGGCCCCTTCCGCGGCGCACGCACGATCGGCGAGCGCTGGCATGCCGCCGTCCACCAGGGCGGGTCGTTCTGGACCATCGACCAGATCATCCTCGATGCGGCGACGCGCCGGGCGGTCATCGAGTGGACTCACTTCAAACGCGAGGCAGGCGTGCTGCTGCGCGGGGACGAGTGGTACCTCTTCAGCGAACGCGGGCTCATCCAGGAGATCCGCGCCTACTACGCCTCACCGCAGGATCCGTTCCTCAAGGTGTTGGAGATCGAAGGTTACGACTACGCCGGGCTGGGCTATCCGATGTCCGCCCCGCCGTGGGAAGAGGTGTCATGAACGAGACCCGGCGCATCCTCCTCGACGGGGCTCCTGTCGAGATGGTCCTGGACGGCGAGATGCTTCTCGCGCAGGACGGCCGCCGCGTCAAGCCCGACGAGGCGATCCACCTGCCCCCGAGCACCCCGAGCAAGATCCTCTGCGTGCATCTCAACTACCAGTCCCGACTGGACGAGCTGAAAACAGACGGACCGCCCGCTCCCCACTATTTCCTCAAACCGCCCTCGGCGCTCAACTCCCACCGCGGCGTGGTGATCCGGCCGCGCGGCTGCCGCTACCTCAACTACGAGGGCGAGGTCGTCATCGTCATCTGCCGCAGGGCCCGCAACGTGCCCATGACCGAGGCGCTCGACTACGTGCTGGGCTACACCCTGGCCAACGACTTCGCCCTGCACGACTTCCGCCACGCCGACCGCGGAGCCATGCTCCGCGTCAAGGGCGCCGACACGCTGGCTCCCGTCGGACCGGGTCTCGTCACCGACTGGACCCCGGGCGACCAGGTGCTGCGCACCCGCGTCAACGGGATTATCGTGCAGGAATCCAGCCTCCGAGCCATGGTCTTCCCGGTGGCCTACCTGATCGCGGACCTCTCCCGGACGATGACGCTGGAGCCGGGGGACCTGATCTTCACCGGCACGCCCGCCAACTCGCGCCCCGTGGAACCCGGCGATGTCGTGACCGTCGAATGCGACGGACTCGGCACGCTCGAGAACCGCATCGCCGAAGGCGAACACGACCTCCTCGATGAGGCCGGCTGGATGCCCGAATCCACCGACAAGGCACTGGGCGTGGCCCTGGGCGAACAACTCCGCGAATAGCGTGCAACGCACTGACACCGGAGCCTGACCCGCGGCCGGTGCCGACGTGATGAGACGTGTTGGGCGACGACTGGCAAAGGAGACGGCAACGTGAGCACGGAGACCCTCGAAGACAAGCTCGATCGCGTCGGTGGTCCGGTCGAGATGCTCAAAAACGGCCCTACCGGGGCCTTCGAGATCCCAGGCAGGGGAGAGTTCGGGAACTGGCGGGATGAGCAGCGGGCGTGGAAGACCACGGCGGTGGTGTTCGATCAGTCGTTCCACATGACTGACGTCTACTTCCGGGGGCCTGACGTCCGGCGGCTGTTGTCGGATACGGGGGTCAACAGCTTCCGCACTTTCGGCCGCAACAGGGCGAAGCAGTTCGTGGCCTGCAATGAGGACGGTTACGTGATCGGTGACGCCGTCCTGTTCGGCTTCGAGGAGGACGAGGTGAGCCTGGTGGGCCGGCCGGCTGTACCGAACTGGGTGGCCTACCAGGCAGCGGTCGGGGGGTACGACGTCACGGTGACCAGGGATGAGCGAACTGTCGCCAACAACGGTAGGCGGCGGACGTTCCGCTATCAGCTGCAGGGGCCCAACGCACTCAAGATCGTGGAAAAGGCCCATGGTGGGCCGATTGAGCGGATCAGGTTCTTCCACATGGGCGAGTTCACGTTGGCCGGCTGCCAGCTGCGTGCGCTCAACCACACGATGTCGGGCATCCCCGGCGAGGAGATGACGGGACTTGAGCTCATCGGGCCCGCGGCAGAGGGACCGGCGGTGATGGCCGCCCTGCTGGAAGCCGGTGTGGAGTTCGGACTCGTACGCGGCGGCGCTATCGCTTACCCGACAACGGGTTTCGAGTCCGGTTGGATCCCGTCGCCGACACCGGCGATCTATTCGGGTGCGGCGCTGAAGCCGTATCGCCAGTGGTTGACCGCCGACAGCTGGGAGGCGTCGATTTCCCTCGGCGGCAGCTTCGATGCACCGAACATCGAGGACTACTACCAGACGCCGTGGGACCTGGGATACGGCAACCTCGTCAAGTACGACCACGACTTCATCGGCAGGGCCGCGTTGGAGCGGCTCGTCGACGCACCGCACCGCTGCAAGGTGTGGCTGCGCTGGCACGACGAGGACGTGAAGCGCGTGCTCGCCAGCAGCTTGTTCGACGAACCCGGAACCGGCGCCAAGTACCTCGATATCCCGAAGTCCGTGTACTCCACCTTGCCGTTCGACAAGGTACTGGTCGGCGACCGGCTGGTGGGCCTGTCCACCTCCACCGGCTACACCGTCAACGTCGGTGGCTGGCTCTCGCTGGCGATGCTCGACGAGGCGGACGCTCGCGACGGCGCCGAGGTCACCGTTGTCTGGGGGGAGAGCGATGGCGGGTCGGGGAAACCGACGGTTGAGCGGCATGTCCAGACGGAGATCCGGGCGACTGTCAGCACCATGCCCCTCGCCTGAGACAGGGGAAGGAGAGCATCGTGACAACCGCTCAGCGGGGCGCCGACGATTAGCGTCGCGGGGCGGATCGTGCACGCCGGCGACGCCTTTTCCGACATCGCACCCGAACACCACGGCGCGCGTCCTGGCCCGGACCGGGTGTTGTCTGGGCCGTCCGGCTGATGAGGGCAGGTGTCAGGCATTCTCGGTGGAGAGCTCGAGAATCCGGAGGTTGGCCTTGGCGGCTTGTGCCACTCGCGGCATGAGGTGGTCGTAGTGCCGCCGGAAGAGCCGGTCGGCCTCGGTGGCGGGCCACGGGTCCGGCAGGTGGGCGAGCGGCAGTCGCGGATCCGCGCGTACGATCTGCGCCCACTCGCTCAGGAGTACGAGCAGAGCCGAGATTTCGTCATCGAACTCATCGACCGGGTCGCGAGTCCACCGCTCCAGGAAACCGGTGTAGCGAGCGGCCATCTCGTCGAGGTCGTAGAGCTTGCGGATGAGTTCGGCCACGGGCGTGCCCTCTACGCGTGCCCCGGTGAAGACGTGCACGTGGTCCAGGACGTCCAGGCCCTGCAGCGCGGTCGTCACGTCAGGCTGGTGCGGCGAGACCCACAAGCCGTTCTGTAGTTGCCCGAACCCCTCCCAGGCAAGGCGCGACCGCACGCGATAGCGCAGCGCCTGGTGACGATCGGGCAGCGAGACGGCGAGGATCGTCCAGAGTCCATCCCATGGCTGGTCCACCGGTTCGAGGGCCAGTGCCTGGCCTTCCTGGAGTACTCGGTGCCCACGTTCGGTCAGGGCGTAGTACATCTCGCGGCCTTTGGGGTGCCGCTGGAGCAGCCCGCGCTCGGACATCCTGCCGAGGGTAGAGCGGACCGCCGCGCTGCCCACGGCGAGCTTGGCGAGGATGTCGATCACTGACCCTGCCGAGATGGCGGCGGGGCGGTCATAGACCGCAACGCTGAAGAGCATCAGGACGAGCCACTGCGGCCGACGTGCCCGTAGCACCTCGGGTGGTTGGTCGGCCGGGCTCGCGGAGGACATCACTGGAGTGACCCTAGCAGCCAAACATTCGTCAAAGCATTGACGCTGCGAAAAATAAATGCATAAGGTTTTGGGGAGGGGGCGCTCCGCCCCGGCCGGCGGGGCGCGCTGAGGAACCTGCGATTCCTGATCGGAGATACATATGAGCACTGACGTTGATGCGGCACGCGCGGGTGAGTTCGCTCGCGGACGTTCGCTGGGGAGCTGGGAGACCGCCCTCGCCACGGTGGACAACGGGATCGCCTGGGTCGTTCTCAACCGCCCAGAGAAGCGCAACTGCATGAGCCCGACCCTCAACAACGAGATGTTGGAGGTGCTGGACGCGGTCGCCCTGGACGAAGAAGCCAGTGTGCTGGTCTTGACCGGGGCGGGTACCGCGTTCTCGGCGGGGATGGATCTTAAGGAGTTCTTCCGGGAGAGCGATCAGCTGTCGCCGCGGGCCGCGGAGATCCGACAGCGGTCCGCCTATGAGTGGCAGGGCCCGCGTCTTCGGCAGTTCCCGCTGCCGACCATCGCGATGGTGAACGGTTACTGCTTCGGTGGCGGGTTCGTCCCGCTCGTGAGCTGCGACATCGGGATCGCCGCCGAGGACGCCGTTTTCGGCCTGTCGGAGGTGAACTGGGGAATCATCCCGGGCGGCAACGTCCCCACCGCGGTCGTGCACACGATGAGCCAGCGCGACGCGATCTACTACAGCATCACGGGTGAGACGTTCGACGGCCGCCGTGCGAGTGAGATGCGGCTGGTCAACGAGGCGGTTCCCGCTGACCGGCTGCGGGAACGGGTGATCGAGATCGCCGAGGTACTGAAGACGAAGAACCCGACGATCATGCGCCGAACCAAGGAGATGATCCGGCACATCCGGAACATGGGCTGGACCGAGGCCCAGGATCCAGCAGTTCCTGGACGAGAAGTCGATCAAGCCGGGACTTGAGGGCTACCAGCGTCCCGGCGCCTGATCCGCTCGGCTTGTACGCGGCAGCAACCCGCTCCAGTCCTGGGTAACAGGTCCTGCGGCGCAAGGACGTCTCGGAGGTCGCAGTGAGTATCACCTCGAGCCACAGTGAAACGGGCGGAGCGGAGACGGGGGAGGTGGATGGCCCGCGTACGTCTGCCGAGGTCGTATCGCGTCGGTTCGTCCGGCCTCGGGCGCTGGCGATCGTCGGCGCTTCCGCCAAACCCGGCTCGGTCGCTGGAACCACCTGAAGAACCTCGCCACCAACGGCTACCGGGGCGAGGTACATCTGGTCGGCCGCCCGGGCCGGGCAGCTCGACGAAAGGCCGACCCTGCCCGATGTATCGGCATTGCCGGACGGGGTGGACCTCGCCGTGCCGGCAGTTCCGGCGGAGGGAGTGGGGCAGGCACTGGGTGAAGCTTCCCCTTCACGTCATCGCGGTCCTCGGCGCGGCGGGCGGGGTGCATGGAACTCCCGTCAGGCGATGCTCATCAGACCATCTGGACCTACCTACATCCCGCACGCTGGGCCAACCAGCAATCCACAGACTCGACCCATGCAGGCGCGCCCAGTGCGTTCATGAGCGCCGGCCGTGGCAGCCGTTGATGGCACGTCGGGCCGTGCAGCAGCGCGAGAGTGGTGGAGCAGTGCTCGACATCGAGGTCCGCCGGGCCCCAGGAGGTTGCCGCCCAGTCGACGACGCCGGTGATCCGGGCACCTGCCGGACTTGAGGGTGGCACGTCGAACAGCACGTTGCCGGGTTGGAAGTCACGGTGCAGGAATCGCCCTTCATAGGGCGGCGCGGGCTTGCGGATCACGTCGATCGCCGGTGCCCATGCCGCCGCGTCGGCGCCCTTCGGAACGACGACGGTGTCGGCTGGTCGTCAACGCCACATACTCCCGGGGCCGCTCGGCGGGTCGCAACGCGTGGATCGCCACGAGTTGACGGCCAGCAGAGGAACGCGCGTCTCCAATCCCTCATCATCGAGGACCGTCCGGCCCACCAGATGTGTCATCAGGAGCGACGGATACTCGCAATGCGCGGCGGTCGGATCAACCGCGACCAGTCCAGGAGCCGACACACCGGTCCCCGTGAGCTGGGTCAAGGCGCCGGCCTCCCTGTTCAGCCAGTCCTCGGCGCGCCTCCACGAAGGACGGGTCGACGAAGGTCCGCAGCACCAGGTCACGGGTCCCTCCATCCCGCGTGCCGACGGTCAGCCTCCGCATTTCGGCAGTGATGCCGCCCTGCAACGCCTCGGTGCTGACGATCCGTTCGCCGGCCTCCAGGTGCCGGCTCACCCAAGCCAGTGTCAACGGTCGGCAGCCGCCGCCTCATCGTGGTTGGTCACCGTGTCACCTCATCGTCCGGACGGCGACAGGTGAAAAAGCCTTCATTGGAGGCGATCCGGTGCTGGGCCCACCTGGTTCGCGACTGTCAGAGGCGCGGGGTGTGGCGCCGGGCCGTCGGCGGAGGGTGTGTCTTCGGTGGAGATGGCTTCAGTCTGGGGTGTGCGGGGAGGTCGCCGTGGAGGTGTGTTCGGGTGTGTGCGGTGCGACCAGTTCGGTGCTGGCCATGGTGGTGTGGCGTCGGTTGCTGAGGTGGCTGTCGGGGCCCCGGGGCGGGGTGGGTGTTCTTCTACAGCGGCCGGTCGTCCGGATGTAGCAGGATCGGTGCGCCGGTCAGGTCTGCCAGTGCCGGGGTGGCGCCGATGTGGTCGTTGTGGGCGTGTGTGCACACGATGGCTTTCAGTCTGTGGTCGCTGATGGCCTTGGCGATGGCGTCGGCGTTGTGCGGAGCGTCGATGACGATCACCTCGTGGTCGTCATCGACGCTCCGCACGTTGTTGACGGGCCAGGTGCCGCCGTCGAGCGAGAACGTGCCCGGGGTGACAAGGTGTTCGGTACGGGCGGCCGTCACAGCATCACCACCGAGCGTAGGACGTCATCGTGGTGTATCGGCTCGAAGGCCTTCCACGCCGAAGGAGACATGACACCTGAGGCACTCGGCGAGCTCAACCAGCCCTGGACGCCGCAGGTGTCGGCTACACCTCCGAGATCTACCCTGGCACCATCCACGGCTTCACCATGTCCGACACCGACACTTTCAGCGCCTCCGGGCTGAAGGGCCACTGGGATCGCTTGCTCCCCCTCCTGGACCGCACCCTGGCCAACATCTGAACTTGTTCTTTAAGGTCCAGCCTGCTGAAGGTTGGCCGTATTGGACCTCATCTCCGGAGGCTCGTTCGGCACAATGACCGTGTGACGAACAACGAGGATGTCGGAGCGCCGTCCATCAGCAAAGGGTTTGCTGTCGGCATGGTGATCGGAGTCGCATTCGGGATCGTGCTCGGGTTGGCTGTCTTCGACAACATGGGGATTGGCCTGGCGCTCGGCGGTGGCGCCGGCGGAGTCCTCGGTGCCGCTCTCCCAGCGGCGTGGCACTCGCAGCGCGAGTCTTCGTGAGCAGTCCACAAGGCTGCTCGGCTAGAAGTGCTGCGCTCCGGCTGAGCAAGCCAGCAGGGTACCTGGCCGTCGTCGAACGGCATCCCAGAACATGATCACTCGAACGGGGATCCTCCGGACGTGAACACGGCCTTCGTCTGATCCTGTGCTCCGACCAAAGACGCACCTGATCAGCACGAAGGCCGTGGAGAATTGAGTTTGCTGCATCACGATGCCCAGCGGGAGCCGTTCGTCGTGGCGTCACACTTCCGGGATGACTTCTACGCATGCCTGACCGCCCGGCGTGACGAATTGTTCGAGCTCGCCGACGCATTGCTGTGCGCGGACGGCCCAGTGACCTCGCCAGTGGACCTGACGCTGGTGGCTGAGCACCGGCGTGGTCACGGGGCCATGTACGACGTTTTGAACTGCGGCAACGTCGATGTGCCGCGGCTGCGGCAGGTGCTGGCCGGCCTCCCTCAGCCGCAGGCCGCCGATGAGCGCCTGGTACTGGCGGTGGACATCAGCCACTGGCTCCGCCCGGACGCCCCGACCAGCCCGGATCGCCTGTTCTGCCACGTCTACGGCCGCAGCGGCCGGTCCTCGGACCAGTTCGTGCCCGGCTGGCCGTACTCCTTCGTCGCTGTCCTGGAATCAGGACCTCCTGGTGCCAGCTGCTGGACGCCGTGCGGCTGGGCCCCGCCGACGATGTCGCCGAAGTCACCGCCGCCCAGGTCCGCCGGGTGGTCGAGGACCTGATCGAGATGGGCCGGTGGCACTTCGGCGACCGTGACATCCTGATCATCTTCGACGCCGGGTACGACGCCCCGCGCATGGCCCACCTCCTGGCCGACTTGCCGGTGGAGGTCCTCGGGAGGATGCGCTCGGACCGGGTGATGCGCAAGCCGGTCCCGGTGCCTTGGATCTCCCCGCCGCAAGGTGGGCGCCCACCCAAGCACGGCAAGGAGTTTCGCTTCGCCAAGCCGGAGACCTGGGGCGAGCCGAACGCGGCAACGACGCAGGTCACCGACCGATACGGCACTGTCCACGCGATGGCCTGGGACCGCATCCATCCCCGGCTGACCACCCGTTCCGCGTGGATCGACCACACCGGTGAACTCCCCATCATCGAGGGCACGTTGATCCGCCTGGAGGTCGACCGCCTGCCCGGCGGCCACGACCCGCTGCCACTTTGGTTGTGGTCGTCCGCCACCGGGCTGTCCGGCGAGGACGTCGACGTGCGCTGGCAGGCGTTCCTGAGGAGGTTCGACCTGGAGCACACCTTCCGCATGATCAAGCAAACCCTCGGCTGGACCCGGCCGAAGATCCGCACTCCCGAAGCTGGCGACCGCTGGACGTGGCTCGTCATCGCCGCCCACACCCAGCTGAGGCTCGTCCGCCAGGCCGCCGCCGACCTACGGCGGCCCTGGGAGAAACCGGCTGAGCCCGGCCGGCTCACCCCCGCCAGGGTCCGCCGGGGGTTCAGGAACCTCCGCCCGAACTTGCCCTGTCCGGCGCGTGCGCCGAAACCCAACCGGCCCGGCCCCGGCAGGCCGCTCGGCTCGAAGAACCGGCGCCCCGCCACCCGCTACGACGTGGGCAAAACGGTCAGGCGGCCCGAGACCATCGCCGAACGTGACCAGGTCAGACCATAAAGAACAAGCTGAGTCCCTGTCTCAGTTCAGCTGCCGTTTTGCGTGGCGGCAGTCACTCGGCGGGCTCAGCGGGGCCGGGCAGAGTGGGTACGGGCTCCGCCTCAGCGAGCCCGGTCCGCCCACCGCCTTTCAGCTCGGGCACGTACTTGTAGATGGTGTTGTGCGAGACACCGAGGAGCTTCGCGATTGAGGTGACGGTGTTCTTCGGGCGGCTGAGCAGGTCGCGGGCGTGCTGGATCTGCTTGGGAGTCATGGCCGGGGGCCGGCCGAGGCGGGCGCCGCGGGCGGCGCCTGATCGAGTCCCAGTTCCGGCACTGATGCGGGTAGCCGTCTCCGTTCGCGAGGGCGCCATCTCCTCGGTGACGCTGCTCAAGAGGCTCCGGTCCGGGTCGCACAAGACGCCACGTACGTCACCTTCCGCGAGGTCGGCCGCGTAATCCGCACCGTGCAACTACTAGTACTGCAAAGGTGCTTGTCCTGAGTGCTGGGCAGCTTTCAGGGGGTGTGTCCGCGTCGTTTGTAGTGGCTGATGCGGGCTTGGTGCTGGCGTCTTCGTCGCCAGTGTGACCAGTGCAGGATGTGGTCGACCGGGGTGGGTCGGCGGTCGGTGAGGCGGGTGATCAGGCGTCTGCTTGGCGGTCTGGAAACATTCCTCCACCGCCCATCGGCTGCCCGCGATGCGGATCAGCTCGTCCAGGCGGTCCCGGCCGGGCAGTAGGCGATGTACTAGGAGATCTCCTCGGGCCTGCTCACGCTGCGGCGGGCGAGAACCCAGTGCTGACGGTCTGCGCGGTGCCAGGGCCGGATCTCGACGCGGGCCCAGTCGTAGATGCGCCGTCTGTGGGCCCCGTCGCCGCAGGAACGGCGCTTCCACTTCTGCTGCGGCAGGCCGGGAAACAGCTCGTGCACAGGGTGGTCGATGGCCCAGTGGGTGACGACGGTGTCGTGCCGGGTGGTGGCCATGACGTGGAAGACATCGGCGAGCACCCGGTCACCCGGGGGCTGCTCGCCTGCGCGGACGGTCCCGTCCTCGCCGTGCCGGAGTAGCGGCGGGTGAAGGCCTTCTTACGGCCGACAGGAGGAGCGCCCCGCTCACCGGGCCCTCCTCAGCGCCACGCCTTACCGGGACTCTTGCAGAAAGCCCCGGCGTTCATGTCGGGGATGAATGCATCTCAAGGCTGCTCTGACGTGCACTTTAGAGCGGACGTTTTTGCTGCTCGATGTACTGGCGGACGATGGCCAATGGTGCTCCGCCGCATGATGCGGAGAAGTACGAGGGCGACCACAGGTGTCCGTGCATGATGGCGCGGTTGATCTGACCTGTGAACTCCTGCCGTATCCGGCGGGCGGAGACCCCCTTGAGGCTGTTGACCAGCTTCGAGACGGCGACCTTGGGCGGGTAGTTGATCAGGAGGTGGACGTGATCGCGTTCGCCGTTGAACTCCTTCAGCTCCGCCTCGAAGTCCTCGCACACCTTCCGCATGATCTCTTCGCAGCGCGTCCGCATCTCGTCGTCGAACACCCCGCCCGGTACCTCGTCACAAAGACCAAATCACATGCATCGCCGAAACAACATGTCTGCCCCGCCTGTAATCGTTCTGCCCATCCATGAGACCAATCGTAGTAGGGTCTTGGTTATGCAGCTCCGCTACAACTACCGGGCCTACCCGGACGCCTCCCAGCGCCGTGCGCTGGCGAATGCGTTCGGCTGCGCCCGCGTGGTGTGGAACGACTGCCTGCGCGACCGCAAGGAAGCCCACGCGGCAGGACTGCCGTATGTGAAGTCGGCCGAGCTGTCCCGGCTTCGCATCACCCAGGCCAAGCGCACCGCCGAACGCGCCTGGCTCGCCGACGTCTCGGCGGTCGTCCTGCAACAGTCCCTGCGGGACCTCGACACCGCCTACAAAAGCTTCTTCGACAGCCTCAAGGGCACGCGGCAGGGCCGGAAGGCCGGGCCGCCCCGGTACAAGTCGAAGAAAGACACCCGGCAGTCGATCCGCCTCAACACCAACGCCTTCTCCCTCCAGGAGAACGGCACGGTGTACGTGGCCAAGGTCGGCAACCTCAAGGTCACATGGTCCCGCCGGCTGCCGGCCGTGCCCACGTCCCTGACCGTCACCAAGGACAGCTGCGGCCGGTACTTCCTCAGCTTCGTCGTGGACACCGGGCTGGACATCCTCCCGGAGGTGGAGGCAGAGTCCGGTCTCGACCTCGGCCTGTCCGCCTTCGCCGTCCTGTCCGACGGCAGCAAGATCGACAGCCCCCGCTTCCCGCGCCGGGCGGAGAAGAAACTCAAGCGTCTTCAGCGGGAGCTGTCCCGTAAGGCCAGGGGATCGAAGAACCGAGCCAAGGCCCGCATCAGGGTCGCGCGCCAGCACGCCAAGGTGGCGGACCGGCGCCGGGACTGGCACCACAAGTCATCCACGCAGATCATTCGCGACAACCAAGCGGTGTATGTGGAAGACCTCGCGGTGTCCGGCCTCGGCCGCACCCGCCTCGCCAAGTCCGTGCACGATGCGGGATGGTCCGCGTTCGTCGGCATGCTCCAGTACAAGGCGGTCAAGCACGGCCGCACCTTCGCCAAGGTGAACCGGGCCTTCCCGTCCTCTCAAGTCTGCTCGGCCTGCGGATTCCGGGACGGCCCCAAACCCCTGCACGTCAGGCAATGGACGTGCGGCGAGTGCGGCAGCGTGCACGACCGCGACCACAACGCAGCACGCAACGTCCTCTTCGAAGGACGCCGTATCGTCGCCACCGGACGGGTGGAGACGCTAAACGCCTGTGGAGCGCCGGTAAGACGGGCACACGTGCTCGCACAGCGCGTTGAAGCAGGAAGCCCCCGGAAGGGTCAGACGACCCAGGCCGGAATCCCTGGACTTTAGGCCAGGGAGCACGTCAAGGCCGGAGAAACCCCTGGGCCAGCGCCGCCTTGTCGACCTTCCCGACAGCGGTGAGCGGAAGGCCGGGAACCTGGACGACCTCGTCCGGCGCCTTGTGACCGGCCAGCCCGCGCTCCCTCAGATGGGCGGCGACCTCGCGCGCGCTGGGAGCGGCGCCCGCGCAGACGACGAAGGCGACGGACCGCTCACCCCAGCGCTCGTCCGGCACCCCGACCAGTGCCGCCGCCGTGATCGCCGGATGCGTCAGCAACTCTTCCTCCACCTCGACCGCGGCGATCTTCTCGCCGCCACGGTTGATCTGGTCCTTGATCCGCCCCACCACCACGAGGTGTCCGGTCGGCAGACGCCGCACCACGTCGCCGGACCGGTAGTAGCCGTCCGGGGTGAACGCCGTGCGGTTGTGCTCCTCAGCGCGGTAGTAGCCACGCAGCGTGTACGGGCCCCGGGTGAGCAGTTCACCCGCCGTACCGTCTGGCACGGGCCTGCCGTCGGTGTCCACCACGAGTATCTCGTCGTCCGGCGAGACGGGGCGGCCCTGGGTGGCGCAGACGAGGTCCTCGGGGTCGTCGAGGCGCGTGAGGTTGATCAGTCCCTCTGCCATGCCGAAGACCTGTTGCACGGTCACCCCGAGTGCCGGTCCGAGCTTGCGCGCGTGGTCCTCCGGCAGCCGCGCCCCGCCTACCTGCACCACCGCGAGGCTCCCGAGGTCCCAGGAACTGGACACGGCCTCGTCCATCCAGTGGGGAACGAGCGGCGGGGTCAGGGAGGTCAGGGTCACACCCTCCCGCTCGACGAGGGTGAACCCCGTCTGCGGGCTGGGGTCCGGCGCGACCACGACGGTTCCCCCGGCCATCAGGGTACCCAGCACACCGGGGCAGGCGAAGGTGAAGTTGAACCCGATCGGCAGGACCGCCAGGTACACGGTCCGTGCGTCGAGCGCGCAGACCTGGGCGCAGGCGCGAGCGTTGTAGGCGTAGTCGTCGTGCGTCCGCGGGATGAGTTTGGGAAGCCCCGTGGTGCCGCCGGACAGCAGCAGGAGGGCGACATCGGCGGGGTCCGCTCCGCCGTCGTCAGGGTCGGGGCCGGGGTCGGGCGCGGGCAGGGAGTCCGTCGCGGTGAGGCCGGACGCGGACGGCGGGTCCACCCGCAGCGCCTCGAACGGGACGAAGTCGTCGTCCGGGCCGGGGTCGCCGACCACGACGACGTGCCGCAGCGAGCCGCCCGGTCCCTGCTCCGCCCGCACCTCGCGCATCAGTTCCCGGTGGTCGAACCTGGCGTGCCGGTCGGGCACCACACAGGCCACGGCACCCGCCACGCGCACCAGATGGCCGATCTCCCGGCGCCGGTGGCCGGGCATGGCGTGCACAGGAACCGCCCCTAGCCGCTGCAACCCGAACCAGACCAGCACGAATTCGGCGGAGTTGGGGAGCTGGACCACCACGCGGTCACCCCGCCCGATCCCCAGCCCGCGCAGTCCGCCGGCGACACGGTCGGCCTCGGCGTCCAGATCCGCGTAGGTCCACCGCCGTTCCCCGTCGATCAGGGCGACGCGCCCTCCATGACCGGCTGCTCCTTGGCGCAGGAGGGTGCCGAAGGTCACCCCCTGCCAGTGTCCGGCGGCCCGGTACCGCGCCGATTCCGTCTCGGACCAGGTCTTTTGAGTTTCGGTCATGAGGTTGTGCCTCTCTTTGGAGGGCCTCGGCTTCTGGCGCCAGGCCCCATCGTGTGACTACGATGCTATAGAAATGATAATCATTTCAATCTAGGCTGGATTCGGGACTGTGTGAGGGGGGATTCCAGCGCCCGCCCCCGACCCGACTTCCACCTCATCCGATCGGAAGGCCCCATCAGTGAGCGATGAAGCAGTCGTCCAGGCACGGACAGCGGAAGGTGACACCGGCAGGCGTGACCTTCACGCGTCGGCAGCGGTACGTGAAGCGGTGGCACGCGCGCTGGAGATCGCGCCACAAGAGCTGGACGACGACCGGGACCTCTTCGAACTCGGTCTCGACTCGTTGGTATTGATGTCTCTGGTCGGCGTCTGGCGCCGCGAGGGCAGTACGGTCACCTTCCAGGACCTCACGCGCAGTCCGACCCTGGGGGCCTGGACGACCCTGCTCGGGCAAGGACGGCGCGGAGACGCACCCGCCACCGCGCGACCCGCCCCGCTCGCGCCGCTCGACGCGGCGACGACCGAGGCGGAGCCAGATGCCTTCCCGCTGGCCACGATGCAGCACGCCTACTGGATCGGACGCCAGGACGGACAGCCCCTGGGCGGCGTCGCCGCGCACTTCTACGTCGAACTCGACGGCCACGCGGTCGATCCGGTCCGGCTCGAGACCGCTCTGCGGGCACTCGTGCGGCGGCACGGCATGCTGAGGGCCGTCTTCGACGAGGAGGGCCGCCAGCGCTTCGGTGCTCCGGGCGCCCCGCTCACCGTGCACGACCTGCGTGAGCGCACCGCTGGCGAGGCCGAGTCCGCGCTGGAGGCGCTGCGCGAGCGCAACACCCACGCGCGCCTGGACATCGCCGCCGGTGACGTATTCCGTGCGGCCTTGTGCCTGCTCCCCGATGGCAGGACCCGCGTGCAGATCGACCTGGACATGATGGCCGGCGACGCGCTGAGCCTGCGGGTCCTCCTGTCGGACCTGCGCCGCTTCTACGACTGTCCCGACGACCCGCCGCGCGAACTCGGCCTGGACTACCGCCGGTACCTCGCGGAGCACGACGTCCGGCGAAGGGCGGAACGTGAGCAGCACGCCGCCTGGTGGCGTGAGCGCCTGGCTGATCTGCCCCGCGCCCCTCGGCTGCCGACGACCGTCGACCCACTCACCCCGGTCCGCGCGGACGACAGCACGCTGACCCACTCCCGGCGCCTGCACCACTGGCTCGGCCCCGCCGACAAGGCGGCGCTGATCAGCGCCGCCCGCCGGCACGGCATCACCCCCGCCGCCGCCCTCGCCACCGCCTTCGCCGAGGTCATCGCCGCCTGGAGCGACAGCCGGCGTTTCCTCCTCAACCTCCCGCTGTTCGACCGGGAGATGTTCACCCCCGAAGTCGCCGATCTGGTCGGGGACTTCAGCAGCTCGGTCCTGCTCGACGCGGACATGAGTGCCTCCCTGCCGTTCTCCCGGCAGGCCCGCGGCCTCCAGGAGCGCCTGCAGGAAGGCATCTCCCACGGCGCCTACGGCGGCGTCGAGGTGCTGCGCGACCTCGCCCGCGCCGAGGGCTCCCCGGTGCTGGCCCCGGTCGTCTACACCAGCGCCATCGGGCTGGGCGAGATCTTCGAGCAGGACGTACAGAAGTCCTTCGGCCGCCCCTCCTGGATCATCTCCCAGGGACCGCAGGTCTACCTGGACGCCCAGGTCACCGAACTCGACGGTGGTCTCCTCCTCAACTGGGACGTACGGGACGGCGTGTTCGAGGCCGGTGTGCCCGACGCCGCGTTCGACGCCTACCGCGGCCTCATCACCCGTCTCGTGACGGACCCTGACGCCTGGGCCCGGCCGGTGGACGGCCTGCTCGCACCCGACGTCCTGCCCCGGCGCGCGGTGGCGGCCCTGCCTCCCGTGCCCGTCCCGGACCGTGCCCTGCACACCCGGTTCTTCCGGCTCGCCGAGACCGAGCCGGACCGCACCGCGGTCGTCCGCACCACCGGAGACACGCTCACCTACGGCGAACTCGCCCACACGGCACTCCGGATCGCCGCTCTGCTGCGTGACCACGGCGTCCGGGAAGGCGACACCGTCGCGGTCACCCTGCCCAAGGGCGCCGACCAGATCACCGCGGTCCTCGGCGTCCTGGCCGCGGGCGCGGCCTACGCCCCCGTCGGCGTGGAGCAGCCCGCCGTGCGCCGGGAACGCATCCACTCCGTGGCCGGCGCGTCCGCCGTGCTCACCGACCGGGACCACGCCCATCTCTGCGGAGACGTCTCCTCGGCTCCGGTGCTGCTCCTGGAGGACGCGTCGGCGGCGCGGCCCGCACCGGTCGTCCAGCCGGATCCCGGCCTGTCGGCCTACGTGCTGTTTACGTCGGGCTCGACCGGGCTGCCAAAGGGTGTCGAGGTGTCACACCGGGCGGTCGTCAACACCATCGAGGCGATGGAGGAGCAGCTCGGGCTCGGCTCCTCGGATCGCACTCTCGCGATCTCCGCGCTGGACTTCGACCTCGCGACCTGGGACATCTTCACGCCGCTGTCCCTCGGCGGCCAGGTGGTCACCGTGGGGCACGAGCACCGACGGGACGCCCACCACTGGGCACGGCTGGTGCGTACGCACGGGGTGACGCTGGTGCAGTGCGTGCCAGCCCTGCTGGACCTGCTGATGGCCGCAGGAGAGGACGAGGGCCTCGGAGACTCGCTGCGCATGGTGCTGCTCGGTGGCGACTGGGTGGGGCTCGACCAGCCGCGCAGGCTGCGCGCCCTCGTGCCCGGCTGCCGTTTCGTGGCGCTGGGCGGCATGACGGAGGCCGCGGTCCATTCGACGGTGTTCGAGGTGGCGCAGACCGATCCGGCATGGAAGTCCGTCCCGTACGGGGTTCCGCTGCGCAACATGCGGGCCCGCGTCGTGGACGGACGGGGACGCGACTGTCCCGATCTCGTCCCCGGAGAGCTGTGGATCGGCGGGCCCGGTGTGGCGAACGGCTATCGTGCGGACTCCGAGCGCACGGCGGAACGCTTCGTCGAGTACGACGGTGAACGCTGGTACCGCAGTGGTGACCTGGCCCGCTACCGGCCCGACGGGGTGCTGGAGTTCCTCGGCCGCGCCGACCACCAGGTGAAGATCGGCGGCCACCGGATCGAACTGGGCGAGGTCGAGTCCGCGCTGGAGGACGACCCCGCCGTCCTGCACGCGATCGCCACCGTCCTCGACGGGCCCGTGCGTCACCTCACCGCGGCCGTGTCCGCCCGCGGTGAGGCACCCGACCCGGAACGGGTCCGCCTCCGGGCGGCGGAACGACTGCCCTCCTACATGGTCCCCGAACGCGTCCTGGTCCTCACCGACCTTCCGCTGACCGCCAACGGCAAGCTCGACCGGGCGGCCGTCCGCCAGGCGTTGACCGAGACGGCGGGCCAGGACGGATCTCGCACGTCGGCACCGGTCGGACCGGTGGAGACCGCTGTGGCGGACCAGTGGGCCGAACTGCTCGGCGTTGCCGATGTGGGACGCGAGAGCAGCTTCTTCCTGCTGGGCGGCGACTCCCTCGTCGCGACGCGCATGATCGGCCGGCTGCGCACCGCCGGTTTCCCCGGCGCCCGCGTGGCCGACCTCTTCGCCCGCCCCGTCCTCCAGCACTTCTGCGAGACACTGCACCCCGCGACGGCCGACAACGGCGAGCCGACAGCCCCGCCCCTCCTCGTGCCCGACCCGGACCACGCCCACGAGCCCTTCCCGCTGACGGACGTCCAGACCGCCTACCACACCGGCCGGGACCCGCGCTTCACCCTCGGCGGCGTCGGCACCTGGCACTACACGGAGTTCGACGGCACGGACGTCGACCTGGACCGGCTGGAGCGCGCCTGGAACGCCCTCGTTCGGCGGCACGGCATGCTGCGCGCGGTCGTCGAAGACGGTCACCAGCGCGTCCTGCCCGACGTACCGCCGGTGCGCATACCGGTGCGGGACGCCCGTGCGAGCGATGCGGCTGAGACGCTCGCCGACTTGCGGGCCAGCCTGTCCCATCAGGTCCGCGACCCCGCCCGGTGGCCGCTCTTCGCGATCGAGGCGGTGCGCTACCGCGAAGACGGGGAGGCTGGAGAGAACGACGGCGAGGTACGGACCCGTGTCGGCGTCGGTCTGGACTACCTCGTGCTCGACGCGCTCTCCATCACCACGCTCTACGCCGAACTGAACGCGCTCTACGCCGACCCCGGCCATGAACTGCCGCCCGTGGACGTGTCGTTCCGCGACTATCTGACCCGCCTCCCGGCGGACCCGGGTTCGGCCGCACGGGCCCGCGCCCACTGGCGGGCCCGGCTGTCCGAACTGCCGCCCCCTCCCGCCCTGCCCTTCGACCGGGACCCGGCGACACTCGACGCGCCCGCCTTCACCCGGCGTCGGCTGAGCCTTCCCGCCGAGGACTGGCAGGCCGTCAAGCGGGACGCGGCCCGGCACGGCCTCACCCCTTCCACCGTCCTGCTGGCCCTGTACGCGGAGGTCCTGGCGGCCTGGAGCGGAACCGACGCCCTGACCGTCACCCTCACCCTCTTCAACCGGCGCGACGCGCACCCCCACATCCACCGGGTGCTGGGCGACTTCACCTCCCTCTCTCTCGCGGGGCACCGGCGCGAGGGGACGTCCTGGCTCGCGGCGGCCGTCGCGCTGCAACGCCGTCAGGCGGAGGACCTCGACCACGCCGACGTGCTGATCGACTGGCTGCTGCGGGAGTTCGGACGTCGCACGGGCACGGTGGACGCCGCCGCGCCCGTGGTGTTCACCAGCGCCATCGGCGTCGGTGACGCGACGCTGGCCGGACCGGGCACCGGCTTCCCCGCGAAGGTGTGGGGCATCTCCCAGTCCCCGCAGGTCTGCCTGGACAACCAGGTCACCGAGGAGTCCGGGAACCTGATCGTCACCTGGGACGCCGTCGAGGAACTGTTCTCCGACGGCGTGCTGGACGCGATGTTCGCCGCCTATGAACGACTCCTGCGGCACGTCGTCGCCGGCGACTGGGACGCGCACGCGCCGCTCCCCGACCTGCTGCCCGCCATCCAGTACGAACGGCGGGCCGGCGCGGCACGAGAGGCCGCCCTGGAACCGGTGACGCCGCGCTTGCTGCACGAGGCGTTCTTCACCCACGCGTCGGCCACCCCCGACCGAACCGCCCTCGTCACGACGGCAGGAGAGGAGGTGACGTACGGAACCCTCGCCGACCAGGTGCTGCGCGTGGCCGCCGCGCTCGGCGACGCGGGCGTGCGTCCGGGCGAGCTGGTCGCGGTCACCCTGCCCAAGGGCCCGGAGCAGATCGCGGCGGTCCTCGGCGTCCTCGCGGTCGGCGCCGCCTATGTTCCCCTGAGCCTCGAACAGCCCGCAGCGCGGCTGGAGCGGGTGCACGCCACCGCCGGATTCAAGGTGATTCTGGGGAGTTGGCCCGCCCCGCAAGGAACCGGCCCTCGCACCCTGTCCTTCGCGGGCACGCAGGGCCGCGAGCCGCTGCCCGCGCCGTGTGAAACGTCCCACCAGGCGCTCGCCTACGTGATCTTCACGTCGGGTTCCACGGGCGAGCCCAAGGGAGTCGAGATCACCCACGCCGCCGCCTGGAACACGATCGCGGACATCAACGCACGGCACGGCGTATCCGGGGACGACCGCGTCTTCGCCCTGTCGGCACTGGACTTCGACCTGTCCGTGTACGACGTCTTCGGCCTGCTCGCCGGGGGCGGCTCCCTCTTGCTGCCCACCGAGGACCAGCGCCGGGAACCGGCCCGCTGGCCGAGTCTGCTGGATCAGTACGGCGTGACCGTCTGGAACACCGTCCCGGCCCTGCTCGACCTGCTGCTCGACGCCGATGAACAGGGGGGACGGGAAGGTGGTCGGATAGGGAAGCTGCGGACCGCACTGGTCTCGGGCGACTGGATCGGCCTCGACCTGCCCGCCCGGCTGCGGGCCCGGACCGCGGGGCCCTGCACCTTCGTCGCCATGGGCGGAGCCACGGAAGCCGCCATCTGGTCCAACACCCTCACCGTCACCGAGCTGGATCCACGGTGGGTGTCCATCCCCTACGGACGCCCTCTGACCGGGCAGCACTACCGCGTGGTCGATCGGGACGGGCGGGACTGTCCCGACTGGGTGCCCGGCGAACTGTGGATCGGGGGCGCGGGACTGGCCCGCGGCTACCTGGCCGACCCGGTCCGCACCGCCGAGAAGTTCATCGAACAAGGCGGGCGACGCTGGTACCGGACGGGTGACCTGGGCCGGTTCCGGGGCGACGGGCTGCTGGAGTTCCTCGGCCGGCTCGACAGCCAGTTGAAGATCGCCGGCCACCGCATCGAGGCGGGCGAGATCGAGGCAGCGTTGGAGGCACACCCGGCCATCACGCGGGCCGCCGTGGTGGCCGTGGGGGAGCGCACCGCCAAGCGCCTGGTCGCCTTCGCCGTACCACAGGACCTCACCGTGGACGGCGCCTCCGCCAACGAGCCGGTGCTCCCCGAGTCCGTCACGCCCGTCGAGCACCCTGACCTCACCGAGAGCCTCTTCAGCCTGCTCGCGGAGCGGGTGCCCGTCTACGCCGTCCCGTCCCGCATCCTGTTGCTGCCCGTCCTGCCCCTCACCGCGAACGGCAAGATCGACCGGGGAGCCCTGGCCGGCCTGGCGGGACCTGAGACGGTGTCCGCCGGCGCCGAACCGCCACGGGGCGAGACCGAGACGACCCTGGCCGCACTCTGGCACGAGTACCTGCCGCACCGGGCGCCGGACCGCAACGCCAACTTCTTCACCGTTGGTGGCGACAGCCTCACCGCGCTGCGCCTGCTCACCGCGATCGAGCGCCGCCTCGGAGCCACCGTGCCCGTGCGTCGCTTCTTCGCCGCACCGACCATCGCCGCGCTCGCCGCGGACGTCACCCGAACGCTCGCGGCCCACGAGACCGCCTACGAGACCGGAGAGCTGTGAACATCGCTGAACTGCTGGCCCGCTACGCCGACGAGGGCGTGGTGCTGTGGGCCGAGGACGGACAACTGCGTTTCCGGGCACCCCACGGCCGGCTCACCGACACCCACCGAGCCGAACTGCGCACCCACAAGGAAGCCATCCTCCGCCACCTGGAGGCCGAGAAGCCGGCGCCGCAGGTCGACCCCGAGAACCGACACGAACCCTTCCCGCTGACCGACGTCCAGGCCGCCTACCTCATCGGCCGCACCGACGCCTACGCCTACGGGAGCGTCGGCTGCTACGCCTACGTCGAACTGGAATACCCCGACCTCGACGTGGACCGCGTCACCGCCGTGTGGCGGGAGCTGGTCCAGCGGCACGACATGCTCCGCGCCGTCATCCACCACGACGGCTACCAGCAGGTCCTGCCCGACGTGCCCGCCCTCTCCGTCGGAGCCGACGACCTGACCGCCCTTCCGGCGGCCACAGCCGAGACGCAGGTCGAGCACACCCGAGCGCGTCTGTCCGCCTCCGAGGCGCCCACCGACCAGTGGCCGCTCTTCGACGTGCACGTGACCCGGACCGCCGAGCGGGCCGTGCTGCACCTTTCCTTCGACATGCTCGTCGTCGACCACGCCAGCCTGCGCATCCTGCTCGCCGAGTTCCAGCGCGGCTACGGCGGTGCCGCCCTCTCCGAGCCACCGCGGATCACCTTCCGCGACTACGTCCTGGTCCGCCGCGCCCTCGCCGACACCGACGGCCACGCCCGCGACCGCGCCTACTGGACCGAACGACTCGACACTCTCCCGCCCGCCCCCGAACTGCCCCTCGCAGAAGCCTGGGAGGCCGCCGTGAGCGATCCGGGCGAAGGGAGCCGGACTCCGGTTCCCGGCGACGCGGTGACGTTCCGCCGACTGGAGGTCCTGCTGGCCGCGGCCGACCGTGACCGGCTCACCGAGCGGGCCGCGCGACGCGGGCTGACCGTGTCCACAGCCCTGCTCGCGGCGTACGCCGAGACGGTGGGCGCCTGGTCACGGACCAGCCGGTTCACGCTCAACGTGCCCACGGTGGACCGGCCCGACCTGCACGAGGACATCGGCCGCCTGATCGGGGACTTCACCTCGCTCGAACTGCTCGCCGTCGACCTGGACGCCCCGGCCACCTTCGCCGAGCGGACCAGGTCGGTGGCACAGCAGCTCCTCGAAGACCTGGCACACCCGCTGTTCACCGGCTCGGAGGTGCTCGCCGAGCTCTCCCGCAGGGCCGGCGCCCCGGTGCTGATGCCGGTCGTCTTTACCAGCGCCCTGGGCAACGGCGCCACCTCCGAGGGCGTACCCCCCGAGGTGACGTACGCCGTGACCCGGACGCCGCAGGTGTGGCTCGACTGCCAGGCCATGCGCCGCGGCGACACACTGAGCCTGTCCTGGGACATCCGCGAAGGCGCGCTCAGCCACGGCGTGGCCGACGCCATGTTCGAGGCGTACACGACACTCGTACGATCGCTGTCGGCCGAGGGCGAGGCCGGTGAGGCCGCCTGGGACGCACCGGCCCGCATCCCCCTGCCCAAGGCACAGGCGGCGCGCCGGAGCGCGGTCAACACGACCGAGGGGCCCCTGCCGGACGCCCTGCTCCACGAACCCGTGCTCGCCCAGGCGCATGCCACACCGGACGCGATCGCGGTCCGCACACCCGAACTGGCCCTCTCCTACCAGCAGCTCGTCGCCCGTGCGAGCGCTCTCGCCGAGGCGCTGACGGCATCCGGACTGCGCCCCGGGGATCCCGTTGCCATCTGGGCGGACAAAGGCTGGGAGCAGGTCGTCGCCGCCCTCGGCACGCTCATAGCGGGCGGCGCGTACCTGCCCGTCGACACGGCCCAGCCGCCGGCCCGCCGGGACACGATCATCGCGGACGCGGGCGTCCGCACAGTCCTCACCCAGTCCTGGCTCGCCGAGCTCGACGACCTCCCGGTGGACGTCTCGGCCCTCGCCGTCGACCTCCTCCCCGAGAACACCACGACCACGCCCGGCACCACCGGAGCCCGACGCGACCCGGACCAACTCGCCTACGTCATCTACACCTCGGGCTCCACCGGCATGCCCAAGGGCGTGATGATCAGCCACCGGGCCGCCCTCAACACCGTCGAGGACATCAACCGCCGCTTCGCCGTCACCGAGCGCGACCGCGTCCTCGGCATCGCGGGACTCGGCTTCGACCTGTCCGTCTACGACCTGTTCGGGCCGCTCGCCGTGGGCGCCACCCTCGTCCTGCCGCAGGCCGACCGGCGCGGCGACCCCTCCCACTGGGCCGAACTCGTCCGCGACTTCGGAGTGACCGTGTGGAACTCGGTTCCCGGCCAGCTCCACATGCTGTGCGACTGGCACCGCTCCGAGCCCCCCACCGACGACGCCTCGCTGCGACTCGCGTTGATATCCGGCGACTGGATACCGGTCGCCCTGCCGGACCAGGCCCGTGAACTCCTCCCGGGGCTGGAGATCATCTCGCTCGGCGGAGCCACCGAGGGCTCCATCTGGTCCATCGCCCACCCGATCGGTGAGGTGGACACCGCCCGCCCGAGCATCCCGTACGGCAAGCCCCTGACCAACCAGACGTTCGCCGTACTCGACCGGAACCTGCGGCCACGGCCCGAATGGGTCCCGGGCGAGCTGTACATCGGCGGCGCCGGGGTCGCCCTGGGCTACTTCGGCGACGAGGAACGTACGGCACAGCGGTTCCTCACGGATCCCGTCACCGGAGAGCGGCTCTACCGCACCGGTGACCTCGGGAGGTACCTCCCCGACGGGACCATCGAGTTCCTGGGCCGCGAGGACGCCCAGGTCAAGATCCGCGGTTACCGGGTGGAACTCGCCGAGGTGGAGGCCGCCGTGCAGGCCCACCCGGCGGTCGCGGCGGGCGCGGTCGTCGTCGACGACTCGACGGCAGGCGGGCGACGCCTGGCCGCGTTCGTGGAGACGGCCCGCAAGGACGGCGGGACGGCCGGGGGCGCCGACGCGCCCGGTACGAGCGGTGGCGAGCCCGCTGCGGCGAGCCGGGCAGAGGCACGTGCGGCCGCTGCCGAGACCGTGCGGAAAGCCTCCGCCGCCGTCGACGCCGCACGGCTGGGGGAGTTCCTGACCGCCCTCGACGAGGTGGCACTCGCCGAGATGACCCGCGTCCTCGCGGCCTCCGGGGTGTTCGACGAGGGCGCGGTGCGCACGGCGGAGGAGGTGGGCACGGCGCTGCGCGCCACGCCCCGCCACCGGCACATCGTGCGGCGCTGGCTGCGTGCCCTGGCCGCCCGGGAGCGGCTCACCCACCGGGACGCCGACACCTACGCCGGGCTCGTCCCCTTCTCCGAGAGGGAGGCGGAGCGCGGCTGGCGCCGGGCCGCCGAGCTGGAGCACGAGGTCGGGTGGAGCACCGAGCTGCTCACCGTCATGCGCGCCTGTGCCGAGAGGCTGCCCGAGCTGATCTCCGGGGAGGTGGGCATCCGGGAACTGCTCTTCCCCGGCGCGGCGACGGAGGCCGCGGACGCCGCCTACCGCGACAACCTCGCCATCCGGCACCTCAACCGCGCGGTAGTCGCCGCGCTGCGCGAGATCGCCGCGCACCACACCGGCGAGGAGCGGCTGCGGGTGCTGGAGGTCGGCGGCGGCGTCGGCGGCACCACCGGCGAACTGGTGCCCGTCCTGGCCGAGTACGGCGTCGACTACCTGTTCACCGACGCCTCGGCGTTCTTCCTCAACGAGGCCCGTGAACGTTTCGCCGATCACGCCTGGGTCCGCTACCAGCGCTTCGACGTCGACGAGGACCCGCGCGCCCAGCACCTGCTGCCCAACACCTTCGACGTCGTGATCTGCGCCAACACCCTGCACGCCGCCACCGACGCCGACGCCGCCGTGGGCCGGCTGCGGGAACTGCTCGTCCCCGGCGGACAGCTCGTGTTCGTGGAGAACACCCGCGACGAGAACCTTCCGCTGCTCGTCTCCATGGAGTTCCTGGAGGTCGCCGGCCGGACGTGGACCGACGTGCGCGAGCACACCGGCCAGTCCTTCCTCACCCACACCCAGTGGCGTGAACTCCTCGACGGGCACGACGCGTCCGAGGTCACCTCGCTTCCCGAGGCCCAGGACGCCCTGGCGCTCACCGGCCAGGAGGTCTTCTTCGCCACGCTGAAGGACGACCGGCACCACATACCCGTCGGCGCGCTGGCCCGTACGGCGGCTACCCGGCTCCCGGAGTACATGCTCCCCTCGGTGTGGCAGGTCGTCGACACCCTGCCCCGTACGGCCAACGGGAAGACCGATCGCGCGCGCCTGCGGTCCTGGCTGCCCCGGGAGAGCGCATCGGTCGTCGTGGACGAGCGGCCGAAGGACGACCTGGAGAGCAGCCTCGCCGACCTGTGGTCGGAGCTCCTCGCGGTCGAACGCGTCACCCGCAACGACGACTTCTTCGACCTCGGCGGCGACTCACTCCTGGTGGCCCGGATGGTGGGCCGGCTGCGTGAACGCGTACCGCAGGCCGCGGACCTGGAGTGGGAGGTCGTGCTGCGCCACATGCTGCGTCGCCCCACGGTCGCCGGCCTCGCCGGGTTCCTGCGCGGACTGGCCGGCCCCGAGGACGCGCCGGTCGCCGGTGCCGTCCGCACGGACCCGGTGATCCGCCTGCACGGCGCCCGTTCCGACGGGGAGCCGACGACCGTGCTGGTACACGCGGGAACCGCGACGATCATGCCGTACCGGGCGCTGATCACCGAGATCAGGCGCCGCTCGCCGGGCCTCGCCGAGGTCGTGGGCGTGGAGGTCCCGGACCTGGACCAGTTCCTCGCCGCCCCGCCGCAGGGACTCATCGAGCAGATGGCGGCCGACTACGGCCAGGCCCTGACGGCGAACGGGCGGAGCCGCTTCCACGTCGTCGGCTACTGCCTGGGCGGCCTGATCGCCACCGAGGTGGCCCGCAACCTGGCCGAATCCGGTGCGGAGGTGGAGAGCCTCACCGTCATCAGCAGCCACAGCCCCCGCTTCCGGCTGGACGACGAGCTGCTCGCCGAGTACTCCTTCGCCGTCATGATGGGCATCGACCCGGCCGACCTCGGCTTCCCGGACGACCAGTACCGGGTGGCCGCGGCGGCCGACGCCGTCCTGGCCGCCAGTCCCGGCGTCCTGCCGGACGGCGGGCTCGCGGCGCTGCCCGAGGAGTTCGAGGATGTCGCGAGCCGCTTCCGGGCGTTGGCCGACATCCCCCGCACCACCCGCATCGCGCGGATGTGCGAGGCGGTGCCCGCGTCGGCCGGCACCTACGAGCCCGACCACATGACGCGGCTCTTCCTCGCCTTCCGGCAGAGCGTCTTCGCCATCACCCGCTACGACGCGGAACCCTACGCGGGCGACATCACCTTCCTGCGGCACGACGGCGCCTACCCCTTCCCGGGAAGCAAGGACGCCGTCACCACCTACTGGGAGGAACTCACCCTGGGCGACCTGGACATCGTAGACATCGGCGGCGACCACTACAGCTGCCTGTCCGTCGAGCACGCGCCCGGCATCCTCAAGACCCTCGGTGAGCTGACCCAGGGGGCGATCATCCGATGACACAGAACACGACGACAGGGACCTCGACGGCCTGGCACAAGCCCCTTATCGGAGTCCTGGGTGCTTCCGGGGCGGTCGGTCGGGCCGCTGTACGGGAACTGCGCGCCCTCGGTCACACCGGGCTCCGCCTGGGCGGGCGGACCGCGTCAGCGCTGTGCGCGGTCGCCGAGGAGGATTCCGTCGGCCATGACGAGACCGTGTGGGCGGACGCCACCGCACCGGACGGTCTGCGTGCCTTCACCGAGGGCTGCGACATCGTCCTCAACTGTGTCGGCCCCACCTACCGGCTCCGTGCCGCGGTGGCTTCGGCGGCACTTGCCGCCGACGCGCACTGCGTCGACGTGGCCGGGGACGACCCGGCCGCCGAGGACCTCCTCAAGGACGGCGACCCGGCCCGCGACGGCCGCACCGTCGTCCTGTCGGCGGGAGCTCTGCCCGGGCTGTCCAGCCTCCTGCCCCGCTGGCTGGCCGGGCAGGGCCTGGACAGCGCCGCAGCGCTGACCGCTTACTGCGGAGGCCTGGAGACCTGTTCGCCGACGGTGGCGCACGACCTCATGCTCTCCCTCACCTCGGGAGGTGCGGACGGCGCGGCCTACGGCGAGGCACTGGCTGCCGTCCGCGGCGGCCGGCGCGTGCCGCGCGCCCTGCGCACGGCCGAGGACACCGAACACGACGCTTTCCCCGGCCGGGTCGCCGTTCAGCCCTACCTCAGCGGCGAGAGCGAACGCCTCGCCACCGTCCTGGGCCTCGACCGGCTCGACTGGTACAACGTCCACCCCGGTCCCGCCGTACGCGCGCTGCTCAACCTGCTGCCTGGCCGCCTCGCCGCCGGAGACGACCCGGACCGGCTGGCGGAGAGGCTGATCCTCGCCGCCGGCCTCGATCTGGCCGGACGCAAGCCCTACTACGTCATGGACTTCGCGCTGACGGGCACCGCCTCCGGGATGCCGACGACGGCGGGATTGACCCTGCGCGCGGCCAGCAGTTACCGGCTCACCGCTGCCGTGGGCGCGCTCGCGGTGGACGCGGTGCTGCGGCGCGAGGTTCCGGCGGGCGTGCACTTCGCCTGCGACGTGCTCGCCTCCGACACCGTGGTGCGGCACCTGCGGTCCCAGGGGGTCGCGGACCTCCGGCTCACTGGAGCGGCGGCTGGCGCCGAGCAGGTGGAAGAGGGTGTGCTGTGAGCACTCCGACGCCCTTCCGGGTGCTGGTCTGCGGCACCAACTTCGGCCGCTTCTACGCCGAGGCGGCACGCCGACGTCCCGGTTACGCGCTGGCCGGCATCCTGAGCCGGGGCTCGGACGCTTCCCGGGCGTACGCGGAAAGTCTGGGCGTCCCCTCCTATACGGACGTCGACGACCTCCCGGCCGACATCGACGCCGCGTGTGTGGCGGTGAGTTCCTCCATATCGGGCGGCCAGGGCACCGAGCTGGCCAAGGCGCTCATGGACCGGGGCATGCATGTCCTCCAGGAACATCCTGTCCATCTCACCGAGTTGACGGACAACCTCAAACACGCCCGCCGCCGGGGCGTACAGTACCGCCTCAACACCCACTACCCGCACGTCGCTCCGGTCCGCGCCTTCATCGAGGCAGCCCGTCGGCTCGTCGCACAACAGCGACCGCTCTTCGTGGACGCCGCCACCCCGGTCCACCTGATGCACCCCCTGGTGGACATCCTCGGACAGGCCATGGGCACCCTGCGGCCCTGGCGATTCGCGGACACGGCACCGCTGCCCGCCGAAATCGGGCCGCAGCCGTTCCGCTCCCTGCACGGCGTGTTCGCCGGCGTACCCCTCACCCTGCGGGTGCACCACCAGCTCGACCCGTCCGACCGGGACAACCACGCCCTCCACTGGCACCGGATCTCCCTCGGCACGGAAGGCGGAGTCCTCACCTTGGCCGACACCCACGGCCCCGTGCTGTGGAGCCCCCGCCTGCACATCGGACGCGACACCGACCGGCGCTTCGTCCTGGACGGACCAGGCACAGGCGGCCTGGGGCTCGGCACCACGGCGGTCGTCGGTAACACGGGAACCTTCCGCACGGTCTTCTCCGACCTGTGGCCCAAAGCCATCGGCAGCGCTCTCGACGGGCTCCGCGAGGCTGTCGAACAGGGCGGCGATGCGCTGCGCACGGGCCAGTACGAGCTGGCCGTGTGCCGCATCTGGACCGATCTCGCGGCACGGCTCGGACCACCGGAGATCGTCCGGCCGGCCACCCCCCAGCCCCTGGCGGTCAGCGACGTCTTCCCTGGTCCGGACTGCAACCGTACTGCCCCGGACCGTACCGACCCGGACCATACCGGCATCGATGCGAACCACTCCCGCGCCGATGTGAACCGCCCCCGCGCCGGCCGGATCCCGGCCGGCGGCCGTCCCGTCCCTGTCCGGGGCCGGACGGGCACCGATCCCGATCCGGCGACACCCGGTCCTGCGGACACCGCTTCCTACTCCCCGTCGGCCGAGTTCTTCGATCTCGTGGCCGCCGAGCACACCGCGACCTCAAGCGTTCCGGCCATCGTCGAACTCCTGGCCGACGCCGATCTCAGCACGGGGCCGGTGGTCGACATCGGTGCCGGTACCGGACTGGTGACCGAGGCCGTCGCCCATGTCCGGCCGGACGCGGAGATCGTCGCATGTGAACCGGAGGTCGGCATGCGCGCCGTACTGACCAGCCGGGTCTTCAGCGATCCGGACCTGCGCTCCCGGGTCACCATCACCGCGGACGCCGCTCCCGACCTGGAACTCCCTGACCAGGTCAGCGTCGTCCTACTCTGCGGGGTCCTCGGCCACCTCGACGCGGACGGACGAGCCCGGCTGTGGCGGCGGCTGACCCGACGGCTGGCCCCCGGAGGGCTGGTGGTCGTCGAACTCATGCAGTTCGAGGAGCCGTTGACCCTTCCCGAGACCAGGCTCGCCACGGCGACCGCCGGACGGCACCGCTACGAGTGGTCGTTCGGCGGCGCACCGGACGAGAGGGACACCGGCGTCATGCGCATGTCCTCCACCTGGCGCGTCTACCGGGACGGTGCCACGCGGGCGGAGCGAGAGGTGCACGACTCCTACCGCTGGGAGCCCTTCGGGCTGAAGGACGTGGTGGCCGAGTCCCAACTGACCGCACGCGTGCTGCCCACCCGCCCCGGAGCACCCCCGCTGGCCGTACTGACCTGGGCGCCGGACGCTCCGGCGACGACGCATGAGCCGGGCCTGCCGACCGCGCGGACCGCCCCGGACGCCTCGGACTCCGCGCGCATCGCCACCCCCTTGTCTCCTCCTCCACCGACAGCTGAGGACCAACCATGACAACCCCCGTGTCACCCACGGCGTCTGACACTCCCGACGGACCCGCCACCGCCACCGAAGCGTCGGACTCCGCTGCCCCGCCCCGTGACTTCCCCATCCAGCGAGGCTGTCCCTTCGCCGCGCCCGCGGAGTACGACGCGCTGCGCGCCGCCGACCCGGTCGCTCGCGTCACCCTGCCGACCAAGCGGGAAGCCTGGGTGGTGACCCGCTACGACGACGTACGCGAACTGCTCTCCGACCCGCGCGTCAGCGCCGACGTCCGCCGGCCCAACTTCCCTGCCCTTGGCGAGGGTGAGCAGGAGGCCAGGGCCAGGTTCCGGCCCTTCATCCGCACCGACGCTCCCGAGCACACGACGTACCGGCGGATGCTCCTGCCGGTGTTCACGGTGCGCCGGGTCCGCGCGATGCGCCCCGCCGTACAGTCCCGCGTGGACGAGATCCTGGACGGGATGCTCGCCGCCGGCGGCCCGGTGGACTTCGTCTCCGCGTACGCCAACGCCGTCTCCACCTCGGTGATCTGCGAACTGCTCGGCATCCCGCGCAAGAACCTGGAGTTCTTCCGGGACGTCACCCGGATCTCCGGTTCGCGTCGCAGCACCGCCGAGCAGGTCTCCGAAGCCCTCGGCGGCCGTTTCGGCCTGCTCGCCGAGCCGATCGCCGAACGGCGGGAGGAACCCTGTGACGACCTGATCTCCAAGCTCGTCACCGACCACCTCAACACGGGCAACGTGACGATGGACCAGCTGCTGTCCACCCTGGGCATCACGATCAACGCTGGCCGAGAGACCACCACCAGCATGATCGCCTTGAGCACCCTGCTCCTCCTGGACCAGCCCGAGCTGATGGAACAACTGCGCGACGACACCTCCCTGATGCCCACTGCCGTCGACGAACTCCTGCGCGTCCTGTCCGTCGCCGACTCCATACCGCTGCGCGTGGCCGCCGAGGACATAGAGCTGTCCGGCCGGACGATCCCAGCAGACGACGGTGTCATCGCCCTGCTCGCTGGGGCCAACCACGACCCCGAGCAGTTCGACGACCCAGAGCGGGTCGACTTCCACCGCACCGACAACCACCACGTCGCCTTCGGCTACGGCGTCCACCAGCGCGTCGGCCGGCACCTGGCCCGGCTGGAGCTGGAGGTCGCCCTGGAGACGCTCATCCGCCGCGTCCCCACGCTCCGCCTGGCGCGGGGCCGGGACGAGGTCGCCTTCAAGCACGACTCGGCCACCTTCGGTCTCGAAGAACTGATGGTGACCTGGTGACCACGTCCTTCTCGCCGAACGCGTCCTTCCCACCCTCCGCCCGTGCCGCCCGTGCCGACAGCCCGTGGATCAGGCGCTGGAGCGAAGCGGCCGCGTCCCGGTTCACTCTCATCTGCCTTCCACACGCGGGCGGCAGCGCCGGCTTCTACCGGCCCTGGGCGGCACTGATGCCCCCCGAGGTCGAACTCCTCGCCATCCAGTACCCGGGCCGTGAGGACCGCTTCGAGGACCCCGAGGCCACCGACATGAGCGAGCTGGTCAGCGCGGTGGCGGACGCCGTCGCACCGCTGCTCGACCGGCCGTATGCCCTCTTCGGGCACAGCATGGGCTCCGCCGTTGCCTGGGAACTCGCCCACGAACTGAACCGCCGCGGCGCCTCAGCCCCGCGCCGTCTCTTCGCGTCGGGCCGAGCCGCCCCCGGCACGGCGGTGACCGGGCAACTGCACCGCCAGAACGACGACACACTGAGCGCCGAACTGGTCCGGCTCGGCGGCACGAGCCGGGAGGTCCTGGACGATCCCGGCCTGCGCTCCCTGGTCCTCACAGCCGTACGCCACGACTACCGGATCATCGAGACATACCGGCCGCCGGACCGGCCGCCACTGTCCTGTCCCGTCCACGTGCTGACTGGCAGTACCGACCCGGAACTCGGCGAGGAACGCAGCCGCGACCGGGCAGGCGGCTGGGCAGACCTCACCACCGCCCGAACCGAGGTACGCGTCTTCCCCGGCGACCACTTCTACCTCATCCCGCGACGCCGCGGGGTGGTCGCCACCGTCCTGCGCAGGCTGGACCCCTCACTGACCATGGGCGGCGCACGCACCTGGCCGAGTACCCCGTGAGCCCCCACCGCACGGGCCCCCGTGGGCGGCCCGCCACGTCCCCACCCGCTCGGAGATCGTCGTGATCGACTACTACTCGACCTCGGCCGAGTTCTACGAACTGGTCGCCACCCGGCACACCGCCAGCAGCGGCCCCCCGCTGACCCGCGTCCTCGTCGGCCTGGACGTGTCGCACGGCCCCGTCCTGGAGATCGGCGCGGGCACCGGACGCGTGACCGAGGTCATCGCCTCCGCGCTGCCCGAGGCGGAGATCCTCGCGGCCGAGCCGTCGGCCACCATGCGAGCCATGCTCACCTCCCGGGTTGCCCGCGACCCGGACCTGCGGCGCCGGGTGACAGTGGTCGACGGCGCCGCCCAGGACCTCGTCCTTCCCGAGCGGCTCTCCGCCGTCGTCATCTTCGGCGTGGCCGGTCATCTCACCGTCCCCGAACGCGTCGCGCTGTGGAAACGACTCGCGGCCCGCCTGCCGGAGGGGGCGCCCATCGTCGTGGAACTGATGGGAGTCTCCTCACCCCGCCTCATCCCACCGGTGATGTCGCTCCGGGAGACCATCGGGCGCCAGACGTACGAGTGGTGGATCGGGGGCGAACCCACCGAGGGCGACGCCATGCGGTTCACGACCACCTGGAAGGTCCTGCGCGAGGGACGCGTCGTGCGCGAGGTCGCCGACAGCTACGACTGGCACACCTTCGACGTCGCCCGGCTGGCCCGTGAGGCCGGCATGACCAGCCGCCGCATCACCGAGGCGGGCGGCAGGCCCATCCCCGAAATCGGAGTACTCGTCAAGTGAAGTCACAACTGTCCGAGCCGGGTCCGGACTCGGTGTCCGAAGCTCCGGCAACCCCCGGCGTGGGCACCGGGGCGCCCCCGCACCCGCTGCGCGCGCTGGCCGAGCCCGTCCGGGGCCGACTGGCCGTCGCCGTCGGCCTCCAGACCGTCGCGGCCCTCGCCGGAGTGGTGCCGTTCATCGCTGTCTCCCAGATCGCCGATCGCCTCACCGGCGGGTCTCCTGCCGACGGTGACGCCCTGTGGCCGCTGGTCACGCTGGCCTGCGCGGCCGGCCTGCTCGCCCTGGCGTGCGGCACGGCGGCCGGAGCCCTCGCCCACCTCGCCGACAACGATCTCCAACTCACCCTCCGCCGCCGCCTCACCCGGCACGTCGGACGGCTGCCGCTCGGCCGGCTCACCGACCGGGGCACAGGCGAGGTCAAGCAGGCCGTGCAGGACGACGTGAGCGCGCTGCACACGCTGTTCGCCCACACCCTGCTCGACGTCGTCGCCGTCCTCACCACCCCGGTGCTGGCGCTGGTCTACCTGTTCACGGTCGACTGGCGCCTCGCTCTGGTCAGCGCCGTGCCCCTGTCGCTCGGCGTGTTCCTGTTCAGCCGTGCCATGGCGGGTGCGGCGTCACAGATGGCCGAGTTCGGCGCCGCGCTGGGACGGATCTCAGTCGCCGCCGTGGAGTTCGCGACCGGCATCGCCGTGTTCAAGAGCTTCGGACGGGGACGCAAGGCCCACGAGCGTTTCGTCGACGCGACCGAGGGCTTCGCCGACTTCTTCTCCCGCTGGGTCCGCTCCACTCTGGTCAGCTCCACTGCCGCCGTGCTGGTGGTCGCCCCGGCCATGGTCCTGCTCCTGCTGTCCATGGTGGGCGCGGTGTTCGTCACCCAGGACTGGATGACCGGCGCGGAACTCGTCCCGTTCCTGCTGCTGGGCCCGGCCGTCGCCGCCCCGATGGGCGTCGTCGGCCCCCGCATCCAGCAGATCCGGGCCGGCCAGGCTGCCGCCGTACGCGTCACGGGGCTGCTGCACACCCCCACGCTCCCCGAGCCCGCGACACCCGCCCTGCCCGACGGCCACCACGTATCCATGCGCGGGGTGTCCTTCTCCTACGACGGGCACACCGACGTGCTCCGCGACGTCGACCTCGACCTCGTGCCCGGCACGGTCACCGCGCTGGTCGGCCCCTCGGGTTCGGGCAAGTCCACCCTGGCCTCGCTGCTGCCCCGTTTCCACGACGTCACGGCCGGCACGGTGACCCTCGGCGGTGCGGACATCCGCGACGTCCCCGCCACCGAGCTGTACCGCCGGGTCGGCTTCGTCCTGCAGGACGTACGGCTGCTGCGGGCGAGCGTCGCCGACAACATCCGCCTGGGTCGCCCCGACGCCACCGACGAGGAGGTGCAGCGGTGTGCCCGCGCCGCCCGCATCCACGATCGCGTCATGGCGCTGCCCGACGGCTATGCGACCGAGCTGGGCACGGTCGTCACCCTGTCCGGCGGTGAGGCGCAACGCCTGTCCATCGCACGGGCGTTGCTCGCCGACGCCCCGGTCCTCGTGCTCGACGAGGCGACCGCGTACGCCGACCCGCACTCGGAGGCGCTGATCCAGGACGCCCTGTCCGCGCTCGCGGCCGGCCGCACCCTGCTCGTCATCGCCCACCGGCTGTCGACCGTCCGCTCCGCCGACCGGATCGTGGTGCTGGAGGACGGACGCGTCACCGAACAGGGCCGCCACGACGACCTGCTGGCCGCCGGTGGCCGCTACGCCGCGCTGTGGGAGGCCCAACGGACCGCGGGGCCGGCTGAGGCCGACAACGGCCTCAGCCCCCTGCCCGCCCCCGCGGACGAGGACCGTGCGGCGGACGACATCCGAGAGGGAAGTGCACGATGATTCGTCAGCTCTACCGCGTTCTGGGGCCCGAGGGCTCCCGTCCGCTGAACCGGATGCTGGTCCTCCAGTCCGGCGCGGCCGTCCTCCAGGGCGTCGCCTTCGCCCTCCTCGTGCCCGTCCTCAAGGCCCTGCTCGGCACGGACTCCGACGACGTCTGGCCCTGGCTGACGGCGTTCGTCGGCTGCGTGCTCGCCTACGCGGTACTCCAGGGAGGGGCCATCAGCGGCGGGTTCACGGTCGGTTCCCAGCTCTCCCGGGTGCTCCACCGCCGCATGGCCGACCAGGCCCTACGCCTGCCTCTCGGCTGGTTCACCGCCGACCGCACGGCCGAGTTCAGCCGACTGGCCGGACAAAACGTCATCCAGGTGATGAGCACACCGGCTCACCTGCTGCGCCCTTTCATCAGCTCACTTCTCACCCCGGCGACGCTGGTGGTCGCCACCTTCTTCTTCGACGTCCGCACTGCCCTGGTCCTGCTGGTCTGCGCGCCCGTGCTGTTCGCCGTCCAGCAGGCGAGCACGTCGCTGATGCGCCGGCTCGACCTCGGCCGCGACGCCGCGATCGGCGAGTCCGCCGACCGGGTCCTGGAGTACACGCGAAACCAGCCGGTGCTGCGCGCGTTCGGCCGGACCGCGGAGGGCTACAGGGCGCTGGACGACGCCCTGGTGGCCGAGGCACGCGCCGACCGGCGGCTCATCGCGCGAGGTCTGCCCGGACTGGTCTCCTTCAGCTTCGCCACCCGGCTCGTCTTCGCACTGCTGCTCGCGCTGGGCGTCTCCTGGCAACTCGACGGATCGCTCAGCGTGCCCACTCTGCTGGCCCTCCTGGTGCTGCTGGTCCGCCTGATCGACAGCGTGTCGTCCGCCGCCGAGACCGGCGCGGGCATGCGCATCGCCCGCAACACCCTGGAGCGCCTCAGCGCAGTCCTCGACGAACCGCCGTTCCCTCAGCCCGCCGAGCCGCAAACACCCCGCGACGCGAGCGTGGAGTTCACCGGAGTCGGCTTCCGCTACGACAACGGGTCGGCGGAGGTGGCAGCCGCAACCCCGGTCCTGAACGACGTGACCTTCCGCCTGCCCGAGCGCAGCATGACGGCCCTGGTCGGGCCCTCCGGCGCCGGCAAGACCACGATCGCCGGCCTGCTGGCCCGCTTCCGGGACGCCACCGAGGGCACCGTCCGCGTCGGCGGCGTCGACGTCCGCGAGATCGCAGCCGACGACCTGGCAGCCCACGTCTCCCTCGTGTTCCAGGACGTCTATCTCTTCGACGGCACCATCGAGGAGAACGTCCGGATCGCCGCCCCTGACGCGGGCCCCGGCGAACTGGACACGGCGGCGGCCCTGTCCGGGCTCGACCGCGTGATCGAGGAGTTGCCCGACGGATGGGCCACGAAGGTGGGGGTGGGCGGCGCGCGACTGTCCGGCGGACAGCGCCAGCGTGTGTCCATCGCCCGCGCTCTGCTCAAGGACGCCCCGATCCTCGTCCTCGACGAGGCCACCGCCGCGCTCGACCAGGAGAACGAGGCACTGTTCGCCGAGGCCGTGCACACGCTGACCGAGCGAAAGACGCTCCTGGTCATCGCGCACCGGCTGAGCACCGTCGCGCGCGCCGACCAGATCCTCGTCTTGGAGGACGGCGAGATCAGCGAACGGGGCACCCACGAGGAACTGGTCACGGCAGGCGGCACGTACGCCGCCTTCTGGGAGCGGCGGGCCCAGGCCCACGGCTGGCGACTGGAGGCGGGGCCGTCGTGACCCCACACCCGGCACCAGCGATCGACCGGACACAGCGGCAGAGGAAAGGCATGGCACGATGAGCACCGGAGTCCGGAGCACCTGGGAGACATGGGCGAGTTCCATAGCCCCGCTCGCCTGCACCAGCATCCGAGAGCCCTGCCCCGACCCGGCGGCGGCCGCCACCCGCCTCGCACAGGCGCAACTCGCCGACCAGTACATGGTGTACGAGGCGGAAGCCGACGTCTGGCACTTCGCGGCCGGCTCCGCCGTGAGCGTCACCGCCGACGCCACCGCCATCACTGCGCGTTCCGCCGGACGGACTTGGACTTCGCGCACCGACCGGAAACCACTGACGGCGTTCGCCACCGCCCTGTCCGCCCTGCACGACGACGGCGACGAAGCACGCCACTTCTACGGCTGGGCCGCCTTCGAACTCGCCCACCTC
Organism: Streptomyces coffeae; assembly: GCF_016741875.1. Classification (GTDB taxonomy): domain Bacteria; phylum Actinomycetota; class Actinomycetes; order Streptomycetales; family Streptomycetaceae; genus Streptomyces; species Streptomyces coffeae. The sequence goes on along the minus strand of NZ_JAERRF010000020.1, from coordinate 20,254 downwards.
CTCCACGCGGAACCCACGACGGCCGGAGACCAGCCCCTGCTCCACGCGATGATCCCGTCCATCGAAGTGACCCTCACCGGCGACCGGACGGTGGTCCGCGCGGTGGACGAGGAATGGGCACGCAAGGTCGCCGACCTCCTCGCGGAGTCCCCGCGAGGACGGACCGCTCACGACGAACCGACGCCGGAGAGCACCGAGGGCGTCATCGCCGCCGGCACCGCCGCCTACGGCCGGGCCGTGTCCCGGACGGTCGCGGACATCCACGCGGGGCTCCTGGAGAAGGCCGTGGTCTCTCGGAAGGTCCCGCTGTCCGCAGAGCCCCGCCCGGACTTCCCCGCGACCTATCTCGCGGGCCGCCGGGCCAACACACCGGCACGTTCCTACTTGCTGGACCTCGGCGGTTACCGGGCCGCCGGGTTCAGCCCCGAGACCGTCCTTGAGGTCGGCGAGGACGGACGCCTGAGCACTCAGCCGCTAGCGGGCACCCGCGCACGGGGAGCCGACCCGGTGGAGAACGAGCGCAGGCGCGTGGAACTGCTCACGGACCCCAAGGAGATACACGAACACGCTGTGTCCGTACGCCTGGCCTGGGAGGAGATGGAGACAGTGTGCCGCCCCGGCTCCGTCGCGGTCGAGGAGTTCATGGCGGTCCGGCCGCGCGGCTCGGTGCAGCACCTGGCCTCGCGGGTGACGGGTCGGCTGCGGCCCGAGACCGGACCGTGGGACGCGTTCGCCTCGCTCTTCCCCGCGATCACCGCCACCGGCGTCTCCAAACGCGCCGCGCTTCAGGCTCTGGCCCGCCATGAGGAAGGGGCCCGGGGCTTGTACGGTGGCGCGGTGTTCCGGGGGAGCACCGGCGGTGCCCTGGACGCCGCCCTCGTCCTGCGCACCCTCATCGGTGCGGGGGACGATGTGTGGTTGCGTGCGGGCGCCGGGGTTACCTCGCAGTCCAGCCCCGAGCGGGAGATCGAAGAGACCTACGAGAAGCTGCGCAGTGTCGCTCCGTACCTCAGGTTCGCCGAGGACTGAACCGACACCTTTCGAAGTCCTGACCGCCCCGGACCGCACCGCGGTCCGGGGCGGTCAGGACTTCGGGGAGGACCAGCCTCGGCCCGGTCGGCCGCAGGTACAGCCATCGCGGAGCCCGCGAAGGTGTGCCGCAAGCAGACCCCAACGGCTGTTCCCAAGCGGAAGATGTTCCGCGGCAACACCCGTCACCGCCCCGCCCAGCGGAAGGCGAACGCCCGCCGGCTCGTCCCGATCAGCCGGCTACCGGACCGTGTGCCGCCGGTCTCGCCGCAGGAGTGGCCGGCACTGTGGGTGCCGATACATCATCCGCGCAGTTCAGGTCGCTCGCTGGTACTCGTGGAGGGTTCCGCCGAGTCGGTCTCGTCTGTGGACTTCCAGGTGGGCGAGCCGGGCTCGTTGCGTGATGGGTGTGGGTAGCGCGCGACAGGGAGTGGCTTCTTCCAGCCTCTGTGCGGGCGATGTTCGTTGTAGAGGGATTCGTGCTCACGCAGGACGTGGAGAAGGTGGCTCTGGTTCCAGATCAGGTCCCGTCCAGGAGTTCGGTGCGGCAGGTCTGTATCCAGCGCTCCATGAGGGAGTTCATCCGGGGTATCCGAATGCCGGTGGTGACAGCCTTCAGGTCGGCATCGATCATCAGCGCGTCGAAGATCGCAGGCGAGAAGGGCCTTGGCCTGGCCGCGGAGGAAGTCGGCCCAGGTGGTGCTCTGCTGTTCGGGTGCGGCGTCGACGGCGCGCGCCGCGTCATGCTCGACACCTTCTACCAGGAGTTCGGCTACGGATACGTGCCCCAGTGGCATCGCGACATCGTGAATATCACGGGCACGTATCTCGACCATCCCCGGCATCTGCTGCTCGTGGCCGTGCACCAGGGCGAGGTGGTCGCCACGACCGGCGTACGGTCCGGCGGCCCCGCCCATCCGCCGCACCCCCTCTGGCTCGCCGAACGCTACTCGCCGGACACCACCGCACAACTGGTCCGTGTCTATGTGCGCCCCGAACACCGACGCCGCGGACTCGCCCGCACCCTGGTCGACGCGGCCTGTGACGTCATCGCGGACACCCCTGGTTACGACCGCGTCTACGTCCACACGAACGTCAACGTCGACGGCGCGGAAGCTTTCTGGCGAAGCCTGGCCAAGGAGGTGTTCGACGCCCGCATCACCGGCGAACACGGCCCGGGCGTCGCCACGGTGCACTTCGAGATCCCGATGTGACGACCCCGGGTAGCGGCGGCGATTCGAGGTCGCGAGCGGCGGGCTCCCGATCGCAGGGGCAGGGGCAGGGGCAAGGGCAAGGGCAAGGGTGAGCCTATGGGCCGGGTGGCTGGGGCTCAGAAAGTGGCGGAAACGATCGGCTACAGCGTCTTGCCCCGTGGCTTAATGACGTTTGTAGGCGGCAATGATTACCCCTGCGGAATCGACTGGGCCGAGGACCACCACGACGTGGCAGTGGTCGACTCCGACGCCCGACTGCTCGGCAAGCTCAGGATCAGCGACGACGCGGCGGGCTTCCAGAGCCTGCTGCGGCTGCTGGCCGAGCATGGCGAAAGCCCGGACGATCCGATCCCGGTTGCGATCGAAACGTCCCGCGGACTCCTAGTGGCCTGCTTACGGGCCTCGGGCCGGAAGGTCTACGCGATCAATCCGATGGCAGTCGCCCGCTACCGCGACCGGCACGTCGTCTCCCGCAAGAAGTCCGACCACCAGGACGCAGTCGTGCTGGCGAACATCCTGCGGACCGATGCCGAGCTCCACCGGCCGCTGCCGAGCGACTCCGACCTGGTCAGAGCGATCGCCGTCCTCGCGCGGGCCCAGCAGGACGCGGTCTGGGACCGCACCCGTGCCCACAACCGGCTCCGATCACACCTGCGCGAGTACTACCCCGCGGTCCTCGAAGCGTTCGCCGACAAACGTGAACGGCTGCTGTGTCGAGAGGCCCGCACGATCCTGGCGATCGCACCAACTCCGGCCGACAGCGCCCGACTAACCCGCACTCGGCTCAGGGCCGCCGTGACGAGGGCCGGGCCGTCAGCGCCGGATCGAGGCCGAGACCGACCGGATCCTTGAGGTGTTTCGCCGGACCTGGCTTCGCCAGCCGGCCCTTGTTGAGAAGGCGATGGGACAGCAGACGCTCGCCCTCCTCGCCCAGCTCGACGCGGCCTGCCGGGCATGCGACGACCTTGCCCACGACACCGAGGAGCTGTTTCTGCAGCATCCCGACGCGGAGATCATCACGAGCTTCCCTGGCTTGGCCACGCTCACCGGCGCCCGGATACTCGCCGAGATCGGAGACGACCGGACCCGCTTCGCCCAGGCCCGGGATCTGAAAGCCTATGCCGGAAGCGCCCCAATCACTCGCCAATCCGGCAAGAGCCGCCGGGTCACCCATCGCCGGATCAAGAACAGTCGTCTGGCCGCGAGTGGGCGGCACTGGGCGTTCGCCGCACTGACCGCCTCACCCGGGGCTCACGCCCAATACAACCGGCGACGCGACACCGGCGACCGCTACCACGCTGCCCTCCGCCATCTGTTCAACCGCATGCTCGGGCAGCTCCCCCACTGCCTGACCGACCGCCAGAAATTCGACGAAGCAATCGCCTTCACCCGTCCTGAGCCGTCCTCGCTCGCGACAGCTGCTTGACCCCATAACTGCATGGGGTGTCTTGTCGGCCCGAACACGGTCCGGGCGCTTGCGAGGCCGCCCGAGTCCCAGCCGGGGCACCCGAATCGCCTCCAGGACCGGCTGGAACTGCGGGGAATCGTCTTGCTGACCGGCCGTGATCACCACCGAGAGGGGCTTCTGGCCCTGCTCGACAGCAAGATGGATCTTGCTGGTCAGCCCGCCCCGGGAGCGTCCGAGCCCGTGGTCGGACGCTTCGACGGCGATGCCGCCGGGCGGCTTCTTCTGCAGATCCCCCTTTTCGCCGCCCCGGCGGCGTGCTGGTGAGCCCGACAGACGGTGGAGTCGACGCTCACATCCCAGGTGATCAGCCCCTTCGCGTCGACCTCGGCCTGGAGCTGGGTGACGATCCGCGCCCAGGTCCCCTCCCGCTGCCAGCGCCGAAACAAGTCATACACCTGGTCCCAGGGTCCGTACCGCTCGGGCACGTCCCGCCACGGAGCTCCAGTCCGGGTCCGCCAGGTATGCCGTCTATGCGCTGTCGCCGCGTCCACACCGGCGGACGGCCCGGCTTCATACCCTGCGGCAACAACGGTGCCAGCCGGACCCACTGGCCGTTCGTCAGATCCCCACGCCCCACAGGGCGTGATCATCCATGAACAAGATCCACTTTCGCAACAAGCCCTAGCCCCGCCCCGAGGCCCGCAAGCGGTAGTCGCTAGGGGTCTCGCCGGTGTGGTGCTTGAAGAACTTCGAGAAGGCGGTGGGAGTCGGGAAGCCGAGGCGCTTGCCGACTGCCGAGGTCGGCAACTGGGTGTGGAAGAGGAGGCGCCTGGCTTCCAGGATGATCCGTTCGTCCAGATACCGTTTCGCGGTGACCCCCGTCGTCGCGATGCAGGCACGGGTGAGCGTCCGCGAGCTGTAGCCGAGCGCCCGGGCGTAGTCGGCGACCGTGCGGCTCTCAGCGTAGTCGCGCTCGACCGCCGCGTGGAACGCGCGGAACGCCTCACTGACGTCGCCCGCACCCTGCTCGCGCACGTACAGGTGTGAGAGCCGCAGCACCAGGGCCGACAGCAGATGCCGGATGAGTTCGATCTGCGCGTCCAGCCGTAGCGCGCCCGTCTCCTTGTACGCCTCCATGAGCAGCTCGAGCGTCCGGTCGATCGGCTCGGCCTCTTCCTCGGAGGGCAGCAGCGGGCCCCATGGAAAGGGAGGATCAACGCTCGCCGCGGCGATGGTGGCCGGGTCGAGGAGGCCGGGCTGGAAGAAAATCAGGGTCCCCTGAGCACTCTCCAGCCCCTCGTCGAAGCGGTACACCTGTTCGGGCCGGATCCACAGCCAGGCGCTGGGCAGCACTGGCAGCGATTCCCCGTCCACAGTGAGCCGGACGATCCCTTCCTTGACTGTCAGCAGATGGTGGAAGTCGGCCCGCGCCGGCGACCGCGGATCCAATCCGTGCCCGGCGGCCCGGCCCGCGAGCCGGCTCAGCGGCAGTACCTCCAGGCCGGGCAGCGCGCCGGCCGCCGGGCGGAACGGGACCTCAGCAATCCCCTGCTGTCTGATTTTGAACACCTCCTGTCCAGACAATACATGGGTTGACCTGCCAACACGTCCTAGCGTGGAGAGCGAAACAGAACCCGCCTGACGTATGAAGGAGGGCAGTCATGCGGCTCATTGTGGGGATGACCGGGGCGACCGGGGCACCTTTCGGGGTACGGCTGCTGCAGGCGTTGAAACAGCTTCCCGAAGTGGAGACCCATCTGGTGCTGTCGCGTTGGGCGCGTACCACTATCGAGCTGGAGACCGCCCTTTCGACCCGTGAGGTGGGCGCGCTGGCCGATGTGGTGCACAACCCGCAGGACCAGGGCGCGACGATCTCCTCGGGCTCGTTCCGCACCGACGGCATGGTGATCGTGCCCTGCTCGATGAAGACGCTGGCCGGCATCCGGGCCGGCTACGCCGACGGGCTGGTGGGTCGTGCCGCGGACGTGGTCCTCAAGGAGCGCCGCACGCTCGTGCTCGTCCCCCGAGAGACCCCGCTGAGCGAGATCCATCTGGAGAACATGCTGGCACTGTCCCGGATGGGTGTGCAGATGGTGCCGCCGATGCCCGCCTTCTACAACCACCCGCGGTCGGTCGACGACATCGTCGACCACGTCACCGCCCGCATTCTCGACCAGTTCGACCTGCCGTTCCCGGCCGCCAGGCGCTGGGAGGGGATGCGCTCCGCACGCGCCGTCGTGCCCGATGAGGCTCCCGTTCCCGACGGCGCTCACACGGCCTGACGTCCCATCACCACTCTTGGAGGAGAAGAGATATGGCCTACGACGACCTTCGCAGCTTCCTTGACGCATTGGACAAGGAAGGCCAGCTGCTGCGCATCACCGAGGAGGTGATGCCGGAGCCGGACGTCGCCGCCGCCGCGAACGCCGTCAGCCGCCTGGGTGAGGCGGCCCCGGCGCTGTATTTCGACAATGTCGCCGGCTTCAACAACGCCCGGATCGCCATGAACGTCCACGGCTCCTGGGCCAACCACGCGCTGGCACTGGGCCTACCTACGACCACCGGTACCAAGGAGCAGGTGGCCGAGTTCATCAACCGGTGGGCGAAGTTCCCGGTCAAGCCGGAGTGGAGGGACAACCCACTGTGGGCGCAGAACTCCGTCGAGGGCGATGACATCAACCTCTTCGACATCCTCCCGCTGGTCCGGCTCAACGACGGCGACGGCGGCTTCTACATCGACAAGGCCGGCATCGTCTCCAAGGACCCCGACGACCCGGAGAACTCCGGCAAGCAGAACTTCGGCATCTACCGCATCGAGGTCAAGGGCCCGCGCAAGCTCGCCATCCTGCCCGTACCGGTGCACGACATCGCCTTGCACCTGCGCAAGGCCGAGGAGCGTGGCGAGGACCTGCCGATCGCCATCACCCTGGGAAACGACCCGGTGCTCTCGATTGTGGCCGCCACGCCGATGGAGTACGACCAGAACGAGTACGAGTTGGCCGGCGCTCTGCGCGGCGCCCCGGCGCCGATCGCGAAGGCACCGCTGACCGGCCTGCCGGTGCCGTGGGGCTCCGAGATCGTCATCGAGGGCGTGATCGAGGGTCGCAAGCGCGAGGTCGAGGGCCCGTTCGGCGAGTTCACCGGGCACTACTCCGGCGGCCGCAACCTGCCGGTGATCCGGATCGACAAGATCTCCTACCGCACCGACCCGATCTTCGAGCACCTCTACCTCGGCGTGCCGTGGACAGAGATCGACTACCTGGTGGCCGCCAACACCTGCGTCCCGCTGTACGAGCAGCTGAAGAAGGACTTCCCAGAGGTCCAGGCCGTCAATGCGATGTACACCCACGGGCTGGCCATCATCGTCTCCACCAAGAATCGCTACGGCGGCTTCGCCAAGGCGGTCGGTATGCGGGTGCTGACCACCCCGCACGGCCTCGGCTACGCGGCGATAGTGATCGTGGTGGACGAGAACGTCGACCCTTTCAACCTCCCCCAGGTGATGTGGGCGCTGTCGACCAAGATGAACCCCAGTGACGACCTCATCGTCGTGCCGCACCTGTCGCTGGTGGAACTCGCTCCTCAGTCGGACAACCCCGGCACGGGCGCCAAGCTCATCATCGACGCCACCACCCCGGCCAGGCCGGACAACCGCGGCAACTACGGCAACCAGGTCCACGACCTGCCCGAGATGGGCGAGTGGCTCACCAAGCTGCAGCAGCTCGCCAAGCACTGACCATCCGCTGCCCCTTCTGAAAGGAGATCCCACCACCATGGCCACCAAGACCGCGACGAACGCAACACCCACCGAGTGCCCGCGCTGCGGCCACGACAGGCTGGACCAGATCTACACCTCCCCCGTCGCCGGGGTCTGGGAGATCTACCACTGCCAGCAGTGCCTGTACAGCTGGCGCACCACCGAGCCGGCCCGCCGCACCCAGCGCGACGCCTACCCGGACAGCTTCAAGATGACCGTCGATGACATCCGCAACGCGATTGAGCTTCCCGTCCCCCCGCTCCGACAGTCCTGAAAATCTCACTCATGGGGCCCGACACCACCGGTTTCGGGCCCTCCCCAGTTAGGAGACCACCATGGACACCCCAGCATCGCCGGAAACGCTGATGTGGGAGGCCCGAGCCCACCCCGGTAGCCAAAGCGCACTGCTCACCTGGGTCGAAGAGATCGCGGTGCCGGCCCTGCTCGCCGACCCCGCCTGCCTCGATGTCAGCACCTACCTCGGCGGGCAGGACCGGGTCGTGGTCATCACCCACAGCACCGGTTACCCCCCACGCCTACCAGAGCCCCCGGAAGACCTCCTGCTCCGCTCCGCTCACCAATGGCCCTTCCACCTCCACGCTCGTCACACCACTCCACACACGCCGCGGGATCCCGGCGTGACCGGCGTATAAGGGCAGGACCTCCCGTGCGGCTCGAGGCTGTCGAGACCAAGAGCGCCGCAGGAGAGCGCGCCTGAAAGATCAGGCAAATCCGTAACAGGCCCTGGTTGACGACGCCTTCTCTGAACCCCGCTCCTGCGGATGATGAGGCAACCGGGGTGACATAGTGCGGTACTCGTTGAGCAACCCGCCAAGTACCTGGCGGCGCCTGACCGTGGCAGCGGGAAGGGAACGACGTCTGCGTGAGGCGATGCGGCCTGTTCGTCGGGGCATGGTCTGACGTGCTGTTGGTCGCCGTCGCGTTCAGCGGATGCTGGGGGTGGAGGGTGTAGTTCCAGTCGCCGTGGAAGCGGTGCCGGGTGATCGGCCGGGCGGCGATCCCCCCGTCGCTGACCTGGATGCCGGTGAGTGGGCCGTTGCGGTTGCCGCGCGGTGGTTGACCTGGAGCTTTTCGTTCGCCCAAGTATGGGCACGATCACTGATCGTGGGTCTGCGACTGCTCTACCTGATCTTCTGCCGACTACTGGGCTGCCTCCTCTTGCTGAGCCGATCGACCGCCGCGAACAACGCCGAGATCCTTGCACTTCGCCATGAGGTCGCTGTCCTGCGCCGGCAGATCGAGCGCCCGCGGCTCTCATGGGCCGATCGTGCCGTGCTCTCCGCTCTCGCGCGGCACCTTCCACTCGTCGTACGCCGCCACCGGCGGTCACGTCCGCTGGAGTGGTGTATCAACGGCCACTCGGTGATCCATTTTCAGGCTATGCGGTGAGTTCGGCGGGAAGGGCGGGATCGACGTTTTCTCCGTCGATCGGGTGGACGCAACCCACGATGCTCTGTTCGCGGCAGCTGTCACCATTTGGGCGAGATAGATGTCACCAACCTCGAGATCCACCTTTGACGTACAGACCTGATTCCGTCGGAACCTCTGGTCACTGGCTTCGTAGTTGGGAGGGTGCGGCGCCTTGGTAGCGGCGGAAGACGGTGGCGAAGTGTTGGGAGGAGGAGAAGCCGAGGGCGTGTGCGATCTTGGTGACGGGAGTGGCGGGGTCTCTCAGCAACCAGGCGCGGGCGTACTCGGTCTTTCTGCGCAGGAGGTAGTCCTTGGGGCTGGTGCCGGTCTCGGCGGTGAACGCTTCGTAGAAGCGGCTGGTCGACATTCCGGAGATGGCGGTCAGGTCGGCTGCTTGGACCGGGTCGCCGAGGTGCTCCTCGAGCCAGGTGAGTGCCCGTGCCACGTCGGGGTGGCCGGCAGGTGGGGTGGTGGCTGGTGGGGTGAGTGCCAGTTCCAGGACCAGCGCGGACAGGTGGTGGTGCAGCAGCGCTTCGGCGAGTCGGCGCGGTTCCCGCCCGGCCAGCTCGGCCGCTCGCGCCAGGCTGGAAGCGGCCCGTAGCGGGGCGGCGCCGATGAGCGGCCCGGGCTGGGCGCACAGTCCGGCGATGGCCTGGCCCAGCGCGTCCTCAGCGTCGCTGTCGTAGTGCAGGATCAGCCACCACAGCTCGCCGCGGGGTTGCACCTCGCCGGTCTGGTAGGCGTGGCCGGGCGGGATGCGCAGCACCTGTCCCGGGCGTACCGGGTGCGGCTCGCCGTCCACGGTGAAGGCGACCTCGCCGCGGGCCGGGAAGGCCAGGCCCAGCAGTCGCTGGTGGCGCTGCGGTGGCAGTGCGGGCCGGGCCTCGCGGTAGCGGTAGTGGCCCAGGGCCAGCAGCGGCGCGAGGCCGAGTGTGGCGAGGTCGAGGATGTGACGGCCGGCGGCCGAGACGAGGTCGATCTCGTCGCTCGTACAGGGATTTCCGGCGGAGGTTTTCGAACGCATGACTCTCCCGCCCGGTCCTACGGTCTCTTCATGGACACCGCACTTGTCACCACCGTCGCCGACACTTTCGCACGAGACGGCCACGCTGTCGTCGGTCAGCTGCTGACCTCGGCGGAGACGGCCGCTTATCTCGCGATCTATGACCGCTTTCTCACCGGTGAGATCGACGCCGGTGACAGGCGCGCGGACCTCGGCGACGGCGCCGCACGCAGCGACGGCGCCGTGGAGAACATCACGCAGATCATGTGGCCCTCCGTGCTCTGCCCCGAACTGCTCGACTTGCCGCTGCACGACCGGGCGCTGGCCGTGGCCCGCAACCTGATCGGCCAGGACGCCGAGCTCGACTTCGACATGCTGATCAACAAGGCCCCCGGCACCGTCACTGTCACCCCCTGGCACCAGGACGCGGCGTACTGGGTGAAGCTGCCGGACCGGCGGGCGGTGTCGATGTGGGTGGCGCTCGACGAGGCAGTGCTGGACAACGGCTGCATGTGGTACGTCACCGGCTCGCACTCGATGCCGCTACGCCCGCACCGCCCGTCCGGCAACGGTGGCCGGGCCCTGGAGTGCGACTGCTCCGAGGACGAGCCGGGCGCCATTTCGGTGCCCCTGGCGGCAGGCTCCGCGGCCGTACACGCAGGCGGCACCCTGCACTACTCGCGCGGCAACGCGACGAGCGACCGGCAGCGCCGCGCGTACATCCTCAACTTCCGCCCCGCCGCAATGATCGCCATGGAACGGGAGCAAGGCATGGACCACGGCCTGACGGACAACGAATGCAAAGTCCGCAACACCGACGCGTGAGCCTAGCCCCGCCCAAGGGAAGTGCAGGGTCATCGCGTACCTGCGGCGGGGCGGTGGCATGTGGGCAAGGATGAAAGGCCGAGGGGCCTGACGGGCTCGGTTCTCCGAAGTGACTTCTGGCTATGCGGTGAGTTCGGTGGGCAGGGCGGGATCGACGTTTTCTCCGTCGATCGGGTGGAGGCGGATCTTGGCAAGGAGTTCGCGGCCCATGTAACGGCGGGCTTCGGTCCTTTCGTCGTTCTGCTCGGTCAGCACGGCGCCGACCACGCGGATCACGGCCGCGCGATCGGGGAAGATCCCGACGACATCGATGGCGGCGGATCTCCTTGTTCAGGTGTTCTTGCGGGTTGTTCGACCAGATCTGCCGCCAGATCTCGCGCGGGAAGGCGGTGAACGCCAGTAGGTCCGACCGGGCGGCGTCCAAGTGGTCGGCGGCACTTTGGGGAACTTGGCCTCCAAGGCGGCCATCACGTGTGTCATCTGGGCGTGGACCGTGTCAGTATCCGGCTGTTCGAAGACCGTCCGCAGCAGGGTCGCGACCCACGGCTGAGCGGACTTGGGGACCTGGCAGAGCAGATTTCGGGCGTAGTGGGTGCGGCATCTCTGCCACGAGGCGCCAGGCAGGGTGGCGCCGATCGCATTCACCAGCCCGGTGTGCGTGTCGGAGATGACGAGCTGGACGCCGCCCAGGCGGCGGGCGATCAGTGAGCGCAGGAAGGCGAGCCAGCCGGCGCTGTCCTCGGCGGTGGCGACGTCGATGCCGAGGATCTCGCGGTGGCCGCCGGCGTTGACGCCGACCGCGATCAGCGAGTGGATGTTGATGATCCGGCCTCCCTCGCGGACCTTCTGGGTCAGGGCGTCGACCCAGACGAACGCATATGGGCCGGCGTCCAGTGGCCGGTTACGGAACGCGGCGACCTGTTCGTCGAGGTGCTTGGCTATCGCGCTGACCTGGGACTTCGATTCCCTGCCTCAGCTTGGGGATGGCGAGTTCGACGTGCTGGCCCGGGTGCCCCACTCGCGAGGGCGGTAGCCGTTGCGGTGGTTGACACGTTCGTCACTGACCTGCCCGTATTCGGCGCCGTAGAGGTCGTCGGCCTCCGCGGACATCAGCGCATCGGCGAACGTCTTGACCATCGTGCGCAACAGGTCCGGACTCGCCGCGGCGAGATTGTCTTCGGTGAGGGCGTGCAGGGGCACACTGTCAGGTGCGGTCATCGTGCTGATCTCTCCTTCAAAGACTTGGTCGTCTTGAAGGATCAGCCGGTGGCCGTTCATCTATGCCGGCGTCATTGCCCTAGCCGGAAACCTCATCCGTGCAAGGAGCTCGCGGCGACAGGTCTGTATCCACCTTTCCATGATCGAGTTCATCCTTGGCATCTGGATGCCGCTGAGGACGACTTCGATCCACGCCTCCTTGAGGACGGTACCGAAGAGGTCGGGAACTTCCCGTCTCTGTCCCGGATCATGAACTGTGCCCGGCAGCCGAGGTCTTCGAGGTCCATGACGAGGTTCTTCGCTGCTTGCGCTACCCAGGATGCGCTCGGATGCGTGGTGGCGCCCAGGATGCGGATCCGGCGACTGCCGTGTTCGATCATCGCGAGCACGTACATCCGCATCCCCGACGGGGTGACGGTTTCCATGAAGTCGCAGGCCAGCAGGGCATCAGCCTGGGAGCGAAGGAAGTTGGCCCAGGTGCTGGAGTTCCGCTCGGGCGCCGGGTCGATGCCGGCCTCCTTCAGGATCTCCCAGACGGTGGACGCGCCCACCTTCACCCTCAGCACGAGCAGCTCCCCGTGTAGACGTCTGTACCCCCAGCTCGGGTTCTCCTTCGCCAGGCGCAGCACCAGGACACGGATGGAGCGCACTGTGCGCGGCCGTCCCGGGCGTTTGGGCCGGCAGGAGGCCGCACATGGCGGCGTGCGACGAGGTCGCGGTGCCAACGCAGTACCGTGTCGGGGCGTACGAACAGCCGTAACCTTCGCAGGACGCGCAGTGGCAGCCGGTGCAGCAACGCCGTCAGGAACGCCCGACCGCTCGGCGTGAACCGGATCTTGTCCTTGCCGAGTTGGCGTTCCAGCACGGTGATCTGGTGGCGCAGGGCGAGGATCTCGGCGCCCTTGTCCCGGTCGGTCATCGGCAGCAGGCCAAGCATCGCAAACGCGTTCGACACACCCAGGTAAGCCAGTCGCAGCAGCACGATCGATCATCATGACGCGCTGACGGCAACTGCGCGAGAGCATCGGCTCGAGCGCCCGCGCACAAGTTTGGGGAAACCCGATGCACCGGACCCCACCAGGGCGGATGAGATTTCCGGCAAGCGCACTGCCGGTGTGGTGCGGTGCGGTTCCGGTAGCTGTGAGTACCAGCCGCCGTGGGCTCCTGCTGGGTGCGCTGTCGACGCTACTTGCCAGGCTGGTCTCGCTCGCGGCGCTGATTTCGACGGTGAACCGGCGGTGCTCACTCCGCGCGAGTGTGCATGGTTCGAGCCTGACGCCACAGTGCCGCCGCCGCAGGGGAGAGCCGTCCCTCGTTGAGACATGCCAGGCCGACTCGTCGTGATGAGCGTGGGGTGATCCTGCGGTAGACGACGCCGTCATGGTGGTCGGGAAGAGCAAGCGATGCCACGATCGAGACGCCGTGCCCCTGAGCCACGAACTCGAGGAGCGAGATCAGCTGCTGCAGTTCGTGCGTCACCTTCGGCTGGATGCCCGCGCGGGTGAACATGCGGGCGATCAGCTCCTGGGAGCCGGCGTGGGTGAGGATGACGGGATGCTGCCCCAGGTCACGCAGGTCGATGGGGTCGGTGTCGGCGAGCTCGTGCCGCTCCGGGACGACCGCGACCATATCGTCGACGGCCAGCGGCAGGGTGTCGAACTGCGGTTTCGGCAGGGTGACCACGCCGATCTCGATGCGCCGCTCGGTCAGGTCCTGCTCGATTTCGAGGTCGGTCTTCTCGGTCACGTACACCTCGACTCCCGGGTAGCGCTTCCGGAACCCGGCGAGCAGCGGCGGGAGCAGGGTGAGTGAGGAGCTGGCGCCGAACGAGCCGATCCGCAGCAGGCCGGCTTTCAAGCCCGCGCTGGCGGCTGCGGTGGTCTGGATCAACTGCAGCGCCGCGAAGACGTCGCGGACGTGGGGGAGGATCTGCTGCCCGGCGTAAGTCAGCTCGACGCCGGGTGCGTTGCGGTCGACGACTGCCGTCCCGAGAGTGGCTTCGAGTGCCCGCAGCGCGTGACTGGTGGCTGACGAGGTCATGCCGAGACTGGCCCCGGCGCTCGCAATGGTGTCGGAGTTGACCAGGGCCAGGAACAGGTTCAATTGCTTGAGCGTCGGGAACGCACCGGGACCCTTCATGTTGAATCCAACTTCAATTGTTGATGAGGGACCTGAATCCTAGGCTGCGAGTTGTCAGTCCACAACTGGGCTCGGCGTAGCACAAAGGAGTCCTGTCTTTCATGTTCTCCACCACGCTCAGCAAGCTGCGGCCGTCACCGATCCAGGTGATGGCAGAGCAGACCCGGCAGGCGGTACGCGCGGGCCGCAGCGTAGTCGACATGACGCTCGGTGAGCCGGACTTCCCCACACCCGAACATGTCGGCGAGGCCGCGGTCCGGGCGATCGCCGCAGGCCAAACCCGGTATACCCCGATCAACGGTTCGGTGCCTTTGCGGGAGGCGATCGTCCGCAAGTTCCAGGGCCACAACGGCATCCCGTGCACCGCTGCCGACGTCACCGTGGGCTGCGGAGCCAAACAGGTGATCTACCAGGCGTTCCTGGCCACCCTCACCCCCGGTGACGAGGTCCTGATCCCGGCGCCCTATTGGGCGTCCTATGCCGACATCGTCGGCATGAACGGCGGCGTGCTGAGGGCACTGGAGACCTCACCGGATACCGGCTACGCAGCACAGCCGCAGGCGCTGGCGGCTGCGATCACCGCGCGAACGAAGTGGCTGGTGCTGAACTCGCCGAGCAATCCCTCCGGCACCGCTTACACCGCCGAGCAGTTGCTCGCCTTCGCCGAGGTGGTACGCCGCAGCCATCACCGAGACTTCCTGATCCTGAGTGACGACATCTATGAGCACATCCTCTTCGACGGCACGCGCTTCGCGACACTGGCTGAGATCGCACCCGACCTGCGCCACCGCATCCTGACCGTCAACGGGGTTTCGAAAGCGTATGCGATGACCGGTTGGCGCGTCGGCTACGCGTGCGGGCCGCGTGCCCTGGTCGAGGCGATGACCAAGATCCAAATGCAGATCAATTCGCACACGTCCTCGGTGTCGCAGGCTGCGGCAGCAGCCGCGCTCGACGGGCCGCAGGACGAGGTACGGCGCCGTTGTCAGGTCTTCCAGCACCGCCGCGATCTGCTGCTCGAGCGGTTCGCCGGGATCCATGGGCTGCGCGCACCCCGCCCGAACGGCGCCTTCTATCTGTTCCCCGACGTGCGAGCGTTTCTCGGGCGCACCGCGCCGGACGGCCGGATGATCAGCGACGACGTCGTGTTCGCCTCATACCTGCTCGACGAAGGCGTGGCCGTCGTCCCCGGTTCCGGCTTCGGTATGCCCGGCTTCATCCGGCTGTCCTATGCGACCTCGGATGACAGGCTGCACCTGGCCGCCGACCGGCTGGCCGCCGCGCTGGAGCGGCTGTCATGAACGGCTTGCCGCCCGAGGCTCTCGCCGGAGTGCGAGTTCTGGACCTTTCCCGGATCCTTGCCGGCCCGACCGCGACCCAGTTGCTCGGGGACCTCGGAGCGGACGTGGTGAAAGTCGAGAAGCCTGGCGAAGGCGACGACACCCGCCGGTGGGGCCCTCCCTATGTCCCCGGCGTCGACGGTCGGCCAACCGCGGAAAGTGCCTACTACCTGTGCGCCAACCGCAACAAGCGCTCGATCGCCATCGACCTGGCCAGTCCAGCGGGACGCGAGCTGGTGCTCGAACTCGTCACGCGCGCGGATGTGCTGGTGGAAAACCACAAACCGGGCAGCCTCGCGCGCTACGGGTTGGCCTATGACCAGCTTCGGGGGCGGCATCCGCGCCTGATCTACTGCTCGATCACCGGTTTCGGGCAGACGGGAGCCTACGCGGACCGGCCCGGCTACGACTTCCTGATCCAGGGCATGGGCGGGATCATGAGCCTGACGGGTGAGCCGGACGGTGAACCGATGAAGACCGGCGTCGGCATCGCCGACGTGATGACGGGCATGTATGCGGTCGCAGGCATTCTGGCCGCCCTGCACCACCGGCAGGCCAGCGGTGCCGGGCAGTACATCGACATCTCGTTGATGGACACGCAGATCGCGTGGCTGGCCAACGCGGGCACCAACTACCTGCTGTCTCGGACAGTGCCCAGGCGCCTGGGCAACGGACACCCCAACATCGTGCCGTACCAGGTGTTCGACACCAGTGACGCGCCGATGATCCTCGCAGTGGGCAACGACTCGCAGTTCGCTCGTTTCTGCACGGTCGCCGGCGCGGACGAACTTGCCACCGACAGCCGCTTTGCCACCAATCCTGAGCGTGTGGCGCACCGCGAGGAGCTGTGCGCGCGCGTCGCGCAGCGACTACGAGCACGACCTCGCAGCCGCTGGCTGGACGAGCTTCAAGCCGTGGGCGTGCCGTGCGGTCCGGTCAACGACCTGGCCGAGGTCTTCGCCGATCCGCATGTGGTGGCCCGTGGTGCCGAGGTGCGCATGCCGTGTGACTGGGCCGAAGCCCGCGAGATCACGCTGTTGGCCAACCCGCTGCGGATGTCTGCCACGCCGCCCACATACCGGCGGGTTCCGCCGCGCTTGAACGAACACCGCGACCAGGTCCTCGACGACTGGCTTCGGTCCGGGCCGTCGACCACTGCCCACAAAGGTGAGTCATGTACGAGCTAACTTTCGAGCAGATGGCCTTGCAGGCTCAGGCACGTGAGCTTGCCCGGCGGGAGTTCGCGCCGACGGCGGCGGAAACCGACCGCACGGAGGCCTACCCCTGGGACAACGTGGCCAAGCTGCGTGACGCCGGGTTCATGGGCATGACCATTCCCGCCAGCCTGGGCGGGCGTGGGTTGAGCTACCTCGACACCGTGCTGGTCATCGAGGAAATCGCCAAGGCATGCGCCACCATGGGCCGCATCACGGTCGAAGCGAACATGGGTGCGATCGGCGCGATCATGCGCTACGGCACGGAGGAACAGCGCCGCCTCGCCGCCGCTGCCGTGCTGGCCGGCGACAAACCCGCGATCTGCATCTCGGAACCGGGAGCAGGAAGCGCCGCCAGCGAGATGACCACCCGCGCCGACCGGCACGGCGAGCATTACTACCTCAACGGCGAGAAATACTGGATCACCGGTGGCGGGGTCTCCCGCCTGCACCTGATCTTCGCCCGCGTTGTCGACGATGGTGTGGAGCAGGGTATCGGCGCCTTCATCTGCCTGCGCGAAGGCGAGAACTCACCTGGCGAAATAGTGGTGACCAAACGCACCCGCGCGATGGGCGTGCGGGGCATTCCGGAAACCCACCTGGAATTCCATGACCTGATGATTCACAAGTCGATGCTGGTCGTGCCGCCAGGCGGGTTGGAGCGCGGCTTCGCTCAACTGATGCAGGCCTACAACGCACAGCGCGTAGGCGCGGGGACGGTGGCGCTGGGCATCGCACAGGGAGCTTTCGAGGAGGCCGTCGCCTACGCCAAGCACCGCCATCAGTTCGGCCGGCCGATCGCCGAGTTCCAGGGCTTGCAGTGGATGTTGGCCGACATGGCCACACAGATAGCCGCGGCGCGGCACCTGCTGCGGGCGGCCGCGTGCGGCGGCCAAGGGGACTTCCCGGACATGGCGTCCGCGGCGCAAGCCAAGATCTTTGCGGCCGAGATGGCCTGCAAGGTCACCAATGACGCGCTGCAGATCCACGGTTCCTCTGGTTACGGCAGGGACCTCCCGCTCGAGCGGCACGTCCGCGACGCGCGCATGTTCACCATCGCAGGCGGTACCGCGCAGATTCTGCGCACTCAGCTCGCCAGTTCAGTGTTGGGGATGAAGCTGCCCCAAACGCGCAATGGCTACCTCCGCAAGCCCAAGCCCTCACCTGACAAGGCCGAGTAATGGCATCTCCCACAGTCGCACAGGTCATCGGCCGACGGCTGCACGAAGCAGGCTGCCGGCACGCATTCGGCATCCCCGGTGGCGAGGTACTCGCCCTCATGCGGGGAATTCACGAGGCAGGTGTCAAGTTCACGCTGGTCAAACACGAGAACTCGGGTGGGTTCATGGCCGAGGGCGTGTTCCACCGCAGCGGCGCCCCCGGAGTTCTGATCGCGACGCTCGGTCCCGGGGTCGCGAACGCGACCAACGTCGTGGCCAACGCCTGGCAGGATCGCGTGCCGATGCTGTTCATCACCGGCTGCGTCGACGAGGATGAGGCCGCCACCTATAGCCACCAGGTTTTCGACCACGCGGCGCTGATGAAGCCGATCACCAAGGCATCGCTGCGCATGACACCCGCGGCGGCCGAGGCGCTGATCGACAAGGCGATCGCGATCGCGATCGACGATCCACCCGGCCCCGTGCACATCGACGTGCCGATCTCCGTCGCCACGCAGCAAACAACGCCTGCGACGGGAACCCGCCGCACTCCGCCCGCCGCGAGCGCGCCGGCGGCTTCGGACGAACTCACGCAGGCCCGGAAGTGGCTGGCAGAGGCAAGCCGACCGGTGCTCATCGCCGGCGTTGAGGCACTGCACCACCACGCCGAGGACGAGATCCGTCGCCTGGTCGACGAGTTCGACATCCCGCTGATCACCACCTACAAGGCCAAGGGGATCGTGGACGAACGCCACGAGCTGGTCCTCGGTGGCGCAGGCCTGTCTCCGCGCGCCGATGAGGTGCTGCTGCCCGTCGTCCGGAGCGCGGATCTGATCCTGCTGGCCGGGTACGACCCCATCGAGATGCGCGTAGGGTGGCGCAATGTGTGGGACGAACGGCACCGCGTGATCGAATTCTCCGCCTGCCGTAACACCCACTACATGCACCAGGCCTCGCACAGTTTCGTCGGCGATATCCGAAGCGGCCTCAAGGCACTGTTCGACGGACTGGACAAATCCTCGACGTGGCGGCCCGACGAGACGGCCCGCGTCAAGCATCAGCTCGCGCACATCTACCGCCTCGACGAACCGTGGGGACCAGCCGCCGTTGTCGATGTCGCCCGCCGTATGCTTCCGCCTGACACCATCGCCTCGGTCGACAGCGGAGCACACCGCATCCTGCTCAGCCAGACCTGGACCTGCTTCGAACCGCGAACGCTCATGCAATCGTCAGGGCTGTGCACCATGGGCAGCTCCCTGCCACTGGGCATCGGCGCCAAACTGGCCGACCCCTCGCGCCCCGTGGCGGTGTTCACGGGGGACGCGTGCCTGGAGATGACACTGGGTGAACTGGCCACGGCACGCGACGCCGAAACCCTGGTCATCGTGTTCGTCTTCGCCGACGAATCACTGTCCCTGATCGAGATCAAGCAACGCGCCAACGGACAGCCGAACCTCGGCGTCGACTTCCTCGGTACCGACTTCGCCGCCGTGGGCCGTTCGCTTGGCGGCCTCGGATTCGACGTCGATTCCCGCGAGGAACTGGCCGCGGCCATCGAACAGGCGCTCACCGCATCCGTGTTTAGCGTCATCTCCTGCAGGCTGCCGCGCCACGCCTACGACGGCCGAATCTGAAGCCCTGCACCTCGTCCGAGGATCCCCCACATCTCTCACGGAGCCACTACTTGACGACGCCCTAATCCAGGTCACCGATGGTTCCGACACGCTCTCCTTCACCCTGCACGCAGACCTCGGTCTCCCCGTGCGGCCGCCGAGGCGACGAGGGCGACGGCCCGTCAGGCCCAGGCACTCGGCATCACAACGGGAATCGCGAGGCGTGAGGAACTTTGCCCTCGCTTGTCCTCTCCTCGTAGGAGTGCCGGGATGCCGCTGTCGAGGAGGCGCTGCATCTTCAGCACCAGGTGCAGGGTGAGCCGGTGCGGCCGTTCTCCAGGTCCCATCCGGTGCTGTTCTCGATCTGCGTCAGTCGGTAGTAGAGCGTCGTGCGGTGGATCAGAATTTCTCCCAGGCGCCGGTGGGGAGCACCCAGCCCGAGGGAGTCGTCAATGTGACCCGGGGGAGTCGGAGATGTGATGTGGGGTGGTGAAGCCGGACGTTTGCGGAGGCACTCCAGCACATCGCGGCGCCCGACGCCGCCTCGACTCCCTGATGGATGATGAGGGCGATCGCACACCGGACGCTGCCCCGTTGGCCGACGTCACGCTTCCGGACGGTCAGCACCTGACAGCGATGGTGGTCGGTGGGTGCCGGGACCCCTCGGGCGTGTGGTGGTACGACCTCGCCATCGAGCTACCCGCCCGGGTTCATGAGCGCCGACGCGAGCCAGCACTGACGTCCTGCACAGTCCCCGACGAACACGCCCGCCATCCCGCCCCAGACGCTGATCCCGCTCACTGCAACGAGATCCGACTGTTCACCGAATCTCCCGGAGGATGCCCCAGGCTTCAGCCTGGGGAGGAATCCGGCTTCCCTCGGAGCGGGGCAGGGAAAGCCGAA
>NZ_JAERRF010000002.1 GCF_016741875.1 Streptomyces coffeae | reverse complement strand
GGCCATTCCGGCCCACTGCGAACCCTGCCCCGGGAAGACGAACACCGTCTTGCCACTCACCGGGCGGCCCTCGACGACATTCGCCGCGGCCTCGGCCGAGGACAGATCGCTCAGCCCGGTCAGCAGCGTGCCGCGGTCGGTGGCCACGACCACCGCACGGTGGTCCAGGTGTGCCCGGGTGGTCGCCGCCGAGTAGGCGATGTCCGTGACGGAGGTGTCCGGGTGGGCGATCAGCAGGGCCCGCAGGCGGTCGGCCTGCTCCCGCAGTGCCGCCTCGCTCCGGGCCGAGAGCGGTACCGGCAGCACCGGGAACGGCGCCGCCGCGGCCTGCTCCTCCGCCTGTTCCTCGGCGGGTGCCTCCTCCAGGATCACATGCGCGTTGGTGCCGCTGATACCGAACGAGGACACGCCGGCACGGCGGGGGCGCTCGGAGGCCGGCCACTCATGCGCCTCGTTCGGCAGCCGGATGGCGCCCGATTCCCAGTTCACGTGCGGCGACGGCTCGTTCACGTGCAGGGTGGGAGGCACCATGTCGTTCCGCATGGCCATCACCATCTTGATCACACCGGCCACCCCGGCGGCGGCCTGCGTGTGTCCGATGTTGGACTTGATCGAGCCGAGCCAGAGCGGCTCGCCGTCGCGCTCGCGGCCGTACGTGGCCAGCAGGGCCTCGGCCTCGATGGGGTCGCCCAGGGTCGTGCCGGTGCCGTGCCCCTCGACCGCGTCCACCTCGGAGGGGCGCAGGCCCGCGTTGGCCAGGGCCGCGCGGATCACCCGCTCCTGCGACGGCCCGTTCGGCGCCGTCAGGCCGTTGCTCGCACCGTCCTGGTTCACCGCGGCGCCGCGCACCAGGCCCAGGATCCGGTGACCGTTGCGGCGCGCGTCCGACAGCCGCTCCAGCAGGAGCAGGCCCGAGCCCTCGCCCCAGCCGACCCCGTCCGCGGCGGCGCTGTATGCCTTGCACCGGCCGTCCGGTGAGATCGCGCGCTGACGGCTGAACTCGGTGAAGATGTTCGGCCGGGAGAGCACCGTGATGCCGCCGGTGACGGCGAGGGAGCATTCCCTGGACCGGAGGGACGCGCACGCCTGGGCGATCGCGACCAGCGAGGCCGAGCACGCGGTGTCCACGGTGACGGCAGGGCCCTCGAAGCCGAACGTATAGCTGATACGGCCGGACGCGACACTGGCCGCAGAGGAGATCATGAGGTAGCCCTCGATCTCCTCGTGCTGGTTGCTCGTCCCGGCGATGTACTGGTAGTCCGAGTGCATCGTGCCGATGAAGACGCCGGTGTCGCTGCCGCGCAGCGTCGTCGGGTCGATCCCGGCGTTCTCGAACGCCTCCCAGGCGCCCTCCAGCAGGACCCGCTGCTGCGGGTCCATGGACAGGGCCTCACGGGGGGTGATGCCGAAGAACTCGGCGTCGAAGTCGGCGATCCGGGGGGCGAATCCGCCCTCGCGCGTGTAGGCGGTGCCGGGGTGGTCCGGGTCGGGGTGGTACAGCCGGTCCAGGTCCCAGCCGCGGTCGTCGGGGAACTCCGAGATCGCGTCACGGCCGGAAGCCACCAGGTCCCACAGCTCCTCAGGCGATGTCACCCCACCCGGGTAGCGGCAGCTCATGCCCACGATCGCCAGCGGCTCGCTCGCCCTGTCGGCGAGCATCTGGTTCTGCTTCCGCAGGCGCTCCGTCTCCTTGACCGACTTCCGGAGCGCTCCGACGAGATCGTGCTTGTCGGTGGCCACAGTTACGCCTCCCCGTCCGGACGCGGCGAGGCGACCGGGTTCTCGACTGCTTTCATGCCACGTCTTCCGTCTCGGGCCACCGGATCACCGTCGCCAACGGCACGGCTTCCGGGCCACGTCGTCCATCGGTCAAGAAACGCTCGGCTGCGGATTTTCCTCAATCCGGAACATGCCGACGGTCTGTGTACAGAACTGCCTCAGCCATGACTCATCCCCGTTATGAATCGTCGACGTGGCAACGGTGCGGCGCGTCCGCGCCCTTGCCGCGAGAACTCAGGCGGCGAGCAGTGCTGCTCAAGCCGCGCTGAGAAACAGCATGCCGTACGACCGGAGCAGGCCGGCGATGAACGGGGGTGTGGAGCCAGCAACCTGCCACAGATACAACCGGGCCGTTACGTATCGTCAGCAAATCTGTTCAGTGCATCACTGGTTCCCGAAAACCGTGCACCAAGCTGCCACGCCCACGGCGGTTCCCCAAATGGCCGGCAATGTCCGCAGGCTGCCGTCGAGAGCGCAACGAAGCGCCGGGACAAGCCACTTGGGCTGAATCCCGGCTTCTCGTGGCAGTAACTGGACTGCTTCCGCCGACGGTGCCGGCGTGGACGTGTCCGTTGCCCGTTGGTTGTCAGTGGTCGCTGTCCCCGGGGAGCGCCTCGATCAGTGAGAAGG
Organism: Streptomyces coffeae; assembly: GCF_016741875.1. Classification (GTDB taxonomy): domain Bacteria; phylum Actinomycetota; class Actinomycetes; order Streptomycetales; family Streptomycetaceae; genus Streptomyces; species Streptomyces coffeae. The sequence continues at coordinate 537,228 of NZ_JAERRF010000002.1, read as the reverse complement.
CCATCGGAGCGGGCAGCAGGGCGAACTCGGTGACGGGGAAGCCGGCACGGGCACAGAGGCTTTCGAACTCGGCCTTGGTACGTCCCTGGCCGGCGCCGATGAGCCGCATGTGGAGATCGCTGAGGTACATCGTGTCCGGGAGAGAGCCGTCGACGGTATTGGGCATGACCGGATCCACGATGAGCAGGCGGCCATGCGGGGGAATCACTCGCCTGATGTTGCCGAGAACCGTGACCGCGCGATCGTCATCGGCGTAGTGCACGACGTTCTTGATCAGGTAGAGGTCGGCACCGGCGGGTATCTCGGTCCCGATGTCGCCGGACATCACGGTGCAGCGGTCGGCGACTCCGGCCGCCGTCAGGGTCGCTTCGGACGTGTCGACCGCCGCGACGGTGTCGTACAGGATGCCGCGCAGGCCGGGATGGGCGGCCAGGATGGCGGCGAGCACCGCGCCGCTGCCGCCACCGATATCGGCCACGGTGTCGAAAGCGGCGAAATCGTAGTGATGCGGTAGCGCTTCCGCGGTCTGCAGGGCGCTTTGCCTCAAGGCGGCGGGGAAGTGGGTCGACAGTTCCGGATCGCCCGCGACGTACTCGAAGAACGACTTTCCGAATACGGTGTTGAAGGTAGCGCTTCCGGTGCGTACGGCGGTGTCCAGTTCACGCCACGCCCCCTGTACTGCCGGATCGGTGAACGTCCGTGTGAAGGAGTGCAACGAATCGGCCCGGTCAGTACGCAGCAGGGCGCCGACCTCGGTCAACCGGAACTCCCCGGACACCGCCTGGGTCAGTATCCCGAGCGCGGCGAGCGCACTGCACAGCTGGGTTGTCGCCGCTGCGTCCGTGTCGAGCGCGGCGGCGAGCTCGGTGCCGGTCCGCTCACCGTCGCCGAGTGTGTCGGCCACCCCCAGACGCACCGCGGTGGCGACCGTCTGCGTGGCCATATGCCCGAATGCCAATTCGAACAGTCGTTGCTTGTGTTTCGCTTCAGTCATGCCGTCAACTCCGAATTCGGAATACGCAATGAGAAGAAACTCCTCATCGATTCCCTGACCTTTTTCACCGATCTCACTTGCTCCCCGGCCGACACCGCAGTCGCAGCGTCACTCACCTCAGGCGCACCGGCAGGGAACCGAAACCGCGCATGAAGCCGATCCGCCAGTCGGGGAAGAAGTCGGGATCCGCCAGCCGCAACCCACCGAACCGTTCCAGCAGCTGGGTGAACGCGACGTTCGCCTCCAGCCGGCCCAGCGGGGCGCCGAGGCAGAAGTGGATACCGTGCCCGAAGGCCAGGTGCTTGGGGCTCTCTTCCACCTGGTGCAGCCGGGGCGGCTCGTCGTTGTACGCGGGGTCGTGATTGGCCGCGTCGAGCGAGATGCACACGAGCTCTCCGGCGGGGATGTCGACACCACCGACGCTGACGTCCTCACCGGTGTACCGCATCGTTGCCCAACCGACCGGGCCGAAACGACGGAGCACCTCCTCCGTCGCGGCGGGAATCCGGTCCGGGTGCGCCCGCAACGCCTCGAACGCCTCCCGATCCCGCAACATCATGTAGACACCGTTGCCGATCAGGTGCAGCGCCGTCTCGTGCCCCGCGACCAACAACAGGAACGCCATCGCGATCAGCTCATCCACGCTGAGCTGATCACCGTCCTCGCCGGCGGTGACCAACCCGGACAACAGGTCGTTACCGGGTGCGGCACGCTTGGCCTCCAGCAAAGCAGCCAGATAATCACTCATCTGCTGCGAGACCGCGGCCATGTCGACATTGGGATCGGCATCCAGCAGGACCTTGGACCACTTCTGGAAGTTCTCACGATCGTCGAACGGCACACCGAGCAGTTCGCAGATCACCATGACCGGCAACGGTGCCGCCAACCCCTCGATCAGGTCGACTTCGTCCTGGCCGTCCATCTGGTCGAGCAGGTCCTTGGTGATGTGCTCGATGCGCGGCCGCAGGGCGGCGACACGTCGCCCGGTGAACTCCCGGCCGACGAGCTTCCGCAGCCGGGTGTGCTCGGGCGGATCACTGTTCAGCATGTGCGATGACAGCAGTTCCGAGGCGCCGGCGCCCCTCCCGTCGGGGGAGGCGTGGCGCAGGATCTCGTAGAGATCGGTGACGTTCTTACGCATCCGCGGATCCGCGAGTGCGGCACGGGCTTCGTCGTAACCGGTGATCAGCCAGTGCGGCAGACCACTGGGCCGACGGACCCGGAGAACGGGCCCGCTCTTACGCCAGCGGCGGTAGTACTTGTGCGGATCGTCGAAGAAGTCCGTTCCGATGGTTTCTTCTTGCACGGAGCCGGTGACCGGGGTCATTTTCCTCATTCTCCTTGGGGTCTTGGCAGGTCTGCCGGGTCGGTGAGCCAGTCGTCGATGGCGACGTCGCAGGATTTGAGGATGTAGGCGAGCATCGAATACGCGCCGACAATGGCCAGCACTTCCAGCATCTGCTGTGCGTCGTACGCGGACGAGAGCTGCTGCCACGTCCGGTCGGACAGCCTGGCCTCCGGACCGCGCAGCTCGTCGACCGCCCGCAGCAGGGCGGCGTCGTGCTCGGACCAGCCGGGGGCGTCCGGGCCGGCGGGGACCCGGGCGATCTCCTCCTCGGTGAGACCGGCCTTGGAGCCGATCGCCACATGATGGGCCCACTCGTAGTGCGACTGCAGGACGTACCCCACCCGCAGCACCATCAGCTCTCGGTCGCGCAAGGTCAGCTTCCCCTGGCCGAGCGCGGAGAGCATCGGGTTCACCCCGGACAGCAGAGCGGGGTGGTTGCCGAGGACGCCCAGGATGTTGATCACGGGCTGGCCGACCATGTGCGACAGCGGGCCGTCGGGGTCGGACTGCACGGCGGCGGGCATCCCGAGCAGGGCACGGACCTGCTCCGCGGGCGCGGGGGCCATACGGGGAACGGTGTTCTGACGCGTCATGCCGTCACCGTGGCTTCCAGGGACTCCTTCAGCTCCACCATCTGGTGCAGCAGCGGGCTCATTCCCGGTGTGCCGTCGCCGTTGAGTTCGCGATAGACGGCACCGATGTTGAGGATGAGGCGTTCGGCGTTGTCGAGGTCGGCGAACTCGCTGAGATCGAATTCGCGTGCGGCCTCCAGGGGGGACTTGCCCTGCTGGTGGGCGGCGGTGGCGTGGGCCTTCACCCGCTCGAGGTAGTCGCGGGCCCGGACCACCTCCTGTTTGCCGCCAACCGGGCCGTGGCCGGGGACGACGGTCTCGGCATCGAGTTCGAGAATCGATTCGCAGGCGCGGATGCAGTTGTCGATGGGGCCGGAGTGGACGACACCATGGGAGCCGAACATGAGGATGTCGCCGGCGTACACGACTCGTTCATCGGGAACGTGGATGATGACATCGCCATCGGTGTGGGCAGGGCCGACCTCGATCAGCCGCACGGTCCGCTTGCCCACGGTCAACTCGAGTTCCCCGCCGAACGTGATCGTCGGGTAGGTCGGGGTGATGCCGGAGAAGTCGAAGGGCTCCACGTACGCGCGCAGCCGGGGGTCGGTGTCGGCGGACAGGAACGGGGCCACGGTCTCCGGACCGGCGTGGCGCATCTTCCGCGCCGCCGCGGTGGAGGACACGATCATGGCGTCCGCCACGAGCTGGTTGCCCCACCAGTGATCACCGTCGTGGTGGGTGTTCACCACCCAGCAGATGTCGGTCGTAGGCACCGCTTCGGCGATGGCCGACAGCATCTGCCGAGTCTGGCCGAGGGTGTAGAACGTGTCCACAAGCAACGCTTCGTCACCGCTGCACACCAGGCCCGCGTTGGCGTACCCGGTGGCGCGACTGCCTTGGACATAGGCGAACGTCTCCGGCGCGAGCCGGTGCACACCGGTGGTAAAGGGGACAGACACAAAAATCTCCTTGTTCACTGAATATCCGCAGTCAGTTCCCGGCCGCCACCGCGGTCCGGGGGCGCAGCACCATCCGCGGACCGCGCTCGGGCACCACGACCGGACCACGCGGCACCGCCTTCGCCGGATCCGCCTCGGCAGGCTCGAAGTCGACGTGGGTCACCAGCTCGCGCAGCATGACCTTGATCTCGTGGATCGCGATCCGGTCACCCATGCAGCGGGTGTGCCCGCCGCCGAACGGGATCCACGTGTACTGGCCCGGCTGCACGCCGAGGAACCGCTCCGGGCGGTACTTCTCCGGCTCGGGGTAGCGCTCCGGGTCGTTGTTCATCAGCTCCGCGCTCGGCACCAGCAGCTGACCGGGCTCGTACCGCACGCCGCCGATCACAATCGGCTCCATGACCTGACGCGCCAGATTGTTCGGCAGCGGCGGGTTGAGCCGCAGCACCTCGTGCACCGCGGCGGTGAGGTACTCCTCGGACGCTCCCTCGGCGATCTCGTCACGCAGCCTGCCGAGCCGCTCCGTATCCCGGGAGAAGTGCTCCACCGACCAGCAGACCGCGGACACGGTCGTCACGGTGCCGGCGACGAACATGGTCATGATCTCGTCGCGTATTTCCGTGCCCGACAGGGACGAGCCGTCCTCGCGCTCGATGCCGAGCAGGACCGACAGCATGTCGTTGCCGAGCTCACCGCGCTCCACGCGCTCGGCCACCGCCTGGGCGATCAGTGCGTCGACCCGGGGCCGGTTCCTCCAGAAGTCCTTGAGCCCGGTGCCGGGCCGCTTCTTCATGAGCCGCTTCTTCGCCGGTGACCACCGGTCGATCATCAGCATCGCGGTGGGGTAGGTGTTGAGCTCGAGCAGATCCATCAGCGCGTCGAGCAGCTGAGGCCAGCAGGTCGGGGTCACCTTGCCGAACACGACTTCCCGGATCACGTTCATCGCCCAGCGGTGCACCAGCGGGTGCATGTCGACGACCTCGTCACGCGGCCACTGCGCGACCGCGTCCACCGTGATCTGCTCCACCGCTTCGGTGATGCGGGAGAAGGCCGCACCCTTGAAGCTGCGGGTGAGGGCCTTGCGGCGGGCCAGATGCTCGCCCTCGTCGAGGAAGGCGAGCCCGGTGTTGCCGAAGTACTTCTCCAGCGCACCGTTCGAGTTGCCGCAGTGCAGGCTGGTGCGTGGTGCCTGGTAGACGGCCCGCACCTCGTCCGGGTCGGTGAGCACGAAGAACTCGACGCCCGGCAGGAAGCCCAGCCGGAACCGGGATCCGTACAGTCGCTTGCACTCGATCAGGAAATCGGTGCGTGCCTTGGCCCACCGCGCCATTTGCTCCCGCTGGCCCAGTGCCGGACCCGGCACCTCCGAGGACGGGATCACCGTCTCCTCCGGCTGCGCGGTGTGGTCGACCGGGCAGCGCCCGGCGCCGTCCTCGACCGCTACGTCGTTCGCGTCGGGAGGGGTCATCACTTCTCCTTGTCGTACAAACCTGAGGCAGCAGAAAATCCGCACTGGACCCACTTCTCGACGGCCGCCGCGCACTCCGGGTCATTGAGCAGTTCGAAGTGGCCGGCGTCGAGGTCCACCACATCGCCGCCGACATCCCACGCGGGCCAGGAATGCGTGTCGTTGGCCCGGAGGTACAGGCGCGGAGTCTGGACGCCGGTGTCGCCGCGCTCGGCCAGCAGGCGCAGGTAAGCGCCCATCGCCAGCCAGCCGGAGTCGTCGAAGGCGAGGTCGCGGTCGCCGTTGAGCAACGCGTCCATGCTCGACTCGAACGCGCCGCCCTCGTTCTCGACGACGGACCGCGGATCCGGTGAGTCGAGCAGGACCAGGCCCGCCGCGGCCCGACCCGTGCGTTCCAGTTCGGCGGCCAGCGCATGCGCGACGGCGCCGCCGATGGAGTAGCCGACGAGAACCACCTCGCTGTCACCGACGGCCTGCCGGATCCCGTCCGCGAGCATCCCGATGACGGTGTTCCAGGACCCGGGCAGCGGCTCGCCGTCGCGGAAGCCGGGCAGCGAGCAGGAGAACACGTCACGGCCGGACAGCCCTCCGGCGAGCGCCAGGAACAGGTGCGGGCCCGAACCGACGGCGAACGACGGTACGCAGACGATGGCCGCCTGCCCCGCATCGCCCTTGGCGAGCCGCACCACCCGTCCGCTGTTCTCCGGCAGTTCCGCGGGCGAGGTGAAGGCCGGGCGGAATCGGGAGGCCTCCATCAGCCAGCTCATCGCCCGGTCGAGCTCGCCCTCGGCATGGGCGTGCCGGACCAGCGACGTGAACGTGGAGCGGCTGTCCGGGGCGAGGCCGGTGGCCGTGGACCGCCCGGATCCGGTGGCCGTGGACCCGCGGGACGCGGAACCGTCCGGTGCGGACCCGGCACGCTCGGCCACACCGCTCGGCTCACGCTCGCCGGCGTCGCCGGACGCGGGATTCGCCTCGGCCGCCGCCACCTCGTCCGCCAGATGCGTGACGAGCCAGCGGGCCAGGCCGATGGCGTCGGGGTGTTCGAAGATGACGGTCGTTGCCACCTGCACGCCGGTCACCCGGTGCAGGCGATTGCACAACCGGACCACGCCGACCGAGTTGAAGCCCATCTCCCAGAAGCCCTGGTCCGATTCGACCGCGTCACCGGACTCGTGTCCGAGGACGGCCGCGACCTGCGTCCGGATCACCTTCTGCGCCAGCGCCTCCCGCTCGTCCGCGGGAACGGCGGCCAGCTGTCGCACCAGCACTCCGCCCTCGTCGTCCGCGTCCTCGTCGCTGTGTTCGGCGGGCGGCGCCGCGCTCGGGACACCCGGTCCGGACGCGGCCGGCGCCAGCCAGTACCGCTTCCGCTGGAACGCGTAGGTCGGCAGGGACACCCGCGCGGCCCCGGTCCCGGCGTAGAAGCCGGCCCAGTCCACTTCGACACCGGCCGTGTGCGCCTCGGCCAGCGACAGCGCGAACCGGTCCAGGCCGCCTTCGTCGCGCCGGAGCGTCCCGATCGTCGCGACCGTCGCGACCCGGCCCTCGGTGTCGTGTGCCGTGGCGGTCTGCTCGATCGCGGTCGTCAGCACCGGATGGGGCGACACCTCCACGAAGCGGGCCGCGCCGTCGTCGATCAGCGCGCAGATCGCGGATTCGAAACCGACCTGGTTCCGGATGTTCTTGTACCAGTAGGTCGCGTCCAGGCCGACGGCGTCGACGTATCCGCCGACCGCCGTGGAGTAGAACGGCACCCGGCTCGCACGGGGGGCCACCGATGCCAGCGACTCCACCAGCTCGGCTTCGATGGCCTCGACCGCGGCGGTGTGCGAGGCGAACGCCGAACCGAGCGCCCGGGTTCGCAGCCCGTCGCGCTCGCACTCGGCCTGTACCTCTACCAGGACGTCGGCGTCACCGGCGAGCACCACGGAGACCGGGCTGTTCACCACGGCGACCGAGGCCCTCCCGGCGTATGCGGCGACACGCCGTTCGACCTCGTCGTCCGATGCCCCGATCCACAACAGGCCCGCGTCGTTGGGCAACCGGTCGTGCGCGAGCCGGTTTCGCATCGCCACGATCCGGGCGGCGTCCTCGAGCGACAGGGCACCGGCGACGTAGGCGGCGGCGACCTCACCCTGTGAGTGACCGACCACCACATCCGGTTCCACACCGTGGGCTCGCCACAATGCCGCCAGCGAGACCATCACCGAGAACATCGCCAGTTGCAGCACGTTCAGCGGGATCACCCCGTCGACCACGTCCATCGACGGCGCACCCGGCGCACCACGCAGCACGTCCTCCAGGTTCCAGTCCGCATACGGCTCGAACGCCTTCGTGCAGGCCGCGATCTCGTCCGCGAACGGCGGTGCGGTGTCCAGCAGTCGCACCGCCATCTCGGTCCAGTGCGAACCGTGGCCCGGGAACACGAACACCGTCTTGCCATCCAGCACCTTGCCGTCGACGGTGTGCTCGGCCGGCTTGTCGCCGGCCAGCGCCGCCAGCCCATCGAGCAGCTCGCCCCGGTCCCGGGCCGCGACCGCGGCCCGCCGCGGCAGTGCCGCACGGGTCGTCGCCATCGAGAAGCCGATGTCGACCAGGTCGAGGCCCGGGTTGTCGAGCAGAGCGGTGTGCAGCCGATCTGCCTGCGCCCGCAGCGCGGCCCGGGAACGCGCCGAGATCAGCACCGGTACGGCGGGCGGCCGCCGGTCGGTGGACCGCGGCAGCGGATCCGGTGCCGGGGCCTCCTCCAGAATCACATGCGCATTGGTGCCGCTCATGCCGAAAGCCGAGACACCGGCCCGGCGTGGCCGGCCGTCGGTCTTCCAGGGCTGGTCCTCGAGGAGCAGCTCGACCTCGCCGGCCTCCCAGTCGACGTGCGGGGACGGCTCGTCCACGTGCAGCGTGCGCGGTAGCAGTTCGTGCCGCATTGCCTGCACCATCTTGATCACCCCGGCGACACCGGCGGCGGGGCCGGCATGCCCGATGTTCGACTTGACCGACCCGAGCCGCAGCGGGCCCCGGTCACGGTCCTGGCCGTAGGCCGCCAACAGCGCCTGCGCTTCGATGGGATCGCCCAGCTTGGTGCCGGTACCGTGCGCCTCCACCACGTCCACCTGCGCCGGCTGAAGTCCCGACGCGGCCAGGGCCGCCCGGATCACCCGCTCCTGGGAGGGGCCGTTCGGCGCGGTCAGGCCGTTGGTGGCGCCGTCCTGGTTGATCGCACTGCCGCGCAGCACCGCCAGCACCTGGTGACCGTTGCGGCGGGCGTCCGAAAGCCGTTCCAGCACGAGCAGACCCATGCCGTCGGAGAACGACGTGCCGTCCGCGGCCGCCGAGAACGCCTTGCACCGGCCGTCCGGTGACAGGCCGTGGATGCGCGCGGTGTCGGACAGGGCCACCGGGGTGGACATCACCGTCACACCCCCCGCCAGGGCGAGCGAACACTCGCCCGCCCGCAGCGCCTGCATCGCCAGGTGCAGCGCCACCAGTGACGCGGAGCAGGCCGTGTCCACGGTGATCGCCGGGCCCTCCAACCCCAGGGTGTAGGCGATCCGTCCGGACAGCACACTCGACATCACACCGGTCATGTGGAACTGCTCGAGCTCGGGCGGTACCGCAGTGCCGTAGTCCGGGTTGACCGCACCGCAGTACACGCCGGTTTCACTGCCGCGCAACGAGGTCGGATCGATGCCCGCGTGCTCGAACGCTTCCCACGCACCCTCCAGCAACCAGCGCTGCTGGGGATCCATCGCCCGCGCCTCGTGCGGGCCGATACCGAAGAAGCCGGCGTCGAAGTCGCCCGCACCCTCGATGAACCCGCCGATACGCGCATAGGTGGTGCCGGGGTGCTCGGGGTCGGGGTGGTACAGCTCGTCGATGTTCCAGCCGCGGTCGGAGGGGAACTCCGTCATCCCGTCCCGACCGGCCGCAAGGAACTCCCACAGTTCGTCAGGGGAGTTCACCCCGCCCGGATACCGGCAGCTCATCCCGACGATCGCCAGCGGTTCATCGACCGCCCCGCGGCGCGACCGCACCGCCGGCCGTGCTGTGTCGCCGACCTCGGCCAGTTCGCCGACGATCAGCCGCGCGATCGCCGCCGGAGTCGGGTGGTCGAAGACCGTGGTCGCCGACAGCCGCAGGCCGGTGACCCGGGTCAGCCGGTTGCGCAGCTCGACGGCGCCCATGGAATCGAGTCCCACGTCCTTGAAAGGGCGTTCGGGGTCGATCGCGGTGTGGGTGTCGTGCCCGAGTACCGCGGCGACCTGCGCGCGCACCAGATCGAGTACCACCCGCACGCGATCCGCCTCGGGAGTTCGGGCGAGCGTGCGCGCCAGTGACCCGTCGGCGCGGCCCCGCCGGGCGGGCGTCCGGACCAGTCCGCGCAAGCGCGGGGCCAGCGTCCCCTGGTGGGCCTGGGCCCGCAGTTCGGCCGAGTCCGGGCGGATCGGCGTGAGCAGGGTCGGCGTCGCCGCGCCCATCCGGTCGACCAACTGCCGCACCAGACCGGGCTGCTCGGCAGCGTCCACCCAGGTGCTCCACACCAGTGCGGTCACCGGCACGCCCTCGGTACGCCACCGGTGGCCGACGGCGTCCAGAGCCGCGTCGGCGGCGGCGTTGGCGACGCGCCCGGCGGTGCCGAAGAGTCCGGCGTCGGAACAGACCAGCGCCAACGCGGCCAGGTCCTGCCCGGCGGTCAGCTCACGCAGCCGCAGCGCGACGTCGAGCTTCGCGCCGACCGCCCGGTCGAGCCGGTCGCCGGTGTGCGTCTCGAGGGTGCCGTCGTCGACGACCCCAGGTGCGTGGATGACCGCGGTCAGCGGACCGTCCACGGAGGACAGCACGTCGGCCAGCCCGTCGGCGGTGTCACAGACCACGGCGCGAGCACCCGACCCGGCCAGCTCGGCGACCACCGCGTCGACGGCCTCGTCCGGGCCGCCGAAGGTCACCAGCAGCAGCTGCCCGGTGCCGTACCGCTCGGCCAGCTGCCTGGCGAGTACCGGACCGGCACCACCCGGACCGCAGGTGATCAGTACCGTCCCGGCCGGATCCCACACCGGTCCGGCCTCGGCCGGGGGAGCGGGGGCGAGGCGGGGCGCGAACAGCGCACCGTCGCGGACCGCCACCTCGGGCTCGTCCAGCTCACCGAGCACGGTCCAGTCCGGATCGGCGTGCTCGTCGAGATCGACGAGCACCACCGTGTCCGGATGTTCGGCCTGGGCGACGCGTACCGCACCCCAGACCGCTGCCGGTGCGGGATCGGGCGCGAGGTCGCCGGCCGCGACCGCGCCACGGGTCACCAGCACCAGTCGCGCGTCGGCCGACAAGGGGCTCGACACCCAGCGACGCACCGTGTCGATCGCCTGCCCGCACAACTCCCGTACCCCGGTAGCGCCGTCCGGCGCCATGACCGGAGTCAGTACGAGGGTGGGCGCCTCCGCGCCGCCGGCCAGAGCCGACTCCAGGGCGTCGAGATCGGCGAACCTCTCCCCAGCGGCCTCCAGCTCACCCAGGACCGCGATCCTCGCCGCCGGCGACGGCTCCGCGTTCACCGTCGTCCAGGTCAGCTCGAACAGTGCGTCCGTACCGTGCCCCAGCGCACTGTCGAATTGCGGCGCCGGACGGTAGCCGACCCGGCCGACCGACAGTACGGGCTCGCCGTCGAGATCCACCGCGTCCACGCGCAGCACCGAGTCCGCCGCCGTGACCCGGACCCGAGCGCGCGCCGCGGTGGTCTGTCCCAACGACACGTTCGACCACGAGACCGGCAGGTTCGGCGAAGCACCCGGCTCGACATCGAGCAAGCCGCCCTGCAGCGCCGCGTCGAACAGTCCGGGGTGGAGTCCGTATCCGGTGCCGTCGATGTCGTCGGGCAGCGCGACGTCGGTGTAGATCTCCTCGCCGCGCCGCCAGGCCGCCTGCACGCCCTGGAACAGTGGACCGTAGTCGACCCCGGCCTCCGCGAGGCGCGCGTAGAGGTCGTCGACCGGCACGGGCTCGGCGTCCACCGGCGGCCACTCCGCGTCGAAAGGCACCGGCGGCGCCGGGTCGGCACCAAGTCGCCCCCTGGCGTGGCAGATCACCTCTGGCTGATCGCCGGCGGTGGCGCGCGAGTAGATCGCGATCTCGCGGCGGCCGTCGGCGTCGGCGGCACCGACGGTCACCTGTACCTGCCGCGGTTCGTCGGTGAGGACCACCTGCGCGGTGATCTCCAGCTCCTCCAGCGCCGGGCAGCCGATCGCGGTCCCGGCCGTCACCGCCACGTCGACCAGTGCGACACCGGGGACCACCAGCGCCCCGAGAACGACATGATCGGCGATCCAGGGCTGCGTGCCGGCCGCGATGCGCCCGGTGAACACCCACTCGTCGCGGTCGGCCACCGGTACCGCGGCGGTGAGGATCGCGTGATCCAGCCCGACCTGACCAGCCGCGGACGCATCCGCCGACCCGGTACCGGGCGCCAGCCAGAACCGCTCCCGCTGGAACGCGTACGTCGGCAGATCCACCCGGGCCGCCGAGGTTCCGGCGTAGTAGGCCGTCCAGTCGACATCGACTCCGGCCATCCGCGCCCCGCCGAGAAAACGGGCGAACGTCCCGGCCTCGTCGTGCCGCGCGCGCAGCGCCGGAACCAGGACGGCGCTGCCGGCGTCGCCGGCGTTGCCGTCGTCGTCGAGAGTCTGCCCGGCCATCGCGGTCAGTACCGCGTCCGGACCCAGCTCCAGGAACCGCCGGGCACCCAACCGGTACAGGGTCCGCACACCGTCGGCGAACCGCACCGCCCGCCGCACATGCTTCACCCAGTACATCGGGTCGGTGATCTCGTCGGTCACCCGCTCACCGGTCACGTTCGACACGATCGCGATCTTCGGCGTGGTGAACCGCAGTCCCCGTGCGACAGCGGCGAACTCCGCCAGCATCGGCTCCATCCGGGGCGAGTGGAACGCGTGCGACACCTTCAACCGCGAGGTCTTCCGGTCCGCGAAGTGCGGCAACCACTCCTCGGCGGCGTCGGCGTCACCGGACACCACCACCGCCCGCGGACCGTTCACCGCGGCGATCTCGAGCCTGCCCTCGTAGCCGCTCAGCGTCGCGGTGACCTCGTCCTCGGTGGCCTGTACCGCCACCATCGCGCCGCCTTCGGGCAGCGCCCCCATCAACCGGCCACGCGCCACCACCAGTGCGGCGGCGTCCTCCAGCGACAGCACCCCGGCCACGTGCGCCGCGGCGATCTCGCCCACCGAGTGCCCGATCAGGTAGTCCACTCGCACACCGAACGATTCGATCAGCCGGTACAGCGCCACCTCGACGGCGAACAACGCCACCTGCGTGTACTCGGTGGCGTCGAGCAGCGCTGCTTCGGCGGAGTCGGGCTCCGCGCTCAGCAACGCGCGCATCGACCGGCCGACCAGCGGATCCACCGCCGCGCACACCTCGTCCAGCGCGGCGGAGAACGTCGGGTACGCCTCCGCCAGATCGATGCCCATCCGGGCCCGCTGGGCGCCCTGACCGGTGAACAGCACCGCCGTCTTCCCGGGGACCGCCCGCCCGTCGAGCGCCCCGGGTTCCCCGGCCGCCAGGGCCGTCAACGCGGCCATCAGCTCGTCTCGATCGGATGCCGGGACCACCGCGCGCCGTTCCAGGAGCGCGCGCGTGGTCGCCACCGAGTACCCGATGTCGGCCGGCGTCAACTCCGGCCGCTCCGCCAGGTGGTCGCACAACTGCCCGGCCTGCGCCCGCAGCGCCGCCTCGGTGCGCCCCGACACCAGCACCGGCACGACACCCGAGGGCCGTGGTGCCGCATCCGGATCCGTGGTCTCGCCGGACGCCCGGGACGCAGAAGACGCAGCGGGCGCCTCCTCCAGGATGACGTGCGCGTTGGTGCCGCTCACTCCGAACGACGAGACACCCGCCCGCCGCGGCCGGCCGTCCGGCCGCCACGGCTGCGACCGCGACAGTACGGCGACCTGGCCGCGATCCCAGTCCACATTGGGTGACGGGGTATCCGCGTGCAGGGTGGCCGGCAGCGTCTCGTGCCGCATCGCCAGCACCATCTTGATCACACCGGCGATACCGGCGGCCGCCGAGGTGTGCCCGATGTTCGACTTGATCGACCCCAGCCACAGCGGGCCGTTCGTACGTTCCTGGCCGTAGGTGTCCAGCAGCGCGTGCGCCTCGATCGGATCGCCGAGCTCCGTTCCGGTGCCATGGCCTTCCACGGCGTCCACGTCCGCGGCCGACAGACCCGAGTTGGCCAACGCCGCCCGGATCACCCGCCCCTGCGCCGGGCCGCTCGGCGCGGTCAGCCCGTTGCTGGCACCGTCCTGGTTCACGGCGCTGCCGCGCACGACGGCCAGCACGGTGTGCCCGCGCCGCCGCGCGTCCGAAAGCCGCTCCAGCACGATGAGACCGCAGCCGTCGGCGAAGCCGGTGCCGTCGGCATCCTCCGAATACGCCTTGCACCGGCCGTCGGGTGCCAGCCCACGCTGCCGGCTGAACTCGACCAGCAGGGTCGGGCTCGACAGCACGGTCACTCCGCCGACCAGCGCCGTCGAGCACTCACCGGCCCGCAGCGCCTGCGCGGCCTGGTGCAGCGCCACCAACGACGACGAACACGCGGTGTCCACCGTGACCGCCGGGCCTTCCAGCCCCAGCAGGTACGAGATCCGCCCGGCCAGCACGCTGGTCAGGATGCCCAGCCGGTACCCGCCCAGCTCCGGGGGCATCGTGGCGCCGTACTCGGAGCTGATCGCACCGCAGAAGACGCCGGTGTCGCTGCCGCGCAAGGTCGTCGGATCGATCCCGGCGTTCTCGAACGCCTCCCACGCGCCTTCCAGGATCAGCCGCTGCTGCGGATCCATCGCCAGCGCCTCACGCGGACCGATCCCGAAGAAGTCGGCGTCGAACTCCGCGACCCCGTCGACGAATCCGCCCGTCCGGGCATAGGTGGTGCCCGGATGATCCGGGTCCGGGTGGTACAACCGCTCGACGTGCCAGCCGCGGTCCTCGGGCAGCGGCACCATGGCGTCGCGGCCCTCCGACAGCAGCTCCCACAGGCGCTCCGGAGACGTCGCGCCGCCGCCGAACCGGCAGCTCATTCCCACGATCGCCAGGGGCTCGGCCGATCGCGTCCGCAACTGCCGGTTCTGCTTGCGCAGCTGCTCGTTTTCCTTGATCGACATCCGCAGCGCGTCGACAAGATCGTTCGTCTGTGCAGTCATGCTTGTCCCTACCGGTCCCCTCGAGCCATCCGGATCAGTGCTTCCGCGTCGAGGTCGTCGACCGACTCGCCGCCACCGTCCCGGGTCTCCTCCTCAGGCACGTCGCCGCGCGCCAGATCGAACAAGGTGTCCAGCAGCCTCGCCTGGCGCAGCCGTTCGATCGGAATCGAGGCGAGAACCGCGCGGATCTCGGCGGTGTCGTCGTCGGCCCGGCCGTCGGTCACGGCCTCCGGTTCGACGGACTCGAGGAGATACCGCGTCACCGCCGCCGCGTTCGGGTGGTCGAAGACGAGGGTGGCGGGCAACCGCAGACCGGTGATCTTGCTGAGCCGGTTCCGCAACCCGACGCCGGCGAGCGAATCGAATCCCATGTCCGTGAACGTCCGGTCGGGGTCGATCGCCGACGCCGATTCGTGTCCGAGCACGGCCGACACCTGCGCCTGCACCACCTCCAGGACCACCTGCTCGCGGTCCTCCTCGGCGACCCCGGCCAGCCGTTGCGCGAGCGAACCGCCGGTGGGCTCAGCGGTCCGTGCCGGAACCCGCACGAGTCCGCGCAGCAGCGGGGGCAGCGCCCCCGTCCGGGCCTGGGCCCGCAGTCCGGCCATGTCCAGCTGCACCGGAGCCAGGAGTCCGGCATCGAGACCCAGTGAGTAGTCGAACAGCTCCAGGCCACGATCGACCGGCAGCAGTGCCACACCAGCGCTCTCGATACGGGCCACATTGGTGCTGTCGAGGCGGCCGGCCATCCCGGCCCCGTCGCCCCACACCCCCCAGGCCAGGGAGGTGGCCGGCACTCCGGCGGCCCGCAACCGCTGAGCCATCGCGTCGAGACCGGCGTTCGCGGCGGCATAGCAGGCCTGCCCCGGGTTACCGAACAGCGAGGCGCCCGAGGAGAACAGCACGAACGCCGACAGGTTCGCGTCCGCGGTCAGTTCGTGCAGCAGCCACGCCGCGTCCACCTTCGGTCGCATGACCTCGGCGAGCTGCTCCGGGGTGACCGACTCGACCACCCCGTCGGCGAGCACTCCGGCGGTGTGCACGACCGCCGTGAGCGGGGCCTCCAGCGAGTCCAGCAACGCAAGGACCTGGTCCCGGTCGCCGATGTCGCAGGCCACGATCCGCACCCGCGCACCGAGCGCGGTCAGCTCGGCCTCCAGTTCGGCGGCGCCGTCGGCGTCGGGGCCGCGCCGGCTGACCAGCACCAGGTTCTCGACCCGGTGCGTGGCGGCCAGGTGACGGGCGAACACCACACCCAGGCCGCCGGTGCCGCCGGTGACCAGCACGGTGCCGTTCGGGTCGAGCGAGCGCATCGCGTCCTCGGCGACCGCGGGCACCCGCGCCAGTCGCGGCGCCGACACCTGGCCCGCCCGCACGGCCAGCTGCGGTTCGCCGGCTGCCAGCAAGCTGTCCCATGGCACGTCGGCACCGTCGTCGTCGAGGTCGACGAGCAGGATCCGGCCCGGATGCTCGGACTGGACACTTCGCCCGAGACCCCAGGCCGAGGCCTGGGCGATGTCGGGTGTTTCCCCGTCGAGCGCCACCGCGCCGCGGGTGACCGCGACCAGCCGGGTCGCGCCCAGACGTTCGCCGGCCAGCCACCGTTGCAGCGTGGCGAGCATCTGTTCGGCGGCTTCGCGGGCCGCCGGGGCCGGAGCGTCCGAGGTGATGTCCGGGGCGATCCGGACCAGGACCGCATCCGGGGCCGCGTCGCCCTCGGCGATCGCCCGTTCCACCGCGTCCAGATCGGTGAAACCGTCAGCGCCCCAACCCACTCGGACCAGCCGCGCGGGTTCCGCCTGCCCCATCGGTACCGGCACCCACTCGACCCCGTACAGCGAGTCCGGTCCTCCGCCGCGCGCCGTCTCGAGCTGCGCCGGGTCCACCGTTCGGTACACCAGGCCGCCGATGCTCATCACTGGCTCGCCGGTCTCGTCCACCATGTCGACGTGCAGTCCGGTCTCGGCGGAGGTGACGATCCGCACCCGTGCCGACCGCACCCGCCGCCCCGGGCGCACCCCCGACCACGTGAACGGCATCTCCACCGACGCGTTCGGGTCCTTGTCCACCAGCGCGCCCTGCAACGCGGCGTCGAACAGGCCCGGATGCAGCACGAAGCCCGCATCGTCGGCATCATCGGGCAGCGCTACTTCGGTGTAGATCCCGGTCCCGGCCCGCCAGGCGGCGCGGATGCCCTTGAACAGCGGCCCGTAGTCGAGTCCGGCCAGCTCCATCCGCTCGTACAGCGCGTCCACCGCGATCGGCTCGGCACCCGCCGGCGGCCACTGCGCCGGCCACGGTGCGGGCGAAGCGGACTCGGCGGTCAGCCAGCCGCGAACGTGGCAGATCGGTTCGGGGGCTTCGTCGTCCGGCCCGGCGTCCGGGGTCGAGTACACCGCGACCTCGCGGCGCCCGTCGTCCTCCGGAGCGCCGACGGTCACCTGGATCCGGCAGCCCGCCTCGTCGTCGATCACGAGCGGTGCCTCCAGCACCGCTTCATCCAGGGCTCCGCATCCGACCCCGGCGCCCGCGGCCAACGCCAGTTCCACCAGTGCGGTCCCGGGAGCGATGGGGATGCCGAAGACCACATGGTCACGGATCCACGGCTGGGAGTCCGTGGAGAGCCGACCGGTGTACACCCACTCGTCCCGGTCACCGACCCTCGATGCCGCCGCGAGGACAGGGTGGTTCACCGTGTGCATTCCGACGGCCGCGGCATCCCCCGCGCCGGTGCCCGACGTCAGCCAGTACCTGTTGCGCTGGAAGGCGTAGGTCGGCAAGGGCACCGCACGCGCACCGCTGCCCGCGTAGAACGCCGACCAGTCCACCGTCACACCGGTGACATGGGCCTCGGCCGCCGACAACGCGAACCGCTCGAAGCCACCCTCATCACGCCGCAACGACCCGACGACACCCACCCGGGAGCCGGCGCCGTGATCAGCGACGGTGTCCTCCACCGCCATGGTCAGCACCGGATGCGGCGACATCTCCACGAAACACCCGGCACCGTGGTCGACCAACGCCCGAACCGCCGGCTCGAACCCGACCCGCCCCCGCAGATTCCGGTACCAGTACGCGCCATCGAGCACGGCGGTATCGACGAACCCACCCACCGTCGTGGAATAGAACGGGATCGACCCCGACCTCGGGGCCACCGGGCCCAACACCTGCGCCAACTCGTCCTCGATGCTCTCCACCTGCGTCGAGTGCGAGGCGTAGTCCACCGCGATCCGCCGAGCCCACACCTCTTCGCGCTCGCACGCCGCGATCAGCTCATCGAGGACGCCAGGCTCCCCGGAAACCACCACGGCCGTCGGACCGTTCACCGCCGCAACCGACGCCCGTCCCCCGTACGGGGCGATCAGCTCCTCGACCTGCTCGACCGACGCGGCGACCGACATCATGCCCCCGAACCCGGCGAGCCGCTCCGCGACGGCCCGCGACCGCAGAGCCACCACCCGCGCGCCGTCGGCCGGTGACAATCCACCAGCCACCACGGCCGCGGCGATCTCACCCTGCGAATGGCCGACCACCGCCATCGGCTCCACGCCATAGGAGCGCCACAGCGCCGCGAGGCTCACCATCACCGCGAACAGAGCGGGCTGCACCACGTCCACCCGCTCCAACGACGGCGCACCCGCTGCCCCGCGCAGCACGTCCTCGAGCCGCCAGTCGACGAACTCGCCCAGCGCGTCACCACACGCCGCGATCTCCCGCGCGAACACCGGGGACGAGTCCAGCAGCTCGACAGCCATCCCCTCCCACTGCGCCCCCTGTCCCGGAAACACGAACACGGGACGCGCATCGGGGGTGAGCACCTTGCCCTCGGCCACAGCCGCTGACGGTTCGCCCGCAGCCAGCTCGGCCAGCCCGGACAGCAAGGTGCCGCGATCAGATGCCATGACCACGGCACGCTGATCGAGATGGGCCCGCGTCGTCGCCGACGAGAACCCGACCTCGGCCATAGTGAGCTCCGGACGGGCCAGCACACTGGCCCGCAACCGGTCCGCCTGGGCACGCAACGCCGCCGTTCCACGACCGGACACCAGGACCGGAACCGCCGGTGGTTCGGCGATCGGGGCCGGTTCGACCGCGTCGGCGGACACGTCGAACGGTGTCTCCTCCAGGATCACATGGCAGTTGGTGCCGCTGACCCCGAACGAGGACACCCCGGCCCGGCGCGGACGACCGTTCGTCTTCCACGGCCGCATCTCGGTGAGCAGTTCGACGCCGCCGGACTCCCAGTTCACGTGCGGCGAAGGCCGGTCCACGTGCAGGGTGGCGGGCAACGCCTCGTTGCGCAGCGCCTGCACCATCTTGATCAGGCCGGCCATTCCGGCGCCCGCGGAGCTGTGCCCGATGTTCGACTTGATCGACCCCAACCACAGGGGGCCGTGTTCGCGTTCCTGACCGTAGGTGGCCAGCAGGGCCTGAACCTCGATCGGGTCGCCCAGTTTGGTGCCCGTGCCGTGGCCCTCCACCGCATCCACATCCGCCGCCGACACCCCGGCGTTGGTCAGCGCCTGGCGGATCACTCGTTCCTGCGACGGGCCGTTCGGGGCCGTCAGACCGTTGCTGAGCCCGTCCTGGTTCACCGCGCTGCCGCGCACCACCGCCAGCACCCGGTGCCCGTTCCGCCGCGCGTCCGACAGCCGCTCCAGCAGCACCACGCCCGCGCCGTCGGCGAAACCGGTGCCGTCAGCGGCAGCCGCGTAGGGCTTGCACCGGCCGTCCGGCGCCAGCCCTCGCTGCCGGCTGAAGTCCAGGAACAGCGTCGGCCCGGCCAGCACCGTCACGCCGCCCACCAGTGCCAGGGAACATTCCCCGGTGCGCAACGCCTGCGCGGCCAGATGCAGGGCCACCAACGACGACGAACACGCGGTGTCCACCGACAGCGCCGGCCCCTCCAGGCCGAAGGTGTAGGCGACCCGGCCCGACACCACACTGGTCGTGCCGCCGGTCAGCCGTAGCCCCTCGATCTGCGGTGCCGCACCGGCCGGTACCGACGCGTAGTCCGACGGGCCGACACCGCAGTAGACCCCGGTGTCGCTGCCGCGCAGCGAGGCCGGATCGATGCCCGCGCCCTCGAACGCCTCCCAGGACAGCTCCAGCAGAAGCCGCTGCTGCGGGTCCATGGACAGCGCCTCACGCGGGCTGATCGCGAAGAAGTCGGCATCGAACGACGTGGCGCTGGGGACGAATCCACCCGCGCGGGTGTAGCTGGCGCCGAGTTGGTCCGGGTCCGGGTCGTAGAGCCGCTCCAGATCCCAACCACGATCGAGTGGGAAACCGGATATCGCGTCCCGGCCTTCGGCGACCACCTCCCACAGTTCCTCCGGGGAGTCCGCGCCAGGGTAGCGACAGCTCATACCGACCACCGCGAGCGGCTCGGTGGCGCGTTCTTCCGTCTCCCGCAGAAGAGCCCGCGTTTCGTTGAGTTCAATCGCGGAATTCTTGAGGTAACGGAGAAGCTTCTCCTGCTGCTCGCCAGTCACCGTAGTCATGCCTTCCCTCGCACCTCACTGAACTCGGCTTCGATGACCTCAACGACGTTCCGCGTTGCCGCGGCCTCGACCGGTTCGCGAGCGCTCGCCCCCCGCGATCCCTTTCCTGAAAGTCCCTCGGGCTCCGCGTCGGGTATCAGGACAAAGAAGTCGTCATTGGTCACGCCCCGCTCTGGTACATAAGATCCCGTGCCTGAAAAGCCCATGGTCAAGGCACTCCCCGTATCCCCCGAATCCGGTCTTTCGCTGTCTGCCGCGCGGGTCTGCGTCACACACAGCCATTCAAGGGACCTTTTCAACGCGCCAACCCAGCGAGACGATATACGTAAGGTCTAACGGATTCGCGCAGATACGGGCTCCCCTATGTCCAGAACCTGCCAGCACCGATTCCTGCGTGTCCTCCACCTGTAGACCCGGAGATCGTCGAGCACGCCTCGTGGCTGCTGGACCAGCGGACTCCGGTGCACGCGCAGAGGGCCGGCTACGGCAGGGGCCGTTCCGGCGCGTTCCTGGCGGGGGCGCGGATCGGCGACCCCCACCCGGTCACGATGAAGACCGTGCGGAACTCACTCCCCGCGGACTGCGTTCACCCGCACGGCCAAGTTCCCGTACGGGTGCGTGTTCTCGTACAGCATCTGGTGGGCAAGGCCGGTGTCGGCGAGATCACCGGTCCACGACAGGCAGGGGTCCAGCGCGCCCTCGGCCGCCAACTGGATCACCTGACGGCACTCCCGCAGGTTCGCGTAGTGCGAACCCTGTAGCCGCTTCTGCCGCATCCACAAGTACCGCAGGTCCACATCGGCGTTGTAACCGCTGGTGCCACCGCAGATCACCACCATGCCGGCGGTGTCGCACAGATACATCGACGTCGGCATGGTGTCCTGCCCGGTGTGCTCGAACACGATCCGCGGAGCCCGGCGCTCGCCGAGCACCTCCCAGAACTTCTTGCCGAACGCGCGGGCTCCGCGACTCCACTCAGCCGTTGCCTCGGGGTCGCGGATGTCGGGCAGTCGTCCCCAGTGGTCGAACTCGGTGCGGTCGATGTAGCCCTTCGCGCCGAGTTCGATGCACCGCTGTCCGCGCTCGTGGTCGGAGACGACGGCGATCGGGATCCCGCCGCGGTGCCGCACGATCTGAATGGCCATGGACCCGAGTCCGCCCGCGCCGCCCCAGATCAGCACCGGATCACCCGGTTCGACGGTATTCGGGTGCCATCCGCACAACTGACGGTAGGCGGTGGGGCCGGTGAGCATGAAGCTGGCCGACTCCTCCCACGACAGAGTCGCGGGTTTGGGATGGCACTGGAGGTCCTTCACGAGCGCGAACTGGGCGAAGGATCCGTAGTTGGTCTCGTATCCCCAGACCTTCATGGTCGACGAGGCATTTCCGTCGACGCCCAGCCGGACATCGTCGGCGCTCTCGTCCCAGCTGCCGGAGGACACGATGACCTCCTCCCCGACGGACACCGAGGTGACGCCCGCACCGACAGCCCAGACAATGCCCGAGCCCTCGGAACCGCCGATGTGGAAGTCCTCCGTCGCCCCTGCCTTCTGCCGCGCCGCCACGACGTCGAGCGGGTAGCCGAGCGCGGCCCACACGTTGTTGTAATTGATGCCGGACGCCATCATGTAGACGAGCACCTGGCCGGGACCGACCGGTGGCACGTCCACCAGTTCCACCGCGAAAGCCTTCTCCGGCGGGCCGTATCGCTCCGGTCGGATGACGGACGCGTACATCTGGGCCGGAACTTCCCCGAGCGGTGGCCGCACGCCGAGCTCGAAGTGATGTACGGGCACGTGAATCTCCTCTTGGATTGACGTAGTTGTCATGGCCTCTCGCTGGTCGGCCCACCGAGAGAAATGCGCGTGAAGAGATTCGGTTGGCGGCCTGAACCTCGGGCACATCACGGCCGACAGGGCGATCCGTGGTTACCCGCTCTGCTCCATGATGAGTACGGGCTTTACCGCCCGGCCCGTCAGCGCCGCCTGCTCGGCTTCGTTGATGGCGGTGAACGGAAACGTCTCGATCAAGCGGTCGAAGGGGAACTGTCCGTCGCGCCAGAGCTGAATCAGGTGCGGAATGAGTGACGTGGGATCCGCGTCCCCCTCGGTCACCCCCACCAGCTGTTTGCCGGCAAGCGTGGTCCCTTGAAGGACGACGTCGCCGACCTGGAGACCCACCAAGGCACAGGTGCCCCGGGCCCGCAGGCTGTGGATGGCGGAAAGAATGACGTCGGGCACACCTGTCGTGTCGATGCTGTAGTGCGTTCCCTGACCGGCATGCTTCCGGACCTGTTCCAGGACGGCATCGTTGTCACCACCCAGCACTGTCGCGCTGGCGCCGAGTTCCGCCGCCAGCTCCAGCCGGGACGGATGGAGGTCGATCGCGATGATCGACTCAACGCCCACCGCTTTCGCGGCGAGCAGCGCGGCGAGCCCGACGGCGCCGACACCGAAAATGGCCAGGGACTCCCCTGGCCGCACGCCGAGCGCGTTCAGGACGGTTCCGGCTCCGGTGATGATCCCGCAGCCCAGCGGGGCCAGCATCGCCAGCGGGAGGTCACGGTCGACCACCACGGCACTACGCGCGTCGACGATGGTCCTGGTGGCGAACGTCGACTGCCCGAACCACCGGGCCATGATCGGCTCGCCGGCGCTGCCGGTGGCACCGGAGCCACCGGTGGCGAACCGACCGAAGAGGTTGCGCTCGACGAAGGTCTCGCAGTACGCGGGATGGTTTTCCGAGCACTGCGAACAACTGCCGCAGTAGGAAAAGGTCAGCACGACGTGATCGCCGACATCGATCCCGGACGCGTCGGGTCCGACCCACTCGACCACGCCGGCGGCCTCATGACCGGTGATCATGGGGAGTCCGTCGGCCAACTCCGGACCGCGGGCCACCGCGTCGGTGTGGCAGAAACCGGTCGCGGTCACCCGCACGACGAGCTGGTCGTCAGCGGGTTGGTCGAGCGTCACCTCTTCGATCGTGTAGGGCTGGTCGCCAGCACGGAGCACGGCGGCGGAGGCGCTGAGCATAGGCTGATCCCTTTGCATGGTGTGCGCGATGCCACGATGTTGAGAACGACGGGAACCTTAACCGGTGCTCAGGCGGTCGGTGGGGTCTGTCGCCGACAGCTGGCATAAACCTGCCTGCGGACAAGTGGACGTGGCAGCCTGTCCTTTGACCAGGCAATCGGCCCGGGGGTGGTGTGTCGTCCGGACGGGTTCGGCCCGGACGCGGTTGTTGTTCGGCCGTGGTTCGGCTCAATCCTGGTCGGCGGCTTCTCCGCGCGCGGCGTCTCCGGTGTGCCGGTTCGGGCGGCCGTAGTCGAGCCAGGCACGTTCCCATTGCCGGGTCAGTGCCGGGTAGATGACGATGTACCGGAACGGAAGGATGGCGGCCATGTAGAGCCGTCCGAACAGTCCGTTGGGTTTGACCAGCGCCGCCATGCGCAGTTCGTATGCGCCGTCGTCGGTCTGCACCCAGCCCAGGTGCATGATGGTGTGGACGGTCTTGTTGCCCAGTTCGCGGGCCGCTTCGTTGTCGAGCTGGTACACCTCGGAGAACGGGTCGGCGCAGGGGACGGCGTCGTTCGCGGTCTGGGCGAGGTCGAGTGGGAGGCGGTCGCACAGCGAGGCGACCCGCCTGCCCAGGCCCGCCCCGGAGGTGTCCCAGCCGAGCAGGGCACCGAGCTTCCAGCGCACCGCGAACAGGAACCGGACCGCGGCGGGATCCTTCCGGTTGTCGTACGCCGTCTTCAGCGCTTTGGCCATCACCGGGAAGTCGTCGGGCCCGGCGTCGGGCGTGCGGAAGGACCACACGTCCTCGATCCGGAAGTCATGGGTGAACTCGTGGATCCGCCACGGCTGTGCGGTGTGGGCGGCTTTCGGGATTCGCATCGGTCATTCCTTCCGAGCCGGTGTGCCCTGTCGGTTGGGCCGGGACCCGGCGATGGCGTCGCCGGCCATCAACGCGGACGGCGCGCCAGGTTGCGGCCGCACCAGAGAACACGGAACCGTTAGTTTTGGAACTATTGGTTTCGGTACTCTTGGTTCCGTATGATCGCACCCATGTCTGCTCGGAAGCAAGCTCGCAACCCGGGGGGCCGCCCCCGAGACAGCCGCGTCGACGACGCCATCGCCTCCGCCGTTCGAGAGCTGCTGACCGAGGTGGGATACACGCGGCTCACGATGGCCGAGGTGGCCGCGCGAGCCGGTGTGGGCAAGGCGGCGATCTACCGGCGCCACGCCACCAAACAAGAGATGATCTTTGAAGTTCTTCTGCCGGATCAGTTCCTGGCCGTGGCACCCGACTGCGGATCGCTCCGCGCCGACCTGGCCGCCGTGCTCGCCGAGATCGCGGACACCATGGCCTCGCCGCCGCAGGGGACGGTCCCCGGCCTGCTGGCCGATGTCCACGCCGACCCCGCGCTACGTGACCGGTTCAACGAGAAATACCTGGGAGTCCAGCGCCGGACCCTCACGGAGATCCTGGACCGCGCGACCGCACGCGGCGAACTCACCACCCGCCCCGACCCGGCCACCCTCAACGCCCTCCTTGTCGGCCCTGTCTTCGCCTGGCTGTTCCTGCTGACCGAATCCCCCGACGGACTCCCCGCCCTGACCTCCGCACTTCTCGACGCGACACTCGCCCTCACCGGCCCCGTATGAGCGGGAGGGGCGACCTGCTGGGCACGTGCGGTGACCGGGCCGGGAGTCTGTAGAGATGCCGGAAACGATGGCTCCGATACCGTTTCCGTCATGGATATCGCGGTGCTGGCCTACGACGGCTGCTTCGACTCCGGACTCGCGGCCATCCTCGATGTGCTCGAGGGCGCCAACGCGATGCGGGAGGAGCTGCCGCAGCCGCCGCCCGCCTGGCGGGTCACCACCGTGGGCTTCCGGCGCCGGGTGCGGACCGGGGCGGGGCTGGTGGTGACCACCGCTCCGGTGGCCGAGGCGGCGGAGGCGGATCTGCTGCTGGTACCGGCGCTGGCCGAGCGGCGCCCGGAGGCGCTGCTCGCCCATGTCTCCGGGGAGGGTTCGGCTCCGGTACGGGCTCTGGTGGCCCGGACCCGGGAGCGGGGCGCCCGCGTGGCCTCGGCGTGCACGGGGACGTTCCTGCTGGCCGAGTCGGGGGTGCTGGAGGGGCGGCGGGCGACCACCAGCTGGTGGCTGGCGCCGGTCTTCCGCAAGCGGTATCCCGGGGTCACGGTCGACGAGACGCGGATGGTGTCCGCCTCGGACGGGGTGATCACCGCGGGGGCGGCGTTCGGACATGTCGATCTCGCCCTCGCGGTGGTCCGGATGACCAGCCCCGCGCTGGCCGACCTGGTCGCCCGCTATCTGGTGGTGGACGAGCGGCCCTCGCAGTCGGCGTACACCATCCCCAGCGCCCTCGCCCAGAGCGACCCCGTGGTCGCCGGTTTCGAGCGCTGGGTCCGGCAGCGTCTGGAGGAGCCGGTGAGCGTCGCCGACGCCGCGCGCTCCCTCGGCGTCAGCGAACGCACCCTCCAGCGCACCGTCCGCCGCGCCCTGGGCACCTCACCGGTGCGCTTCGTGCAGGACCTGCGGGTCGAGCGGGCCTCGCATCTGCTGCGGACCACCGATCTGTCCCTGGAGGCCATCGCCCGCAAGGTCGGCTACGAGCATGCCAACACCCTGCGGGTGCTGCTGCGGGAGCGCACCGGCGGGACGGCCGGGGCGCTGCGCGCCCGCTGAGCCGTCCCGGACCCTGGTCAGGGCTTCGCCGGCTTGTCCTTGCCGAACAGCCAGACGTCGTAGAGCTTCGTCAGGTCCTTGCCCGAGATCCGCTCGGACAGCGCGATGAACTGCTTGGTGTCGGCGTTGCCGTGCCGGTGCTCCTTGACCCAGGTGCGCACGATGGTGAAGAACGCCTTGTCGCCGACGGCCCGGCGCAGCTTGTGCAGCACCATCGCCCCGCGCCCGTACACCGGGGAGTCCGAGACCCGAGCGGCGCTCGGCGGATCGGCGGGCGGGAAGTCCCAGATGCCGTCGCTCTCGTCGTCGGTGCCGTCGTAGAAGTCGCGGAAGGTGCGGTCGGTGCTGCGGCCGTCGTGCTGCTCCTCCCACAGCCACTCGGCGTAGGTGGCGAACCCCTCGTTGAGCCACATGTCCTTCCAGGTGCGGGGGGTGACCGAGTTGCCGAACCACTGGTGGGCCAGTTCATGGACGAGCAGGATCTCGTCCGGCGCGAACGGGAAGTACGGCTTGGTCTGGGTCTCCAGGGCGTAGCCGAGACCGGACAGCCGGTCGACGATCGCGCCGGTGGAGGAGAACGGGTAGCGGCCGAAGGTCTTGTTCTCCCAGTCGATGACCTCGCCGACCTGGTCGGGGACCTTGGTGGACTGACCGGCCAGGTGCGGATCGACCGCGACGTACTGGGGGAGTCCGCCGTGGGTGGTCTTGTGCACGTCGAAGCGGCCGATGGCGACGGTGGCCAGGTAGGAGGCCATCGGCTCCCCGGAGTGCCAACGGAACGTGGTGCGGCTGCCGTTGGTCCTGCGCTGCTTCAACTCACCGTTGGATACCGCCGACAGGCCCTTGGGGACGGTCATGGTGATGTCGTAGCGGGCCTTGTCGGAGGGGTGGTGGTTCCCGGGGAACCAGGCCATGGAGCCGGTCGGTTCGCCGAGTCCGACGGCGCCGTCGTCGGTCGTGATCCAGCCCTCCTCGGAGCCGTCCGGGTCCTTGATGGTCTTCGGCTTGCCGTCGTAGACGACCGTGGTGGTGAAGGCGCGGCCCTTGGGGAGGTCGGCGGCGGGGGTGAGCACCAGCTCGGTGCCCTGCCGTTTGGTCTCCGCCGTGCGCCCGTTCACCGTGGCCTTGCGCACGTGCAGCCCGGCGAAGTCCAGGTGGAAGGAGCTCAGGGCGCTGGTGGCCCGGGCGGTGATCGTGGCGGTGCCCTTGAGGTGCTTGGAGCGCCGCGTGTAGTCGAGCTTCAGCCGGTAGTCGGTGACGTCGTAGCCGCCGTTGCCCATCTTCGGGAAGAGCCGGTCACCGACGCCCGCGGCGCCCGGTTTCGCCCCGTGGGCGCCGGGCGGGGCCTCACTCCCGGAGGCCCCGGTGCAGGCCGCGCTCAGGGCGAGCAGCAGGACGGTGGACACGACGCATGGACGGCGACGAGGGGACACGGGCGCTCCTTGGTCAGGTGAGCTGTTGATCGCCAATGAAACCGGCAGCGCCGGGCATTGTCGAAGGAGTCCAAGTAAACGTCGTTGAGCTGGGGTTCACCACTTCTGGTGAAGCTCTGGCCTTTAGTTGCAATCGGCAACCCTGGGTTGCCAAGCTGTTGCTGACTGTCAACCACTGGGAGTGCACGTGGCCTTTGGTGACCAGCCCGCATATCTCCGCGTCGCCGACGATCTCCGCAAGAAGATCGCCGCGGGCGAGCTGCGACCCCACGCGCGCCTCCCCTCCCAGGCCCGGATCCGCGAGGAGTACGGGGTCTCCGACACCGTCGCCCTCGAGGCCCGCAAGGTGCTGATGGCCGAGGGGCTGGTGGAGGGCCGTTCCGGCTCGGGCACGTATGTGCGCGCCCAGCCCGTTCCCCGGCTGCTCGCTCGCAACGGCTATCACGGCGCGGGCGATTCCTCCCCGTTCCGGCAGGAGCAGGCCGACGAGCGGGTCATGGGCACCTGGGATGCGTTGAGCGAGCGGGAGGAGGCCGGGCGGGAGATCGCCGAGCGGCTGGGGATCGAGCCCGGCGACCGTGTGATGCGCACCCGCTATCTCTTCCGGTCCGGAGGGGAGGCGGTGATGCTCTCCACCTCCTGGGAGCCGCTCGCGATCACCGGCCGCACCCCGGTGATGCTGCCCGAGGAAGGCCCGCTGGCCGGGCGCGGGGTGGTCGCGCGGATGGCCGCGCTCGACCTGGTGGTGGACAACGTGACCGAGGAGGTCGCCGCGCGCCCCGGGCAGGCGGAGGAGGTGCTGGCGCTCGGCGGAGTGCCGGGCCATGTGGTGCTCGTCGTCTCCCGTACGTACCGCGCGGGCGGCCGCCCGGTCGAGACGGCGGATGTGGTGGTGCTGGCCGAGCGCTATCGGGTCGCGTACCACCTGCCGGTGAAGTGACCGCTGCCGGTGAAGTCACCGCGGACGCCGCCGAGTTGGGGCGGCGCGACCGGATCGCGTGCTTTCCGGGGCTCAACTGGGGGAATCCCAGGCGCATGTGAGCTCGATTTGAGCTCCTCTGAAATTGAGGTAGATTTGAGCCGCGTAACTGCCGCGCACCGTGGCTCAAAGCCCGGCACACCGGACTCAACTCGCGTCACTCAACCATCGCGGTTCATTTGAGATAACCGGGTACGAACATTCCTCAAGAACCCCCGTTTCCTCTGTGTGTTACGCAGGATTACCGGAGCGCTACAGAGTTTCCGGGAGTGATTCGTAGAGATTTCGCGAAGGCGTCGTCCGGCGGCACTCGCTTCTGCTTCCCGTGGTTTTTACCAGCCGTTGACCAGCGGTGATGTGTTGCGCACATCACATGGGCGGCCCAGAGCTCAAGATCAGCTCAAACCCGTGAAACGGCCCTTCAATTCGCTTGTACGATGACGCGCGTTTGCATGCAGGTACAGGTATGGGGGTCGAAAGGAGCGTCAGGGCGTTGAGCACTGAACAAGGAGCCCACACGCATTACAAACGGTCGTTGGGCACGGTGGCCCTGACTGCCGTGGGCCTCGGATCCATTATTGGCTCCGGGTGGCTGTTCGGCGCCGAGCGGGCCGCGGCGCTCGCCGGTCCCGCCGCTATCCTGGCCTGGGTGATCGGCGCCGCGGTGGCGCTGACCATCGCCCTGACCTATTCCGAGCTCGGCTCGATGTTCCCCAAGGCCGGCGGCATGGTCCGCTACGGTCAGTACTCGCACGGTTCGCTCGCCGGATATCTGGCGGCCTGGGCCAACTGGATCGCGATCGTCTCCGTGATCCCCGGTGAGGCCACCGCCTCGGTCCAGTACATGAGCTCCTGGGACTTCGGCTGGGCCAAGGCGCTGTACGACGGCAAGGAGCTGACCGGCAGCGGTGTCGCCCTCGCCTCCGTGCTGCTGGTGTTCTACTTCTTCCTGAACTGGTTCGCGATCACGCTCTTCGCGAAGACCAACACCGCGATCACCGTCTTCAAGCTGGTCGTCCCGGCCCTGACCGCGGGCGCCCTGCTGCTGGCGCACTTCGACACCGGCAATGTCACCGACCACGGCGGCTTCGCCCCCAACGGCTGGAGCTCGGTGTTCACCGCGGTGGCCGTCTCCGGCATCGTCTGGGCCTACAACGGCTTCCAGTCCCCGCTGAACATGGCGGGCGAGGCGCGCAACCCCGGCAAGTCGCTCCCCAAGGCCGTCATCAGCTCGATCCTGATCGCCCTGGTGATCTACGTCGCGCTCCAGATCGCCTTCCTGACCGCCGTTCCGGCGGCCGACCTGGCGGACGGCGGCTGGTCCAGCCTGTCCTACAACTCCCCGCTCGCCGACCTCTCCCTCGCCTGGGGTCTGAACTGGCTGGCGCTGCTGCTCTACGCCGACGCCTTCGTCTCCCCGTCCGGTACCGGCATGATCTACGCGGCCACCACCTCCCGCATGATCCAGGGTGTCCAGGAGAACGGCCATCTGCCGGGGATCTTCGGCAAGGTCGACCCCAAGACCGGTATCCCGCGTCCGGCGCTGCTGCTCAACCTGGCGATCGCCTTCCTCTTCCTCGCCGTCTTCCGCGGCTGGGGCTCGCTGGCCGAGATCGTCTCCGTGGCCACCGTGATCTCCTACATCACCGGCCCGGTCGCCGTGATGTCGCTGCGCCGCCTCTCCCCGGACCTGCCGCGTCCGGTCAAGCTGCGTGCGATGCCGGTCATCGCCCCGATCGCGATGGTCTTCGGCTCGCTGGTGCTCTACTGGGCCCGCTGGCCGCTCACCGGCAAGGTGATCTTCATCATGGCGATCGGTCTGCCGGTCTGGGCCTGGTACGAGCTGCGCAAGCCGTGGGCCGAGCTGCGCCCGCATCTTGTCGCCGGTGCCTGGATGGTGGCGTACCTGCTGGTCATGGCGGCTGTCTCCTGGGCGGGCGGTAAGGAGTTCGGTGGCCGCGGCTATCTGCCCGAGGGCTGGGACATCCTGGTCGTCGCCGCGATCGGTCTCGGCTTCTACGTCCTGGGCGTACGCAGCGCGTGGCGCAATCCGACGCTGCTGGAGGCGGAGCGGGAGCTGGCCGCCGCCGCTGCCGAGGAGTCCAGCGAGGACGAGGACCGGGAGAAGACGCCGGTCCGCGTCTGAGCGCAACCGGCCGCATGGCCGGATGCGTGCCTCCACGTGAGAACACGTATCCGCTGAGTGAAGGTTGGGCGTAGGCTCGGGCATATGCGGACCGGGAATTCCTTGATGGTCCCGCGGCGGCTGACACCGTCGCGGGACCATATGACGGAGGGGGCGGGGAGATGAGTGACGGCAACGTGGTACTGCCATGGCTCGTGATCCGCCAGGACGACAACGGCAACCGCTATCGCGTCGGCCGGTACGCCACGCGGACGGAGGCCCAGGAGGTGGCCGACCGGCTCGACGCCCAGGGCCCGGAGCACCTCTACGTCGTGGAGCGCACCGCCGCCTCCCGGCAGACCCAGTAGCGCGCTCGGCCCCGGCTCCCCCTCTCCCAGGGTCCGTCTTCAAGGGGGGCGTCCGGTCGCGAGCGGCGTCGGGAGCAGGGCGGCCGCTGTGACGACGGGCCCTATAGGGTTCCCCGCATGAGTGTGCGCGTTGTGGTGGGCGGAGCGGTGTTCGACCGGGGACGGCTGCTGGCCGCCCGGCGCAGCGCCCCGCCGGAGCTCGCGGGCCGCTGGGAGCTCCCGGGCGGCAAGGCCGAGCCCGGGGAGACCGCGCCGCAGGCCCTGGTCCGCGAGCTGCGGGAGGAGCTGGGCGTCGAGGTCGAGCCACTGGAGCCGCTGGCCGGCGAATGGCTACTGAAACCGGGTTATGTGCTGCGGGTGTGGACCGCGCGGCTGCGCTCCGGCGAACCCCGGCCGCTCCAGGACCACGACGAGCTCCGCTGGCTCACCCCCGACCGGGTGGACGAGGTCGACTGGCTGGACCAGGACCGCCCCGCGGTGGCGCAGGCCGTCCGCCTGCTGCGCGCCGCCGAACACACCCCGCCGCGCGCCCGCTGAGGCCCGTTCGGACGATATGACGTCCCGGATATCGGGTATGTGCTGATTAACCTCCCTGAATCCATACATTCCGGCGGGGGCTGCACCGGGGCTGGGAAGTGATCGGCGTGAGTGACAGCGCAGGGTCGGCCGGGCCGACGCCCGGCTTCGCCGAGTGGATCTTCCCTGCCGAGCCGGGGACGGTGCGCAGCGCCCGCTGCCGGGTTCAAGCCGTGCTGGAGCAGTGGGGGCTGTCCGCCATGAGCGATGTCACCACGCTCCTGGTGAGCGAACTGGTCACCAATTCACTGCGGTACGCCAGCGGTCCGATCGGGCTGCGGGTGTACGCCCGCCGCGAAAACTCACAGCCCGGATCCGTACTGGTGGTCGAAGTGTCGGATCCGCTGGCCGATCCGCCGCGGGCGCGGACCGCCTCGGCCGAGGACGAAGGCGGCCGTGGCCTGGAGTTGGTGGCCCGGACGGCGCGGCGTTGGGGGACCCGGCGCAGGCATGCGGGAAAAACCGTGTGGTTCGAGTTGGCTCTGCCCGGTTAGGAGTGCAGGGGGAGCGCTGATCTTGAGCGCTTAACCAAAAGCCGGGACGGAACCTGATCGCGGGCTGAGATAGTGCTGTGATCGTGAAGACCGTGCTCCGGATGGCCGAGGTGCTGGATACTCGGCTATCTGTAGCCGGTCGGAGCACCTGAGCCGGAGGGGACGGGCGCATGAGCGAGAAGCCAGCGGGGGCAGAGATGCCCGAGGAGTCGGTTGGTTCGCAGGTGTCGCCGGTGTCGGAAGTGTCGCCGGAGACACAGGTGTCGCAAGTGTCGCAGGTGTCGCCGGTATCGCATATGTCGTCCATGTCTGCCATGTGGCAGAGCAGTCCTCCCGGATCGATCTACGACTACATCCGTGTCGCCTCGTTCGTGCTGGGCTCCGACGGACGGATCACCCAGTGGAGCGAGCGGGCCCAGGAACTGCTGGGGCTGACGGCCCGGCAGGCGATCGGCAGGGATCCGGTCGACGCCTTCGTACCCGCCGAGCTGCGTGACACCGGACACCGCAAGGTCGCCGACATCCTGGACGGCCGGGAGTGGACCGGACTGGTCCCCTACCGCAACCCCGAGGCGCCGCACGGCCATGGGGTGGCCGAGATCTATGTGATGCCCGCTCAGGACGAGGACGGTGAGCGTTCGGCGCTGTGCATCGCCGTCGATGTGAGCGCGCTCCGTGGTCTCGAAACCGACCTTGCCGCGTCACAGGCCGTTTTCGGTCAATCTCCGCTCGGTTTCTTTCTCTTCGGTACCGATCTCCGCATGCTCCGGGTCAACGAGCGCTTCGCGAAGGTTTTCGGCCGTCCGGCCGAGGCCTACCGCGGCGCCACCGCGCACGATCTGCTGCCGCGCGGCGAGGCCGAACGGCTCGGCGCCGCCCTGCGCCAAGTCCTGGACACCGGCAAGTCGCTGACCGATATGCCGATCGTGGGCAGCGTGCCCGGCAGTCCCGACCGCCGCCGCTGGTCGGTGTCGCTGTACCGGCTGCACAGCAGCTCCGGCCGCCCCATCGGGGTCGCCGGGCTGGCCACCGACGTCACCCGCCGCCGCCGCGCCGAACAGGAGGCCGCGGGAGTACGGCGCAATCTGGCGCTGCTCAACGAGGCGGGCGCCCGAATAGGCACCTCGCTGGACCTGGAGACCACCGCGCGCGAGCTGCTGGACGTGGCCGTCCCCCAGTTCTGCGACCTGGCCTCCGTCGACCTCTACCAGGCGCTGCTGTCCGGCGACGAGACGCCGCCGGGCCTGGCCGACGGCAGCGCCGAACTGCGCCGCGTGGCGTTCGCCTCCGCGGTCTCCGACGGCCCGGTCGCCTTCGGCGACATCTGCCGCGCCGCCGACGACGGACCGCCCAAGCCCATCCAGGTCGGCGAGGTCCACCGCTATCCCTTCCACTCCCTGTGCGCCGGGGTGCTGCGCACCGCCCAGGTCAAGGTGGTCCCCGGCCGGGACAGCGGTGAGAGCCCCGAGCTCGGTGCCATGCTCCAGTCCACGCTGGTGGTGCCGATGGTGGCCCGCGACACCGTGGTGGGCCTGGCCCAGTTCTCCCGCACCAAGGGCAGCGAGCCCTTCGGCGAGCGGGACCGCGCCCTCGCCGTCGAGCTGGCCGCCCGCGCGGCGGTCAGCATCGACAACGCCCGCCTCTACCGCAGAGAGCACGAACGGGCGCTGATACTCCAGCGCAGCCTGCTGCCGCCCGGCGACCCCGAGGCCGCCGGACTCGACATCGCCTGCCGCTATCTGCCGGGGAACGCGGCGACCGAGGTGGGCGGCGACTGGTTCGACGTCATCGAGCTGCCCGGACACCGCACCGCGCTGGTCGTCGGCGATGTGATGGGACGGGGGCTGCGCGCCGCGGTCGCGATGGGCGAACTGCGCACCGCCGTACGCACCCTGGCCCTGCTGGACCTGGAGCCCGCCGAAGTGCTCTCCGCGCTCGACGAGATCGCCCAAGGGCTCGGCGCGCCCAGCGGTTCGCACACCTCCAGCCGCTCCGGATCACGGACCCGCACCGGCGCCCAGGACTCCTCCGACCTGTCCGAGGTCTACCTCGCCACCTGCGTGTACGCCGTCTACGACCCGGTCACCCGCCGCTGCACCTTCGCCAACGCCGGGCATCTGCCCCCCGTCCTTGTCGAACCCGGCGAGGACGCGCTGCTGATGGAGGTGCCGCCGGGGATGCCGCTGGGGGTGGGCGGTGAGCCGTTCGAGGAGATCGAGGTCGAGCTGCCCGACGGCGCCCTGCTGGCCCTGTACACCGACGGCCTCGTCGAGTCCCGCGATCACGCGCTGGACGAGGGGCTCCAGGACTTCCGGGCGGCTCTCTCCTCGCACGACGGCACCCGTGTCCCCGACAGCTCCCTGGAGGACATCTGCGACCACGTGCTGAGCGGTCTGGACACCCACCACGGCGAGGACGACATCGCGCTGCTGATGGCCCGCGTACAGGGCCTGCCCCCGGGGTCGGTCGGCGACTGGAACCTGCCGAGCGCGCCCCAGTCGGTGGGCCGCGCCCGCGAACTGGCCCGGGAGCAGCTGGAGTCCTGGAATATGGACGATCTGGTGGACACCACCGAGCTGCTGGTCAGCGAGCTGGTCACCAACGCGCTGCGGTACGGCGAGGGGGAGATCCGGCTGCGGCTGCTGCTGGACCGCACCCTGGTCTGCGAGGTCTGGGACGGCGGTCTGGTGCAGCCCCGGCGGCGGCGCGCGAGAGACACCGACGAGGGCGGCCGCGGACTCCAGCTGGTGGGACTGCTCAGCGCGGCCTGGGGCAGCCGCCGCACCCCGCACGGCAAGACGGTCTGGTTCGAACTGGCCCTCCCCGACGGCCGGTCCAGCGGACCGGACTCGGTCGAGGCCCTGCTGAGCCTGTGGTGACGGCGCGGGCCCGCCGGCCGGCGGACCCGCGCCGCCCCGGCTAGCCCTCCCGTCGGCGGATCTTGTTGCCCAGCCAGACCAGCGGGTCGTACTTACGGTCCACCGCCCGCTCCTTGAGCGGGATCAGCGCATTGTCGGTGATCTTGATCTGCTCCGGGCAGACCTCCGTACAGCACTTGGTGATGTTGCAGTAGCCCAGGCCGTGGTCCTCCTGCGCACCGCGCTTGCGGTCGATCCCGGCGTCGGCCGCCGCGTCCAGCGGATGCATGTCCAGTTCGGCGACGCGCATCAGGAAGCGCGGTCCGGCGAACGCCTCCTTGTTCTGCTCGAAGTCACGCACCACGTGGCAGGTGTCCTGGCACAGGAAGCACTCGATGCACTTGCGGAACTCCTGCGAGCGCCCCACGTCCTCCTGCCGCATCCGGTACTCACCCGGTTTGAGGTCCGCGGGCGGCACGAAGGACGGCACCTCCCGCGCCTTGGCGTAGTTGAAGGACACATCCGTCACCAGGTCCCGGACCACCGGGAAGGCGCGCAGCGGGGTGATGGTGACCGTCTCGTCACGACCGAAAACCGACATCCTGGTCATGCACAGCAGCCGGGGGCGGCCGTTGATCTCGGCACTGCACGAACCGCATTTGCCCGCCTTGCAGTTCCAGCGGACGGCCAGGTCCGGTGCCTGGGTCGCCTGGAGCCGGTGGACGATGTCCAAAACGACCTCGCCCTCATTGACCTCCACATGGAAGTCCTTGAGGTCGCCGCCGTCCACATCGCCCCGCCACACCCGGAAGTGGGCCTTGTACGCACTCACTGGGTCAGCTCCTCGTCGGTCAGGTACTTCACCAGCTCGTCCTTCTCGAACAGGCCGAGCAGATCGGGGCGGATCGGCGGCATCTCGCGCCGCTCCAGACGGATCTGCCCATGGCCCGCGTCGGGCGCGGCCAGACCGCCGGAGGGGTCGGAGAGCCGGCACACCAGATTGACGCGCCGCCATTCGCGGTCCATCTGCGGACAGTCGTCCCGGGTGTGCCCGCCGCGGCTCTCGGTCCGCTCCAGCGCGGCCCGGGCCACACACTCGCTGGCCAGCAGCATGTTGCGCAGATCAATGGCCAGGTGCCAGCCGGGGTTGAACTGCCGGTGGCCCTCCACGCCCGCGCGCCGCGCCCGCGTCCGCAGGCCCGCCAGCCGGTGCAGCGCCTCCTCCATCTCCCCGGCCTTCCGGATGATCCCCACCAGGTCGTTCATCGCCTGCTGGAGCTCCTGGTGCAGGGTGTACGGGTTCTCGGCCGGGCCCGCGGAGCCATGGGCCTCACCGCCCTCGGCGCTGAACGGGCGCAGCGCCTCGGCCGCCGCGAGGTCCAGCTGTACCTCGTCCGGGACGGCCGGTCGGCCCGACCGGGCGCTGTCCTGGGCGTACTTGGCGGCGTAGAGCCCGGCCCGCCGTCCGAAGACCAGCAGATCGGAGAGGGAGTTGCCGCCCAGTCGGTTGGAGCCGTGCATCCCGCCCGCGACCTCGCCCGCGGCGAACAGCCCGGGGACGCCGGTGGCGGCCGCGGTGTCCGGGTCGACATCCACCCCGCCCATCACATAGTGGCAGGTGGGGCCGACCTCCATGGGCTCGGCGGTGATGTCCACGTCCGCCAGCTCCTTGAACTGGTGGTGCATGGAGGGCAGCCGCCGCTTGATGACCTCGGCCGGCATCCGGGTGGAGACGTCCAGGAAGACCCCGCCGTGCGGGGAGCCGCGGCCCGCCTTCACCTCGGCGTTGATGGCGCGGGCCACCTCGTCGCGGGGGAGCAGCTCGGGCGGGCGGCGGTTGTGGTCCGGGTCTTCGTACCAGCGGTCGCCCTCGTCCTCGGACTGGGCGTACTTCTCCTTGAAGACGTCCGGGATGTAGTCGAACATGAACCGCTTGCCCTCGCTGTTGCGCAGCACCCCACCGTCCCCGCGCACCGATTCGGTGACCAGGATCCCCTTGACCGAGGGCGGCCAGACCATACCGGTCGGGTGGAACTGCACGAACTCCATGTTGATCAGCGGGGCCCCGGCGAGCAGTGCCAGGGCGTGGCCGTCCCCGGTGTACTCCCAGGAGTTGGAGGTCACCTTGAAGGACTTGCCGATACCGCCGGTGGCCAGCACCACGGCCGGGGCGTCGATCGCGAAGAAGCGGCCGGACTCGCGCTCGTAGCCGAAGACCCCGCAGACGCGGTCGCCGTCCTTGAGGATCCGGGTGACCGTGCACTCCTGGAAGACCTTCAGCCGTGCCTCGTAGTCCCCGGTCTCGGCCTTGTCCTCCTGCTGGAGGGAGACGATCTTCTGCTGGAGGGTGCGGATCAGCTCCAGGCCGGTGCGGTCCCCGACATGGGCGAGCCGGGGGTACTCATGGCCGCCGAAGTTGCGCTGGGAGATCCTGCCGTCGGGGGTGCGGTCGAAGAGCGCGCCCCAGGTTTCCAGCTCCCAGACCCGGTCCGGGGCCTCCTGTGCGTGCAGCTCGGCCATCCGCCAGTGGTTGAGGAACTTGCCGCCGCGCATGGTGTCCCGGAAGTGCACCTGCCAGTTGTCACCCTCGTTGACATTGCCCATGCTGGCGGCGATGCCGCCCTCGGCCATCACCGTATGGGCCTTGCCGAAGAGCGACTTGCAGATGACGGCGCAGCGCATGCCCTGTTCCCGGGCCTCGATCGCGGCTCGCAGCCCGGCGCCCCCGGCGCCGACCACGACCACGTCCCACGCCTGCCGCTCGACTTGCGTCATCGGTTGAGCACCTCTCCTAGAAAAAGCGCGGATCGTCGAAGGCGCCGGTCGCGAGCAGATAGACGTAGAAGTCCGCGACGGCGACGCTGATCAGGGACGCCCAGGCCAGCAGAGCGTGGCGGGCGTTGAGGGCGCTGACCCAGCCCCAGAGCCGGTAGCGCACCGGATGCCGGGAGAAGTGCTTGAGCCGGCCGCCGACGATATGGCGGCAGGAGTGGCAGGAGAGGGTGTACGCCCAGATCAGCGCGATGTTGACGAGCAGGATCAGCGTCCCGAGGCCCATATGGCCCCATCCGCCGTGCTCGTCCCGGAAGCCGAGCACCGTGTCATAGGTGAGGATCCCGGCGACGATCAGCGCGAAGTAGAAGAAGTAGCGGTGGACGTTCTGGAGGATCAGCGGGAGGCGGGTCTCGCCGGTGTAGCGGGAGCGCGGCTCGGCGACGGCGCAGGCGGGTGGTGAGGCCCAGAAGCCCCGGTAGTACGCCTTGCGGTAGTAGTAGCAGGTCAGCCGGAAGCCGAGCGGGAAGATCAGGATCAGCAGGGCGGGGGAGAGCCCCCACCATGCGCCGAAGATCTCCCAGTTGGCGCCGCCCTTCATGGGCACGCAGTTCTGCGCGATACAGGGTGAGTAGAACGGTGAGACATACGGCTCGGCGTAGTAGTCGTCACCGGCGAAGGCCCGCCAGGTGGAATAGACGACAAACGCGAACAGCCCGGCGGCGGTCGCCGCGGGCGCCAGCCACCAGCGGTCGGTGCGCAGATGCCGGGTGGGGATGGCAGCCCTCGACGGGCTGTGCACGCCGCCGGGGGGCGCTTCCCGGCCGGCGGACGTGGGGGCTTGGGGGTCGGTGCCTGTGGACAAGTGGAACTCCGCGGTGGAGTGGTGTGGGGGACGGTCGGGACGAGCACCCGTGCCGGTGCACCGGCGGCCCGTTCACAGGGGCGGCCGGTGCACCGTTTCCGTCCTTAGGGCGCGTGGCGATCGCGCGCGCCGAGGCCCTCGTCGTCGACGTCCGACCACAGCGCACTGTTGTACGGAGCGTCGGGGACCGGAACCATTTCGGGGCGTGGTCGCTCCTGGGGAGCCGTATCGCGCAGCAGGGCGAGGCTCTCGCGGAGGTGGTCCGCGTCGGTGCGGACCCGTCGTATCTCCAGCCCGCCCGGACCCATCTGCTGTTCCAGCCGGGTGACCGAGCGGACCAGGTCATCGAGACAGCGCTGGACGGCCGTCAGGTCGTCGTTCAAGGACATGACTTGCCCTCACTTCCGCGGTTGCGGTTGGCGACGGTCATGCGACAGCGAGTCTTGCGCGCCGCGGTCGCGATTGGGAAGGGATCTGCCGCGATTCGCCGTGCCGCCGGTGCGATTCCGCCTTTCGGGTGATCCTTTCCCCTCATGGCCGTCTCTGTGACCGTCCTGGCGTGCTGTCCGGTGAACCGTCGCTTTGAGTGAGCAGTATATGCGATAAGCGTCACAATACGCCCAAGATGCACATATCTGGCATATCCCGGAGGTTCGCCGCCATGTCCATCGCCAAGCGCCGCTGTGCCTTGCTGCTCGCCGCGGGTGTGATGCTGCCGCTGCCCGTACTGACCGGATGCAGCTCCGATGACGAGGGCGCCCCGCCGCCCGCCTCCCGGGACATCGCCACGGCGCCCCGCGCCCGGACGACCGGGACCGGCACTCTGCGCTGGGCCCTGGACGCGACCCCCAAGACCTTCAACGCCTTCCAGTCGGCCGCCGACACCGGCACCCAGCGGGTCGCGGGCGCGGTGCTGCCCGCGCTGTACACGCTGGACGCCCGGGGCAAGCCTCAGCGCAACCCGGACTTCCTGGAGTCCGCCGACGTCACCTCGACCGATCCCAAGCAGGTCGTGGTCTACAAGCTCAACCCCAAGGCGGTCTGGAGCGACGGCCGCCCGCTGAGCGCGGAGGACTTCGCCGCCCAGTGGAAGGCGCTGCGCGGTACGGAGAACGCGTACTGGACGGCGCGGAACGCCGGGTACGACCGCATCGCCAAGATCGAGCCCGGTGAGAAGGACCACGAGGTCAAGGTCACCTTTGCCAAGCCCTACACCGACTGGCGCTCGCTGTTCACCCCGCTCTACCCGAAGAGCGTGATGGACAACCCGGCGGTCTTCAACGCCGCGGCGAACAAGGGGCTCGCGGTCGGCGCCGGCCCCTTCATGGTGCGCGACGTCACCGAGGGCTCCGTCACCCTGGTCCGCAACCCCCGCTGGTGGGGCGGCCGGGCGCGGCTGAGCCGGATGGTCTTCCAGACGGTGCCCGCCGACCAGCGCGCCGACGCCCTGATCTCCGGAGGGGTCGATCTCGCCGACGTCGACCGGGCCACCGCCCGGCGGATCCAGGCCACCGCCCCGTCCCGCAAGGAGCGGGCCGCCGGGGCCAAGACCCACACCGCCGGGGCCAACGCGCCGGACCTGGGCCGGGACGGACAGCGGGCCGCGGACGCGCTGCACACCTGGGCGGCCGAGAACGCCTCGGACAAGAAGCGGGCCGAGACCGTGGCCCTGAGCCGGTTCACCCTGCGCAAGGCGCTGGAGCCCGCGTACACCCAGCTCGCCCTGAACGGCACCAAGGGCCCGCTCGCGGATGAGCGGGTGCGCCGCGCGGTGGCCCGCGCGATCGACCGCAAGGCGCTGGCGAAGCTGGTCCTGAAGCCGCTCGGGCTGCCGGACGAACCGCTCGGCAACCATCTGCTGATGGCGGCGCAGAAGGGATACAAGGACCACAGCGGCGCCCTCGGCGACTCCGACACCGAGGCCGCGCAGTCGCTGCTGGCGGACGCGGGCTGGCACGCGGACGGCCGTCAGAAGGCGCTCGACGGCAAGACGGACGACCTCGGCATCCGGCGCGCGGTGCCCACCGACGCGGGCTCGGGTACCGCCTCGGCCGACGCCACCGCCTCGGCCACCGCCTCCGGTGACACGAGCGGTACCGCCTCCGGTGACGCGTCCACCACCGCCTCGCCCTCCGCCACCGCCAGTGGCGCTTCCCCCGCGGCGGGTGACGCGGGCCGCTCCGGGAACCTCCCCGACTCGGCGGTGGTCCGGAAGAAGGGCCGCCCGCTGGTCCTGCGCTTCGTCCTCCCGGACGACAGCGGCAGCGCCTCGCTGCGCGCCGTCGGCGAGCGCATCGCGCGGATGCTGGAGTCGATCGGCGTCCGCACCGAGATCACCAAGGTCGGGGGCGAGGGCTACTTCAAGAACTACATCGCCTCCGGCAAGTACGACCTGGCGCTCTACTCCTGGCCCGCCACCGCCTACCCGGCCACCGACGGCCGTCCGATCTACGCCAAGCCGCAGCCGGCGGCGGACGGCTCGCTGGTGGTCGAGCAGAACTACACCCGGGTGGGCACCGACCAGATCGACCAGCTCTTCGACGAGGCGGTCGCCGAACTGGACGGCGGTGCCTCCCGCTCCCTGGTCGGCCGGGCGGACGCCCGGATCTGGGCGGCGGCCGGTTCGGTCCCGCTCTATCAGCGGCCGCAGCTGGTCGCGATGCGCAAGGGCGTGGTCAACGCCGGAGCCTTCGGCTTCGCCACCCCGCGCTACCAGGACATCGGCTTCCGCAAGTGAGCCCCTGGTCCGCCCGGCCCGGCACCTGAGCCGGGCCGGGCGGACCGTGCTCGCTCAGAAAGCGCTCAACTCCCTTGTGAGGCCCGTTCCCGCTGCGGAACCATGACCGTGATCATGACCCACCGTGGTGACACGGTGACCGCACGGGAATCGGGGAACGGAAGATGAAGCGCGCACTGCGCACGGCGATCGCCATGGCCGTGATCGCCGCGACGGCGGCCGGATGCACCTCCGGTGGTGGGGCCGAGAAGCCGTCCGTCTTAGGAAAGAGCTGTGACCGCCCCTCCTACACCTGGCTGAATGTCTCCCAGCGGCCGGTGGTGACCGATCTGAGGAACCGCCGCTACACCAAGGGACAGCAGGTCAGCACCAAGAAACTGACCGAGTTCGCCCGCTACCGCGTCTCCGTCCGCGCCGAGGGGCCCGGGGTGCCCGCCGAGGAGGTGCTGCGCTCCCTGGAACGCCATCTGGGCCCCGCCGGCGGACTGGCCCTGGGCGCCGAAAAGCCCGGTGCGGTCACCCAGGACGATCCGGGCGGCTACGCGGCGCGACCGGCCGAGAAGACCGGGAACTACGTCACCGCCCGCGCGATCGACCTGGTCGACGCCGATTTCCGCTACACCTGCGCGAACAGTTCCCCGGCGGGCCTGGGGCACGCCGTGAGCTGGCAGTCCGCCGAGGAGATCATGGTCACCTGCGGAGCCGCCCCGCGGGCGGGCCGTGACGAGGCCGAGGCCGAGGCGGCCCGGCTGGGCTGCCGGAAGGGCGATCCCGCCGTTGCCTGAGACCCGGATCACCCTGCGAGGACGGGCTGCGGCGCCCGTTACCGGGGCGTCCCCGTACCATGGGGGAGAGGCCGTGGCGTGATCTGCCCGGCGGACGGGCGTACCGGACTGGACGCGCCGTCATCCACGACTCCGGGAGAAGCGCCGCAAGTATGCCCACGCGTCACGACATCCGTAACGTCGCCATCGTCGCCCACGTCGACCACGGCAAGACGACCCTGGTCGACGCCATGCTCAAGCAGGCCGGAGCGTTCGCCGCCCACCAGCAGGTGGACGACCGGGTGATGGACTCCAACGACCTGGAGCGCGAGAAGGGGATCACCATTCTCGCCAAGAACACCGCCGTGAAGTACCACCCGGCGGACGGCGGTGACCCCGTCACCATCAACATCATCGACACCCCGGGCCACGCCGACTTCGGTGGTGAGGTCGAGCGCGGGCTGTCCATGGTCGACGCGGTGGTTCTGCTGGTCGACGCCTCCGAGGGCCCGCTGCCGCAGACCCGCTTCGTGCTGCGCAAGGCGCTCCAGGCCAAGCTGCCGGTGATCCTGTGCATCAACAAGACGGACCGCCCGGACTCCCGGATCGACGCCGTGGTCAACGAGGCTTACGACCTCTTCCTGGACCTGGACGCCACCGAGGAGCAGATCGAGTTCCCGATCGTCTACGCCTGCGCCCGGGACGGCGTGGCCTCGCTGAACAAGCCGGAGGACGGCACCGTCCCGGCCGACAGCGACAGCCTCCAGCCGTTCTTCACCACCCTGCTGGAGACCGTCCCCGCGCCCGAGTACGACTCCGCCGCCCCGCTCCAGGCCCATGTCACCAACCTGGACGCGGACAACTTCCTCGGCCGTATCGCGCTGCTCCGGGTCGAGCAGGGCGAGCTGAAGAAGGGGCAGACGGTCGCCTGGATCAAGCGGGACGGCTCGATCTCCAATGTGCGGATCACCGAGCTGATGATGACCGAGGCGCTCACCCGCAAGCCCGCCGAGGTGGCCGGCCCCGGTGACATCTGCGCCGTCGCGGGCATCCCGGACATCATGATCGGCGAGACCCTGGCCGATCCGGAGAACCCGATCGCGCTGCCGCTGATCACCGTCGACGAGCCCGCGATCTCGATGACCATCGGTACCAACACCTCGCCGCTGGTCGGCCGGGGCCCCGGCGGCAAGGGCGCCGACAAGTCGGCCGTGAAGGATCGAAAGGTCACCGCCCGGCTGGTCAAGGACCGGCTGGAGCGTGAGCTGATCGGCAATGTCTCGCTGCGGGTGCTGCCCACCGACCGCCCGGACGCCTGGGAGGTGCAGGGCCGCGGTGAGCTGGCGCTGGCGATCCTGGTGGAGACCATGCGCCGGGAAGGCTTCGAGCTGACCGTCGGCAAGCCCCAGGTGGTCACCCGGGAGATCGAGGGCAAGGTCCATGAGCCGGTCGAGCGCATTACCATCGATGTGCCCGAGGAGCACATGGGCGCGGTGACCCAGCTGATGGGCACCCGCAAGGGCCGGATGGACAACATGTCCAACCACGGCTCCGGTTGGGTCCGGATGGAGTTCGTCGTTCCGTCCCGCGGTCTGATCGGCTTCCGTACCGAGTTCCTGACCCAGACCCGTGGCACCGGCATCGCCCACTCCATCCACGAGGGCCATGAGCCATGGTTCGGTGAGCTGAAGACCCGGAACAACGGCTCGCTGGTGGCCGACCGTTCGGGCGCGGTGACCGCCTTCGCGATGATCAACCTCCAGGAGCGCGGCGTGCTGTTCGTCTCGCCGGGCACCGAGGTCTACGAGGGCATGATCGTCGGTGAGAACTCCCGCACCGACGACATGGACGTGAACATCACCAAGGAGAAGAAGCTCACCAACATGCGGTCCTCCACCGCGGATGTGACCGAGTCCCTGGTGCCGCCGCGGCTGCTCTCGCTGGAGCAGTCTCTGGAATTCTGCCGCGACGACGAATGCGTCGAGGTGACCCCGGAGACGGTGCGCATCCGCAAGGTGGTGCTGGACCAGAAGGAGCGCGGCCGCGCCGCCTCCCGCGCCAAGCGCTGACGCGTACGCGGGCGCCCGTCACCCAGCGTGAGCGCTGGGAAGC
Source organism: Streptomyces coffeae (assembly GCF_016741875.1). Classification (GTDB taxonomy): domain Bacteria; phylum Actinomycetota; class Actinomycetes; order Streptomycetales; family Streptomycetaceae; genus Streptomyces; species Streptomyces coffeae. The sequence continues at coordinate 493,359 of NZ_JAERRF010000002.1, read as the reverse complement.
GCGTCCGTGAGCCCGCCGACAGCCCGGAATCTCCTCTTCCGTGAGGGGGGTCCGGGCTGTTGGCATGTCAGGAAGGTGTCAGTCAACGAATTAACCGGGGTGTGGCGTCCGGATATCGACACGATGGCTCCGCATGATGGGTTAACAGTCCGTTTCGCGTGTGTCTGTCAGCGGCGCTTTTGTCCGGATTTCGAAGCTCCGCGCGTAGATGATGTGACCAAAGCGAGACCCAGAGGGTGTGGTTTACGGCGCGAGCGTGCTCAATCATGGGGTCCATTGAGCTCGGGTCAATGGGTCACACGCTGTGGGGAGCGCGGACCTACGAGCACATCTGGGGGGTTTCCGGTCCCTTTCGCTGTCAGGGGTGTCAGCGTGCTTTCCGGACACCCCCTCTCGTAGTGGCAGAGGACTCCTGAGGAGGCAAACCCATGCGCGGTGCCAAGAGCGCCAAGTGGGTCGCACTGGCCGCGGTTGTGGCGCTGGCCGCAACCGCCTGTGGTGGCGGCGACGACAGCGACAGCGGTAGCAACGACATGAACAAGGGGACGGCGGACCCGAAGGGGATCCTGTCCGCCCAGCTGAGCGAGCCGCAGAACCCGCTGCAGCCGGCGAACGCCAAGGAAAGCCAGGGCAGTCGTGTCCTGCGGGCGGTCTTCTCCCAGCTCGTGGACTACGAGCCCGGCACCGGCAAGCTCCGGTACATCAACGCCGAGTCCGTCACGCCCAACAAGGACTCCTCCGTCTGGACCATCAAGCTCAAGCCGGGCTGGAAGTTCCACAACGGCGAGGCCGTGACCGCCAAGTCCTATGTGGACGCGTGGAACTGGTCGGCCAACGTCAAGAACAACCAGACCAACTCCAGCTGGTTCCAGGACATCAAGGGCTACGAGGATGTCCACCCGGAGAAGGGCAAGCCCACGGCCGACAAGATGTCGGGCCTCAAGATCGTCAATGATAATGAGTTCAAGGTCGAACTCACCAGCTCGGTCTCGTACTTCTCCTACAAGCTGGGCTACGACGTGTGGTCGCCGCTGCCCAGCGGCTTCTTCAAGGACCCCAAGGGCTACGGCGAGAAGCCGGTCGGCAACGGCCCCTACAAGTTCGTCTCCTGGGACCACAAGAAGCTGATCAAGGTCCGTAAGTTCGACGGCTACCAGGGTCCGAACAAGGCCAAGAACGGCGGCATCGACTTCAAGAACTACACCACCGCCGACGCCGCCTACTCGGACCTGCGCTCGAACAACCTCGACTGGATCGAGCAGATTCCGAACAATGCGCTGACCAACTACAAGACGGACCTGGGCAAGCGCGCGATCGACCAGGAGTACTCGGCGGTCCAGTCGATCGTCCCGGCCTTCTACACCGACCAGTTCAAGGACATCGACCCCAAGGTCATCCAGGGTCTGTCGATGGCGATCGACCGTGCCACCATCACCAAGACCGTGCTGCACGGCTCCCGTACTCCGGCCGACAGCTTTGTCGCCCGCGGTGTGCTCGGCTACCAGGCCGGCGCCCTGAAGGAGCAGGTCAGCTACGACCCGAAGAAGGCCAAGGCCCTCATCAAGGAGGGTGGTGGCGTTCCCGGGAACAAGATCTCGATCCAGTACAACGCCGACCAGCCGCACAAGGACTGGGTCGACGCGGTCTGCAACAGCATCCGCAAGGCCACCGGCATCGACTGTGTCGGCGACTCCAAGCCGGACTTCCAGGCCGACCTGAACGCGCGTGACAAGCACCAGGTCAAGTCCATGTACCGCGGTGGCTGGGTGCTCGACTACCCGGTCAACTCCAACTTCATGAGGGACTTGTACGGCTCCAAGGCCGCCGGTAACACCAGCGGTTACGACAACAAGGAGTTCGACAAGCTCGCCAACAAGGCCGACAAGGCCGCCACCCTCGACGAGACCGTGAAGCTCTACCAGCAGGCGGAGCAGGTTCTCGCCAAGGACATGCCGGCGATCCCGCTGTGGTTCTACAAGGTCAACAGCGGCCAGTCCAACAAGATCCTGGGGAAGATTCCCTACGGTCAGGACGGCGACCCCATCTTCACCAACGTCCAGGTGAAGAAGAAGTAGGCATCGGGACCGCCGGCCGGTGCCGCCGCATCCTCTCCCCGGGGAGCGCGGCGGCACCGGCCCGCAGGCGTGAGGCCCGCGACCCTCTCCCCCCACCCCCCGTGGAGCAGATGAGCCGTGGCCTCCGCCGCCCCCCAACGGCATGGAGGCATGATGGGGCGCTACGTCGCCAGGCGACTGCTCCAGATGATCCCGGTGTTCATCGGGACTACTCTGATCATTTTCCTCATGGTCCACGTCCTTCCCGGTGATCCCATCCGGGCGATGTGGGGAGACAAGGCTGCCGACCCCGCTCAGGTCGCGGCACTCCGCCATGAGTTCGGGCTGGACCAGCCCCTGTGGAAGCAGTACATCGATTACATGGCCGATCTCTTCCAGGGAGACTTCGGCAAGACCTTCGGCGGCCGTCCGGTCTCCGAGGAAATGAACCTGGCCTTCCCGGTGACCCTCCGTCTCGCCGCGGTGGCCTTCGCCATCGAGATGATCATCGGCATCGGGCTGGGCGCCTGGGCAGGTCTCAAGGCGGGCAAGGCCGTTGACACCGGCGTGCTGATCTTCACGCTGATCGTCATCTCGATGCCGGTCTTCGTGCTGGGTTACCTTGCGCGGTTCATCTTCGCCGATGAACTCGGCTGGCTGCCGCCCAACGTCCAGAACTCGGAGGACATCCAGCAGCTGCTGCTGCCGGGCTTTGTGCTCGCGATGCTGTCGATGGCGTATGTGGCCCGGCTGACCCGGACCACCTTCGCGGAGAACCTGCGCGCCGACTACATGCGCACCGCGCTGGCCAAGGGCCTGCCGCGGCGGCGGATCGTCGGTGTGCACCTGCTGCGCAACTCGCTCATCCCGGTGATCACCTTCCTCGGCACCGATATCGGCGCGCTCATCGGCGGCGCGGTGGTGACCGAGGGCATCTTCAACGTCCAGGGCGTCGGCAACCTGCTGTACAAGGCGCTCGGACAGCGCGAGGGCTCCACGATCGTCGGTGTGGTGACGGTCTTCGTCCTCGTCATCCTGGTGATCAACCTGATCGTCGACCTGCTGTACGCGGTCCTGGACCCGAGGATTCGATATGTCTGAGCTGACAGACACGACACTCGTTCCCGGCCACCAGGCTTCCAACGCCGAACTGGCGGCGGCCAAGGGCCCCTCGAAGGGCTCCGGTCCCGGCAAGCCTCGCTCGCTGTGGGGCGACGCCTGGTACGAGCTGCGCCACCGGCCGCTGTTCTGGGTCTCCGCGGTACTGCTGGTCCTGCTGCTGACCATCGCGGCGTTCCCCGGTCTCTTCACCGGTGCCGACCCGCGGGACGGCGATCTGACCAACCACTTCCTGACCAAGCCGGAGCTGTCGCACTTCTTCCAGGCCGACTGGTTCGGCTACGACGTGCAGGGCCGTTCCATCTACGCCCGGGTCATCTACGGCACCCGCGCCTCCATCATGGTCGGTGTCGGCGTGACGGCGGCAGTCACCCTCTTCGGTGGTCTGCTGGGCATGCTGGCCGGGTACTTCGGCGGCTGGATCGACTCGATCGTCTCCCGCATCGTGGACATCTTCTTCGGTCTGCCGTTCCTGCTCGGCTCGATGGTCGTGCTGAACGCGTTCACCGAGCGCAAGGTGTACGTGGTGATCGCGGCACTGGCCTTCCTGGGCTGGACCACCATCGCCCGGGTGATGCGCAGTTCGGTGATCACGGCCAAGCAGGCGGACTACGTCACCGCGGCGCGTGCGCTCGGCGCGGGCACCACCCGGATCCTGTTCCGGCACGTCCTGCCCAACGCCCTCGCGCCCACCATCGTGGTCGCGACCATCTCGCTCGGCGCCTACATCTCCGCCGAGGCCACGCTGTCGTACCTGGGTCTCGGCCTCGCCGACCCGACGATCTCGTGGGGCATCGACATCTCGTCGGCCAAGGACGCCATCCGTGACAACCCGCACGTGATGCTCTTCCCGGCCGGGATGCTGAGCCTGACCGTGTTCGCATTCATCACGCTCGGCGACGCGGTGCGCGACGCCCTCGACCCCAAGCTGCGCTGAGGAGGGCGTACGTGACCACCATCGAGAAGACCACGAGCGCCACCGCCCGCACGGGCGAGGGCGACGACGGCACCCCGCTGCTGGAAGTCCGCGATCTGCATGTGGAGTTCCACACCCGGGAGGGCCTGGCCAAGGCCGTCAACGGTGTCAACTACAGCGTCCGCGCCGGTGAGACGCTCGCCGTGCTCGGCGAGTCCGGCTCCGGCAAGTCGGTGACCGCCCAGGCCATCATGGGCATCCTCGACATGCCGCCCGGGAAGATCCCGCAGGGCCAGATCCTGTACCGCGGCGAGGACATGCTCACCATGTCCAACGAGGAGCGCCGGAAGATCCGCGGCCGGAAGATCGCCATGATCTTCCAGGACGCGCTCTCGGCGCTCAACCCGGTGCTCTCCGTGGGCTACCAGCTGGGCGAGATGTACCGCGTCCACCAGGGCCTGTCCAAGAAGGAGGCCAAGGCCAAGGCCATCGAGCTGATGGACCGGGTCCGTATCCCGGCGGCGAAGGAGCGGGTGGGCGACTATCCGCACCAGTTCTCCGGCGGTATGCGCCAGCGCATCATGATCGCCATGGCGCTGGCCCTGGAGCCGGACCTGATCATCGCCGACGAGCCCACCACCGCCCTGGACGTCACCGTCCAGGCCCAGGTGATGGATCTGCTCGCCGAGCTCCAGCGCGAGTACAACATGGGTCTGATCCTCATCACCCATGACCTGGGTGTGGTGGCGGACGTCGCCGACAAGATCGCGGTGATGTACGCGGGCCGTATCGTGGAGACCGCGCCGGTGCACGAGCTCTACAAGCGCCCGGCCCACCCCTACACCCGGGGCCTGCTGGACTCCATCCCGCGGCTGGACCGCAAGGGCCAGGAGCTCTACGCGATCAAGGGTCTGCCGCCCAATCTGCTCAAGATCCCCTCGGGCTGTGCCTTCAACCCGCGCTGCCCCAAGGCGCAGGACATCTGCACCACCGAGATCCCGGCGCTGGACCCGGTCACCGAGCAGGACGGCACGGAACTGCCGGGGCGCGGCAGCGCGTGCCACTTCTGGAAGGAGACCATCCATGGCTGACATCAAGAAGGACGCGGCCGTGGACCGGTCCGACGACGTCCAGGACGCCACCCCCAATGTCACGGAGGTGGACACGGTCGACGCGGTCACCGAAGAGGCGGCCGTGGAGGCCATCGAGGCGCCCGTCGAGCGCGGTGAGCCGATCCTCCAGGTGCGCAATCTGGTCAAGCACTTCCCGCTGACCCAGGGCATCCTGTTCAAGCGGCAGATCGGCGCGGTCAAGGCGGTCGACGGGATCTCCTTCGACCTCTACCAGGGCGAGACCCTGGGCATCGTGGGCGAGTCCGGCTGTGGCAAGTCCACCGTCGCCAAGCTGCTGATGACCCTGGAGACCGCCACCGCCGGTGAGGTCTTCTTCAAGGGCCAGGACATCACCAAGCTGTCCGGCCGTGCGCTGCGGGCCGTCCGGCGCAACATCCAGATGGTCTTCCAGGACCCGTACACCTCGCTCAACCCCCGGATGACGGTGGGCGACATCATCGGCGAGCCGTACGAGATCCACCCGGAGGTCGCGCCCAAGGGCGACCGGCGACGCCGGGTCCAGGAGCTGCTGGACGTCGTGGGCCTCAACCCGGAGTACATCAACCGCTATCCGCACCAGTTCTCCGGCGGTCAGCGGCAGCGCATCGGGATCGCGCGCGGTCTCGCGCTCAACCCCGAGGTCATCATCTGCGACGAGCCGGTCTCGGCGCTGGACGTCTCGGTGCAGGCGCAGGTGATCAACCTGATGGAGAAACTCCAGGACGAGTTCAACCTGTCCTACATCTTCATCGCGCACGACCTGTCCATCGTCCGGCACATCTCCGACCGGGTCGGTGTGATGTACCTGGGCAAGATGGCCGAGATCGGCAGCGACACCGAGATCTACGACCACCCGACGCACCCCTACACCCAGGCGCTGCTGTCGGCGGTCCCGGTCCCGGACCCGGAGTCGCGCGAGGGCCGGGAGCGGATCATCCTCGCGGGCGATGTGCCCTCCCCGGCCAATCCGCCCTCCGGCTGCCGCTTCCGCACCCGCTGCTGGAAGGCGGAGGACAAGTGCGCCAAGGAGGTGCCGCTGCTCGCCGTCCCGGAGCGGTTCGCGGGCAGTGACACCCCGGCCGCCCATGAGTCGGCCTGCCACTTCGCGGAGGAGAAGGACGTCGTGCACGCCTGATCCGCGCTGAGCGACACCGCACGAGGGCGCCCGGACCGTCGACACGGTCCGGGCGCCCTCGTTGCGTCGTCCGGATGACGTCCCCGCCCCGCCGGTTCCCGGGCGGTGCCACGGACAGCCGCGGTGGAGGTGCGGGCCGCCCGGCCCCGGGATGTCATAGGGGCCTAAGGCGGATCTTGGACCGGATCCTCGGGAGGCGCCATGCGCACCGCATCGCACCGTAGGCGTACCCGTCGCACGCTGGGCGCCGGATGCGCGGCGGCCCTCGTGGGCGTGGTCGCGCTGACCGCCACGGGCTGCGGCGGCGGGGACAGCGGCTCCGGCTCGGGCATCGTCCGCTCCTCCTGGGGCGATCCGCCGGGCCCCCTGGAACCGGCGAACACCAATGAGGTCCAGGGCGGCAAGGTGCTGGACATGATCTTCCGCGGGCTCAAGACGTACGACCCGAGGACCGGTGCGGCCAAGGACGCGCTCGCGGACCAGATCACTACCTCCGACCAGCGCAACTACACCGTCACCATCAAGGCGGGCCGGCGCTTCGCCAACGGCGAGAAGGTGACCGCCCGGTCCTTCGTGGACGCGTGGAACTACGGCGCCCTGCTCGACAACAAGCAGCGCAACGCCTACTTCTTCGAGTACATCGAGGGGTACGACAAGGTCCACCCCGCCTCCGGCTCCCCGACCGCGAAAACCCTCTCCGGGCTGCGGGTCAAGAACGACCGCACCTTCACCGTCCGGCTCACCCAGAAGTTCTCCACCTGGCCCACGACGCTCGGCTACAACGCCTATGTACCGCTGCCCCGGGCGTTCTTCACCCACCACGCCGCCTGGCTGAAGCGTCCCGTCGGCAACGGCCCCTACACGGTGGCGTCCTACAGCAAGGGCGCGGTGATGAAGCTGCGCGCCTGGGACGGCTACTCCGGCCCCGACAAGGCCCGGAACAAGGGCGTGGACCTGCGGGTCTACACCGACTCCAACACCGCCTACACCGATCTCCAGGCGGGCAATCTCGACCTGGTGGACGATGTCCCCGCGCAGCAGCTGAAGTTCGTCCGCAACGACCTCGGCAACCGCTACATCAACCAGCCCGCCGGGATCATCCAGACCCTCACCTTCCCTATGTACGACAGCGCCTGGCGCGGCCCCGCCAAGGCGAAGCTGCGCCGTGGCATCTCGATGGCCATCAACCGCAAGCAGATCACCGAACGGATCTTCCGCAACACCCGTACCCCCGCCACCGACTGGACCTCACCGGTGCTGCGGCGCGAGGGCGGCTACCGGCCGGGGCTGTGCGGTGACGCCTGCACCTACGACCCGAAGCGGGCCCGCAAGCTGATCGAGGCGGCGGGCGGGCTGCCCGGCGGCCGGATGACCATCACGTACAACGCGGACACCGGCTCGCACAAGGACTGGATCGACGCGATCTGCAACAGCATCAACAGCACGCTCCACAGCGACCGGGCGTGTGTCGGCAAGCCGGTCGGCACCTTCGCGGACTACCGCAACAAGATGGCCGGGAAGCAGATGACCGGGCCGTTCCGCGCGGGCTGGCAGATGGACTACCCGCTGATCCAGAACTTCCTCCAGCCGCTGTACTACACCGGCGCCTCCTCCAACGACGGCCACTGGAGCGACACCGCCTTCGACAAGCTGGTCAACCAGGCCAACGCCGCCTCCGCCACCGGCGCGGCCATCAGCTCCTTCCAGGACGCGGAGAAGATCCTCGCCGAGCAGATGCCCGCCATCCCGCTGTGGTACCAGAACGGCAGCGCGGGCTACTCGGAGCGGCTGAGCGATGTGGCCCTCAACCAGTTCAGCGTCCCGGTCTACCACCAGATCAAGGTCAGCTGACCATGGGCCGCTATGTGCTCCGGCGGCTGTTGCAGATGATCCCGGTGTTCATCGGCAGTACCTTCCTGATCTTCTTCATGGTCTACGCGCTCGGCGACCCGGTGGCCGCGCTCTTCGGCGACAAGGCCCCCGACCCGGCCACCGCCGCCCGCATCCGCAAGGACCTCTACCTCGACGAGCCGCTGTGGAGCCAGTACGTCCACTACATGGGGCAGGTGTTCAGCGGGGACTTCGGCACCGCCTTCAACGGACAGCCGGTCACCGAGCTGATGACCGGAGCCTTTCCGGTCACCCTGCGGCTGACCGTGGTGGCCGTCGTCTTCGAGATGGCGCTCGGTGTCACCCTCGGCGTCCTCAGCGGACTGCGCCGCGGCCGGGGCCTGGACACCTCGGTCCTGCTGCTCACCCTGGTCGTGGTCGCCATCCCGACCTTCGTCAGCGGCACCGTGCTCCAGTTTCTGGTCGGGGTGCGATGGGGGCTGGCCCCGCCGTCGGTCTCGCCGGAGGCGCCGTTCACCCAACTGCTGCTGCCCGGTGTGGTGCTGGGGCTGGTCTCGCTCGCGTACACCACCCGGCTCACCCGCACCTCCGTGGTGGAGAACGCCCGCGCCGACTACGTACGCACCGCCGTTGCCAAGGGGTTGCCACGACACCGGATCGTCACCCGCCATCTGCTGCGCAACTCGCTGATCCCGGTGGTGACCTTCCTCGGCATCGACATCGGCGCGCTGATGGGCGGGGCCATCGTCACCGAGCGGATCTTCAACATCCACGGTGTGGGCTACCAGCTCTACCAGGGCATCCTGCGCCAGAACTCACCGACCGTGGTCGGCTTCGTCACCATCCTGGTGATCGTCTTCCTGCTCGCCAACCTCCTTGTCGACCTCCTCTACGCCGTGCTCGACCCGAGGATCCGCTATGCCTGAGCCCTTTGAGACGCACCTCGACATGACAGAGGCGCTCGCGCCGGCCGCGGGCGGCGGCGGGCCGGTGGCCGCCTCCGGCGCCGACACCCTCCAGGGCGGCGGGCCCCCGCGGACACCGCGCCGGCTGCCCTGGCGCCGCCCCTTCCGCCCCGGCGGCGGCCTGCCCGGCAGCAGCCGCGGGCTGTGGTCCGACGCCTGGCACGATCTGCGCCGCAACCCGGTCTTCATCGTCTCCGCGCTGGTGATCCTCTTCCTCGTCACCGTCGCCATCTGGCCGCAGCTGATCGCCGACGGCAATCCCTACCAGGGCGATCTGTCCAAGGCTCAGGAGGGCCCGGCGCCCGGTCACCCCTTCGGCTACGACCTCCAGGGCCGCGACGTCTACACCCGCACCGTCTACGGCGCCCGCGCCTCCATCACCGTCGGCATCTGCGCCACCGCCGGGGCCGCCCTGCTCGGCAGTGTGCTGGGCGGGCTCGCCGGGTTCTTCGGCGGCTGGTGGGACGCGCTGCTCTCCCGGCTCGCCGATGTCTTCTTCGGCATCCCGATCCTGCTGGGCGGACTGGTCTTCCTGTCCGTCGTCACCAGCGGCTCGGTCTGGCCGGTGGTCGGCTTCATCGTGCTGCTGGGCTGGCCGCAGATCTCCCGGATCGCCCGCGGCTCGGTGGTCACCGTCAAACAGCACGACTACGTACAGGCGGCGCGCGCCCTGGGGGCGAGCAGCGGACGGACCCTGCTGCGCCATATCGCGCCCAACGCCGTCGCCCCGGTGATCGTGGTGGCGACCATCGCCCTGGGCACCTACATCGCACTGGAGGCGACGCTGTCCTTCCTCGGCGTGGGGCTCAAACCGCCCACCGTCTCCTGGGGGATCGACATCTCCTCCGCCTCCTCCCAGATCCGCAACGCCCCGCACATGCTGCTGTGGCCCGCGGGCGCGCTCAGCCTCACCGTCCTCGCCTTCATCATGCTCGGCGACGCGGTGCGCGACGCCCTGGACCCCAAGCTGCGCTGAGGAGCCCCGACGTATCGCCGACACGTCAGGAGCCCGCCGACCGCCCCGAGGAGCCCAACGTGACCCAAGCGCCGGACGTGACCCGCCTGCTGGACGTACGCGACCTCCGGGTCGAATTCCGCACCCGGGACGGCGTCGCCGAGGCCGTCGGCGGGGTCAGCTACGGCGTGGACGCGGGCCGGACGCTGGCCGTGCTGGGCGAGTCCGGCTCCGGCAAGTCGGTGACCGCCCAGGCCGTCATGGGCATCCTCGACTCCCCGCCCGCCTTCGTCACCGGCGGCCAGGTCCTCTTCCGCGGGCGGGACCTGCTGACCATGAGCCCGCGGGAGCGGCGCTCGGTACGCGGCGCCGCCATGGCGATGATCTTCCAGGACGCGCTGTCGGCCCTCAACCCCGTGCTGACGGTGGGCGCCCAGCTCGCCGAGATGTACGAGGTGCACCGCGGGATGTCCCGCAAGGACGCCCGGGCGCGGGCGGTCGAGCTGATGGACCGGGTCCGCATCCCCGCGGCGAAGGCGCGGGTGAACGACTATCCGCACCAGTTCTCCGGCGGAATGCGCCAGCGCATCATGATCGCCATGGCGATCGCCCTGGAGCCGGAGCTGATCATCGCCGATGAACCCACCACCGCACTCGATGTCACCGTCCAGGCCCAGGTGATGGATCTGCTCGACGAGCTGCGCCGCGAGTACGCGATGGGGCTGATCCTCATCACCCATGACCTCGGGGTGGTCGCGGACGTCGCCGACGAGATCGCGGTGATGTACGCGGGCCGGATCGTGGAGACCGCGCCGGTCCGGGAGCTCTACCGGCGCCCGGCCCATCCGTACACCCGCGGACTGCTGGACTCCATTCCCCGTGTGGACCACAAGGGCAAGGAGCTGTACGCGATCAAGGGCCTGCCGCCCAGCCTGCTCACCGTCCCCACCGGCTGCCCCTTCCACCCGCGCTGCCCGCGCGCTCAGGACATCTGCCGCACCGAACGCCCGCCGCTGTACGAGGTGCCGGACGCGACGGACACCGTCGCACCCGGCCGGGCCAGCGCCTGCCACTTCTGGAAGGACGAACTCGATGCCTGAGCAGCCCGCCGAGCCCGCCGAGCCAGTCGAGCCCGTTCTCGAGGTCCGCGACCTCGCCAAGCACTATCCGCTCACCCGGGGCGTCCTGGTCAAGCGGCGGATCGGCGCGGTCCGGGCCGTCGACACCGTCTCCTTCGACCTGCGGCGCGGCGAGACGCTCGGCATCGTCGGCGAATCCGGCTGCGGCAAATCCACCGTCGCCCGGCTGCTGGTCAACCTGGAGCGGCCGACCGCCGGGGCGATCCGCTACCGCGGCGAGGACATCAGCGGGCTCTCCGGCCGGGCGCTCAGCCAGGTCCGGCGCAACATCCAGATGGTCTTCCAGGACCCGTACACCTCGCTCAACCCCCGGATGACGGTGGGCGACATCGTCGGCGAGCCCTTCGAGATCCACCCCGAGGCGGCGCCCAAGGGCGACCGGCGCCGCAGGGTCCAGGAACTGCTGGACGTCGTCGGCCTCAACCCCGAGCACATCAACCGCTATCCGCACCAGTTCTCCGGCGGCCAGCGGCAGCGCATCGGCATCGCCCGCGGACTCGCCCTCCGGCCGGAGATCATCGTCGCCGACGAACCGGTCTCCGCGCTCGATGTCTCCGTCCAGGCGCAGGTGGTGAACCTGATGGAGCGGCTCCAGGACGAGTTTGGCCTCTCCTACGTCTTCATCGCCCACGATCTGTCGGTGGTGCGGCACATCTGCGACCGGGTGGCGGTGATGTACCTGGGCCGCTTCGCCGAGACCGGCACCGACACCGAGATCTACGAGCACCCGACCCACCCCTACACCCAGGCCCTGCTGTCCGCCGTCCCGGTCCCCGACCCCGCCGCCCGCGCCCGCCGCACCCGCATCCTGCTCTCCGGCGACGTCCCCTCCCCGGCCGCCCCGCCCTCCGGCTGCCGCTTCCGCACCCGCTGCTGGAAGGCCCAGGACCGCTGCGCCCTGGAGGTGCCGCGGCTCGCCGTCCCGGAGGACCTCCGCACCGCCCGCGGCCCGGCCGCGCATGCGTCGGCCTGCCACTTCGCGGAGGAGCGCGTCGCTGTGGCGCACCGTTAGCTTTGGTGTGCCCGGTGGAACCCGATGGGGGCTCCGGAAGGGGCCCCGCCGCGAGGTGAAGCGGGAGCCGCGCAGCACCGCGACCCTGCCGGAGTATGACCGGCGCGCCTGTCCCGACGGCCTGGTCACGCGCAGGCAGTTACGGGCGCTGAACCTGAGCCTAGAACGGCTACGTACCGGACGAATGGGCCTGCGACCAGTGCGACACCGATGGCCAGGACGAGCACTACCGCCTGTACCGGGAGGCGACCCGGCACTGACCTACTCCCCCGACAAGGCGGAGCAGGTGCTGCTCGAAGCTGTGCCTGGATGGAGCCGCGGCGGTCCGGCAGCCAACTGTTCTACGAGAGGCGTTTGTGCGCGCAGGCGCCGCAGGATGCGGCGCCCCGCGGGTGGGCTGCCGCCCGCTCCGGTGGACTGCCGGTGCGGCGCGTCCGGAGCGGGCGCCGACCACGGGATCCAGTGAGCACTCGTACGGCGTCGGGAGCCCCTGGATCCCGCGGCGCTGACTGGCTGCGGCGCTACGGTGAGGCGCTGCTACGCGGCGATAAGCCGCCCTGACCAGGCGTTAGTTCTTGACGGCGTAGTAGAGGCCGTTGCCCCTGCTGGCCGTCGCGAGATTCTTGGCAGAGACCGTGTGGGTGCCGCCGTAGCTGTTGCGCGAGGGGTCCCAGATGATGAAGGTGCCCTTGTTCTTGTCGTAGCCGCGCACGGTGATCGCGTGGTTGATGTTCGTGCTCGTGTGGGCCCAGGAAGCCAGCTTGAGGTTGACACCCACCATCGCGGCCCGATGCAACACACCGACCTCGTACGACACCAGATCCATCAGTTTCGCCGAGGTCGGCGACTGCGACCTCGCGAGCTTGTAGCCCTTCTTGTTCAGGTAGGAGTTGTAGACGGGCACGGCGTACTGTGCGCTGGTACCGGTGCTGTTCGTCTTCATCTGCTTGGCCAGCGAGTCCTGCGTCACGTGGGTGCCGAAGGTTTGCAGGCTGAGCTGCACACTGGCAGGCACACACCACGAGGACTTCTTCTGCTGCCATGCCTTGTGCGTGACCACAGCCTTGGGCGGGGCAGCGCTTTCAGCCGAGGTGTCTCCGGCGTGTGCACTCACCGTGGTACTGGCTACCACCGCGGCCGCCGTTGCCGACAAACCAACGATTATGCGGAAGCTCTTCACCAAAGTTCTCCAGATATAGCGGTCTGACCTGGAACGCAGCGCGGGGGAGCGCATAGTCCGGGTGAATTCACCACCGGACCGCTGGCATCAACTCCGTTCCACGGAGTACAGGACGGCACTCTACGTCCAAGGAGTGTCGGACCGCCGCGCCCCCCTTCCCTCACGGATCGCCGAACCGCGCGGCGGACCAGCGGCGCCGCCGCGGCGCACCTTTCCCACCTCACGGTGGGGTGATGGTCCGAGGCCGATGCTGTATGGGCTCGGGCGGAGCACGGCCGTACGTTCTGCCTGCTGCTGGTGAAGTAGCTGGCTCTCGACCGTCGCCTGGTGCAGGGTGCCGATGAGGGCTTCGACGTCGGTCTTGAGCTGGACGATCTCCTCCGCGTCGGCAGCCCCTAGCCCCTTGAGGCGACGGATCTGCTTGCGTAGGCGCTGTTCGCTGTCCGGGGTGCCACCCCGGGCGCGGACCTTGTCGTAGAACTCGTTCTTCAGATCGGTGTGCCGCCGCTGAGTGAGAGCGTTGCGCGGCACACCGGCTTCGAGCGCGAGAGCGACGATCGTCAAAGCGCCGTTGGATCGCTCAGCCGTGCCGCGCGTGCTCAAGGCACCCAGCAACACCCGCGCCGGAGCGAGCGCATGACTACCACGGCCTGTACGAGATCGGCGGCGCCTCGAGGAGAGGGAGCCCTCTGTTGGGGTCATGCCCGCCGCCCCGCTGCTGGTGCCACTCCTCCAGTCAAGCCCCAATTGCCGCCCGAACCGAGGAGGATCGCCTCTCTCGCGCTCCGTTCGGGTGTGAGAGTTCCCGGCCTCGTCAGAGAGGCGATCCGTCACGTTCCATGCGGCGCAGTGCATGGAAGGCTTGGCGGATGAACTGGTCGCGGGCATCGAGAAATTCCATGTCTGTCTCGAGGCCGTGTGCTGTCCGTGTGACCTCTCGCATCACCTCACAGACCTCGTGCCCAGCTGCCTCGTCCGGGTACAGCTCTACTTCCAAGACCGCCATTGCTCGATCAAGCTCGGCGTACACCCCGCCGTCGTCCAGATCGCGATCGGCAGTACGAGCGTCGGTGACGTGACGAGCCGATTCGGCTGCCCGGAGGAACTCTGCGAGCGCAAGTCGGCGATTCGCCAGGGCAGTCGTTATGCGCTGAGCCTGGAGCGTCTCTCGCACGGTTTGCAGTAGTGCTCCGCTCCGATGTGCCGCGCCCAAGGAGTTGAGGTCAGGGGTTGTCGTCACCCTCGGTGGACCACCCGGTCATTCTGGGATGCTTGATGCCACCTGCGAGAGGGGCGGCATCCATGCAGTGGAAGACCTACGGTGAGCGGCAGATCTACACCAACCCATGGGTGAACCTCTGCCTTGTCGATGTTGAGCAGCCCGACGGCCGGCGCTGGGAACACCATGTGGTCCGGCTACGGCACCTTGCCGTTGCGGCAGTGGTGAACGAACAGCGGGAAGTCCTCATGATGTGGCGGCATCGCTTCATCACAGACGCATGGGCTTGGGAACTCCCTATGGGGCTGATCGAGGAAGGCGAGTCGCCTGAGGCTACCGCTGCCCGGGAAGTGGAAGAGGAGACCGGCTGGCGCCCGGGGGCGATGAAGCCGTTGGTCTACGGGGAGCCCGCGAACGGGATCACCGACTCCCAGCACTACGTCTTCCGGGCCGATGGAGCAACGCACATCGGAGACCCGACGGAGAAGAACGAGTCCGACCGCATCGAGTGGATCGCCTTGGACCGCATCCGAGGCATGATCGACCGACGCGAGATCGTCAGCAGTGGATCCCTGGTGGGCCTGTTGTACGTGCTGATGGACGAATCGATCCGCTGACCATCAGCTACGTACCGTGTCGGCGCGGTCGAGGCCGTGCGAACTGGTGGCTGCTCTCGTTCGCTGTGGTCAGTCCCGGGCTGCGCCCTCTGGCCAGATCACCCGGGTGCGGACACCGGTGCGCTCGGCGTAGGACACGACGTCAGCCGTGCCGCCATACCCGCGCGCGGGCTGACCGTCCCAGACCGCCACCAGTGCGTCCACGACGCCCACCAGGATTTCGCTCCCCGCCATGTGAGCCTGCGAGTCCGACTCCACCAGCCCCGTGTGGTGGAGATCGGCGGCTCGTTGAATGAGACGGTCGTAGGTCTGGTGGTGCTCCTCCGGCAGCCCCTCGCGGTACTTCTCCGCGGGGATCACCACCTCGAGCGATCCGCCGTCCTCAAGCACCATCTCAGCGAACCAGCAGTCGGGGCCATCGGCGATGCATGAGACCGCCACCAGGTCAGGCCCATGGCGCTCGACTTCTTCGCGGAGTGCTCGGCGGACCAGTCGCTCAGTCTCCGGGGGCAGGCCGCGGTGTCCGGTGATGCCGAGTCGCATGGTTCGTTCCTTTCCCTCAGTTCAGAGCCTTCTCGATGGCCTCGAAGATGTCGGCGTCGGTCTCCTGCTGCCAGTCGGGCAGCTCCGGCCAGTCCGCCACGTATCCCGGCTTGGGGTTCTCGAAGTGCTTGAACATCTGCGCGGTCCAGCACGTCGCGACGAACCGGCTCTTCTGCTCACGCGTCAGTCGCGAGGCTTGACCGCCACTCACAGAGAGGAACTGGCGGACCTGCTCGTACACGGCTCCAGCGGCTTCACGTTCCCACTCGGGCGTGTCCTCCCACGGGGTCACATAGCCGGCCTTCGGTTCACCGGGGAAGTGGGCTCGCACACCAGCGATCCACGCCTCGCGGAACACCTGTGCACCTTCAACCTGAGACATGTGCATCCCTCCCATCACGTTCTGCTCAATCTGCTCAATGCGTCGATCTCTGCCCCCAGCGCGGCCACGCGGCCATCGCGGACCACCTGGTCGAGCTCGGCTCGCAGCATGCGGAGTCTACGGGCGACGTAGCCGGAGGAAGATTCTTGCGCAAGCTGCACGGCTTCACGGCCGAATGAGACGACCTGGTCAGGATCGCGACGTCGCGCACCGATGAGAGCGAGATCGACGAGGACAGCCCCCCGGCGACGGAACGACTGCCCGGCAGCCAGCGCGTCTTGGTCCAGGGCGGCAGTCAGGGTCTTTTCGGCGAGATCGAGGCGTCCGAGTTGTGCGTAACGGGCTCCTCGCTCTTCAGCCAGACGTGCGCCGTTGAACCGCAGCCAGCCGTCGTTGTGCCCGCGGTCGGCCAGATGTACGACGTTCTCAGCCTCGTCCAAGGCGCGTTCACACGCAGTGAGGTCGCCCAAGCCTGCATGGACCTCGGCCTGCACGGATGCGACCCAATGGCGCGTCGACAGCGTGCTGTCGCCCCGCCTGGCGACCCTTTCCGCAGCCGACAGGAGGTCCGCAGCCTCCCTGTAGCGACGCTCGTAGACGTCGACATAGGCGTGCCGGACCAGTGCACAGGCCCAGAGATCGAAGTCTCCCGCCTCTTTGCTCGCCGACGCGGCGGCGGAGTATGAAGCGACCGCATCCGTGTATCGGTTGTTGTCGAAGGCCAGTTCTCCGGCGAGTTGGAAGAGATCGCCCGCAGCTCTGCACAGTGCTTGAGACTGTGTGGCTGAACGCCCGGTGAGCGCCTTGTCCATGGCGGCGAGCTGGTCACGCACGACCGGTACGACCGACCCCTTGGCGCGTGCGAGCTGGTAGACCTGCCACAGGTGCCCATTCATCCGTAAGAAATCCGCGGCTCCTCGGCTCACCCCCTCGTCGAGCCTTTCGGCCTCGTCGGGAGGGAGGGGTGTGGGTGTTCCAATTACCGCTATCGCGCGCAGGAATTCGCGTCGGATCATGTCCTCGGTGTCTCCCGGGCTGTCGTCGTCGCTGAGCGGCGCCCCTACGGACCTCTGGGGCAAAGGTTCCGGCTGCTCTCCGTGTGTTACTAAGGCGTCCAGGTCGGCGAGGTCGACTTGTAGCACCTCTGCCAGCTGGGGGCGTAAGGGAGGCTGAGGCGCGTTCCTTCCGCTCTCCCAGCGGCTGACCGTCGTGCGGTCGACGCCGAGCGCATGTGCGAGCGATTCCTGACTGTAGCCCAGGACCTTCCGCCGTTGAGCAAGGTCCACTCCCAGCCCCCTCCCGTCTGTGTGGCCGGTGCATCCGGTGCACGGATGTGCATCAAGAGTGCCGCATCGATGCCGTGGAGGTATTCCTCTCGCGGCGGTTCCCTTGACGGTGTCAGCGATGCCGACAAGGGCAAGGGCAGCGAGAGGTGCAAGCTATGGAGAAGCAGAGCCTCAGAGTATCTGACTCCGTTGATTTGGACGCGATCAAGACGGCGATCAGCAGGGCCCTGGCCGAGCAGTCGGTGTTGCCGCCGTACGACGAACTGTGTGAAATGCACAGGGCCTTGGTGGGACACATTGAGGTGCTGATGCCTGTCGCGGCCAAGCAGATTGATGGCATGTGGCATGGCTCGGTGGAGTGGTACCAGAGGCGTAGCAAGCTGGACACCATCCCTCACGAGGTGACGCAGGGGCTCGGCGCCGGATTGCAGTCCGCCGCGTGGCGTGTGAAGACCTTGGGCTACACCTGTAGGTGGCTCCTTGAGGTCTCCGGGCTGTCGAACTCCGCAGGAGCGGAGGGGGCGTGACGCGGCTCGTCGGCTTCGTGTGCCGCTTCGCCGGTCCGCTCTACGTCTTCATGATCGCCGTCAGTATCGGCCTGGTCTTGGCCCTGGCGGCTGCCCAATGACTCTCGCCTCCGGTCGCTGTTGCGACTGGGGCCGAGGGAGTTGTTCCACCAACGCAGTGACACCACAACCGAGGGAGCAGTTATGGGATGGGGTACCGGCAAGGGTGACAGTAGCGGCGACGGGAAGCATGCGGGGAAGAAGGCCAGCCTCAAGGCCGCGGGTCTGGAGCCGCGGGTAGCTACCGGTGACGGCGCTGCCGGATGCGCGGCAAGCGCTCGGTATGACCGGGTGATCGCTACCTGTTCGGTGCGGCAGGTGCCCCGTGCCTGGGTGGAGCAGACGAAACCAGGCGGGGTGATCTTGACCCCGTGGGAGTCGCCGTGGTTCTGCTACGGCCTGCTGCGGCTGACGGTGGACGGGCAGGGACTGGCATCGGGGTGGTTCTCTCCGCACTCGGCGTTCATGCTCATGCGTAACCAGCGCACGGACCTGCGGATCTACCGGGACGTGGTTCGGGATGAGCACGTACCCACCGAGTCGGTCACCCGCCTGTCACCGTGGGCGGTCACTGGCGATGATTGGGCGGCTCAGTTCGCCATCGGGCTTCAACTCCGGAACGTCTGGCGGACCTGGCATGACAACCCGGATGTGGATGGGGTGGCCTCCCGGCTGTGGCTGGCCACGACCGACGCCGAGTCGTGGGCAGCCGTCGACTGGGACGGTCGGAGCGACGATCGGTTCACTGTCTGGGAGCACGGCCCCCGTCGCCTCTGGGCCGCGGTGGAGGTCGCCTATCAGTGGTGGCAGTCCGTTGGCAGTCCGGGACCGGAGCGCTTCGGCATGACGATCACGCCTGAAGGTAAGCACACGGCATGGCTGGATTCCCCAGAGCAGCCGGTGCCCGACCTGAGCTGACGGCAATCGCCTGAGGCTTCACCCTCCTGACTCCCTGCCTGGCCGCTCATGCGGCGGTCGGCAATCGGGCGGGGTGCGCAAGTAAGGGAACACCGACCCGAGGAGGCTCAAATGCGGCATACCCTGAGCGAATGCGATCACGACTGGGTGGGCTGGAGCGGCAAGGTCCGCTGCCGTAAGTGCGGCGCCACCCAGTAGAACCGAAGCCGGAAGGGGCGGCGGGCGACCGGCACCCCGACCCCTGCGCTCCAAGGGAGAGAGACGTGATCGAGCGCGTCGCATGGGACGATCTTCCGGCTGACCTCCGCGCCGCAGTTGAAGCCCGCGCAGGCAAGGTGATCGCAGCCGAGACTGTCGCGGAGGGGTTGAACTGCGCAGTCGCCCTGGTCCTGGAGACGGCGTACGGCGGCTCACTGTTCGTCAAGGGTGTTCGCCACACCGACGAGCCCGGCATGGCGGCGCTCCAGTGCGAGGAGCGCATCAACCCCACAGTCGGCGGCATCAGCCCCCTCATCCGCTACCGGTTCGACGCGGCGGGCTGGGCCGCGCTGGCGTTCGTCTTCATCGACGGCAGACACGCGGACCTCGCCCCCGGCTCCGGGGATCTGACCGCGGTCGCAGCCACGATGCGCCGCATGCACGAGCTGCGGATCCCCAGCTTCCTCATCCCTCCGTTCGCGGACAGGCTCAGGGATTTCCTCGAGCCCTGCGAGGCTGAGCACCTTGCGGGGAAGCATCTGCTGCACACCGACACCAACCCCCACAACATCATGATCAGCACCCACGGTGGCCATGCGAATGTCGTGGACTGGGCGATGCCCGCGATCGGCCCGGCCTGGGTGGACCCCGCTTACACGGCTGTGCGGCTCATGGAGTGCGGGCAGTCCCCAGAAGATGCCCTGGCGTGGCTGAGCGGTTTCACGAGTTGGCGGGATGCCGAGAAGCGAGCCGTTCGGGCGTTTGTGGACGCAACGTGCCGACAGTGGGCCGCGACGGTTGGAGAGGGGGCCGCGGAGTCGAGCAACGCTCGATTTCGGCACCTGCTCAAGTGGCACGCGGCCGGTCTCTCGGCTGGAGGTGGGAGGCCGCTCGGGCATCGGACACCCGAAGCGAGTTGATGGACTACGGTCCAGGCCATGGGCGATGACCAATCCGTGGAGATCCGGCTCGGCATCTACGCGACCGAGGAGACCGCCGCCGAGCTGGCCGCGGCGTGTGGGCGGCTGCTGGAGGCTCGGGGGCTGGGGTACCGGGTGTCGGTGGTCGGGGGCGGCGACATGCCGCTCGGCGCGTTCTACGCGGACCTCGCCGAGCAGTGGCGGCTGACCCACCCCGGGGCGGACCCCGGGACGCGGGGCGTGCGGGAGATCCGGGTGGCGCTGTCCTCCGCCCCGGTGGCCGGGACGGAGGAGCTGCGTGCGGAGCTGGTGCGGGTCATCTGCCCGGATCCCGGGCACCGTTCGCCGTGTGCGGTGCCCTGGGCCTCGTATGCCATCGCGTCCACCCCATAGGGCCGGGTCAGGCCTTGCTGATGTCCTCCGCCGCGATCAGTGCCGGGTCCAGGACGATGTCCTGGTCGCGGGCCTCCAGGGTGGGGTCCTCGGGGAAGTGGCAGGCGGACAGATGGCCTTCGCGGTTGCCGGGGATCCGCAGCAGCGGGGGCTCTTCCCGGGCGCACGTGTCCTGCGCCTTCCAGCAGCGGGTGCGGAAGCGGCAGCCCGAGGGCGGCTGGATGGGGGAGGGGACGTCCCCGGCGAGCCGGATGCGCTCCCGGCGGGCGGCCGGTGAACCGCCGTCGTCCGCCGCGCCCAGGATGTCCGCCGCGTCCAGGACGGCCTCGGGGTCCGGGACCGCGGAGAGCAGGGCGTGGGTGTACGGGTGGCGGGGGCGGCGGTAGATGGAGTCGCGGTCGCCGACCTCCACCACCTTCCCCAGGTACATCACCGCGACCCGCTGCGAGAAGTGCCGTACGACCGCCAGGTCATGGGCGATGAACAGGAAGGCGATGCCCAGCTCGCGCTGGAGTTGCCGGAGCAGATTGACGACCTGCGCCTGGATGGAGACATCGAGCGCGGAGACCGGTTCATCGGCAACGATCAGCTTGGGTTCGAGGGCGAGCGCGCGGGCGACCCCGATGCGTTGCCGCTGGCCGCCGGAGAACTCGTGCGGAAACCGGTTGTAGTGCTCGGGGTTGAGGCCGACGGTCTCCAGCAGCTCCCGCACCCGCGCCTCCCGGCCGCCCGGCGGACGGATGCCGTTGATCTCCATCGGGCCGGAGATGATGGTGCCCACGGTCTGTCGGGGGTTCAGCGAGGAGTACGGATCCTGGAAGATCATCTGGATCTCGGAGCGGATCGGCGCCAGTTGTTTGCGGTCCGCGTGGGTGATGTCCCGGCCCCGGTAGCGGAGCGTCCCGGCGGTGGGCTCCAGCAGCCGGGTCAGCAGCCGCCCGGTGGTGGACTTGCCGCAGCCGGACTCGCCGACCAGGCCGAAGCTCTCGCCCGCGCGTACGGTCAGATCCACCCCGTCGACCGCCTGGACGGCCCCGACCTTCCGCCGGATCGGAAAGCCGCCCATGATGGGGAAGTGTTTGGTCAGCTTCTCGGCGACCAGGAGGGGTTCCCCCGCCGCGATCGGCGAAGCGTCGGGCACAGTGCTCATGGTCAACGGCTCCCTAGCCCCGGCCAAGACGGGGCTTGATCTGCTCGGTGGAGAGGGTTTGCTTCCGCTCGTCCGTGAGGTGGCAGGCGCCGCCCCGCCGCTCCGGCAGCACCGGCCGCTCGGTCCGGCACCGATCGCCGTCCACCTCGCCGGTGAAGGCGCACCGCGGATGGAACGGACAGCCCGGCGGCGGGCTGAGCAGGCTGGGCGGGGTGCCCGGGATGGGGCTCAGCGGTTCGTCGACGTCGGACGAGAGCCGTGGCATCGACCCCAGCAGCCCCCAGGTGTACGGATGCCGGGGCGCCCGCAGCACCTCGCGGACGGTGCCCCGCTCCACGGCCCGGCCCGCGTACATCACCAGCAGATCGTCGGCGGTGTTGGCGACCACGCCCAGATCGTGGGTGATGAGGATGATCGCGGAGCCGAACTCCTGCTGGAGGTCCTTGAGCAGATCCAGGATCTGGGCCTGGACGGTGACATCGAGAGCGGTGGTCGGCTCGTCGGCGATCAGCAGATCGGGGTTGCAGACCAGCGCCATGGCGATCATCGCGCGCTGCCGCATCCCGCCGGAGAACTGGTGTGGATAGTCGTCCACCCGCAGCGCGGGGTTGGGGATGCCGACCTTCTGGAGCATCTCCACCGCCCGCGCGCGGGCCTCGCGCTTGGAGGCGCCGGTGTGTTTCCGGAACGGCTCGGCGATCTGGCGGCCCACCGTGTAGTACGGGGAGAGCGCGGTCAGCGGATCCTGGAAGATCATCGCCATGGTGTTGCCGCGCAGGGTCTCCAGGGCGCGTTCCGGCGCGCCGGTCAGCTCCCGGCCGTCGAGCAGGATCTCCCCGCGGACCTCGGTGGTGCGCGGATCGTGCAGTCCGAGCACGGTGAGGTTGGTGACGGACTTGCCGGACCCGGACTCGCCGACGATGCCGAGCGTCCGGCCGCGTTCGAGGTCGAAGGAGAGTCCGTCGACGGCCTTGACGACGCCGTCCTCGGTGGAGAAGCGGACGTACAGGTCGCGCACCGACAGAAAGGCGGAGTCGGAGTCGGCCGGTGGCGTCGCGCCGCCGTCGTCGGACTTGGTGAGGGTGGTCATCTCGGCAGGCTCCTAGGCGAGGCGCACGCGCGGGTCGATGAAGGCGTAGGCGGCGTCGACCAGGATGTTGAACACCACGATGGCCGCGGCGCTGACCAGCATCACGCCCATCAGCATGGGCAGATCGGTCAGCTGGACGGACTCCACCGCCAGCCGTCCGATGCCGTGCAGGGTGAAGGTGTACTCGGTGACCATCGCCCCGCCGAAGAGCGATCCGAGGTCGATGCCGAAGATGGTGACGATGGGGGCGATGGCGCCGCGCCAGGCGTAGCGGAAGAACACCGTACGGCTGGACAGCCCCTTGGCGCGGGCCGTGCGGACATGGTCCTCCTGCAACTGCTCGACCATCTGGGAGCGGGTCATCCGGCTGTAGTTGGCCATGAAGATCAGCGACAGCACCAGCCAGGGCAGCAGCATCCCGCTGAACCACTTCGCCGGATCGTCGGTGATGGCGTGGTAGGCGGGCTGCTCCATGACGCCGAGGCCGCTGACGAACCAGGCCAGACAGAGCACCCCGACGAAGTAGATCTGCATGGACGCGCCGAGCAGTGACAGCGAGCTGACGAACTTGTCCACCCAGGTGCCGCGCCGCCAGGCCGCGATCATGCCGATGCCGACGCCGAACACCAGGAACACCGCGGCGCCGCCGACGGCCAGCGAGAGGGTGGTGGGGAAGCGGTCCACGATGGTGCCCCAGACCGGCTCCTGGCTGACGAAGGAGTAGCCGAAGCAGGGGGCGTCACAGTGTCCGACGGCGAAGTCGCGCCCCACGAAGATCCCCACCATGAACTTCGCGTACTGGACCGGGACCGGCTGGTCCAGGCCGAGGTTCTTGTTGATGATCGCGAGCGATGTCGGGTCGCAGTTCTTGCCGCAGGCGAGCCGCGCGGGTTCGGCGGGCAGGGCGAAGAAGAGGAAGAACGTGATCGCGCTGATCAGCAGGAGGATCACGATCGCGCCGAGGGTCCGGCGGGCGAGGAATCTCAACATGGCGTCGGGGATCTTCCGGTAAGGGCGGGCCCCGGCCGCGCCGCGCGGGCGCCGGTGTCGGCGGTGGTACGCGGCGCGGCCGGGCTCCGGTGCGGCCGCTGCTACTTGACGAAGACGGCCGTGGGGTCCACGGCTCCGTAGACCGCGTGGTACTTCACTCCGCCGAGACCCGGGCCCCAGAGGGTGAACAGCCGGTTGTAGAAGGTCGGCACCGCGGGCACCTCATCGGTGAAGATCTTCTCGCTGAGCTTGATCCACTCGGTGGTGGCCTTGTTCAGATCGCTGAGCTTCTCGACCCGGGCGATGTCCTTGTTGATCCACGGGACATCGAGGTGGGAGTAGTTCGCGGAGTCGTTGTAGACGTTCTTGCCGTCGTACAGCGGCGGGACCACGGTCGAGGCGGAAGGCCAGTCGGCACCCCACGAGGACCGGTACAGGTCGTACTTGTTGTCGACCTTGCCGATCTGTGTGTAGTACGTGGTCTGGTCGATCTCCTTCTTCTGGACCTTGAACCCGGCGCGTTCCAGGGCGCGTTCGACGACCAGCGAGGCGTCCTGGTGGGCGTCGCCGTTGCCGTAGCCGTAGACCAGTTCGTAGCCGTCCTTGCCCGCTTCCTTCAGCAGCTGCCGGGCCTTCTTGGCGTTGCCGCCCGGGTACTTGCGCTTCTGGAACGGGTCGAAGGAGGCGTCGTAGCCCTTGAGGGTCGGTCCGACCAGACCGCCGCCGATCTCACCGGCCTTCGGACCGCCGAACTGCTGGAGGTACTGACCGCTGGGGAACGCCCAGGCGATCGCCTCGCGCACCTTCTTGTCTTTGACGCGGTCGGTGTTGATCGAGACGACATCCACATAGGGCTGCGTTTCGGTCAGCGACCGGGCCATCGCCTCCTTGTTCTTGAGGACCGCGGAGATCTGCGAGGGGTCGACCGGGTTGGTGAACGTCATCCCGTTCCGGTCGCCGCCCTTGGCGGCCTGGAGCCGGCGGGTGGAGTCCACCCACTGGTGGCCGAAGGAGACGTCGAAGGTGTCGGCGTACTGATGGCGTATCGAGTCGGTCTTGGGGTCCCAGTGCGTGTTCTTGACGAACTGGATGCCCTTGCCCGGCTTGAAGTTCCGGATCTTGTAAGGGCCGGAGGCCAACGGCGCCTTGTCGTACTTCTCCTTGGTGTCCTTCTCGGGCGGGACCGCGCCGATGTTGGGCATGGCCACCGCGAAGGGCACCTCGGCGCGCGGCTGGTCGAAGTGGAAGATGACGGTCTTGTCGTCCGGGGTGTCCAGCACCGTCTTGGGAAGATGCTTGCCCTTGTACGGGCCGTCCGGCAGCGCCTTGCGGTACTTCTGGCCGTCCCCGGAAAGCCACTGCTGGAGATAGGTCGGGCCGTTGGTCTCGAAGGGGGCGTAGAGCCGCTCGATGGCGTGCCGGACGTCCTTGGAGGTGATCGGCGAGCCGTCCTCGAACTTCAGCCCGTCCTTGAGGGTGTAGGTCCAGGTGCGGCCGCCGTCGGAGGACTTGCCGGTGTCGGTGGCGAGGTCGCCGACCAGCTTGACCTTGCCCGTCTTGTCGTCGATCCGGTAGTTGGTCAGGGTGCGGTTGTAGAGCGTCTGCATGATCAGCTCATCGCTGACATAGATCTGCCCCGGGTCCAGATGCTCGAACGCGTCCCGCTGGAGCACCGTCACCGTGCCGCCCTTCTTGGCACCCGGCAGGTCCTTGGCGGGGCCCGTGGAGTCGGCGGTGGTGCCCAGGGTGATGTCCTGGGACTCCATCTTCGGCTCCTTGGACTCCTTGGGGTCCGAACCGCCCCCGCTGCTGCATCCGGCCAGCGCCAGGGCCCCCGCGGCCAGGGCGACGGCGACTGTGCGGGCTCTGCGCCGGTGATTCAACGTCATGGTGGTCATGCACCTGCCTCGTCGAAACGGAACACTCTGCCGTTATCTGCCTCTGCCGTATCTCCGGCCCCGGATCAGCGGGTGGTCTTCGGGTCCATCGCGTCCCGGACCGAGTCCCCGAGCAGGTTGAAGGCGACCACGAAGACCACCATGGCGATGCCGGGGAAGAACATGTAAGTGATGTCGCCCTCGTAGAAGTTGGCGCCCTTGGCGAACATCCGGCCCCAGTCGGGGGTCGGCTCGACCACCCCGACCCCGAGGAAGGACAGCGCCGCCTCGGCCGTCACGAAGTTCGGCAGCATCAGCGTGGCCTGCACCAGGATCGGGGTGCCGAGGTTGGGCAGCAGCTCCTTGCGGACGATCCGCCACGGCGAGGCACCGGTCACCTTGGCCGCCTCGACGAACTCCCGCTCCCTCAGCGAGAGCACCTGACCGCGCAGCAGCCGGGCCAGCTGCATCCAGCCCAGCAGCCACAACACCACCACCAGGGCGGTCACCCGGAAATAGGTGGGCGTCTCCTTCTGCGGGCTGACGAACAGCGCGGTGACCACCGGCATGAAGGCGACGAAGAACAGCTGCTGCGGAAAGGACAGCAGCAGATCGATGAGCCGGCCAAGGAAGTAGTCGGTACGGCCGCCCATATAGCCCGCGAGCACGCCGATGACGATGCCGGTGAGCGTGGACAGCACGGTCGCGGCCAGTCCGATCAGCAGCGAGGTGCGGATGCCGTAGACCAGCTGCATCAGCACATCGCGGCCCAGCTTGGGTTCGATACCGAACCAGAACTCGCCGTCGACACCGCCGTTGGGCTTCATCGGATAGCCGGTGAGCGGGTCCAGCAGCTCGGGGCGGTCCAGGCCGTAGGTGGTGTACGGATCCTTGCCGTACAGCGACGAGATCAGCGGCGCCAGCAGGGCGACGGCGAAGAAGAACAGCACCACACCGGCGGAGATCACACCGGCCCGGTCGCGCCGGAAGCGCCGCCACATCAGCTGACGGGGCGACAGACCGGCCGGAGTCTTTCCCTCCGCGGCCGGAGCGGCCTTCTCGGCCACGGTGGCCTGGGATGGACTCGTCATCGCGTAGCGCCCCCCGCACTGGTGTCACACCGTCAACTCGCGTTGTACGCACGTCATATGGCTGTGCCCCGCCCGCTGTGGTCGTGCGTGCGTGTCGGGTTGAGCGGACTGTCGCAACCGTTGAACTGCCCAGTCAAGATGCGTACAAGGGCGGATGTGCCGGTCATCCCAGTCTTGAGCGAAGATTGGGCAGATCGACGTGACCACGTGCTTGACAGTGATCGGTCACCGCGGGCAAACCATGGCCTTTGCGCCGTAACTGCCTTCACACACGGGCAACTTCACTGTCGCAACACCGAAATACGGACGCGTCAGACTGGATCGCGTACGGGCCGTGCGGGTGCCGTAAACCGGCCGGGGCGTGCCATGTCGCCCCGGCCGGTCACGATCCGTGGGTCACTTCCTGCCATGACGGTTGACCGGGGTGTGAGGTGGGGCAGACCTACGGCTATGGGGCAGGGACGGATACTTACCCGCGGAGCGCGCGTCTTCGGCGCGCTCGTCTGTGCGGTGCTCGGGATGGTCTCGCTGGCGTGGATCATCCGCGACCTGGACAAGGCCGAAGAGCCGGACCATCTGTGGTGGACCTGGGCGGGGATGCCGTTCCGGGCCTCGGGCTCGGTCTTCGGCTCCGCACTGCTGGATCTTGTCCTGCTGGCGCTCTACGTGGCTGTCGGGGTCACCGCCCTGCGCTCCTCGTCCGCCGCGGGCGCGCTGGGGACGGTGGCGGTGGTGACCGTGGTGGTGCGGCTGCCGAGTCTGTGGAACCTCGACGCCGACTGGATGCAGGGCATCCCCGACGATCTCAAGACCCGCGCCGAGCTGACCGCGTGGGCGGGGGTGGTGCTCGGCGGGCTGCTGCTGGCCACGGTGGCCGCGGCGCGCCGCCCGGCCGACGCCGACCCGCCCGGCGGCCACTACACCGCTGCCGACCAGCCGCCGGGGCGGCCCGCGCCGGGCGCGGCGGCTACCGCCGCGCTGTTCCTGGGGGCCATCGGTTCGGCCCTGGGCGCCTGGCAGATCTACTGGGCCCAGGAGCGGGGCTGGGACGTCTACAAGCATCTGCTGAGCGGCAAGCACACCCTGATCACCCTGCTGGCCGCGCCCGCCGCCTGGACGGTGTGGGCGGTGATCGCCCTGGCGCTGACTGCCGCCGGTACCGCGCTGGCACGGGCGCCGCTGTCCCGGCCGCTGGGCATGACGGCGGGGGCGCTGCTGCTGGGCGACGGCATCAGTGAAGCCTCGCTCTACATCAAGCTGGACTACGTCGACCACATCGACGAACTGCCGACGGTGGGGGTGCTCAGCGTGCTCACCGCGTTCTTCCAGGCGCTGGCGGGGCTGATCGCGCTGCTTGTGCTGGCGCGGCGGCCGTGGGGCGACCCCTCGCCCCCGCTCCCGGCCTACGGCGGCTACGGGTACGGATACGGGTACCCGAGCGGGTACGCCGACGCCGCCCCCGGCGGCTACGGCGGCGGTCCCGGGGGTTACGGCGACGGCGGTCCCGGCGGGAGCTATGACAGCGGCCACGGCGGCGGTTACGCCCCGCCGCCGCCCGTCACCCCGCCGTCCGCCCCGCCGCCGCCCGCCGGGCCCCCGCCGCCCCCGGGCTGGTAGCGGTAGCGGCGGGCCGGGACGGAGGGCGGCGGCACCCGCTACCGCAGTCCCAGGGACCGCTTGAGGAAGTCCACCTGGAGCAGCAGTAGATTCTCCGCCACCTGCTCCTGCGGGGTCATATGGGTCACTCCGGACAGCGGGAGCACCTCGTGCGGACGGCCCGCGGCCAGCAGCGCCGAGGAGAGCCGCAGGCTGTGCGCGACGACCACGTTGTCGTCCGCCAGCCCGTGGACGATCAACATCGGCCGTACGGTCTCCGCCGCGCCGGACAACCCCTCGTCGGTCACCAGGGAGTTGGCGGCGTAGACCTCGGGCTGCTGGTCCGGCAGGCCCAGATACCGCTCCATGTAGTGGGTGTCGTACAGCCGCAGATCGGTGACCGGGGCGCCGACCACCCCCGCGTGGAAGACGTCGGGGCGGCGCAGCACTGCGAGACCGGCGAGATAGCCGCCGTAGGACCAGCCGCGGATGGCCACCTTCGTCAGATCCAGCGGATAGCGTCCGGCCAGTGCCGTGAGCGCCTCCACCTGGTCCTCCAGCGAGACGGCCGCGAGATCGTCGCGCACCGCCTTCTCCCAGCCCGGGGAGCGGCCGGGGGTGCCGCGGCCGTCGGCCACGATCACCGCGAAGCCCTGGTCGGCGAACCACTGCGAGGTCAGATGGGCGTTGTGGGAGGCCACCACGCGCTGGCCGTGCGGACCGCCGTACGGATCCATCAGCACCGGCAGCGGCCCGTCGCCCTCGCGATAGCCGGTCGGCAGCAGGACGGCGCACGGGATGTCGTGCTTGCCCGCGAACACCAGCTGCGGACGGGCGGTGAGCACCGGCGCTTCCGCGTACGAGGCGATCTCCGCGAGCGTTTCGGCCGTGCCGTGGTCCCCGGGCCGGAAGATCTCCACCCGGGCCCCGGGCCGGTCCAGACCCGAGTACGACAGGGCGATCACCTCGCCGCCGCGCGCGGCGGAGTGCACCGCGGGGAACGGCCGCTTGCCGACCGGCTCCCAGCCGCCCTGGTCGCCGCTGCCGCGGAACCAGGCGCGGTGGACGTCGACCTCACCGGGGAGTTCGGGAAGGCCCGCCCCGGCCCCGGGGGACGCGGAGAACAGCACGTCCTCCTCGCCGATGCCGAGGACCGCGCGCACCTGGAGGGCGCCGGAGGTGAGTTTGCGGTCGCCGACCATCAGCACCCGGGCGCCGGCCTCGTCCGCGATCCGCACGAGCCGACCATCCTGCGTCCACGCCGGAACCCCAGGGAAAAGATCCAGCCAAACCGAGTCCTCGTCGACATGGACCGTGCTGGTGCGTCCGGACTCGGTGTCCACGGCCAGATAGAGCTGGCTGCGCTGGTCCCGCGCCTGGACCAGGAGGAGCGGCGGACCGTAGGCCGACCAGTGCACCCGGGCGAGGTAGGGATAGCGCTGCCGGTCCCACTCGACCTCCGTACGGGAGCCGTCGAGACCCAGCAGCATCAGCCGCACCTCGGCGTTGGAGGTGCCCGCGGCCGGGTAGGCGATCTCGGCGGGCTCCCGGCCGGGGTGCGCGGGATCGGCGATCCACCAGCGCCGTACGGGGGCGTCGTCGACCCGCGCGACCAGCAGGGCGTCCCCGTCGGGCGACCACCAGAAGCCGCGCGAACGGTCCATCTCCTCGGCCGCGATGAACTCCGCGAGGCCGTAGGTGATGGTGTCGCCCTCCGGTTCGGCGAGCGCCCGGTCGCCCTCGCCGTCGGCGCCGACCACCCGCAGCGCACCGCCCGCCGCATAGGCGACATGGCGGCCGTCGGGGGAGGGGCGCGGATCCACGACCGGGCCCGGCACCGGCAGTTCACGGCTGGTGCCGCCGGGCAGATCGGCGGTGAACAGCCGTCCGGAGAGGGCGAAGGCGGCCAGCTCCACGGCCGCGTCCACCGCGTAGCCGACCACGCCGGCCGACCCTTCGCGGCTGCGCTCGCGCCGTGCCCGTTCCTCGGCGGACAGCTCCTCCTCGGCGCCGCCGAGCAGCTCCTCGGGGTCCGCGACCGGGTACTCCCGGCGGCCGTCCAGGTCGTACACCCACAGCAGGCCCGTCCGGTCGGTGCCGGTGCGGGACCGCAGGAAGACGACGCGCGAGTCGTCGGGGGCCACGGTGAGGGCCCGGGGCGCCCCGAGGGTGAAACGCTGGGTGCGCGCGTGCTGCCGAGGGAACGAGAGCTGTCCGGTCATAGGGCGAGCGTACGGGTCCGGTTGATCTCCAGGGGGCGGATGGGCGGATCCGCGCGGACCCCGGACCCCGGCGGGGCCGGCCGGAACCCGCGGCGGAACCCGCGGTGGGATCGTGCCGGGAAGCGCGAGCCGGACCGGCGCCGCTTGCCGACGGCACAGTCCGGCCCCACGGGCAGCGGGATCAAGCCAGCCCGGACGGCGCCGATATGGCGGATAACCAGCGTGAAGTAGGTCTGCCAGCAGGGCAGTTCGTGCAATCAGGCATGCGCCCCTGTCATGCTCCCATGCACCGAGTCGTGCGCACGCGCCCATAGTTATGATCGATTGCGCATAGTGGGTAGGGCCCCCGTGGCATCAATAATGTTGTCCGTCCGAGCGCGTGTACCTGGAGGTGAGCCGCTGTGGCGCTCTCGATTTCGCTGGTAGTGCTGCTGCTGATCATCGTCTTCATGCTCGTCAACAAGGCAGGGCTGAAGGCGGGGCACGCGATCATCTGTGTGCTCCTCGGCTTCTATCTCGCCAGCTCGTCGGTCGCGCCGACGATTGACGACCTCACCACCAACGTGGCGGACATGATCGGCGACGTGGATCTCTGACCCCGGGAGCGCACGACCGCGCGGTCGTCCGGGGCGGGGCGGCGTACGGCCGCCGGAGCGGAGGGCGCCACGCCGCGCCCTATAGGCACGGGTGTGCGAATCGTAGGCTGTGCCCATGACCGCTCTTTCCGCCCGTCGTCTGCTCCTGGTGCACGCGCATCCGGACGACGAGTCGATCAACAACGGCGCGACCATGGCGAAGTACGCCGCCGAGGGTGCTCATGTCACGCTGGTGACCTGCACCCTCGGTGAAGAGGGCGAGGTCATCCCACCCGACCTGGCACATCTCGCCGCCGACCGCGACGACACGCTCGGCCCGCACCGGATCGGTGAACTGGCCGCGGCGATGGCGGCCTTGGGTGTCGAGGATCACCGTTTCCTCGGCGGGCCCGGCCGCTACCGCGACTCGGGGATGATGGGCGCCCCGCAGAACGACCACCCGGACTGCTTCTGGCAGGCCGACGTCGACGAGGCCGCGGGCCATCTGGTGGCCGTGATCCGCGAGCTCCGGCCCCAGGTCATGATCGCGTACGACCGGAACGGGGGCTACGGCCACCCCGACCACATCCAAGCCCACCGGGTCGCGATGCGCGCCTTCGAGCTGGCGTCCGACACCGGTTTCCGCCCCGATCTGGGCGCCCCCCACGAGATCGCCAAGGTCTACTGGAACTGTGTGCCGCGCTCGGCGGTCGAGGAGGGCTTCGCCCGGCTGCGGGCGGCGGGCCGGGAGTCGCTCTTCCCGGGCATCGCGACGGTCGACGACGTCCCCGGTGTGGTGGACGACACCGAGGTGACCGCCGCCGTCGACGGCAGCGGCTACGCCGGGGCCAAAACCGCGGCCATGCGCGCCCACGCCAGCCAGATCGCGGTGGACGGACCCTTCTTCGCCCTCTCCAACGACCTCGGCCAGCCGCTCTTCGTCCACGAGCACTACCGGCTCGTCCGGGGTGAGGCCGCCGCGGACCGCGAGGGCGACCTCTTCGCGGAGGTGACCGTATGAGTGCCGCACGTCTGGGGGCATACGCACTGCTCGCCGTGGTGGGGGTGCTGGTGGGCACCGCCGGCGCACTGATCCAAGCCGCCTGGTTCCCCGGCGGTTTGCTGCTGGCGCTGCTCGGCGTCGTGGCGCTGTGCTACGGCGGTGTCAAGGCCACCGGCACCCGGATGGGCGGCGGAGTGCCCGCGGGGGCCTGGACGGTCACCGTGCTGCTGCTCACCTCCACCCGCCCGGAGGGCGACTTCCTCTTCGGCGCGGGTCTGGGGTCGTATCTCTTCCTGCTGGGCGGGATGTTCGCGGGTGTGATCTGTGCCACGTTGCCGCTGGTCCCGCAACCGGCCGCGCGCTCCGCCCGACTTGGTAAGTGACGTGACGTTTCCGTCGCGTAAGTCCCCCTGGGTGCCGTGACGCATCCACGCCGCCGGACGCTGTCCCCAGCAGTGTGTGACGGCAGCGATATGGCGGCCGTCAAGTGCGCCACCGCGGCGCCCAGTAAGGTGGTGCGCGCCGCCGAGCCGCCCGCGCGAGGTCTGACGGGCGGCGGAGCTAACTGGGAGAACCTGCTTTGAGCCGTGAATCTGACAGTTCGTCCTCCGGGCCCCGGGGGGGAAGC
Organism: Streptomyces coffeae; assembly: GCF_016741875.1. Classification (GTDB taxonomy): domain Bacteria; phylum Actinomycetota; class Actinomycetes; order Streptomycetales; family Streptomycetaceae; genus Streptomyces; species Streptomyces coffeae. The sequence goes on along the minus strand of NZ_JAERRF010000002.1, from coordinate 460,657 downwards.
GGTGGTGCCGCCTACCCGTCGGGAACCCCGCCGTACGGATCGCGCCAGTCCCCGTCGCTGAACCGCACGCAGGAGGCCCCGCAGGGCGCCTCCGGCGACGGCGACGCGCGTGCCGCGGCAAAGCCGGAGGAACCGAAGACCGAGACCACGCTGACCACCCGGATCCGGATCAACATCCCGGGTTCCCGGCCGATCCCGCCGGTGGTCATGCGCAAGCCCGTCGGGGAGGAGGGCGTTCCGGCCCCCCGCTCCGGCGAGGACGACAGCCCCAACGAGCGCACCGGCGCCACACCGCGGCCCGAGGCCGCCGCCGTGCCGGAAGCCGCTCCGGCCGAGACCGGTGCCGAGGGCCCGGATGGCAAGGGCGCGAAGGGTGACGGCGAGCGCACCAGCGACTGGTTCGCGCCCCGTAAGCCGAAGGGCAACGCGTCGACCGCGAACACCCCGCGGCCGCCCGCGCCCTCGTCGCCCGAGACCACTCAGGCGTTCCCCGCGCCTCCGGGGCCGGAGACCACGCAGGGTTTCCCCATGCCCATGGGGCCGGAGACCACGCAGGGTTTCCCCGCGCCTACGGGGCCGGAGACGACCCAGGGTTTCCCCGCGCCTACGGGGCCGGAGACGACCCAGGGTTTCCCCGCGCCCGCGATGGGCGGTGACCCCACCGCCGATCTGCCGTACTTCACCGACGCCCCAGCGGGCGGTGGCGGTCTCCCGGGCGACCCGGAGCCGAACGGCGTGACCACCGGCCCGGCCACCGGCGACATGCTGATGCCGCCCGGCCTCGGCGGCGGACCGCACGACGACGAGCTGCCGCCCCCGCCGGGCGCCCCCGTCCCGGGTCCGTTCGACACGCCCCCCGGCGGCGTGGGCCCGCTCGGCGCCGGTCCGGCCGCGCAGCCCCCGACCCCGCCGGGCGGCTCGCCGATGTCCGGCAGCCTGGGCGCCACCACCGGCACCGGCCCGCTGAGCGGGTTCGGCGGGGGGCCCGGAGCGGAGGCGGGCACCGACCGTCCGCTGTTCCGCGACCCCGACCCCACTCCGGGCGGCGGGGTGCCGCCCGAGCAGATCTCCAGCGACACGCTGGTCAGCGGGGTGCCCGTGGTGCCCCCGGCGGAGAATCTGCCGCCGTCCCCGCCCGCCGGAGGCGGCCCCGCCGTGCCCGCCGGGGACAACCTCCCGCCGAGCAACACGGCACCGTCCGCCCCGGCGGCCGGGAAGCCGAAGAAGAAGGGCCGCTCCAGGCTGGTCATGGTGGGCGCCCTGCTGGTCGTGGTCGTCGGCGGTGCCTACAGCGCGGGCCTGGTGATGAACCACGCCGATGTCCCCAACGGCACCACCGTGCTCGGTGTCGACATCGGCGGCACCTCCAAGGAGGCCGCCGTCGACAAGCTGGACTCCGAGCTCGGCAAGCGCACCACCGCCCCGCTGAAGGTGTCGGTGGACGGTGAGCAGAAGGAGATCAAGCCGTCCGTCGCGGGCCTGGCCGTGGACACCGAGACCACCGTCCGCAATGTCGCCGGCCGCGACTACAACCCGGTCACGGTCATCGGCTCGCTCTTCGGCGGTACCCACGAGGCCGACCCCGAGGTGACGGTCGACGAGGAGAAGCTCCGGGACGCCCTGGAGCGGCTCGCGGGCACCTCGGGCACCGCCCGCGAGGGCACCATCACCTTCACCTCCGGCCGGGCCGTCCCGGTGTACGGCAAGGCGGGCAAGGCGCTGGATGTCGACCAGGCGGTCACGGCCGTCTCCGACGCCTACCGGGAGCGCGCCGAGACCGGCAAGGAAAAGGTCATCGAGCTGCCGGTCAGCGTCAAGCAGCCGACGGTGAGCAAGGCCGAGGTCGACAACAAGCTGAAGACCTTCGCCAAGCCCGCGATGTCCGACCTGGTGACGGTGCAGACCGACCCCCAGCACTCGCTGCCGCTCAGCCCCGCGAAGTCGCTGCCGAAGATCCTCTCGATGCGGGTGGTCAACGGCAAGCTGGTGGAGCACTACGACCTCGCCGTCCTCAAGCAGCTCTACGGCTCGACCTTCGACGGGGTGCTGATCGAGCGCGGCAACGGCAGCAAGAAGCCCGTCAGCCCGCAGGACGTGGTCGTGGCGCTCAGCAAGGCGCTGGCCGGCAAGACGGCCTCCGAGCGCGTCGGGGTCATCAACACCACCCCCAACTGAGCCCCTGCGGCAGGCTCCGCAACGGCCCCCGCCCGGCACCGGGCGGGGGCCGTGTCATGCTCCGTCCGCGTCGTTACCCGGCCGCGCCGGCCGGGGTCCGCGTCAGTTGAGCATCGCGCGGGCCGCGCGCGCCTGTCGCCGTACCGCCTCCGCCGCCTCGGCGTCCACCGCGGCCACCACCTCCGCGTATGTCTCCAGCTCCTTCGCCCCGGCGATGAACTCGCCGCGCTCCACCAGCAGTTGGGCCCGCTCATAACGCAGCCGCGCCGGGTGGCTGGGCAGCAGCAGCGACAACTCGATCGCCCACAGCTGGACATCGGTGCGCTCGGGGCGGGCGGCGGCCCAGGCGCGGATGTTGTTCAGGATCCGCAGCACGATCTCCAGCGGTGTGGAGGGGGTGAGCATCGACGGCGCCAGCGGGGTGCCCGTGGCGCCCGCCACCAGCATCGCCGCGTCCTCGTCCGACAGCGTCCGGCCCCCGTCGTACGGATCGACCAGCACATGCTGTCCGTACGGGTCGCCGAAGCCCACCACGAAGTGGCCCGGCAGCCCCACCCCGTACACCGGCGCCCCCGCCCGCCGCGCGACCTCGATCCACACCACCGACAGCAGGATCGGCAGCCCGCGGCGGCGCCGCAGCACCTCGTGCAGCAGGGAGGACTCCAGCCGCCGGTAGTCGGCCGCGGAGCCCCGGAAGTCATGTCCCTCGCCGAGCACCCGGGCCAGCGCGGCGGCCCAGCCCTCGGGTCCGCCGGGGGAGAAGGGCAGCAGCCCGGCCAGCCGGTCCAGCTCGATCTGCGCCCGGTCCACGCCGTCCTCGTCGAGTCCGGTGTCCGCCTCCATGCCCACCAGCAGGCACAGCAGCGCCAGGTCGGGGCGCTCCTCGCGGGCCGCCTCGGCGAATCTCCGGCGTCGGGAGGTGGTGTCGTTCCTACGCGGCATGGTGGTCTGGTACCCGCTCAGCGGGCGTCGCCGTGCGGGGCGCGCCAGTGGTGGTAGCTGTGGTGGACGGTGAAGCCCATGCCCTCGTACAGCGCGTGGGCACCGCCATTGTCCGTCTCGACCTGGAGGTACGCGGCCGAGGCGCCCTCGTCCAGCGCCGTGCGGGCCAGCGCGGTCATCACGGCCCCGGCCAGCCCCTGCCGCCGCCGTTCCGGGGCGACCTCCACCGCCGCGAACCCGGCCCAGCGGCCGTCCACCACCACCCGCCCGATCGCGGCCGGGGTCTCGTCCCCGGCCGCGCCGCCTATCGTCGCGAACCACACCGAGGGGCCGCCGGAGAGTACCGCCCGCACCTCGGGGGAGGGGGCGGCGGAGCGCTGGTAGCGGGCCAGCCAGGCGTCGTCGATCCGGCGGGAGAGTGCCACGGCCGAAATGTCGGCGTCCCGGTCGGCGACCGGGGCCAGGCCCGCGATCCGCACCTGTGCGGAGACCTCCTTGGTCCAGCCGCGCGCGGCCAGCTCCCCGGCCAGTAGCTCCTGGGTGTCCTCGGCGCCGGTGCTGAGCTGGAGGTACGCGGGCAGTCCGCGCTCGGCGTACCAGCCGGTCACCCGGTCCAGCGCGGCGTCCAGCGGCAGCCCCGGATCGCCCAGGGCCAGCACCGAGTTGGCTCGCCGGGTGAAGCCGCCGGACGCCCGCAGCTCCCACTCGCCCAGGGGTTCGCTCTCCACCGCGGGCCAGCCGCGCGCGGCGACCCGGTCCAGCTCCCGCGCGCTCGCGGCCGGGCCGCGGCGGCGGGCCGGTGCGGCGGGTACCACCTTGCCCGCCACCAGCGAGGACCGTGCGATCCGCACCGTCTCACCGGTGCGCCGAGTGACACACAGCACATCGCCGGTCCACGATGTGAGAACCCCGACCACGTCGGTGAATCTCATGTGCGGGTCGGGCTCCCCGGTCAAAAGCCGCACCGAAACGCGTTTGCCCACGTCAGCCGGGGTGATACGGACCTCGAGACGTCCGCCGGTGGTGAAATCCACAGCTGTGTCAGCCCCTCATGTGCGTCTGGTGCCCTGGAACGGCGATACTAGGTGCGGGCATCGACGACGCCGCGCTCCCGCGCGATAGCAGCCCTAACGAGGAGGAACGACAGCGTGACCTACGTCATCGCGCAGCCTTGTGTCGACCTGAAGGACAAGGCGTGCATCGAGGAGTGCCCCGTCGACTGTATCTACGAGGGCCAGCGGTCCTTGTACATCCACCCGGACGAATGCGTCGACTGCGGGGCCTGTGAGCCGGTCTGCCCGGTCGAGGCCATCTTCTACGAGGATGACACTCCGGAGGAGTGGAAGGATTACTACAAGGCGAATGTCGAGTTCTTCGACGAGCTGGGCTCGCCCGGTGGCGCGAGCAAGCTCGGTCTGATCGAGCGCGACCACCCCTTCATCGCCGCGCTGCCCCCGCAGGAGCACGACGAGTGACCCTGCGGCGCTAGGGTCCCCTCCGCGCGGGCCCTGGGCGCAGCCCTCGGTCCCGTACGGCCTGTGGCCTGCGGGACCGGTCTGTTTTCCCGGGCGGCCGCCGGGTTTCCCGGCCGGCCGGCCGGGCTGCTCCGATACGAAAGCGAGCCACCCGTGCCACCCGTCTCCGCCCGCCTCCCGGTCTTCCCCTGGGACCGGCTCGAACCGTACAAGGCGACCGCCGCGGCCCATCCCGACGGCATCGTCGACCTCTCGGTGGGTACGCCGGTCGATCCGGTCCCCGAGCCGATCCAGCGGGCGCTGGCCGGTGCCGCCGACAGCCCGGGCTATCCCACCGTGTGGGGCACCACCGCGCTGCGGGACGCGCTCACCGGCTGGGTGGAGCGGCGCCTGGGTGCCACCGGGGTCCGGCACACCGAGGTGCTGCCGCTGGTCGGTTCCAAGGAGCTGGTGGCCTCGCTCCCCACTCAGCTGGGGCTCGGTCCCGGGGACCGGGTCGCGTTCCCGCGGCTGGCGTACCCGACCTACGAGGTGGGCGTGCGGCTGGCGGGTGCCGAGCCGGTGCCGTACGACGTGGAGGTGTTCGTGCGCGGCGCCGAGGGTGTCGCGCTGGACCCGGCCGGGCTCAAGCTGCTGTGGCTGAACTCCCCGTCCAACCCCACCGGCCGGGTGCTTGACGCCGACGAACTGCGCACGGCCGTCGCCTGGGCCCGGGAGCACGATGTGCTGCTGGTCAGCGACGAGTGCTATCTCGAACTGGGCTGGGAGGCCGATCCGCGGTCCGTACTGCACCCGGAGATCTCCGGCGGCGGCTTCGAGGGGCTGGTCTCGGTCCACTCGCTGTCCAAGCGGTCCAATCTGGCGGGCTACCGCGCGGCGTTCCTCGCCGGGGACGAGACCGTGCTCGGCGAACTGCTGAAGATCCGCAAGCACGGCGGGATGATCGTGCCCGCGCCGGTGCAGGCCGCCACGATCGCGGCGCTCGCCGACGACAAGCACGTGGCCGAGCAGCGCGAGCGCTACGAGCGGCGCCGCACCGCGCTCCGCTCGGCGCTGGAGGGCTTCGGCTTCCGGATCGAGCACAGCGAGGCGTCGCTGTATCTGTGGGCCACCCGGGACGAGCCGTGCTGGGAGACCGTCGGCGCCCTCGCCGACCTGGGCATCCTGGTGGCGCCCGGCGACTTCTACGGCCCGGCGGGCGAGCGGAACGTCCGGGTCGCGTTCACCGCGACCGACGAGCGGGTGGCCGCCGCGGTCCGTCGTCTGAGGGACTAGGGTCCGTCGTCTGACGACGGACCCTAGCCGCACCGCGTACGGGACATGCGCAGGGGTCCGGGGAGTGGCGCTCCCCGGACCCCGAGCTGTGTGGTGCGGTCAGCCGCCGAGGACCGGCAGACCGCCGATCGGAAGGCCCTTGATCGGCAGGTCCTGACCCTGCGGGCCCGGCGCGGCCTGCTGCGGGGCCGTGGGGGCCGTGGGGGCCTGCGGGGTGGCCTTGCCGCCCTTGCCCTTGGCGTGCGCACCGCCCTTGCCCTTGGCGTGGGCGCCCTTGACCGCCTTGCCCTTGGCCGGGGTGGCCTTGGCGGCGGTGCCCTTGGCGGCGGTGCCCTTGGCGTGCGTGCCCTTGGCCTTGGCCGGGAGGGTCTTGGCCGGCTGGGCGGGCTTGGCCGGAGCCTTGCCCGGCAGCACCTCCGTGACGGTCCGTCCGGCCTTGCCGCTGACGTCACCCGCCGCGCTCCCGACCTGCTGCGAGGCGGCGTCCGCGACCTGGCCGACGGAGGCGGTGTCCAGGGCGCTCAGTCCGCCCAGCTTGGACTGCGGCAGGGCTTCCGCCGCACTCGCGGCGCCGGCGGTGGCGACCACGGGAGCGGCGCCGGCGGCGACCAGCAGCGCGGCCCGAGCGATCCGACGCGTGAGAGGGAGGGACATGATGCTCCTTTGACGGAGGGACAATTGGCGTGCAGCATCCGGTGATCGGACGTTGTGCATACCGATGTGGGCCGTGCGAAGGTTGCGGTGCCTCAAGGCAAAGAATTGGCAATGCGTCGCATAATCCGTTTCCCCGCGTGTTCCTGGTGCGCGCGGTGCCGCGGATCGGTCACAGGTGCCCGGCCGGCCGGAATGAGCTGCGGCGATCCGCCGCGCTAACGGGTGAGGACGAGGGTGACGTCCGGCCCGGAACTCTCCTCGGAGGTGCGCCAGCCGTTGTCGGAATTCCCGGCGCTCCAGACGCGCTTGCCATAAGAGACGCGTTCGATGCGCAACTCGTCCGAGTGGGCCACGGCCCAGTGCGCCAGTTCCCAGCCGCGCTCCGTCGTCCCGCCCCGGGCGGTCGCGGGCCGGACCGGCACCAGGACCCGGCGCGCGGAGGCGGCGTGCTTGCCGCCGCCCTGCCCGGCGGTGTCGAGCCGGGGCCGCACCTCCCGGCCGAACTCCCGCGCCAGCGCCGAGCGGACCCGCTCCGGATCGCCCACGGTGCCGTCGTCCGGCGGCCCGGGGCAGCTGAACGCGGCCTTCGCCCGGCCGGTGAGCGCGGCGGTCAGTACCACCGCTTCGGTCTCGTGCTTGGCGTACGCCTGGGGAAAACCGCTGAACTGCACCCGCTGCGCGGCCACCGTGAGGGGCAGCCGGGAGTAGCCGGGCACCTTCACCAGGTGGTCGTAGAACTTGCCCGCCGCGTAGACCGGATCCCGGATCTGCTCCGTGGTGCCCCAGCCCTGGGAGGGCCGCTGCTGGAACAGGCCGAGGGAATCCCGGTCGCCGTGGCGGATGTTGCGCAGCCCCGACTCCTGGAACGCGGTGGCCAGCGCGATGGTGACCGCGCGCTCCGGCAGCCCGCGGGAGGCGGCCACGGCCTCGACGGTGGCGGCGTTCACCGCCTGTTCCGGAACGATCAGTACCTCCTCGCCGCCCGCGCGCACGGTGCAGCGCGGCGGGCCGCCGCCACCGGTCAGCAGGTGTGCCGTCACATACCCGGCCAGGCCCAGCAGCACGGCACAGGCGACCGCGGCCCGGAGCAGACGGGCGCGGCTGGAGAAGACGGACAGGGGCACGCGGCACACGTTACTGGAGGGCCCCGGGCCCCTGCCGGGGAAGCGGCGAGGGGTGGGGAAGACCACGCGCGCTGGGGCCGGGAGGACCCGCGGGTTAGGGTCCCGGGTATGGACTACCCTGCACTCGACCTGTCCCTGGACGCGGCCCGGCTCACCGCCCGGCTCGTCGACTTCCCCTCGGTCAGCGGGGACGAGAAGGCCCTCGCCGACGCCGTCGAGCAGGTGCTGCGGGCCCTTCCGCACCTGACCGTCGACCGCGACGGGGACGCCGTCGTCGCCCGGACGAACCTGGGGCGCGCGGAGCGGGTCGTGCTGGCCGGGCATCTGGACACCGTGCCGATCGCCGACAACGTGCCCTCCCGGCTCGACGAGAACGGCGTGCTGTGGGGCTGCGGCACCTCCGACATGAAGTCCGGCGTCGCGGTCCAGCTGCGCGTCGCGGCGACCGTGCCGGAGCCCAATCGCGACCTGACCTTCGTCTTCTACGACCACGAGGAGGTCGCCGCCGAGCTCAACGGACTGGGGCGGCTGGTCAGGAACCACCCCGAGTGGCTGGCCGGTGACTTCGCCGTGCTGCTGGAGGGCACCGAGGGCCAGGTCGAGGCAGGCTGCCAGGGCACGCTGCGGGTCCGGGTGAGCACCCAGGGGCACCGCGCGCACTCCGCGCGTAGCTGGCTGGGCCGGAACGCCATCCACGAGGCCGCCCCGGTCCTCGAGCGGCTGGCCGCGTACACCGCGCGGCAGGTGGACATCGACGGGCTCGTCTACCGCGAGGGGCTCAACGCGGTGGGGATCGAGGGCGGTCACGCCACCAACGTCATCCCGGACTCCTGCGCGGTGACCGTGAACTACCGCTTCGCGCCCGACCGTTCCGAGGAGGAGGCACTCGCCCACGTCCGCGAGGTCTTCGACGGCTTCGCGGTCGAGGTCACCGACAGCGCGCCCGGCGCCCTCCCCGGGCTGAGCCACCCCTCGGCCGCCGCCTTCGTGGACACCCTCGGGGTGGCGGTGGCCCCCAAGTTCGGCTGGACCGATGTCGCCCGCTTCTCGGCGCTCGGCGTGCCCGCGGTGAACTACGGCCCCGGTGACCCGAAGCTGGCGCACACCCGCGAGGAGCATGTGTCGACCGCGGCCATCCTGCTGGCCGAGGAGCGGCTGCGGGCCTGGCTGACCCGCTGACGCCGCGCGCCTGCCGTTGACCGGACACCGCCCGGCCCCGGAGCGCGGTGATCAACGGCTGCTCAGCGGACCGCCGGGTGCGTGTGGCCCCGATGTCGGCTGTTCGCCGCCCCGGGGGCCTACGCTGAACGACAGATCTGTGGCAGATCTTGGCGAAGGGAGCACACAGTGGGCAACGCCGAGGAAGAGCGAGCGCTGCACGAGCAGCGTCTGGGCCCGGTCGTGCGCCGTCGCCACCAGATGCGACCCGGTACCACCGACCAGCGGCTGCTGGACACCCAGGGCGCCACGCACTGGGTGCACGAGGACCCGTTCCGTGTGCTGCGCATCCAGTCCGAGTTCGTCGAGGGCTTCGGCACCCTCGCGGAGCTCGGCAAGGCGGTCAGTGTCTTCGGATCCGCCCGGACCCCCGTGGGCACGCCGGAGTACGAGGCCGGGGTGCGGATCGGGCGGGCCCTCGCCGAAGCGGGGTTCGGAGTGATCACCGGCGGCGGTCCCGGTGCCATGGAGGCCGCCAACCGCGGCGCGAGCGAGGCGGGCGGCGTCTCCGTCGGCCTCGGGATCGAGCTGCCGTACGAGCAGGGGCTCAATCCGTACGTCGACATCGGGGTCAACTTCCGCTACTTCTTCGTCCGCAAGACGATGTTCGTGAAGTACGCGCAGGGCTTCGTGGTGCTCCCCGGCGGGCTCGGCACCCTCGACGAATGCTTCGAGGCGCTGACTCTGGTGCAGACCAAGAAGGTGACCCGCTTCCCGATCGTGCTCTTCGGCAGCTCCTACTGGCGGGGGCTGGTCGACTGGCTGGAGGGCACACTGATCGCCCAGGGCAAGGCGTCCGCGCAGGACCTGGAGCTGTTTCACCTCACCGACGACATCGACGAGGTGGTCGACCTGGTGACCAAGGAGTCCGGCAGCTGACCGCCCGCGGCCCTCAGGCCAGTCCCCGGCGGGCGACCGCCGGGGGCCGGTGGCCCGCGATGGACGACACCATGTCCAGCACCTGACGGGTCTCCGCCACCTCGTGCACCCGGTAGACCTGCGCGCCGAGCCAGGCCGACACCGCGGTGGTGGCCAGGGTGCCCAGCACCCGCTCCTTGACCGGGCGGTCCAGCGTCTCGCCCACGAAGTCCTTGTTGGACAGCGACACCAGCACCGGCCAGCCGGTCTCGGCCAGCTCACCGAGCCGCCGCGTCGCCTCCAGCGAGTGCCGGGTGTTCTTCCCGAAGTCATGGCCCGGGTCGATCAGGATCCCGTCCCGCCGCACCCCCAGCTCCGCGGCGCGGCCGGCCAGCCCCAGGGTGACCCGCAGGATGTCCGCCACCACGTCGTCGTAGGCGATCCGGTGCGGCCGGGTGCGCGGCTCGGCCCCGCCCGCGTGGGTGCACACCAGCCCGGCCCCGTACCGGGCGGCGACCTCGGCCAGCCGGGGATCGACCCCGCCCCACGCGTCGTTGAGCAGATCGGCGCCCGCCTCGCAGACCGCTTCGCCGACCTCGTGCCGCCAGGTGTCCACGCTGATCACCACATCCGGATGGCGCCTGCGGACCTCGGCCACGAAGCCGACGGTGCGCCGCGCCTCCTCCTCGGCGCTCACCTCGTCGCCGGGACCCGCCTTGACCCCGCCGATGTCGATGATGGCCGCGCCGTCGGCGACCGCCTGCTCGACGCGGGCGAGCGCGGGCTCGTCGTGGAAGGTCGCCCCCTGGTCGTAGAAGGAGTCGGGCGTCCGGTTCACGATCGCCATGATCACCCGCTCATCGGCGCCGAACTCACGTCGTCCCAGCCGCAGCATGCTTCTTCCTCGCGTTCTTCGCGTTCTCCGCGCTCTTCCGTCCGGGGGGCGCGCAGCGACGATAACTGTCGTGGGGTCATGGCACGATCGAGTCAGACAGATATCGAGGCCGTCGGGCACAGACTCAACCATGCATCCCCGGGGAGACGATCACCGTGTTCTTGTTCTTGCTGATCGCGCTGGTCGTAGTGGTCGGCGGGGTCACGCTCGCCGTCGTCGGGGGCGGTCAGGGCGGGACGCTGAGCGAGGCACCTCCGGACCGGCTGGACGACCGGCTGCCCGCCGACCGCCCCCTGGCGCGCGCGGATGTGGAGGCCCTGCGGCTTCCGATGACCCTGCGCGGCTACCGGATGGCCGACGTCGACGACGCTCTCGGCCGGCTCGGCGCCGAGCTCGCCGAGCGTGACGCCCGGATCGCCGAGCTGGAGGAGGCGCTCGCCGGGGCGCGGGGCGCCGGTCGCGGCGGGCCCGCACCGCTGGCCGGGCCGGCCCGGGAGGATCACCCCGCGCTGCCCGGTGGCTTCGGCGACCTGGAGTCCGACGAGGACGAGCGTGACCACGACATGTTCCGGCCCCCTCGGCGCCCCGGCGAGCACGGGGACCGCGGCGGCCGTGACGGGTTCGGCGCATGAGCGGCCAGGGCCCGGTCACGGGGCCGGACGGGCTGCCGCGCTGCCCCTGGGGGCTGGAGTCCGCCGACCGGGCGGACTACCGCGCCTACCACGACACCGAATGGGGCAGCCCGGTCCACGGCGACGACGCGCTCTACGAGCGGATCTGTCTGGAGGCGTTCCAGTCCGGGCTGTCCTGGCTGACGATCCTCCGCCGCCGTGAGGGCTTCCGCGCCGCCTTCGCCGACTTCCGGATCGCGAAGGTCGCGGCGTTCACCGAGGCCGACGAGCAGCGGCTGCTCGCCGACCCCGGCATCATCCGCAACCGGGCCAAGATCGAGGCCACGATCGCCAACGCCAGCGCCGCGGCGGAGCTGGACCCCGGCGAGCTGGACGAGCTGATCTGGTCCTACGCCCCCGACGGCCGTCCGGCGCCGCGGACCACCGCCGATGTCCCGGCGATCACCGAGGAGTCGACGGCGCTCAGCCGCGCCCTCAAAAAGCGCGGCTTCCGCTTCGTCGGGCCCACTACGGCCTATGCCCTGATGCAGGCGTGCGGCCTGGTCAACGACCATCTCGCGGGCTGCCATCTGCGCCGCGCGGGCTGAGGCACCCGGGCCGTGCGGGCTCGGGCACCGGGCGGCGCGGGCGGCTCAGCGGCCGGTGAACCGTGGCTGCTCCTTCTTCACGAAGGCGTCGACGGCGGCGAGATGGTCATCCGAGGCGCCCAGCCGCCGCTGCAACTCGTCCTCCTTGGCCAGCGCGTCGGTCAGGGTGTGCCCGGCCGCGTAGGCCAGTGACTCCTTCATCGCCGCATAGGCCGCGGTGGGGCCCTGGGCCAGCGCGCGGACGACCGCCGTCGCCTCGGCCGGCAACTCCGCGGCCGGTACCACCCGGTTGGCGATGCCCAGCTCCAGCGCCTCCTGGGCGCCGACGTTACGGGGGAAGAGCAGCAGATCGGCCGCGCGGCCGTGGCCGACCAGCCGCTGGAGGGTCCAGGAGATCCCGGAGTCGCCGGTGAGCGCCACCGCGGCGAACGAGGTGTTGAAGCTCGCGGTGTCGGCGACGATCCGGTAGTCGGCGGCCATGGCGAAGCCCGCCCCGGCACCGGCCGCGACCCCGTTGACCGCGGCGACCACCGGCTTGGGCATCCCGGCGATCGTGGTCACGATCGGGTTGTAGTGCAGCGCGACCGTGCTCATGGTCGAGCCCTCGGCGGCCGCCTCGCCCCGGGCGTGGGACTCGCGGTCCGCCGCCAGCAGTCCGATGTGCTCCTTGAGGTCCTGGCCGACACAGAAGGCGCGGCCGGAGCCGGTGAGCAGCACGGCCCGTACGGCCGGATCCTCGGCGGCCTGGAGCAGCGCGTCACGCAGCGCGACCTTGATGCCGAGGTTGAGCGCGTTCATGGCGTCGGGACGATTCAGGGTGATCGTCGCGAGCCCGTCGGTCAGCTCGTAGAGCACGGTGTCGGCCATGGGCGGTCCTCCGGGATGGGGCTGGTCGCGGCTGAGGGCGGTGCCGCGCGGCCGGGCCGCGGAACGGGGCCGCTGCGGCGGTCAGCGCTCAGCATGCCGGAGATCATGACCCGGCGACATGCCCCCTCCCCGAATTGAGTGGATTTGGGGGAGTGGCTCCCGCAGGGGTTGCCGACCGATGTTGGTCATCGGGTCGTGCCATGCGGGATAATGGCAGAGAAGCAACGTGTTCGATGCCGGTGACACCTGGGTTGTCGGCTGCGATGAGCTGGTTTCAGGAAGGGGAACGAGCATGGCGGCCATGAAGCCGCGGACGGGCGACGGCCCGCTCGAGGTGACCAAGGAGGGGCGGGGCATCGTCATGCGCGTTCCGCTCGAAGGCGGCGGTCGGCTCGTCGTCGAGCTGACACCCGACGAGGCCGACGCCCTCGGCGACGCCCTGAAGAAGGTTGTCGGCTGAAGGATCGGCCCCCACGATCACCCGAGTGCTGCCCCGGCGTCCGGTACACAGGTACCGGCCGCCGGGGCAGTGCTGTACCCGGGGCCGTGCCGGGGACGCGATCCGGCCGTGCCGGGGCCGCGCGGCGGTCAGCCGCGTTTGACGGCGCAGAGCAGCCCGTCGCCCACCGGCAGCAGGGAGGACTGGAGCACCGTGGACTCCCGTACGGTGCGCAGCAGCTCCCGCAGCCGCAGCACCTCCTGCGGCTGGGCGGCGGAGTCCACGGTCCGGCCGCCCGCGAAGACCCCCTCGAAGCAGACCAGGCCCCCCGGCCGCAGCAGCCGCATGGCCTCACCGAGGTAGTCCAGGCACTCCAGCCGGTCGCCGTCGCAGAAGACGAGATCGTATCCGCCGTCGGCGAGCCGGGGCAGGACGTCGAGGGCGTGGCCGGGGATGAAGCGCGCCCGGTTCCCCGCGAACCCGGCCGCCCGGAACGCCTGCCGGGCGAACTGCTGCATCTCCGGTTCGATGTCCACGGTGGTCAGCACCCCGTCCGGGCGCATCCCGTGCAGCAGATGGATACCGGAGACACCGGTCCCGGTGCCGATCTCGGCGACGGCCTTGGCGTCCGCGGCGGCGGCGAGCAGCCGCAGCGCCGCGCCGGTACCCGCCGACACCGAGCGCAGCCCTGCCTCCCGGGCCCGGTCACGGGCCCAGTGCAGGGCTTCGTCCTCGGCGACGAACGCGTCGGCGAACGCCCAGCTCGTCTGCCGGTTGCCGGTAATGGCCCTCTCCTGTCCCCGTAGTTCGCGCAACCGTGACTGTATCCGCTGCGCACGGGAACCCGCAGATGGGACCAGGCGTTGATCAGGAACCCGCAGATGGGACCAGGCGTTGATCAGGGAGGGGGGATCGTATGGATCACGACCAAATGCAGGTCAAAAATGCTTATCCGGAGCTAACGGGCGAGGTGGATATGGTAGGGGCTCTACTGGACACCACCAGAGCCGACAGGGGAGGTGCGGCTGCGGCCGGTGACCGGAGAGTGCTGAGGCGCTTTCGCAGGTCGGCGGGCGAGCCGAAATCCGTGACCAACACCGCTGACCGTTCCCGTTCCGCCGACTCCGCCATGACCGCGACCTTCGCCAGTGATGCGGACGCCTCGGCGTGGACGCCTCCCACCTGGGAGGAGATCGTCAGCACTCACAGTGCACGGGTCTACCGCCTTGCGTACCGGCTCACCGGCAATCAGCACGACGCCGAAGACCTCACCCAGGAGGTCTTCGTCCGGGTCTTCCGCTCGCTGTCGACGTACACCCCGGGCACTTTCGAGGGCTGGCTGCACCGCATCACCACCAATCTCTTCCTCGACATGGTCCGGCGTCGTCAGCGCATCCGCTTCGACGCCCTTGCCGAGGACGCGGCGGAGCGGCTGCCCAGCCGTGAGCCCTCCCCCCAGCAGCACTTCAACGACACCCACTTCGACGCCGATGTGCAGCAGGCGCTCGACACCCTCGCGCCGGAGTTCCGTGCGGCGGTGGTGCTCTGTGACATCGAGGGGCTGTCGTACGAGGAGATCGCCGCGACGCTCGGTGTGAAGCTCGGCACGGTGCGCAGCCGCATTCACCGCGGCCGCTCGCATCTGCGCAAGGCGCTGCGCCACCGCGCCCCCGCGGCACGGGCCGAGCAGCAGCACGAGGTGACCGCCGTCGCCCCGCGCGTCGCCGGTCCCCGGGTGAGCGGGGAGGTAGGAATCGCGTGACCCGATCAGGCGGTCCGTCCCCCGCCGAGCAGCATCTCGGCGACCGCCTTGCGGCTCTCGTCGATGGCGAGCTCGGGCATGACGCCCGGGAGCGCGTTCTCGCGCATCTCGCCACGTGCTGCAAGTGCAAGGCGGAGGCCGACGCGCAGCGTCGGCTCAAACGTGTGTTCGCCCAGACGGCGCCCCCGGCCCCGTCCGAGGGCTTTTTGGCGCGTCTCCAGGGGCTGCCCGGCAGTTCCGGTGACGACAGCGGCGGTTCCCCCTTCGGCGGTTCCGACGTCTTCGGCATGCGGGGCATGCCCGGCGGCGCCCGGGACGCTCGGGAGGTGCCGGACCCGCGGGAAAGACGCGAGCGGGCGTTCGCGTTGCTGCCCCCGGTGGCACCGGGCACCGCGATCGCCCCGGCGGCCTCCGCCGCGGCCTCCCGGGAGCGCGGTTTCCGTATCCATGAGGTCGAGCGGTCCGCGCCGCGCCGCCGGTTCGCCTTCGCGGCCGCGGGCGCGGTGTCGCTGGCGGCCTTCGCGCTCGGCGCCGCCCTTCCGCTGGACGCCGCGGTCGACCCCCCGAGCCGGATGGCCGAGGGGCCGGACACGACCGTCACCCCGGCCCGCGCCGACAGCGCCGATGCCACGGTCGCGGGGGTGCGTGAGCGCACCCGCCGTGAGGTGGGTCTGCGGTCCGCCGGGGACTCCCGCGCGGAGGTCCCGTTCCCGGCCGCCACACCCCATCCGCAGGCCCTGCGCCAGGCCGCCGGAGTGGCGGCGCTGAACCCGCTGATACAGCCGCTGCTGTCGGCCACCGAGCTGCTGCGTGCCCGGTCCTCCGCCGCCCCGCCGGCCCCCGCGCCGACGCTGATGGAGGGCCCGACCCAGCCCGCGACGCACACCTCCCCCTCGCTCGGGGTCAGCGCGTCGCCGGACTAGGCCGGACCACCGGGAGCCGGGTGCGCGCACCTGACACCGTCCATCCGTCCGCGCTGCGCCGGCATCGGCGGACCTGATTGAATCGCCTCCGGGCAGTGCGCCCCGGCGGCGGTGATGTTTGCCCTCGCGGCGACGCTGTTCGTGCCGTGTCGCGGGAACTTGGGGAGATCATGGACGAGCGGAAGGCCCCCGGGCCCAAGCCGAAACCGAAGTGGTGGAGCCGTCCGGCCGCACGACCCGGAGACGACCGGTCGACGGCCGGGGCGGAGGAGACTCCGGCCGCGGCCGAGGAGACCACCGGAGCGGCGGACGAGGCCGCCGGGCAGGACAACGCGCGGCGGGACGGCCGTCCGGCCGCGGAGCGGGCCTCCGGGACCGCTGAGACCGCCGGAGCCGCCGGACCGGGTGGTGAGCCCGAGGACGCCGCGCCGTCCGCGGAGCCGACCCCCCGCCCGCTGCACGAGCCCGACCCGTACAGCACCCCGCCCTACGGCGGCCCGGGGCCCTGGGCCCCCGCACCACCGGTCCAGCACCCCGTGGCCACCCCGGCCCATGGCACCCCGGTCCCGCCGGGGGCGACCCCGGGTCATGGCACCTCCGTTCCGCCGGGAGCCACGCCAGGTCATGGCACCCCGGTCCCGCCGGGAGCTACGCCAGGTCATGGCACCCCGGTCCCGCCGGGAGCTACGCCAGGTCATGGCACCCCGGTCCCGCCGGGAGCCACGCCAGGCCATGGCACCCCGCTGCCGCCGGGCGCCGCGGCCGTACCGCCGCAGGCGGCGCCCGCGCCCCTGGCGCACCCCGGGATGACCCCGCCCCACGGCACTCAGCTTCCGCCGTCCCCCGCCGAGGCCATGGCCCCGCCTTCCCCCGGCGGCCCCGTGGCGGCCCAGTGGCGGCAGTACGACCCCTGGGGCGCGCCCCGGCCGCCCGCCGGGCCCCGGATGGTCACCCGCCGCCGCGCCTGGATCGCGGTGCTGCTGATCGCGCTGATCGCCGGATGCCTCGGCGGCGCCATAGGCGGCTATCTGGCGCACGACAGCGCCAACGGCGGCGGCGACGTCAAGCTGCCGCAGGCGCCGGTGGACACCGGGTCGCGGGCCCCGGGCTCCATCGCGGGCATCGCCGCCCGCGCGCTGCCGGGCGTGGTGACCATCCATGTCCGCGGCGGTTCGGCCGAGGGCACCGGCACCGGCTTTGTGCTCGACGAGCGCGGCCACATCCTCACCAACAACCACGTCGTGGAGCCCGCGGGCGAGGGCGGCGACATAACGGTGACGTTCAACGGCGGCCAGACCGCCGACGCCGAGGTGATCGGCCGGGACGCCGGTTACGACCTTGCCGTGATCAAGGTCGAGGGGGTCAGCGGGCTCCGCCCGCTGCCGCTGGGCAACTCCGACTCGGTGCGGGTCGGTGACCCCGTCGTGGCCATCGGTGCCCCGTTCGACCTCGAGGGCACCGTCACCTCCGGCATCATCAGCGCCAAGGAGCGCCCCATCACCGCGGGCGGGGAGAAGGGCGACGGCAGCGACATCAGCTATGTCGACGCGCTCCAGACCGACGCCCCGATCAACCCGGGCAACTCCGGCGGTCCGCTGATGGACGGCAAGGCCCGCGTCATCGGCATCAACAGCGCGATCCGCGCCGCCGACGACGGTTCCGAGCTCGGCGGCCAGGGCGGCAGCATCGGCCTGGGCTTCGCGATCCCGATCAACCAGGGCAAGCGGGTGGCCGAGGAGCTGATCAACACCGGCAAGGCCACCCACCCCGTGATCGGCGTCACGCTGGACATGGAGTACCGGGGTGACGGCGCACGGGTGAACACCAAGGGTGTCGGCGGCCCGCCGGTGAAGCCGGGTGGACCGGGCGACGAGGCCGGGATCGAGGCCGGTGATGTGATCACCGCGGTGGACGGGGTGCGGGTGCACAGCGCCCAGGAGCTGATCGTCAAGATCCGCAGCCACCGCCCCGGTGACCGGCTGAAGCTCACCGTGGAGCGGGACGGCGACAAGCGCTCGGTGGAGCTGTCCCTGGGCTCGGCGAGCAGCGAGGGCTGACCCCGGATGTTGGCTCTGCCGTCTCCCACGCCGCTCCCGCCGACAGGTACCGTGTGGAGTGGCCTGGACCGTGGCCACGGGACACCTCTAGGAGCTGCACGGTGTTGGACATAGGACCTCTCGAGTTCGTCGCGCTCGTTGTCCTTGCGGTGCTCGTCTTCGGCCCGGACAAGCTGCCGAAGGTGGTCCGGGATGTGTCGCAGTTCATCCGTAAGATCCGGGAGTTCTCCGACAGCGCCAAGGAGGACATCCGCACCGAGCTGGGGCCGGAGTTCAAGGACTTCGAGTTCGAGGACCTCAATCCCAAGACGTTCGTCCGCAAGCATGTGATGGACTCGGACGAGCTGGGCCTGAAGGAGATCCGTAACGGATTCGACCTGCGCAAGGAGATGGCGGAGGTCGCCGATGCGGTGCACGGCCGGGAGAGTGAGCCCGCCCAGGGCTCTTCAGGCGCTTCCGGCTCCTCCTCGCAGTCGGCTCCTTCGTCTGGTTCCGGCACCCCTGACCTGCTGCGCAAGCGGGAAGAGCCGCGTCGTGAGGACCGTCCGCCTTTCGACTCCGACGCCACTTGAACCCACCTATGCCCGGCGTGGTTGACCCGTATGGCTATCCTCCCTTTGTCCGGGGTGAGGTCGCCTGAGGGGGGCGGGCCGCCCACGACGCAGGGCAACAAGGAGGCCGCGCGCACATGGAGACGACGAGTCGGCTAGGGGTGCAGGGAGTGGGCGCAGCCGCGCAGGGAATGCCCGCCGACGCCCGGCGGAGCGTCGATGGCTATCTGATGGCCGCTTTCCCCTGGTACGGACTTGACGAGGCGTTCAGCGGCCCCCGCTGGCTGATGCAGGTGGGTGCGGCGGCGGACGGCACCGTCGAATACGGCTCCACCGGCCATGGCGAGGAGCCGTCGCTGCGGGTCGAGACCGATATGGATCAGCAGCGCTTCACCGTGGTGGTCACCATCGCCAGCCGCCCGGTGCGGGACAGCGCGGACGGCACGGGCGTCCTGGAGGCCACCTCGGTCTCCTCGGCCGCCTGGCTGGCGGGCTCGGGCCTGCTGTCGTGCACCTGGCCGACCCGGATGGAGCGGGCGCTGCGCCAGGACTGGCTGGACCAGCAGACCGCGATCGCCTGGGAGCTGGCGGACGACCTCGAGGGCGAGAGCTGGACCGCGCTGTCGCTCCCGGTGGACGGGGTGCCGACCGACTTCCACTACCGCGAGTCCGAGTACGGCTGGGTGCTGGCCGGATCGGCCCGCGACGGGGTGCACATCGGGGCGTACGGACGCGGGATGAGCGCCTATGGGCTCGGCTTCTCGGTGATCAAGGACATCACCGCGTACGACACCGACGGGTGAGCGGCCCGGCCGCTGAGGCCGGCAGACGCGAGCGGCGGGGGCGGCCGGTCTTCTCGGGAAGACCGGCCGCCCCCGCCGCGTGACGTGGTGGCGAGCTCGCCCACGGAAACCGCGGGCCCAGGGCTCAGAACTTGTTGCGCGGCGTCACACCCAGCGACATGCCCGCGAGCCCGCGCTGCCGGCCACCGATCTTGCCCGCGATCGCCTTGAGCGCGGCGCCCGCCGGGGAGTCGGGGTCGGTCAGCACGACCGGCTTGCCCTCGTCGCCGCCCTCGCGCAGCCGGACGTCGATCGGGATGGCGCCGAGGACCGGCACCGTGGTGCCGGTGGTCCGGCTGAGCCCGTCCGCGACCACCTGGCCGCCGCCGGTGCCGAAGACGTCGACCATCTCGTCGCAGTGCGGACAGGGCAGCCCGGACATGTTCTCCACCACGCCGACGATCTTCTGATGGGTCTGCACGGCGATCGCCCCGGCCCGCTCGGCGACCTCGGCGGCGGCCTGCTGCGGCGTGGTCACCACCAGGATCTCGGCGTTGGGCACCAGCTGGGCCACGGAGATGGCGATATCGCCGGTGCCCGGGGGGAGGTCCAGCAGCAGGACGTCGAGGTCGCCCCAGTAGACATCGGCCAGGAACTGCTGGAGCGCGCGGTGCAGCATCGGACCGCGCCACACCACCGGGGCGTTGCCCGGCGTGAACATCCCGATCGAGATCACCTTCACACCGTTCGCGGACGGCGGCATGATCATGTTCTCGACCTGGGTGGGCCGTCCGTCGGCGCCCAGCATGCGCGGCACGGAGTGGCCGTAGATGTCGGCGTCCACCACGCCGACCTTCAGACCGTCGGCGGCCATCGCCGCGGCCAGGTTCACCGTGACCGACGACTTGCCGACGCCGCCCTTGCCGGAGGCCACCGCGTAGACCCGGGTGAGCGAACCGGGCTGGGCGAAGGGCACCTCGCGCTCGGCCTGCCCGCCGCGCAGCGAGGCGGCCAGCTCACGGCGCTGCTCATCGCTCATCACCTCGAGTTCGACCGTGACCGAGGTCACACCGTCGACCCGGGCGACCGCGTCCCGCACATTGGTGGTGATCGTCTCCCGCATCGGACAGCCGGAGACCGTGAGGTAGACCACCACCGCGACGGCGCCGTCGGCGGCGATGTCCACGGATTTGACCATGCCGAGGTCGGTGATCGGCTTGTGGATCTCCGGGTCGTTGACCGTGGCGAGCGCGGTGCGGACCGCGTCCTCGCTCGGCGATGGGGGAGTGTCGGTAGCCATATGGAGATGGTACGGCGCCATGGGCGAGCCACGGAAAGGCCGTCAGCGGTCGCGTTCCTCACTCCGGGCGGGGGTGGCCCGCCCCTCGTCCAGCTCTCTGATCAGGTCCTCGAACTCCGAGCGGATCCAGTCCCGGGTGGCGACCTCGCCCAGACCCGCGCGCAGCGCCGCGATCTCCCGGGTCAGGAACTCGGTGTCGGCGATGGACCGTTCGTTCTGCTTGCGGTCCCGTTCGAGGTTGACGCGGTCGCGGTCGGCCTGCCGGTACTGGGAGAGCAGGATCAGCGGCGCCGAGTACGACGCCTGGAGCGACAGCATCAGCGTCAGCAAGATGAACGGGAACGGGTCGAACCGCAGACGGTCCGGGGCCAGGGTGTTCCAGGCCACCCAGAGGACGACGAAGCCCGTCATCCAGGCGATGAAGCGGCCGGTGCCCAGGAAGCGCGCGATCCGCTCCGACGCCTTCCCGAACGCCTCGGGGTCCCAGGCCGGCAGCGGACTGCGGCGGCGCGGCTTGGGCCGGTCCAGCCGGCTTCCCTCACCGTCCATCGGCGACCTCCGGCATGGTCACCCCGGTGTGCAGCTCCCGCTCCCGCCAGTCGGACGGCAGCAGATGGTCCAGTACGTCGTCGACGGTCACCGCGCCGAGCAGCGATCCGCTCTCGTCCACCACCGGCGCCGCCAGCAGGTTGTAGACCGCCAGATGACTGGCGACCACGGGCAGCTGGGTGTCCGGCGGCAGCGGCGGCAGATCGGTGTCGACGATCGAGGCGACGAGGGTGAACGGCGGGTCGCGCAGCAGCCGTTGGAAGTGGATGGTGCCCAGATACCGCCCGGTGGGGGTCTCGTCCGGCGGGCGGCACACATAGACCTGGGCGGCCAGCGCCGGGGTCAGGTCCTGGTTGCGCACCCGGGACAGCGCGTCCGCCACCGTGGCGTCCGGCCGCAGCACGATCGGCTCGGTGGTCATCAGACCGCCGGCCGAGCCCTCCTCGTACGACATCAGCCGCCGCATGTCGGCGGCGTCGCGCGGGCGCATCAGGGCCAGCAGCCGTTCCTTGTCCTCCTCGGGCAGCTCGGAGAGCAGATCGGCGGCGTCGTCGGGGTCCATGGCCTCCAGGACATCGGCCGCGCGCTCCTCCTTGAGCTTGCCGAGGATCTCCACCTGGTCGTCATCGGGCAGTTCCTCCAGGACGTCCGCGAGCCGGTCGTCGTCCAGCGCCGCCGCCACCTCGCCGCGCCGCTTGGCGGAGAGGTGGTGCAGCACATTGGCGAGGTCGGCGGGGCGCAGTTGCTCGAAGGTGGCGAGCAGGTTCTCCGCGCCCTGGCCGTGCTCCTCCAGCGAGAAGCCGGTGACGGCCGACCACTCGACGGTCAGCGTCTCGCCGCGGCGGCGCAGCGCACCGGCCTTGCCGCGCCGGACATGGACCTTGTCGATCTCCCAGTCGCGGCGGGCGGGCAGCTGGGTCATCGCCACGTCCAGGACCGTGACCTCTTCGCCCGTCTCCACCACCCGCACCCGGCGGTCGAGCAGCTCACCGAGGACGAGGGTCTCGGTGGGGCGCTGTTCGAAGCGCCGCATGTTGATCACGCCGGTGGTGATGACCTGGCCGGACTCGACCCCGGTCACCCGGGTCATGGGCAGGAAGATCCGGCGGCGGCCGACCACCTCGACCACCAGACCGAGCACCCGCGGCGGCCGTCCGGCCAGTCGCAGCATCGCCACCAGATCGCGGAACCGCCCCACCTGGTCGCCGTTCGGATCGAAGACGGCGACGCCCGCGAGGTGCGAGACAAAGACCCTGGGGGAGCCTGCCGGCATGTCATGCCTCTCCTCGTCCGTGGCCCTTCCCGGGCTTACTGCTTTTGTCACCTTTCATGCTGGTTCGCCTGGTTCAGGCTAACGTGCCCTGACTCGCCGTGCGCAGGACGAGGGGCCGTCCGGCACCCTGCGGACACCCGTGGACGGCACCGGTACGCTGCCCTACTGCACCGGCATCAGGAGGCAGAGCGGACGTGCGCACCCGGAAGAGCGCTCTCGTCGTAGCGATGTGCGCGGGGTTGGCCGCGACGCTCACGGCGTGCGGCGGCGAGGGGGGCAAGGACCCCGACGCGGGCACCAACGGTGTGGGCAAACTGCCCGCGGCCAAGATCGAGAGCAAGGCCCGTACGGTCGCCGGGAGCGCGGCAGCGGTACGGCTGTCCGGCAAGCTCGTCACCAAGGGGCGCACCTACACCCTGGACATGCGGCTCAAGGAGGACGGCGGCACCGGCCAGGTCTCCACCCAGGGCAGCACCTTCGAGCTGCTGCGCGTCGGCAAGGACCTCTACCTCAAGGCGGACGCGGGCTTCTGGGCGCACGAGGGCAACGAGGCCGGCAAGGGGAGCCAGGGCGCCTCCGGGGGCGCCGCGCACAAGCTGGACGACAAATATGTGAAGGTCCCCTCCGGCGACCCCTCCTACCGGCGGCTCACCGGCTTCACCGACAAGAAGGTGCTGCTCGACGGGTTGCTCGGACTGCACGGCGAGATCGCCGCCGGGGACCGCGGCGAGGTGGGCGGCGTGCGCACCATCCGTGTCCTCGGCGGCAAGGGCGGCGAGGGCGGCTCACTGGACGTCTCCCTGGAGGGCCGTCCGTACCCCCTGCGGTTGCAGCGCGCCGGACGCGCCGGGGTGATCCGGCTCGCCGACTGGAACAAGGACTTCACGCTGACCGCGCCGGACAAGGACCACGTCCTCGACTACGGCCGGCAGATCCCCGAGGGGCCCTGACGCTCCGCGTCCTGCCCCGGGCCCTGGCGCGCCCCGGGCGGCCTCGCTGAAGTCCGGTGCGGTTCGATTGCGCCCCGAAGGGGTGCGGGGCTGTGTCGATGTGCGGCTCCGCCGCGTGGGCGCGGCCGGCCACGACGCAGCCGCAGACGCATGACGGCACCTGCGGCGCGCTCAGCGCCTCCGGGCCCGCCGGCCGCGCGCCAGCAGCTTGGGCAGTGCCTCGGGCATCGGGCGGCGGGTGACCGCCGAGGCCGGCAGCGGGGCCGCCGCCAGCGAGCCGGTGGGCTGTTCGGCGAGCGCCCCGGGCGCGGGCTCCAGCCGCAGCACCCGGCTGCCGCTCGCCCACCGCTCGGCGATCCGCTCGGCGTCCACCGCGTTCAGCCGCTTGCCCTTGAGCTCGTCGACCGCCGCGGTCCACGCCTCGCTGCCCGGGGCCAGCTCCACCACCCGCGCGGGAAAGCCGACCAGCCGCCCGCCCTTGTCCTTGCTGCGCACGGTCACCGTGGCGGTGCCGCCGTGGTCGAGGCCGAGCCCGGTGAGAGGCTGTTCGTCGGGGCCGTCCCCGACCAGGCAGACGGCGCCCTCGTGCCAGATGTGCCACAGGGGGCGGGCGGGGCCCTCGCTGCCCTGCACCCAGATGAGGGCGGACTTCTTGGCCGCCTCCTCGACAAGGGCACGGTCCATCGGCGTCTGCGTCATAGGCACAGCCTAGGACGTGTGCGCGGCACCGCCGCCGGGCGGCCGGGGCCGTCCCAGCCCTCGGGACGACAGGTGTCTGACCCGCCCAAGCGCCTTACGCTGAGGGGGTGGTCACTGCCCGCCCAGCCCGTAGCTCCGCCGCCACCGGCACGCCGGCCGGGACCGGCGGTGACGGCTCCCGTACCCCGCTGCCGCTGGACGCCGTGCTGCTCACGGTGGCCGTGACCGGGGTCTCGTTCTCCGCGCCGCTCGCCGCCGTCACGGCCGCGCCCGCCCTCGCCATCGCCTTCTGGCGGAACGCCATGGGGGTCGGCGCGCTGGCCCCGTTCGCGCTCTGGCGCCACCGGAGTGAGCTGCGCGGGATGGGACGCCGGGCAGTGCTGCTGTCGGCCGCGTCCGGGGCGCTGCTCGCGGTGCACTTCGGCACCTGGCTGCCGAGTCTGCGGATGACCTCCGTCGCCTCGTCCACCGCGCTGGTCACCACCACCCCGATCTGGACCGCGCTGCTGCTGCGGCTGCGCGGCCACCGCCAGTCCGCCCGGGTCTGGCTGGGCATGGCCCTGGCCCTGCTCGGTGTGGTGATCCTCACCGGTGTCGATCTGTCGGCCTCGCCCCGCGCACTGCTGGGCGACGCGCTGGCGCTGGTGGGCGGGGTGGCCGGGGCCGGGTACGTGGTGCTCGGGGCGGAGGTGCGCCGTTCGGTGAGCACCACCGCGTACACCCTCGTCTGCTACGCCACCACCAGCGCGCTGCTGCTGGCCGTCTGTCTGGGCTCGGGCGCCGCGCTCGGCGGCTACCAGGGCGTCACCTGGCTCCAGCTGGCGGCGCTGACGGTCACCGCCCAGCTGCTGGGGCACACCCTGATCAACCGGGTGGTGCGGGGCCTCGGCCCGTCCGTCACCTCCACCGCGGTGCTGCTGGAGACGCCGGGGGCGGCCCTGATCGCGGCGCTCTGGCTCGGCCAGACCCCGCCGGTGGCCGCCTACCCGGCGCTCGCGGTGATCCTCGGCGGGCTCACCCTGGTGATCCTGGCGGACCGCCGGAAGGCCGACGGGCTACAGCCAGCCGTTGCGCTTGAAGCCGCGGTGGATGGCGAAGCAGATCCCGACGGTGACCAGCAGCACGGTCGGGTAGCCGAACTTCCACCGCAGCTCCGGCATGTAGTCGAAGTTCATGCCGTAGATCCCCGCGATCATCGTGGGGACGGCGAAGATCGCCGCCCATGATGTGATCTTGCGCATGTCCTCGTTCTGCGCGACGGTCGCCTGCGCCAGATTGGCCTGGAGGATCGAGTTCAGCAGGTCGTCGAAGGACAGCACCTGCTCATTGACCCGCGCCAGGTGGTCGGCGACATCCCGGAAGTACTTCTGGATGTCCGGGTCCACCAGCCGCATCGGACGCTCGCTCAGCAGCTGCATCGGCCGCAGCAGCGGCGAGACCGCCCGCTTGAACTCCAGTACCTCACGCTTGAGCTGGTAGATCCGGCCCGCGTCACCGCCGCGCCGGGAGGTCACCGCCGAGAAGACGTCGATCTCCACCTCGTCGATGTCGTCCTGGACGGCGTCGGCAACCGCGAGATAGCCGTCCACCACCTGGTCGGCGATGGCGTGCAGCACCGCCGAGGGGCCCTTGGCCAGCAGCTCCGGGTCCTGCTGGAGACGGTGGCGCAGCGCGCGCAGCGAGCCCTGGCCGCCGTGCCGGACGGTCACGATGAAGTTGCGGCCGGTGAAGCACATCACCTCGCCGGTCTCCACCACCTCGCTGGTCGCGGTGAGTTGGGCGTGCTCGACGTAGTGGATGGTCTTGAAGACGGTGAAGAGGGTGTCGTCGTACCGCTCCAGCTTGGGCCGCTGATGGGCCTGGACCGCGTCCTCGACGGCCAGCGGGTGCAGCCCGAACTCCCGCGCGATACCGGCGAACTCGCGCTCGTTCGGCTCGTGCAGACCGATCCAGGCGAACCCTCCCTCGGCGCGCACCCGCTCCATCGCCTCCACCGGGCTGACATGGTCACTGACCCGGTGTCCGTCCCGGTAGACCGCGCAGTCGACCACGGCGCTGGTGGCCGACGGGTCACGCGTGGCGTCGTAGTTGTGGGCGGCGCGGGTCCGGCGCAGAGCGGGGCGGACGGCTGCGCGCAGGTCACGGATCATCGACATGACGGGCTCCTTCACGGGCCGGCCGTCAGCGGCGGGCGCGGGGCGCAGCGCGGCACCCGGAAGGTGGACGTACGGCGGGGTGGGCCCCGGATACGTCCGCAAAGCGGGCGGCGCTCCGTGCGATGGCGCTGACGGAAGTTCGCGTAAGAAAACTGAACAAAGCGGGACGAAGGCGCTCTGCCGTCACATGCCCTGGATGCGAACCGACTTCACGTGTTTCACCGCGGTGCGGTGGGGTACGGAAGGCGTCAGATCATGCGTGCGCATTCCCAAGGGAATCGACGGGAGAACTGTCGGTACTGCACGGTCGACTCGGATCCACCGCAGCCCCACCTCCTCCGGCCGGTCCCCCGTGGGGGACGATGTGTAACTCCCTGGGCAGAGATAAAGGCTATCAGTCAGCAGAAGCGTTACGTCGCCGCTTTGCCTGTTCGATACGCGATCTATGCTCACCGCATGTCAGACGTTCTTCAGCTGGTCGAGGCCCGGTTGATCACCACGCTGGGTGAGCCCGACGGCCGCGCGGCCGTCACCTTCGTCGGCACGAACCGCATCGAGGTGCTGCGGTTCCGGGGGGAGGAGGACGTCGTCCGCTACGCCACCCTCGGCATGTCGGAGACCCCGATGACCGATCCCACCGCCCCCGTCGCCGACTCCCTGCGCGGTCCGCGCGCCGAGCTGGTGCTCACCGTGCGCAGCGGCGGTGCGGGACCCGGTATCGGCGTTCTGGACGAGGTGCTGCGCCCGCTCGCTGTGCTGGCCGCCTCACCCCAGGTCGAGGGCCTGGTGGTGGCGCCGGGCGCCTCGCTGGACATCGGTGCGCCGCTGTGGACCGGCGCGCCCTTCACCTCGGTGCTGGTCGCCGAACCGGGCGGACTGGTGGAGGACTTGGAGCTCCTGGAGCCGATGGAACCGGTGCGCTTCCTTCCGCTGCTGCCGATGACGGGGAACGAGGCGGCGTGGAAGCGGGTCCACGGCGCGGGCGCGCTCCAGGACCGCTGGCTGCGGCACGGCACGGATCTGCGCGACCCGATGCGCGCCGCGGTTCCGTTGGACGGCTGACCGCACAGCCGCCCCCGGCGGTCGGCCCGGTGCGTGCAACGCCGGATCACGGCGTACCGCACATGCCGTACGGGCGGAAACTCTTCGACCGTACGACCTCCGGACGGGTGATCGTCCTTGACGCGAGGACGGCCGGGGAGGACCGTGGGGCCCTATGAGGGGCGAACCCAGTTGCCCGAAGTGCGGTGGCCGGGTGCGAGCGCCCGGTCTCTTCGCCGACACGTGGCAGTGCGGCATGCACGGCACCGTGCATCCGCTCCAGCCTGTCGTCCCGCCGAGCGTCGAAGCACTCGTGGTGGTCACCAACCGCGCCCGGGTCCCGGTCTGGATGCCGTGGCCGCTGCCCGTGGGCTGGCTGTTCACCGGTGTGGCGTGCGCGGGCGACGACCGCAGCGGCGGCCGCGCCACCGCCGTGGCCTGCTCCGGGCCGGGCCCGCTGGGTGGCCCCGGTGAGCTGCTGCTGGTGGCCGAGGAGCTCGGCGTCGGTCTCGGCGCGCGCTACGCGGGCATTCCGGGGCCCGACCCCGGTCCGGGGATGCGGGTGGACAAACCGCCGCATGTGAAGGTGCTGGCCGCCGGGCGGCCGACCCCGCTGTGGCATGTCGAGGGCACCCCCGACGACCGGGCGGTCTTCGCGGGCGAGGCATGCGGACTCTGGCTGTGGGCGATCGTCTGGCCCGAGCAGACCGGGCTGCTGATGTACGACGAGATGGTGCTCACCGATCTGCGGGACGCCGGGGCCGAGGTGGACCTGGTGCCCTGCGGCGCGCTCTCGCCGCGGATCCTGTCCTGACGCCGCGCTCCCGCCGCTGGATCGTTGCCCCTGACCCGGGCATGCCCGGGGCGCCGGTTATCCTGAAGCGTCCCCTCCGTTCCTTCCCTCGCAGCTTGGAGCCGTGTCGTGCGCATCGACCTGCACACCCACTCCACTGCCTCGGACGGTACGGACACCCCCGCCGAGCTGGTGCGGAACGCCGCCGCGGCCGGGCTGGACGTCGTCGCGCTGACCGACCACGACACCGTCGGCGGCCACCAGGAGGCGATACGGGCGCTACCGGAGGGCCTCACCCTGGTCACCGGCGCCGAACTGTCCTGCCGGCTGAACGGTGTGAGCCTGCACATGCTGGCGTACCTCTTCGACCCGGCCGAGCCGGCGTTCGCGCGCGAACGCGAGCTGGTGCGCGACGACCGGGTACCCCGTGCTCAGGGGATGGTCGCCAAGCTGCGGGAGCTGGGGGTGCCGGTCACCTGGGAGCGGGTGGCGGAGATCGCCGGGGACGGGGCCGTCGGGCGGCCTCATGTGGCCACCGCCCTCGTCGAGCTGGGCGTCGTGGACAGCGTCTCGGACGCCTTCACCCCCGCATGGCTGGCCAATGGCGGCCGTGCCTACGTCGAGAAGCACGAGCTGGACCCCTTCGAGGCGATCCGGCTGGTCAAGGCGGCGGGCGGGGTCACCGTCTTCGCGCATCCCCTGGCCCTCAAGCGCGGCCAGTGCGTACCGGAGAGCGCGATCGGCGAGCTGGCCGCCGCGGGCCTGGACGGTATCGAGGTCGACCACATGGACCACGACGGGCCCACCCGCGCCCGGCTGCGCGGCCTCGCCGCCGAGCACGGTCTGCTCACCACCGGCTCCAGCGACTACCACGGCAGCCGTAAGAGCTGCAGTCTGGGCGAGTACACCACCGACCCCGAGATCTACGGCGAGATCGTGCGCCGGGCCGCCGGTGCGTTCCCGGTGCCGGGCGCGGGCGGCTGAGCCCACCCCGCCCCGCCGTTCCTTCACACCTCACCTCACCTCACCTCCTCCCTCCCCGTCCCCTTCGCGAGCCGTCGCTCGCCCACGTCTGCGCAAGGCCCTTCACCGTGTTCGACACCGCTGTCTTCGGATCCCTTTTTCTCACCCTCTTCGTGATCATGGACCCTCCGGGGATCACGCCGATCTTCCTGGCGCTGACCTCCGGCCGCCCCGTCAAGGTCCAGCGCCGGATGGCGGGCCAGGCCGCCACCGTCGCCTTTGGAGTCATCGCCGTCTTCGGCGTCGCGGGTCAGCAGATCCTCGACTATCTGCATGTCTCGGTCCCCGCGCTGATGATCGCGGGCGGGTTGCTTCTGCTGCTGATCGCGCTCGCTCTGCTCACCGGCAAGAACGACGAGCCGACCCAGACCAAGGACGTCAATGTGGCGCTGGTCCCGCTCGGGATGCCGCTGCTGGCCGGGCCGGGGGCGATCGTCTCGGTGATCCTCGCGGTGCAGCACGCGAAGGGCGTCGCTGACCAGATCTCGGTGTGGGCCGCCATCGTGGCCATGCATATCGTGCTGTGGCTCACGATGCGCTACTCGCTGCTGATCATCCGTGTGATCAAGGAAGGCGGAGTGGTACTGGTCACCCGACTGGCCGGAATGATGCTCTCCGCCCTGGCGGTGCAGCAGATCATCAACGGTGTCATCCAGGTGATCCACAACGCCTGACGCTCCTGAACGCGAAGGCGCCCCCGTACATCCGTGTACGGGGGCGCCTTCGCGTTCGGCGTCAGTCGTGCGTCAGGAGCTCCTTACGGCGCTACCGGGCAACGGTTTCAGCTGGGCGGATGTAGATGCGCTGGCCGATCGCGGCGGCCTGCTGCACGATCCGGTTGACGGAGGCGGCGTCCACGACAGTGCTGTCCACGGCGTTGCCGTCGATGTCGTCAAGGCGCATGATCTCGAAGCGCAAGGCTTCTCCCTTCGTCTGATCCTCCTGAGGAGAACTGATGTGTACGGAGGCGGCGCGGCCTCGCTGCCGCACGCTCCTGTACGTGTCAACGAGAGTGTGCCCTGAAAACATTCCCTACGCTAATGAAATTTTTCGCCAGACTAAGTATCTGCTGGTAGCGGGGGAGGGTCCGGTTGTGATCCCCGAGCGCCCGCCCGGAGAATGAACCGCGTATGAGTGACCTGCCGCCTCCGGGCCAACCAGACCTCGCCTCGATCGTCGCGGGCATCGAGCGCACCAATGAGCTGCTGCAACGCGTACTCGCCGAGGTCGCCACCACCCCGTCCACCCACGCGATCTTCGTGGACGCGGGGTATGTGTACGCGGCCGCGGGACGGCTGGTCGCGGGCACGGAGGACCGCAGGGCCTTCGAGCTGGATGCCGAGGGGCTGATCGAGGCGTTCATCGACAAGGCCCGCACGATCTTCCCGGACAGCAGGCTGCTGCGGGTCTACTGGTTCGACGGCGCCCGGCGCCGGATCCACACCCCCGAGCAGCAGAGCATCGCGGAGCTGCCCGACGTCAAGGTCCGGCTGGGCAACCTCAACGCGAACAACCAGCAGAAGGGCGTCGACTCCCTCATCCGCTCCGACCTCGAGTCCCTCGCCCGGCACCGCGCCATCGGCGACGCCGTGCTGATCGGCGGCGACGAGGACCTGGTCTCCGCTGTCGAGGCGGCCCAGGGCTACGGGGCACGGGTCCACCTGTGGGGCATCGAGGCCGTGGACGGGCGCAATCAGGCCGAACCGCTGCTGTGGGAGGTCGACAGTCAGCGCACCTTCGACCTCGACTTCTGCAAGCCGTACGTCACCCGCCGGGCCACCGGCTATGAGCTGAACGGCGAGATGGCGCTGTCCGGGCCCGCCCCGAGCCGGGACGAGGTGCGCTTCGTCGGAGCGCAGATCGCCGCCCAGTGGCTGTCCTCACGCGGCCGGGAGACACTTGCCGAGCTGCTGCCGGGCCACCCCTATCTCCCCGGCTCGGTCGACCAGGAGCTGCTGATCGACGCGGAGGGGCTGCTGCGGCTGTCGCTGCGCGCCCACGCGGATCTGCGGCGGGCCCTGCGGGACGGCTTCTGGGAGCACCTCCAGGCCCAGTACTGAGCGCCCCTGAGGCGCCCGAGCGCCCGTAGGCGGCGTGGCTCAGCCCAGGCTCCGCCAGAACGCGACCAGTGCCTCGACCGTGGCCCGCGGCCGCTCGGCGTTGGGGGAGTGCTCGGCGCCCTCGATCACGGTCCGGCGCGCCGACAGCCGCTCGGCCATCTCATCCATCAGCGGCACCGGCCAGGCGTAGTCGAACTCGCCGGACAGCACATGCGTGGGCACCCCGGACGCCGCCAGTTCGCCGACCCGGTCCGGCTCGGTGTTCAGCTGCCGCCCGGTCGCGATCAGCTGCTCCGGCACGGTGTCCAGCCAGCGCCGGTGGAGGAACTCCCGTACGCCGGGCGGGGTCGCCGCGTCGGCCGCCTCGGGCGGATCCAGTTCGCGCATCGCCTGCCAGACGGACTCCATATCCATCACGGTCAGCGCGTCGATGAGCAGCTTGGTGCGGGCCTGCTGCGCGGCCGAGATGGCCGCGGGACCGGAACTCATGATCGTCAACGAGCTGAACGCGCCCGGGTCCCGCAGCACGGCGGCGCGCGCGATCAGCCCGCCCAGTGAATGCCCGAGCAGATGGACGGGGTCCTCGGTGGCGGCGCTGACCGCCGTGGCCTGCGCGAGGACGTCGAGCACCAACTCGGCCTGGGTGTACGCGTCCTGGTCCCGGGGCCCGGGGCTCTCGTACTGGCCGCGGCCGTCGACCGCGACGGCCCGGAAGCCCGCCGCGGCCAGCGGCTCCAGCAGTGCGATGAAGTCTTCTTTGCTGCCCGTGAATCCCGGCACCAGCAGCACCGTGCCGCGTGCGGCCGAGCCGGGCCGCGCGTCGTGCACGGCGAACTCCCCGCGTGCGGTCCCCAGTCGGTATGCGCGGACGCCCGCGGGCAGGGTGAGAAACGGCGGCCTGCTCATGGGGATGAGGCTATACAGGGCATGGGAAACGGACCATGAACACCGGGCCCCGTTCCGCGGTGTCGCGAAACGGGGCCCAGTGGTGCTCGGTTGTGCCGGGTGCCATCAGCTCTCGGCCACGGCCTCGGGCTGGGCCGCCGCACGGGTGCGGCGACGGCGGCGGACCGGCTTGGCTTCACCGTCGGCGGTCTGCTCCGCGGTCGCATCGACTTCCACGGCCTCGGCGGCCTTGGTGCGGGTGCGGCGGCGGGTGGGCTTGGCGTCCGCGGTGTCGGTGCCCTCGGCGGTCGCGACGGCCGTCTCGGCGGGGGCGTCGGCCTTGGCGCGGGTGCGACGGCGGCGCGGCTTGGCCTCGGCCTCCTCGCTCTCGGCGGTCTGCTCCGCGGTCGCACCGGTTTCCACGGCCTCGGCGGCCTTGGCGCGGGTGCGACGGCGGCGCGGCTTGGCCTCGGCCTCCTCGGCCGGAGCCTCAGCCGCCGCCGGGGCGGCCTCGGCGGTCTCCGGCGCGTCGACCGCCGCGGTGGCCGCCTCGCCCGTGCTCGCCGCACCACCGCGCGTACGGCGGCGGCGACGGGGCTGACGCGGCTCGGTGGCGCCCTCGGCGGTGTCGGCGGCGGCCTCGGCAGCTGGAGTCCCCTCCGCCGCGCTCGAGCCCTCCATGGACACACCGCCGCGGGTGCGGCGCCGGACCCGCGGGTTGCGGGTGCGCGCCGGGCGCTCCTCCGGGGCACCGGCGGACCGGCGGCCACGGCCGCCCCGGCCGCCGGTCTCACCGAGGTCCTCGATCTCCTCGGCGGCCAGTCCGGCCCGGGTGCGCTCGGCACGCGGCAGGACACCGGTGGTGCCCTCCGGGATACTCAGCAGCTCGTAGAGGTGCCCGGAGGTGGAGTAGGTCTCCTCCGGGTCGTTGAACGGCAGGTCCAGCGCCTTGTTGATCAGCTGCCAGCGCGGGATGTCGTCCCAGTCGACGAGAGTGACAGCGGTACCCGACGCACCCGCCCGGCCGGTGCGGCCGATGCGGTGCAGATAGGTCTTCTCGTCCTCCGGCGACTGGTAATTGATCACATGGGTGACGCCCTCGACATCGATACCGCGCGCGGCGACATCGGTGCAGACCAGTACATCGACCTTGCCGTTGCGGAAGGCGCGCAGCGCCTGCTCGCGCGCCCCCTGGCCGAGGTCGCCGTGGACCGCGCCGGAGGCGAAACCGCGCCGGGCGAGCTGGTCGGCGATGTCGGCGGCGGTCCGCTTGGTGCGGCAGAAGATCATCGCGAGACCGCGGCCCTCGGCCTGGAGCACCCGCGCCACGACCTCCGGCTTGTCCAGCGAGTGAGCGCGGAAGACATGCTGGGTGATGTTGGCCACGGTCGCGCCCTCGTCATCCGGCGCGGTGGCGCGGATGTGGGTGGGCTGCGACATGTAGCGCCGGGCCAGGGAGATGACCTGCCCCGGCATGGTCGCCGAGAACAGCATGGTCTGGCGCTTGGCGGGCAGCAGCTGGATGATCTTCTCGACATCGGGCAGGAAGCCCAGGTCGAGCATCTCGTCGGCCTCGTCGAGGACGAGCACCTTGACGGCGGAGAGCCGCAGCTTCTTCTGGCCCGCCAGGTCCAGCAGCCGGCCGGGGGTGCCGACGACCACGTCGACGCCCTTCTTCAACGCCTCGACCTGTGGTTCGTAGGCGCGGCCGCCGTAGATCGACACAACGCGGACGTCGCGGACCTTGCCGGCGGTGAGCAGATCGTTGGTGACCTGCTGGCAGAGCTCGCGGGTGGGGACGACCACAAGCGCCTGCGGGGCTTCGGTGAGCTGCTCGGGCTTGGCCCGGCCGGCCTCGACGTCCACGGGGACGACGACGCGCTCCAGCAGCGGGAGGCCGAAGCCCAGCGTCTTGCCGGTGCCGGTCTTGGCCTGGCCGATGACGTCGGTGCCGGAGAGGGCGACCGGAAGCGTCATTTCCTGGATGGGGAACGGGGACGTGATGCCGACGGCTTCCAGGGCCTCGGCTGTCTCGGGGAGGATCCCGAGTTCTCGGAAGGTGGTCAGGATGTTTGCCTCTTCTGTGAGACGCGGCGGGAGGCGGCGAAGGGGATCGCACGGCGCCCGGGTGCACCGGCCTTGGGGCGGCCGGTTCGGCGCGGGACCACTGCCCTCGCTCGAGCGCTCTCGCCGCGAGCGGGTCCCTCCTGCCGTGCGCATGAACGCTGCGCGCCGCGCGGAGGGCGGTCGGTTTGGAGCCGATCGGGCCACCGACCGGGCATCCGCATTCGTGGAACGACCCGCCGGTATGCGACGGGTGCAAATACCACTGTACCCCGGAAGCGCGCATCTGTGACCGGGGAACCGGACGCGCGGGGCCGCAGGTCATGGCTGACCAGGGCCTTCCCCATGGCGCTGAGCGGGCTATTGTGCGCTCCATGGAGACGCCTGACACGCCTGAGAACGCCGCAGCCACCGCCGAGGACCGCGCCGGGGAGAGCGCGGCGGACCATCCCGAGGAGCCCGGCGCCGAAGCCACCGGGATCGCCGCCCAGGACTGGGACACGGCCGCCGCCGATCCGCAGTACCGGGCCGCGGTGGTGGATCTGCTCGGCGCCCTCGCCTATGGCGAGCTGGCCGCCTTCGAGCGGCTGGCCGAGGACGCCAAGCTGGCGCCCACGCTGGAGGACAAGGCCGAGCTGGCGAAGATGGCGTCCGCCGAGTTCCACCACTTCGAGCGGCTGCGGGACCGGCTGGCGGCGGTCGGTGAGCGGCCGACGGAGGCGATGGAGCCGTTCGCCGCCGCACTGGACGGCTTCCACCGCCAGACCGCGCCGTCGGACTGGCTGGAGGGCCTGGTCAAGGCGTATGTGGGCGATTCGATCGCCAGCGACTTCTACCGCGAGGTTGCCATCCGGCTCGACGCGGACACCCGCCAACTGGTGCTCCAGGTGCTCGACGACACCGGCCACGCCAGCTTCGCGGTGGAGAAGGTGCGCGCCGCCATCGAGGCCGATCCGCGGGTCGGCGGACGGCTGGCGCTGTGGGCGCGGCGGCTGATGGGCGAGGCGCTGTCGCAGGCGCAGCGAGTGGTCGCGGACCGCGACGCGCTCTCCACGATGCTGGTGGGCGGCATGGCCGACGGCTTCGACCTGGCGGAGGTGGGCCGGATGTTCTCCCGGATCACCGAGGCGCACACCAAGCGGATGGCGGCGCTGGGCCTGGCGGCCTAGCGAAGAGCGGCCTCGCGCGGCTTTCGGCCTCGCGCGGCTTGGCGAAGAGCCGCCTTGCGGAGAACGGCCTCGCGGAGAGCGGCCGGGCCCGGTCCGGGGTCCGGCCGCCCCGGGCCGGTCGTGGGCGGCCTCAGGCCGTGACCGAGCGCCTGCGGCGGGTACGGCCCGCGGGGCGGATGAGCAGCGACAGCAGCGCCGCCGTGAACCCGAGCGCGACGATCAGCACCGCCGCGGACTGGCCCGAGCCCAGCACCGTATGGGCGAGCAGGGCGCCGAAGAGCGCGGCGCCGGGGCCGGTGGACAGCACCAGGGGGCGTGCGGGCAGCCTTCGGGGGCGCCAGCGGCTCGCCCCGTACGCGACGGCGAAACCGATCAGTACCGAGCCGAGCGCTTCCCAGAGGATCATGGCGCGTCCTTCCCGTGAGCGGACCGGGACCGACACGCGATCGCGCGTCGGTCGTGCCCGTCCTACCCCTGCCGGAGAGCGGGCAACCCTGTGACCCGGCAGTGCCGGAAGGAGACGGTGGAGTGCGCGGCGGGCGGGCGCACACGGCACGCGGGGGAGACACGGGGGAGGACAGGCCCAGGGGCGCGCACCACGGGGCGCAGCAGCGCGTACAACGGCGGCGGGGCCCGGTGGATGGATCTCCACCGGGCCCCGCCGCCGTTGCTTGCGACCGCTCAGAGCGCGCCGAATCCGACCTTGCGGGCGGTCGGCTCACCGATCTCGACATACGCGAGCCGGTCGGCCGGGACCAGGATCTTGCGGCCGTGCTCGTCCACCAGGGTCAGCACCTGAGCCTTGCCACCGAGCGCGTCGGCCACCGCGCGCTCGACCTCCTCGGCAGACTGCCCGCTCTCCAAGGTGATCTCGCGGGGCGCGTGCTGCACGCCGATCTTGACCTCCACGGCTTTGTCCCTCCGACGGTCAGTTTGGGGTGCGCGGCCATCCGCGCCGTACGCAGCACACATTAGCCGGGGAGGGCGACCTGCCGGGCGGCCCGGGCACATGCCCGCAGCGAACACGCCCGCCCACGCGAACGCGCGGTCGCGCGGCCGGAGATGGCGGAGCGGCTCAGTGCTGCCCGCCGTCGGCCCCGTGCAGCGGGAACCCCGCGATGCCCCGCCAGGCGAGCGAGGTGAGCAACTGCACCGCGGTATCCCGCGGCACCGCGCTTCCGCTGGAGAGCCAGTAGCGCGCGACGACCTGCGAGACCCCGCCGAGGCCGACGGCCAGGAGCATCGACTCGTCCTTGGACAGGCCGGTGTCCTCGGCGATCACCTCACTGATCGCCTCGGCGCACTGGAGCGAGACCCGGTCCACACGCTCGCGCACGGCCGGCTCGTTGGTCAGGTCGGACTCGAAGACGAGACGGAAGGCGCCGCCCTCCTCCTCGACGTACGCGAAGTACGCGTCCATGGTCGCGGCGACGCGCTGCTTGTTCTCGGTCGTCGAGGCGAGCGCGGTGCGCACCGCCTGGAGCAGTGCCTCGCAGTGCTGGTCGAGCAGGGCGAGATAGAGCTCCAGCTTGCCCGGGAAGTGCTGGTAGAGCACGGGCTTGCTGACCCCCGCGCGCTCGGCGATGTCATCCATCGCCGCCGCGTGGTAGCCCTGTGCGACGAAGACCTCCTGGGCAGCCCCCAGGAGCTGATTGCGTCGGGCTCGGCGCGGCAGGCGCGTACCTCGCGGGCGCGCCTCGGTCTGCTCGATGGCTGTCACGCCGCCTCCCAATTTGAATGTTCTGTGCACGATGTCCACCGCGCCCGCCATCGTACTTTTGGGTAACAGGGCAGCGCGCGGTTCGTGCGGAGAATTTCACGGACCGGACACTATGAAAAGCCCACCATCGGCGCTGGTCACCGGTAGTCCTCCTCACTCACCTCGACGACACGGGCCTGCTCCGCCCGGTCGGCCTCGTTCGCTTCGAGGAGCTCACCGGAGGACGGCTGGTCGTCGCGGTGGGGGACCAGGTCATGGTGTTGTTCGGCGGCGTCCGCCTCGGGGGCCTCGACGTCGAACTCCACGGAGTTGTTGTTGTTCTCGAAGGTCTCGGGGTCGCTCGGGTCGATGGACATGTACTCCCCATTCCCGGAGGCAGCGGAGCACCTCCGTAGTAACGAGCCTAGGAGAGGTCACTTTCGGACGCTACGTCGCCTGTGAGTGCGAACACACGGCCAGCGGCGTGATCGTCTCGTAACATTGCCGCATGTCTGCGACCGAGCCGCCGGAAGCCCGCATTATCGCGGCCGTCCCACCCGCGCGGCCCGCGCGCGTCGGCGCCGGGGAGGAACTGCGCACCGCCCGGCTGCCCGGACTCACCCTGACCGTGCGCTCCCGCCCCCCGGTCGCCTCCGGTCTGCCGCCCGCGCTCTTCGTCCACGGCCTCGGCGGCTCCTCGCTGAACTGGTCCGCGCTGATGGAGGGGCTCGCCGACCGGGTGGACGGTGAGGCGATCGACCTCCCCGGCTTCGGGGACTCCCCGCCGCCGGACGACGGCGACTACTCGATCACCGGCCACGCCCGCGCCGTGATCCGCCATCTCGACGCCGGTGACCGCGGCCCGGTCCATCTGGTGGGCAACTCGATGGGCGGCGCGATCACCACCCGCGTCGCCGCGCTGCGGCCCGATCTGGTGCGCACCCTCACCCTCGTCTCGCCCGCCCTGCCCGAGCTGCGGCCGCCGCGCACCGCGCTGCCCACCGGACTGCTCGCGATACCCGGGGTGACCCGGCTGTTCACTCGGCTGACCCGGGACTGGGACGCCGAGCGGCGCACCCGCGAGGTGATGATGCTCACCTACGGCGATCCGGGGCGGGTCGGCCCGGAGGACTTCGCGCTGGCGGTGGAGGAGTTCCAGCGCCGCCTCGACCTCCCGTATTTCTGGGACGCGCTCGCGCGTTCGGCGCGCGGTGTCGTCGACTCGTACACGCTGGGCGGCCAGCACTCCCTGTGGCGGCAGGCCGAGCGGGTGCTCGCGCCCACGCTCCTCGTCTACGGTATGCGCGACCAACTGGTGTCCATCCGGATGGCACGGCGGGCGAACGCCACCTTCCGTGACTCCCGTCTGTTGACACTGTTGGACGCCGGACACGTCGCGATGATGGAGTATCCGGAAGCAGTGGCTCACGCCATGCGCGAGCTGCTCGATGACGTTGACGGACAAGAATGCCGGGAGAGCCGGGCGGTACGGGGCGCCGTACCGGCACCCGGCGCGGACGGGAGCGGTGCGGCGCGTGGGTAAACACAGCGCACGTGGCAGCCAGGAGGGACGGGGTCACCGGCCCTCCGGCGCGGGTTCCGGTTCCGGCCCCGGGTTCGTGGAGCACAATGCCCCCGGCGCGGCCGGTGCGCCCTCGGGGGCGCCGGGCACCGGGCGCCGCAGGCGCGCCGCACCGGGCGCGGCCGACCCGGCGATGACACCCCCGCAGGGCGTACCGCGGGCGGCGTACGGACCGCAGCCTCCGCCGCCGCGCGCCCGGGGCGGCCATCCGGAGCACCATGAGCCCGGCGGCGGCTGGGGCGCCCTCGGCGGCCCTCGCGCCTCCGCGGGCGCCACGACGATGAACCCGCCGTCGCGCCCCACGGTCTCCGGTGCGGGCGGACTGATGCCCGGCCCGCGCAAGGAGTACCTCGACGCGTTCGGCGCACCGGGCGCGATGGACGACGGCGAGGACGTCTTCGCCGCCGGAGCGCCGGGAGCGGTCCCGACGCCGCGCCGTGCGCGGGAGGCGGCCGGTGCCGGTGCGGACGGCGGAAGCAGTGATGAGTACTTCCCCGGCAACGACGCAGACCACGACGCCGACGGCCCCGGGGACGACGACCCCGAGGACGGCGCGCGGGGCGGCACCAAGGGCGGCAGGGGCCGGACCTTCACCGGTGTCGCCGCGGCTGCCGTGACCACCGTTCTGGCGGTCGTGGTGGCCGGGCAGGTGGCCGGTGGGTCACTGGAGGACAAGAAGCAGCCGCGCGCCCAGGGCGGCGCGGAGCGCGGCCGCTCCGACAACGTCTCGCGCGGTGACGACCGGCCCGCGCCGGCCCAGTCCGCCGGTGCGAGGGCCCACCTGTCGTACAGCGAGAAGATGGCGGCCGTCTTTCCGCTCGACCCGAAGCTGCGCGGCCCCGGTGCGTTCACGACCGTCGGCGGGCACGACAAGGCGCCCGGCCGGGGCGAGGTGCTGCGTTACCGGGTGGACGTGGAGAAGGGGCTGCCCCTCGACGGCGAGCTGTTCGCCGAAGCCGTCCACAAGACGCTCAATGACGACCGGAGTTGGGGCCACGGCGGCAGGTATGCCTTCGAGCGGGTCTCCTCCGGGCCCGCCAAGTTCGTGATCACCCTCGCGAGCCCCGGGACCACCGCGGCCTGGTGCGCCAAGTCCGGACTCGACGTCGCTGAGCTCAACGTCTCCTGTGACTCGGCGCAGACCTCGCGCGTCATGATCAATGCCTATCGGTGGGCGCGGGGCGCCGAGACCTTCGGCGACGACAAGATGCACAGCTACCGGCAGATGCTCATCAACCACGAGGTCGGCCACCGGCTCGGGCACAACCACGAGGTGTGCGGGCGGGACGGCGCGCTCGCCCCGGTGATGATGCAGCAGACGAAGTTCCTGTCGACCGACGGCGCCACCTGCCGCCCCAACGCCTGGCCGTTCCCCAAGCGATAGCCCAACCGTTCCTGCGCGGGCGGCACTCCGCCGGTGGCCCGGAAACGAGCCTTCCGGCCGCTATAGCGCCCAACAACGCCTGAGCGCAGGGAAGGTCACGGGCGTTCACCCCTTTTGGTGGTGCGACGGACAACCGTCCGTCGCGCTGCCGTCATGCGCGCATAACGTGCTCACGCCGCACGACGGCGGCATCACGGCTTGCCCACAGGAAGATCGGGGGTGCGCTCATGCGCGTGGCATTGCTTACGGAGGGTGGCTATCCGTATGCGAACGGTGAGGCGCGGGTGTGGTGCGACCGGCTCGTCCGGGGCCTGGACCAGCATGAGTTCGAGGTCTACGCGCTGAGCCGCAGCGCCCGCCAGGACGCCGAGGGCTGGGCCGAACTCCCCGCCCAGGTGCGGCGGGTGCGCACCGCCCCGCTGTGGGGCGCCCCGCCCGTGCGGCGCGGGGGCCGCAGGCAGCGGCGGCGGTTCGCCGAGCACTTCGGTGAACTGGCCGCAGCGATCGCCTCGCCAGGCGGCCCGGAGCCGGGCACCGGACATCAGGCGGACCGTTTCGCCAACGGTCTCCACGGGCTCGCCGAACTCGCCCTCGAGCACGGCGGACTCCCCGCCGCGCTCCGCTCCGAGGACGCCGTCCGCCTGCTGGAGCGCGCCTGTCACCTCCCCGGTGCCGCGCGCGGCGCCCAGCAGGCGCGGGTCGCCGATCTGCTGACGGTCACCGCGGCGCTGGAGCGCGCGCTGCGGCCCCTGTCGCTGGACTGGTACGGCCCCGGCGGCCTGGCCGGGGCCGATCTGTGTCATGCCACCTCCGGCGGCGCGGCCGCCCTTCCGGGGCTGGTGGCCAAGCGTTTCTTCGGTACCCCGCTGCTGGTCACCGAGTACGGCGTACGGGTGCGCGAGCACTACCTCGAGGGCTGTCCGGTCGGTCCGGCGGACGCGGTGCGGCCCGCCGCCGTCCGCTCCGCGCCCGTCCGTACCCTGCTCTCCGCGTTCCAGGGCCGCCTGGCCGCGGAGGTGTATGCCCGGGCCGCGCTGATCACCCCCGGCAACACCCACGCCCGCCGCTGGCAGGAGCGGTGCGGTGCCGCCCCGGAGCGGTTGCGCACCGTCTACCCCGGTATGGACGCCGCCCGCTTCGCGGAGGTCGGCGAAGGCGGTCAGGGCGTCTCCGGCGGCGACGGCGGTGCGGTCTCCGGTGGCGACGACCGGACGCTGGTGTGGGTGGGCCGTATCGAGCCGCCCAAGGACGTCGTCGCCCTGCTGCACGCGTTCGCGGAGGTGCGGCGCCGGAGGCCGGACGCGCGGCTGCGCATCATCGAGACCCGGCGCGCGGACGCTTCCACGGAACCGGCGGGGAGTGCGCCGGGGGAGGACTACGTCGCCCACTGCCGCGCCCTCGCCGCGCATCTCTTCCCCGACGAGGCCGCGGACGCCCACACCGTCGGCGACAACCCGGTCTCCTTCGAACGGCTCGGCGAGCCCGGTGTGCCCACCCTCCCTCAGGCGTACGCGGCAGGCGGGGTCGTGGTGCTCTCCAGCGTGGTCGAGGGTTTTCCGGTGGGGCTGGTCGAGGCGATGTTCTGCGGGCGGGCCACGGTGTCGACGGATGTGGGCGCGGTATGCGAGGCCATCGGCGGCACCGGGTTGGTGGTGCCCCCGCGCAACCCCCGGGCGCTCGCGGACGCCTGTCTCGCGCTGCTGGGCGACCCCGCCCGCCGCGCGCGCCTGGGCGCCGCGGCACGCGCCCGTGCGCTGGAGCTGTTCACCATCGAGCAGAACGTGGCGGCGTTCCGCGGTATCTACCTGGAGCTGATGTCGCACTGCCCGGTGCGGCGCGAGGAGGTCGGCGAGGGCGGTGCGCCGCTGCCGTTCGCCCTCCCGGCGGAGGCCCATATCCCGGGCCGCTGGACCGCGGGCCGGGACGGCGACCGCTTCGGCCACTGGCTCGCGGCACCCGGCGCGTCCCGCGGCCCGCAGGACCACACCCCCACCTGGGCCGCCCCGCCGCCCCGTGAGCCCCTGAGCGTGGGCCCGCAGGGCAGCGCGACCGAGGAGGGCGCATGACCACGCCCCACGACCCCACCCCGGACGCCCCCACCACCCCTACCTCCCCCGGCGGCTGGAACCGCCCCTCCCGCGCCCTGATCGCCTCCGAGAGGGCTGCACCGGGGGCCGCGGCCCGGACGCCGTACGCGGCGGCGGGGGAGTCCGGCAGGGGCGGCGAACCGCTGTGGCCGGACGCCGCCGCGGGCCGTACGGGCGCGGGGCGGCCGGATACGGCGCGTGACCCGGGAGCCCACGCCCCCTCGGGGGATCCGGCCGGGCCCGAGGCCGGGGCTGCGCCCGGGGACGACAGCGGGGCGCGGCCGACCGGCGCGCCGGGGCGGCGGGGTCCCGCTGATCCGGTGCGCGAGCTGATGCACCGGCATCACGATCTCTGCGCTCGCGCCGTCGATCCGCTGGAGATCGCCGCCGGTCTTGAGGCCCACGGGGTGACGGACCGTACCGCCGCCCGCTTCCGGCATCGTGATGTCTTCGCCCTCGCCGAGGAGCTGTACGCCCGGGTACCCCGCGCCGAGGACCGGGCCGAGGAGCCCGCCGACGCCCCCGCCCCGCGCCCCGAGCGCGGCTCCTGGGCGCTGTGGCCGCTGCCCGGGGCGCTCTGCGCGGTGACCGCCTGGGCGGTCCTCCGGCCCGACATCGCGCCGCCCGCCGTCCGGGCCGCCCTCGGCGTGGCCGGCGCCGTCCTGGTGGGTGTCGCGCTGTGGCTCTGCCTGAGCAGGGGCCCGCTGCGGATCGCCGGACGCGGGCGCGCCGGGCGGCTCGCGGACCTCGCGGGACCGCTCTGCCTCGGCTGGCTCCTGGGCTACGCCGCCTGCGGGGACTGGCTGCTGACCGGGCTGGTGACCGGGGAGCGCGGCGCGTACGACACGGCGCGCGCCGCGGAGACCGCCGTGGTCCTCGCGCTGGCCACGGCGCCCGCGGCCGGGTGCGCCCGCTGGTTCGCGGTACGGGCGCGCCGGAGGCTGACCGGCAGCCGCGGGCTCGAGGAGTTCGCGG
This sequence comes from Streptomyces coffeae, assembly GCF_016741875.1. GTDB lineage: Bacteria > Actinomycetota > Actinomycetes > Streptomycetales > Streptomycetaceae > Streptomyces > Streptomyces coffeae. Next base: position 417,752 of record NZ_JAERRF010000002.1, on the reverse strand, counting down.
CCGGAGTCCGGCCGCTGTTCGTGCTCACCGCCCTCGGCTTCCTGGCCGCGCTGGCGCCCTTGGTGCTCGCGGCCCGGCTCGTCCTCCGCCTGTCGCCGTCCGGCACCGGCTCCGTCACCGCCGCCGAGGCGGCCGCCGCCGCGCTGGCCGCGCTGCTGTTCGCGGCCCGGCTGCTCGCCGTCCACGGCTTCCGCGCGGCGGCGATCAGCGGGCTGGCCGCGGCCGGTGCGGCCGAGGCGGCGGTGGAGGTCACCGCGCTGGCCGCCCGGCTGCCCGGTGGCGCGCCGCTCGGTGCACCCGTGGCGCGGCTGATCGCCGCCCATGGCGCGGCCGTCGTGCCCGCGGCCGCCTGCGCCGCCGCCGCGCTCGGGCTGCTCGGGTACGCCCGCGCCGTCCTGTCCCGCGCCTCGGCCCACAACGCCACCCCGGGCGCCCCCGACGGCCACACCCCCCGCCGCGGCCCGCACCGCGGCGACAGCACCCACCCCGCGCGCTGCGAGGCGCCCCAGTGAACCCGCCACCCCCCGCACGACCGCACCACCCTGCCACCCTTACGAGGAGCGACCACATGAGCGACGACCTGTCCCGTCCACGCGCCCGCGCGGGGAGGCGTGACCGATGAGAGTCCTGCTGCTCGGCTCCGGCGGATACCTCGGCCGCTATGTCGCGGAGCATCTGCTCGCCGACCCGGCCGTCCAGCTCACCGCGCTCGGCCGCGGCGACGACGCCGATGTGCGCTTCGACCTCTCCAGCGGCAGCCCTGGCGCGCTCACCCGCTTCCTCAACGCCGTCCACCCCGGTGTGGTGATCAACTGCGCGGGGGCCACCCGCGGCGGGGCCCGGGAGCTCACCCGGCACAACACGGTGGCCGTGGCGACGGTCTGCGAATCGCTGCGGCGCAGCGGCTGCGGCGCCCGGCTGGTGCAGATCGGCTGCTCCTCGGAGTACGGGCCCTCGCAGCCCGGTTCGTCGACCGCCGAGGACGCCGTGCCGCGCCCCGGCGGCCCGTACGGCGTGAGCAAGCTGGCCGCCACCGAGCTGGTGCTCGGCTCGGGTCTGGACGCGGTGGTGCTGCGGGTGTTCTCCCCGGTCGGGCCCGGCACCCCGGCCGGTTCGCCGCTGGGCAGGCTCGCCGAGGCGATGCGCCGGGCGATGCAGTCGGGGGAGAGCGAGTTGAAGCTGAGCGGGCTCGGCGTCCAGCGGGACTTCGTGGACGTCCGGGATGTGGCGCGCGCGGTGCACGCCGCCTCGCTGTCGGCCGCGCAGGGGGTGGTCAACATCGGCACCGGGCGCGCGGTGCGGCTGCGCGAGGCGGCCGCCGTGCTGGCCCGGGTGGCGGGCTTCGGCGGCTCCCTGCACGAGATCGACGCCCCGTCGGGGCGCGGGCTGGTGCACCACGGGCCCGGCGGCGGGGCCCATGTCCCGGCGCCCGGCCACGGCCCGGGGCACGGCCTCGGCCATCACCCCCACCCGGTGGCGGAGGCGCATTCCACCGGTGGCGGCGCGGCCGCCTTCCCCTACCCGGACGGCTGCGGCAGCTGGCAGCAGGCGGATGTGCGCACCGCCCGCGACCGGCTCGGCTGGCGCTCCAGGATCCCTCTGGAGGAGTCGCTCGCCGACATCTGGATGGAGGCGGCATGTCGCATCTGACCTCCCCGGGTCCGCTGCGCGACATCCCCGCCGCCGATCATGCGCTCGGCCTGGGCGTCCCGGGATATGCGCATCCGCTGGTGGCGCCCACCGAGTGGGCGGAGCTCGCCCGGCCGGGCACCCCGGTGGACTGGGCGGTGCTGTCGGTGGGGCGCGGCCCCGGCTCGCGCCGGGATCCGCACTGGCTCACCGCGGTGGCCCGGCTGCGTGCCGCGGGCGTGCGGGTGCTGGGGCATCTGGACGCCCGCTGCGGCACCCGCCCGTTCGGGGAGCTGGTCTCCGACGCCGACCACTTCCTGGACTGGTACCGGGTCGACGGCTTCCTCCTGGACCGCTGCCCCGCCGACCGCCCCGGCCTCGCGGAGGTCCGCCGTACGGTCACCATGCTGCGCGCGCTGCTCGGCGGGGGACATGTGGTGCTCGGCCAGGGCACCCATCCGTACCCGGAGTACATGGAGATCGCCGAGCAACTGGTGACCTTCCGCGGCGCCTGGCCGGACTACCGTTGGTCCCAGGTCGCGGAGTGGACGGCGGGATATCCGCCCGAACGCTTCTGCCATCTGGTGCACGGCGTCCCCCGGCCGCATCTGGAGGAGGCGCTGCGGATCGCCCGTTGGCAGGGCGCGGGGACGATCTATTTCACCGACCGTACGCACCATCCGGGGCAGCGGATCTCCGCCACCGCCCCCTGGGAAGCCCTGCCCGGCTACTGGGACGACATCGTCTCGCGCATCGGACCGCGTGTCATGGAATGAGATGGGGCGTGGCAGTGTTACGAGAAGAAAACCTCCCCGCTCACGCGGGGGTGCATGTCCGTCTGCTCCCTCCCCTTACGGAGTCCCCGTGTCGCTGCCACCCCTGGTCGAGCCGGCTGCCGAGCTCACCGTCGACGAGGTCCGCAGGTACTCGCGCCATCTGATCATCCCCGATGTCGGGATGGACGGGCAGAAGCGGCTGAAGAACGCCAAGGTCCTCTGTGTGGGCGCGGGCGGCCTCGGCTCCCCGGCCCTGATGTACCTCGCGGCGGCCGGTGTCGGCACCCTCGGCATCGTGGAGTTCGACGAGGTCGACGAGTCCAACCTGCAGCGCCAGATCATCCACAGCCAGTCGGACATCGGTCGCTCCAAGGCCGCGTCGGCGCGTGACTCGGTGCTGGGCATCAACCCGTATGTGAACGTTGTTCTCCATGAGGAGCGCCTCGAGGCGGACAACGTCATGGAGATGTTCTCCCAGTACGACCTGATCGTGGACGGCACGGACAACTTCGCCACCCGCTATCTGGTCAACGACGCGTGCGTGCTGCTGAACAAGCCGTACGTCTGGGGTTCGATCTACCGCTTCGACGGCCAGGCGTCGGTCTTCTGGTCCGAGCACGGCCCCTGCTACCGCTGCCTGTACCCGGAGCCCCCGCCGCCCGGCATGGTGCCGTCCTGCGCCGAGGGCGGTGTGCTGGGCGTGCTGTGCGCCTCCATCGGCTCGATCCAGGTCACCGAGGCGATCAAGGTCCTCACCGGCACCGGCGACCCGCTGGTCGGCCGGCTGATGATCTACGACGCCCTGGAGATGACCTACCGCCAGGTCAAGGTCCGCAAGGACCCGGACTGCGCGGTCTGCGGTCCGAACGCGACGGTCACCGAGCTGATCGACTACGAGGCGTTCTGCGGTGTGGTCTCGGAGGAGGCCCAGGAGGCCGCCGCCGGGTCCACCATCACGCCCAAGCAGCTCAAGGAGTGGATCGACGACGGCGAGAACATCGACATCATCGATGTCCGCGAGCCGAACGAGTACGAGATCGTCTCGATCCCCGGCGCCCGGCTGATCCCGAAGAACGAGTTCCTGATGGGCGGCGCCCTCCAGGAGCTTCCGCAGGACAAGAAGATCGTCTTGCATTGCAAGACGGGTGTCCGCTCCGCGGAGGTCCTGGCCGTGCTGAAGTCCGCGGGCTTCGCGGACGCCGTGCACGTGGGTGGCGGTGTGATCGGCTGGGTCAACCAGATCGAGCCCGAGAAGCCCGTCTACTGAGGCGCGCGCCCGCTGTCGGGACACCGAACGCCCGCGGGGCCCGGACCGGTGACGGTCCGGGCCCCGCGGGCATATCCGGCTAGGAACAGGTGGTGCCGCTTGAGGGCACCTTCCCGTTCAGCAGATAGGCGTTCACCGTCTTGGTCATACAGGCGTTGCCGCTGTTGTACGCGCCGTGGCCCTGGCCCTTGTAGGTGACCTCGACCCCCACGCCCGGGCCGAGTTCCCCGACCATCCTGCGCGCCCCGGCGTACGGGGTGGCCGGGTCACCGGTGTTGCCGACCACGAGGATCGGCGCCGAGCCCTTGGCGCTCACCTCCGGGCCGTCCGCCGTGCCGTCCACGGGCCAGTTGGTGCAGCCGAGCATGCCCCAGGCCAGATACTCACCGAAGACCGGCGCGGCCTTGCGGAACCGGGGCAGCTGGGTCTTCACATCGTCGACCGTGTAGCGCTGCTTGTCGTCCACGCAGTTGATGGCCGTATTGGCGGCGTTGATATTGCTGTAGCGGCCGTTTTCATCACGCCCGGCCAGGGAATCCGACATCGCCAGCAGCATGTTGCCCTTGCCGAAGTGCATCGCTTCCTGAAGGGCGGTCGTCAGGATGTTCCAGCTTTCCCGGTCGTACAGCGCGGCGGCGATTCCGCCCAGCGCGCCGTCCTGGGTGAGCTTGCGGCCGCTCGCGGTGGCCAGCGGCTTTTTGTCCAGCTTTTTCAGAAACGCGGCGATCTTGGCGTCACCCGCTTCGGCATCGCCACCGGTCGGGCAGGCAACGCCCTTCTTGGCACAGTCCTTCAGATAGTTGTCGAGGGCCAGTTGAAATCCCTTGGCCTGGCCGTAGGCACTCTCTTCGGGGTCCTCGGTCGGGTCGACGACGGCGTCGAGCACCGCACGTCCCACATGCCGGGGGAAGAGATGGGCGTAGACGCCGCCGAGTTCGGTGCCGTACGAGATACCGAAGTACGAGAGTTTCTTGTCGCCGAGCACCTGGCGCATGAGATCCATGTCCCGGGCGGCGCTGACGGTGTCCACATGGGGCAGCACCCGGCCGGACTTCTTCTTGCACGCGGCGCCGAATTTCCGGGAGTCCGCCAGCGCGGCCTTGAGCTCGTCCTCGTCGTCCGGTGTGCCGTCGATGGCGTCGGCCGCGTCCATCTCCTTGTCGCTCAGACAGGTCACACCCGCGCTCTCGCCGACTCCACGCGGATCAAAGCTCACCAGGTCATAGCGGGTGCGCAGCTCCGCGTAGTCGTCGGCGAAGCTGGGCAGCGAGGAGACACCGGAACCGCCGGGGCCGCCGAAATTGAACACCAGGGAGCCGATCCGCCGGTCCTTGTCGGTGGCCTTGGCCCGGATCATGGCGAGATCGATCGTTTCGCCGTCCGGCTTTCCGTAATCGAGCGGAGCCTTGAGCGTGGCGCATTCCCACTCGCTCCCCGGAGCCGCACCGGTGCCCTGGATCGGCGACGGCGGAGGGCAGGATTCCCACTTCGGCTTCTGGCCGGTGAGCGAATCCGGCAGGGAGCTGTCCGATGCGGGCGGAGCCTGGGCGGACGGAGTGGACTGCCCGTTGCCCTGGTCGTTTCCGCCGTCGCCATTGCAGCCGGCGACAGCGGCGAGAGCGACCACGACGGCCGCGGAGACCAGTGCCCTGGTCCGTATGGTGCGTAGGGAACTCGACATAACCGGTGATCCTAGGAGGTGGTGGAAGCGTGCGTGTTCGCGCCTCTTCTCAATACCGTCACGGTGGGTGCCGTGGTCGGTGCCACCGCATTTCCTACGTACAGACCTTGCCCTTTTCAGGCACTTTGCCCTGGAGGAGATAGGCGTTGGCGATCCGGCGGACACAGCCGCTGCCGCTGTCGTACGCCCCGTGGCCCTGTCCCTTGTAGGTGAGTTCGACGCCGACGCCGGGACCGAGTTCCTGTGCCATCTTCCGCGTCCCGGAGTAGGGCGTGGCCGGGTCGCCGGTGTTTCCGACGACCAGGATGGGCGCGGCGCCGGGGGCGCTGACGTCCGGTGTGGTCCAGGTGCCGGGCACCGGCCAACCGGTGCACTGGGTGAGGCTCCAGGCCAGGAAGTCGCCGAAGACCGGGGACGCCTTGCGGAAGGCGGGCAGTTTCCGCTCGATGTCGCCGACCGTGTAGCGCTGTTTGTAGTCGGCGCAGGTGATGGCGGTCAGGGATGCCTGGAGGGTGCTGTAGTCGCCGTCCTGGTCCCGTCCGTTCATGGCGTCGCCCAGGGCGAGCAGGATCCTGCCGTCGCCCTGCCGGGCGGCGGCGAGCCCCTGGGTGAGGTACTGCCAGAACTGCTCCGAGTACAGGGACTGCGCGATACCGCCCGAGGCCAGCGACTCGGTCAGCTTCCGGCCCTGGCCGGTGGGCAGCGGACGGGTGTCAAGCCGCTTCAGGAAGGCGCGGATCTGCGCCGCGGTGGGGCAGCTCGTGGCGCCGCCCATCCCGCCGCTCCGGTCGCAGTCCTTCACGTAGTTGTTCAGCGCGAGCTGGAACCCCTTGGCCTGACCGAGCGCCCCCTGCTCCGGTGTCTGCGCGGGGTCCACGACCCCGTCGAAGAGCGCGCGGCCCACCGTGCGCGGGTACAGGTGGGCGTAGACACCGCCGAGTTCGGTGCCGTACGAGATGCCGAAGTAGTGCAGCTTGCGGTCGCCGAGGACACGGCGCATCAGGTCCATGTCGCGGGCGGCGTTGGTGGTGCCGACATGGGGCAGCACCTTTCCGGAGTTCTTCTCGCACGCGGCCGCGTACCCCTTGACCCGCCGGACCAGGCCCTTCACCTCGGTGGGGGTGTCCGGGGTGGCATCGGCGGCGTAGTAGGCGTCGAGCTGTTCACCGTCGAGACAGCGCACCCCGCTGCTGCGGCCGACGCCGCGCGGGTCGAAGCTCACCAGGTCGTAGCGGGTGCGCAGTTGGCGGTAGCTGTCGGCCAGGGCCGGGAGGGTGGCGACGCCGGAGCCGCCGGGGCCGCCGAAGTTGAAGATGAGCGAACCGATCCGGTGGCGGCGGTCGGTGGCCTTGGCGCGGATCATGGCGATGCCGATGGTGTCGCCGTCCGGCTTCCGGTAGTCCAGCGGCACATGGAGCGTCGCGCACTCCCACTCCTTGCCCGGGGCTTCGGTGGCGCTGCCGTCCTGGCTGTCCGAGGGGGCCGGGCAGGGCGCCCAGTCCAGCTTCTGCCCCGCGGAGGTGTCCGGCCGCTCCCCGCCGCCACCGCCGCATCCGGCCGTGAGGGCGGTCAGCAGCAGGACGGCGGCGGACAGCGCACCGGTGCGCAGGGGTCGGGACACGGCGGCTCTCCCAGGGGTGGGCGGCGTACCGCCATCCTCGGGCGCCCGCAGCCGGGCCGCGCGCACAGCTCGGACGCACGGGTGAGGAGGGCCCGCCGGAGGGGCCGTACGGCGGCGTCCCGGGGCGCGGACCCCGGGCGGCAGTGGTACGGGCCGGAACGGCCTCCGGAAGGCGCCCTGTCGTGGCCGCTGCGCCCCTACAGCGCCTCTTTGCGGGTGAGGTGGGTGAAGGCCAGCCAGCCGGGCAGCACCGGCAGCCAGAAGACCATCAGCCGGAAGAGCAGCACCGCGGGCGCGGCGGTCTCGTACGGCAGCCCGGCGAAGGTCAGACCGGCGATCAGCGCGGCCTCGACCGCCCCGACACCGCCCGGGGTGGGGGCCGCCGACCCCAGGGCGTTGCCCGCGAGGAAGACGACCGCGATGCTCGCGTAGCTCAGCTCACCGCCGAACGCCCGGATCGAGGCGTCGAGGCACAGCACGTTCGCGAGGGTCAGCAGCAGCATCCCGCCGATGCCCGCGACCAGCTTCCTGGGCCGCTGGAGGACGTCCAGCATGCGCGGGACGACACCCGCGAACAGGGAACGCACCCGGGTGGAGACGAACTTCCGCAGGACGGGAATCGCGGTCACCACCAGGACCAGCACCGCGGCCGTCAGCAGCCCGGCGATCACGGTCCGGGACGGTGAGAGGGTCGGGGTGCGCTCGGTCCCGGTGATGTAGCCGAAGGTCAGCAGCAGCACGATATGGCTGGCGAGACCGAACAGCTGGGAGGCCCCGACACTGGCCACCGCGAGCCCCGGCCGCACCCCCGCGCGCTGGAGGAAGCGGGTGTTGAGGGCGACGCCGCCGACTGCCGCGGGCGCCACCAGCTTCACGAACGAGGCGGCCACCTGCGCCAGCACCGTCCGCCCGAAGGGCACCTTCTCGGGGACGAAGCCCAGCAGGCTCATGGCCGCGGCCACATACGTCAGCGCGGAGAACAGGAGCGCGAAGACCACCCAGATCCAGTTGGCCTCGCCGACCAGTGCGCCCAGCTTGATGTGGGTGAACTGGGAGAGCAGGAAGTACGCGGCGAAGGCGCCCGCGCAGAAGCTGACCAGGGTGCGCGGTTTGATGCGCTCCAGCCGGACCGGCTCTATGGGCGCCTGCGGCCGCACCAGCAGTACCTGCTGACGGATCTGGGCGAGCAGATCTTCTTCGCGCGCGCCCTCCAGGGCCTCCTCGATCGCCCGCTTCTCCGCCTGCTTCTCGGCCTTCTGGGCCTTGCGGTCGCTGGTGGGCGTCTCGTCCTCGCGGGCCTCCCGCGTCTCCTTGGCCTCCTTGGCCGCGCGCGACGCCTCCAGCACCGCTTCGCGCTGTCGCTGGGCCCGCTCCCGCGCCAGCTGGCGCAGGGTCGCGCGGGTGCCGCGGCCCAGCGCCAGCGGCTGGAGCAGCGGGAGGCTGTCGGCGACCGCGTCCGGGCCGAGGACCTCGACCGCCGCCGCCACCGAGCGCTCGGCGCCGACCCGCAGCCCGAGGGTGGCGAGCAGCTGGGCGATGTCCATCCGCAGCACCACATCACCGGCCGCGATCTCGCCGCCCCGCAGATCGGTGAGGACCACCCGGCCGTCGCGGTCGACCATCAGTGCGTCGCTGTCCAGCCGCCGGTGGGCGATCCGCCGCGACTGGAGCGCCTGCACCTGATGCCAGGCCCCGGCCAGCAGCTCATCGGTGAGCTCCTCGTCCGGCAGGGCGTGCAGTGGACGGCCGCCGATGTGCTCGTAGACCAGCATCACCGCGTCCGGGCCCAGCTCGGAGGTGGCGATCAGCTTGGGCGCGTTGGCCCCCGCGGCGATGGCCGCGTACGCGAGCAGCGCCTCCTGCTCCAGGGCCTGGCGCAGCGACTGGAGGCTGCGGGGCGGGGTGATGGTGCGCAGGGTCAGCCGCTGCCAGACGCTGTAGAAGAACCCCTGGGCCTGCTGTTCGCGGTCGACGACGGTGACGTCCAAGGGCGGGCCGTCCTCCAGGGTGACCAGATAGCGGCGGCCCCGGTCCCCGTGGTTGGCCTGGTCGCCCTCCGCGGGCTCCTCGGCGCGCATCGCGCTGACCGGGTGGAAGCCCACCCGGCGCAGCCCGGCGAGCAGGTTCTGCCCGGTGGGCCGGACGTTGGGGGAGCCGACGGCGTAGAGCGTGCCGTAGGCGACGGTCCAGCCGATCAGCACGGTGATGATGATCGAGAACGGGGTGGTGTAGCCGCCCACGAGCACCGCGAAGGCGTCGAGCAGCAGCACGCACCACATGGCGACCCGCCAGCGCGGGCGGCGGGCCATGCCGACGGCCGTCATATAGGCGATGACGGGGGCGAGATAGCCGTGGACGGGGTCGCTGAAGGTGCCGCCGGGGGCGGGCTGGGTGAGCGCCTCGCGGATCGACTGCGGGGCGCCGTCCGCGACCCACAGGTCCGTGGTGAGCGACACCCCGTGGGCGAGCACCGCCGCCAGGACGCCGTCGGCGATCCGCAGTCCGTCCCGTTTGATCAGCCGCTCGATGGCGAAGGCCACCGGGAGGACGAGGACGGCGACGCTGGCCGTCAGCCCGGCGAAGTCGATCAGCAGCGGGGGCGCCTGTTTGGTGCCGTGGCCGATGTCCTTCTCCAGGCCCGCCGTGGTGCCGTGCGCGAAGGCCGCGATGGCGAGCACGATGGCCATGCCCAGCACGCCGAGCAGCAGCCGCATGAGATCGGAGGGGCGGTGGACCCGGGCGGGCAGCAGCGGCTCGTCCCCGGAGACCCGGTCGACATGCGGCTCGGGGCAGTCGTCGCCCTGGGGGCCGTCGGGGTCCGGGTCGGGGTCGGGGTGGCGGCCGTCGTGGCTCTCGGGGACGCCGGGCCGGGGGTCGGGACGCGACAACGCCTCAGAGGTGCGGGCCTCCTCCTCAGGAGGCTGCGCACCCTGCTTCGCCGTCTCTTCTTGATCTCGTATCACCAGTCACCGCCCGGAAGATGGTGGCATGCCCGGGAGGCGGATGAGGGCATCAGGGTGCATTTCGGGGGCGTGAACCTCGGATCGTACGCCGTGTAAAAGATTCCCGCACACTGAGTGATCACACCGCGACGGGGGAGGTTCGGCCTGAAATGGGGGTGCGCGCGCCCCGGGGGCTGTCGGTGGTGTGCGGCAGGATGGGCCCGATGAGCCGGGAGAACGAGGGGCCGGGGGCCGACGAGCTGCCCGAGTACGCGGAGCGGGTGCTGGAGGTCGCCGAGCTGATCCCGCCGGGCCGCGTGATGACCTACGGGGATATCGCCGAGTGGCTCGGGGAGGGCGGGCCCCGCCAGGTCGGCCGGGTGATGGCGCTCTACGGGGGCGCCGTGCCGTGGTGGCGGGTGGTCCGCGCGGACGGTGCGCTGCTGCCCGGCCACGAGCTGCGCGCGCTCGCCCACTACCGCGAGGAGGGCACCCCGCTGCGCCAGGCCCCGCGGTCGGCCGAGGGCCATCTGCCCCGGCTCGACATGACCAGGGCCCGCTGGGACGGCGATCACCCCGGGAGCGGAAGCGGGCCGCCGCGCCCGGCGTAGCGCGGGTGCGGTGAACGCGGTGCCCGGGAACCGGGCCCGGCCGGGCATGGGCCGTACGGCCGCGGTGCGCGAGGTTCCGAACGGCGCGGGGCGCCCCGGCGCGGCTTCGGGGCGCGCGCGTTCGCCCGCCGTGCCCCGCGCCGGAGCGGGCCAGGGGCGCGCGGGCCGCGTTCGGGGCGGCGCGGGGTGGCCCGGCACGACCCCGGTCGGTCCCTGGCCGGGCCGTGCGCCTTCCGGTGACGCGGGCCGGCTCACCGCGCGGCCCTCGGCCGCGAGCCCGGCCGGCGCGGGCCGGAGCTGTGCGCTCCGCGGGTGACCGGACCGTCCAGGTCCGGTACGCGGGGTTCCGGGCAGCACGGGCCGGTCCACCGCGCGCCCGGACCGTACGCACCTCCGCGCCGCGCGCCCGGGTCCCACGAACTCCCGCGCACACCTCCTCGCACCCCCCCCGCACAGGGGCCGCCGCCGGTGTCGCGGTGGGGCCGTGGAGATATCCACAGCCCTCCCGGTGACGTTCCGCGTCACATGAGAGGCTGTCCCGCACCCAGCCAACCCACCAGGACCGGCGATCCACGTGAGCTCCTCCTCCTCGTCCCTTCCGCGGCAGCGGCAGGGACGGCGGCCTTCCTCGCGGCCGCCGTCCGCGGGCAGGTACCGCCTGGTCCGTCACCGGCCGGATCCCGTTGCCCCGCCTGTCCTGGACGCACGGCAGCGCGCTGTGGTTCAGCATCCCGGCGGCCCTTTGCTCGTGCTCGCCGGACCGGGCACCGGCAAGACCACGACGCTCGTGGAGGCTGTCGCCCGCCGGACGCGGGACGGCGCGGACCCGGAGCGGATCCTCGTCCTCACTTTCAGCCGTAAGGCCGCCGTCGAGCTGCGCGACCGGATGGCCGCGCGCATGGGCGGTGCCACCGCTCCGCAGGCCACCACCTTCCACTCCTTCTGCTACGCCCTGGTCCGCGCCCATCAGGACGCCGATCTGTTCGCCGATCCGCTGCGGCTGCTCTCCGGACCCGAACAGGACGTCGCCGTCAGGGAGCTGCTCGCGGGCCAGGCCGAGCTGGCGCGCGAAGGGCGGGCGTTCGCCCGCTGGCCCGACGAGCTGCGCGCCTGCCTGACCACCCGGGGCTTCGCCGACGAGGTGCGCGCCGTGCTCGCCCGCAGCCGGGAGCTGGGTCTGGGGCCGCGCGCCCTGGGGGACTTCGCGGAGCGCACCGGTCGCCCCGACTGGGGCGCCGCGGCGGACTTCCTCGCCGAGTACCTGGACGTCCTGGACGCCCAGGGGGTGCTGGACTACGCGGAGCTGGTGCACCGCGCGGTGCTGCTGGCCGAACGGCCGGGCGTCGCGGCCGGGCTGGCCGCGCGCTACGACGCGGTGTTCGTCGACGAGTACCAGGACACCGACGCCGCCCAGGGGCGGCTGCTGCGCGCGCTCGCGGGCGTCCACGGAGGCGGGCGCACCGCGGCGTCCCGGGGCGGGCGCCGGATGGCGGTGGGGCGCACCCTGGTCGCCTTCGGCGACCCCGACCAGTCCATCTACGCGTTCCGGGGCGCCGATGTGGGCGGCATCCTCGGCTTCCCGGACGCCTTCCGGCGTTCCGACGGCAGACCCGCGGACGTGGCGGTGCTCACCACCTCCCGCCGCTCCGGCGCCGCGCTCCTCGAAGCCACCCGGCTGATCACCCGCCGGATGCCGCTCACCCGGCTGCCCGCCGAGGCGGTGCGCGCCCACCGCGAGCTGACCGCTACCCGCGACGGCGGCCGGGTCGAGGCGTTCACGTATCCCACCGCGGGCGCCGAGCTCGACAACGTGGCCGACATCCTGCGCCGCGCCCATCTCGAGGACGGTGTGCCCTGGAGCAAGATGGCCGTCCTGGTGCGCGCCGGGGGGCGCTCGATCCCCGGGGTGCGCCGCGCGCTCACCTCCGCCGGGGTCCCGGTCGAGGTGGACGGCGACGACATCCCGTTGCGCCACGAACCCGCGGTGGCCCCGCTGCTGACGGCGCTGCGGGCCGCCGCCACGGCCGCGCTGCCGGACGCGGGCGGACTCACCGCGGCCCTCGACGTGGAGACCGCCCTCACCCTGCTGGCCTCGCCGCTCGGCGGGATGGACGCGGCGGACCTCCGCCGTCTGGGCCGGGCGCTGCGCGAGGAGGAGCGGGCGGCGGGCAAGGCCGTACCGCGCCCCTCGGACATCCTGCTGGCCGAGGCGCTCGCCGAGCCCGAGCGGCTGGCCGTCCACGACCCGGCGTACGCCCGCGGCGCCCAGCAGCTCGGGCGGCTGCTGCACACCGCGCGGGAGACGCTGGCCCGGGGCGGCACCGCCGAGGAGGCACTGTGGCGGTTGTGGGACGGCACCTCCTGGCCCGGACGGCTCGAGCGCGCCGCCCAGCGCGGCGGGGCCGCCGGGCGGAACGCTGACCGCGATCTGGACGCGGTGTGCGCGCTGTTCGAGACCGCCGCGCGTGCGGAGGAGCGCACCGGCGGCCGTGGCGCGCTCAACTTCCTGGAAGAGATCGACGCCCAGGACATCGCCGCCGACACCCTTTCGCGTCGGATGGCCCGCCCCGACGCCGTACGGCTGATGACCGCCCATCGCTCCAAGGGCCTGGAATGGCGGCTGGTGGTCGTGGCGGGCGTGCAGGAGGGGCTGTGGCCCGATCTGCGGCGCCGCGGCTCGCTCCTGGAGGCGGACCGGATCGGCCGCGACGGGCTGGCCGAGCCGCTGCCGCCCGGCGCGCTGCTGGCCGAGGAGCGGCGGCTGTTCTACGTGGCGGCCACCCGTGCCCGGGACCGGCTGGTGGTCACCGCCGTCAAGGCCGCCTCCGACGACGGCGACCAGCCCTCCCGCTTCCTGGCCGAGCTGGGCGTCACCCCCGTGGACATCACCCAGCGCCCGCGCCGTCCGCTGGCGGTGGCCGCGCTCGTCGCCGAGCTGCGCGCCGTCACCGTCGACCCGGACGCCTCCGAGGCGCTGCGGGACGCCGCCGCGCGGCGGCTGGCCCGGCTGGCGGCGATGCGCGACGAGGAGGGCCAGCCGCTGGTCCCGGCGGCCCACCCCTACGGCTGGTGGGGGCTGTACGAGCCGACCCACAGCGAGGCCCCGCTGCGCGACCGCGACCGTCCCGTGGCACTGTCCGGCAGCGCGCTGGACCAACTCGTCAACACCTGCTCGCTCCAGTGGTTCCTGGGGCGCGAGGTCAAGGCGGACGCCCCCTCGACCGCCGCCCAGGGCTTCGGCAATGTCGTCCATGTCCTGGCCGATGAGGTGGCCTCCGGCCGCACCCCGGCCGATCTCGCCGTCCTGATGGAGCGGCTGGACTCGGTCTGGGACGCGCTGTCCTTCGACGCCCCCTGGAAGTCACGGCAGGAGAAGGAGAACGCGCGGGCCGCCCTGGAGCGCTTCCTGCGCTGGCATGTGATGGAGCGCGGCGGCCGGGCGCCGGTCGCCTCGGAGCACAGGTTCGACGTGACCCTGGAGGCGGACGCCTACCAGGTGCGCATCCGCGGCAGCATGGACCGCGTCGAGGCGGACACCGAGGGCCGGGCGTACGTCGTCGACTTCAAAACCGGCAAACAGGCCGTGACGCGCGGCGCGGTCGAACGCCACCCCCAGCTGGCGGTCTATCAGCTGGCGGTGCGCGAGGGCGCCGTCGACGGCCTGTTCGGCGGCGACCGTCCGGAGCCGGGCGGCGCGGAGCTGGTGCAGCTCCGTCAGGGCGCGGCGAAGAAGGACGGCGGTGAGAGCGTCCCCAAGGTCCAGGGGCAGGAGCCGCCGGACGGGGAGTGGGTGGGCGATCTGCTCGCCACGGCGGCCGGGCGGGTCCTGGACGAGCGGTTCGCCCCGAGTGCGGGGGACCACTGCACCCGCTGTGCCTTCCGCGCCTCGTGCAGCGCCCGCGCGGAGGGCCGTCACGTGGTGGACTGAGCGCCCTCCCCGGCCCCCGGGCGCGCGCTGTCCGCGGTGTCGGTGCTTGGACCCTTCCGTGACGGACACTCCACTCCCGTACCGTCATGTCCGTTTCCGTCCCGGCTTGTTCAGGGCCGTCCCGGGTTGGCGTCCGGCTGTCGGAGGGGACCGATAGCCTCACTGGAGTGTCAGCCCGCATCACCGATCCCGAGGAGCTCAAGGAGCTGCTCGGGATCCCGTTCACCCCGGAGCAGACGGCCTGCATCACCGCGCCGCCCGCCCCGCAGGTGATCGTTGCCGGAGCGGGCTCCGGCAAGACCACGGTGATGGCCGCGCGGGTGGTCTGGCTGGTGGGCACCGGACAGGTCGCGCCGGAGCGGGTGCTCGGCCTCACCTTCACCAACAAGGCCGCGGGCGAGCTGGCGGAGCGCGTGCGCACCGCGCTCGTCAAGGCGGGCGTGGTCGACCTCGACCCGGACCCGGCCGCCGTCGACGAGGCCGCGGGCGAGCCCGCCATCTCCACGTACCACGCCTTCGCCGGACAGCTCCTCAAGGAGCACGGGCTGCGCATCGGGCTGGAGCCGACCGCCCGGCTGCTCGCCGACGCCACCCGCTTCCAGCTCGCCGCGCGGGTGCTGCGTTCCGCCCCCGGTCCGTACCCGGCGCTCACCCGCCCGTTCGCCGACCTGGTCACCGATCTGCTCGCGCTCGACGCCGAGCTGGCCGAACACCTCGTCCCCGCCGAGCGGCTGCGCGCCCACGACACCGAGTTGCTGCGGACCCTGGACGGGGTGCGGCTGACCAACGAGGCCCTGCGCAAGGTGCCCGAAACCGCGCGCGCCCGGCTGGAGCTGCTGGGCCTGGTCGAGGCGTACCGCGCGGAGAAGGGCCGCCGCGATCTGCTGGACTTCGGCGACCAGATCGCCCACTCGGCCACCCTCGCCCGCACCCGTGCGGAGGTCGGCCGGATCCTGCGCGAGAGTTACGCGGTGGTGCTGCTCGACGAGTACCAGGACACCTCGGTCGCCCAGCGGCTGCTGCTCTCCGGGCTCTTCGGCGGCGGCACCGGCCATCCGGTCACCGCCGTCGGCGACCCCTGTCAGGCCATCTACGGCTGGCGCGGTGCCTCGGTGGCCAACCTCGACGACTTCCCCCGGCACTTCCCGCACGCCGACGGCCGCCCGGCCCGCCGGTTCGCGCTCAGCGAGAACCGGCGCAGCGGCGGCCGGCTGCTGGACCTCGCCAATGGGCTCGCGGCGCCCCTGCGGGCGATGCACGAGGGCGTGGAGGCGCTGCGCCCCGCCCCCGGGGCCGAGCGGGACGGCGTGGTGCGCTGCGCCCTGCTGCCCACCCACGCCGAGGAGCTGCGCTGGCTCGCCGACTCGCTTGCCCATCTGGTGCGCACCGGTACCCCGCCCGGTGAGATCGCGGTGCTCTGCCGTACGGCGGGGGACTTCGCCGAGATCCAGGGCGCGTTGGTGGAGCGGGACATCCCGGTGGAGGTCGTGGGGCTGTCCGGGCTGCTGCATCTGCCGGAGATCGCCGATCTGGTGGCCGTCTGCGAGGTCCTCCAGGACCCGGGCGCCAACGCGGCCCTGGTCCGGCTGCTCACCGGTCCGCGCTGGCGGATCGGCCCCCGCGATCTGGCGCTGCTGGGGCGGCGGGCCCGTGCGCTGGTCGCCTCCGGCGTCCGGGGCGGCGCGGAGGACGACCCGGATCGCAGGCTCGCCGAGGCCGTCGAAGGCGTCGACCCCGCCGAGGTGATCTCGCTCGCCGACGCCCTCGACACCTTCCTGGAGCCCGGCTTCCCGGAATCCGGCGGCGAAGGGGAAGGACCGGACGGCGGACTGCCCTTCTCGGCCGAGGCCCGGGTCCGCTTCGCCCGCCTGGCCGCCGAACTCCGCGATCTGCGCCGCTCGCTGGGCGATCCGCTGATGGACGTCCTCCACCGGGTGCTGACGGCCACCGGACTGGAGGTCGAGCTGTCCGCCTCGCCGCACGCCCTGGCCGCCCGCCGCCGCGAGACGCTGGGCAACTTCCTGGACATCGCCGCCTCCTTCGCCGGGCGCCAGGGCGAGACCCCGGTGGAGGGCGAGGCCACCCTCCAGGGCTTCCTGGCCTTCCTGCGGACGGCCGCGCAGTACGAGAAGGGGCTCGACAACTCCCTCCCCGGTGGCGAGAACACCGTCAAGGTGCTCACCGCGCACAAGTCCAAGGGGCTGGAGTGGGACGTGGTGGCCGTGCCGGGCCTGGTCACCAAGCACTTCCCGAGCGAGCAGGCGCGCGAGTCCTGGACCTCCGCCGCGAAGGTCCTGCCGCATGAGCTGCGCGGCGACGCGGCCACCCTGCCGGACGTCATGGACTGGGACAGCAAGGGGCTGGCCGCCTTCAAGGAGGCCATGAGGGAGCATCAGCGGACCGAGGAGTTGCGGCTCGGCTATGTGACCTTCACGCGGCCCCGCTCCCTGCTGCTCGGCTCGGGGCACTGGTGGGGCCCGAGCCAGAAGCGGCCGCGCGGTCCGTCCGCCTTCCTGGAGGCGCTGCGCGAGCACTGCGAATCCGGCCACGGCGAGGTGGAGGCGTGGGCCACGGAGCCGGAGGAGGGCGCGGAGAACCCGGCCCTGAAGGAGGCCACGGCCGACCGCGCGTGGCCGCTTCCGCTCGACCCCGGCGCCCTGGACCGCCGCCGCCGCGCGGCGGACATCGTCCTCGGCCACCTGACGCGGATGGAGGCGGCGGCGGAGGAGCCGGATCCCGGGGAGGGCGCGGAGGACCCGGCCGAGGACCCCGGGTTCTGGCCCGAGCCGCCGCCGGAGGACGCGTACGAGGAGGAGGCGTACGGCGACCCGTACGAGGACGCCGGGGACGCCTCGGGTCCGTACGCCGAGGCGCCCGAGGACGTCGTGGAGGCCGGTGCGTACGACGAGGCCGGTGCGTACGCCGAGGCGCCCGGTGAGCCGTACGACCACGACACGTCCCCGGATCCGTACGCCGGTCCGTACGCCGAGGCGAGCCCGCCCCCCGCGCCCGCCCCGGAGCCGGAGGGCCAGGCCCTGCCGCCCGAGGAGGCACGGCTGATCGCCTCCTGGGACCGCGATCTCGACGCGCTCGCCGGGGAGCTGCGCCGGGCCCGTACGACCGTGCGCGAGGTGGCCGTACCGCTGTCGCTGAGCGCCTCCCAGCTGCTGCGGCTGGCCGCGGACCCGGACGGCTTCGCGCGGGAGCTGGCCCGCCCCATGCCGCGGCCGCCCCAGCCCGCCGCGCGCCGCGGCACCCGCTTCCACGCGTGGGTCGAGTCCCGCTTCGAGGAGCTGCCGCTGCCCTTCCTCGGCCCGGACGAGCTGCCGGGATCCGACGACGACCTGACCGAGGCGCAGGACGGGTCCGGGATCGTGGACGAACGGGACCTGGCCGAGCTCAAGGAGGCGTTCGCGCGCACGCCGTACGCCCGGCGCACCCCGCACCGCGTCGAGGTGCCGTTCCAGCTGACCCTGGCGGGCCGGACCGTCCGCGGCCGGATCGACGCGGTGTACCGCGAGCCCGCGCGGGGCGGCGGATACGAGATCGTCGACTGGAAGACCGGCCGTTCCCGCGACGCCGATCCGCTCCAGCTCGCGATCTACCGGCTGGCCTGGGCCGAGCAGCACGGGCTTCCGCTGTCGGCGGTCTCGGCGGCGTTCCTGTACGTGCGTAGTGGCGAGGTGGTGCGCCCGGCCGCCCTGCCCGGGCGGGCGGAGCTGGAACGGATCCTGCTGGGCGAGACCGACGACCCGGCCGGGGCCGACGACCCCGGCGGGCGCGGTGGCCCGGCCGAGGGCGTGATCGAAAACGACAGCGTCGGCGCCCGTTCCGTGACGGAGAGCGAGCACACGTGAGCGGCCCGGAGGCCGCGCGGTTTTCGTCCCGATGGGGCCGATAGGCTCATGGCCATGAGCGACACTCCGGACACGGACAACGCGGTCCGCGCCTTTGTGGATGGTCATGGCCCAGCCTTCCTCGACGATCTCTCCGAGTGGCTGCGCATACCGTCCGTCTCGGCCGACCCCGCCCACGCCGATGACGTCCGCCGCAGCGCCCAGTGGCTCGTGGCGCACCTGACCGCGACGGGCTTTCCGGTGGCCGAGATCTGGGAGACCCCCGGCGCCCCCGCGGTGTTCGCCCAGTGGCCGTCCGGCGATCCCGACGCACCCACCGTGCTCGTCTACGGTCATCACGACGTCCAGCCCGCGGCCCGTGCGGATGGCTGGCGTACCGACCCCTTCGACCCCGTCATCGCGGACGGCAGGCTGCACGCCCGGGGCGCCGCCGATGACAAGGGGCAGGTGCTGTTCCACACCCTGGGGGTCCGCGCCCATCTGGCGGCGACCGACCGCGGCGCACCCGCCGTCAACCTCAAGCTGCTGATCGAGGGCGAGGAGGAGTCCGGCTCCCCGCACTTCCCCGAGCTGATCCAGGACCGTGCCGACCGGCTCGCCTGCGACACCGTGATCGTCTCCGACACCGGGATGTGGTCCGAGGACACCCCGACCGTCTGCACCGGTATGCGGGGGCTCACCGACTGCCAGATCGATCTCCACGGCCCCGACCAGGACATCCACTCCGGCTCCTTCGGCGGCGCGGTGCCCAACCCGGCCACCGAGGCCGCCCGGCTGGCCGCCGCCCTGCACGACGCGGACCGCCGGGTGGCGATCCCCGGCTTCTACGACGGTGTCGTGGAGCTGACCGACCGCGAGCGCGAACTCTTCGCCGAGCTGCCCTTCGACGAGGCCGCCTGGCTGCGCACCGCGCATTCGCACGGCGCGCTGGGCGAGGCCGGATACTCCACCCTGGAGCGGATCTGGGCCCGTCCGACCGCCGAGGTCAACGGAATCGCCGGGGGCTACCAGGGCCCTGGCGGCAAGACCATCGTGCCGTCCACCGCGCAACTGAAGCTGTCGTTCCGGCTGGTGGCCGGGCAGGACGGGGAGAAGGTCCAGGCGGCCGTGCGGGACTGGGTCGCGGCCCGGCTCCCGGCCGGGATCCGCCATGAGATCACCTTCTGGGGAGCCACCCGCCCCTGTCTGACCCCGCTGGACCACCCCGCACTCCAGTCGGTCGTCCGCGCCATGGGGCGGGCCTTCGGGCAGAAGGTCCGCTTCACCCGCGAGGGCGGCTCCGGGCCCGCCGCCGACCTCCAGGACGTCCTGAGGGCGCCGGTGCTCTTCCTGGGCATCTCGGTGCCGTCCGATGGCTGGCACGCGCCGAACGAGAAGGTCGAGCTGGACCTGTTGATGAAGGGCGCCGAGACCGCCGCGTACCTCTGGGGCGATCTCGCGGAGAATGGACGGGCATAGCTCGCCGATGTTTGGAAACCACCCGTTGCGCAGGGGGAGTTGGAAGCAGCCGTGACCACCTGGACCGACCGTACCGCCATCCGGCCGATCGCGCTCAGCGCCGCGAGCGGGATCGACCGCGCGGCGCATCACCGCCTGGACGAGGCGTGGCTGGCCGCGGCGTGGAGTCACCCGACGACGCGGGTCTTCGTGGTCTCCGGTGGCCAGGCGCTGGTCGACGACACCCCGGACGGCCGCACCGAGCTGGTCATGACGCCGGCCTTCGAGGCCCCGCCGACCGAGACGCACCGCTACTTCCTGGGTGTCGACGAGGACGGGGTGCGCTACTTCGCGCTCCAGAAGGACTCGCTGCCGGGGCGTATGGACCAGTCGGCACGGCCCGCGGGGCTGCGCGAGGCGGGCGCGCTGCTGTCCGAGCGGGACGCGGGACTGCTGGTGCACGCCGTGGCGCTGGAGAACTGGCAGCGGCTGCACCGCTTCTGCTCACGCTGCGGTGAGCGCACGGTGATCGCGGCGGCGGGCCATATCCGCCGCTGCCCGGCGTGCGGCGCCGAGCACTATCCGCGCACCGACCCGGCCGTGATCATGCTGGTGACGGACGAGCTGGACCGGGCGCTGTTGGGCCGCCAGGTGCACTGGCCCGAGGGGCGCTTCTCGACGCTGGCCGGGTTCGTGGAGCCGGGCGAGTCGATCGAGCAGGCGGTGGTCCGCGAGGTGGCGGAGGAGGTGGGGGTCCGGGTCGGCGACGTGGAGTACCTGGCCAGCCAGCCGTGGCCGTTCCCCTCCAGCCTGATGCTGGGCTTCATGGCGCGGGCGACGTCCTCCCGGATCCGGGTGGACGGAGAGGAGATCCACGAGGCGCGCTGGTTCTCCCGGGACGATCTGCGGACCGCGATCGAGAGCGGAGAGGTGCTGCCCCCGTCCGGGATCTCGATCGCGGCCCGGCTGATCGAGCTCTGGTACGGCGAGCCGCTGCCGCGGGGCCCGCGGGGCTGACCCCGGCGTCCCCGGGCCTATCCGGCCCGGGGCACGGGGATGGGCTCGTCGAGGTCCGGGATCAGGCCCCGACCTTCGCCTTGACCTGGGCGAGCGAGGGGTTGGTGAGTGTCGAGCCGTCCGGGAAGAGGACGGTGGGCACGGTCTGGTTGCCGCCGTTCGCCTTCTCGACGAAGGCCGCCGACTCCGGGTCCTGCTCGATGTTGATCTCGGTGTACGTGATGCCCTCGCGGTCCATCTGGCCCTTCAGGCGGCGGCAGTAGCCGCACCAGGTGGTGCTGTACATCGTCACAGTGCCGGACATCGGTTTCGCTCTCCTCGACGGTCGGTGGGGTGGGCATGGAGAGAACGTTCGACATCCTCGGGTCATTCCCGTGGACTCCTGGGATTCCTGGGGCCCCCGGGGATTCCCCCGGGATAAGCCCCGGGGTAAGGGCTGGGATAAGTACGACCGCGGCCCCACAGCTGTGGACAACCGGCACGGGGGCCTCAGGGGAACTGGCAGCATGGCGGGGTGACAGCAGCAACGTCCTCCACTCTCTTCCCGCAGGGCCCCACGCCGAGCGCCTACGCGGCCACACCGCGTGATGCCGACGCGGTGCTCGAGGGGCTCGACCCCGAGCAGCGCGAGGTGGCGACGGCCCTGCACGGCGCGGTGTGCGTGCTGGCCGGGGCCGGCACCGGCAAGACCCGGGCGATCACCCACCGGATCGCCTATGGCGTCCGGGCGGGCATCCTCCAGCCCGCCAGTGTGCTCGCCGTCACCTTCACCAACCGGGCGGCGGGGGAGATGCGCGGCCGGCTGCGCCAGCTCGGCGCGGGTGGGGTGCAGGCGCGCACCTTCCACTCCGCGGCCCTGCGCCAGCTCCAGTACTTCTGGCCCAAGGCGGTGGGCGGTGAGGTGCCGCGGCTGCTCGAGCGCAAGGTGCAGTTGGTCGCCGAGGCCGCCGCGCGCTGCCGGGTCCGGCTGGACCGCAATGAGCTGCGGGATGTGACCGGCGAGATCGAATGGTCCAAGGTCACCCAGACGGTGCCCGAGGACTATCCGGCCACGGCCGCCAAGTCCGGCCGGGAGGCCCCGCGCGATCCCGCCGAGATCGCCCGGATCTACGCCGCCTATGAGCAGTTGAAGCGCGACCGCAGTGTGATCGACTTCGAGGATGTGCTGCTGCTCACGGTCGGGGTGCTCCAGGAGCGGTCGGACATCGCCGATCAGGTGCGCCGTCAGTACCAGCACTTCGTGGTCGACGAGTACCAGGACGTCAGCCCCTTGCAGCAGCGGCTGCTCGAGCTGTGGCTCGGCGACCGCCAGAGCCTGTGCGTGGTCGGCGACGCCAGCCAGACCATCTACTCCTTCACCGGCGCCTCCCCGGACCATCTGCTGAACTTCCGCACCCGCCACCCCGGTGCCACCGTGGTCAAGCTGGTCCGTGACTACCGCTCCACCCCGCAGGTGGTCCACCTGGCCAATGGGCTGCTCACCCAGGCCCGCGGGCGGGCGGCCGAGCACCGGCTGGAGCTGGTCTCCCAGCGCGACCCCGGCCCCGAGCCGGTCTATGCCGCCCATGCGGACGAGCCCGCCGAGGCCGAGGCCACCGCCCGCCGGATCCGTGAGCTGATGAAGCCGGTGGCGGAGGGTGGCGGTGGGGTCCCGGCGAGCGAGATCGCGGTGCTCTACCGGGTCAACGCCCAGTCCGAGCTGTATGAGCAGGCGCTGGCCGATGCCCAGGTGCCCTACCAGATGCGCGGCGCCGAGCGGTTCTTCGAGCGGCCCGAGGTGCGCGAGGCCGGGCTGCTGCTGCGCGGCGCCGCCCGGGCCGGAAGCGCCGACCCGGCGCTCACCGACGAGGATGTGCCGTCCCAGGTGCGCGCGGTGCTGGGCACTCGAGGCTGGAGCCCGGAGCCCCCGGCGGGCTCCGGCGCGGTGCGCGACCGCTGGGAGTCGCTGGCCGCCCTGGTCCGGCTCGCCGAGGACTTCGTCCGGGCCAGGCCCGGGGCCACACTGGCCGATCTGGTGGCGGAGCTGGACGAGCGGGCCGCCGCCCAGCACGCGCCCACGGTCGAGGGTGTGACTCTCGCCTCACTTCATGCCGCCAAGGGCCTGGAGTGGGACGCCGTGTTCCTGGTCGGTCTCACCGAAGGCATGATGCCGATCACCTACGCCAAGACCGATGAGCAGATCGAGGAGGAGCGCCGGCTCCTCTATGTGGGCGTCACCCGGGCCCGCCGCCATCTGAGCCTGTCCTGGGCGCTCTCCCGCACTCCGGGAGGCCGCGCCTCCCGCCGCCCCACCCGCTTCCTGAACGGACTGCGGCCGGGCTCCGGAGCCGCCTCCGGGCGGCTGCCGGGTGGAGGCGGCGGAGTCGAGCGCGGCGCGGGCAGCGCGGCCGTCGGCGGTGCGGCGCGCCGCCGTCGTGGCCCGGTGCACTGCCGGGTCTGCGGCCGCACCCTCACCGACGCGGGCGAGATGAAGCTGATGCGCTGCGAGGGCTGCCCCTGTGAGCTGGACGAGGCGCTCTACGAGCGGCTGCGCGACTGGCGGGCCGAGCAGGCCGGGCTGCTGGGGCAGCCGGCCTATTGCGTCTTCACCGACAAGACACTGCTCGCGATTGCCGAGGCGGTTCCGGGAACCGAATCGGAGCTCTCCGGCATCTCTGGTGTCGGAAGACGGAAGCTCGACAGGTTCGGCGCCGATGTTCTCGCGCTGTGCGCGGGCCAGGAACTCCCCTTGGCACGCGACGGCGAGGGGGATGACGGGGCCGTGGGGAACCCAACCGGGTGACCCACCGCGGAACTCGACGGAAAAATAGTTTGCGCGCGCGGAGCAGGTACCCATAGCCTTCCGAGCACGGAGACAACGGCCCTTCCGGGAACCGAGGAATCCGTGTTGTACTGAACAAGCCCGGACTGGTCCAGACCGGTCCCTGAGACGCCGAGAGGAGGCGGAGACCAATGATCAGCTTCATGAACACCATCAAAATGACCGATCGCTCGGTCGTCGCCACCTGCCTGCTCGGCTCCGCCCTGCCTGGCACCGGTCTGTCCGGAGCCAAGGCCGCGCGTCTCAGTGAGCGACCGATCGAGGCACCTGCGGTAGCGGCAGCGGCAGCGGCGAATGCCTATGCCATTGCGGCCGAAGCAGCCAATGGTGCCGGATCCCGGACGAAGCAGCAGCACCAGCAGCACAAGAAGTGGGCCCTCCGCAGGCTCGAACCCTGGAGTTATCCAGCCTGATCCAGGATCAGGTCGGCACCTTCCAGGGCCGCGGAACCCACACCGGGATCCGCGGCCCTTTTGATTTGCCAGAGCCCGGCCACCAGCCGGACGAAGAGACGAGGAACACACCACCGTGCAACTCAACGCGCACGCCCCGTCCGCAGCCACCGACCTGAACCGCCCGCCTGACTCTCCGGAGGACTCCTTGACCCCGCTCAGCGCCCTCACCGAACTCGATGAGGCCATCGAGAACCTGGGTGTCGCCGTACCGTGCCGCTCCTACGACCCGGAGGTCTTCTTCGCCGAGTCCCCGGCCGACGTCGAGTACGCGAAGTCCCTGTGCCAGACCTGTCCGCTGCGTGAGGCCTGCCTCGCCGGGGCGAAAGACCGCCGTGAGCCCTGGGGCGTCTGGGGCGGCGAGCTCTTCGTCCAGGGCGTAGTGGTAGCCCGCAAGCGGCCGCGTGGCCGTCCGCGTAAGAACCCGGTCACAGCATGAGCACCATCGGCACCATCGATCGCCCAGCGACGCACGACCCCAAGAATCAGGTCCCGACGATGACCCCACCGGTCTCCGAAACCCCCGCACCCCGTACTTCGGGCGCGCCTGAGTCGCGCCAGACAAGGAACCGAGAGATGCAACTCATCCCAGAAGCCCTGGCTCGTGCGCATATGCACGAGCGGCTGCACGAGGCCGAGTCCGAACGCAGGGCCCTCCGCCTCGTCGCCGCCCGCCGGATGCAGCGCAAGGCCGAGCGTGCCTCGCTCCGTGCCCGCCGTGCTCTGGCCATGGCGGTCATGCACTGAGGAACGCAACGCAGTGAAACACCAGGGGCCGGTCCGATCGGACCGGCCCCTCGGCTTTTCCCCCCCCCGGACGGGGGTGAGAGGGCGCGCTTGCCCGCCGCGCCGGGGCGGCGGAGTTATCGTCACCGGGTGGACCAGAAGACATCGGAACCGGTGCGATCGGACACCATGACTCTCGTCTGCGCCCACTGCGGCGCTCATGCCGACGGTACGCCGCCGACCTGGACCTGCTCCGTCGAGAACGGCGCCCGCCGCTACTTCTGCGACGACTGTGCCCGCGCCAATCTCAGAGCGATCGAAGGACGGCTCGACTCCCCCTGGTGGTGACGGCGCGGGCCCGGAGTCTCAGGCCGAGGTCTCCGCGGCCTCGGTCTCCGCCGCCGTCTCGCTCTCGGCTTCGGCCTCCACCGCGTCCTCGGCCGCACCTTCGGCCACCTCCTCGGCCGTCCCCTCAGCCACGTCCTCGGCCGCGTCGTCCTCCGGGTCGGTGGCGAAGCCGGGTACCCATGCCTCCAGTTCATCCCGCATCCGCACGGTGGCGCCCAGCTGGCAGAGCACCCCGATCGTGCTCAGCGTGACCCGGTGGATGAGCAGATAGGACGGCGGCAGATTGAGCTGATTGCCCAGCTCGTAGACGGGCGAACGGCGGTCGGCCACCCGCGCCGCCTGGCCGCGTATCCACTTCCGGTCGAAGAGGAAGCTGTCGGCCTGCGCCGGTTCGAGCATCGGCAGCAGGAACTCCAGCAGATCGTCCGGGTCGACATCGATGGTGGGCTTGAAGAACCCCTCCTCGCGCATCAGCGCATAGACGGCCTTGGCGTCACCCTCCAGCGCCATGCGCAGGGCGACACCGATGGGAGTGGGCAGCCCCTCCGGCAGCCGGTTCACCGAGCCGAAGTCCAGCACCCCCAGCTTCCACTGCTCCGGCGGCCCATCCGGGGTGTCACCGGGCAGTAGCCGGAAGTTGCCCGGATGCGGATCGGCGTGCAGCAGCCCGGTACGGGACGCCCCCGAGAACAGGAAGCGCGCCAGCAACTGCCCGGCGCGGTCCCGCTGCTCGGGCTCGCCCTCGGATATCACCTCGGAGAGCGGTATCCCCTCCATCCACTCGGTGATCAGCACCTGGTTGCACTGGTGCACCACCTCGGGCACCACGATCTCCGAGTCCTCCGTGTACTCGGCGGCATGGGCCCGCTGGGACTCGGCCTCCAGCTCGTAGTCCAGCTCCTCGGCCACCCGGTCCCGCAACTCCGCGATCAGCGGCTTGAGGTCGAGCCCCGGCACCAGAGGCCCCAGCACCCGGGCGAACCGGCTCAGTTGGTTGAGGTCCGACAGCAGCGCCTCGCCCGCCCCCGGGTACTGCACCTTGACCGCCACCGCACGCCCGTCGTGCCAGACCGCGCGGTGCACCTGGCCGATCGAGGCCGCCGCCGAGGGCTTGTCCTCGAACTCCTGGAACAGCTCCCGCCAGTCCGCCCCCAGCCGCTCCGACAGCTGGGCGTGGATGGTGTGTGTGGGCATGGGCGGCGCCGCGTCCTGGAGCTTGGTCAGGGCCGCCCGGTACGGCCTGGCGATCTCCTCGGGAAGCGCCGATTCGAAGACCGACATCGCCTGCCCCAGCTTCATGGCTCCGCCCTTGAGCTCGCCGAGCACCTTGAACATCTGCTCGGCGGTTCGCTGCTGGACCTCACGCGCGACCCGCTCCGCCGGTCGCCCCCCTATTCGCTTCCCGAGCCCCCATGTGGCGCGCC
This sequence comes from Streptomyces coffeae, assembly GCF_016741875.1. Taxonomy (GTDB): domain Bacteria; phylum Actinomycetota; class Actinomycetes; order Streptomycetales; family Streptomycetaceae; genus Streptomyces; species Streptomyces coffeae. The sequence continues at coordinate 391,215 of NZ_JAERRF010000002.1, read as the reverse complement.
CCGCGAATCCCAAAGGCAGCGCCGCGAGTTTGGCGGTTCGGGTGATCGCCTTACGCGGCAGATCGGACATGCGCCCCTCCAACTACAGCTGAGCCATTCCGGGGGAGGCCCCCCGGACCCCCGTCGCCCACTCGTGGACGTCGGTCACCCGGACATTGTCGCGTGCGGTGCCTCTGTGGCCGAGACATATTCCGCATCCTGCCGTGCGGCCGCTCCGCACGCGCACCCGGGTTGCGCTTCGACCGCCCGCAGCTCCCCGGTGAGCGAGGGCAGCGCCAACTCCCAGCGGGCGCCCGCGACCGGGGAGGCCCGCCCGTCGAGGAACGCCAGCGCCTGCGCCGCCGCGACCCCGGCGACCATCACGGCCAGCGCCGTGTCACAGGCAGGCGCGGACCGGCGGCGGCCGGACCGCCACTGCGCGAGCATCCGGGGCCAGGCGGGCTCCCGCTCCGCGCGGCCCACCGCGAGACATCCCGCACATGAGGTGGAACCCGGCACCACGAGCGGCCCCACCACCCCCGTGGCCTCGAGCACCCCGGCATACAGATGCGGGATGCCCGCCGCCGACAGCGGCTCGGCGGGTGCCGGGTCCGGGGCGTAGGCGGCGAGGCCGTCCCGCGGGGCGATCACCACCAGCGCCAGCCCCGGTTCACTCGACGGGACCGGGGCCCCCGCCGGACGCCGCGGCCTGGGCCCCGGCGCACAGCGCCGCACCAGACGCCGGGCGGCCACCTCCCGCCGCTCTCCGATCTGCTCGGCCGACAGTCCGCCGGGTGCCACGTCCCACGGCTCGACACAGCCGTCGTCCACCACGTCGACCAGCCCGACGCCCGAGGCGGACAGCCCGGCCGCGACCGCCGCACCCACCCGCCCCGCACCCCTCACCTGCACCCGGGTGGCACGCCGCGCCGCGAGCAGCCGAGCCGCCGCCCCCGGCTGCCGGTGCAGCACCGACAGCGCTGCCGCGTCCGGCCGCAGCCGGTCCAGGGTCGCGGCCGGCTCCCCGCCGTCCCTCGGCTCGTCCAGCAGACCGGCCGCCGTCAGCCGCTCCACCAGTGCGTCGGCCCGCCCTTCCGGCAGCCCGAGGATCTGGGCCTCCTGCCGCAACAGGGGCAACCCCCGGGTGCCGTCGAGCAGATCAAGAAAACTGCCCGTCGCGGTGTCCAGCGGGCCCAGCACCACCGCATGGGCCCGCGCCACCCCGAACTGCACCGTGTCCCGGCTCCGCCAGCCGCGCCGCAGCGCGGGCTTGAGCATCGGATGTGCGCAACGCATGGTCGTCCCCCCGTCGGTCCGTCGTTCCCCGCCGAGGGCCGTGCGTGCCGGTGCGCGGCCCTCGGACTGCCCCCAGCATGCGACCGGTGCCACCCTCCACGCCCAGCGTTGTCCACAGGCGGCGGCAATAGTCGTACAAGCCGTGCACACGCTGGAGTGGTTCGTTCCGCCACCGGGTGAGGACCGGGTGAGGGGTGGGACTTCCCCGCACGCCAGCGGGTAACGTCGGGGCGTGCCCGCCGACCCTTCCCCTCGCTTCGCTGGGGAGCCCCCCGCGTACAGCGCCGCCGGAGCCCCGCGCACCGCCCCGAGCCCGCAGGACCGCGGCTCGGGCGCGAGCGCGGTCGAGGTCCGCCGGAGCACCCGGCGGCGCAGGACGGTCTCCGCGTACCGCGAGGGTGACCGCACCGTAGTCCTCATCCCCGCCCGGATGTCGGAGGCGGAGGAGCGGCGCTGGGTGACGGTGATGCTCGACAAGCTGGCGGCGCAGGAGAGCAAGAGGATGCTGGGCGACGCCGAGCTGGCAGCCCGCGCCGAGTGGCTGTCCGAGCAGTACCTCGACGGCCGGGCCCGGCCCGCCACCGTCCGCTGGGTCACCAACCAGAACACCCGGTGGGGTTCGTGCACTCCGGCCGAGGGCAGCATCCGGCTCTCCCACCGGCTCCAGGGCATGCCCGAGTACGTCGTGGACTACGTCCTCCTCCACGAACTGGCCCATCTTCTGGTGCCCGGTCACGGTCCGCGCTTCTGGCGGCTGCTGGAGTCCTATCCGCGGACCGAGCGGGCGCGCGGCTATCTCGAGGGCGTGGTGGCCGCCGGACGGCTGCCGCATCTGTCCGGATCGGGCAACGAACGCACCTGAATCCGGCAACAGTCCGCGCCGGAGACCGGCAGCGAGCCGGACCCGAAACCGGGAATGATCAGCACAAAGGAACCGGACCTCGCCTCCCCGGCGTGGCTCATAGTCGGCGGCAGCGGCTAGCCTGGCGCGCAATGCACTCACCGGTTTCGGGATGGGGGACGGTCGTTACGTATGGCCAGGGAATTCCAGCGCGGCCACAAGGCCAAGATCAGTGATCTGACGGCCGGGAGGGATCTGTACATCGGTGTGCAGGTCGCCGGGCCCGGCCTGACGTTCGACATCAGCTGCTTCGGCCTCGACGCGGACGAGCGGCTGTCGGACGACCGCTACTTCATCTTCTTCAACCAGCCCAAATCTCCTGAAGAAGCGATACAGCAACTCGGTGCCCAGGCTGGTGACACCGAGTCGTTCCGCGTCACCCTCGACTCCATCCCGTCCTCCATCCACAAGCTCTCCTTCACCGCGACCCTCGACGGCGCGGGCCAGATGTCGCAGATCGGATCCGGCTACATCCGGATCGTGGCGGGCGGCGAGGAGGTGGCCCGGTACGCCTTCTCCGGCGCCGAGTTCAGCACCGAGCGGGCGGTGATGCTGGGCGACTTCTACCTGAAGGACGTCTGGCGGTTCGCCGCCGTCGGCCAGGGCTTCGACGGCGGACTCGAGGCGCTGCTCAAGAACTTCGGCGGGCAGGTCGCCGAAGAGGAGCCCGCACCCGCGCCCGCCCAGGGCGGCGCGCCCGGTTTCGCGCCTCCCGGCCAGGCGGCCGCGGCCCCGGGCTTTTCGCCCCCGGCCGGTGGCCCGTCCGCCGCGCAGCAGCCGCAGCCCGCCCCCGCGTTCGGCGCACCCCAGGGAACGCCCTCCCAGGGAACGCCACCCCAGGCGACGCCCCCGCAGCCGGCGTCCCAGGCGCCGCCGCAGCACACTTCTCCGCAGCCCGCGCCCGCGGCACAGCACACCCCGCCGCAGCCCGCGCCCGGTTCGCCGCAGATGCACGGGGCGCCCACCATCGCCGCGCCGATCGCGCCCCCCGGCCAGGTGCCGCCGCCCGGCCAGACACCGCCTCCGGGCCAGGTGCCCCCGCCGGGTCCGCCGGGACAGTTCCCCGGCCAGCAGCCGCAGTTCGGCGGCCAGCCGCCCGGCCAGGCACCGCCCGCGCCCGCCCCGTACGGCCAGCCTCCCGCGCAGCCGTACCCCGGCCAGCCGGGCCCGGGCCAGCCCGCCCCGTACGGCCAGCCGCAGGGCGCTCCCCAGGGCGTTCCACAGGGCCAGGGCCAGGGCGGCGCTCCGGGTGTACAGGCTGCGCTCGCCCAGTACCGCGAGGCGCCCACCGGGCAGCGCTGGACCCCGCAGAACCCGCGGCTGATGCGGGTCGACCTCGGCGTCGGCGGTCAGCCGGTGCTGGCCCGTCAGGGCACCATGGTGCTCTACCAGGGCAAGGTCGACTTCAGCTACAAGGGCGCCGGGTTCCGCGGCCGGATCGTCGGCAACGCGACCGGCCAGGAGATGCAGCTGATGCGCTGCACCGGCCAGGGGCAGGTCTTCCTCGCCGAGAACGCGGCCGAGCTCCACCCGATCGAGCTTCAGGGCGACGCGATCTGTGTCTCCGCCGAGAGCGTGCTCGCCTTCGACGAGTCGCTCCAGCACGAGGTCCGCCGGATCGAGGGCCACGGCATTCCCGGTGGTGCGTTGTTCACCATGCAGTTCCAGGGCACCGGCACCGTCATCGTGAAGACCGAGGGCACCCCGGTCGTCCTCCCGGTCACCCCGACGACGTTCGCCGACAGCAACGCCATCGTGGCGTGGTCCGCGGGTTCGCAGGTGATCATCTCCAGCCAGGTGCGGCTGCGTCGGGCCGCCTACCCCGGCCACAGCGGGGAGACCGTGAACCTCCAATTCCGCGGTGCGCCCGGGAACTTCATCGTCGTCCAGCCCTACGAGGTCTGAAGGCAACCGTCATGGACCAGCAACTGATCACGGGCTACGCCCCCGCGCCGGTCGCCGCCCGTATGGAGAACCACGGCGCCAGCATGCTCAAGGTCGCCATGCAGAGCGGCCAGGACCTCTTCGCCCGCACCGGCTCGATGGTGGCCTACGAGGGCTTCGTCCAGTACGAGCCGAACCCGCCCGCCGTGCGCCAGATGGCCTCCCAGTGGCTGACCGGCGAGGGCGCCCCGCTCATGCGGTGCAGCGGTGACGGACTGCTCTACCTCGCCGACTACGGGGCCAATGTCGTCTGCATCAACCTCAACGGCGACTCGCTCTCGGTCAACGGCACCAATCTGCTCGCCTTCGACGCCCATCTCCAGTGGGGTGTCGAACGGGTCAAGGGCATCGCCAAGTTCGCCGGGCAGGGCCTGTTCAACGTGGGCGTCTCCGGCACCGGCTGGGTCGCCCTGACCTCCCGCGGCACACCCATCGTTGTCGACTGCGGACGCGGCGAGGACGAGACCTATGTGGACCCGGACGCGCTCGTCGCCTGGTCGACCGGTCTCAAGGTCAAGGGGAAGCGCAGCTTCAAGGCGTCCTCCCTGATCGGCCGGGGCAGCGGCGAGGCATACCAGCTCGGCTTCTCCGGACAGGGCTTCGTCGTCGTCCAGCCCAGTGAGGACAGCACCGACCGGCTCCGGGCACGGGGCTGAGGGGGAGAGAGACACTATGCAGAGCCCGCTCTTCGCCTTCACCGAGGCCCAGACCCAGGACCGCTACGCGCTCCAGAACCCGCAGCTGCTGCGGGTCGCCCTGAGTGGCCATGAGGATGTGCTCGCCCGTAAGGGCAGCATGGTCGCCTACCAGGGGCTGATCGAGTTCGACGGCGAGTACCAGACGCCGGGACAGCGGCGTTCCCGCGCCGTCGGTGAGGGCCTGGACCTGATGCGCTGCTCCGGGCAGGGCACGGTCTACCTCGCCAACCTCGCCCAGTACGTCCATGTGGTGGACGTGGAGGGCGAGGGGCTGACCGTCGACAGCGCCTATGTCCTCGCGCTGGACTCCACCCTGCACTGGGAGACGATCGCGGTCGACAGCCAGTACGGGATCTCCGGCTCCGGCAAGTACAACCTCAACATCTCCGGACGGGGCAAGGTCGCGCTGATGACCTCCGGCCAGCCGCTGATGCTCCAGGTCACGCCGGACAAGTACGTCAACGTCGATGCGGACGCCATCGTCGCCTGGTCCAGTTCGCTGCGCGTCCAGATGCAGGCGCAGACGCACTCTTCGGGTGTGTGGCGGCGGCGCGGCAACACGGGGGAGGGCTGGGAGCTCAGCTTCCTCGGCCAGGGTTACGCCCTCGTCCAGCCCAGCGAGCTGCTGCCGCCGCAGAACGCGGTGGTCGGCGGCGGTGTGGCCGCCCAGTTCGGGATGGGCCAGCAGGGCGCCCGGGGACAGAACCAGGGCAACATCTTCGGCAACTGACGGCGGTCACCGACCACACGCGGCCGCGGACCTCCCGGGTCCGCGGCCGCTTTGTCGCGTCGCCGCCTTTGTCTCGTAGGCCGTCGTCGTACGCCTGGTGGTCAGACCAGCACGCGGGCGCGGTCCACCAGCCGGCGCACCGACTCGTCGGCCACGTCCGCCACCTCGTCGTAGCCGAACCAGCGCAGATCCAGCGACTCATCGCTGATCGCCGCCGTGGCGCCCGGCGGGGCCAGTGCCGCGTACTGCACGTCCAGATGCCAGGCGCACGGGGTGTGATGCCGGTCCAGCCGCACCGGCCCGCCCGGCAGCAGTGTCAGCCCGGCGATCCCGGACTCCTCCGTGGCCTCGCGCAGCGCCGCGTCCGCCAGGGTGGCGTCCCGCGGTTCGCAATGGCCGCCCATTTGCAGCCACATCCGCAACTTCCGGTGCAGGGTGAGGAGTACGCGCTCGCGGGGCGGGTCGATCACCAGGGTGCTCGCGGTGATGTGCCCGTCCCGGCACGCCTTCCACATACCGTCCGGATGGGCGGCCAGATGATCGCCGTAGGCCAGCCGCAGCCGCTCCTGGGCGGCGTCCGGCGCGGACCACGCTTCGAGGACCCGCGCCGCGTCCTTGTGGAGATTCAACGGCCGCTGTCGTCCCGTCGCTCGTCCGGGCCCTCCTGAGGGCCCTCGTCCGGACCACGGTCACCGCTCGCGCCGCCGGGCCGCTCGCCGCCGCCCGCCGCCTCGCCGAGCATCTTGTCCAGCTCGGAGAAGTCCAGCTGCTCGCGGTGGACGAAGCCGTCGGGGTCGTCGAGGTCCTGGGCGGTCGGCAGCATGTCGGGGTGCTCCCACAGCCCGTCGCGCCCCTCCATACCGCGGGCGTCGGTGAGCGAGGCCCACAGTCGGGAGGCGTCCCGCAGCCGGCGCGGGCGCAGCTCCAGACCGATCAGGGTGGCGAAGGTCTGCTCGGCCGGCCCGCCGCTCGCCCGGCGCCGCCGCAGCGTCTCGCGCAGCGCGTCGGCCGACGGCAGATGGGGTGCGGCGGCGGCGTGCACCACCGCGTCCACCCAGCCCTCCACGAGCGCCAGAGCCGTCTCCAGACGGGCCAGGGCGGCCTTCTGCTCGGGGGTGTCCTCCGGCTGGAACATGCCCTGCTGGAGCGCTTCCTGGAGCTGCTCGGGGTGGGTCGGGTCGAGCTGGCCGACCGCGTCCTCCAGCTTGGCGGTGTCGACCTTGATGCCGCGGGCGTAGCCCTCGACGGCACCGAACAGATGCGAGCGCAGCCACGGCACATGCGAGAACAGCCGCTGATGGGCGGCCTCGCGCAGGGCCAGGTAGAGCCGCACCTCCTCCTTGGGGACGCCGAGGCCGGAGCCGAGCGCCGCGATGTTCACCGGGAGGAGCGCGGCCTTGCCCGCCGGGCCCAGCGGCAGCCCGACATCGGTCGAGCCGACCACCTCACCGGCCAGCACACCCAGCGCCTGGCCGATCTGGGTGCCGAACATGGCGCCGCCCATGGAGCGCATCATCCCCAGCAGCGGGCCGGCCATGGCCTGCATCTCCTCGGGGAGCACATCGCCCATGGCGGCGCCGACCCGCTCGGCGACCGGATCGACGAGATCGCGCCAAACTGGAAGGGTCGCCTCGACCCACTCCGCGCGGCTCCACGCCACGGCGGTGCCGGAGCCCGAGGGCAGCGAGGTGACGCCGTCCAGCCACAGGTCGGCCAGCCGCACCGCCTCCTGCACCGCCTCGCGGTCGGCCGGGCCCACGCTCTCGTCCTTGGTGCCGTCGGCGGTGCCGCGGGCGACGGTCTGCCGCGCGATGTCCTTGGCCATGTCCCAGTTCACCGGGCCGCCCTCGTAGGAGAGCATCTGCCCGAGCTGCTGGAAGGCGGCGCCCAGGTCATTGGGGTTCAGCGAGCCGAACATCGCGGCGAACGGATTCTCCGCGCCGCCCGTGCCGCCGCCGAACCCGAAGGGATTCGCGGGGCCCTGATCGCCGCCCTGGCCGCCCTTCTTCTTGCCGTCGTCGCCGTCCTCCGGCTCCTCCGGCGGAAGGCCGAATCCGAATGGGGTGTCACTCACGGGTTTCCTCGGCTCGTTGGGCCACCGGCCCCGGGCCGGCGGCGGATGCCCGACATCACCACCCAGCCTAGACACCTCGCCGGTTTACGGGCTCGGTGCTTCGCTGATCGCCGCCCTGCGGCAGGATGGACGTCACCTGGTACGTACGCGTGACCGCGCTGCGTACTGAAGACAACCGCTGGAGACGCCCGGTGAGTTCCCCAGACCGAGAAGTTCGCGCTGCGCGAAACGATACGGCCCGTACCGCACGACGCCCCGTCGTGGCGGTCACCGGAGCCGCGTCGGGACCCGGCGCCCTGCTCACGCAGCGGCTCACGGAGTCCGACGAGATCAAGCAGGTGCTCGCCATCGACGAGCGCCGCGGAGAGGTGAGCGAGGCGCACTGGCATGTGCTGGACGTCCGTGATCCGGCCATCGCCGACAAGCTGCGCGGCGCGGATGTCGTGGTCCACCTCGCGGTCGATCTCGATCTGGGCACCGACCCCGCCGCCCGCACCGCGTACAACGTGCGGGGCACCCAGACCGTGCTGACGGCCGCCGCGGCCGCCGGGGTGCACCGGGTGGTGCTGTGCACCTCCGCGATGGTCTACGGGGCCCTGGCCGACAACGACGTACCGCTGGCCGAGGACGCGGAACTGCGCGCCACCGCCGAGGCCACCGGCGTCGGCGACCTGCTGGAGATCGAACGGCTCGGGGAGCGCGCGCCCCGGGCGCACCCGGGGTTGAACGTCACGGTGGTGCGCCCCGCGATCCTGGTCGGCGGCACGGACACGGCGCTCACCCGCTACTTCGAGTCGCCACGGCTGCTGGTGGTCGCCGGATCCCGTCCGACCTGGCAGTTCTGCCATGTGGAGGACCTGGTCAGCGCGCTGGAGTACGCCGCCCTGGAGAAGGTCGAGGGCGAGCTCGCGGTCGGCTGCGACGGCTGGCTGGAGCAGGAGGAGGTCGAGGAGCTGTCCGGCATCCGGCGCATGGAGCTGCCGTCGGCGGTCGCCCTGGGCGCCGCCTCCCGGCTGCACCGGCTGGGCCTGACCCCGTCCCCGGCCGGTGATCTCGCGTACACCATGCACCCCTGGGCGGTCAGCGGCAGCAGGCTGCACGCGGCGGGCTGGCGGCCGCGGTGGACCAACGAGGAGGTCCTCGCCGAGCTGCTGGAGGAGGTCGCCGGACGCCATACGGTCGCCGGGCGGCGGCTGGGCCGCAAGGACGCCACGACGCTCGGCGCCGCGGGCGCGACGGTGGCCCTGGTGGGTACCGCCGCGATCGTGCGCCGCGCCCGCAAGGCGCGCCGCCGGGCCTGACCGGAAGCCCATCGGCGAGCCCGGCGAGCCCGGCGAGCCCGACGAGCCCAGAGGGTGTCTTCGGAAATCGCTTTCCGCCATCCGGTATTCCGCGACGACGGGACGGTGCGGCACGATGGACGGCATGGCACCTACGTACGATCACCCCGGCGCATGCGCGGCCGCCGACCCCATCCGCCTGCTCGCCGTCCGTGACACCCCGCTGTCGGTGGACGAGGTGTTCGGAGCCGTCGGCGACGCCGCGGCGGGCGGCACGGCCCTCTTCGTGGGCACCGTGCGCAATCACGACGGAGGTGCGGAGGTCGGTGCCCTGGGCTACTCCGCCCATCCGACCGCCGAGGCCGAGCTGCGCCGCGTGGCCGAGAAGGTCGTGGCCGACTTCCCGGTGCGCGCGCTGGCCGCCGTGCACCGGGTCGGCGATCTCGTGATCGGTGATCTGGCCGTGGTCGTGGCCGTCTCCTGCCCCCATCGCGCGGAGGCGTTCGCCGCCTGCCGCCGTCTGATCGACGACCTCAAGAGCGAGGTCCCGATCTGGAAGCACCAGACCTTCGCGGATGGCACCGAGGAGTGGGTCGGGGCCGAGTGACCCCACGGACCCGGACGCGGTGACGCGGGGGTGTCCCGGCGGGGCATGAGGGGCGCATGAGCGGGCACACGCGCTTCTGATGCGCGATGGACACGGAAGGGTGTACTCCACTTGCGTAACCCCCACCCTGCCCTGAGCGTTGACGGAGCGGAGGATTAATCTGCTCATCTGTCAGTCGCGGTTCCGGTCGCGGGTCTTACGAGGGGACGGGAGGCCGCTGTGGGCGTACTGCTCTGGCTGCTCATTCCGGTACTCGCGGCGATAGTCGCGGCGATATACGCCGGCATAGCCGCTCGCGCCGCGAAGCGGACAAGCGGGGGAGACGTCGAAGAACTGGCCGGGTACGCGAGATTCCGCGAAGCCATGGAGCGGCAGCATTCCCCTTCGGACGCCGCCTGAAGCCGCACTCGTACGGACGGCCCCAGGGGTGGACTGACACACGCGTCCCGTACTGTCGTTCCATGCCACGCCGCACCGCGACGATGCTCGCCTCCCTCCTGATGCTGATCGCGCTGATGTGCACCGGTCTGCTGCTCCCGGTGCCCTACGCGGAGATGTCACCGGGACCCACGTACAACACCCTGGGGGAGCACAAAGGCGAGTGCGTGTTGCAGATCTCCGGCCACAAGGGCTGTGAGACCACCGGCGGTCACCTCAATATGACCACCGTCCGCGTGACCGGCTCCGAGTACAAGATGAACCTCGTGGAGGCGGTGTACGGCTGGCTGGCCCACGACGACGTGGTGGTCCCGCACGACACCCTCTACCCGGACGACAAGACGCCGGACGAGGTGAACCAGCAGAACGCCGAGGAGTTCACCGAGTCCCAGGAGGCCGCCAAGGTCGCCGCCCTCAGGGCACTGAAGAAGCCCGTCTCCTCGCAGGTGATCGTCGGTACTGTCGGCAAGGGCAGCCCCTCCCAGGGCAGGCTGCACGCGGGCGATGTGATCAAGTCGGTGGACGGCACCGCGGTGCGCGGCCCCGAGGACATCGCCAAGCTGGTCACCAAGCACAAGCCCGGTCAGAAGGTCGTCTTCTCGGTGATCCCGGCCAAGGCGGCCGCCGCGGCGGAGAAGCGCGGCGAGAAGCCCTCCGGTGAGAAGCGCGTCACCGTGACCACCACGAAGGCCAAGGGCGGCCGGGCCATCGTGGGCATCACGGCCGGGAACGACTACACCTTCCCGTTCCGGATCGACATCAAGCTGGCCGACGTGGGCGGGCCGAGCGCGGGTCTGATGTTCGCGCTGGGCATCGTGGACCGGCTCTCGTCCGGCGATCTGACCGGCGGCAAGTTCATCGCGGGCACCGGCACCATCACCGAGAAGGGCGTGGTCGGCCCCATCGGCGGGATCCAGATGAAGACCATCGGCGCCCGCGAGGCCGGAGCGCGCTACTTCCTCACGCCCAAGGAGAACTGCGCGACCGCGGCCAAGGACGTCCCCAGCGGTCTGCGGCTGGTGAAGGTGCACACCATCGATGACGCGCAGAAGGCCCTCAAGAAGATCCGCCAGGGCGACACCGACGGTCTGCCGGCGTGCACGACGAGCTGAACGGCGGCGGACCGGGCCGGAGCGCGCCGGGAGCGAGCTGAGACGGCGCTCCGAGGGCGCCGCCCGGCGCGCTGTCCCGGCGCCGGGGGTCCCGTCAGTCGGTGGCGAAGGTGGCGCTCAGCGCCTCCGCGAGTCCTGGCACCAGACCGGCGCCGGTCAGCACCTCGGTGGGGGAGTCCTTCTCGCGCAGCCGTACGGCCGACTCGCGCTCCCCGTCCCGCAGCACCGCGACCGTCATCCGGACCTCCTGGCGGCCCGGGTGACCGGCGACCCACGAGGCCAGCTGGGCCTCGTCCATGCCCTCCGGCACGGCGTTCTCGGCGGACGGCGGCAGCATCAGCCGCTCCACGGTCATGGCGCAGCCGATCACCGCGTCGGGCCAGGCGATGGTGGCGAGGAACTCGTCGAGCGGGGTCTGCGCGGGCAGTTCGTCCTGCTCGATGGGGGTGAGCGAGGTGGTCTCGCCGCTCTGCTCGTCAAGGCCGAGCTGGGTGGCCAGACCGGGCTCCTGGGCGCGCAGCCGGGCGGTGTCGACGAGGGCGAAAAGCCGGGCGGGCTGGTTCCAGCCGAGCCCGGAGGCGTACTCGTCGATCTCGAGGACGGCTCGGGTCAGCGGATTGGCGGCCATCGGGGCGCTTCCGGGGGTTGCGTTGGACATGGTGCATATCGTGCCCTGATCGGACCCGGAAACGGGAACTGAGTAAAGCCTGAGTAAGTTGCATCAGGTGGGCCCTCCTGTATCCGGGCCCGTACACACCGACAGCGAACTTCGAGGTGCGCACCTTGGCTTTCCAGATGCCGGACCGCGGCGGGGGCCCGACGGGACCGCGGATCAGAGTCGGCCGACCGTCCCGGCGGGTCCGGACCCTGCTCATGACCCTGGGCGTGCTGGCCGTGCTTGCCATGCTCTTTGTCATGTTTGCCGGGTTTTGGACGGATTGGCTCTGGTATCGCTCACTTCATTACTCCTCCGTCTTCAGCACCACACTGAAGACCAAGATCGGGCTGTTCGCCGTCTTCGGCGCGCTGATGGCCGTGGCCGTGGGGCTCAACATCTGGCTGGCGCACCGGCTGCGGCCGCCGCTCAGCGCGATGTCCCTGGAGCAGCAGAGCCTCGACCGCTACCGGATGGGCATCGCCCCGTTCAAGAAGTGGGTGCTGCTGGCGGTCACCGCGCTGGTCGGTCTGATCGCGGGCGCCTCGGCGGCCGGTCAGTGGCGGATCTGGCTGCTGTGGGTCAACGGGGTGCCGTTCGGCCAGAAGGACCCGCAGTTCCACAAGGACGTCGCGTTCTACGCCTTCGATCTGCCCTGGTACCGCTTTCTGCTGAGCTTCGGCTTCGCGGCCACGGTGCTCTCCCTGATCGCCGCCGCCGTGGTGCACTACCTCTACGGGGGTCTGCGGATCACCAGCCCGGGCGCCCGCGCGACGGGTGCGGCCACCGGCCATCTGTCGGTGCTGATGGGGGTGTTCGTCGCCCTCAAGGCCGTCGCGTACTGGCTGGACCGGTACGCCCTGGCGGTGAAGTCCAGCGACTTCAAGGCGACGGACAACTGGACCGGGCTGCGCTATGTCGACGCCCAGGCGTATTTGCCCGCCAAGACCATCCTGTTCTGCATCGCGGCCATCTGCGCGGTGCTTTTCTTCGCCACCCTGTGGCGGCGCACCTGGCAGCTGCCGGTGATCGGCTTCGGGCTGATGGTGCTCTCGGCGGTCCTGATCGGCGGGCTCTACCCGGCGATCGTGCAGAAGTTCCAGGTCCAGCCGAACGAGCAGGCCAAAGAAGCGCCGTACATCAAGAAGAACATCGACGCCACGCGCAAGGCGTACGGCATCGGTGACTCCGAGGTGGCGGACTACTCGGGGAGGACCGACGACAAGGGCGGCGCGAAGGGCGCCAAGCTGCGGCAGGTCGCGGACTCCACCGCCAGCTACCGGCTGATCGACCCGAGCGTCGTCTCGCCGACGTTCCAGCAGCTGGAACAGAAGCGCAAGTACTACCAGTTCCCCTCCACCTTGGACGTCGACCGCTACAAGGGTCCCGACGGCAAGGACCAGGACACCGTCGTCGGTGTGCGCGAGCTCAACCTCGACGGCGTCCCCAAGCGGAACTGGATCAACGACCACTTCACCTACACCCATGGCTACGGTGTGGTGGCGGCCAAGGGGACCAACCCCGACCCCCAGGCGGACCAGGAGGGCGCCCCGGCGTTCACCGAGGCCGGACTGCCGACCAAGGGCCGGCTCCCCACCTATCGCCAGCAGGTCTACTACGGCGAGAAGACCGACCAGTACTCGATCGTCGGCGGGCCCCAGAAGGAGCTCGACTACGAGGACGACGGCGAGAAGACCACCAGCTACCGCGGCAAGAGCGGGGTCAGTCTCTCCAACCCGGTCAACCGCGCGGCCTACGCGTTGGCGTTCGGCGAGCCGCAGATCCTGTACTCGGGAGCCATCGGCGAGGGCTCGCGGATCCTGTACAACCGCACGCCCAAGGAGCGCGTCGAGAAGGTCGCGCCCTGGCTCACCATCGACGGTGACGCCTATCCGGCGGTGGTCGACGGCCGGATCAAGTGGATAGTGGACGCCTACACCACGACCAACGGCTATCCGTACGCCTCGCGCACGACCCTGGGCGACAGCACGGCCGACTCGCTGAGCGACGGCGACCGTTCGGTGGTCGCCCAGCAGAACAAGGTCAACTACATCCGGAACTCGGTGAAGGCGACCGTCGACGCCTACGACGGTTCGGTCGACCTGTACGAGTGGGACCGCAAGGACCCGGTGCTCAAGACCTGGGAGAAGGCGTTCCCGGGCACGGTCAAGCCGAAGAGCGAGATCAGCGGCGAGCTGATGGAGCATCTGCGGTATCCGCAGGACCTGTTCAAGGTTCAGCGCGAGCTGCTGACCCGCTATCACGTCACCGACCCCAAGCAGTTCTACAGCGGCAGTGACGCCTGGCAGGTCCCGGACGACCCGACCCAGCGCGAGGAGGGCAACGCGGTCCCGCCGTACTACCTGAGCATGAAGATGCCCGGTCAGCAGGACCAGACGTTCTCGCTGACCACCACCTTCACGCCCAGCGGCCGGCCCAACCTCGGTGCCTTCATGTCGGTCGACGCCGATGCCAACAGCAAGGACTACGGCACGATAAGACTGCTGAAGGTCACCAGCGATGTGCCGGGGCCGCAACAGGTGCAGAGCAAGCTCAACGGCAATGCGGAAGTGGCCGAGTTCGTCCGCAACCTGCGGGGCACCGACTCCGACATCGAGTACGGCAATCTGCTCACGGTCCCGCTCAACGGCGGCTTCCTGTACATCGAGCCGGTGTACGCCCGGGGCGGCAGCGCCAACTACCCGCTGCTGAAGAAGGTGGGTGTCTCGTACAACGGCAAGGAGCCCGTCTTCAAGGACACTCTGGGCGAGGCGCTGGACGCGGTGTTCGGTGCGTCGTCCGGCGACGGCGGGGAGAAACCGCCTTCCGGCGACGACGGCGAGGAGAAGCCGCCGTCGAGCTCCAACCCGACGCTCCAGCAGGCCCTGAAGGACGCCGACAAGGCGTGGGAAGCCGGTCAGAAGGCGCTCCAGGAGTCGCCGCAGGACTGGGAGGCCTACGGCCGGGCCCAGGACGATCTGAAGGACGCGCTGGACCGGGCCGCCAAGGCCCAGGAGAAGGCAGGGAAGAACCAGCAGCCGGACGATGGGAAGCAGAACGAGCCGAAGAGTCAGAGCGCCGGGAGCAAGGGCGGCTGACCCGCGCCGACCTGGGAGAACGGATGAGCGGCCGACCCCCGCGCCGTGGTACGGTAGCCGCACAACGGCGCGGGGTGGAGCAGCTCGGTAGCTCGCTGGGCTCATAACCCAGAGGTCGCAGGTTCAAATCCTGTCCCCGCTACTGACACACGAGGCCCGGATCCGCAAGGATCCGGGCCTCGTTGTGTGTTCGGTGAGTGTCCACTCGGGGAACACGGATACAAGCGTTTGGGTTGTCTCTCTGTGGGCAAGTCGACAAAACGCTGAAGTGACCTCCTCGGCTGCGGTATACCAGGTGTACGCCGGATACGAGTGATGTCACGATGGGATATATGGGGGACAGGGTCAGTCTGTTGGAGACAGGGCGTTTTGCGCACACGCATGACGATGCCGAGGAAGAGACCCGGCACCGCCGTGCCGCCGAAGCGGGCGACCCCGCCGCGATGAGCGCACTGGGTGCGCTGCTGCTGCGCCGGGGCGATCTCGATGGCGCCGAGCCGTATCTGCGGGGTGCCACCGCCGAGGGCGACCGCGCGGCTGCCAACAATCTCGGCGTCCTCCTCCACCAGCGCGGCTACGCCGACGAGGCGGCCGGCTGGTGGCGGATCGCCGCCGTCGCCGGGTCGGCGGCGGCCGCCCACGCCCTGGGCCGCCACCACCGCGAGCGGGGCGATGAGCCCGCCGCCGAGTACTGGCTGCGCCAGTCCGCCGAGTCCGGCCACACGCTGGGCGCGTACGCCCTCGCCGATCTGCTCGAGCACCGCAGCGACATCGGCGCCGAGCGCTGGTTCCGTACGGCCGCCGAGCGCGGCCACCGCGAGGCCGCCTACCGGCTCGCCCGCATCCTCGACCACCACCAGGACGAGGCGGCGGCCGAGGGCGAGCCGCGCCGGGGCGGCGCCGAGGCCGAACCGGAGGAGGCCGAGCAGTGGTACCGGCAGGCCGCCGCGCGCGGCCACCGGCGCGCCGCCCTGCACCTGGGCACGCTGCTGGAGAAGCGCGGTGAGGCCCAGGAGGCCGGGCGCTGGTATCTGACGGCGGCCAAGGACGGCGAGGCCCGTGCCGCCTGTGCGCTGGGCTTCCTGCTGCGGGACGCGGGTGACACCGACAGCGCCGCCGTCTGGTGGCACCGTGCCGCCCAGGACGGCGACGGCAACGCGGCGAACGCCCTCGGCGCGCTGCACGCCGACCGCGGGGAGACCCAGACCGCCGAGCGCTGGTACCGCGCCGCCCTCGACGCGGGCGACATCAACGGCGCGTACAACCTCGGTCTGCTCTGCGCGGAGCAGGGCCGCACCGCCCAGGCCGAGCAGTGGTACCGCCGCGCGGCCTACGCCGGGCACCGCGAGGCCGCCAACGCGGTCGCCGTCCTGCTGCTGCAACGGGGCGACGCGGCGGGCGCCGAGCCGTGGTTCTCCAAGGCGGCCGAGGCGGGCAGCGTGGACGCCGCGTTCAACCTGGGGATCCTCCACACGGGCCGGGACGAGGAGCACGCGGCCCGGCAGTGGTACGAGCGGGCCGCCGCGGCCGGGCACACCGAGGCGGCGCTCCAGGTCGGCATCGCGCAGCTGCGGGACGGCGACGGCCAGGCCGCCGAGCGCCATCTGCGCTGCGCCGCGGGCGGCGGCAGCGCCGAGGCCGCATTCCAGCTGGCCGCGCTGCTCGACCGCTCGGCGGTCGGCGGTGACCCCACGGCCACCGGCACCGCTCTGGGCACCTCGTCCGGGACGCGGTTCCCCGCCCCGGCGGCCGACGACGGCACCGTCCCCGAGTACGAGGAGTGGTACGAGCGCGCGGCGCGCCAGGGCCACCGCCGCGCCCAGGTGCGGGTGGGCATGCTCGCCGCCGCCCGGGGCGATGTGGTCGAGGCCGCGCGCTGGTACCGGATGGCCGCCGAGGCGGGCAGCAGCAACGGCGCGTTCAACCTCGGGCTGCTGCTGGCCCGCGAGGGCAGCGAGCCGGAGGCCGCCCTGTGGTGGACGCGCGCGGCCGGGGCCGGACACGGCCGCGCCGCGCTGCGGCTCGCGCTGCTGGCGGCCCGCCGCGGTGCGCTGACCGAGGGACAGCGGTGGTGTGCGCGGGCGGTCGAGCTGGGGCCCGCGGAGGTCACCGAGCGGGCTGCCCGGCTGCGGGAAGCGCTGCAACAGGAGCTCACGGCGTAGCCGTCCGGCTACGCCGTAGGGCAGGTCCGGGGCCGTCCCGTTGCGCGCGGGTGGCGCGGGGGTAACCGGTTTGCTCCGAGAGTCGGCCGCGGGTTAAGGTTGGTCCACACCGACGCGGGGTGGAGCAGCTCGGTAGCTCGCTGGGCTCATAACCCAGAGGTCGCAGGTTCAAATCCTGTCCCCGCTACGAGAGCGAAGGGCCCGGATCCTCAGGATCCGGGCCCTTCGTCATGCTCGGGGACGGCTCGGGGATGTCCGCGACGCACGGGGCACCCCCAGGGCGTCAGGCGGCCACGCAGTCGGGGCAGAGCCCGCGGTAGGTCACCTCGACCTCGGAGACCGCGAAGCCGAAGCGCTCCCGCGCGGGCAGGTCGGCCAGTGGGTCGCCGGTGGGGTGGACATCACGGATCGTGCCGCACCGCGCGCACACCAGGTGCTGGTGGGCGTGGTGGGCGTTCGGGTCGTAGCGCTTGGCCCGTCCGTCGGTGCTGACCTCGATCACCTCGCCGAGCGAGACGAGCTCACCGAGCGTGTTGTACACCGTGGCGCGCGAGATTTCGGGCAGGCGGCCGGCCGCCAGTGCATGAACCTCGTCGGCGGTGTAGTGCACATGGTCCCCGTCGAGGACCTCGGCGACGACACGTCGCTGCGCGGTCAGTCGCCAGCCGCGTCCCCGGAGCCGTTCCAGCAGGTCACTCATGCCATTCACCTATCAGTCAGATAAGGACAAGGGTAGCAGCGGGTGAGTCCATGGCCGGATCCGGTATCAGTCTCCATGCGTTCTTGACTTAGACAAAGTCCAATGTAGGGTGGTGCTCACTCCAGACCGAGGGTCACCACACGAGTACGCGGGAGGCGCACGTGACGGTCCAGGGCAACATCGGCGGTCCACTGACCACGGAGTCCGGCGCTCCGGTGGCGGACAACCAGAACAGCGAGACGGCGGGTAGCGGCGGTCCGGGTCTGATCCAGGACCAGCACCTGATCGAGAAGCTGGCCCACTTCAACCGCGAGCGCATCCCGGAGCGGATCGTCCACGCGCGCGGGGCCGGTGCGTACGGCACCTTCACGGTGACCGCGGATGTGACGCGTTACACCCGCGCGACGTTCCTCTCCGAGGTCGGCAAGCAGACCGAGACGTTCCTGCGCTTCTCCACGGTGGCGGGCAGTCTCGGCTCGGCGGACGCGGTGCGCGACCCGCGCGGTTTCGCGCTGAAGTTCTACACCGAGGAGGGCAACTACGACCTCGTCGGGAACAACACCCCGGTGTTCTTCATCAAGGACGCCATCAAGTTCCCCGACTTCATCCACACCCAGAAGCGCGATCCGTACACCGGCTCCCAGGAGGCGGACAACGTCTGGGACTTCTGGGGACTGTCGCCCGAGTCCACCCACCAGGTGACCTGGCTGTTCGGCGACCGCGGTATCCCCGCCTCGTACCGCCACATGAACGGCTACGGCTCGCACACCTTCCAGTGGAACAACGACGCCGGTGAGGTCTTCTGGGTCAAGTACCACTTCAAGACCGACCAGGGCATCAAGAACCTCACCTCGGAAGAGGCCGAGGTGATCGCGGGCAAGGACCCCGACAGCCACCAGCGCGATCTGCGCGAGGCCATCGAGCGCGGGGACTTCCCGAGCTGGACCGTCCAGGTGCAGATCATGCCCGCGGCGGACGCGGCGGACTACCGCTTCAACCCCTTCGACCTGACCAAGGTCTGGCCGCACGAGGACTACCCGCCGATCGAGATCGGCAAGCTCGAACTCAACCGCAACCCGCGGAACATCTTCGCCGAAGTCGAGCAGTCGATCTTCTCGCCGGCCCATCTGGTGCCGGGCATCGGCCCGTCCCCGGACAAGATGCTCCAGGGCCGGCTGTTCGCCTACGGCGACGCCCACCGCTACCGCGTCGGCATCAACGCCGACCACCTGCCGGTGAACCGTCCGCACGCCACCGAGGCGCGTACCCACGGCCGGGACGGCTTCCTCTACGACGGCCGTCACGCGGGCGCCAAGAACTACGAGCCGAACAGCTTCGGCGGTCCGGCGCAGCTGGGCAGGCCGCTGTGGCAGCCGGTCGCGGTCTCCGGCCACACCGGTGACCATGCGGCTCCCACGCACGCCGAGGACGACGACTTCGTCCAGGCGGGCACCCTCTACCGGCTGATGTCGGACGAGGAGAAGGAGCGTCTGATCGCCAACCTGGCGGGTTTCATCGCGCAGGTGTCGCGCGACGACATCGCGCTGCGGGCGATCGAGAACTTCCGCAGGGCGGATGCCGACTACGGCAAGCGGCTGGAGGCCGCGGTCCAGGCCCTGCGCGGCTGAGGGGCGCTTGCCGTACCGAACCGGAGAGGCCGGACGCCAGTGGGCTCCGGCCTCTCCGCGTGCCTCGGGCCGGGTGCCTCAGGCCATCGCGGGCTGCTGGACCGGAGCCCAGCAGCGGATGATGTCGCGCACCGAGACCACCCCGACGGGGTCGCCCGCCTCGAGCACGATGAGATGGCGGAAGCCGCCGTGGGTCATCGTGCGGGCGGCCTCGTCCAGCGTCCACCCGGGGGCGGCGAAGACGACGTCGGCGGTGGTGTGGGAGTGCGCGGTCTCGAGGTCCGGATCCTGGCCCTCGCCCAGGGAGTTGAGGATGTCGCGCTCGGTGAGAATGCCGAGTCCGCTGGTGTCGGGGTCGAGCACGACGGCCGATCCGACCCGGCGGGCCGACATCAGCCGGGCGGCCTGGCGGAGCGTATGTGCGGGGCCGATGGTGAGGACCACCGAGCTCATGGCGTCACGGACGTACATGGGCATGGATGGAGCCACCTCCTTGGTGAATCCATGAGTGTGAATGGATTCACAAATTCACAAGGTCCTGGATTCTCATGTTCACATGCCGTGGCGGACTCAACAAGGGCGCGCGGAAGTGGAACTGCCACTTCCTGGCTCCTGCGCGCCGGTTGAGGGTCTGAGCGGGCCCCGAAGCGCCCCCGGGGACGTCAGGACCGGAGGTGATCCAGCAGCGGGCCGTGGAGCAGTCCGTTGGACGCCGCCGCGTCACCGCTGTTCGGCCCCGGCACCCCGTCCAGCCCGGTGAAGCGGCCGCCCGCCTCCTGGACGATCACCGCGTTCGCCGCCATGTCCCACAGCGACAGCTCCGGCTCGGCGCAGATGTCCACCGAACCCTCGGCGACCATCATGTACGGCCAGAAGTCGCCGTAGCCGCGGGTGCGCCAGCAGGCGCGGGTCAACTCCAGGAAGCCGTCCAGCTTCCCGCGCTCCTCCCAGCCGCTGAGCGAGGAGTACGCGAACGAGGCGTCGGCGAGCCGGGTCACCTGGGAGACCCGCAGCCGGCTGGCGGACGACAGACTCCGTCCGGTGTACGCCCCGAGCCCCTCGGCGGCCCACCAGCGGCGGCTCAGCGCCGGAGCCGAGACCACCCCGACCACCGGTCGGTCGCCGCCCTCGCCGCGCTCCATCAGCGCGATCAGGGTGGCCCAGACCGGGACTCCGCGGACGTAGTTCTTGGTGCCGTCGATCGGGTCGATCACCCAGCGGCGGGGTCCGCTGCCCTCGCTGCCGAACTCCTCGCCGAGCACCGCGTCACGTGGCCGGGCACGTTGCAGCTGGCTGCGGATCAGCTCCTCGGCCGCCTTGTCGGCCTCGCTCACCGGGGTCATGTCGGGTTTGGTCTCGACCTGGAGGTCGAGGGCCTTGAACCGCTCCATGGTCGTGGCATCGGCGGCGTCGGCCAGGACATGGGCGAGACGCAGGTCATCGTGGTAGTCGGGCATGGCCGAACAGTATCGACAGGGAATGAGCCGAATCCACAGGGGCGCGGGCGCGTCCCGGTGCGTCGGAGCGCACGGGATCCCTTGACTATGTGTGTCGATCCGTCAATTCTGTCCGCACCCGGCCGGGGAGGTGGCGGTGCCCGCAGCGCGCGAATCCTTGTTGGACGCGGCCTACACCGCGCTCGCGGGAGGCTCGTGGGCGGCGGTCCGGATGGTCGATGTGGCGACCGCGGCCGGGGTCTCGCGGCAGACCCTCTACAACGAGTTCGGCGGCAAGGACGGACTGGCCCGCGCCCTGGTACGGCGCGAGGCGGACGCGTATCTGAGCGGGGTGGAACAGGCGCTCACCCAGCCGCCCGGCCCCGCGGACCCGGGGGAGCGGCTGGCCGCCGCGGCCGTCTGGACGGTCCGTGCCGCGACCGAGAATCCGCTGGTCCGGGCGGTGCTCACGGGCTGCTGGGAAGACCGGCTGCCCGCGCCCTTACGGCTCGACCCGGCGCCCCCGCGGCCGTCGCGCTCCCTGCGGCCCCGGGCCGCGGAGCGGGCGGAGACCATGGCGCCGCTGCCCTCGCCGGTCGAGCTGCTGGGCCAGGTGCGGGAGCGGTCGGTGCGGTTGCTGGCAAGCCAGTGGCCGTGGGGCGGGCCGGGGGAGCTGGTCCGCGCCTGCGACACGGCCGCGCGGCTGGCACTGGCCTATGTGGTCGCCCCCGCCCCGGCGGCGGACGTGGCGACGGTGGTGCGCGGCGCGCTGGCCTCGGCGGCGCTCAGTGCCCCGAGCCGGAGAGCTGGAGCCCTATTACCCCGACGATCACCAGAGTGATGGAGACGATCTTGAGGGTGGAGACCAGATCGCCGAGGAAGACCATGCCGTAGATCGCGGTGCCGGCCGCCCCGATCCCCGTCCACACCGCGTACGCCGGGCCCACGTCCAGCTTTTTCAGCGACAGTGTCAGCAGCCCGAAGCTGCCGAGGGCGAACACGCAGAAGGCGATCGTGGGCCAGATGCGGGTGAAGCCGTGCGAGAGCTTGAGACAGACGGCGAACCCGGTCTCGAGGAGCCCGGCGACCACGACCAGCAGCCACGCCATACAGACTCCTCCCGTACCGCTGACGGCCGCCATCGCCGGAGTGCGCCTTGATGCGATTATCCATTTACCTCCCGTGGTGGGTGGCAAACGTGGCCGGGGGCCCGGGTCAGTCCCCCTCGCGCCGCTCCCGGGTGGCGAGCAGCCGCCGCAGCGAGTACAGCCGGGCGGGGCCGGCGTGGCCGTCGGCCACCCACTGGTCCAGCGCGCAGTCCGGCTCGTCATGGCTGCATGCGCGCGGACAGTCCGCCGTGCCCGGCTCGAGGTCGGGGAAGGCGTGGATGACCCGCGCCGGATCCACATGGTGCAGTCCGAAGGAGCGCACCCCCGGGGTGTCGATCACCCATCCCTTGTCGTCCGGCAGGGGGAGGGCGAGCGCCGAGGTAGTGGTGTGGCGGCCGCGGCCGGTGACCGCGTTCACCCGGCCGGTGGCCCGTTTACGGTCCGGTACCAGTGCGTTGACCAGGGTCGTCTTGCCCACGCCGGAGTGGCCGACGAAGACCGTGATCCGGTCCGCGAGCCGCTCCCGCACCCGGTCGGCGGCCTGGCCGTCGGTCAGTTCCTCCCGGTTGGTGACGACATAGGGCACGCCGAGCGCCTCGTACGTCCCGAGCAGGGTGTCGGCCGGGGCCAGATCGGACTTGGTGAGGACGAGCAGCGGCTCCAGACCCGCGTCGAAGGCGGCCACCAGACAGCGGTCGATCAGCCGCGGCCGGGGTTCGGGGTCGGCGAGCGCGGTGACGATGGCCAGCTGCTCGGCGTTGGCGACCACCACCCGCTCGTACGGGTCGTCGTCATCGGCGGTCCGGCGCAGCACCGAGGACCGCTCCTCGACCCGGACGATCCGGGCCAGGGTGTCCTTGTCGCCGGACAGATCGCCGACGATCGCGACCCGGTCGCCCACCACCACACCCTTGCGGCCCAGTTCACGGGCCTTCATGGCGATGATGGTGCGGTCCTCGACCAGGACGGTGAGCCGTCCGCGGTCGATCGTCAGCACAAAGCCCTCGGCGGCGTCCTCGTGCTTGGGGCGGATGTTGGTGCGCGGACGGTTGCCCTTGCGGTTGGGGCGGACCCGTACGTCGTCCTCGTCGGTGTGCTTGCCGTAGCGGCGCATGGCGGCAGGCTCTCAGGCTCTCCGCGCCGAGGGTGTCGTCGCGTCGAGCATGCCGGTCCACAGGCCGGGGAAGTCGGGCAGGGTCTTGGCGGTGGTCGCCACGTTCTCGATCTGGACACCCTCGACGGCCAGGCCGATGACGGCGGCGGCGGTGGCCAGCCGGTGGTCCTCATAGGTGTGGAAGATCCCGCCGCGCAGCGGCGCCGGCACGATGCGCAGGCTGTCCTCGGTCTCGGTGACATCGCCGCCCAGACCGTTGATCTCCTTGGCGAGGGCGGCGAGCCGGTCGGTCTCGTGCAGCCGCAGATGGCCGATGCCGCGCAGCACCGACTCGGAGTCGGCGAGCGCCGCGACCGCGGCGATCACCGGGGTGAGCTCGCCCACCTCGTGCAGATCGGCGTCGATACCGGTGATCCGGCCGGTGCCGGTGAAGGTCAGACCGGTCTCGGTCAGCTCGCAGGAGCCGCCCATCTCGGTGAAGATCCGGCGCAGCTCGTCCCCGGGCTGGGTGGTGTGCTCGGGCCAGTCGGGGATGGTCACCCGGCCCCCGGTGACCAGGGCGGCCGCCAGGAACGGAGCCGCGTTGGACAGATCCGGCTCGACGACCAGGTCGCGGCCGAGCAGCGCGCTCGGCGCCACCCGCCAGACGCCCCGCTCACCGCCCGCCTCGGCGGTGTCCACCCGGGCGCCCGCGGCGCGCAGCATGTCGACGGTCATCCGGATGTGCGGCAGGGAGGGGAGCGCGGCGCCGACATGGCGCACCTCGACCCCCTGGTTGAAGCGCGGCGCGGACAGCAGCAGCGCGCTGACGAACTGGGACGAGGACGAGGCGTCGATCCGCACCGGGCCGCCGTCCAGCGCTCCGCCGCCGTGGACGGTCATCGGCAGCGCGCCGCGGCCGTCGTCGTCGATCCGGGCACCGAGCGCGCGCAGCGCGTCGATCACCCCGTGCAGCGGCCGCTCGTGGGAGCGCGGGTCGCCGTCGAACCGGACCGGGCCGTCGGCCAGGGCGGCGACCGGCGGCAGGAAGCGCATCACGGTGCCCGCGTTGCCGACGTCGACGGTGGCCGGGCCGTGCAGACCGGCCGGGATGACCCGCCACACCTCGCCGCCGCCGTCGGGACCCACGCCCTCCTCGATGCCCACGCCCATCGCCCGCAGCGCCTCGGCCATCAGCAGGGTGTCGCGGGAGCGGAGCGGGCGGCGCAGCCAGCCGGGTTCGGCGGCGAGCGCGGCGAGGATCAGACCGCGGTTGGTAACCGACTTCGATCCGGGCACGGTGACGGTCGCGTCAACCGCTCCGTCGGCGGTCGGAGCGGGCCAGAGGGCGGGGTGCGTACCCGGGGAGGTCTCAATGCCGGTCATGGGTCTCACTTTAGTGGTTCGCTGAGAGTGCGATTCTTGATCAAAAGTGGCGAAACCCAGTCGAAACACAGCTCTGCGCCAGCTGGCGCACGGGGTGCGCCGGGGGCTTGTGCGGCTCACATCCCCATCAGCCAGCGGCCGCCCGCGAGCAGCGAGCACAGCGAGACGGTGTGGAACATCAGCAGCCAGGCACCGGCCGGAATGCCGGTCAGCCGGGCCAGTTGGTCGGGATCGGAGTCATAGGCGCCCCCGCCGCGGCGCTTGCTCTGGAGCTCGAAGGGCGGGCGGACGCCGCCCAGCAGCAGGAACCACACCACCGCGTAGGCGAAGGCCGCCTGCACCTCCGGTCCGGTCAGCCAGGAGACGAGGAGGAAGGCGCCCCCGGTGACCACGACGGTGAGCACCCCGTAGGCGTTGCGGATCATCACCAGCATCACGACGAGCAGCGCCGTGGCCCCCCACAGCAGAGCGGTGATGTGGTTCGAGGCCAGCAGCCAGGCACCGGCCACGCCGAGCAGCGAGGGGGCGGTGTATCCGGCGGCGGCGGTGAGGATCATGCCGAGGCCCGTGGGCTTGCCGCGGGAGACGGTCAGCCCCGAGGTGTCCGAGTGCAGACGTATGCCGTCCAGCCGCCGCCCGCTGAGCAGCGCGACCAGCCCGTGGCCGCCCTCGTGGGCGATGGTGATGGCGTTGCGTGAGATCCGCCAGGTGGTCCGGAAGACCACCACCGCCAGTGCGATGAGCCCGGTGGAGGCGACCAGCCAGCTGGTGGGGTCCGGCTGGGTCCCGACGACGCGGTCCCACAGCTCGGCGGCGTTCGTGGCGTCCATGGGCGGGCGGCTCCTCGCGGCAGGCGTTGCGGTCGGCCGTCCGGCGGCCGTCGGGCTCTCTTCCCGGCTCGGTGGTCACCGGGCGCGGGCGTCGTGGCAGTGTGGCACCTATGTGCGGTCGATACGCAGCGAGCCGGAGGCCGGAGGATCTCGCCGGCCTCTTCGGAGTGGAGAAGTGGGAGCCGGCGGAGACCCTGGCGCCCGACTGGAACGTCGCGCCCACCAAGGACGTGTACGCGGTACTCGAACGCCCCCTGAAGGACGCCGCGGAGCCGCGTGCGGTGCGCCAGCTCAGGGCGCTGAAGTGGGGACTGGTGCCGTCCTGGGCGAAGTCGCCCGAGGGCGGGGTGAAGATGATCAATGCCCGGGCGGAGACGGTGCACGAGAAGCCCTCGTACCGGCGGCCGTTCGCCTCGCGCCGGTGCATCCTGCCCGCCGACGGCTATTTCGAGTGGGTGACCGGGTCCGCGGAGCGGCAGCTGGAGGAGAAGGGGAAGCGGAAGCGACCGCGCAAGCAGCCGTACTTCGTGACCCCGGTGGACGGCGCGGTGATGGCGATGGCCGGGCTGTACGAGTTCTGGCGGGACCGGACGCTGCCGGACGAGCATCCGCGGGCGTGGTGGGTGACCTGCACGGTGATCACCACGGAGGCGGAGCAGGAGCCGTTCGCCGAGGTGCGCGGCGGGGCGGGCGAGGGCGCCGGACCGCGCTCACTGGCCGATATCCATCCCCGGATGCCGCTGGTGCTGACCGAGGACCGCTGGGCGGAGTGGCTGGATCCCGTCCGTACCGATCCGGACGATCTGCGTCCGCTGCTGGCTCCGCCGCCCGCGGGTCTGCTGCGCGCCTATCCGGTCGGGACCGGGGTCAGTGATGTTCGCAACAACGGGCCGGAGCTGGTGACGGAGCTGGAGGCGCCGGAGGAGGCCACCCTCTTCTGACCGCGGTGGCCGGGAAGAAGGCCGCGCCCGGGTCGCTCCCCGCCGTCCGGCCCCGTCGCAGGGCAGGATGGCCGGGTGAGTACGAAGACGACCGAAACCGTGCCGACCCCGGTCGGTGACGCCCGCATCACCTGGCATCGCGCCCCCGGCGCCCACGCGGTGCTCGCCGTGAGCCATGGCGCGGGCGGCGGGATCGAGGCGCGGGACCTGCGCGCCCTGGCCGCCGCGCTGCCCGGGCACGGGGTGAGCGTCGCCCTGGTCGAGCAGCCGTGGCGGGTGGCCGGGAAGAAGGTCGCGCCCGCGCCCAAGACCCTCGACACCGGCTGGCGCGCCCTGTGGCCCGCCGTGGCGAAGGCCGGGCTGCCGATCGTCGCGGGCGGCCGCAGCGCGGGTGCCCGGGTGGCCTGCCGGACCGCCCGTGAGCTGGGCGCCGCCGCCGTACTGGCGCTGTCCTTTCCGCTGCACCCGCCGGGCAAGCCGGAGAAGTCGCGGGCCGAGGAGCTGCTGGGGGCGGGGGTGCCGACACTGGTCGTCCAGGGTGGCCGGGATCCGTTCGGACGCCCTGAGGAGTTCCCGGAGCTGCCCGCCGGTACCGAACTGGTCGAGGTGCCCCACGGTGACCACGGTTTCGCGGTGCCGAAGTCGGCCGGGGTGGACGAACCGGAGACGCTCGCGCTGATCACCGGGGCCGTCAGCGGATGGCTGCCCCGGGCCCTGGGCTGAGCCCGCCGGGTCCCGGACCGCGCCGCCGGGCCCGGAACGCCGCGGGAATGCCATGGCCGGGTCCGGTGTTGTAGCGGTCATCGGTATTCACCGCGCGATGGCACCGCACGAGGAAAGGGAGTTCCCCGCATGGGTTCGCTTGCTTGCCCGGCCCG
Source organism: Streptomyces coffeae (assembly GCF_016741875.1). Lineage (GTDB taxonomy): Bacteria > Actinomycetota > Actinomycetes > Streptomycetales > Streptomycetaceae > Streptomyces > Streptomyces coffeae. The sequence goes on along the minus strand of NZ_JAERRF010000002.1, from coordinate 364,240 downwards.
TCCGCACGCCGCTGACCTGGAGTGGACGGAAGCGGAAGCGGCGCAGACCGCAAAAATTGAAGCGGCGGGCGGACCGGATCGTCGTCTATCCTCCGATTCGAGCGGGTCCGCATCCGGCCCCGCCCCGAAGCTGGAGGAGGTGGGTCAGGTCACTGGGCCCGACGCAGAGACCGACGGCGTCAACGAGGGAGTGCCGGCCGAGCGGCCGCAGGAGACGGCTGCCGAGCGCAATGCGCGCTTCGAGCGGGACGCCCTCACCTTCCTCGACCAGATGTACTCCGCCGCGCTGCGCATGACGCGCAATCCGGCCGATGCCGAGGACCTCGTGCAGGAGACCTACGCCAAGGCGTACGGCTCCTTCCACCAGTTCCGTGAGGGCACCAACCTCAAGGCGTGGTTGTACCGCATCCTCACCAACACCTTCATCAACTCGTACCGCAAGAAGCAGCGCGAACCGCAGCGCAGCGCGGCCGAGGAGATCGAGGACTGGCAGCTTGCGCGCGCCGAGTCGCATATGTCGACCGGGCTGCGCTCCGCCGAGTCACAGGCCCTCGACCACCTGCCGGATTCGGATGTCAAGGAGGCCCTTCAGGCCATTCCCGAGGAGTTCCGCATCGCGGTGTACCTCGCGGATGTCGAGGGGTTTGCCTACAAGGAGATCGCGGACATCATGGGTACACCCATCGGTACGGTGATGTCCCGTCTGCACCGGGGGCGCCGTCAGCTGCGTGGACTGCTGGAGGACTACGCGCGTGGGCGCGGGCTGGTCCCGGCGGGCGCGACCGCCGCGGCGGACGAGTCGCACGATCGGAAAGGCGCGGACTCATGAGCTGCGGAGAGCCGCACGAGACGGATTGCTCCGAGGTCCTCGACCACCTCTACGAGTTCCTCGACCACGAGATGCCGGACGGCGACTGCGCCAAGTTCGAGGTGCACTTCGACGAGTGCTCCCCGTGCCTGGAGAAGTACGGCCTGGAGAAGGCCGTGAAGAAGCTGGTCAAGCGGTGCTGCGGCCATGACGACGTGCCCAGCGACCTCCGGTCGAAGGTCATGGGCCGGATCGAGCTGATCCGGGCCGGAGAGGTGGTCCCCGAGCGGGAGATCACCGTGGAGACCCTGGCTCCGGAGAGCACCCCCAGCACCGCCCAGGAGTGACCCGCGGCGGAGTGTGATCGCCGCGCGGCGTGCCCCAGCGGTCCGATCATCACCCGAAGGTGTGCAATAGGGCGGCTCGCCCGGTCGTCCCCGCCGTTCGCGGCTCTATTCTCCCGAGTCTGACCCGCCCCGCCCGTCAGGGGCGCCAGGGCGGATATGGACCGGGAGGAGGGCGCCGTGCGGGCACTTCCTCTCGGGGCGCGCGTCTATGTTCTGTGCGCCGTGCTCGCCGCCGCGCTGTGTGCCGCCCCGCTGCTCCGGTGCCAGGCCGCCGTCCCCTGGGCCACCGTTGTCCTCCTCTCCGCGGTCTACGCGGCGGGGGCCCGTGGGACCCGGGCCCCCTGGCCGGAGTGGTACAGCCCCGTGCTTCTGGCCGGGGCTTTTCTGCTGCCGCCCGCCGCCGCGTCGCTGGTCGCCGTGCCCGGCGCGCTGCTCGCGCCCGTCGAACGGCGCCCGGCCGGGGTACGCCGGATCTGGCACGCGGGGCAGCTCGCCGTGGCCGTCTGGGCCGCCGGACAGACCTTCGCCGCGCTCGGCGGGCGGGCGGCGCTCGACTCCGTCCGGGCCCCCGGCGCACCCGGCTTCCCGTCCGCCCTGGCCGCCGCGACGGCCACCGCGCTCGTGCTCTGCCTGGCCGTGATCGCCCTGGAGTGCGGGGTGCTGGTCACCGCCGAGCGCCACTCCCCGCGCGCCGCCTGGCACGGCCGGGTCCTCGGCTCACTCGCCCCGCATCTGGTGCACGGGCCCGCGGGGCTGGCCATGGCGGTGCTCTGGCACAGCCCCTACGGACCGGCGGCGGCTCTACTGGTGCTGCTGCCGATCTACGTCTCCGCGTGCGTCTTCGCGCTGTACCACCGGGAGCGCACCGCCCACCAGGCCACCATCCGTGCCCTGGTCCAGGCCGTCGACATCAAGGACCGCTACACCCGGGGCCACAGCGAACGGGTCGGCCGTGCCTCGGCGATGATCGCCCGCGAGCTGGGGGTGAGCGGCGACCGGCTCGAGGCGCTGCGGATCGCGGGCATCCTCCACGACGTGGGCAAGCTGGGCGTCCCCACCCGGATCCTGCGCAAGAACGGGCCGCTGACCCCCGACGAGCGCCGGATCATCGAACTGCACCCCGAGTACGGCCACGAGATGGTGCGCGGCATCGGCTTCCTGGGCGAGGCGCGCGCGGCCATCCTGCACCACCACGAGCGGCTGGACGGCACCGGCTATCCGTACGGGCTCGCCGGGACGCAGATCCCGGAGTTCGCCCGGGTGGTCGCGGTCGCCGACGCCTTCGACGCGATGACCTCGACGCGTACGTACCGGCGGGCGCGGCCGGTGCCCACGGCGGTCGAGGAGCTCAAGCGGTGCGCGGGCTCGCATTTCGACCCCCGGATGGTGCGGGCTCTGGCCCGCGCCCTGGACCGCCACGGCTGGCACGCGGCCGTCACCTCGGACGCCGCCGGTGAGGAGCGAGGAAACGCTCCGGCAGACGCGCCGCGGGCCCTCCCCGAACCCGTCGCCGCGACGGCCCCCGGCCCGTCCGCCCCGGCGGCGCGCCCGGACACGGCGGACGGTGCGCCATGACGGGCGACCGCGACCCCGCCGACGAGTGCCGCGCGCGGGACGAGAGTGCCGCCGAACGCATCGCGCGCGGGCGGCCGGGCCGCGCGGACGACCCGGAGGGCCAGGCGGACCGGCGGGGCGCCCCCGGTGGCGTGCCCGCGTCGCCGGACCCGGCGGGACGGGCGGGACGGGCGGACGAACGGCCCGGCCCGTCCGGACCGTCCGGAGCGGCACCCTGGCTCACCGACCCCCTCGACCGGCTCGCCGGGCGGCACGGCCGGGCGGTGAGCCGGGTGCGGCGGGGCCGGGTACGAGGTGCGGCGGATCGGCGGACGGGGTCGCTCACCGTGGCCGGGGTGTACGGCGCCGCCGGGGCGCTCGCCGTTGTCGCGCTCGGCTGGACCGAGTGGCACGGGGTGCGCGAGCCGGAGGCGGCGCTGGCCTTCGGGGTGCTCATCGCCGTCGGGGAGGCCATCCGGTGCGCCGATGTTCCGCCCGCGCTCCCGCGTGCGAGCGGCGCGAGCGGGGCGCACGAACAGCGAGGTGAGCCCGCGCCCGTGGCCGCCGCGGGCGCCCTCGGCTACGCCCTGCTGGGGAACCTCGGCGGGGAGCCGACCACACACGGCGTCCTCCAAGTGGTCACCGTCGTCGTGGCCGCTTCCCTGGCGGGCATGGTGCCGCGGCTGGCGTTCGGCTGCCCGGCCGACCCCGAGCACACCGCCCGCCGGGTGCTCACCGTCGCGTTCGCCGCCACCTGCTTCCAACCGCTGCACCACACCGGCCGGTTGTCCTCCTGGTTCGGCCAGGGGCCGCAGGTGGTCGGCTACTTGCTCGCGCTGCCGGCCCTGACCGCGCTGTGCGACGCCGTGCTGGCGGCTGCCCTGGCCCGGGCCCGTACCGGCTGGCCGTACGTCCCGCTGCTGCGCGACGAACTGCGGGCGCTGCCCGGGGTGGGGTCGGCGATCTGCGCGACCGGGGTGGTGATGGCGCTCGCGGTCGCCGTCGCCGGACTGTGGGCGCTTCCGGTGCTGTCGGTGCCGCTGCTGCTGATCCAGTACGCGTTCCGCCGTTACGCGGGCATACGGGCCACCTACCGCCAGACCATCGCCTCACTGGCCCGCTCGACCGAGATAGCCGGGTACACCCCCGCGGGCCACGCCCGCCGGGTCGCCGAACTCAGCCGGGCCGTCGGCCGTGAGCTGGGACTTTCCGAACCGGCGCTGACCGTGCTGGAGTACGCGGCGCTGATGCACGACATCGGGCAGCTCTCGCTGCTTGACCCGGTGCCCGCGGGGGCCACCGAACCGCTGCCCGGGGCGGAACAGCGCAGAATCGCGCTGCTGGGAGGTGCTGTGGTACGCCAGACCGGGGTACCCGCGGAGGTGGCGGTGATCGTGGAGCGCCAGGCCGACCCGTACCGGGACCAGCCGCTCACCGCGCGTATCGTGCGCGCGGTGAACGCGTACACCGAGCTGGCGGCCGGACCGGCGGCCGGGCCGGCGGCAGGGGCAGCGGGCCCGGCGGGCACCGCGGGAGCGGCCCCGCTGCACGCCCTGGAGCGGCTGCGGCTGGCCACGGCCCGTGACTTCGACCCGGCGGTGGTCGAGGCGCTCGCCACGGTGCTGTCCCGCCCGGTGTACGGCCGGTCCCCGTTGAGAACTCATGGGTAATGAGCGGGTCTCCCAAGAGGCATGGTTGGATGCGAGGAGAGGGGTGTCGGGCCGATGGCCGGTGGCAAGGAGGTGTGGTGGGCGTCGTGTCCCGGCCGAAGCGAGAGGGGCCGGGCTGAGATGTCCGCGAATGTGTGGCAGGTTGTCCTCCAGGGAGGGCGACGCCGTCCGCGAAGGCATCTGGTGCGGGACTACTTCGATACCGGCAGGCGGGAATCGTGAAGATCTTCGGCAAGGTACGGCACCGGCCGTCCGCCTCATGGCGGCAGGCCACGGACCGTGCGTTCACGCTCATCGGCGACGGCCGGTACGAGGACGCGGGCGCGCTGCTGACCCGCGCCGCCGACCTGGAGCCGTGGCTGTCGGAGTCCTGGTTCAACCTGGCCCTGCTGCACAAGTTCCGGCACGACTGGGAGCAGGCCCGCGCCGCCGGGCTGCGCGCGGTCGCCCTGCTGGACCGTGAGACCGGCGCCCCCGACTGGTGGAACGTGGGCATCGCCGCCACCGCCCTCCAGGACTGGCCGCTGGCCCGCCGCGCCTGGCAGGCGTACGGACTGAAGGTGCCCGGTGAGGCATCCGCGTCCGGTGAGCCGCTGGGCATGGAGCTGGGCAGCGCGGCGGTGCGGCTGTCGCCGGAGGGCGAGGCCGAGGTGGTCTGGGGCCGCAGGCTGGACCCGGCCCGGATCGAGGTGCTGTCCATCCCGCTGCCGTCCTCCGGGCGGCGCTGGGGCGAGGTGGTGCTGCACGACGGCGTTCCGCACGGTGAGCGGGTGACCTCCGCGGGCCCGGCCTACCCCGTCTTCGACGAGATCGAGCTGTGGGCGCCGTCCCCGGTGCCGACCTGGGTGGTGCTGCTGGAGGCCGCCACCGAGGCCGACCGGGACGCCCTGGAGCGGCTCGCGGCGGACGCGGGCTTCGCCGCGGAGGACTGGTCGTCCTCGGTGCGGCTGCTGTGCCGCTCCTGCTCGGAGAGCCGGATGCCCAGTGACGAGGGCGAGGGCGAGCACCTGGATCCGCACGACCACAGTGAGCCGGGCCACCCCGGGCCGCTGGGGCACCGTACGGCGGGCTCGGGCTCGCTGTGGGTCGCCGAGCGCGAATGCGGGATCGCCGCCCCGAGCGGGCTGGTGCGGGGGCTGCTGGACGGCTGGGTCGCCGACAGCCCGGACACCCGTGAGTGGCGGGATCTGGAAGAGGTCTGCTGACCCCGGGCGGCCCGAGGGCCGGTATGCCCCGCCGATGGCCGGTATGGGCTCTGCTGACGTCCATGTCACTCCGGGCGGGCCGTACTCTGTAGGGCGACGCATCAGGGTTCACGGAAGGCGTACGGCGGACGATGTCGCAGCAAGGCACTGAACAGCAGGTGGACGGCGAGTTCGTCGTGGACACGGAGAACTGCGAGGAGCGCGAGCGGGCCCACCGCGAGCGCGGCACCGCCCGCCCGATCACCGTCGTCGGCAATCCGGTACTGCACCGCGAGTGCAAGGATGTGACCGAGTTCGGCGACGACCTGGCGCGGCTCGTCGACGACATGTTCGCCAGCCAGCGGGCGGCGGAGGGCGTGGGCCTGGCCGCCAACCAGATCGGCGTCGACCTGAAGGTCTTCGTCTACGACTGCATGGATGACGAGGGCGTCCGGCACGTGGGCGTGGTCTGCAACCCGGTGCTGGACGAGCTGCCCGCCGAGAGCCGGGTGCTGGACGACTCCAACGAGGGCTGTCTGTCCGTCCCCGCCGCCTACGCCGAGCTGCCCCGCCCGGACGTCGCCGTGGTGCGCGGCCAGGACGCCGAGGGCAAGCCGGTCGCGGTGCGCGGCACCGGCTACTTCGCACGCTGCCTCCAGCACGAGACCGACCATCTCTACGGCCGCCTCTACATCGACCGGCTCTCCAAGCGCGACCGCAAGGACGTGCTGCGGCAGATGGCCGAGGGCACCCCGCGCTACGAGACGGTGCCCAACGACTGAGCGCCCCTTCACCCGACGCCGCGGGCCGGACCCCTCAAGGGAGTCCGGCCCGCGGTGTGTTGCGCCGGTGAACGGCCGGGCGATCAGAAGTCGTCGTCGAAGGAGACCGAGCCCTCGACGGCGACCTGGTACGCCGAGGCGCGCCGCTCGAAGAAGTTGGTCAGCTCCTGGACGTTCTGGAGCTCCATGAAGGAGAACGGGTTCTCCGAGCCGAAGACGGTGGGGAAGCCGAGGCGCATCAGGCGCTGGTCGGCCACGCACTGGAGGTACTCCTGCATCGAGGCGGTGTTCATGCCCGGCAGCCCGTCACCGCACAGATCGCGGGCGAACTGGAGCTCCGCCTCGACGGCCTCCTTCAGCATCTCGGTGACCTGGTCCTCGAGCTCGTCGTCGAAGAGGTCGGGCTCCTCCTGGCGGACGGTGTCCACCACCGAGAACGCGAACTCCATGTGCATCGACTCGTCGCGGAACACCCAGTTGGTGCCGGTCGCCAGGCCGTGCAGCAGCCCGCGGGAGCGGAACCAGTAGACATAGGCGAAGGCGCCGTAGAAGAACAGCCCCTCGATGCACGCCGCGAAGCAGATCAGGTTGAGCAGGAAGCGGCGCCGGTCGGCCTTGGTCTCCAACTGGTCCAGCTTCTCCACCGAGTCCATCCAGCGGAAGCAGAATTCCGCCTTCTCCCGGATGGAGGGGATGTTCTCCACGGCCGCGAACGCCGCCGCGCGGTCGTCCGGATCGGGGAGATAGGTGTCCAGCAGCGTCAGATAGAACTGGACGTGCACGGCCTCCTCGAAGAGCTGCCGCGACAGGTACAGCCGCGCCTCGGGGGAGTTGATGTGCTTGTAGAGCGTCAGCACCAGGTTGTTGGCCACGATCGAGTCGCCGGTCGCGAAGAAGGCGACCAGACGGCCGATCAGATGCTGCTCGCCCGGGGAGAGCTTGGCGAGGTCGGCCACGTCCGAGTGGAGATCGACCTCCTCCACGGTCCAGGTGTTCTTGATCGCGTCGCGGTAGCGGTCGTAGAACTCCGGGTACCGCATCGGCCGCAGGGTGAGCTCGAAGCCGGGGTCGAGCAGGTTCTTCACACGGTCGGGCGACGGGCGGGATGTCACTGGCAGGCCTCGCAGGACTCGGGGTTTTCCAGGGAGCAGGCGATGGCGTCCTCGTCGGCGGGCGCCTGCTGGACGGGGATGGTGGCGGCGGCAGCGCCACCGCCGCGCGCCGACTGAGCGATCCGGGTCGCCGGGCGCGAACGCAGGTAGTACGTCGTCTTGATGCCCTGCTTCCAGGCGTACGCGTACATCGAGCTGAGCTTGCCGATGGTCGGCGAGGCCATGAACAGGTTCAGCGACTGGCTCTGGTCGAGGTACGGCGTGCGGGCCGCGGCCATGTCGATCAGGGCGCGCTGCGGAACCTCCCACGCGGTGCGGTACAGCGCCCGGACGTCCGCGGGCACCCAGGAGAAGTCCTGGACCGAGCCGTTGGACTCGCGCAGCGCCTCGCGGGTCTGGGTGTCCCAGACGCCGAGCTTCTTCAGGTCGTCCACCAGGTAGGAGTTGACCTGGAGGAACTCACCGCTGAGCGTCTCGCGCTTGAAGAGGTTGGAGACCTGCGGCTCGATGCACTCGTAGACACCGGCGATCGAGGCGATGGTCGCGGTGGGCGCGATCGCCAGCAGCAGCGAGTTCCGCATCCCGGACTTCGCCATCCGCTGCCGCAGCGCCTCCCAGCGCTCCGGCCAGCCGGCCACCGCGTCCGTGTAGTGGTCCGGGTGCAGCACACCGCGTGCGGTGCGGGTCGCGGACCAGGCCGGATGCGGGCCGTGGCGCTCGGCGAGATCACAGGACGCCTCGTACGCGGCCAGCATGATGCGCTCGGAGATCCGGGTGGAGAGCTCCTTCGCCTCGGGGGAGTCGAAGGGCAGCCGCAACCGGAAGAAGACGTCCTGGAGGCCCATCAGCCCCAGACCCACCGGCCGCCAGCGGGAGTTGGAGGCACCGGCCTCTTCCGTGGGGTAGAAGTTGATGTCCACCACGCGGTCGAGGAACGTCACGGCGGTACGGACGGTCGCGTCCAGGCGCTCCCAGTCCATCTGACCGTTCTCGCCCAGGTGCGCGGCGAGGTTGACCGACCCCAGATTGCACACGGCGGTCTCGCCGTCGTCGGTGACCTCCAGGATCTCGGTGCAGAGGTTGGAGGAGTGGACGACCTTGCCGGGCTCGGCGGTCTGGTTGGCGGTGCGGTTGGCGGCGTCCTTGAACGTCATCCAGCCGTTGCCGGTCTGCGCCAGGGTGCGCATCATCCGGGCGTAGAGCTGGCGTGCCGGGACCTGCTTGACCGCGCGGCCCTCGGCCTCGGCCTTGCGGTAGGCGGCGTCGAACTCCTCGCCCCACAGGTCCACCAGCTGGGGCGCGTCGGCCGGGGAGAACAGCGACCAGGAGGCATCCGCCTCGACCCGGCGCATGAACTCGTCCGGGATCCAGTGGGCGATGTTGAGGTTGTGGGTGCGGCGGGCTTCCTCACCGGTGTTGTCCCGCAGCTCCAGGAACTCCTCGATGTCCGCGTGCCAGGTCTCCAGGTAGACACAGGCCGCGCCCTTGCGCCGGCCGCCCTGGTTGACGGCGGCCACCGAGGCGTCCAGCGTGCGCAGGAACGGCACGATGCCGTTGGAGTGCCCGTTGGTGCCCCGGATCAGCGAACCGCGGGCGCGGATGCGGGAGTACGAGAGCCCGATGCCGCCCGCGTGCTTCGACAGCCGCGCGACCTGGTGGTAGCGGTTGTAGATGGAGTCCAGCTCGTCCAGCGGGGAGTCCAGCAGATAGCACGAGGACATCTGCGGATGGCGGGTGCCGGAGTTGAACAGCGTGGGGGAGCTGGGCAGGTACGACAGGGTGCTGGTGAGCCGGTACAACTCGGCGACCTCGTCCACGGCCCGCTCGCTGAGGTCCTCGGCCAGTCCGCAGGCGACCCGGAGCAGGAAGTGCTGCGGGGTCTCGATCACCTGACGGGTGGTCGGGTGGCGCAGCAGATAGCGGCTGTGCAGGGTGCGCAGTCCGAAGTAGCCGAAGCGGTTGTCGGCGCCGTCCGCGAGCGCCCGCTCCACCAGTGCGTCCAGCCGCGCGGCGTGGGCGGTGACGAACTCCAGGGTGGAGTCGGCGATCAGGCCCTCGCGGTGGCCCACCGCGACCGAGGCCGAGAAGGAGACCGCGCCCTGCCCGGCCGCCTCCTCGGTGATCGCCAGGGCCAGCAGCCGCGCGGCCAGCCGGGAGTACTCCGGCTCCTCCGCGATCAGCCCGGCCGCCGCCTCGGTCGCCAGGGTGCGCAACTCCGCCTCGTCCGAGCCGGGATGGCGGCCGCGCAGGGCGGCGGCCGCAACCTTGCCGGGATCGGTGGCGGGCAGATCGGCGGTGAGCCCGGTGAGGGTCCGCAGCAGCGCGGTCCCGGGCGCGTCGGCCTCTGCCCGGGAAGCCGCTGCCTCTGAAACCGGGTCGGCGGGCGCGATGGTCACTGAAGTGTTCTCCCTCGCTCGGCTGGGGGCCAGGAGGGAGGGGCGATGGCCGCGTACGGGCATGACGAATCCGCACTACCGTACGAACGCACACCGCACAGCGTCCAACGGCCCAACCCGCGAGGCCCGGACGTGTTCAGACGGCCGTCGGCAGGTCATCGGACTCGCGGGTACGCATATGCGCACACGTACACCGTTGCGGGACAGTTCCGGATTCCCACCGGATTCCCCTGCGTCGACAGCGAGGACGAGCATACATCTTGTGTTGACCGACGCACGCGCCCCCACATCTTGTGTCGCCCGCGGGGGAGTTTCCCACGTATGTGCTATTGCGGGGCGGCCTCAGGCCCGCTGTTCCGGGGCCTTCTCCCGCGATTCGGTACGGGCCCGGGCGAGCCGGGAACGGTAGTCGGCGTAGCCGCGTTCGAAGGTCTCACGGCGGTCCGGATCCGGTACGACGGTCCGCGCGTCGGCCTGCCGGCGCTCCGCATCCCGGCCGGTTCGGCGGCCGGATCGATCCGCGCGTCGTCGGTGAGCACCTGACAGGCCAGGGTGGTGCCGACGATCAGCAGACCGTCGCCCCGCTCCCGCGCCCCGCTGCCGATGGCGCAGGCGGGGAGGTCGTACGGGCCCGCGCTGACCGGCGGTCCGGCCGGCAGCCCGAGCGGCCGGGCGCCCTCCTCGTGCAGCGGGGCGACCGCGCCGGGCGCCGCGGGCTCCGGCAACAGTCGTGCGTACGCGGCGATTCCGCACATCTCCAGCGCGTCCGGCACATAGCGGCGGGTGGTGACGGCCGGGTTTCATCCGCGCGATCCGCGCGGTGTCCAGCAGATGGCGGGTCTCGGGGGTCGGCCGGGCGTGCAGGCTCACCACCTCGCTGCGGTCGAGGAGTTCGTCCAGGCCGACCGGTTCGACGCCGTCCGCGCGGGCGGTCTCCGGGTCCGTGTAGGGGTCCGCGACCAGCACCCGGGCGCCGAAGGCGCGCAGCACCCGGGCGACGATCCGGCCGATGGCACCGTAGCCCACCAGCCCGACGGTCGCGCCGTCCAGCTCGGTCCCGGCCGCCTCGTACGCGTAGAAGTCACCGCGCCAGTGCCCGGCCCGCAACTCGGCGTCGGCCGTGGGGATCCGGCGCATCGCGGCGAGCATCATCCCGATCGCGAACTCGGCGGCGGCAGCGGCGTTGCGGCCCAGGGCGAAGCTGACGGCGACCCCCGCGCGGGTGGCGGCGGCCAGGTCGACATTGACCGGGCCGCCGCGGGAGACGGCGACCAGACGCAGTCCGGGGCGGGCGGCGAAGACCTTCCCGGTGAAGGGCGCCATCTGCGTCACACAGACCTCGGCGCCGCGCTACATCACATGAACGATGCTAGATTTAACATCCCAGGCTTGAACAGGCAATGGCCGATGCGTGGGAGGCGCCCGGATGACCACCCGACTGCTGCTGGTACGCCACGGGGAGACCGTCTGGCACGCGGAGAACCGCTATGCCGGAATCTCGGACGTGGCCCTGACGGGGCGGGGCCACCGCCAGGCCGAGGCACTCGCCCGCTGGGCCGCGGAGCGCGGGGTGGACGCGGTGGCCTGCTCCCCGCTGAGCCGCGCCCGGCTCACCGCGGCCCCCGCGGCGCAGGCGCTGGGCCTGGTGCCCGAGGTCGTCGAGGAGCTGCGCGAGGTCGACTTCGGCTGGGGCGAGGGCCGCACCATCGCCGAGATGGAGGCCGAAGACCCGGCCGCGGTACGGGCGTTCCGGCAGGACGGCGAGAGCGGCGCCTTCCCCGGCTCGGAACCGCCCGGCGCGGCAGGGCGGCGCGCCGCCGCCGCGCTGCGCGCCCTCGCCGCCGCGCACCCGGGGCGCACGGTGCTCGTCGTCGCCCACAACACCCTGCTGCGCACCGCGCTGTGCGCACTGCTCGGCATCCGCCCCGGCCGCTACCGCGAGGTCTTCCCCCGGCTGGACAACGCGGCGGTCACCGAGATCGAGCTGACCGGGGGCCGTACGGCGATGCGCTCCCTGAACGTCCCCACCGGGCACGGCCCCGCGGGCGGTACGGAAGGATCTCCGGCATGACCTCCACCGGCAACCCCGGCGGCTCCGCCCGCTCCCAGGACGCCCGCAGACAGACCATCACCGAGTACGTGCTCGAACGCTCCACCGCCACCGCCGCGGAGCTGGCCGAGCTGACGGGCGTCAGTCTGATGACGGTCCACCGGGACCTCGACGAACTGGCCCGGCTCGGGGTGGTGCGGAAGTTCCGGGGCGGGGTCTCGGCGCTGCCCTCGTCGGTCTTCGAGTCCAGCCTGGACTACCGGATGGGCGTCAACCGGGCCGAGAAGGAGGCGGTCGCGGCCGCCGCCGCGGAGCTGGTCGAGCCCGGGATGTCGGTGATGCTGGACGACTCCACCACCGCCCTCGCGCTGGCCCGGCTGCTGGTGGCGTCCGCCCCGCTGACCGTGGTGACCAACGCGCGGCGGGTGGTGGAGGTCTTCGCCGGGGTGCCGCAGACGCGGCTGATCGGGCTGGGCGGGGAGTACTCGCACACCCATGACTCCTTCCTCGGGGTGCCGTGCGCGGAGGCCATCGAGGCGCTGTCGGTGGACATGGTGCTGGTGTCCACCTCGGCCATGGACGCGGCCACCACCTACCACCAGGAGCAGGACGTGGTGATGGTCAAGCGGGCGATGCTGGCCGCCGGGCACCGCAAGGTGCTGCTGATGGATGCCTCCAAGACCAAGCGGACCGCGCTCCACCGGCTGTGCCCGGTGGACGACTTCGACCATCTGGTGGTGGACGACGCGGTGGAACCGTCGCTGCTCACGGAGTTGCGGGAGCGCACCGACGTCCGGGTGGCGGGAACGGGCGCCTGACCCAGGCCGAGATCACATCCAGCATGTTAATTTAACGGCATGCGTGATGTTCAGGGTCAGGTCGTTGCCGGGATCGATATCGCCACGGCGGCGGTACGGGTGCTGTGCGTCGACGCGGACGGCCGGGTGCGGGCCGAGGGCCGCACCGACCTGCCGCGACCGCACCGCGGCCCCGGCGGCCACAGCGAACAGCCGGCCGGGTCCTGGTGGCCCGCGGTCGCCGCGGCCCTGCGGCAGGCCACCGGAGCGCTCCCCGCGGGCGGCCGGGAAGTGGTGGCGGTCGCCACCTCCGCCACCTCCGGCACGATCGTCCCCGTGGACGGCGCGGGGGAGCCGACCGGTCCGGCCCTGATGTACGACGACCGCCGCGGGGCCGCGTTCAACGCCCGCGCCCAGGAGCTCGGCGCCGCCCGTTGGCGGGCCCTCGGCCTCTCCGTCGGCCCGACCGCCGCGCTCGGCCGGATCGCCTGGCTGACCGGTGACTCCGGCCCGGGAACCGGCCGTGCGCGAGGGGTCCTTCACACCCCCGACCTCATCGGCCACCGGCTGACCGGCGCGCCCGTGGCCACCGACTGGAGCCATGCGCTCAAAAGCGGTTACGACCCGCGCGAGGAGGCGTGGCCGGAGGAGGTTCTGGCCGCCCTCGGCATCCCCGAAGGCCGGCTGCCACCGGTCCAGGCACCCGCCACCGCCGTCGGCACCGTGTGCCCCGAGGCCGCGGCGGAGACCGGACTGCCCACCGGATGCGCGGTCCGCCTCGGCATGACCGACGGCTGCGCCGGCCAGCTCGCCACCGGCGCGGTGCGGCCGGGCCAGTTCGCCGGGATCCTGGGCACCACCTACGTCCTCAAGGGCGTCACCCGCGAACTGGTCACCGACCCGTCCGGAGCGCTCTACAGCCACCGCCACCCCGACGGCTGGTGGCTGCCCGGCGGCGCCTCCAACACGGGCGGCGAGGCGCTCGCCGCCATCCCGGCCGACCGGCTGCCCGCGCTCGACCGGGCCGCCGCCGACCGCGGACCGGCCTCGGTGATCGCCTATCCGCTGCGCCGCGAGGGGGAGCGCTTCCCGTTCATCAGCGGCGCGGCCCGCGGGTTCACCGACGGCACCCCGGACGACGATGCCGACCGCCACCGCGCCGCGCTGGAGGGCGTCGCCTTCCTGGAGCGCCTGGCGCTGGACCGGGTGCGGGAGCTGGGCGTGGTGGTCGAGGGGCCGCTGTGGGCGGCGGGCGGCGGCAGCCGCAGCCCGCTGTGGACCCGGATCCGGGCCACCGTCCTCGGCCGCCCGCTGCGGGTGGCCGACCACGCCGAGACCGCCTTCGGCGCCGCCCTGCTGGCCGCCTCCGGCACCCTCCACCCCGACCTCACGACGGCCGCCGCCGCGATGGTCCGCACCGGGCGGGACATCGAGCCGGACGAGACGGAGCGCGCGGCGCTGGAGGACTCCTACGCCGCCTTCACCGCCGCCCTGCGCGACCGCGGCTGGCTGGGCTGACCCACGGGCCTACAGCGCCACCGTGAACGCCCAGATCGCCACCCCCGGCACCGGCTCCCAGTCCCGCTCCGGGGCGCGGACGAAGCCCAGCCGTCCGTAGAGCCGGTGGGCGGTGGTCATCCTGGGGTGGCTGGAGATCACGATCCCCCGGAGACCCAGCTCCCGCGCCTTGTCCATACAGGCCCGCACCAGCGCCTCCGCCACCCCGCGCCGCCGGGCCTCGTGCCGCACCGCGAGCATCCGGAACTCGCCCTCACCGGGCCGGGCCCGCTGGGCGTACGGAGCGCCGTACGCGGCGAAGGCCAGCGTCCCCAGCACCGTGCCGCCGCGGGAGTCCGTTGCGACCAGCACCTCGGACTCCGCGCTCCGCCGCCGGGCGTCCCGCAGATCGTTCAGATAGGGGTCCTCGGCCCCGAAGTCGAGCAGGTCGTCGTCGAGATACACCGCCGCGGTCATCTCCCCGACCTCGTCCAGCTCTTCGTCCCGGGCCCGCCGCACCGTGATGTCCATGTCCGCAGTGTGCCCGACCTCACCGCCGCCCGGCTCCCCGGTCGTGTTCAATGGACGGCGGATGCCCTTGCGGGCGCCCCGGACGAGCGCGTCGTACCCGGTGAGGACAAGACGGCGCAGTCAGCGAAGTCTGCTACTGCGTGAGGTCTGTCATGGCATGGGTCGTTCTGGTGCTGTCCGGTCTTCTGGAGACGGTCTGGGCGGCGGCGCTCGCCGCGTCGCACGGATTCAGCCGTGCGCGCCCCAGTGCGCTGTTCGCGGTCGCCGCCGTGCTGAGCATGGCCGGTCTGTCGTACGCGATGCGCTCGGTGCCCCTCGGCACCGGCTATGCGGTGTGGGTCGCGATCGGGGCGGTGGGGACGGCCGGTTACGGCATGGCCGCGCTGGGCGACCCGGTGAGCGCGGCTCGTATCGTCTGTCTGCTGCTGATCGTCGCCGGTGTGGTGGGTCTGAAGCTGCTCCACTGACCGGCCTTCCCGGCCCGTACCCCGCACCAGGGCCGCCCACGGCACACCACGGCAAAAGGACCGCCGCCTCCCGCGAAGGGGAGGCGGCGGCCCGTGGGGACGGGGGCGAGGGTCAGTGTCCGCCGGGGGTGCCCGCCGTCGCCGGGGGCAGTTCGGCCTGCACGCCCGGCTCGCCCGCGTCCGCGGTGTAGTCGGACGGGGAGGTCTCGTCCACGCCGTCCGGCGCCTTCACCGCCCGCAGGATCGCCGTCAGAGCCACGGTGACCACCACGTTGAGGACGAACGCGGTGAGACCGATGTAGCCGATCTCGCCGATGCCCGGGATCTCGTCCGCGGAGCCGCCGAAGTGCTTCTGGCTCGGGTTGGTGGGGCTGGGCACGCCGTACGCCACGGCCGTGCCGTAGATCATGCCGACCGCCCAGCCCGCCAGCAGCGCCCAGCGGTGGAACCAGCGGGTGAACAGACCGCCCACCAGGGCCGGGAAGGTCTGGAGGATCCAGATGCCGCCCAGCAGCTGGAAGTTGATCGCGACCGTCTTGTCCATGGCCAGGACGAAGATCAGCGCACCGACCTTCACCATCAGCGAGACCAGCTTGGAGACCTTGGTCTCCTGTGCGGGTGTGGCGTCCGGCTTGAGGAAGTCCTTGTAGATATTGCGGGTGAACAGGTTCGCCGCGGCGATCGACATGATGGCCGCCGGGACCAGCGCGCCGATGCCGATGGCGGCGAAGGCCACACCCGCGAACCAGTCGGGGAACATGTTCTCGAACAGCTGCGGAATGGCCAGCTGGCCGTTCTCCACCTTCACTCCGGCCGCGATGGCCATGAAGCCCAGCAGTGCCAGCAGGCCGAGCATCAGCGAGTACAGCGGCAGGATGGTGGTGTTGCGGCGGATCACCTCACGGCTGCGGCTGGAGAGCGTCGCGGTGATCGAGTGCGGATACATGAACAGCGCGAGGGCCGAGCCCAGCGCCAGCGTGGCGTACGCCCATTGCTGTTTCTCACCGCTGGCCAGCGCGCCGCGTGGCTGTCCGGTGGTCGGGTTCTTCTGCGAGAGGGCGTCGCCCGCCTTCGCGAAGATGTCGTCGAAACCGCCCAGTTTGATCGGGATGTAGATGATCGCCACCGCGATGACGATGTAGATCAGGGTGTCCTTGACGAAGGCGATCAGCGCGGGAGCGCGCAGTCCGGAGGAGTAGGTGTACGCCGCGAGCACACCGAAGGCGATCAGCAGCGGCAGGTCCTTGATGAACCAGTTGGTGTTCTCGCCGCCGCCGATGCCCATCACGTCCAGCACCGCCTGGATGCCGACGAGTTGAAGGGCGATGTACGGCATGGTGGCGAGGATGCCGGTGACCGCGACGGCCAGCGACAGCCCCTTGGAGCCGAACCGGCCGCGGACGAAGTCCGAGGTGGTGACGTAGCCGTGCTTGTGCGACACCGACCACAGCCGGGGCAGGAAGGTGAAGATCAGCGGGTAGACGAGGATGGTGTACGGCACCGCGAAGAACCCGGAGGCGCCGGCCGCGTAGATGGCCGCCGGGACGGCCACGAAGGTGTACGCGGTATAGAGGTCGCCGCCGAGCAGGAACCAGGTGATCCAGGTGCCGAAGCTGCGGCCGCCGAGACCCCATTCGTCGAGGTTGTCCGCGTTCTCCGCGGCCCGCCAGCGCGCGGCCAGGAACCCCATGACCGTGACGGCCACGAAGAAGAGCAGGAAGACGGCGAGGGCGACGCCGTTCACACCGTCTTTCATGCCGATCCGCCTTCCTTGCGCGCCCGCCGCTCACGCCGGACGAGCACATAGGCCACCGACGTCAGCGCGGTCGAGACCGGCACCCAGAGCATCTGGTACCAGTAGAAGAACGGGATGCCGATGAGCTTGGGATCGACCTTGGCGTACGAGCCGACCCAGAGCATGGCCACGAAGGGCACGATCAGGCAGAAGGCGATCACCACGCGGGCCGGCGTGACCACCGGTCTCCTGACGGGTGAAGCGGACGTGTCGGACATGGTGGCTGGCTCCCGTCCCTCGGCTCATCACCTGCGTCTACGACTGATCGCTCTCACGGCTGATCTTGTACGTGATGATCAGGAAATCTAAGCCCGCGGCCCGGTGGTCGTCACTACCCGGCCCCATATCGGTATGAGAAAGAAGTGGCCTCGTCCACGACTCGGCCGCCCGCCGGGGCGTCCGGGGCCGCCCGTACGGCGCCCGGAGGCCGCCCCGGACCGTGCCCGGGGCGCGGGGCGCGGGACGTCTCAGTCGTGGGGGCGCTGGAGCCGGGCCACGAACTTGTAGCGGTCCCCGCGGTAGACCGACCGCACCCACTCCACCGGTTCGCCGGAGGCGTCCAGGGAGTGTCGCGAGAGCATCAGCATCGGCAGCCCGACATCGGTGCCCAGCAGCCCGGCCTCCCGCGGGGTGGCGAGCGAGGTCTCGATGGTCTCCTCGGCCTCGGCCAGGTGGACGTCGTAGACCTCGGCCAGGGCCGTGTACAGCGAGGTGTACTTCACCAGGCTGCGGCGCAGCGCCGGGAAGCGCTTGGCCGACAGATGGGTGGTCTCGATCGCCATCGGCTCACCGCTGGCCAGCCGCAGCCGTTCGATGCGCAGCACCCGGCCGCCGGTGGCGATGTCCAGCAGCCCGGCGAGCCGGTCGTCGGCGGTGACATAGCCGATGTCCAGCAGTTGAGAGGTGGGCTCCAGGCCCTGGGCCTTCATGTCCTCGGTGTAGGAGGTCAGTTGCAGGGCCTGGGAGACCTTGGGCTTGGCCACGAAGGTGCCCTTGCCCTGGATCCGCTCCAGCCGCCCTTCGACCACCAGTTCCTGGAGCGCCTGGCGCACGGTGGTGCGGGAGGTGTCGAACTCGGCGGCCAGGGTCCGCTCCGGGGGGACCGGGGTGCCCGGTGGCAGCGTCTCGGTCATCTCCAGCAGATGCCGCTTGAGCCGGTAGTACTTCGGGACCCGCGCGGTGCGGGTCCCCCCGGAGTTGTTGCCGCTCTCGGCCGCGGGTGTGGTGGCCGTGGCCGTAACTCCCTCGGTCTCCATGGCGCGCCCTTCCGACTCCTGGTCTGCTGCCGTCACCGGCTCCTCCGAATTCAGCGGCTCACATCGTGGCACGGTCCCGCACGCGGGCGGCGGCTCGGGCCGGATGTCGACAGATGTCGGTCCGGTAACGGAGCCGTTGGCGACCTTATACACCCTTGACACCCCCAAAGGTCTAGGCCAAGCTGCGGGCGCTGGTCTAAACCATTAAACCTCTCATCCGGTCCTTTGAGGAGAGTGCTGTGAAGCGTGGGCTCATAGCGGCGGCGGGTGTCGCGGCAATGCTGGTGAGCGTCGCGGCCTGTGGGTCCGGCGACGACGACAAGGCCGGAGCGGACGGTTTCCAGGGCGAGACGCTGACCGTCTGGGCGATGGACGGATCCACCCCGGACGGCTGGACGAAGGATGTCAAGGCCGCTTTCGAGAAGAAGACCGGCGCCACGCTGAAGCTGGAGATCCAGCAGTGGAACGGCATCCAGCAGAAGGTGACCACCGCGCTGTCCGAGTCCGACCCGCCGGACGTCCTGGAGATCGGCAACACCCAGACCCCCTCCTACGCCCGCACCGGGGGCCTCGCCGAACTGGACGACCTCAAGAAGTCGATCGGCGCCGACTGGTCCCCGTCGCTCAACAAGTCCGCGGTGTACGACGGCAAGCAGTACGCCGCCCCCTGGTACGCGGCCAACCGCGTCGTCCTCTACAACAAGAAGATCTGGGCGCAGGCGGGGCTCAAGGGCACCCCGAAGACCCGCGCCGCATTCTTCCGGGACCTGGACACCATCCGTCGGAAGACCGATGCCGAACCGCTCTATCTCCCCGGCCAGAACTGGTACTTCTTCGACGGACTGACCATCGGCACCGGCGCCGACCTGGTGAAGAAGGAAGGCGGCCGCTGGGTCTCCAACCTCTCCGACGCCAAGGTCGCCAAGGCCATGGACATCTACCAGCAGTACCAGTCCTTCAGCAAGGCGCCCAAGAACAAGGACGAGGCCACCCCGCAGCAGGGCGAGGTGTTCGCCAAAGGCAGGACCGGCGCCTTCATCGGCATGGGCTGGGAGGCGGCCATCGCCATCAAGGCCAACCCGAAGATCGAGAAGGACATCGGCTACTTCACCATCCCCGGTGAGACCGCGGACAAGCCGGAGGGCGTCTTCCTCGGCGGCTCCAACCTGGCCGTCGCCGCGGGCAGCGAGAAGCAGGAACTCGCCAAAGAATTCCTGAAGATTGCGCTGAACGACACCTTCGAGGGACAGCTCGCCCAGGAGGGCGGGGTGATCCCCAACAAGGAGTCCCTCCAGGACCGGCTGAAGGGCAACGCCGCCGCCCAGGCCGCCGCCCCCGCCGTCGCGACCGGCGGTACCACCCCGCTGATCCCCGAATGGGCCGCGGTGGAGAACGCCCCCAACCCGGTCAAGTCCTATATGACCGCCGTACTCAAGGGGAAGGCCCCCGCGGAGGCCGCCGCGTCGGTCCAGGACGAGATGAACAAGCGCCTCAGCCAGGAGAGCTGAGCGGATGGCCGTCGCGACCGACCACAAGGGCCCCGGACCGGCCGCGGCCGGGGTCCCCCGGGGAGCGGCACCGCCGTTCCGGACCGCCCCTCCGGCGGGGCGGTCCGGACGCGGGCGGCTCACCGCCGTCGCGCCCTATCTGCTGCTCCTGCCCGCGCTGGCCGCCACCGCGGCGCTGCTGGGCTGGCCGCTGGTGAAGAACGGCATGCTGTCGTTCCAGAACCTGAACATGCGGCAGCTGATCCAGCACCTCACCGAGTGGAACGGCGTCGACAACTACCGCGAGGCGCTGGGCAGCGAGGACTTCTGGCGGGTCACCGGGCGGTCGGTGGCCTTCACCGGGGTCAACGTCGTACTGATCATGGTGCTGGGCACCCTGATCGGACTGCTGCTCGCCCGGCTCGGCACCCGGATGCGGCTGCTGCTCTCGGTCGGTCTGGTGCTCGCCTGGGCGATGCCGCCCATCGCCGGCACCACCGTCTTCCAGTGGCTCTTCGCGGCCCGCTTCGGAGTGGTCAACTGGGTGCTGGACCGGCTCGGTTGGCACTCCATGGCCGACTACAACTGGACCGGCGGCCAGTTCTCCACCTTCTTCGTCATCACCGTGCTGATCGTCTGGCAGTCGATCCCGTTCGTGGCGCTCAACCTCTACGCGGCCACCACCACGATCCCCAGGGAGCTCTACGAGGCGGCCGCGCTCGACGGCGCGGGGGCCTGGCGCGGCTTCACCTCGGTGACCCTGCCCTTCCTCAAGCCGTTCCTGCTCGCCACGGTCTTCCTCGAAGTCATCTGGGTCTTCAAGGCGTTTCCGCAGGTGTTCGCCATCAATGAGGGCGGTCCCGACCGGCTCACCGAAACCCTTCCCGTGTACGCCTTCATCGAGGGCGTCGGCAACCAGCACTACGGGATGGGCGCCGCGATCTCGCTGCTCACCATCCTGATCCTGCTGGTCCTGACCTCCTCCTACCTCCGCATCGCCCTCAGGAAGGAGGAGGACGAGCTGTGAAGCGCTCGCCACTGGCCCGGCTGTGGCCGAACGCGGCCGCCGTCGTGCTCTTCGCCGGCTTCGCGTTCCCCGTCTACTGGATGTTCTGCACGGCCCTCAAGCCGACCTCGGACATCGTCTCCGAGGACCCGGTGTGGTTCCCGGCCTCCGCCACCTTCGAGCACTTCGGCACGGCCGTCGGCGCCGAGCACTTCTGGACGCTGGTGGGGAACTCGCTCACCGTCACCGTCTCGGCGGTCGCGCTCTCCCTGGTGATCGCGCTGCTGGCGTCCTTCGCGCTGGCCCGGCTGCGGTTCCGGGGGCGGCGCGGCTTCCTGGTGACGTTCATGATCGCGCAGATGGCGCCCTGGGAAGTCATGGTGATCGCCATCTATATGCTCGTCCGCGACGGCGACATGCTGAACAGCCTGCTTCCCCTCACCCTGTTCTACATGGTGATGGTGCTGCCGTTCACGGTGCTCACGCTCCGCTCCTACATCGCCGCCGTACCCAGGGAGCTGGAGGAGTCGGCGATGGTCGACGGCTGCACCCGGCGCCAGGCGTTCAGCAAGGTGATCTTCCCGCTGCTGGCGCCCGGTCTGATGGCCACCTCGCTCTTCGGCTTCATCACCGCCTGGAACGAATTCCCGCTGGTGCTCATCCTCAACAAGGACGCCGAGGCCCAGACCCTGCCGCTGTGGCTGTCCAGCTTCCAGACCCAGTTCGGCGACGACTGGGGCGCCACCATGGCGGCCGCCTCGCTGTTCGCCGTTCCGGTTCTGCTGCTCTTCCTGTTCCTGCAACGCAAGGCGGTCGGTGGGCTCACTTCCGGCGCTGTGAAGGGATGATCCCCGGCCATGACCACCCTCGCGCACACCCCGGCCACCCTCACCCGTGACGCCCTGACCGTCCTCCAGCCCGGCTTCACCGGCACCACCGCCCCCGACTGGCTGCTCCGCAGACTCGGCGAGGGGCTCGCCTCCGTCGGGCTGTTCGGCCGGAACATCACCTCGCCCGAACAGCTCGCCGCGCTCACCGCCCAGCTGCGCTCCGAACGGGACGACGTGCTGGTGGCCATCGACGAGGAGGGCGGCGATGTCACCCGGCTGGAGGTGCGCGGCGGTTCCTCCTTCCCCGGCAATCTGGCCCTCGGTGCCGTCGACGACCCGGAACTGACCCGCGCGGTCGCCCGGGAGCTGGGCCGCCGGCTCGCCGCCTGCGGGGTCACCCTCAACTGGGCGCCCTCCGCCGACGTCAACTCCAACCCGGACAACCCGGTCATCGGCGTCCGCTCCTTCGGCGCCGACCCCCGGCTCGTCGCCCGCCACACCACCGCCTGGATCGAGGGCCTCCAGAGCGCCGGTGTCGCCGCCTGCACCAAGCACTTCCCCGGCCACGGCGACACCGCCGTCGACTCCCACCACGCGCTGCCGCGGATCGACGCCGGACTCGACACCCTGGCCGAGCGCGAACTGGTGCCCTTCCGTGCCGCCGTGGCCGCCGGGACCAAGGCCGTGATGAGCGCCCACATCCTGCTGCCCGCGCTCGACGCGGAGCACCCCGCCACCCTCAGCCCCGCCGCCCTCCACGGACTGCTGCGCGGCCCCGTCGCCGACGGCGGCCTCGGCTTCGACGGCCTGATCGTCACCGACGGCATGGAGATGCGGGCCATCTCCGCCGCCTACGGCATCGAGCGCGGCAGCGTGCTGGCCATCGCCGCGGGCGCCGACGCCATCTGTGTGGGCGGCGGCCTCGCCGACGAGGACACCGTGCTCCGGCTGCGTGACGCGCTGGTGGCCGCGGTACGCGAGGGGCGGCTGCCCGAAGCGCGGCTTGCCGAGGCGGCCGCGCGGGTACGGGCGCTGGGGGAGTGGACCCGGCGGCACGGCGGGCCGGGCGCGGCGGAGGGGATCGCGCCCGCCCCCGAGGTCGGGCTCTCCGCGGCCCGGCGGGCGCTGCGGGTCACCCCCGGCGGTGCGGGGTACGCACCGCTGACCCGCCCCGCGCATGTCGCCGCCCTCACCCCGATGGCCAACATCGCCGTCGGCGACGAGACGCCCTGGGGTGTGGCCGCCGAACTCACCCGGATGCTGCCCGGCACCACCACCGCCGCCTACGGACGCCAGGACGCCGAGACCGGCGGTGTCCCCGCCCTGCTCGAGAACCTGCTCGACCAGGCCGCGGACCGTACGATCGTCGCAGTGGTCCGCGATGTCCACCGCCACCCCTGGATGGCCGGCACCCTGGACGCCCTGCTCACCGCCCGGCCCGACACGGTCGTCGTCGAGATGGGGGTGCCCCAGGCGCCGCCCGGCGGGGGGCTGCACATCGCGACCTACGGCGCCGCCCGGGTCTGCGGACGGGCGGCCGCGGACATCATCACCGGCGGCGCGGCCGGGGTATGACATCAGCGAGTACCAGCGGCCCCGTCACCTGGAGGCACCCAGCATGTCCGCCACGACAACGGCCCAGCACAGCGAGCAGCCGGGCCGGATCATGTCCGGCGAGATGGCCGAGCAGCCCGCGGTCCTGCGCCGGATCCTGGACGAGGGCGCGCCGAGGATCCGGGAGACCGCCGCGCGGATCGCCGCCCGCAATCCGCGCTTTGTGCTCCTGACCGCGCGGGGCACCTCCGACAACGCCGCGCTGTACGCCAAGTACCTGCTGGAGGTACTGCTGGGGAAGCCCTGCGGTCTCACCTCCATGTCCACCACCACCGCGTACGGCGCCCGGCAGGACCTCACCGACGTCCTGGTGATCACGGTCAGCCAGTCGGGCGGCTCCCCGGACCTGGTCGCCTCCACCGAGGCCGCCCGCGCGGCCGGTGCCATCACCCTGGCGGTGACCAACAACGCCGACTCGGCCCTGGCCGCCGTCTCCGAGTTCCATATCGATGTTCTGGCCGGACCGGAGAAGGCGCTGCCCGCCACCAAGACCTACACCGCCGAACTGCTCGCGCTGTACCTGTTTGTCGAGGGGCTGCGCGGGGGTGACGGCTCGGCCGCCAAGGCGCTGCCCGACCTCGCCCGGCAGATCCTGGACCGGCAGGGTGAGATCAAGCAGCTGGCCGCCCGCTACCGGTTCGCCGAGCGTATGGTCCTCACCTCGCGCGGCTACGGCTATCCCACCGCCAAGGAAGCGGCGCTGAAGCTCATGGAGACCAGCTATATCCCGGCGCTCTCCTACTCCGGCGCCGATCTGCTGCACGGCCCGCTGGCCATGGTCGACAACATCTCGCCGGTGATCGCGATCGTCACCGAGGGGAAGGGCGGCGAGGCGCTCCAGCCGGTGCTGGAGCGGCTCCGCGGCCGGGGCGCGGACCTGGTGGTCATCGGCGCACAGACCGAGGTGGACCGCGCCTCCGCCGGATTCGCCCTGCCCACCGGCGGGGTGGCCGAGGAGGTCCAGCCGATCCTGGAGATCCTGCCGCTCCAGATGCTGGCGTACGAGGTGACCATCGCCCGGGGCCAGGACCCGGACGCCCCCCGGGCGCTGGCGAAGGTGACCGAGACCCGCTGAGCGGGGGCCGCGCACATACGGGGCCGCGGCACACCAAAAGGCTCCCGTCGCCGTGTGGTGAGGCGCGGGAGCCGTGATGTGCCACCCGCGGGCCGCGGCGCCAGAGCGGGACCCTCAACCCGCCCGGCACCGCAGCCCGGGTTGCGCCGGCCGAGCGGCCGGCCACGAGGCGCCCGGTGCGGTCAGGGCAGAGCGCGCCGGGTACCCGATCCGCCCTCCTGTGCGGGGAGTGCGGAAGATCGCAGTGCTCGATTATTCTGGACTAGACCACTAACGTCTGTCCATGCTTGTGCGCGGATAGGCTAATCCAACCAGGCGGGTAGGCTCACACCGTGCCCTCCATGAACGACCTCGTCCACCAGCACACCGCCCTCGGCGATGCCGATCTCGAATGGCTTCACCTGCTGGTATCGGAGTGGCAGCTGCTCTCCGACCTGTCCTTCGCGGATCTTGTGCTCTGGGTGCCGACCAGCGATGGCACGCGGTATGTCTCGGTGGCGCAGATGCGGCCCAACACCGGCCCCACCTCGTATCAGGACGACATGGTCGGCCATCTCGTACCCCGCGGCCGCCGTCCCATGCTCGACGCCGCCCTCGACGAGGGACGGATCGTCCGCGAGGGCGACCCCGAGTGGCGCGAGGAGGTTCCGGTCCGGGTGGAGTCCATCCCGGTCTGCCGGGAGGGCCGGGTGCTCGGCGTCATCGCCCGCAACACCAATCTGCTGACCGTGCGGACCCCCAGCCGGCTGGAGCTCACCTACCTCCAGAGCGCCTCCGACCTCGCCCAGATGATCTCCGTCGGGGCCTTCCCCTTCCCCGGCCAGCAGGTCGACATGGACGCCTCGCCGCGCGCGGGCGACGGGCTGATCCGGATGGACGCCGACGGGGTGGTCCAGTACGCCAGCCCCAACGCGCTGTCCGCCTACCACCGGCTCGGCCTGGCCGCCGATCTGGTCGGCCACCACTTGGGCCGGACCACCGCCGAACTCGCGCCGGTGCGCGGTCCGGTGGACGAGGCGCTGGTCAAACTGGCCAGCGGCTGGGCGCCCCGGGAGTTCGAAGTCGAGGGCGGCGACGGAGTGATCCAGCTCCGGGCCATTCCGCTCAAGCCCAAGGGACTGCACATCGGCTCGCTGGTGCTGCTGCGGGATGTCACCGAACTGCGGCGGCGTGAACGCGAGTTGATCACCAAGGACGCCACCATCCGGGAGATCCACCACCGGGTGAAGAACAATCTCCAGACGGTGGCCGCGCTGCTGCGGCTCCAGGCCCGCCGGATGGACTCCGCACAGGGCCGGGAGGCGCTGAACGAGGCGGTGCGCAGGGTCGGTTCGATCGCGATCGTCCATGAGACGCTGTCCCAGAACCTGGACGAGCGCGTCGAGTTCGACGACATAGCCGACCGGGTGCTGGCCATGGTGGCCGAGATCTCACCGGGCAAGGTGACCGGGCAGCGCGCCGGGCGCTTCGGCATTCTGGACGCGGAGGTCGCCACCCCGCTGTCCATGGTCCTCACCGAGGTGTTGCAGAACGCGCTGGAGCACGGCTTTGGACCGGGGGAGCACGGCACGGTCGAGGTCGCGGCGGTGCGCAGTGGCAGCGGAGAGGACAGCAGGCTGCGGGTCACCGTGCAGGACGACGGGCGCGGGCTGCCGGAGGGCTTCGATCCGCAGCGCGCCGGGAACCTCGGGCTCCAGATCGTCCGCACCCTGGTGGAGGGGGAGCTCGGCGGCACCTTCGACATGCTGCCCGCTCCGGAGCGCGGCACCCGGGTGGTCCTGGACTTCCCGGTGCCCGCCGAGAAGCGCTGACCCCGCTCTTCCTCCGACGCCGCTCTTCTGTTTCTTCCGGACAGCACTGAGCCCCCGGACCGGATGGTCCAGGGGCTCAAAGCTCACGTTGCTGTGCGCATCGGGGTTACTGCGCGCTGCGGCTCGGGGGCCACGGGGCGATCAGGTCAGGCGCTGGCGTGCCGCGCCCGGTTCCGAGCGGCACGGCGCTTCATCGCGCGGCGCTCGTCCTCGCTGAGTCCACCCCAGACGCCGGAGTCCTGGCCGGACTCAAGCGCCCACTGCAGGCACTGCTCCATGACGGGGCAGCGGCGGCAGACGGCCTTGGCTTCCTCGATCTGCAGCAGCGCAGGACCAGTGTTGCCGATGGGGAAGAACAGCTCGGGGTCTTCCTCGCGGCAAACGGCGTTATGACGCCAGTCCATGGCTGCTCCATCTCCTCGCGATTGCGGGTTCGTTGCTTGTGAATGTGAACGCTTTCACGAATCCCCCCACAAGGGTAGGGACGTCAACCAGTTGGGGCTGGTGCGGTCCCGTGGGATGAAGAGGGGGTTCGGGCTCTCAAGGGGGCCGTTTGTTGGCCGTCCCGATCGCCAAGAAGAGATTCGCAAACCTCGGCGGCGGATACAACCCCTTCCGGAAAGTTTTTTTTGATTCCTTGGTGTCGACTAGGTCACAGCCGTACTTCCGTTGGGTGGAGGCCAGGCTAAACGTTCGACTGGAAGGACTTTTGGGGGTCTCACTCACACAATCACACGCAGTGCACGGCGTACACCTGTGAACGTCACACTCGTACGCAGTCCCAGATGGTCACCGTCCATCTGGAACGGCAGTGGCGCCTGGGAATGCAAGGTGAAGTCGGTCTCGTCATGGAGCGAGATCGCGTGCTTGCCGTGGGGCCCCCGCTCGGGGGTCGACATCAGCAGCTGGGTGGCGTAGCGGGTCATCGCCGGGGCCGACAGCTTGGTGAGCCCCCACACGTCAAGGGCGGTATCGAAGGAGGCCCGGGGGGCCGCGTAGACCGGGCGGTTGCCCAGAAAGGTCCAGGGCGCGGTGTTGCAGACTATCGCCAGGGCCAGATCCTTGATCGTGTCCTGGTCGGGCCGCTCCAGGCCGATGGTGCCGTGGCGCCGGTGCGGTTCCCCGAGGAACTGCCGGAGCGCCTGCCGTATGTAGAGGGCGTGGGTCGACCGCTTGCCGCGTTCGCGCTGCTGTTCGACCCGGCCGAGCACGCTCGCGTCGAAACCGAAGCCGGCGCAGAAGGTGAACCAGCGGGCGGGTACCGCCTCGTCCGGGGTGCCCGGGGTGCCGCTCGCGAGCCCGAGGCCCACGGTCCGCTCGGTGCCGTCGCGCAGCGCGTCCAGCAGGGCGCCGGTGGCCTCGACGGCGTCATTGGGCAGTCCCAGGGCGCGGGCGAAGACATTGGTGGAGCCACCGGGGACCACGGCGAGCCGGGGCAGCTCCTCCGGGGCGGGGCCGTGCTCCAGCAGCCCGTTGACCACCTCGTTGACGGTGCCGTCCCCGCCCAGCGCGACCACCAGTTCATGGGTGCCGCCGTCAACCGCGCGGCGGGTCAGGTCGCGTGCGTGCCCCCGGTACTCCGTGGTCGCCACGTCCAGCTTCAGATCGCTGGCGAGCGCATGGATCAGTACGTCACGGGTGCGGGCACTGGTGGTGGTTGCTGCCGGATTGACCACAAGGAGTGCGCGCATGCGCAAAAGCCTACCCATCCGTGGTGAACGCCCGTACCCCCCGGGTGCCCCCCAACGGCCCGTGCGGCGGCTAGGCTGCTGGGGTGAGCAGTAAGAAGTCCGCCCCCGCCAAGAAGGCCCGCGCCGCCGGGACGGCGCCGCAGGGGAAGAAGGCGCCGCAGGGGAAGAAGGCACAGCGGGCCGCCGCGCCCGCCGCTGCCGACACCACCCCCGACGGACCGCGCCCGGCGCGGATCACCGCTGCCGCGGTGCTCGCCGCCGTCGAGGGTGTGGTGCTCGTGGGCTTCGGTGTCTATGTGCTGATCATGGGGCTGACCGGAGATCCCGAGAGCCCGCAGCAGGCGGAGATGCTCGGAGTCACCGTGCTGGCGCTGGCCGCGCTGCCGCTGGTGGCCGCCCGCGGGCTGTTGCTGCTCCGTCGCTGGAGCCGCGGCCCCGCGATGATCACCCAGCTGATGGCGCTGCCGGTGGCCTGGACCCTGGTGCAGAACGGCGGCGGGCTGATCGCCGCCGGAGCGGCGACCGGGGCCGCGGCCCTCGCCGTGCTCGCGCTGCTGATCAACCCCACCGCGACCGAGGCGCTGGGGATCGGGCCGCGCGACGCCTGACCGGTTGCGTCGCCCAGGCCCTTCCGCGCCGCCGCTCGCTACTCCTCCACCAACAGCCGGTCCCGCAGCTGGGCGAGGGTACGCGCCAGCAGCCGCGAGACATGCATCTGCGAGATGCCGACCTCCTGTGCGATCTGCGACTGGGTCATATTGCCGAAGAAGCGCAGCAGCAGGATCTTCTTCTCCCGCGGCGGCAGATCCTCCAGCAGAGGTTTGAGCGACTCGCGGTACTCCACGCCCTCCAGCGCCTCGTCCTCGGCGCCGAGGGTGTCGGCGACAGCCGGGGACTCGTCGTCGGTGTCCGGTACGTCCAGGGAGAGGGTGCTGTAGGCATTGGCCGACTCCAGCCCCTCCAGCACCTCTTCCTCGGAGATGGACAGATGCTGGGCCAGCTCGTGGACGGTCGGGGCGCGGCCGTGCCGCTGGGAGAGCTCCGCGGTGGCCGTGGTCAGCGACAGCCGCAGCTCCTGGAGACGGCGCGGCACCCGCACCGCCCAGCCCTTGTCCCGGAAGTGGCGCTTGATCTCGCCGACGACCGTGGGGGTCGCATAGGTCGAGAACTCCACCCCGCGATCCGGGTCGAACCGGTCCACGGATTTGATCAGCCCGATGGTGGCGACCTGGGTGAGGTCGTCCAGCGGCTCTCCGCGGTTGCGGAAGCGCCGGGCCAGGTGCTCCACCAGCGGGAGGTGCATACGCACGAGGTGGTTGCGCAGCTCGGCCCGCTCGGAGGAGCCCTCCGGGAGCTGACGCAGCTCGATGAACATCGCCCGCGCGCCGCTCCGGTCATGCGGATCGTGGTGATGCGTCTGCTCGTGGTCGTGCTGATCCATGTGGTCCGCCCGCTCTGGTCGGTCTCCCGCCGCCTCCGAGTCCGCGGGATGCGGCCGAGCCGGCGGGTGCGGGATGGCCGGGGTACCCACTCCCCGCGATGATGCAGTGTTCACGGAGCCCCCTCGTTCCGTCACGGCTGTCCGGGGCCGGCGCCGCGCTCCTTGTACAGGCTGATGGTGACCGTACGGTCCTCGGCCACGGTCGAGTCCACCTTGCCCGCCAGTGCGGAGAGCACCGTCCAGGCGAAGGTGTCGCGCTCGGGCGCGCGGCCATCGGTGGTGGGAGCCGAGACGGTCACCTGCAATGCGTCGTCGATCAAGCGGAAGACGCAGCTCAGCACACTGCCGGGGACGGCTTGCTGAAGCAGGATCGCGCAGGCCTCGTCAACGGCGATACGCAGATCCTCGATCTCGTCAAGGGTGAAGTCCAACCGGGCTGCGAGACCGGCCGTGGCCGTACGCAGCACCGACAGATACGCCCCCGCAGCGGGCAGCCGGACTTCGACGAAGTCCTGGGTCCCGGGCTCGCCTGCGATCTGGGACACCCTCACCTCCAAGGTGACACAAGCTGGTTGAGCTGAGCTGATTGGAGCGCCGCCCGTATGCCCTTATGGTGGAGGGAGGACAGTCGGCGCGATGTGTGGTTCGGCTGCGACGCTATCGCGATCTGCGGTTCGGTGTCGCCCGGACGAAGCACGGCCCCCGTCACGGGTGAACCCCCGACCCGAAGGTTCGCGATATCACTCATAGTAAGCACATGAGTACGCAGCGTGGCTAGGGGTCTGCGGTCTCAATTCGAAAGAGATATCGCCCCACCCAACGAATCGCTGGTCGAAGAGGTGCCCGGGGCCTGGGCGGCCAATGCGCGCAGCGGCTCCCCGGTCAGCCGGCGGACCGTCCACTCGTCCATCGGCTCGGCGCCCAGGGCGGCGTAGAAGTCGATCGCCGGAGCGTTCCAGTCGAGCACCGACCACTCGAAGCGGGAGTAGCCCCGCTCCACGCAGATCCGCGCGAGCTCGGCGAGCAGCGCCTTGCCGTGGCCGCCGCCGCGCGCCCGCGGAGTGACGTACAGATCCTCCAGGTACACCCCGTGGGTGCCGGTCCAGGTGGAGAAGTTGCGGAACCACAGGGCGAACCCCACCGTCTCCGCGCCCTCTCCGGTGATCTCCTCGGCGATCAGTGCGAAGACCGCCGGGTCCGGCCCGAAGAGCGCCTTGCGCAGCTGCTCCTCGGTGGCCTTCGCCTCCTGCGGCGCCTTCTCGTACGCCGCCAGTTCCCGGATCATCGCGAGGATGGCCGGGACGTCGGACGGCTTCGCTGGTCTGATCATGTGATGAAGGCTAACCGGAAGCACCGGTGCCGCGGCAGCCGTCCGCACTAGACGATCAGCAGATCCACATAGCACCAGCGCCACTCCTCGCCTGGTTCGAAGCTGCGCATCACCGGATGGCCGGTCTCCTCGAAGTGCCGGGTGGCATGGCGGTAGGGGGAGGAGTCGCAGCAGCCCACATGGCCACACTCCAGACACATCCGCAGCTGCACCGGATGGCATCCGGCGGCCAGGCACTCCGGGCAGGTGTCGGCCAGCGGCTGGGGGCCGGGGCGCGGCAGGTCGGGAACATGAGTGCACTCGCTCATGATTGCCAGGTTAGACGCCAACCGATGGGGACGGACCGGGGCCGATGGACGTATTGCCGTTGTTGATGCTGGTCGCGGGCAGCGCCGCGATCGCGGGAGCGGCCCGGCGCACACCCGTGCCCGCGCCGCTGCTGCTGGTGGCGGCCGGGCTGGTGCTCTCCTTCGTACCGGGGGTGCCGGACTACACCCTGGACCCGGACGTGGTGCTGCCGCTGGTGCTGCCGCCACTGCTGCACACCGCCGCGCTGGACAGCTCCTATCTGGATCTGCGGGCCAATCTGCGCCCGATCGGGCTGCTGTCGGTCGGATACGTGCTGTTCGCGACCGTCTCGGTCGGCTGGATCGCCTATCTGCTGGTGCCCGAACTGTCGCTGGCCGCCGCCCTGGTGCTGGGCGCGGTGATCGCACCGCCGGACGCGGTGGCGGCCACCGCCATTGCCCGGCGGCTCGGACTGCCGGCCCGGATGACCACGATCCTCCAGGGCGAGTCCCTGGTGAACGACGCCACGGCGATCACCGCCTACCGGGTGGCGGTCGCCGCCGTGGTGGGGGAGGGGGTCTCCCTCGTACACGGCGCGGGTGAGTTCCTGCTCGCGGCCGTCGGCGGGGTCGGCGTCGGTCTGGTGCTGATGGTGCCGCTGCACTGGCTGCGCCGACGGCTGCGCGATCCGCTGCTCCAGAACACCCTCTCGCTGCTCATCCCGTTCGTCGCCTACGCCGCCGCCGAGCAGGTCGAGGCGTCCGGGGTGCTGGCCGTGGTGGTCGTCGGCCTCTACCTCGGACACCACGCCTGGCAGGTCGACTTCGCCACCCGGCTCCAGGAGGCGGCGGTGTGGCGGATGATCGCCTTCATCCTGGAGTCGGCCGTGTTCGCCCTGATCGGGCTGCAACTGCGGGTGGTGCTCCAGGGCCTGGGGCCGTACGGCTCGGGTGAGGCCGCCGGGTATGCGCTCGTCGTCTTCCTGGCCGTGGTCCTCATGCGCTTCGCCTGGGTCTTCCCGGCGACTTTCCTCCCCCGGGCGCTCTCCCCCCGGATCCGCGAACGCGAACCGGGTGTCACCTGGAAGACCCCCCTCATCGTCGGCTGGGCCGGGATGCGCGGAGTGGTCTCGCTGGCCATCGCCTTCTCGATCCCGCCGACCATGCATGGCGGGGAGGACTTCCCGGCCCGCAATCTGATCCTCTTCCTGACCTTCACCACCGTGATCGGCACCCTGGTCGTCCAGGGGCTCACCCTGCCCGCCCTGATCCGGCGCCTGGGGGTGTCCGGCCGTGATCCCCAGACTGAGACGCTGATGGAGGCACAGGCGCAGGCCGAGGCGTCCCGGGCCGCCGAGGCCCGCCTGGAGGAGCTCCTCGCCGATGAGCGCAACGCGCTGCCACCGCCCCTGGTCGACCGGTTGCGCCATGTGCTGGAACGGCGGCGCAACGCGGTGTGGGAACGGCTCGGCGCGGTCAACGAGGTGACCGGGGAGTCGGTGGACGACACCTACCGCAGACTCACCCGCGAGATCATCGAGGCCGAGCGGAGCGTCTTCGTCGAACTGCGCAACCAGCGCCGGATCGACGACGAGATGCTGCGCCGGCTGCTGCGCCGACTGGATCTGGAGGAGGCCGCCGCCTTCCGTGAGGAGGCCGCGGAGGGCGGGCTCTGAGCCGACCGCCCCCGGGCCCCTCCACGGAAGGAACGCGTGGTCAGGCCAGCCGTTCGCGGATCCGCGCCCGCATCGCGTCCATGGTGAAACCGCGCGGATCCACCTTGCCCGGCTGCCATTCCAGGTGGCCTATCACCGAGCGCTGATTCCAGCCGTGATGGCGGCAGATCGCGGCCGAGGCCCGCTCGATCGCCTCCAACTGGGCCTCGGGCCACGGATCTTCGCCGTCCCCGAGGTTTTCGCATTCGAAGCCGTAGAAATGGCGATTGCCGTCCGTATTCGCCTCGTTGTCCGCGGGCAGCACCCGCTCGGCGATCACCGCCCGCAGCACATCGTCATCACCGAGACCGGCGTGGTTGGCCCGGCCGTAGCCGACCAGATGCACGGTGCCGTCCTTGGCGATCACGCCATGGCACAGCGGACCGGGCAGGGACTCATAGCCGTCCCGGCAGATCTCCACGGTCTGCGCGGTGCCGGAGGTGACGGTGTGGTGGATCATCACTCCATGCACGGGCCCCCAGGGGCCCTTGTGGTTTCGGTTGTGATGGCGCCAGTCCCCGACCTGCACCACGCGCAGGCCCTCGCGTTTCAACGCCGACAGGAAGTCCCCCGCGGACATGGGTGAGGCCATGACCGCCTCCGTTCTGCTCATGCGGCGGGCGCGCCGGCCGCGGCCCGCTCGTTCATCTGCTTGCTTACCCACTGCGTTCTCATAAACACATGGGGTGATTGGTTGGTGCGGGTGGCTATCGTGCGTTCTGATCCGCCCGACGACGCGCAGGAGAACCACGGCACCATGGACTACCAGGCAGTACTCGACGAGGTCGCGGCCCATGTGGAGCCACAGATCGGCCGGGGGCAGGTGGCCCAGTACATCCCCGCGCTCGCCGAAGTGGACGCCCATCGCTTCGGAATGGCCGTCGCCGACGTCGACGGCCGGGTCACCGGAGTTGGCGACTGGGAGATGCCGTTCTCCGTCCAGAGCATCTCCAAGGCGTTCGGACTCGCGCTCGTCCTCGCCCAGGACGGCGAGAAGATCTGGCGGCGGGTCGGCCGGGAGCCGTCGGGCAACCCCTTCAACTCCCTGGTGCAGCTGGAGTACGAGAACGGCATTCCGCGCAATCCGTTCATCAACGCCGGTGCCCTCGTCGTCACCGACCGGCTGCACAGTCTGACCGGCGACGCCAGCACCACCATGCTCGACTTCCTGCGCGCCGAGAGCGGCAACTCCGAGCTGGCCTTCGATCCGGCCGTGGCCGCCTCCGAGTCCGACCACGGCGACCGCAATGCCGCCCTCGCGCACTTCATGGCCGGCTACGGCAACCTCGACAACCCCGTCCCGACCGTCCTGGAGCACTACTTCTGGCAGTGCTCGATCGAGATGAGCTGCCGCGATCTGGCGCTCGCGGGCACCTTCCTGGCCCGCCACGGACTGCGCGCGGACGGCTCCCGGCTGCTGTCGCGGCGCGAGGCGAAGCGAGTCAACGCGGTCATGCTCACCTGCGGTACGTACGACGCGGCGGGCGACTTCGCCTACCGGGTCGGGCTGCCCGGCAAGAGCGGTGTCGGCGGCGGCATCATCGCGGTGATCCCGGGCCGCTGCACCCTGTGCGTCTGGAGCCCCGGCCTGGACGCGCGCGGCAATTCGGTCGCCGGGGTGGCCGCGCTGGACCACTTCACGACGCTGACCGGCTGGTCGGTGTTCTGAGCGGTATGCGGCGGACCGGGGGCCGCTCAGGGTGGCGTCCGGCCCGGCCGGGCGGGAGCATGGAAGCAGTGGTGGTGAGCAGGAGGTGTACCGCCATGCAGCACGAGATGCGCGCCGAGTACGAGGAGGGCAGCTCCGGACGGGTGGCCGGTGCGCCGGTCAAGATCTGGCACATGGTCCGGGCCAACGGCACCACCGCCATGTGCGGCCGTGAGCTGGCCGCGGACGCGGAGACCCAGGCGGCCGATCTGTGGGCCACAGGCGACAGCGGTCCGTTCTGCCACTCCTGCGGTGCGATGTATCTGCGCGAGGTGCCGTGAGCGCATACCGCGAGCGGGGGTCGCGGCTCGGCGGCGGCGCTGTGGTGTGGACCCGTACGACCGGAGACGGGCCGCAGCGGGTGCTGCCCGACGGCTGTACCGATCTGATCTGGACCGACGCGGGCGGTGACGCCCCGGACGGGGAACTCTTCGTGGCCGGGCCGGACACCCGGGCCCAGCTGGCCGCCGCCCCGCGGGGCACCCGCTATGTCGGTCTGCGGTTCGCGCCCGGCACGGGTCCGGCCGTGCTCGGCGTGCCCGCGCATGAACTGCGGGATCTGCGGGTGCCGTTGGCCGCGGTGTGGCCCGGGGCGCAGGTGCGGCGGCTGACCGGTCTGGTGGCCGGGCGGGCCGCGGCCGGGGGTACGGGACCCGAGGAGACGGCGGCCGTCGTGGGCCGTGCGCTGGAGGACGTCGCCCTCGGACGGCTGCGCGAGGCGCCGCCCCCCGATCCGGCCATGGTGGCCGTGGTCGCCGGGCTCGCGCGCGGGCGCAGCGTGGCCGAGGTGGCCCGGGGGACCGGGCTCGGGGAGCGGCGGCTCCACCGGCGCTCGCTGGCGGCCTTCGGCTATGGCCCCAAGACCCTCGGGCGGGTGCTGCGGCTGAACCGGGCGCTCGACCTGGCGCGTGGCGGTGTCCCGTTCGCGGAGGTCGCGGTGGTGGCCGGGTACGCCGACCAGGCCCATCTGGCCCGGGAGGTACGGGCGATGGCGGGCGTACCGCTGGGGCGGCTGCTGACGGAGTCCCGCTGAGCCGCCTTCCCGTGGGCGGCGCACGGCCTCCCCCGCCCGCGTAGCGCCGATGCGTCAGCCGGGCAGCGGTGCGAAGAGGTCCACGCCGTTGCCGTCCGGGTCCAGCACCACGGCGTAGCGCTGCCCCCAGAAGGCGTCCCAGGGTTCCTTGTGCCCCGGCACGCCCGACCGCACCAGCTCCGCGTAGACCGTGTCCACCTCGGCCGGGCTGTCGCAGAGGAAGGCCAGCGAGGAGCGGCCGGAACCGCTCGGCGCCGTCCAGTCCGGGTCGAAGGAGCGGACCGTCTCGACGGTGTCCCAGAGCAGCCGGGTGCCGCCGGGCAGGGTTGCCTCGGCGTGCGGCTGGGTGTCGGCCTCGGCGGGGATGTCCAGGCCGAGGCGGCGGTAGAAGGCGAGGGACGCCGCCATGTCCGCGACGACCATGCTGATCGCGTCGAATCGTGGTGTCATGCGGGCAGCGTAGGCAGCCCGTGGACGGCCGGTCTTGAACGAATCGGACGTGTTCCGCTCACTCAGGGGCAGCGGATGACCTGGCCCGCGTAGGACAGGTTGCCGCCGAAGCCGAAGAGCAGCACCGGATCGCCCGAGCCGACCTCGCCGCGTTCGACCAGCTTGGACAGGGCGAGCGGAATGCTGGCCGCCGAGGTGTTGCCGGACTCCACCACATCGCGGGCGATCACCGCGTTGACCGCGCCCAGCTTCCGGGCCACCGGCTCGATGATCCGCAGATTGGCCTGGTGCAGCACCACTCCGGCGAGGTCCTCGGGGCGGATCCCGGCCCGTTCGCACACCTCCCGCGCGATGGGCGGCAGCTGGGTGGTGGCCCAGCGGTAGACGGACTGGCCCTCCTGGGAGAAACGGATCGGGGTGCCCTCGATCCGGACCGCACCGCCCATCGTGGGCACCGAGCCCCACACCACCGGGCCGATCCCCGGGACCGTCTCCGGCCCGGCGCCCGGCTGGTCGTCGGGCACCACCACGGCCGCCCCCGCGCCGTCGCCGAGCAGCACACAGGTGGAGCGGTCGGTCCAGTCCGCGGCCTCGGTGAACTTGTCCGCGCCGATGACCAGCGCGGCGGTGGCCGCCCCGGCGCGCAGTGTGTGGTCGGCGGTGGCCAGGGTGTGGGTGAACCCGGCGCACACCACGTTCATGTCCATGGTGGCCGGGTGGTCGAGACCGAGCCGCTCGGCGACCCTGGCCGCCATGTTGGGGCTGCGGTCGATGGCGGTGGATGTGGCCACCAGGACCAGATCAATGTCGGAGGGCGACAGTCCGCTGTGCGCCAGGGCCTTGGCGGCCGCCGCCGCGGCCATCTCGTCCACCGTCTCGTCGGGGCGCGCGATGCGCCGGGTGCGGATGCCCACGCGGCTGCGGATCCACTCGTCGCTGGTGTCGACCATGGCCGCGAGATCGTCGTTGGTCAGGACCTTCGCGGGCTGATAGTGGCCGAGCGCCAGTATCCGTGATCCGGTCATCGGGCATCCCTTCGCGCGGGGGACGGGCGGTGAGGTATCCGTGTCCTTTGCGGGGGTGTGGACGCACCGTCCGCGTGTGTCCAGTCTTGGTGCCCACCGGGCGCGCGGGCGCGGCGGTACCCACCAATCTTGCGCGCCGAGATCTGGAGCTTCCGGCCTTTCCAGAAGTGGAACCAGAACCCCCGCCCGTTCCGTCTGAGGCCGTGTCCACGACAACAGCGGACGCGGAAACACGCACAAACAGAGCGAACAGCGCGAACAATGGGGAATCGGGGGAGCAGTGTACATCGGGGGATTCGGGGGGCGGCTGTCGCCGGGGCGGCGGCGGGCCCTGGTCGTGGTGCTGGCGCTGGTGCTGGTCCAGCTCGGATCGCTGGTACGGCCCGCGTGGGCGTGCGGCTGCGGGGGCATGGTGCCGGGGCGGAACACCACGATCGCGGTGCAGCGCGAGACCTCGGTGGTGCGCTGGGACGGCACCTCCGAGGAGATCGTCATGAGCCTCACGGTGGGCGGCAACGCGCCGGAGGCCGCGTGGATCATGCCGGTGCCGCACCGGGCCACGGTCACACTCGGCGATCAGGATCTCTTCGACGAGGTCAGCGAGGTGATCGCCCCGGTGGACAAGGACCGTCACTACTTCTGGCCGCGCGACGGCGACTGGCCCTTCGACGGTGGCGGCGGGGACGGTGCCGTGGGGGCCTCGCCCGGGGACAGTGCCAAGGGGGGCGCAGCGCCGGTGGGCGTCGTCGGCCGTGAGCGGCTGGGTCCGTTCGACGTCGCCCGGCTGACCGCGACCGACCCGGACGCGCTGCGCGACTGGCTGGAGCGCAACGGCTTCGAACTGCCCGACCGGCTGGCGGACGGACTGAAGCCCTATGTGCGGGCGAAGTGGGAGTACGTGGCCGTCCGGCTGGCGCCCGCCGAGGACGCCTCGGACGACACCGGTGGCACGGGCGGCGTCGGCGGCACCGGCGGCCGGTCGGTCCTGGGCGGAACCCTGGAACCGCTGCGGCTGCGCTTCGCCTCCGAGCGGCTGGTCTACCCGATGCGGCTGTCCCGGCTGGCCCCGACACCGCAGGGGCTGGATCTGTACGTCCTGGCCCCGCACCGGATGGAGCCGCGTGGTGACATCGGCGGCCGGCAGCCCGAGGTGGTGTACGCGGGGCCGGTCGATCCCGGGCGCGCGCCGCGGGGCGAGCTGGAGAAGCTGGCGGGGCGGCGGATGTTCCTCACCGCGTTCCGGCAGGAGTTCCCCCGGCCGGAACTGATCTCAGGCGACCACGAGTTGCGGCGCGCCGCCCATGACAGCGCGTACCAGCGGGTCGTCTACCACGACACCCTGCTGACCGTGGGCGGCGTTCCGGTGTGGCTGCTCACCGTGGGCGGCGGCCTGCTCATCACGGCCGGTGTGCTCGTGGCCGTGATCCGCGGGCGCCGCCGCCGGACGGTGCGCTGGGGGCCGGGCTCGGGCTACCCGGCCCCGGCTCAGGACAACTGGCCGTTGTAGTCCGGGAGCTTGAAGTGCCGCTCGGCGTGGCCACCGACCAGGTCGGTCGGGGTGTTGCCGATGTTCGCGATGATCGTGTAGCCCTTCTCCTCGATCTTCGCGCGCTGGGCGGCCTTGTACTCGCCCACATCCTTGAAGAGGTCCGGGAGGAAGCGGACGTACAGGTCCTTCACCGCGTAGCCGACGTGCTCCAGGTTGCACTTGGTGACGGGGTAGATGATCCCGGGCCGGGCGGTGACGAAGAAGATGTCCACGCCGCGCTGGTGGGCATACTGAGTGAGCTTCAGCACCGGATCGACGGCGTGCTGGGGGAGGGTGAAGCCGAGGTCCGTCTCCAGCGAGGTGTTGTCGATGTCGAGGACGATGGCCTGCTTCTGGCCGCCGGGGTTCGCGGTGCGCTCCTCGACGTAGGGCCGGGCCTGGTTGTCGATGATCTCCTTCACATCGCGCTGCCAGGTTTCGTAGTCGACCTTCTCGGCGCTCGCGGCGGT
Source organism: Streptomyces coffeae (assembly GCF_016741875.1). Taxonomy (GTDB): domain Bacteria; phylum Actinomycetota; class Actinomycetes; order Streptomycetales; family Streptomycetaceae; genus Streptomyces; species Streptomyces coffeae. The sequence goes on along the minus strand of NZ_JAERRF010000002.1, from coordinate 325,493 downwards.
TGTGGCACTGGCGGCAGCCGGTGCGGCGGCCGGAGCCGCCGCGTTCGCCGTCGTGGCGGTTCCGCCGACGCCGAAGGCGATGGCCACCGCCACCGCCGTCGCGCCGAACCGTCGCGAACGCGTACGTGCTGCTGTCATCGGTCACATCCTCAGTCGTTGGGTCTGCCCCCTGGGTGGCATGTTCACGGCTTCTGGTGGACGGAAAGAGGCTATTGCATTACTGCTCAGTAACGGTCGGCCTTGCGCGCTCAGTTGGGGCATCGGCCGCCCGCAGCACCCGGGCGCCCAGGGTGCGCAGATACGCGATCAGCTCGGGCGGCTCATGGACCTCGAAGTCGGCGTCGAGCAGCACCAGCCGGAAGGCCAGCCACTCCAGGGACTCGGTGCCGGTGCGCACACGGCACGTGTGCTCGTCGAGGGGCTCCAGTTCGGCGCCCGGCATCAGCCGGGCCACGGCCTCGTGCGGCAGCCGCACGGTGGCCACCGCCCGGTGGCCGGGTGCGAGGCCCTGGAGGGAGCGGGTGACGAAGGCGGCCGCGTCCTCGGCGGGCAGCGCGCGCGGTGGGGTGCGTACCCCGGTGGGGCGGGGGTCGTGGACCCGGTCCACCCGGAAGGTGCGCCAGTCCTCACGGTCGTTGTCGTACGCCACCAGATACCAGCGGCGGCCCGCGGCCACCAGGCGGTGCGGCTCCGCCAGCCGCCGGGTCTCGGTGCCGTCACCCGCGCGGTAGGCGAAGCGCAGCCGCTCGTGCGCGGCCACCGCCGCGGCCAGCGCGGTCAGTTGGCCGGGGTCCACGGTGGGAACGGCCATGGCGGGCGGCAGCGGGACGGTGGCGGAGCCGAGGGCGCCGACCCGGTGGCGGAGCCGGGACGGCAGCACCTGTTCCAGTTTGGCCAGCGCTCGGACGGATGCCTCCTCGATGCCCTCGACGGTGTGGCCCGCGGCCGTGCGCAGCCCCACCGCGATGGCCACCGCCTCGTCGTCGTCCAGCAGCAGCGGGGGCATGGCGGTGCCCGCCACCAGGCGGTAGCCACCGGTGGCGCCTTTGCTCGCGGCCACCGGATAGCCCAGGTCGCGCAGCCGCTCGATATCGCGCCGGATGGTGCGGTGGCTGACGCCGAGCCGCTCGGCCAACTCACTGCCCGGCCACTCGCGTGGGGTCTGGAGGAGTGACAGCAGGGTCAGCAGCCGGGCGGGGGTGTCGGTCATGGCGTCAGCCTAAATAGGCCAACGTCACGTGCCGTGACGTGCGTTGACTGGTCAGCCGGTAGATGGGTATGTCATGTACTGAAGGGCCGGCCTGGGCCCCGGTGGTGACCGGCGCGGCGGTGTGTGGTGTCCGCGCACCCCTGATCGGACGGTGTGTCATCCCCGGGCGCTGCGGTGTCGCGCGCCTCCCACCATGCCGAGGAGGCTTGCATGTTCGATGATCGGCCCGCCTTCGGAGTCCGTGTACGTGTGCTCGGTGGCGTCACGGTGGCCGAAGTGGCGGGAGAGCTGGACATCTTCGCCGCGGGGCGGATCGCGGCACGGCTGGAGTCGCTCGCCCAGGTCAGGTGCCCGGATCTGGTGCTGGACCTCCGCCCGGTCACCTTCCTGGACTGCGCGGGGCTGTCCCTGATGTGCCGGCTGCGCAATCGTGCGCTGGAGCGCGAGGGCCGGCTGCGGCTGGTCATCGACGATCCGCGGTTTCTGCGGCTGCTGCGTATGGTCCGGCTCGACGACGCCTTCGAGGTGCTGGAGGATCTGACTCCGGCGGTCGCGGGGGCGGCGGCTCCGGCTTCTGAGCATGCCTGAGTGTCCGAAGGGTCTGACGGTCTGAATTCGATCTGACCAAGCGTCAATAGTAAGAGCGGAAATTCACCCGGAAGAACGCTTTTTGGTGGCGGAATATCGCGCCCCGCCCCCTGTAACCGGCGGTCACCCCTTTACGCTCGCCGCACGCCACCCAGGGACCGGCGGATCTGCACCAGCTGCCCGAGGTGCCCGCGCGCGGGACCCTGGCGGGGGTGAGAGGGGGCAGTATGCCGTTCCGAGGGGATATCGCGATGACGCAGCCAGGCGCTCCCCGCCGCGCGCCGGTGCCGTCGGACGCCGGGGTGCGCCCCGATCCCTTCCCCGATACCGCCGCCGGTGGCTTATGCCCCTTGCCGGAGCGCCCCGCGGCACCGGAGCCCGAGCCGTGGGCCGTGACCTACAGGGTCGGCCGGTGCACCGTGGTCGAGCTCCACGGCGAGATCGATATCGCCGGGCTGGCGAGTGTGGGTCCCCAGCTGGATGCCGCCACGGCCACGCCCGCCGTGGTGATCGATCTGACGCCCACCACCTTCTTCGACTGCTCCGGGCTGGGGCTGCTGTGCCGGGCCCGGCGCCGGGTCGTGGAGCGCGGTGGCCGGATGCGCCTGGTCTGTGCCCATCCGTTGATCCTCCGCACCCTGCGGGTGGGCGGTCTGTCCGAGGTGTTCCAGCCGGTGCCCACGCTGGAGGAGGCGCTCCGGGAGGAGGAGGCCGCGTCCGGCGGCGGTACGGGGCCTGCGTCCGGCGGTACGGGAGCCGCGCCCGGCGGTACGGGGTCTACGCCCGGCGGTCCCGCGGAGGGGTGACCCCGTGCTCGGGGTGTGTCCGTCCCCGGCCCGGACCGCGGTGGCGGTGGTGATGGCGGCGACCGCCGCGGATGTCGTCGTGACGCTCGGCGGAGATGTGGTAGCCCTGCTGGACATTGAGCCGGTGGATCAGCAGAACGCCGATGGCGATCAGCCCGAGGATCACGACCACGGTGACGACGGTCTGCATGGTACTCACTCCCTGGGGCCGGGCCCCAGCCCTGGAGGGAATCCGGCCGGTTTGTGCGACATGCTCGGTGTCTACACGGTACCTCCGGCCGGGAGTGGCGTCTCCCGCCGAACGCCCCCGTCGACCGCCCGCACCCGGCATCGGGTGACCGGGTGCGGGCGGCGGGGGCCCTGGTCCATGGGCCCTGAAACCATGGAGCGAGGGGATCGGCGTCACCGGTGGGGCCGACCGGGACCGCTGGGATCGCCGGCCGGGCCGGTCAGCCCCGGTGCCGGATCAGCGGGTCCCGGCGAGCTTCTTCTCGAGGGAGGCCAGGCCGTTCGCCCACAGCTCGTTGACCTTGGCGGTCTCGTTCTGGTCGGGCTGCGAGTTGGTGCAGGACGGGCCGGGGCCGCCGCCGGACATCAGCTCGCTGCACGGACCCTCGTAGTGGTCCGGCAGACCGAGCGCATGGCCGGTCTCGTGGGCGGTGACGCGGGTCGAGTCGTACTCCTCGTTCTGTGCGTAGTCCAGGAAGATGTAGCCCTTGCCGTGCCCGTCGGTGTCCGCGTACGAGCCCTGGGGGTCATTGCCCTCGCGGTAGCTGAGGTCGGCGTTGCCACCTTCCTTGAGCTGCACATTGCTCACCGAGGAGTTCCAGATCTCGGCGCTGCGGGCTATCTGGTCCTTGAACTTGGGGGCCGCGCTGGCGTCGTAGGTGACCGTGACGGCCGCCGACTTGTTGTGCGCCTTCGCCTTCTTGGCCAGCGCGGACTTCATGACCGCCTTGATGAAGGCGTCGGTGTCGCCGTGCTCCTCGCCGCTCGCGGTGTACGCGGCGGCCGCGGAGCTCCGCTGGGCCGGGCTGTGGTCGGTGGTGGCCGCGGACGCGGGCAGGGCCAGGGAGGCCGCCAGGCCGATCCCGAGGGTCGCGGTCAGCGCCAACTTGGGCAGAGTCATGTGGGGGGCTCCTCATCGTCCTCGGGCCCACGGCCGCCTGAAGTGGGGTGGCGGCCTTGAGCCGTGGGATGAACGCTTGGTGCCGCAGAGTCTTGAGGAGAATGGGCCTGCCGTAGAGATATCAATGGGTGATAGGGCCAACGCATCACCGCACTCCCGACCGGGAGGTGTGTCAGGGCCGGTTGACACCTGATCGATCGGCGTTTGGCTACCAATTGGCCAAACATGAGGCAAATTTGGTGGGGCGTTCGAGGCTGGTGTGACCCCCGAGAGCGCCGTTATGCTCCCGTTATGGAGCTCGAGGTGAGGCACCTCCGCGCACTATGCGCCATAGCCGACACCGGCAGCCTGCGGAAGGCGGCGCGTCAACTGGGCATGACCCAGCCCTCGTTGACGACCCAGCTCCGGCGGATCGAGGACACCATCGGCGGCCGGCTGTTCTCGCGGGAGGTCACCGGCAGCCGGCCGACCCCGCTGGGGCGGTCCGTGCTGTGCCGCGCCCGGCCGATCGTGGCCGAGATGAGCGCCCTGCTCACCGAGGTCCGGCTGGAGGCCGGGCAGGCCGCGGGCGCCCGGCTGCGTATCGGCAGCACCGGGAGCCGGGCCGTGGCCGGCTGGCTGCGCAGGCTCCGCGTCCGCTACCCCGACACGGACACCACGATCCACATCGATGTGTCCGCGAACGCCCTGTTACAGATGGTCGCGGCCAACCAGCTGGACGTCGCCTTCGTCCACGAGGTCGAGGGCGTCCCGCTGCGGGTCCCCGAAGAGGTCCGGCGCCGCGTCCTGGTGGCGCGCGAACCGCAGTTCGTCGCCCTGGCCGACACCCATCCGGCGGCCGCCCGGCACACGGTGCACCTGGCCGACCTCGCCACCGACCAGTGGATGGTCGACCCCAGCGTGGACGGCGAGGGCCCCGGGCTGCGGCGGGTGCTGGCCGCGGCCGGAGTGAGTCCCCGGGTGGTCTACGGCGACTACCTCACCGCCGCCGAGCTGGTGGCCTCCGGTGAAGTGGTCACCCCCTGCCAGCCCACCGCCCGCTCCCGCCAGGGCATGGCCGTCCGCCCCCTGAGCGGGGACCCGCTGACCGTCCGGCTGTTCCTGGCCTCGCGGGCGATGACGGCGGCGGGCGCGAGGAGTTCCGGGGCCGGTCCCTCCGAGGGATCCCTCGATGTCGACGCACTCTTCGGCGACCTCGCGGACGCCTACTTCGAGATCGCATGGGCCAGCGACGCGTACCGCAAGTGGCTGGTGCGCAACGAGAGCCCCCTGCTGCGCCTCCATGACGCCCGGCTGCCCGATCCGCTGACCGACCCGCTGCCGGACCCGCTGCCCGACCCGCTGCTCGGTGTCGGGCTCGCGGGTCCCGCCGACGGCTCGTAGCCCACCGCGCGACGGCCGCTCAGTCGTCGATCGCCCGGTAGACCAGCGTCCAGAAGTCGAGGTGGACGGGCGAGAACCGGGGGAACTGCGCCCGCTGCGTCATCAGCACGGCGACCAGGTCCTCGGCCGGGTCCGAGGCCCATGACGTCCCGAGCCCGCCGTCCCAGCCGAACCGTCCGGGCACCGCCTCGATCGCGTCCCGCCCGGTCACCACCTGGACGCCGAAGCCCCAGCCGCGGTGGTCCCAGGACCCGGGCGCCGCCCCGGAGGCGGCCTTCTGGGCGGGGGTGAGCTGATCGGTCGTCATCAGCTCGACCGCCGGACGGGACAGCAGCCGCTCACCGGCGCCGTACCGCCCCTTGGCGAGCAGCATCCGGCCGAAGGCGAGAAAGTCGTCGGCCGTGGAGACCAGGCCCGCGCCGCCGTCGGGGAACACTGGCGGGCGGCTCCACCGGCCGTCCTCGGCCGCGTCGTACAACTCGGGCCTCCCGGTGGTGACATCCGCCAGATAGGACGCGGCGAACCGGTCCCGTTCGGTGGGCGGCACATGGAAGCCGGTGTCCTTCATACCCAGCGGTTGGAAGATCCGGGTCCGCAGGAAGTCCTCCAGCGGACGCCCCGAGGCGCGGGCGATCAGCACCCCCAGCACCTGGGACCCGGTGTGGTACAACCATGCCTCGCCCGGCTGGCGCATCAGCGGCAGTGTGCCGAACCGCCGCAGCCACTCGTCGGGGCCGTGCGGGGTGGCGGGCTTCGGCGGCCCCATGGCCAGGCCCAGTTCCTCCGCGCGGGCCAGCGCCGGATGGCCGCCGGGCGAGCCGGGCACCAGGCCGAACCCCATCCGGAAGGTCAGCAGATCGCGTACGGTGATGGGTCGTTCGGCCGGAACGGTCTCCTCCAGCGGCCCGTCCGGGCGCCTCAGCACCCTGCGGTCGGCCAGTTCCGGCAGCAGCCCGTCCACCGGGTCGTCCAGCCGCAGCGCACACTCCTCCACCAGGATCATCGTGGCGACCGCGATCACCGGCTTGGTCATCGAGGAGATCCGGAAGATGGTGTCCCGGCGCATCGGCGCACCGTCGAACGCCTGCGCCCCGATCACCTCGGCATGGGTCTCACCGCGTCTGCTGACCAGCGTCACCAGGCCCGGCGCCGCTCCCTCCGCGATATGACGGGCCAGGACATCACGCATCCGGCCCAGCCGAGCGGTGGACCATCCTCCGGCACTCATCGCGTGTCCCTTTCGTCCGGTGCGGGGTGTTCCTTGAGACTCCTTCCGGAGCCGCGGCGGTGAGCGATGAATTCCGGTCCGCCGCGCGGTCCCAGACGACAGAGGCGACGGGAGCGCGCCGACCGGACCGCCCTGCCGCCACGGCATCGCAGTGAGGAGCGAGCACATGACGGAGAACGAGCCGCGGACCGCCCTGGACACCCGTTTCAGCAGCCCCGACGCCACCGCCACCCCCTGGTCCGAAGGACGGGAGCGGCTGGCGGCGGCCGAGCTGGCGCCCTCTACTTCTGCACCGGCCCCGGCGAACAGAAGGCCAAGAACCTCGCGCACAACCCCCACTGCACCCTCACCACCGGCGCCAACACCCTGCGCGAGGGCCTGGACCTGGTGGTCGAGGGCGAGGCTGCCGCGGTCCGCGACGACGCCGTGCTGCGGCGGGTGGCCGAGGCGTATGTGACGAAGTACGGCGAGGAGTGGACCTTCGAGGTGCGCGACGGCTCCTTCCACCACGAAGGCGGTCAGGCCCTGGTCTACGAGGTCGCCCCGGCCACGGCGTTCGGCTTCCGCAAGGGCGTCTACGGTCAGACGCGCTGGGGCTTCTGACCCACTTCTGACCCCGAAAACGGTGTGGCCCGGCCGCCACGTCGGCTGGCATCGTCGGCGCCCATGACCGAGCGAGGATTTCTGGCGGTGGCACCGGGCCGCAGCCCCACCCGCGACCTGCTCACGGCCGCCGCCCGGCGGCGCGGTATGGACGTGGTCGAACTTTCCACCCCGGCCCCCCACCTCGAACAGTCACCTCGGCACCTTAGTGGTCAACTCCGAAAGTCCTTCGGGGTGCCAAGGCCGCTGCCCAGCGCTGATGAGGGGTCACATGGGGTCGCTCCCGCGTCCAAGGTGATCCGTTGCCGTCCTGGCGGGGTTCATCGCGGGAGCCGCCTCGTGGCCGGCACTTTCTGCGTGTAGTCAGGCGACGCGGAGGATGCTCTTGCCATGGGTTGTGCCCTCGGCGAGGCGCTGCACGGCCATGGCCAGGTCCCCGAGGGCGTACTCGGTGGTGATATCCACGCGGACCTTGCCGTCGGCGACGAGGCCGAGTGCGCGGCGGGCGCTGTCGGCGAGCCGCTCGGGGTGGGTCTGGCTGAGCAGGTTGCTGTTGTAGGTCAGGAGTGACGTGCCGTGCATGAGGAGGTCGTTGGCGTCGGCGAGGACGGGTTCGTACGTGGCGAGGTTGCCGTATGCCACCAGTCGGCCGTGTACGGCGAGCTGCTCGAGGCCGGCAGTGCGGGTCGAGCCTCCGACCGGGTCGAGGATGACGTCGGGCTTCTCGTCGCCGAGCTTGGCCGGAAACTCCTCGCGGAGCAGGAGCTGGTCGTACCCGAACTGCGCGGCGTAGTCGGCCCTGTCGGCAGTGCCGACCACACCGACGATCCGGCCTGCTCCGGCCAGTCGGGCGAATTGGGCGGCGAGCGTGCCGACTGAGCCGGCGGCGGCGTGGATCAGCACGCTTTCGCCGGGCCGCACGTGCGCGGCGGTGTTGATCAGGTCGTAGGCGGTCGGTGCGCCCCACCCGAGACCTGCGGCTGTCCTCAGCGGCATGCTGCCGATGTCGAACGTGAGCGTGGCGGGTGCCAGGACCACCTCGGCGTAGGCGCCTGAGGTGGTCAGCGCGGTGACGGCCGCACCGACACGGCGTGCGTCGATGCCCGCGCCGACCGCGACGATGTGCCCGGATGCCTCGAACCCCGGGACGAAGGGACGAGGTACGGCGAAGTGGCCGTCCCTGACCATGGTGTCGCCCCACTGGATCCCGGCGTAGGCCACACGGATCGCCACTTGGCCGGGGCCGGGGGTGGGCTCATCGAGTTCGGTGACCCGGTAGTGGTCATCGGTGTCGAGAACGACAGCCTTCATGGTTACAGCCCCCTGTGTTGACTCAGTATCCTTACAGTCGAGAACGGTAGGTATATAAGGTTCCTGAGTCAACCCATGAACCTGTCAATGGAGTGGGGAGTACGCGGTGGAAGCCCCGATCGATAACGACCTCTGCACCCGGATCAGGCGGTCGGAGCAGGCGTTGATGGCGCACCACGAGGCAGTACTGCGTGCCTACGGGCTGACCATGACGCAGTACACCGTCCTGTTGATCCTCTCGCGCGAAGGCGGCATGTCCGGTGCCCAACTGGCCCGCTCCTGCGGGGTGACGCAGCAGAGCATGAGCAGCGTGCTGACCAACATGGAGACCAAGGAACTCATCCGCCGCGAGACGTCCCCGGTGCACGCCAAGGTGCAGATCGCCACCCTCACCGATGAGGGCCAGGTGCTGCTGGACCGCGCCTACCAGGAGGTGATCATCCTTGAGCGCGCGCTCACCGACGCGTTCACGCCCTCCGAACACGCCTCACTCTGCGAACTTCTGGAACGCGCCACCACCGTCCTGATCCAGCAGACGCGCCACGCTACAGCCCCGCCCGCCACCTGAGCCCGCGGCCGCCACACCCGCGGAACCCCATAACTGCGCACCCGCTCTGGAAGATTCGGTCACCCCGCCTGCGATGCCTGCCGGTACTGCCGTGCCCGTGGTGCTGACCGCCGCCGAGTGCCACCGTCTGAAGAAGATGGCCTACAGCCACAAGACCCCGCATCAGTCCCGGCAGCGGGCAACCATCGTCCTGCTGGCGGCCCGGGGGCGCTCCCATGCCCGGATAGCCGCGCAGACCCGAACGCACGTGGACACGGTGGGCACCTGGCGCGGCCGGTTCGCCGCCGGCGGCCTGCCCGCCCTGCCCGACCGCAAGCGCTCGGGCAGGCCGCCCCCGTTCACCCCGCTGCAGGTCGCCGAGGTCAAGACCCGGCCAAGGCCGCCCGTGTGCTGGACCTGTACGCCCGTGTCTTCGGCGGCGAACCCCTGGGCGAGGACGAGTACGTCATCTCCAGCGACGAGAAGACCTCCGTCCAGGCCCGCTGCCGCTGCCATCCGACCCTGGTGCCAGGGCAGGCCCGGGCGATGCGCGTCAACCACGACTACCAACGCGGCGGCGTGCTGCCTGGCCACGGCGTTTCCGAACGCGGTCATGGTCCACACCCCCAGCGCAGTATCCTCCGTAGCCCTGGCCGCTTGATCAACCCCCGAAGGACTTCCGGAGCCGACCACTTAGGCGCGTCGCGCCGCCCGAGTCCTGCCCGGACCGAAACGACCGCACCCGGACCACCAGAGGCGGTCCGGGTGCGGTCGGGCGATGCTGGTAAGAGGCTGGGTCAACCCTTCTTGGTCTCCCAGCGATGGGACAGGCCGTCTCCGAAGATTCCCACGGTGGCCCCAGCGTGTTGAGGGCAAGAGCCTGCGGTAGCTCCTCGAACCGGTGTTCCCCAAGGAGAGGCCCTTAGGCGAGGGCTTCGGGGTGTGAAAGTTGGATCTCAATGGCGAGTGCGCCCAGGGCTTCCTTCTCGGGCGGGTAGATGGCGCGGATGTTGGCGAGCTGCTGGTCCCGTGTAGCCGTTGGGTTGACATTGGCCGGACCCTCGCCGTCGAGCAGGGCCTCGAACTCGGGGTATTCGGTGACACGCTTGACCTTGACCTCGCAGCTGTCGTCGGTGCCCTTGATGCGGAAGCGGATGATGTCGCCTGCGGCGAGGTCTGCGAGGTGCGGGTATTTGACCCGCACCTCGATGGTCTTCTTGCCCGCAACCACGAGGCCGAAGTACTGGCGAAAGAGGTTGAGTTCGTGGACGCGGGCGGTGGGGTCGGTCATGGGGTGGGAATGCTCCTGGGCACTGGGGCGACGGTCATCATGCGGCCGATCTCGGTCGCCGAGTACGAGCGGAAGAAGTGACGGGGGTCGGACAGCAGGATCTCTGTCATGGCCAGTAATTGGTCGGTGTACTCGGTAACGGTGCCGGGCCATTGCCGAGTGTCGAGCATCCAGCCCGCCGCGACGTGCGGCAAGGGGGTGCAGCCTTCGCGGATCAGGGACTTGGACAGTTTGGCGCCGGTGTCGGTGACGATCTGGGGGCAAAACAGGCGCGCGGGGAGCTGAGCGCGAGTGAGGCCCACGGCCTGATGGGCTTCGTCGACCAGCAGAGACCCGAAGACCCAGTCGCCGCCCTTGACCATGATGTGCAGCTTTCCACCGCACGGCCGGTCGGTCAGGGAGATTTCCTTGACCAGATTGCGGTAAAGGGTGGCCAGGTCGAGGTAGGGGCCGCTGGTCGGGGTGATGCTGAGCTGGTAGGCGCCGTGGCGCAGACAGACCGCTGTCACCTGTGCCGTCTTGGGGTCGGTGAGGCGGACGCGGGTGCGTTCGGCGTGCTTCTCGGCCCAGCCGCAGTCGGAGTATGGGCAGGGTACGCGGAGGTGCGGGGTGCCAGTTGAGGGGGAGAGCCACCAGCGGGCGGCGTCGAGGCGGGGCAAGAGCCGGAGCCAAGTGAGGCGAAAGCGCTCGCCGGCCTGCTGTTCGGTGTAGGTCTCGACGCGGTGCGGGATGCCCAGACGACGGGATAGGGCGGTGAACAGGGGCTGATAGAGGGTTGCGACAAGGTCGGTCAGGGCTGGCTTGCCGAGGGCCTGAGCGTAGGCGCGTTGGTAGCGGTGGCCGGTTGCGGGGTCGGCGTCCAGCTCGTAGGGCGCGTTGTCAAGGGCGTTGAACAGGACCTCGGCCGGGAGGCCGAATCGGTCGCGCAGCCGGGCGGCCATGGCGAAGGCCAGAGACTGCACCAGCGACGTGCCGATATGCGGCGCCCCGTTGATCTGGGTGCCTACGACCAGCACGAGCCGCTCGGGTGCGGCGGCCAGGATGCGAGGGGTCAGGACGTCCTCCGCGTGGTGGAGAGCATTGGCGAGGACGTTGTTCGGCGATAAGGGGCGGGTCGTCATGAGGTTTCCCCTCGGGTTGGATCAGGACTCAGGTGATGCGGGTGCGGTCGAACGTGGCCCAGACGCACTTGCCGGACCCCTGCCGCGCTTCCACACCCCACTGGTCGGCGAGAGCGGAGACGAGTAACAGGCCGCGACCGTCGTCTGCGGTGTCCTCAGGACTGCGCTCGGCGGGAGTGCCGTCCCCGGCGTCGTGAACTTCAAGGCGCAATGTGGTGTCGTGCAGTTCGACGTGCACGAGAACGTGACCACCGTCGGAGGCTCCGTGCACCAGGGCGTTGGTGACGAGTTCGGAGGCGCACAGCCTGATGTCGTCGGCGCGTTCGGCCCGATCCCACCGGGCAAGGGTCTCGACCACGAAGCCCCGGGCAGCGCGCGCGGTGCGGTCGAGCGAGGCAAAGCACATCGCGCGGCACGCGACAGCACTGCTGCCCATCCGACCCGGGTCGGTTGGCTTGTGTTCGTCGGACGGTCTCCTCAACATGCCCTCCAGCCAACCGCCATCGCCCGTTCGGGTCGGGAGCCAGCGCGGGGGCCGTTCCGGGGGCCACTATGGGGGCCAGAGTTCGTGTGTTCCGGGGAGAGTGGGATGGGCGACACGGGGATCGGCGAGCTGCTTGTCCGGTTACGCACCGATCGAGGTTGGACCCAGCAGCGAGTGGCCGACGAGTACAACGCCCTTGAAGGGCGTTCCGCCAAGACCGGCAAGGAGATGGGCCGCTACGAGCGCGAGTCGCGTATCCCCGTTCCGTACACGCGGAGATACCTGGCGAAGGTGTTCGGCGTTGACGTTGCGGTGCTTGACCGGGCTGCCACGGTCAGCAAGAGACGCCGGGGCGGTGGCGAGACCTTGCCGGGGCATGAACGACCGCATGCAGGGCCCACGGCGAACACCGTGTCGGCTGACGCGGTGGCGTCCGCCGACTTCGCCCGGTTCATCGCGCAGAGCAACGCGGACGAGGCCGTTGTCGAGCAGATGGAGGCTGATGTCGCTCACCTCGCCCGCGCCTATGTGAGCCACCCACTGCTGGAGTTGTACGTCGAGATCAAGCGATTGCGGAACGGAGTGTTCGAGCTCCTGCGAGGACGTCAGCACCCTCGGCAGACCACCGATCTGTACGTTGCGGCCTCCCGCTTGTGCGGTCTGTCGGCACATGTATGCCTGGACCTGGGTGACTACAGCTCCGCCGCCACCCACGCCCGTACGGCCCGAGCGTGCGCGTCGGCGGCTGGGCACGAAGGGATGCTGGCCTGGGTGCGGGCCGTCGAGTCCCTGATCGCTTATTGGACCGGACGGTACGAGCAGGCGGCCGGGCTGGCCCGTGCAGCCCGTCGGCACCGGGCGAGCGGCAGCATCGCCGCGCGACTGGCGAGCCTGGAGGCGCGTTCCTTGGCCCTAGCGGGGGATGAGGCAGGTGCGGTGGCCGCTCTGGCCGACGCCGATCGTTCTCGTGAGGCGATGTCCTGCTCCGACGAGCCACCGGGCCTCTTCGCCTTCCCGGCAGCCAAGCAGTTCGCGTATGCCGGGACGACCTATCTGGCCATGGGCGGACGGATACACACCCGGCAAGCGATCTCGGCGGCGGGTACCGCGATCCGGCTCTACCGCGGTGCGGAAGAAGATGACCAGTCGGTCGGCGACCTCCTCGCCGCCCATGTCGACCTGGCCCGCGGCCACCTGCTTCTGGGCGAGCTCGACGGCACCGAGGCCATGCTCGGCTACGTCCTCGACTCCCCGCCGGAGCGCATGTCGGCGAGCATCGTGCGGCGGCTGGCTGCGCTGTGCCGTGAGCTGAGCGGTCCGCAGTACGGCGGAGCGGCGCAGGCCGCACACTTACGAGAACGACTCCAGTACACGGTTGTCCTCGCGGCATCGCCTGCCGCCCGTCCTCCGGAGCTGCCGACGTGAACGAGCTGTCCGCCGCCCACGATGCCGCCGTGACCGACCGGGAGCGCCTCACCAGGAGTGCGTACATCGGCGACCGGGACCTCGCTGCCCGGCAGTCCCTGTATCGATGGCAGACGCCCCGCTACGACCTTCCGGGCATGGTCGCGGAGCAGCTGAGCGACGTTCGCGGACGTGTGGTCGACGTCGGATGCGGCAATGGCACGTTCACACAGCGGCTCCGCCGGGACCGGCCCGACCTGGCTGTGCTGGGGCTGGACCTCGCGCCCGGCATTCTCGACGGGGTCTCGGGTCCGGTCGCCGTGGCGGATGCCACGCGGCTGCCGATGGCCACGGCGAGCTGTGATGCGGCGCTGGCGCTGCACATGCTCTACCACGTCACGGACATCGGCCGGGCGGTGAGCGAACTGTCCCGCGTTGTGAACCGGGACGGGTTGGTGATCGCGTCCACCAACAGTGACGGTGACAAAGCCGAGCTCGACGAACTGTGGCGGCGGGCCGCGGGGGATGTCCTCGGCTCGGGGAAGGGACCGGCCCGCATCTCGCTCAGTGCCCGCTTCTCCCTGGAGAAGGCCCCGGTCTTTCTCGGCGAGGAGTTCGGTCATGTGGAGACGATCGAACTGCCGGGCACCATCACGGTCCGCGACCCCGCGCCGGTCATCGCGCATATGGCTTCGTATCGCGCGTGGGCCGACCAGCACGACGTGCCGTTCGACGCGACCGTCGAGCGGGCCCGTGCCATCCTCGTCGACCGCATCGCCCGGCATGGAGCGTTCGAGATCCACTGCAAGGGCGGCATCCTCGTCTGCCGTCGCTGACACCCTGGGCGGCACCGAAACGACCGCACCCGGACCACCAGAGGCGGTCCGGGTGCGGTCGGGCGATGCTGGTGAGGGGCCGGGTCAGCCCTTCTTGGTCTCCCAGAAGATCTTGTCGATCTGGGCGATGTAGTCCAGCGCCTTCTGGCCCGTGGCGGGGTCGGTCGAGCCCTTGGCGGCACTCAGGGCCTTGAGGGTGTCGTTGACCAGCTGGTGCAGCTCCGGGTACTTCTCGAAGTGCGGGGGCTTGAAGTAGTCGCTCCACAGCACCGAGACATGGTGCTTGGCCAGCTCCGCGCGCTCCTCCTTGATGACGGTGGCGCGGGCGCGGAAGTGGGGGTCCTCATTGGCCTGGTACTTCTCCTGTACGGCCTTGACGGACTCCGCCTCGATACGGGCCTGGGCCGGGTCGTACACGCCGCACGGCAGGTCGCAGTGGGCGCTGACCTGAACCTTGGATGCGAACAGGCGGGAGAGCATAGAGCTGTCCTTCCATTCGTGATCGTCTTCTCAGGTGCGACATTACTCCGTGCGGGAAGGCTTTTCTCGGGCGCCCCGGGGGGCTTAGGTCAAAAGTCCGGTGTCAGTCTGGGATGCCTGCGATGGTGATGGGTGGCGTACGAACCGGAGGTGCCGTGATGCGGGAGCAGCTGCACGATCGCGGGCAGGAGCGCGATCGCGATCAGCACGGACTGCTGCGGATCGGGCTCGCCGAGGTCTACAACCCGTCGATGCAGCCGACGCTGTACCCCGGTGACCAGCTGGTGGTGCGGTACGGGGCGCCGGTGCGGCCGGGGGACGTGGTGGTGCTGCGGCATCCGTTCCGGCAGGATCTGCTGATCGTCAAGCGCGCGGTGGAGCGGCGCGAGGGCGGCTGGTGGGTGCGGGGCGACAATCCGTACGTGGAGAACGACAGCCGGGAGTTCGGTGTGGTGCCGGACGAGCTGGTGGTCGCGCGGGCGTGGGTGCGGCTGCGGCCGCGCCCGCGGCCCGGCGCGGGGCCCGGGGGTCAGCGCTCCATCGCGGGGCTGCTGTCGTGGGCGGCGTCCGCGGTGCGGCCGGTGCGGTCGCGGTCCTCGCGGGGGGCGCGCGGGCCGCGTTCGGCGGCGGCCGAGCGCTCGGCGTCGAGGCGCTTGCGGGCGCGGTAGGCGGCCACATTGGCGCGGGTGGCGCAGCGGTCGGAACAGTAGCGCCGGGATCGATTTGTCGATGTATCGAGATAGGCGTTGCGACAGGGCGACGCCTCGCAGATGCCGAGCCGGTCGGCGCCCAGTTCGGTGAGGTGGAAGGCGAGCCCCATCGAGGCGGTGGCGGCGAATCCGGCGCCCGCGTTGGCCGCGTAGTCCGCGATGTGCATATGCCAGTGGGGGCGGCCGTCCTCGTCCCGGGTCTCGTGCCCGGAGATCTGCGGGCTCACCGGGAACTCGATCAGCAGCGCGTTGAGCAGGTCCACGGCCCGTACCTCGTCCCCCTCCGCCGCCGCCTCGAAGACCGCGCGCAGCCGTGCCCGCACCGCCCTGAGTCGGGTCACATCGGCGTCGGTGGCGCGCCGGGCCGCCTGTTTGCTCTCGCCGAAGAGCGTGCGCACAGCTTCCACGGAGGTCAGGGCGTCGGTACCGCGGACGGGCTCCTCGCTGTTGACCAGGCGTACCGCGAGATCCGAGTAATAAGCCAGTTCCACTTGTGGTCCTTACGGGGGTGATTTAAGGTCGGGCGGTCGGTAATGGGCGCCTTGCGAACCAGGGTATTACGGACCGCGAGAGGGAGTGGCACGATGACAAAGACCGTCGCCGTGGCGGACTGGCAGGCGTGGCAGCGGAGCTGGGACCGGCAGCAGGAGTGGTACCTCCCTGAGCGTGAAGAGCGGTTCCGGGCGATGCTCGACGCGGTCGAGGCGCTCGTCGGCCCGGAGCCGAAGATCCTCGACCTCGCGTGCGGCACCGGCAGTATCTCGGACCGGGCGCTCCGCCGGTTCCCCAAAGCCACCAGCATCGGTGTGGATCTGGACCCGGCGCTGCTGACGATCGCCCGCGGCCACTTCACGGCGGAGAGCCGTGTGACGTTCGTGACCGCCGATCTGCGCGACCCGGAGTGGACGCGCCGGCTGCCGCACCGCGCGTACGATGCCGTGCTCAGCTCCACCGCGCTGCACTGGCTGCGCTCGGAGGAGCTGAGCGTGCTGTACAGCCAGGTCGCGGGGGTGCTGCGGGAGGGCGGTGCCTTCCTCAACGCCGACCATATGCCGGACCCGAGCACGCCCCGGATCAACGCCGCCGACCACGCGTTCCACAAGGAGCGGCAGGCGCGCGCCAGGGCGGCCGGAACCCAGGACTGGGTGGACTGGTGGCAGGCCGCCGCGCGGGACACGATGCTGGCCGGACCGGTCGCCGAGCGGTTCCGGATCTTCGGCAACCCGGCTGACGGCGACCACGCCGACGGTGAGGTGCAATCCGCCGCCTGGCATGCGCGGACGCTGCGCGACGCGGGCTTCGCGGAGGCGCGCCCGGTGTGGTGTTCGGTCTCGGACGCGATGGTGCTGGGGCTGAAGTAGCCCGGGGAGAGCACTGAGGAGACGCGAAAACAGACGCGAAAACAGACGCGTGGATAACGCACCAGGGCGGTACGGCCTGCCAACGGCCGTACCGCCCCGGTGTTGTCGCACGGGTTCCGGTCAGAGGACCTTCGACAGGAACGACTTGGTCCGCTCGTGCTGCGGGTTGGTCAGCACCTCGCGCGGATGTCCGGACTCCACGACGACCCCGTCATCCATGAAGACGACCGAGTCGCCGACCTCGCGGGCGAAGCCCATCTCATGGGTGACGACGATCATCGTCATCCCGTCCTCCGCCAGCCCGCGCATGACGTCGAGCACATCCCCGACCAGCTCCGGGTCGAGCGCCGAGGTGGGCTCGTCGAAGAGCATCAGCTTGGGCTCCATCGCCAGCGCGCGGGCGATGGCGACGCGCTGCTGCTGACCGCCGGAGAGCTGGGAGGGGTAGTTGCCCGCCTTGTCGGCCAGGCCCACCCGGTCCAGCAGCTTCAGCGCGCGCTCCCGCGCGACCGCCTTGGTCTCCTTCTTGACCTGGACCGGCGCCTCGATGACGTTCTCCAGCGCGGTCATATGCGGGAAGAGGTTGAAGCGCTGGAACACCATGCCGATGTCCCGCCGCTTCTCGGCGACCTCGCGGTCCCTGAGCTCGTAGAGCTTGTCGCCCTTCTGCCGGTAGCCGACCAGGTCGCCGTCGACGTACAGCCGCCCGGAGTTGATCTTCTCCAGGTGGTTGATGCAGCGCAGGAAGGTGGACTTCCCGGAGCCGGACGGGCCGATGAGGCAGAACACCTCGCGGGGGGCGACCTCGAGGTCGATGCCCTTGAGGACCTGGACCGCGCCGAAGGACTTGTGTACGCCCTCGGCCTTCACCATGGCGGTCATGCGCTCACGCCTCCCTGGCGGTTGGAGCCGGACAGAAGGTTGACCCGGATCCGCTGGAGCGGCGTCATCGGGAGGGAACGGCTCGACCCGCGGGCGTAGTACCGCTCCAGGTAGTACTGGCCCACGCTCAGCACCGAGGTGAGGATCAGATACCAGGCGGCGGCCAGGAAGAGCATCTCGGCCGTGGCGCCGGTGTTCTGGCCGACGTTGGTGGTGGCCTGCAACAGATCCCAGTACTGCACGGCGATCACCAGTGAGGTGGTCTTGAGCATATTGATGAACTCGTTGCCCGTCGGCGGCACGATCACCCGCATCGCCTGCGGCAGGACCACCCGGCGCAGCGTCTTGGCGTGGCTCATGCCCAGCGCCTGGGCGGCCTCGGTCTGACCCTCGTCGACCGCCTGGAGACCGGCGCGGCAGATCTCGGCCATGTACGCGGCCTCGTTCAGACCGAGGCCCAGCAGGGCGGCCAGGAACGGGGTCATGAAGTCCGACCACTCGTCCTTGTAGATCGGACCGAGGTTGATGTAGTTGAAGACCAGGCCGAGATTGAACCAGACCAGCAACTGGACGTAGACCGGGGTGCCGCGGAAGAACCAGATGTACCCCCAGGCGATGGAGGAGGTCACCGGGTTCTTCGACAGCCGCATCACCGCGAGGATGATGCCGAGGACCACACCGAGCGCCATCGACAGGATGGTGATCCAGACGGTGTTGCGGACACCGCGCAGCACCTCCTTGTCGAAGAAGTAGTCCGGGATGGCGCCCCAGTTGACATCGCCACGGGCGAAGGCCATGACGAGCGTCACAATGAGGGTGATGGCGACGACCGCGGTGATCCAGCGGCCGTAGTGCCGCACCGGGATGGCTTTGATGTTCTCCGGCGCGGGAGGCGGGGTGTCGACCGGGTCCGCCTTGTCGATCTTAGTTGTCACGGATTGTGCCTTTCAGCGCGAGCGCGCGAGGAAGGAGGGGCCGGGTCACTTGCCGCCGTTGATGATGGCCTTGGTGACGGCGCCGTCCTTGACGCCCCACTTCGCGATGATCTTGTCGTACTCGCCGTTGGCGATGATGAAGGCGAGTGCCTGCTTGAGGGCGTCACGCAGCTCGGTGTTGTCCTTGCTGACGGCGATGCCGTACGGCGCGG
Source organism: Streptomyces coffeae (assembly GCF_016741875.1). GTDB lineage: Bacteria > Actinomycetota > Actinomycetes > Streptomycetales > Streptomycetaceae > Streptomyces > Streptomyces coffeae. The sequence goes on along the minus strand of NZ_JAERRF010000002.1, from coordinate 306,972 downwards.
CCTCCTCCTGCTCACCGGTGATCTCGAAGTCGTTCCCGCCGCCGGAGGTCTTCACGGCGTAGGCCGCCACGGGGAAGTCACTGGAGGCAGCGTCGGCGCCACCACCGCGCAGCCGGGTCTGGGCCTCGGTGTCGTTGGCGAACGCCTCGATCTTGATCTTGCCGTCCTTGCCGCACTTCTTGGACTCGGCCTTGGCGAGGTCGTGCGAGACGGTGCCGCGCTGGAGGACGACCTTCTTCCCGCACAGATCCTTCCAGCTCTTGATCCCCTCGGTCTCGCCCTTCTTGGTGTACATCGAGACACCGGCGGTGAAGTAGTCGACGAAGTCGACGCCCTCGCCCGCCTTCTTGCCGGTGTCCGGGTCCACGCCCTCCTGGCGGCCCTTGTTGTCGGTCATGGCCGACATCGCGATGTCGTAGCGCTTGGAGCGCAGACCGGAGAGCAGGGTGTCGAACGTGGCGTTGTTGAACTCGAACTTCACACCGAGCGCCTTGCCGAGGGCATCGGCGATATCCGGGTCCAGGCCCATGACCTGGCCGTTCTTCTTGAACTCGACCGGCGGATAGTTGATGTCCGAGCCGACCTTGATCACGCCGGCGTCCTGGATCTTCTTCGGCAGCGCGCTGAAGAGCGGACCCTTGCCCGCGGCGCTGGAGGAGCCACTCGTGGCCTTGTCGGTCTGGTCGCCACAGCCCGTCAGGAGCAGGGCGCCCACGACCGCTACCGCGCCGGCTGTGGCCATCCGGGACTTCGTGGTGGCCCGACGGCGCGTGAAGCTGGCGGTCATGCTGGTTCCTCCCGCAGGATGAAGGGGATGTCCGAGGTGCTGGGAACACGTTTTTGAGTGCCGCGACCTCGTGTGATTGGGGCATCTTGCCATCTGGACCCGCTCGATCGGGCGGCTATCCATGTCAAAATCGGATAACGGGCGATCCCCGTGGTGCACGGATGGAACGCCGGGCCTGATGGCGATGGCCGGGGAAGTGGGACGGACTCATGATCACGCGGCGCTTGCTGAGCGACGGTGACATGTACATTCATGTCCGATTCGATCGTTTTCGATGGTAACGCGGACTTTCTGAACGCCACCGTGACAGAAGTCGCTCGTCTTCCGGAGCGCGCATCCGGTAGAACAGGTCGTTACACCCCTCACCCGGGGCTCAGGGCGTGTGTGCGACGCGCCCGGCGTCCGTATCGCCCCCCAGAGCACGGCTATCTGCTCCATGGGGGCCCGGACGCGGTGCCCGCCCGCTCCCAACCTGGGGCGGCTACCCTCAACAGAAAACGACAAAGGGGTCAAAAAAGTGGCAGCGGAGATTGCCCATCCTCGCAGCGACAGCAGCAACGGCGAAGGAGCCGAAGACGTGACCGACGGAGAGCCGTTCGATCCGGCCTTCGCACTCCACCGGGGCGGCAAGATGGCCGTCCAGGCGACCGTGCCCGTGCGCGACCGGGACGATCTGTCCCTCGCGTACACACCGGGTGTCGCCAAGGTGTGCAGCGCGATCGCCGAGCAGCCGGAGCTCGTCCATGACTACACCTGGAAGTCCCAGGTGGTCGCCGTGGTGACGGACGGCAGCGCGGTGCTCGGACTCGGGGACATCGGTCCGGAGGCGTCCTTGCCGGTGATGGAGGGGAAGGCGATCCTCTTCAAGCAGTTCGGCGGAGTCGACGCGGTGCCGATCGCCCTCGACTGCCGGGAGGTCGACGAGATCGTCGAGACCGTGGCCCGGCTCGCGCCCTCCTTCGGCGGCGTCAACCTGGAAGACATCTCGGCGCCCCGCTGCTTCGAGATCGAGCGCAAGCTCCAGGAGCGCGTCGACATCCCGATCTTCCATGACGACCAGCACGGCACGGCGGTCGTCACCCTCGCGGCGCTGCGCAACGCGGCCAAGCTGACCGACCGTTCCCTCGGATCGCTGCGCGCCGTCATCTCCGGGGCCGGTGCCGCCGGAGTGGCCATCGCCCGGATCCTGGTGGAAGCGGGTATCGGCGATGTGGCGGTCTGCGACCGCAAGGGCATCGTCTCCCAGGACCGCGAGGACCTCACCGACGTCAAGCGTGAGCTGGCCGGGTTCACCAACAAGGGCGGGCTGACCGGTTCGCTGGAGACGGCCATGGCCGGAGCGGACGTCTTCATCGGCGTCAGCGGCGGCACGGTGGCGCCGGAGGCGGTGGCCACCATGGCGCCCGGCGCTTTCATCTTCGCGATGGCCAACCCCAACCCGGAGATCCACCCGGACGTCGCGCACCAGCACGCGGCGGTGGTCGCCACCGGCCGCAGCGACTTCCCGAACCAGATCAACAACGTGCTCGCCTTCCCCGGCATCTTCGCCGGGGCTCTCCAGGTCCGGGCCTCCCGGATCACCGAGGGCATGAAGCTCGCCGCCGCCGAGGCGCTGGCCGCCGTGGTGGCCGACGAGCTGAGCGCGGACAAGGTCATCCCCTCGCCATTCGACGAGCGGGTCGCCCCGGCCGTGAGCGCGGCCGTCGCGGCCGCCGCACGCGCCGAGGGTGTGGCGCGCCGCTGAACGGACGCTGACGCGCCATCGGCTGCAGTGACGGGCCGGGCCGCTCCCTCCGCGAGGGGGAACGGCCCGGCCCGTGTCGCTGTCCGCGCCCGCCCGTGCCCCGGGACGGACGGGCGCGGTGCGTGTCACACCCCGGTGTGGTTCCGCCGCGTCCCCGCCGCGGCCTATGGTCAGGATCATGTTCGCTGCCTACGCCGCACGTATCGACCGTGACCAGCCGCTGAGCGGTCTTGAACTGGGTGAGCGCCCCGAGCCGGAGGTGCGGCCGGGCTGGAGCACCGTCCGCGTCAAGGCCGCCTCGCTCAACCACCACGACCTGTGGTCGCTGCGCGGCGTCGGGCTCGGCGAGGAGTCGCTTCCGATGATCCTCGGCTGTGACGCGGCCGGGATCGACGAGGACGGCAACGAGGTCGTGCTCCACTCGGTCATCGGCCAGAGCGGCCACGGCGTCGGCCCGAACGAGCCCCGCTCCATCCTCACCGAGCGCTACCAGGGCACCTTCGCGGAGAAGGTCACCGTCCCCCGTTGGAATCTGCTGCCCAAGCCGAAGGAGCTGTCCTTCGAGGAGGCGGCCTGTCTGCCGACGGCCTGGCTGACCGCGTACCGCATGCTCTTCACCAACGCGGGGGTGCGCCCCGGCGACAGCGTGCTGGTGCAGGGCGCGGGCGGCGGGGTGGCCACCGCCGCGATCGTGCTGGGCGCCGCGGCGGGGCTGCGGATCTTCGCGACCAGCCGGGACGAAGCCAAGCGCAAGCGCGCCGTGGAGCTGGGCGCCGAGGCGGTGTTCGAGCCGGGGGAGCGGCTGCCGCACCGGGTGGACGCGGTCATGGAGACGGTGGGCGCGGCGACCTGGTCGCATTCGGTCAAGTCGCTCAAACCGGGCGGCACTCTGGTCATCTCGGGCGCCACCAGCGGCCCCAACCCCAAGACCGCCGAACTCAACCGGATCTTCTTCCTGGAGCTGAAGGTCGTCGGCTCCACGATGGGCAGCAAGGACGAGCTGGAGGATCTGCTCAGCTTCTGCGCGGCGCACGGGGTGCGGCCGGTGATCGATTCGGTGCTGCCGCTGGACCGGGCCCGCGAGGGGTTCGAGAAGATGGCGGGCGGCGATCTGTTCGGCAAGGTCGTACTGACGGTCTGACATCGTGGCGCCCCGGCGGTCTGACGCCCCGGCGGTCACGCTCGGTTTCTCTCCGTCCCCCATGCGGCCAACACCGGAAAATGTCTGTCGCTCTGTGTGAGAGGTCTGGTGCTCTCCGGAGCGGGTGGGGATGATGGGCCGGGGGGATGTTTATGACTGCCGCGGTGCCATCGCTGCCCAAAATCGAATTATTGATCGAATCGCTCGAACGGCTCGTTCTGCTGTCGCCCGGACAACGGGGCCCGGCTCCGCAGATCCTGCTCACGCAGCTCACCGAGGCCGTCGGCACGGCCGATGGCCTCGACGCCACCGACACTGCTGACGCCACCGACGCCGCACATCCCGCCGGTACCACGAGGCGGACCGAAGCGGAGCGGATCGCCGACGGCCTGTGTGCCCGCTTCAGCGCGGGCGGCAGGGCCCGGCTTCCGTTCGCACAGGTGGCGGGGAAGACCATGGGCCCGCCACGGGAGCGGGTGGGGAAGACCTTCCAGAAGATCGAGGAAGAGCTGGTGCGCAACCGGCCGGGGGGCTTCGGCAAGCTGCGGCTTTCGCAGTTCCGGCTGATGTGCGCCGTCGTCGAGGCCGATCTCACCAGACCCCAGGCGGACGCGCAGCCCGAGGAGTTACGGAACCAGATCTACGAGGCGCGCTGTTCGAGCTCCGCCGTGCTGCGGACGCTGGAGACCCTGAGCGGTGGCGAGGAACCGCCGCCCGGAATCCCGGGCACCGCCTGGTACTGGCTGCGCCGACCGGTGTTCGGGATGCTGCCGCGCTGGTGGTACGGGCGCCGCCACCGCCGCCGGATGACCCGTCAGGGCGGCTGGTACGCCAAATGGGCCGAGCTGCCGGAGAAGGGCGCGGATTTCTACGCCGACGCCGTACGGCTGACCGCCGGGTCCGAGGCCGCCGCGGGCCCCGAGGGGCGCGCGCTGATCGTCGATGCGCTCTTGCGGGCCCTGCTCGCCGATGTGGAGCGGGCCTTCCGCCACCCGCGGCTCTCTCCCTGGGGCAGACGCCGCAGACATCGTGTCGTCCTTGTCCTGCCCCAGTTCCCGGGCGGTGGATCCGACGCCGGGCTGCTGGTGGAGCGGTTTCCCAGCGCGGTGGAGCACACCGGCTGCACGGGGGCGATGCTGGTGGCCGTGGTGCAGCCGGACGAGCAGCGCACCGAGAGCTTCGCCGAGGCCGCCATCACGCTCAAGTCCTGGATCGGGAGCACGGGGGCGGGCGGTGCCCGGGTGGTCCGGGTGGCCGTGGCGTCGCACCCTGATGACCCGGACGCCGCGCGATGGCTCGTCCGCTATCCGGAGACGCCCGTGGGGAAGGCCCGCTCCGATGCGGCACCGCGGGTCGAGGCGGTCTTGGCGGGGGTGGCGGGCCTCACCGCGCTGGCCCTGCTGGGCGCTTACGGGGCGGCCTGGGTGACGAAGGGGAGCGACACCGCATGTCTCGGCGAAGGCGGTGGGTCCGCGTCCGCCTCCCCGCCCGGGTCCGGCAGGTCGACGCCCCGGCTGCCGGACCGCAGCCCCCAGGAGGTCTATGACGACATCCGGGCCGGCATCGACAAGGAGAACGAGAAGGCGGACCGGGCCGCCCGCGAGGGCGCGGTCGTGCGGACGGTCGTCCATCTGGGCCTGCCGGTGACCGCCGACGACTGGGAAGAGGCCAAGTACAGCGGCGCCATTCCGGAGTTGCGCGGAATCGCGCTGGCCCAGAGGGAGATCAACCGTCAGGCGGCCCAGCAGGAGAAGAGCGAGGTGTGGCTGAAGGTCCGTCAGGTGGACGCCGGGCAGGGCTTCGCCAAGGCGCCCGCGGCCGCCGAGCTGCTGGTGCGGGAGGTCCGCCGCGCCGGGAGCGCGGCGGGCGGGGAGCGGATCCTGGGTGTCGTCGGCCTAGGCCAGAGCCGCAAGGACACCCTGCGGGCCCGGGACATCCTGGCCGACGGCGGGCTGCCGATGATCGGCACCTCCGCGACCGCGGAACAGATGCAGGGGTCGGCGATGTACCGGCAGATACCTCCCGACAACGGACGGGAGGCGCGCATCGCCGCGGAGTTCGCGCGGCACGGCAATATCGTGCGGACCGCACCCGGGGAGTGCGCTCCGGCGGAGAAGGCGGTGGTGATCGGGGACCCCCACGACATCTACAGCACCAATCTCAGCGAGCGGTTCGCCGAGGAGTTCAAGGGCGCCCGGCAGATCTGGTTTCCCCTCGGCGACGCGTCCGCCTCCCCGCCTTCCGGGCTGAACGACGGGGGGGACGAATGGGTTTCCAGTTCGACCCAGATGGCCACCAGCATCTGCCGGAGGCTGACGGAGGAACCGCGCACGGTCGTCTACTGGGCCGCCCGCGCCAATGAATTCGAGAGTTTCCTCAACGCCTTCGACGAGGGCACCATGTGCAAGGGCCGGGTGACCGTGCTCGGCGGCAACGACCTCACCAATGCGGTGGTCGAGGATCAGCGGCCCACCGAGCGGCACTCCGGGCTGCGGCTGTACTACGCGGCGCCGGCCCTGCCGAACGACGATCCGCCCAATGTGATCGGCATCGCCTTCCGTCGGCAGTACGCCGAGGCGTACGGGGACGACCTGTGGAGCAACGACGGACGAGCCCCGCTTGCCTGGGACGCCCTTCAGGTCCTCTCCGAGGGGATCAACGCGGCGTATCGCACCGCGGGCAGGGCACCGTTCGGCCGGACCGCGGTGCAGATCGCGCTGGAGCAGGGGGTGGGCGGCACGGACGGAGTGCGCGGGGCCACCGGATCACTGGTGTTCGCCGAGAACCGCAAGGTCCCGAGGAACAAGCGGCTGCTGATGCTGTACGACAGGGCGGAGGCGTCTCCGGCGATCGCGTTGGAGTGCGGCATACGGGACAGCGGAGAGGAGGCTACGACGTGGGGGCCCGGTCACCGCTTCTCCTGTCCGAGCGACCGTGACGACTGATCAGCCCTCGGAGGAGTCCGGTCCGCGGCCGGGATCACCGCTGTACGCCCAGCCCGTCCAGCGCACCACCGCGACCTCGGTCACCGGTCCGCGCGGCGCCCGCCCGGTGTACTGGGGATACTTCGCGACCAGCCGTTCCACTGCCGCCGTATGGCCGTCGGCGGACGCGTCGGGGAGGATCCGGGCGCGGCCGTCGGCCCGGACCCACCACAGCCGCCGCCAGTCCTCGTCGTAGTGGTCCACCAGCAGTGACACCGCCGGGTTGGCGCGGATGTTGCGCAGCCGCCGCAGGTCCTGGTGGCGCTTGGGCTTGTGGTCCACGGCCATCACCACGGTGTCCGCGTCCAGCGCGAAGGTGGCGGGGACCAGATGCGGCCGGCCGTCCCCGTCGGTGGTGGCCAGCCGCAGCACCCGGGCGCGGGCGAAGCGCCGTCGCGCCTCGGCGATCTCCAGTCGCATGCGGTGAGGCTACTGCCGCCCCACCGTCCCGGGGGTGAAGCCGCGGGCGAAGTGGTAGCGCCTGCTCTCCGATCCCGCGAAGCCGGGGAGGTTGCGCAGCCGGTCCGCGGCGGCGGGGCCGCCCGGCCGCCCGTCGTCGAGGATGGCCGCCTCGTACGCCTTCTCGTCGGTCCACTGCGCGTAGTTCAGCACCCGGGCGCGGTCGCTGCCCAGATGGGCCCGGCCGTCGACGTTCAGATGGAAGTCGGCCGAGATCAGACCGGGGAGGGGCACGGCGTGGAGGGTTTCGATGACCGTGTCGATCCAGTTCCGCCGCAGTGCGGGGTCGGGCGCGTCGAAGTCGACATCGATGACAACGATGAGCCCGGGAGCGGGTGTCGTCCCCTCGGGGATCCCCGAGAAGCCGCGGTAGCGGCGGAAGGTGCCGACGCCGAGCCGCTTGATGTCCGGGACGGCGCTGTCGATGTCCGCGACCCGTTCCGCGCGGTGCTCTTGGACGAAGGCGTGGTACGCCTCCTCACCGGTCCACTGGGAGTGGTGCATCAGGGTGTCGCCGTCGGTGCCCGTGTAGACGTTGTACGAGAGCAGATCCGGCGCCGGCCACGGCCGGGAGTCCCAGGTGGCGGCGATGGCCTCCACAGTGGCCCGCTGTCGTTCGGGCGTGCCCGCGCTCCAGGTGCTGAACAGCGCGGCGCCCACCTCGGGCCGCGCGAGATCGGGCAGCGGGCCGGCCGGGAGCGAGGGGGACGGACTGGTCATGGCGGTCACCTCGGGCTGGAGAAGGAATCGGTGAGCGGCGGGGCGCCGGTCGCCGCGCGCCCCGTCGCTCACGATCCTCAGACTTCAACCGCACATGAAGTCAAGGCCGTTCAGCGGGCGTCAGGGGTACGCCACCTGCACGGTGGCGATGCCGAGCGTGCTCTGCGCGGGCAGCATGCCCGACGCGAACACCCCGCCCAGCAGCGGACCCGTCAGCTCCGCGAGCCGCGCGGCACGTTCGGGGCCGAGCACTCGCCAGGGCTCGGCCGCCAGCTCGTCGGTCAGCCGCTCCACCGCGTCCCGGCCCTCCTGGCCACGGGCGGTGGCCTTGCCCTCCGCGTCGAGCCAGCCGCGTCCGGCCAGTCGGTCGCGGGCGGCCTCCCATTCCTCGTCGGTCCAGCCCCGGCTCGCGAAGTGGGACTTGGGCGCCGCGTCGATCGCCGCGAAGGAGACCAGGGCCTCGCACGGGTCGAGTCCGGCGGTGAGCAGCGCGGCCAGATGGCCGTCCCCGCGGTGCTCGCGCAGCACGGTGGTGGCCTGCCAGAGCGCGAGATGCGGTTCCTCGGACCAGCCGAGGTCGCGGTTGGCCGCGGCCAGCGGGCGGGCGGCGAGGGTCGCGTGCTCGGCCGCCTCGGTGGCCAGCGCCGCGGCCTCGGCGATGCCCTCGCCGCCGATCCGGTCACCAAGCAGCTCGCGGAACGTCCGGTCGACGGCCCGCAACCGGGCTGCCAGGACCTCGGCCGGGGTGGCCGTCGACCAGATCGCCGGGACGTACTCGGCGATCGTCGCGGGGCTGAAGCTGTAGTACGTGGCGCTGACGAGGGCCGGGCCGGCATGGCCCAGCGGGGCCGTCCGCCAGGCGAAATAGCTGGGCCAGCGGGACTGGGTGTCATAGCCGAGGGCCGCGGCTTCCTCGAACGCGCGCGGGGCGAAGTAGAGGCTCGCGTGGATCGGTTCCAACTGATGCCACATGCGGCGGGCAAGTGCCTGATGCTCCGTCACTGGACCACCTCTCGAGGTCAGGAACAGGGGAGTGGCGCATCGGGCGCCGAAGGGGGAGGCTCGGAGCCTACTCCTCCGTCCCGCCGCGCAGCAGTCCGGTGATCCGCGCCGCCGTGTCCGCCAGGCGGCGGTGCGCGTCGGCCAGTTGGTGCGATGTCACCCCGTGGTCACGGGCGGTGTCACGGATGTCGTCACGGAACCGGTCGAGCAGCCGGTCCAGGTCGCGGGCCGGGTCGCCGGAGGGGACGAAGTCCCGGGCCCACGCGGGCTGGTCCGCCTCGGCCGCGCCGGGCGCCGTGTCCGTGGCCGCGCCGGGCGTCGTGTCCGTTGTACGGCCGCCGTTCGCGGCGCCGCCGTCCGCCCGGTCCCTGCCATCCGGGACGCCCGTCTCCCGCGACGGCCGGTCCTGCCGGGAGAGACGGCTCATCCCGCGCGAGACCTCGGCCAGCCCCTCGCGTACCGCCCGCTGCCAGTCGCCGGTCCGGACGTACTCCTGGGTACGCTCCTGTACGCGCCGGGCCATCCGCTGGACCTCCTCGTGCGCGAACTCCTGGGCGTCCTGGGCCTGCTGACGGGCGCGCTGCGCGTCCTGCCGGGCCCGCTTGCTCTCCTCCTTCGCCCGGCGCGCCTGCTCCTTCCACTCCTCCTTGGCGCGCCGCATCTCCTCCTTCGCCTGCTGCCAGGCATCCTTGTCGCCCCAGGCGCCCTCCCACGAACCGGGTCCGGCCTTGGCGCCACCGGCACTGCCGGAGGTGCGGGTCCGCTTGGCCGCCTCCCGCATCTCACGCCGCAGATCGCTGGCCGAACCGCGGACGTCCTCCCGGATCTCGGCGGCCAGTTCGGCGACCGACTCCCGGATCTCCAGTTCCAGATCGGCCAGTTCACCGCCGCGGTCGGCCAGCTCGGCGCGTCCGGCCTCGGTGATGGAGTAGACCTTGCGCCCGCCCTCGCTGGTGTGGGTGACAAGACCCTCGGCCTCCAGCTTGGCCAGCCGCGGATAGACGGTTCCGGCGGAGGGCGCGTACAGCCCCTGGAACCGCTCTTCCAGCAGCCGGATGACCTCATAGCCGTGGCGCGGCGCCTCGTCGAGCAGCTTCAGCAGATACAGACGCAGCCTGCCGTGGGCGAATACGGGAGGCATCAGAGGACCTTTCCCTGGGATCCGTCGGTGGTGTCCTCGGTCCGCGGACGGCGCAGCAGCGCGATGGCACCGGAGAGGGTGGTGGCGCTGAGACGGCCGCTGCCGGTGCCGAGCGTGCCGTTGATCCGCTTGGCGCCCCACTGTCCGGTGACCCGCAGATCCTCGAAGGCGCAGGAGACGGCGCCGCTCGCGGTGCTGGCCTCGACCTCGGCGTCGGCCGGGTGTGGCAGTCGGATCGCGATTTCGCCGGAGACGGTGTTGAGACTGATGCGCGCGCTCTCGGTCGTGGGGGCGAGGTCGAGCACCACATTACCGCTGACCGACTCGGCCCGTACGCACGGTCCCGAGCCCTCGACGACGGTGAGGTCGCCGGAGACGGAGTTGAAGCGCAGGTTGCCGGTGACGGCCTGGGTCTCGACCCGCCCGGAGACGGTGTCGGCGCGCACCGGGCCGGTCAGCCCGACCAGGGTGAAGTCACCGGAGACCCCGCGCAGATCGGCGCGGCCGGCCAGCCCGGAGGCGACGGCGGCGGCGCCGATGACGCCGATCGAGACATCGGTGGCGGTGGGCACGGTGAGGGTGAGATGGACGCTGCGGTTCCAGCCCTTGCGGTCGAGCCATTTGAGCAGGCCCTTCCAGGGGAGGTCGTCATAGGCGACGGTCAGGGTGCCGTCCTCGAGGGTGACCGTCAGTGGCGGTCCGTCGAGGGCGGAGAGCTCCAGCCGGGCGGGGCCGCTGTCGGTGCCCACGACATTGACCGTGCCGCCCACGACCCGGACGTTGAGGGCGGAGACGGGTCCGTCGAAGGTGAGCTTCTCTGGTTCGCTGATCGACCACTCTGATCGGGCTGACATCCCCGGCCTCCCCTGCTGGTTCCACGACGCAACATATCGTGTCTTCACTAGACACGATATATCGTGGCCCGTGGGAGTCAAGCCCTCCCTTGATGTACGGCGCCGCCGTGGAGGGACAGGAGTTCGCGAGTCCGGGCGGAGAGCTGAGTCCGGGCCGCACGCACCCGTCCCCCACCCGGGTGCGGGCGGCCCGGAGGACCGTCCGAGGAGGCGCCACACCGGGGTGACGACCTCCGTGTTCGTCCGTCGCGACAGCCGCTCCCCGCCTCACGCGGTGCGGCATTTATTGGACTGGACGGACTAGTCCAGTGCGACGAAGAAAGGGTAGACTCACAGGTCCATCGGGAGCAAGGGCGTTGCCCAGCAAGGAGGTTGGGCCGTTGCGGACGGACAACGGTCCCCGGCGTACCGGCGCGGGCCGCCCGATGGGCCCTCAGCCCGCCAAGCGCCAGGCGATCCTGGAGGCGGCGGTGGCCGTCTTCCTGCGCGAGGGGTACACCCGGGCCGGTGTGGACGTCATCGCGGACGAGGCCGGGGTCTCCAAGCAGACCGTCTACAACCACTTCGGCGACAAGGAACGGCTGTTCATCGCCGCCGTGGAGGGGGAGCGGGAGCGGGTGGCCGCCGCGTTCGCCGACGGTGCGCCGTACGCCCCCGAGCAGTTCGACGGCGACGCCCGCGCCGTGCTCATCGCCTTCGGCCACCGGGTGCTCGAGGTCCTGCTCGACGAACGGGCCTCCGCGCTGCGCCGTCTGGTCATCGCCGAGGTCGCCCGCCATCCCTCGCTGCGGACCGCGTGCTCCGACGGCGAGCCCCAGCGACTGGTGGTCTGGCTCACCGGGATGCTGGACCGGCGCACCGTCAGCGGTGAGCTGAGCGTCCCCGATCCGGCCTCGGCCGCCCAGCAGTTCGTGGCCCTGCTGGTGCAACAGGGCCTCTATCAGTCCATGTACGGCACCCGCCCGCTCGCCGCCGAGATCGCCGCCTCCATCTGTGAGAAGGCCGCCGACCTGTTTGTCCGCGCGTACCGCACCTGAGGTGCGGCCAGCGCCCGAAGGCGGACCCTAGGCCGGGTCCGCGACGGCCCGGGGCGGGCGCGCGGGGAAGGCCCGGCGGTAGTCGCCCGGCGACACCCCGGTGTGCTTCAGGAAGTGGTGCCGGAGGTTGTTCGCCGTACCGAGGCCGCTGAGCCGCCCCACCGCCTCGATCGGCAGGTCCGTCGACTCCAGCAGGCTCTGCGCCCGCGCCAGACGCTGGGCGAGCAGCCAGCGCAGCGGGGTCGTCCCGGTGGCCGCCTGGAGCCGCCGGTAGAGGGTGCGCGGGCTCATCGCGGCCCGCCGCGCCAGGTCCTCGACCGTCAGCGGCTGGTCCAGATGCGCGCGGGCCCAGTCCAGTACGGGCGTCAGCCCGGCGTCGTCCCGGGCGGGCACCGACAGATCGATGAACTGGGCCTGGCCGCCGGGCCGGTGGGCGGGCACCACCATCCGGCGGGCGAGCTGGTTGGCGATATGCGCGCCCAGGTCGCGGCGCACCAGATGGAGACAGAGATCGAGTCCGGCGGTCAGCCCGGCGCTGGTCAGCACGTCCCCCTCGTCCACGTAGAGCACCGAGTCGTCCACGCGCACCTTCGGATAGCGCTCGGCGAGTTGGGCGGTGTGCATCCAGTGGGCGGTGGCCCGGCGCCCGTCGAGCAGTCCGGCCTCGGCGAGCGCGAAGGCACCGGTGCACAGGGAGACCATCCGGGCGCCGGCCGCGGCGGCCCGGCACAGGGCCGCGATCAGCTCCCGCGGCAGCGGCGCGCCCTCCTCGACACAGGCGTCGGGCACCGAGGGCACGATGACCGTGTCGGCGCCGGCGAGGTCGTCGAGCCCGTAGGGGGTCCGCAGCGACAGCCCGCCGCCGGTGGCGGAGCGGTCGCGGTCGGCCGTGCCCGTACCGCACAGCCTCAGGTCGTACCAGGGGTCGGCCAGATCGGTCTGCGGCTTGCCGAAGACCGTGCAGGGGATGCTCAGTTCGTACAGGTCCCAGGAGGGGACCCCGATCTCCTCGGTCACCACCACGGCGACGGAACCAGCGCGCATGTCCGCAGCGTAGGGCAGGAATCAGCGGGTGGCAGGAATTTGGTGCCCGCCGTCATCGGTGTCACTGTTTGCGGCCCTCATGCGCTGCGATCTTGGTCAGCATCCGGTCAACCCCCCGCCCCCGGCGGACGAATGAGGAGTTGTGACATGCAAGCTGACCACCCGGCCGTCAGTGTCATCGGACTGGGATCGATGGGCTCGGCGCTGGCCGCCGCGTTCCTCGACCGGGGCCATCCGACCACCGTGTGGAACCGCTCGGAGCACAAGGCCGCGCCGCTGGCCGAGCGGGGCGCCCACCGTGCCGCGACGCCCGGGGAGGCGGTCGGGGCGAGCCCGCTGATTGTCGCGTGTGTCCTGGACTACGCGGCGCTGCGCGGCGTTCTCGACCCCGTCGCCGCCTCCCTCGCGGGCCGGACCCTGGTCAACCTCACCTCCGGCTCCCCGGAGCAGGCCCGGGAGATGGCCGAGTGGGCCCGGTCGCACGGGGCCCACTATCTCGACGGGGCGATCATGACCACCCCGCCCGGCGTGGGCAGCCCCGAGATGATGTTCCTCTACAGCGGTCCGCGGGAGGTCTTCGACGCCCACCGTCCGGCACTGAGGTCCCTGGGCGACGCCCTGCACCTGGACACCGACCCGGGCCTGGCGTCCCTCTACGACGCCGCGCTGCTCGGCCTGATGTGGTCCACCATGACCGGCTGGCTGCACGGCACCGCGCTGGTCGGCGCGGAGAAGACGACGGCCACGGAGTTCACCCCGGTCGCGGTCCGCTGGCTGACGGCGGTGGCCGGTTTTCTGACCACCTACGCGCCCCAGGTGGACGCCGCCCGCTACCCGGGCGACGACGCCACCGTCGACATCCAGATCGCGGCGATCGACCACCTGATCCACGCCGCCGCGGCCCGCGGGATCGACAACTCCCTGCCCGAACTGCTGAAGCGGACCATGGAACGGACCAGCGCAGCGGGCCATGGCTCCGACAGCTACGCGAGTGTGATCGAGGCGCTGCGGGACCCGGCCGCCCGCTGAGGGATCAGACGGCGCCTGAGGATCAGCGGCCGTCCGGGGATCAGAGGTCGTCGTCCTCGTCGTCGAGCCGGGCCAGCCAGGTCGCCAGCCGCTCCACCGGCACCTCGAAGTCCGGGTTGAGATCGACGAAGGTCCGCAGCTGATCGGCCAGCCACTCGAAGGTGACCTCCTCCTCGCCGCGTCGCTGCGCCAGCTCCTCGATACCGCGGTCGGTGAAGTACAAGGGTCGCTCCGGAAGAGGGAAGAGGGGTTTGAGGGTTCCGCACCGCCCAGGATATGCCGCCGGTGCACACGACAAGGCCCGGCCTCCGCTCGCGCGGGGGCCGGGCCGTTGTGCCGACGGGCCGTGGGACGGGCCGCTGGATCAGATGTCGAAGACCTCGTTCACCAGCGCCTGCTGCTCCGCCTGGTGGCGCTTGTTCGACCCCACCGCGGGCGAGGACGAGTGCGGCCGGGAGACCCGGACCAGACGCTCGGAGGCGGGGACGTCCGCGCCGACCGACAGCTCCAGGTGGTCGATCAGGTTGAGGGCCATGAACGGCCATCCGCCCTGGTTCGCCGGCTCCTCCTGGGCCCACACGAACTTCTCGACGCCGGTGTACTTGGCGATCTCGGCCTGGACCTCGGCACCCGGCAGCGGGTACAGCCGCTCCAGCCGGATGATCGCCGTGTCCGTCGCACCGCGCTTGTCCCGCTCCGCGGCCAGGTCGTAGTAGACCTTGCCGGAGCAGAAGACCACCCTGCGGACCGCGGCCGGGTCGGCGGTCGCGTCACCGATGACCGGGCGGAAGGCGCCGGTGGTGAACTCTTCCGCCTTCGAGGCCGCCGCCTTCAGACGCAGCATCGACTTCGGGGTGAAGACGACCAGCGGCTTGTGGTGCGGGTTGTGGACCTGCCAGCGCAGCAGGTGGAAGTAGTTCGACGGCAGCGTCGGCGCGGCGACCGTCATGTTGTTCTGCGCGCACAGCTGGAGGAAGCGCTCGATCCGGGCCGAGGAGTGGTCCGGGCCCTGGCCCTCGTAGCCGTGCGGCAGCAGCAGCGTGACGCCGGAGGTCTGGCTCCACTTCTGCTCGGCCGAGGAGATGAACTCGTCCACGACGGTCTGCGCGCCGTTGACGAAGTCACCGAACTGCGCCTCCCACATGACCAGCGACTCCGGGCGGGCCAGCGAGTAGCCGTACTCGAAGCCCATCGCCGCGTACTCGCTGAGCAGCGAGTCGTAGACGTTGTAGCGGGCCTGGTCCTCGGAGAGGTAGAGCAGCGGGGTGTAGTCGTCGCCGGTCTCCCGGTCCACCAGCACCGCGTGGCGCTGGCCGAAGGTGCCGCGACGGGAGTCCTGGCCGGCGAGCCGGACCGGGGTGCCCTCCATCAGCAGCGAGCCGATGGCGAGGGTCTCGCCCATGCCCCAGTCGATCGTGTCGTCCTCGATCATCGCCGCGCGCCGCTGGAGCTGGGGCATCAGCCGCGGGTGGACGGTGATCCGGTCGGGGACGTTGACCTGGGACTCGGCGATCCGCTTGACGACCTCCTGGGAGACCGCCGTGTTCACCGCGACCGGGAACTCCGGCTGCGGCTCGGGCACCTCGGGCTGGGCCGGGGTGGAGACCGCGTCGCGGACCTCGGTGAAGACCTTCTCCAGCTGCCCCTGGAAGTCCTGGAGCGCCTGCTCGGCCTCCTCCAGCGTGATGTCGCCGCGCCCGATCAGCGACTCGGTGTACAGCTTGCGCACCGAGCGCTTCTTGTCGATCAGGTCGTACATCAGCGGCTGGGTGAAGCCGGGGTTGTCGGTCTCGTTGTGACCGCGGCGGCGGTAGCAGATCAGGTCGATGACCACGTCCTTGTTGAACGCCTGGCGGAACTCGAAGGCGAGCCGCGCGACGCGGACCACGGCCTCCGGGTCGTCGCCGTTGACGTGGAAGATCGGCGCCTCGATCATGCGCGCCACGTCGGTGGCGTACATCGAGGAGCGGGACGCGGCCGGGGCGGCGGTGAAGCCGACCTGGTTGTTGATCACGATGTGCACGGTGCCGCCGGTGCGGTAGCCGCGCAGCTGCGACATGTTCAGCGTCTCGGCGACCACGCCCTGGCCCGCGAAGGCCGCGTCGCCGTGCAGGGCGACGGGCAGCACGGTGAAGTCCGTACCGGCCTTGCCGATGATGTCCTGCTTGGCGCGGGCGACACCCTCCAGGACCGGGTCCACCGCCTCCAGGTGGGAGGGGTTGGCGGTCAGCGAGACCTGGATCTGCTCACCGTCCAGACCGGTGAAGGTGCCCTCGGCGCCCAGGTGGTACTTGACGTCGCCGGAGCCGTGCATCGACTTCGGGTCGAGGTTGCCCTCGAACTCCCGGAAGATCTGCGCGTAGGACTTGCCGACGATGTTGGCCAGCACATTGAGCCGGCCGCGGTGGGCCATCCCGATGACGACCTCGTCCAGGCGCGACTCGGCGGCCGCGTCCAGCACCGCGTCCAGCAGCGGGATGACGGACTCGCCGCCCTCCAGCGAGAACCGCTTCTGGCCGACGTACTTGGTCTGGAGGAAGGTCTCGAACGCCTCGGCCGCGTTGAGCCGGCGCAGGATGCGCAGCTGCTCCTCGCGCTCCGGCTTGTCGTGGCTGCGCTCGACGCGGTCCTGGATCCACTTGCGCTGCTTGGGGTCCTGGATGTGCATGAACTCGATGCCGGTGGTGCGGCAGTACGAGTCGCGCAGCACGCCCAGGATGTCGCGCAGCTTCATCATCGTCTTGCCCGCGAAGCCGCCGACCGCGAACTCGCGCTCCAGGTCCCACAGGGTGAGCCCGTGCTCGATGATGTCGAGGTCGGGGTGCTTGCGCTGGCGGTACTCCAGCGGGTCGGTGTCGGCCATGACATGGCCGCGGACCCGGTAGGCGTGGATCAGGTCGAAGACCCGGGCCGCCTTGGTGACGTCGTCGTCGTGGCTGACGTCGATGTCCTTGAGCCAGCGGACCGGCTCGTAGGGGATGCGCAGCGCCTTGAAGATCTCGTCGTAGAACTCGTTCTCGCCGAGCAGCAGCTGGTTCATGATCCGCAGGAACTCGCCGGAGGCGGCGCCCTGGATCACCCGGTGGTCATAGGTGCTGGTCAGCGTCATGACCTTGGAGACGCCCAGCTTGTTCAGGGTGTCCTGGGAGGTGCCCTGGAACTCGGCCGGGTACTCCATGGCGCCGACACCGACGATCAGGCCCTGGCCGGGCATCAGCCGCGGCACGGAGTGGACGGTGCCGATGCCGCCGGGGTTGGTGAGGGAGGCCGTGACTCCGGTGAAGTCCTCCATCGTCAGCTTGTTCGCGCGGGCGCGGCGGACGATGTCCTCGTACGCCTGCCAGAACTCGAAGAAGTTGAGCGTCTCGGCCTTCTTGATCGCCGCGACGACCAGCTGCCGGTCACCGTTGGGCTTGACCAGGTCGATGGCCAGGCCCAGGTTGATGTGCTCGGGCTTGACCAGGGTCGGCTTGCCGTCCTTCTCGGTGAACGAGTAGTTCATCGAGGGCATCGCCTTCAGCGCCTGCACCATGGCGTAGCCGATGAGGTGCGTGAAGGACACCTTGCCGCCGCGGGCGCGCTTGAGGTGGTTGTTGATCACGATGCGCTGGTCGAACAGCAGCTTCACCGGGACGGCACGCACCGAGGTGGCCGTCGGCAGCTCCAGCGACGCGTTCATGTTCTTCGCCACGGCGGCGGACGGGCCGCGCAGCGTGACCAGCTCCGGTCCGGCGGACGGCCCGGGCTTGGCGGCCTTGGCGGTGGGCGTCGGCTCGGCGGGCGTCGGCTTCACCGGAGCGGGCTTGGCCGGGGCGGGAGCCGCGGCGGCGGGCTTCGGGGCGGCCGGGACCGCGGCGGCGGGCTTGGCGTCGGCCGGCTTCGCGGCGGGCGCGGCGGCCTTCGGCTGCGCCGGGGCGGTGGCGGCGGGAGCGGCCTGCGCGGCGGCGGGCGCGCCCGGGGCGGCGCCCCCGGTCACGGCCTGTGGCGGCGCGGCCACGGCGGAGCCGGTGTCCTGGCCCGGCTTGTAGTCGGCGAAGAAGTCCCACCAGGCTCGGTCGACCGAGTTCGGGTCCTGGAGGTACTGCTGGTAGATCTCGTCGACGAGCCACTCATTGGGTCCGAAAGCAGCGGCAGGGTTGGTTCCCTGACCGTCCTGCTCGTCGGTAGAGACGCTCGAGGTATTGGGGGACTGTGGCGACACGGCGGCAACCGCCCTCTTCCGCTTCCTTAGGTGGTGGACAGCGGGAATAAAGGCTACGCCTCTTGGGCCCATACGTGCAGGCCGCACTGGTCATCGTCGCGCAAGTCACACTGATCGGCGGGTTTCGGCGCATGGTATGGCGGGAAACACACGGGGTTCCGCTGTGTTCCCGCAGATACGAGCGAACGCAAAAGAGCACCCACACCGCTCGGATGTGCGCGTCTTCGATCGACCTTACGTCACATGTGATCTCGGAGGCTGCCCGGAAGACTGACCTTGATGCGGCAGCCCCGCGGGGACTCCGCGACGCCTATCCGGCCGCCGTGCAGATCGACCGCCCAGCGGGCGATCGCCAGCCCCAGACCGGTGCCCCCGTCGCTGCCCTGCCCCGACGGGCGGCGGGGCGTGGGCCCCGAACCTCCCGGGGAGAGCCCGCCGCGGTTGAAGCGCTCGAAGACGCGGTACCGCTCCGCCTCCGGGATGCCCGGACCCTCGTCCAGCACCTCCAGCTCCAGGCTCTCCGGCTCCTCGCCGCGCCGGGCCCGCACCGTGACCCGGCCGTGCGCCGGGCTGTGCTTCATGGCGTTGTCGATGAGATTCGCCATCACCTGGTGGAGCCGCTCGGCGTCCGCGTGCGCGGTCAGCTCCGGCGGGGAGACGTCCAGGTGGAGGTGGACATCCTTGCGGGTGTGCGAGCCCGACCCGGCGTCCGCGCCCTTGGCCATGCTCGCCTCCTTGAGGATCTGGGCCAGATACGGCCAGACCTCGAAGCGCCGTGAGTAGAGCGGCACCACCCCGTTGTCCAGCCGCGACAGATCGAGCAGCTGCTCGACGAGGCGGCCCAGCCGCTGGGTCTGGCTCAGCGCGACCCGCATCGTCTCCGGATCGGCCTCGGAGACCCCGTCCACCACGTTCTCCAGCACCGCCCGCAGCGCCGCGATCGGGGTGCGCAGCTCATGGGAGACATTCGCCACCAGCTCCTTGCGGTGGGTGTCCACCGCCTCCAGGTCGGCGGCCATCCGGTTGAAGGCGTTCGCCAGATCGCCGAACTCGTCCCGGCGCTGGGCCGCCCTCACCCGGCGGGTGTAGTCACCGTGCGCCATCGCCCGGGTGACCTCGGTCATCTCGTCCAGCGGGGCGGTGAGGCCATGCGCCACGAACTGGGTGATCAGCAGTGAGGCGATGATCGAGAAGATGGTGATCACCCGCAGCTCGGTGTCCGAGTGCATCGCCGCGAACACCAGCAGCGTGGTGATGATCACCGACCCGATGACCAGCGCCCCGAGCGCGGCCTTGACCGAGCGGTACGGGTCGAACGGCCGCAGCGCCTCCCACACCCGGCTCCAGGTGGCCCGGCCCCGGGCGCCGCGGCGCCGCGCGGGGGCGCCGGGGGAGCCGGTCGGCCGGGCGGCCCGGTCGGCCCTGGGCGCGGTGAGTGTCCGCAGCGTCTTCAGGGCCCTGCGGACGGGAGAGACCCTGGGAGCCCCGGGGGCCGTCCTCATGCGGCCGGGGTCTCCAGGGCGTAGCCGACGCCATGCACCGTACGGATCCGTTCGGCACCGATCTTCCGGCGCAGCGCCTTGATGTGGCTGTCCACGGTCCGGGTGCCCGAGGCGTCCGCCCAGTCCCAGACCTCCGCCAGCAGCTGCTCGCGGGAGAGCACCGCGCGCGGGGTGTTGGCCAGGCAGACCAGCAGGTCGAACTCGGTCGGGGTCAGATGGACGTCGGAGCCGCGCACCCGCACCCGGCGCTGGGCGTGGTCGATCTCCAGCTCGCCCAGGCGGAGGATCCCGCTGCGCGGGGTGTGCGCGGCCAGCGCCGCCCGCTCCACCCGCCGCAGCAGCACATGGACCCGGGCGGCCAGCTCGCGCATCGAGAACGGCTTGGTCATGTAGTCGTCCGCGCCGACCCCGAGCCCCACCAGCATGTCGGTCTCGTCATCGCGCGCGGTGAGCATCAGCACCGGCACCGGCCGTCTGGCCTGCACCCGGCGGCACACCTCGAGCCCGTCGAAGCCCGGCAGCATCACATCGAGCACCAGCAGATCGGGTTGCCACGCCTCGGCGGTGTCGACGGCCGCCGGGCCGTCCCCGGCCGTCTGTACCTGGAAGCCCTCGGCCCGCAGCCGGGCCGCGATGGCGTCCACGATGGTCGGATCGTCCTCGACGACGAGCACCCGGCGCTGTGCACCGGGGGTGGTCGTGGCGGCCCCGCTGTGGCCGTTGAGATTCTGCTCCATACGCCCGCCCCATGCGTCGTCCCGAAAAACCGCGCTCCGCGCCTGGTCATTGCCGTGCGGCGTGGTCTAGGCAAGAAAGCGTAAGGGCAGCGTACGCGGCTCGGCTACGCGCCTCGAATCCCGATGTGCACCACGTCGGGTACTCCACGGGCAACAGCGATCTCTTCCGTACGGACCCTGGTGAATCCGGCATTGCGGAGAGATCCCTCGAACGCGGCCGACGGCCGTGCCGACCAGACCGCGAGCACGCCGCCCGGTGCGAGGCGGGCCGCACAGGCGGCAAGACCGGCGGGGGAGTAGAGGCCGGTGTTGTCCTCGGTGACGGTCCAGTCCGGTCCGTTGTCGATATCCAGGCACAGCGCGTCGTAGACCGGGCCGTCCGGCTCCTGGAGATGGGCGACGAGATCGGCGCGGACGATCGCGGTGCGCGGATCGGCCAGCGCCGTCGCGGAGACCGCCGCCAGCGGGCCGTCACGGTGCCAGTCGACGACCGCCGCCTCCCGCTCCACGACCGCGATCCGGCCCCAGCGCGGTTCACCGGCCGCCTCGGCGAGCGAGAAGCCGACGCCGAGACCGCCGATGAGCAGGGCGGGAGCGGAGCGGTCGGCGGGCAGGGCGTCGAGGGCGGCTCGTACGAGCCGCCGCTCGGAGCGGCCGTCGGAGGTGTCCATCAGGAAGCAGCCGTTCGCGATGATCTCGAAGACGGCGTCCGCGTCGTCCGCCGCCCCGCGCCGCCGCAGCACCACCTCGCCGTACGGGCCGTCGCGGCGGTCGAGGGTGACCGGCGGACCTGCTGCGGTGTCGTACGGGGGCTGCATCGTGTGACCTCCGGCTGGACGTGGCGGGCGGGCCCCTCCGGCGGGCCCGCCGCCATCCTCGCGCCGCCCCGGCGCGCGGGTCCAATGCGGGTGATGTCCGCTGTGGTGGCGTTCACACCGGGATGCGGTGACATCACTCACGGCCCGGAGGTTGTTCCTGTGTGCACCGCGGAAACGCGCGCGGAGGGACGAAACGGGTCGCACGGCCGACGGAGGGGAGCCAGGCGGTGACAGTCGTAGAGGCGGACGGTGCCGGGAACGGTGAGGACCGCGCGGGCCCGGACGCGCCCGCGGACCCGGCCGCCAGTGGCGGAGACCTCTCCGGCACCGCCCCCGTCCGCGGGCGCGATCCCGCCCGCGTCGGCTGGTGCTGGTCGGTGCCGGGGGCCTGTGTGGAGCCGTTGTTCCCGGCCCGCTTCCCGGCCCGCTTCCCGGCCCGCTTTCCGGCGCGGTCGAATGCCGTCGCCACCGGGGCGGCGACCCCGCGGATGCCGGGCCGGAGCCGGGAGGCGGGGGAGCTGTGGCGGCGGATGGTGCGGTCGGCGCCCACGCCCGCCTCCGCGCCGTTCACGCTCGCCTACGCCCTCGTCCTCCTCGGCACCGGCCTCTTCGTGCACCTCGGCGATCCGCGTACCGTCCACGATCTGCTGGCCGCTTCCAGTACCGATGTCTCCCATCTGTTCCAGCGCCCGCTGCTCACCCTGCTGGCCAGCGCGGTGTGGGTGGTCGGTGGCTTCGTCTCGCTCTATCTGCCCGCGCTGCTGCTGGTGCTCACGCCGCTGGAGCGGCGGATCGGCGGACTGCGGACGGCCGGGGTGTTCCTGCTGGGCCATGTGCTGGCGACGCTGCTGACCGAACTCCCGGTGGCCGCCTCCGTCGCGCTCGGCCATCTCCCGCACAGCTCGCTGCGGCGGCTGGACTACGGCGTGAGCTACGGGCTGATCGCCTGCGCCGGGGCGCTCGCCGTGCTGCTGCGCCCCCGTGCGCGCTGGGCACTGGTCGGCGGGACCGCGGTGCTGCTGACCGTCTCCAGCCTGACCGGCGTCGTCGATCCGCTCACCGGCTGGGGCCATGTGCTCGCCCTGCTGACCGGGCTGGGCTGCTGGCCGTACGTCCGCCGCGGCGCCCGGCGGCGCGCCACCGCGGCTCCGGCGGACGCCGCCGCCGACCGGGCGAACGGCTGATCGCTCACAGCGAACGGGCACCCGGGAACACCTGAAGCCTGGCGCGCATTGAGTCTGCATAGCTCAACTTGCCTGCCTAAGGGGAGATCATGGCTTCGCTGTCCGCACCGCTCACCCTGCCTGTGCTGCCTCTCGACGACGAGGTGGTGCTGCCCGGCATGGTGGTGCCGCTGGACCTGTCCGATACCGAGGTACGCGCCGCGGTGGAGGCCGCCCAGGCCGCCGCCCGCTCCCGGGGGAGCGGAGGGAAGCCGCAGCTGCTGCTGGTGCCGCGCGTCGACGGGACATACCCGGGGATCGGCACCCTCGGCACCGTCGAGCAGGTGGGCCGGCTCTCCGACGGCGACCCCGGCGCGCTGATCCGCGGGGTGCGGCGCGTCCGTATCGGCGCCGGGACCACCGGTCCCGGAGCGGCGCTGTGGGTGGAGGGGACCGCGGTCGAGGAGATCGTGCCCGACCCGCTGCCCGGTGCCATCACCGAGCTGATGAAGGAGTACAAGGCACTGGCCACCAGCTGGCTGCGCAAGCGTGGCGCCTGGCAGGTCGTGGACCGGGTGCAGCAGATCGACGATGTCGCGCAGCTCGCCGACAACGCGGGCTACTCGCCGTTCCTGACCACCGCCCAGCGTGTGGAGCTGCTGGAGACCGCCGACCCGGTGGCCCGGCTGCGGCTGGCGGTCAGCCGGCTGAGCGAGCACCTGGCCGAACAGGACGTCGCCGAGTCGATCGCCAAGGACGTCCAGGAGGGTGTGGACAAGCAGCAGCGTGAGTTCCTGCTGCGGCGTCAGCTGGAGGCCGTCCGCAAGGAGCTGGCCGAGCTCAACGGGGATCCGGAAGACGAGTCCGACGACTACCGGGCCCGGGTCGAGGCCGCCGATCTGCCGGAGAAGGTGCGCACCGCCGCGCTGAAGGAGGTCGACAAGCTGGAGCGGTCCTCCGACCAGAGCCCCGAGGGGAGCTGGATCCGCACCTGGCTGGACACCGTCCTGGAGCTGCCGTGGAACGAGCGCACCGAGGACGCGTACGACATCCAGGGCGCCAAGGCGGTGCTCGACGCCGACCACGCGGGCCTGGAGGACGTCAAGGAGCGGATCACCGAGTACCTGGCGGTGCGCAAGCGCCGCTCCGACCGGGGCCTGGGCGTCGTCGGCGGCCGCCGCGGCGGCGCGGTGCTGGCGCTGGTCGGCCCGCCCGGGGTCGGCAAGACCAGCCTGGGCGAGAGCGTCGCCCGCGCGATGGGGCGCACCTTCGTCCGGGTCGCGCTCGGCGGCGTCCGCGACGAGGCGGAGATCCGCGGCCACCGGCGCACCTATGTGGGCGCGCTGCCCGGCCGAATCGTCCGGGCGATCAAGGAGGCCGGTTCGATGAACCCGGTCGTCCTGCTCGACGAGATCGACAAGGTCGGCTCCGACTTCCGCGGCGACCCGGCCGCGGCGCTGCTGGAGGTCCTGGACCCGGCGCAGAACCACACCTTCCGGGACCACTACCTGGAGGTCGAACTCGACCTGAGCGACGTGGTCTTCCTGGCGACCGCCAACGTTCTGGAAGCCATTCCGGAAGCGCTGCTGGACCGGATGGAGCTGGTGCGTCTGGACGGCTACACCGAGGACGAGAAGGTCACCATCGCCCGCGACCACCTGCTGCCCCGGCAGCTGGAACGCGCCGGTCTGGAGCCGGGCGAGGTCGTGGTGGAGGACGCGGCACTGCGCAAGCTGGCGGGCGAGTACACCCGCGAGGCGGGGGTGCGGACCCTGGAGCGGTCCGTGGCCCGGCTGCTGCGCAAGATCGCGGCCCAGCACGAACTGGGCGAGCGGGAGCTGCCGTTCACCGTCGGGGTGGAGAGCTTGCGGCCGCTGATCGGACGGCCGCACCACACCCCCGAGTCCGCCCAGGACCCGGCCGAGCGGCGCACCGCCGTCCCCGGTGTGGCCACCGGGCTCGCGGTCACCGGCGCGGGCGGCGATGTGCTGTTCGTCGAGGCGTCGCTGGCCGACCCGGAGACGGGCGGCGCGGGGCTGACGCTGACCGGTCAGCTCGGTGCGGTGATGAAGGAGTCCGCCCAGATCGCGCTGTCCTTCCTGCGCTCCCACGGCGCGGAGCTGGAGCTGCCGGTGGGTGACCTCAAGGAGCGCGGCGTCCACCTCCACGTCCCGGCGGGCGCGGTGCCCAAGGACGGTCCCAGCGCGGGCATCACCATGACCACGGCGCTCGCCTCGCTGCTCTCCGGCCGCCAGGTGCGCCCGGATGTGGCGATGACGGGCGAGGTCTCGCTGACCGGGCGGGTGCTGCCCATCGGCGGCGTCAAGCAGAAGCTGCTGGCGGCGCACCGGGCCGGGGTGACCACCGTGGTCATCCCCAAGCGGAACGAACCTGATCTGGACGATGTCCCCGCCGAGGTGCTGGAGAAGCTGGACGTCCACCCGGTCTCCGATGTCCGGCAGGTCCTGGAGCTGGCGCTCCGGCCCGCCTCGTCGGTGACCCCGGAGGTTCCGGCGGCGGCGTGACGGACACCGCCGGGGCACAGCGGCCCGGAACCCCGTGTGGACGGGGTTCCGGGTCGCGGCCCGTCCGGGCCCCGACGACCGTGCGGTGGGCCGGGATGCCATGGCAGCTAGACAGGTCTGTCTGGTAGCGTGCACCGCAGAATAGACAGACCTGTCTGTCCGGGGAATGCCCGCGGCTCCCCGGCCCTTCCCCGCCGTCCATGGCTCTCACGGAAACCCTCGGAGGAACCGTTGCGCACCCTCGTTGTCCTGGCCCACCCCGACCTCGCCGCCTCCCGCGTCAACGCCGCGCTCGCCGAGGCTGCCCGGCCGGTGGACGGCGTCGCGGTCCACGACCTGTACGCCGCGTATCCCGATCTCACGCTCGACGTGGAGCGGGAGCAGCGGCTGCTGCTGGAGCACGATCGGATCGTGCTCCAGTTCCCCTTCTACTGGTACTCGGTGCCGCCGCTGCTCAAGAAGTGGATGGACGAGGTCTTCCTGCACGGCTGGGCCTACGGCACCGGTGGCACCGCGCTGCACGGCAAGTCGCTGCTGGTCGCCACGTCACTGGGGGGCGGGGAGGAGCACTACGGACCCGAGGGGGTCAACCGCTATACGGTCGCCGAACTGCTCAGGCCGCTGGAGGCCACGGCCCGGATGACCGGGCTGCGCTACGAGGAGCCGTATCTGCTCCACGGGGTGCCGGAGCTGGACGACGCGGGACTGGCCGGGCACCAGGAGCGCTATCGCGCGCTGCTGGCCTCCGGCGCGGTGCGGGAGCCCGAGTTCGCCGCCGTCTGACCGGTCCGTTCCGCGGCACAGGGCCTGACCGCGACCGCGGTCGGGCCCTTCGCCGCGTCCGTCGCGGTCAGCTCCGCGCCGGGCAGGCGAGCGCGACCAATTCCCGGGTCGCCGCCTTCGCCGCCATCGCGCTCTGCGGCCCGGGCTCCACCGCGGCCGCGGACATCACGCCGTCCAGCAGGACGGAGATCTGGAGCGCCAGCGCCGCGGGGTCGGTGGCCCCGGCGGTGGTGGCCAGCTCGGTCAGCCAGGCCCGCACCGCCCGCTTGTGCTCGGCCGTGGCCTCGTGGGCGTCGCTGTCCGGATCCGACTCCCCGGCGGTCCGCACGAAGGCGCAGCCGCGGAAGCCGTCCCGCACGGTGACGGTGCACACCGCGTCGAACAGACCGGTGAGCTGGTCGCGCGGATCCGGTCCGGCCGCCTCGGCCGCCTCCTTCAGCGCCTGCCGCCATGCGCTGTCCCACTGCCGGAGGTAGGCCACCACCAGGGCGTCCTTGCAGCCGAACTGGGCGTACAGCGTCGCCTTGGCCACCCCCGACTCGGCGATGATCCGGTCCACCCCGACCCCGCGCACCCCGTGGGCGTCGAACAGGGCGGTGGCTGTGGACAGGATCCGCTCGTGGGCGGAGGGGCGGGCGCTGCGCATGGTGATGCTCCTCGGGGCGGGGCCCAGGACGGACGGTGCCCTCCAGCGTACAGACAGACCTGTCCGTACGCCGGAGGGCGGGTGCGCCGGCCATGGGGGTGGGGGCCGCCGCGTCAGCCGTTCGCCAGGGCCTTCAGCCGGTCCGCGGCGCCGTTGAACTTGTTGTGGTCACCGACGGTCGCGCCGGAGGAGGTGTACTGCCAGATGGTGTGGAAGCCCCAGCCCGCCGGGAGTTCACCGACGGAGGAGCCGTAGCGCGGGATCCACAGCGGGTTGACGCTGCCGAAGGCGCTGGAGTTCCCGGTGCAGGTCTTCCACCAGCTGGTGGAGGTGTAGATCACCGGGTCACGTCCGGTGCGGGAGCGGTAGGTGCTGGTGAAGTCCTTGATCCAGCTGACCATCCCGCTCGCGCTCTTGCCGTAGCAGGTCGCGCCGTAGGGGTTGTACTCCATGTCGAGCGCGCCGGGCAGCGTCTTGCCGTCCTTGGACCAGCCACCGCCGTGGTCGATGAAGTAGTTGGCCTGTGCGGCGCCGGTGGAGTTGCCCGGCAGTGCGAAGTGGTACGCCCCGCGGATCATGCCGACGTTGTACGAGCCGTTGTACTGCTGGGTGAAGTACGGGTTGGTGTAGCTGGTGCCCTCGGTCGCCTTGACATAGGCGAACCGGACACCGCTGCTCCACAGTGTGGACCAGGCGACACTGCCCTGATGGCTGCTGACGTCGACACCTTCGACGGTGGCCAGCACGCTCGGCGGTTCCTCGCCGGTGGTGGTGCCGCCCTCGTGTTTGATTATCTGCGACCCCGCCCAGTCGTCCTCGGGATGGGGGATGTCGTCCGGGCGCGGCGCGGCGGAAGCCGGGGTGGAGAGCGCGAAGGTCGTGGTGGCGAGAGCGGCGAGAATGCCGGTCAGCGCACTCAGGGCGGGTCGGGTCGAACCAGGTCTGTGCACGGGCATGGCGTGCCTCCGAAGCCTCGGTGGGGGAGCGGGGGAGTGGGGGAGAGGGTGTTGGAATAGCCATGTCACAAGTGACGCTACGGGCGTAGATGGGGGCGGGGAAGGGGGAGGGGGTGGTGCCGTTGGTCTAATCCTGCGAAATACTGGCGGAGCTGCGGCAACAACCGCACCCGGCGGAAACTTTCACCCTGTGAAAATGCGGAGAGGGCTCTGACGTGCACAACAACGGGCCAACGCCCCCTGAGCGGGGTGAGGACGGCGCCATGGGCGGAATCGGCGTGGACCATGCATTCCTGGCCCTGGAGCGCGAATTGGCCGTCTTCCTCCGCCGGGCCCGTGCCGCGTCCGGGGAATTGGCCCGGAAGGTCCACCCCGATCTGGAATCCGCCGCGTACGGGCTGCTGATGCGGCTCGAGGACGCGGGACCGCAGCGCGCCACCGACCTCGCGGGCTACATCGGCGTCGGCAAGGCGACGATGAGCCGTCAGCTGCGCGCGCTCGAGGGACTCGGTCTGGTGATCCGCACCCCCGACCCGGCGGACGGCCGGGCGTCCCTGGTGGAGCTGACGGACGAGGGCCGGAGCCGTTTCAGCGCCGTCCGGGGCGCCCGCCGGGCCCGGTACGCCCGCCGCCTCGCCGCGTGGGAGCGCAGCGAGGTCGCCGAACTCGCCCGCCTGCTGCGCCGGTTGAACAGCGAGCAGGAGGCCGACGACGCCGGGCACACGGCCCGCGGGGGCGAGGAGTAGGGCACTCACATACGTCAGCATCGGCGAGCCGCGCGGATCCGGCGACGCGGATGTGGCAACGGCGTTACCCGGTGCGCCATCGGGGTGCGGCGGGGGCCGGCCCCGGTTCCGGGCGGGTGTTCAGAGTTCGGCGTAGATCACGGCGGCGTCGTCGTGCGCCTTGCCGCGCCGGAAGGCCGTCCGGTCCGGATCGGCGTACTCCGCCGCGCGCACCCGGTCGATCAGCGCCTGCGGGCCCTCCTTGCGCAGCAGCGCGAAGCAGGCGGTCCAGTCGCCCTCGCCGAACACCTCCACCCAGCGTGACGCCCCGTCGGTGAGCGCCGCCAGCGCCCGTACTCCGGTGCGCGGAAGGTCGCCGGTGACCGCCTTGGCGGAGACGGCGGGGTCGGCGGCGGCCGTGAAGAAGCCGCCCTCGGCGTTGCGCAGTCCGGCCAGCCGGTGGCCCGCGGCGCGCAGCCGGTCGATGCGGTCGTCGAGCACCGGTGTCACCTCGCCGTCCGTCCGCTCGATGAGCAACGCGGAGTCGGAGAGCACCAGATGCTCGACCCGTGCGTCGTCCCAGCGGGCGGCGACCACCGTGGCCTGCGGGGTCAGTGGGTGATTAAGGTCACAGGTTGAACGATGTGCTTCCGCGGTACGCCGGATCGCTTCGGATAGACATGCGGTCAGCGGTATGTCCCGTTGCGAACCGGACAGTTCGAGCAGTGCGCCACCCAGCCGTGCGGTGAACCAGGGCACTCCGTGGACGCATCCGTCGTCACCCTCGGGCGGGGTCACGCCGTCCAGTACCACCAGTGAGCCGCCCAGCCCCGACGCCGGCAGGGCCACGGAGGCCCAGTCCTCGTTGGGGCGCCGCTGATCGCCGGGGGCCGTCGCGAGTTCGATGCGCATTCCGTCAGTCTGCCGGACCCCTTTCGAACACCGCCTTCTCGGGGGTGATGAGAAAAACAATGGTTCGCACCAAACACATGTTTGTCGGATTGAGGCGGGAATGCGATGTCTGGGAAGGTGTGGGCGGGCATCTTGCCAGGATGGCCCTGCCTTTTCCAATCCCGGAAAAGGTGGCGGGAGGGTATGGCCCCTACGCAAAGTTGGTGGTCAACTACGCAATGCGGTTCACTCGTTCGGGTGGCCGGGTGGGTGATGCGTGCCCGCCCCTGAGCCGTCCTGAAAGGGTCGGAATCCCTACCAGAGGTGGGGAAACACAATTGTTGATCCGTCGTCACCTCTGGAACCACAGCGGTCGGGCGAGAAAAGATTGTGAGCACCGGTGCGGAAGAAGCGGCTTCGGGGCACCAAGCGCGAACCGGGCGGCGAGCCACGCCTTCAGGACCTTCGGGTCGGCACAGCACGGCGGCGTCCCGCGCGTGTCCGCAACCGCCTGGCCGCGTCCATCGCCCTGGTCGCCGTCGCGGTCCTCGGCGCGGGTGCCCCGGCCGTCCTCATGGCCCTCGACGACTCGACCGACGCCCAGCGGCTGGTCGGCCTCGCGCGGACCAACCGTGACGCGGTGGCCCTGGCCCACTCCCTCGCCGACGAGCGCGACGTCATGACCGCCTATGTCGCCGCCGGGCGCACCACCGCCTCCGGCGGCGGGGTCTCCGAGAGCCAGCGTGCCCGGGTGGACCAGCAGGTCCAGGAGGTGCGCCAGGAGGTCCCCGCCTCCGTCCGGAGGCTGCTGGGCAACCTCCCGCGCCTGCGTCAGCAGGCCCTGACCGGCCATGGCTCGGCCCTCGACGTCTTCACGTCGTACACCACGGCCGTCCAGGCGCTGAACAAGGTCTCCGCCACCCTCACCCGCAGGCTCCCGGCCGACACGGGATCCGGCGCCGCCGCGCTGGGCCCCCTGGGCCGCGCCACCGAGCAGGCGTCGGCCACCCGGGGACTGCTGGCGGCCGCGCTCGCCGGGGGCGGTGCCCAGCCCACGCTGACCTCCGCCGCCCAGCGGACCCAGGTACGCGAGCAGTCCGCGCTCGCCGACTTCCACCAGCTCGCCCCGGACCGGGCCCGCGAGTCCTACGACCGCACGGTCAACGGCACCGAAGTCACCGCCGCCGAGCGCTACACCACCCGCCTCACCGACCAGGGCAGGCTGTCCGCCGGTGACCTCCAGGTCGACGAGGACCGGGTCGAGGCCGCCCTGAGCGCCCGGATCACCAGGATGCGCGGGGTCGAATCCGCTCTGGCCTCGGCCGAGATCACCACGCTCGCTCGGCTGCGCGACGACGCGGTCACCGCCCTGGAGGTGCGGATCGCCCTCGTCGGCGGCGCCCTGCTGCTGGCCGTCGGCATCAGCGTCCAGACCGCCCGCTCGATGACCCGGCCGCTGGCCGCCCTGCGGCTCGGCACCCGCCGGGTCGCCGCCGACCCGACGTCCGAGGAGCCGGTCGGCTGGACCGGCCGCGACGACGAGTTCGCGGACGCCGTCCGCGCGGTCAACGAGCTCCACGCCTCAGCGGTGCGCGCCCAGGAGCGCGCCGTCGGGCTCGGCGCCGAGCGCACCCGGCTGGTCGGGGAGCGGCAGCGGCTGGCCGACCAGCGGGACGCGCTGCGCCGTGAGCGGGACGAGGTGGCGGCCCGGCTGGAGGGGCTGCGGGCCCGGGTGCACGGCAGCTTCGTCGGCCTCGCCCTGCGCACCCTCGGTCTGATCGAGCGGCAGCTCGCCGTCATCGAGGGCATGGAGGAGCAGGAGCAGGACCCCGACCGTCTCCAGACGCTCTTCCAACTGGACCACCTGGCCACCGGGATGCGCCGCTACAGCGAGAACCTCCTGGTCATCGCGGGCTCGGAGAACACCTCCGGCCATCCGGGCCCGGTGCCGCTGCTGGATGTGCTGCGCGCCTCGATCAGCGAGGTCGAGCGGTACGACCGGGTGCAGATCCAGTCGCTGCCGCCGCACGCCCAGGTCGCCGGGTACGCCGCCGACAGCATCAGCCACCTCGTCGCCGAACTCCTGGAGAACGCCACCTCGTTCTCCCCGCCCGACGCCCCGGTGCAGGTCTCCGGCTGGCTGCTGGAGAGCGGTGAGGTGATGCTCTCCATCCAGGACGAGGGCATCGGGATGACACCCGAGCGCAGGGCGGAGCTCAACGACCGGCTCGCCGATCCGGTGTCGGACCACTGCCAGGGGCCGCGGCCCGAGGACCCGTTGGGGCTGGGGCTGTATGTGGTGACCCGTCTCGCCGCGCGCCACGGTGTCCGGGTGCGGCTGCGGGAGCAGCAGCCGGGCGGGGTGGCGGCCGTCGTCGTCCTGCCCACGAAGATCCTCCCGGCCGGTCCGCCGGGCGCCGGGCTGCCGCCCGCGCCACCGGCCGGTGCGGGCGCCGTCCGGAGTGATGTGGGGTTGCCCGCCTTCCCGGGTTCGGAGGCCGAGGCCAACTCCAACGCCCTTCCCTCCCCTGCGCGTTCGGTGCCCGCTGCCGCGGTGGACCCGGCCCCGGCCCCGGCCCGGGGCGAGGAGCAGTACCCCATGGAGCCGACGCCGCCGCGCGGCCACCCGGCCCCGGAGACCGCCGAGGACCCGCCCGTACTGCCCCGGCGCACCCCGAAGTCCGCCACCGCGTCCGTGTCCGCAGCCGCCGCGCAGGACCCCTCCGAGCGGACGATCGAGTTCGCCGCGCCCCAGAACACCACGGGGGAACTGGTACGCGGCCACGGCATCCGCCCGGTGGGCGCGGACGCCTGGGGCCCCGCGGTCACGGATCCGTACGCCATCGGGCCCGATGAGCACACCCGGGCCGCCGAACACCCCCGCACCGACAAGGGACTTCCCAAGCGCACACCCAAGAGTGTGGAACACCATGAACCCGGTGTGCGGGAGCGGACCGGCGCGGTCGACGCGGAGGAACTGCGGCGCAGACTCGGTGGCTTCCAGCGCGGCGCGATGAAGGGCCGCCGGGACGCCGAGGCCGAGATCGCCGCGCGCGGTGAGGGCCGGGAGCACGGTCCGCGGGGCTCCGCCACAGAACATACGGGGGCGCACGACGAGGGTGACACGGTTGAGGAGGCACGCAGGTGAATGCGCCCAGCAGTACCTATGGGTTGAGTTCCGAGGCCCGAAATCTGCACTGGTTGCTGGCGAATCTCGTCGAGGAGGTGCCGGGCGTCCGATCGGTCGCGGTGGTCTCCTCGGACGGACTGCTGCTGCTCTCCTCCGACACGCGGCACATCGCCGCCGCGGGCTCCGTCGACCCCACGACACAGGACGGGCCCAAGGGTTCCAGCGCCGATCTCGCCACGATCGTCTCGGGTCTCGGCAGCCTCACCCTCGGCGCGGCAAAGCTGATGGACGGCGGGGGCGTCAAGCAGACGATGGTGGCGATGGACGAGGGCAGCCTGTTCGTCATGACGATCAGCGACGGTTCGCTGCTGGGCGTGCATGCCACCCCCGACTGCGACATGACCGTCGTCGCCTATCACATGGCCCTGTTCGTCGGCCGGGCCGGACATGTGCTCACCCCCGAACTCCGCAGTGAACTACGCAGGTCCCTGGAGTCGGCTCAGTGACGGCCGGGTCCGGCCGTCAACCCGGTCGTGTCCGTCCGTACTCGCTCACCGGCGGCCGGACCCGCTCGGGCCATGTGCTGCTGGTGGAGACCTTCGTGGCCTCGCTGGAGCCACCGGACGGACGGTTCGACCCGGCCCCCGGAGGGCCGGGCGCCCGGATGCTGCCGGAGATCCGGGCGATCATCGAACTGTGCCGCCGGATGCGCTCGGTCGCGGAGGTGTCCGCGATGCTCAAGATCCCCCTCGGGGTGGTGCGTGTCCTGCTCAGCGACTTAGCCGACCAGGGAAAGATCCGCGTCTACGGCACCGGGAGAGGCCCGGGACAGCCGGATCGCGCATTGCTCGAAAGGGTGCTCAGTGGACTCCGCAGGCTCTGACACGATTCCGACCACCACGGTGGTACCGCCGCCGCGGGTGTCCGGCATACCCGGTGCCGGGATACCCGGCGCCGAAGAGGTGCTCCAGAGCTGGCAGACGGACCGTTCGCGGGCACCGATCGCGATCAAGGTGGTGATAGCGGGCGGTTTCGGAGTGGGGAAGACCACCTTCGTCGGCGCGGTCTCGGAGATCACCCCGCTCCAGACCGAGGCGCTGATGACCCGGGCCAGTGAGGACATCGACGACCTCACCGCGACCCCGGACAAGCTGACCACCACGGTGGCGATGGACTTCGGGCGGATCACGCTCGAGAACGACCTGGTGCTGTATCTCTTCGGCACCCCCGGCCAGCACCGCTTCTGGTTCATGTGGGACGACCTGATGCGCGGGGCGATCGGCGCGGTGGTGATGGCCGACACCCGGCGGCTGGAAGACAGTTTCCCGGCGCTGGACTACTTCGAGAGCCTCGGACTGCCCTATGTGGTGGCGGTCAATCACTTCGAGGGCGCACCGCTCTACCGGCCCGAGGACATGCGGAACGCGCTCTCCGTGGCCGACGGGGTTCCCGTGGTGCACATGGACGCCCGTCGGCGGATCACGGTGGTGGACGCGCTGCTGGCGTTGGTACGGCACGCAGTTGACCTCGCGCCTGAGTGACGTAACCTCGGCTCCGCTCGCGGAATGGAGTCTTCCGTTCCTCTTTTTGATCCGAGCTCGAGGGAGCGTCGACAGTCATGCGCAAGATACTCATCGTCGGAGCCGGGCAGTCCGGGCTCCAACTGGCCCTCGGCCTCCAGTCCCAGGGGTACGAGATCACGCTGATGTCCAACCGGACGGCCGATGAGATCCGCGCCGGACGCGTGATGTCCACCCAAGTCATGTTCCACACCGCGCTCCAGCACGAGCGCGATCTGCGGCTGAACTTCTGGGAGGAACAGGCCCCGCGGATCGAGGGCCTGGGCGTGTCCATCGCCGGACCGCCGACCGCCGCGGGCCACGCCCGCGCCGTGGACTGGCTCGGACGGCTGGACGGCCCTGCCCAGTCCGTCGACCAGCGGCTGAAGATGGCGGGCTGGCTGGAGCTGTTCGAGCGGCGCGGCGGCCAGGTGGTCATCCACGGCGCCTCCGTCTCCGACCTCGATGTTTTCGCGAACACCTACGACCTGGTGCTGGTGGCCGCCGGCAAGGGTGAACTGGTCTCGCTCTTCGGCCGGGACGCCGCCCGCTCCCCGTACGACGCGCCGCAGCGCGCACTCGCCGTCGCCTATGTGCACGGCCTTGGGCCCCGCCCGGAACACCCGGAGCTGGATGCGGTGCGCTGCAATCTGGTGCCGGGCGTCGGCGAGCTGTTCGTCATGCCCACCCTCACCAGCTCCGGCCGCGCCGACATCCTCTTCTGGGAAGGCGTCCCGGGCGGTCCCGTCGACGCCTTCCAGGGCATCACCGATCCCTCCGAGCACCTGGCCCGGACCCTGGAGCTGATGGAGCGGTTCACTCCCTGGGAGTACGCGCGGGCCACCAAGGTCGAGCTGGCGGACGCGGGCGCCACCCTGGCCGGGCGGTACACCCCGACGGTGCGCCACCCGGTCGGGGAGCTGCCCGGCGGCGGACGGGTGCTCGGTGTCGCCGATGTGGTGGTCACCAACGACCCCATCACCGGCCAGGGCGCGAACTCGGCCGCCAAGTGCGCCGCCGGCTATCTGGAGAGCATCGTCGAGCACGGCGACCGGCCGTTCGACGCCGACTGGATGCGCCGGACCTTCGACCGCTACTGGGCGACCGCGCGCCATGTCACCAAGTGGACCAACGCGATGCTGGCCCCGCCGCCGGAGCACATCGTGCGGCTGCTCGGGGCGGCGGGTGAGCTGCCCGAGGCCGCCCGGCGGATCGCCAACGGCTTTGACGACCCCGCCGACTTCGAGCACTTCTTCTACGAGCCGGAGCGGACCGCGGCCTATCTGGACGAGCTCAGCGCTTCGTCCGCTTGAGCGGCCCCGGGCGTACCGCGCCCTGCACCGGATTGGTGGCGAGCGCGGAGAGCTTCACCACCTGGCCGGGCCGCGGCGCCTGCACCACCTGGCCGTTGCCCGCGTAGATCGCCACATGGCTGGCGCCCTTGTTGTAGATCACCAGATCGCCGGGGCGCAACCGCTGGAGGGAGACCCGGGGGAGCTGCCGCCACTGCTCCTGGCTGGTGCGCGGAATGGTCCGCCCCGCATGAGCCCACGCCTGGGAGGTCAGCCCCGAACAGTCGAAGGAGCTGGGCCCCTCCGCGCCCCATACATACGGTTTGCCGATCTGGTCGAGCGCGTAGTTCAGGGCCCGCTGCCCGGCGGTGGCGGATGTCGTGGGGGACCCTCCGGAGGACGGTGGTTTCTGGGTGGTGCCGCCACCGCCTGCCGCCGAGCCCCCCTGGCCCGTGCTGTTCTGGCCCGTGCTGTTCGGGTCCGGGGTGGTCCGACCGGGGGCGGACGGTCCGGCGGCGCCCGCGGGGTTGTTGCCTCCGGTGCCGAGGGCACCGGAGGAGACCAGCTTGCGCTGGGCCTCGTCGGTCTCCCGGCGCTCGCGCTCGGCCACCTCGGCGATCTGGCGGGCGGTCAGCGACGCCAGCTTCTTCTCGATGCTGGTGAGCCGCTTCTTCACCTTGTCGCGCTGCTTCTTCCGCTTCGACGCCAGGGACATCTGCTTGTCCAGGGCGGTACGGGCGCGGGTGGCGAGGTCATCGGCCTTCCGCTCACTCTTGGACAGGCGTTCGACCAGGGTGGCTTCACGGCCCGCGGCCCGGGTGAGCTCGCGGCCCTGGTCGGCGGCGTCGTCCGGGTGGGCGCTGAGCAGGGTGAGCAGAAAGCCGTAGGAGGAGAGCCGGCTGTGGCCCTGGTACTGCTCACGGGCCAGCCGACCCGCCTCGGCCTTGCTGTCGGCGAGCCGGGTGCGGGTGCGGGCGAGGTCGGCGTTCAGTTTCTTGGTCTTCGCCCGCTGCTTGCGCAGCTTCTCCTCGGTCGCGTTGTACGCCTCGGTCGCCTCCTCGGCCTTCTGATACATCGTCCTGAGCTGCGTCAGCAGCTCGGCGACGGACCCGTCGGCGGGTCGGGTCGGGGCGGCCTGCGCCGTGGCTCCCGCGACGGGCGGCACCAGTGCGGCGGCTGCGGTGATCGCCGCCGCGCAGACCGAGCCCACGATTCGTCCTGACACGTGCTCACCTCCGGCTTCTGAAAACCGTCTTTCGACTTCCAGATCAGCAGGATCGTGGCATGTTGGTCGTATCTTCAGGACAATTGTGGGCGGGTCGGGTCAACACGGTCACCCGTCCGGTGGTCCGGTCACCGCCGAACGGCCCTGGCCCGGTGGACACCCACGGACCCCGTTTCACCGCCGCGGTTTCCACTGGCGCATCGGGAACACTTTCGCAGGAGCGTCAGGTCGGGGTGTCAGCCCGGCTTGGACCACGGCCACTTCAGCCCGCCGCGTGCCTTGCCCTCCGGGTCGTACTCGTACCGCCAGCCCCGGATCACACCCAGCCGCTTGGACACTCCCGCCGGAACCCGGCGGTAGACATGCACCGTCGGCGGTCCGCCCGCCTCGTCCTCCACCGGGACCTCGTAGGTCTTCGGCGGCTGTCCGGTGGCGCCGACCATCACCTTCAGCACCCGGCCGTCCAGCGGCCCGCCCACGAAGGGCGTCTCCTCGCTTCTCACCGGACCAGTCTCACAGCGGCGCTCACAGCAGATGCGCCGCCTCACCCACCACGGGCAGCATCCGGCGCACCAGTACGCCGACCGGTCCCTGCGCGGGCTCCAGCGCGAGCGCGGCCCGTGTCACCGCCGCCGTCTGCGGATCGCAGGCGGCGGTCGCGCACAGCATGGACACGAAGTGGTCCACCAGCCAGTCGCGCAGCTCCTCCGTCGGCAGCTGCTTATGCTCGTCCAGCCAGACCAGCGAGGCCGCCTCGACCGCCGTGATCCAGGTGCGCACCATCATCCGCAGCCGTGGGCTGGGCTCCTCGACCGCCAGATGCAGCAGGATCTGCTCGGCCCCCGCCCGCCGTACCTCGTCGACGATGGCGTTGGTCTGCGAGGTCTCGGCCACGCTGCCGCTCTGCAGCAGTGCGCTGAACCCCGTGTCGTGCTCGTCGACAAAGGCGAGATAGCGGTCCAGCACATGGCGCAGCCGGGCGCTGAGCGGACCACTCTGCGGCTCTTCGAAGCACCGCTCCAGCTCATCGGCCGCGTTGCGCAGCACCGCCTCGTACAACTGCTGCTTGCCGCCCGGGAAGTAGCGGTAGACCAGCGGGCGGGAGGCGCCCGCGGCCGATGCGACATCGTCCAGCGACACATCCTCGGGCGCGCGACGGGCGAAGAGATCCAGGGCGGCGGCGATGAGTTCGGCCCGCCGCGCCTCGACGCTGAGCCTGCGGTAGGTCCCGCGGCGTGCGACGGCCGGACGGTCCGCTGCCGGGGGTGCTGCCTCCGGGCGCGCCGGGGCGGTGCCGCTGCCTGTCGTCATGTCTGGCAGCGTAACCGCCCCGGTCCGGGACGCGAGGGTGCGGGGTGCGGGCACGCTGGATTACGCCAGCAGCCCCGAGCTCCGCCACATCCGGCGGCCCGCTCCGCGCAGCACCCCGATGTCATCGAGGAAATCGGTCAGCCGCTTGGCGCCGGTCTGCATCACCTCGCGCCGATGGCCGCTCGCCCGCACCTGGGCCACCGCCTCCCGCCGGTCCAGGCCCACGTCCGTGTACACCCGGGGGTTGATGAACGCCCGCGCGAAGACCCGCGCGAACTCGCCCGCGCTGAGCCGGGTCAGCTCCTGCTCCCAGCGCGGAGCGGTCACCATCTGGCGGCGCAGCTCCTCGCGTGCGTACCGCACATGGCGGGCTTCCTCCACCACATGGATCCGGGTCACCCCGCGGACCAGTGTCTGCACCCGGTCATCGGGGAAGGTCAGCCGCTGCATCCAGTCGAGCACTTCCTCGCCGAGCAGCGTGGCGGTGAAGGAACCGGGTGTGGTGGAGACCGTCTTGAAGAACCGGGCCAGATTGTGGTGCAACCGGGACACCGGATAGTCCCCGACACCACCCTTGTTGATCAGCCGCGCGAACATCATCGAGTGGCGGCACTCGTCCGCGATTTCGGTGAGCGCGTAGCGCACATGGGCGCTGGTGGCGGGCTTGTCGTAGATATGCCGGGTGAGCAGCTGCATCAGGATGACCTCGAACCATATGCCCAGCGACAGCAGCGCGGCCCCCTCGTGCTTGGACAGCAGAACGCGCTGCTCCTCCGACATCCGCCGCCACATCGGGGTGTCGTACAGGGACACCAGCTCCGGCGGCCAGTACCACTTGTCCGGCTCGAACGGGGCGTCCCAGTCGAGCTCCTGGTCGGGGTCGAAGGAGTGCTTGGCGGAGGACTCGAGCAGCCGCTGCGCCACCCGCTCCCGATCCTTGATGAGCCCGAGCGCGTCCCGGAGCGCGGGCGGTTCGGTCGTGGTCGTCATCGCTGAGGGCACCTCGCTGATGGCTCGGACACGGCGCCGTGTCATCTCCTGACCGGCGAACTCCTCTTATGAGACTGCGTGTCAGCAAGCGCGTCAATCCCTTGCGGAGGTGTTGTTGACCGTTCGGTCAAGCGCGTGTGAGCCTGCCGAAAAAGCATCCGTTCACGGGGGAGCGAGGTGAAGGAGGCGTCGGTGTCGACGCATGAGCGCTACGCGATGGATCCCGGGAACCCGACGTGGCAGGTGCCGGCCACCGGTTCCGCGCGCTTCAGCTGGGAGTACGACGACCATCGTGCCCGGCTCCTCGCCCTCTACCAGAAGGGCAAGGACAAGCAGTGGGACGCCACCAAGCGGATCGACTGGGACCTGGAGGTGAACCCTGACGACCCGCTGGGCACCCCCGACGAGGCCCTCGCCCTGTACGGCACCCGGTACTGGGACCGGATGTCCGAGAAGGAGCGTGGGGAACTGCGGCGCCATGTCGCCGCCTGGCAGTTCAGCCAGTTCCTCCACGGGGAGCAGGGCGCGATGGTGTGCGCCGCCCGGATCGTCGAATCGGCACCCGACCTCGACGCCAAGTTCTACTCCGCCACCCAGACCATGGACGAGGCCCGCCACGCCGAGCTGTACGGACGCTTCCTCCACGAGAAGATCGGGATGCTTTACCCGATCAACGACAACCTCCAGGCCCTGCTGGGCGACACCCTCCGCGACTCCCGCTGGGACATGGCCTACCTGGGCATGCAGGTGCTCATCGAGGGCCTGGCGCTCGCCGCGTTCGGCGTCCTCCGGGACACCACCGACCAGCCGCTGCCGCGGCAGCTCCTGGCCTATGTGATGCAGGACGAGGCCCGCCATGTCGCCTTCGGCCGGATGGCGCTGCGCGACTACTACCGCCGGCTGACCGACGCGGAGCTGCGCGAGCGCGAGGAGTTCGTGATCGAGGGCTGCTATCTGATGCGCGACCGGCTGCGCGGGGTCGAGGTGCTGGAGAATCTCGGCATCCCGAAGGCCGAGGCCGAGGAGTTCAGCGAGCGCTCGCCCTATCTCCACATGTTCCGGAAGCTGCTGTTCAGCCGGATCGTGCCGTGTGTGAAGGACATCGGGCTGTGGGGCGAACGGCTTCAGCGGGCCTATGTCGACATGGGCGTGCTGGAGCTGGGCGACAGCGATCTGGACCTGCTGATGAGCCAGGACGAGGAACTCGCCGAACACCTCGACGCCGAGCGCTTCGCGGCGGAGGAGGCGGCCCGCGCCAGTGAGGTGGCGGAGGCGATCGCGCAGGGCGCGGAGGGCGACTGACGGCGGTGGGCGGCGGCCCGGGGGCGCCTGGGACCGGACGGGTGGGCACCGCATGGCGACACGCGGACGGGGGGCACCGCGTGGCGGGGACGTGACACCGTCAACACCACCCTGTGACACGGCCCTTGTTACCTTCGTGATCAGTGCCACCGGGAAATACCGAGGTCATTGGGGTGATGTCGGTCCGGTGGCATCTGTAGTGCAACGGAACGGCCAAAGGGTGCTCTCCACGGCGGTGGGGGGCACCCCTTTGCGGAACGGCCGGAGGATGATGGTGGTGTGCGGATTCGAACGAGCACCATCGAGGACCTTCCCGTCCTCCAGGAGATAGAGCGTGCGGCGGGGCTGTGCTTCCGGGACGTCGGCATGGACGAGGTCGCCGACGACGAGCCGCTGAGCCTGGCCGAGCTGGGGTGCTACCAGCGCGCGGGGCGGGCCTGGGTCGCGGTGGACGACACCGACCGGGCGATGGCCTATCTGATCACCGATCCCGTCGACGGCAATGTGCACATCGAACAGCTCTCGGTCCACCCGGACGCCGCCGGGCGCGGTGTGGGACGTGCGCTGATCGACCACATCGCGGCGCGGGCCGCGGCCGAGGGCGTACCGGCGCTCACCCTGACCACCTTCGTGGACGTGGTGTGGAACGCCCCGTACTACGCGGCGCGGTGCGGCTTCCGGGTGCTGACGGAGGGCGAACTCACCCCGGGGCTACGGGAGATCCGCCGCAGCGAGGCCGAACACGGTCTGGACCGATGGCCGCGGGTGTGTATGCGCAGAGAGGTGTCCCCGGGCCGCGCCGCGCCCGCCCCGCCCGGCGGCTGACCCGGACGGCGGGGCCGCGGTGACGCTCGCCCGGGGCGAGGGCGGGAGCCGGGTAGCACCGGGCCGGGCGTGACGCGGGCGCCCGGCCCCGGGCGTGACCGGGGCCGGGGGCGTTGGCCTATGGCCGCGGTGTCCTATGGCCGCGGTGTCCTGTGGCCGCGGTGTCCTGTGGCCGCGGCGTCCCCAAGGTCTGATGGCCGCTGCCTCAGGGTCTGATGGCCACGGGTCAGGCCCCGGACAGCGTCCGCAGCCGCTCGGCGATCGTCTTCACCACGGCGGGTGCCTGGTCGTTGAGGTAGAAGTGCCCGCCGGGAAACACCTGGTACTCGAAGCTTCCGGTGGTGTGCCGCTGCCACGCCCGCACCTCGTCGATGGTCGTCCTCGGGTCGGCATCCCCGGTCAGCGCGGTGACCGGGCAGCTCACCCGCTGCCCGGGGGCACAGCGGTAGGTCTCGATGGCGTGGTAGTCGCCCCGGATCGCGGGCATTGCCAGCCGCAGCAGCTCCTCGTTCCGGAACACCTCCCCGTCCGTCCCGTTCAGCCGCCGCAGTTCGCGCACCACCCCGTCGTCGTCTCGCTGGTGCACGGTCTCGGCGCGCACGGTGGACGGCGCGCGCCGCCCGGAGACGAACAGCACGGCGGGCGTCACCCCGGCCCGCGCCTCCAGGCGCAGCGCCACCTCGTACGCGAGCGTCGCGCCCATGCTGTGCCCGAAGAGCGCCAGCGGCCGGTCGAAGATCCCGGACCGCTCCTGGACGGCGGCGACGACGGCGTCGGCGAGCTCGTGGAGATCGTCCAGACACGGCTCCCGGTGGCGGTCCTGCCGCCCGGGGTACTGCACCGCCTGCACCTCGACCGACGGCGCCAGGGCCTTCGCCACCGGGAGGAAGTAGCTCGCCGACCCTCCGGCGTAGGGGAAGCAGAGCAGCCGTATCGCGCTGTCCGGGGCCTCCTCGTACCGCCTGAGCCAGGTGTCGGCGCCGCGGGCGATGCTCGTCATGGTGAACGGTTCCTTCCGCCGAGGGTTCGCGGGACCGGGATCCACCGGTCTTCCGTACCGACCACGGCCTTCGTATCAGGAACCCCCTAACGTGCGGCTTGAGCGGCGGGACAGGTCAGGCCAGGTGGACGGGGCGCGCAGGTGAGACCCTGAAACCAGGGGACTGGTCTTCGGGAGTGGGTCCGATGGCAGTGAGCATGCACGTGGTCTGGAGCAAGACCGAGCCGGGGCGCGTCATCTATGAGACGCACTCGATCGAAACGATCACCGACGGCGAGGGTGTACACGCGACGGTCGACAGCCACACGTACGAGATCTCCGTCCGCAGCCGCGCGCAGGCGGAGTCCATTGCGGACGAGGAGGGATACGAGCTGTTCCGCAAGGGCGAGGCATGGGAGAGCCTGCCCGAGGAGGAAGACGCGGAATGAGCACACGGTGCGGGGCCCGGGGGCGCCGCACCGTGTGCTGATTCGTGTGTTCCGGATGTTGGGGCCCCGGCTGCCGGGGTCGGCTAGCGGCCGTGGGTCAGCAGGAAGTCGACGTCCCGGGCCTCCGCGGGCTCCGCACCGCCGACCGTGACCGGCCGGGTCGACGGTGCGTAACCGCCCGCCACCACCGTGTAGTGCTCACCGGTGAGGCCCTCGAAGCCGAACGCCCCGTCCTCGCCGGTGATGAACTGCCCGACGACGTCCCCCGAGGAATCCAGCAGCGAGACCCGCGCGTCCTCCAGCGGCCGCCCGCCCCGTCCGCGTACGGTGCCGCGGACCCGGGCGGCGGGCCGCAGCTCCGCGTCCACCCGCACCGGCTCGCCACCGGTCAGCTCCACCTGGGTGGCATGCGGACGGTGTCCGTCGGCGGCCAGGGTCACGGTGTACGTCCCGGGGGCCAGCTCCGGCAGCGTGAACTCGCCCTTCTCGTCGGCCGTGGCCGCGCCCGCCACCGCTCCGTCGGGTCCGGTCGCGGTCACGGTCGCCCCGGCCAGCGGCTCCCCGCCGGTGGTCCGCGCCGCACCGGTGAGCCCGGTGCCGCCACCGGTCAGCCGCAGATCGCAGACCACCGGCTGGTCCGCCACCAGCAGGGTGGCGGCCTGCGGGCGGTGGCCGGGGGCGGAGCCGATGAGGACGACGTTCCCGGCGTCGGGGACGGCGACGCGGTAACGGCCGTCGTCGCCGCTGGCCGTACGTCCGAGCTGCTGACCGCCGGTGTCGATGAGGGTGATGGCGGCGTCGATGAGCGGAACGTCGCCGGGGCCGAGGACGCGGCCGTGGACGAGGCGGCCGGTGAGGGGCTCGGGCACGACGGGCCCGGCCTCCGTCTCCGCCTCTGCCTCCGCCTGGGTCTCGATACCGGCCTTTGTGTCGGCCTCGTCGGCATCGCTCACGTCCCGCGGCTCGGAGGCGGCCGCGGGGTTCCCCGGAGCGACGGCGGTCCGGTGCCGCGCGGGCAGGAGGAGGGCGATCAGCAGACCAGCGACCGCGGCGGCGCACGCCACGGCGAACGACGTCTTGAACCCGTCCGTGTTCGGCAGCGGAACACCGCCGAAGCTGGTGGTCCGGTGCGCCAGGATCACACCCACCACCGCGCTGGAGGTGGACATGCCGATGGACCGCATCAGGGTGTTGAGCCCATTGGCCGCCCCCGTCTCACCGGCCGGAACGGCACTGATGATCAGGGTCGGCATGGCCGAGTACGCGATCCCGACACCGACACCGAGCGCGGTGGACAGCACCACGATCTGCCAGACGTGGTCCATCATCACGGTGCCCGCGCCGTAGGTCGCGGC
The DNA here is from genome assembly GCF_016741875.1 of Streptomyces coffeae. Taxonomy (GTDB): domain Bacteria; phylum Actinomycetota; class Actinomycetes; order Streptomycetales; family Streptomycetaceae; genus Streptomyces; species Streptomyces coffeae. The sequence goes on along the minus strand of NZ_JAERRF010000002.1, from coordinate 263,666 downwards.
GATCACGACCAGCCCCAGCATCAGGGACACCTTGGGGCCGCTCGCGGCGTTGATCCGCGCGGACAGCGGGGAGACGACCATCATCGCCACGCCCATCGGCGCCACGTACAGCCCGGCCATGACCATCGACTGGCCGAGCCCGTAGCCGGTGGCCTCCGGCAGTTGCAGCAGCTGCGGGAGGATCAGCGACATCGCGTAGAAGGAGAAGCCGACCATGATCGAGGCGAGGTTGGTCAGCAGCACCTGACGGCGTGCGGTGGTGCGCAGATCGACCAGTGGGTTCGTGGTGCGCAGCTCGATCAGGCCCCACAGGACCAGGATCACCACGGAGGCCCCGAACAGCCCGAGGGTGGTGCCGCTCGCCCAGCCCCAGTCGGCGCCCTTGGTGATCGGCAGCAGCAGGCAGAGCAGTCCGGCGGACAGACCGATCGCGCCGATGAAGTCGAAGCGGCTGGGGGTGCGGACGCTGGACTCCGGGACGACGGCCAGCACCAGCGCGATCGCGACCGCGCCTATCCCCGCGGCCCCGTAGAACAGCACATGCCAGTTGGTGTGCTGGGCGACGAACGCGGCGGCCGGAAGCCCGAGCGCACCGCCGATCCCCAGCGACGAACTCATCAGGGCCATCGCGGAGCCCAGCTTCTGCGGCGGCAGCTCGTCCCGCATGATGCTGATGCCGAGCGGGATGGCGCCCATCGCCCCGCCCTGGATGGCACGTCCGACCACCATCACCACAAGGTCGGAGGTGACGGCGCAGGTCAGCGAGCCGATGACCAGCAGCGCCAGGGCGACCATCAGGATCCGGCGCTTGCCGAACATATCGCCGAGCCGCCCCATCACGGGGGTGGCGACGGCGCCCGCGAGCAGCGTGGCGGTGATCACCCAGGACGCGTTCGAGCTGGTGGTGTGCAGCAGCTGGGGCAGATCGGTCACCAGCGGGACGACCAGCGTCTGCATCACCGAGACGGCGATACCGCAGAACGCGAGGACGGCCACGAAGCCGCCGCCGACCTCGCGCGGAAGCGGCGAGCCCGGCGACGCGGCGCTCTGAGGCTCCTCGACGCGGGTGGGGGCTGACTGGGGCATGCGGGTGCCCGCCTCCAAACAAGTTCACGGGACAACGAATGATGTGCATCCTACACACGATGTGTACGATGCATATTGCCAAGGAGGAGTACGGGGGCGGTGAGGAGGAAGCGTGCTGGAGCGACTGGAACGCGAGCTGATGCTGGTCGCCCGATGCCATGTGTTCACGCCCCGGGAGCGCAAGGCCGCGGGGGCGGCCGGCGCCGACGGAGCCGGCGCCGGCGGAGCTGGTGGGACCGAGGCAGGGGTGGACCGGTGCGGCCCGGACCGCCTGGACCGCTCCGCGTATTTCCTCCTCTCCCGGCTGGACGCGGAGGGCGCGATGTCCATCGGCCAGCTCGCCGACGCGTTCCACCTGGACGTCTCGACCGTCAACCGCCAGACCGGAACCCTGGTCCGCAGCGGCCTCCTGGAGCGCATCCCGGACCCGGACGGCGGCCTCGCCCGCAAACTCCGCGCCACCACCCTGGGCGCCGACCGCTTCACCGCCGAACGCGACCGCCGCCGGGCCGCCCTGGCCGGGATCCTGGAGGGCTGGGCGGAGGAGGAGGTGGCCCGCTTCGAGGAGATGCTGACGCGGTTCAACCGCGAGGTGGAGACGCGCGAGGGCCGCGCCTGGCCACGTGAGGACGACAGGGCGGACGACACGGCGGGTGTGTAGGCGGGTGTGTAACGGGCTGGAATGCGCGCACTCGGCCGTACGTTCAGGTGAGTACGGAACGCACTGAGCGCGGAAAGCACCGTGTGCGGAACGCACTGAGTGCGGAACCATCCGAGGAGTCCGAGAAATCCGAGAAATCCGAGGAGGACGTGGTCATGTCGACCCACGCACCCCACCCCACGACCGGCAGTGGCAGCGGCGGGCACCGCGTGGATGTGGTCCGCGGCTCGCAGCGCGTCAAGGTCACGATCGACGGCCAGGCCGTCGCCGAGTCCAACCGCCCGCTGCTCGTTCATGAGACGGGTCTCCCGGTGCGCTACTACCTGCCACCGGAAGATGTGGACCTGACCCTCTTCGAGCCGACCGACACCACGACCACCTGCCCCTTCAAGGGCGAGGCGGCGTACTGGACGTTCATCGGCGCGAAGAGCGGAGGCGAACTGCGACCGGATGTGGTCTGGGCGTATCCGCAGCCGACCGACGCGGTGGCGGAGATCAAGAACCATCTGTCGTTCTACGACACGGTCGCGGAGATCACCGTGGAGGAGTGACGACGGTCGTCGGCCGTTGTCACCCCAACAGGGGCCTTTCGCGGGCTCGGCGCCGGGAACGGCTGTCGCGTGCACTTCCACGCGTACTTGTGGCTGGGCGAGAAGGAACTGTTCGACAGGGAGGCGCGCCGCCGCCTGCCGGACCGCCCCCGGCCGCCCGTCACAGCGGAGGACGAGGAGTACTACCGGTCGCTCGTCGAGACCTTCCGGCGCTCCGAGCTGCCCCCGATGGAAACGGCCCACTGGCTGCTCAAGTCACCCCGCGCGATCCGCGCGACCTTCGAGGAACCGAAGGACGCGGCGGCCTGGCTGGGCCGCGAACTCACCGAACACGCCCCCGGCTTCCTCTCCCAGCAAGAAGCCGACACCGCCCGGCTGGCCCGCCTGGTCACCACGGCCGCGGAGCGCCTGACCCACGGCGGGGACATCTCGTTCGGCTTCTACCTGGGCCGTTCGTCCTTCCTCTCCCTGGCCCTGGTCACCTGCTCCCCGAACCACACCGCCCCGGAGTTGCCGTGCCCGCGGGGCGGTTCGTCGGCTACCTCTCCCAGTGGATGGTGACGGGGCCGTCGGGGAGCCGGTCGGCGCCGGGGCATTTGAACCAGTCCTGAGCGAGGTCGCGCGCCGCCTGCGCGGTGAACGCGGACAGGGCGCGAAGCCCCTTGGTCGACTTGTTGGGTTCGCCGCTGGCCCTGACGTTGCTCTGCACCACGGAGGCGTAGGTACCGACGACGAGGCGGTCCTTATCACCTACTGGAGCTGATGACGCGCAGGAGATGGAGAGGGAGATCTCTCCCTCGTCGGACAGATATCCGTAGGCATCTCCGAGGGAGGCCGGAATCCCTTTGCTCTGGATGCGTTCGCGGGAAGACTTCTCCGTGCCGTGAGAATAGACGACAAGCGCATCTTGGTCACCGACCTTGAGTTGGCAACTGCCGCCGGGGCCCGTGATGGTGAACCCGACTTCTTCCTCCTCGATTTCATCACCTTTAGTGGGAAGCAGCGGTGCGATCTCCCTTCCGGAGATGCGGTCCTTGCAGACCCGTGTGGGGACTCTGATGGCATCCTCCGAGCGTGCGGAGGTGATGGCCCACCATGTCCCGGCACCTATGATCACCAGGGCCAGGGCGGCGGCTAATGCTCTTCCGTGACTATTCAATGAACTGAACGGCATATTCAAGAACGGCCCTCTTCCCTGGGATACTTCATTCGATGGTGGCGTCGTAGACATCGTCGGCGGCGCCCTCGACGCCAGGGCTGCAAGGGTCAAGTCCGGCCTTTTTTGCCGCACTCAAGAACGCTCGCTTGGCTGCCTGCGCCGTCCGTTCGCGCTCATCTTTCAGGTACGCCCCCCGGTTCTCCTCGACCTGCCGGGCTGCTTCTTCCGGATCCTTGAATTTATGCTCGAGGACTGACTCACGGATGTCCTCGGTGGCCCAGCCGACGATGTCTCCGGCAATTGGAACGTAGCCCGTGCCGAGGTCGAGGAACCGTCCGACCCACTTGTCGGTGTTGGTCAGTTTCTCGTTGTACTCCTCGGCCTTCTCGACACTGTCATCGGCGGCGGCGATGGCATCGGCCCGCCCCTCGGCGGCGATGTCGGCAATCCTGCCGCCGGGCTGCGAAGCTCTCGCGCCGACCTCTCCAAGGCTCTCGTCATCGGTGCGCTGTGCGATTGCCTCGCGCATAGCCTCGGTTGTCACTGCTTGTCGTGCGTGAGTGATGGTGGAGTACGCCTCAGGGTCCTGTGCGGCAGTCCCCAGGAAAGTGTCCAGTACGCGTGTCCCTTTGGCTCCCCCGAAGTCAGCGGGCGCCCCCGTGTCCTTGAAGTAGCCACTCTCATCCCCACCCGCATACACCCGCTGAATATCGTGCATGTACTCCGCCGACATATTGCCCAGACTCCCCGCGATCGGCGCGAGCTCCCCCTCCCCCTTGAAGAGGTCAGGGTTCGCCGCCACCTTCTTCGCCACGGTGCTGAACAACTCGGCCTGCTCCAGAGTGTGGTCCTTCGCGGGGCCGGCGCTGTCGTACGGCCGCCCGGATGTCGCGGACTCCAGCGCATGGCCCAGCGCTTCCTTGCCGTAGTCCGCGCCCTTGGCGCCCACGCCGAAGATGTCCGTCGCCTCGTCCGCGACCCACCAACGATGGTTCTTCCCCTCCTTGTCACCGAGGAAGTAGTCCAGATTGCGGAGCTTCTCGAGCCCGTCATCCTTCCCGCCACCCGTGGACCCGTGGAAGAACTCCGTCGACGCCTCGGGGCTGTGGCCGAGACCTTCGAGGAGTCCCGGAATGGGATCCCACCCGAGGCCGCCCTTCTTGTCGAGATTGAGGCGGTACTCCCGCTCCCCGCCGGGCCTCTCGGCCCACACCCACTCGTTCGGGTTCTTGCGGTCCAAGGTGACCATGTCCTGCGCAATGGGGACGAGGAAGTCCTTGTCGTACTTCCCGTGGCGCAGCAGGGTGGAGAGGACCTGATAGCCACGGACACCATCGACCCTTCCCCACGGATCGGACGGCAGATACCCCTTTCCTACCCTCTTCAACTCGCTCACCCATGACTTCCCGAGATAGTCCTTGTCCTCGCGAAAGGCGGTGTTGGGGTCGTCCCTTCCGCTCGGGTGTCGGGTCGCCGTCGCCAATGCCTCGCCCATGCTGACCTGAATGCTGTGGGCCAGTTTGAATCGCGCCTTGTCGCCATCCGCCGGGGCGCCGAGCGCGATCTGCTCCTGGAAGCTCAAGGCGTCCCTGGGGCCCAGTGACCGGTAGAAGTCGACGGCGAACTCACGGTCCTTGTAGTTACCCGCGAGCAGCTGCTTGAGCTCGGCCAACTCTGTCTTGTTGAGCTGGTCCTCCCACGCCTTGCCGGGTTTGAGGGCCTGCCTGGCCAGCTCAACGGCCCGCTTCGCCTGCGCGTCATCCAGCGAATCGTATGTCGTGTGGCCGAAGTTGTGGCTGTCACCGCCGTGGATCTTCTTCAGCGCACGGGTCACGGAATTGTCGATCTCGTCCGCCTGCGCGATGAGAGCGTTGATCTTGCTCTCCAGGGCCTCCCGCGCATCGGCCTGTTTCGGCGTCTCCTGGTTCGTGTCCCCTCGCTGTCCCACAACCACGCACGAAACCGTACCGTCGTCCAGTCCGGTCACTCGGATGTGCCATTTCTTGGCCTCGACGTCCACGGCTGTCTTCAGAACCGACTGGATCTTCACCAAGTCCGTATGCGCGTCCCGGAGCATGCTCCAGATGGCTTTCGCCTCGGCGTGCGCGTCCCGGAATTCCTTCCCGGTCTTGCGGACGAACGGCCGGGTGACATCGGCGGTCAGACCCGCCCAGCGCGCCGCTTCGGACTGCTTGACCAAGCCGTCCTTGGCATCCGTGGCCAGCGTGTCCAGTTGGTCCACCATCTCCTTCCAGTCGTCGGCCGCCGTGCCGAGACTCTTGAAGGAGACGTGATAAAGGTCGTCAAACGTCAAACGGGCCATGGTCGTCCGCCCCCTCTACCGGTAGTAGCGGGAGATCTCGGAAACCGACACGGCGCTTCCGTTCCGATGCGTCAGGGAAGCGCCGATCTCTTTGTCCGTATGGGATTGCGACTTCTTCGTGTAGTCGAGACCGTTGGAGATATGAGCGCACGCCTGGAGCAGCGTCTTCAGTTGGTCGTTCCACATCGTGGCCATGGTGGTGAGGGCATCACCCATGCTGAAGTGGTGCGCGCCGAGCGCACTCGCGGCCTTGGCCGTCGCGCCGTCGTCCTTCGCCCCACGGGTCATATCGCCCGCCTTCTTCAGGCGGGCGTGGAGTAAGAACGCCTCATGGCCGACCCGCCCCAGATCGTCCTGGCGCACCACCAGATCGCCCGAATCCTCGCCCGGTGAGCCTTTCCTCGCGCTGTTGATCCGCATCCGGGACGCCGCCTCGGCACGCAGCCCACTCCATTCCCCATCGAATGACACGCTCTCTCCCCAAGGTGCGTCATGAACATGAAGTGACGTACAGCTTAGGGGAGTTGACAGCGAGTACGGATGCATGAAGGTCGGTGTGTCACCGAGAAGCGGTAAGTGGCAGGCCGGCTCCTTGACGCTGCGGTTCAGGTGGTCAGCTGCCCGACCGCCTTGCCCGGTCACCCTGACCGCCGTATAGGGGACCGGGCGGTGAAGGAGCCGCGCAAGCTGCGGGCGAGCCAGGTGCGGCTGGGCCCGGCGAAGTCGGCGACGCCGGTGTGCGGCAGCCGGTAGCGGCCAGGCGGAGGTGGAAGTCCCGGCCCGGGACATGACCGCAGCGGACGGCGTTCGCCGTCACCCGGGCCGTTCTCCCGATGGGCGACGGGCAGCGCACGCGCTGTGTTCCGGGACCGACCGTGGCCACGCTACCGTCGTGCCTGTTGGGCGGGTGCTTGACGGGCGTCCGCCGACGTACCCGTGAAACTGCTGCCCGAGGAGACCAGATGGCACGAGTGAACTTACGTGCCGCCTTCATGAGCGGTATGGAGTCCACCGTCGCCGCCCAACAGGTGTTCACCAACCGGATTGACGAGGTGGCCGCGTTCGACCGGTCGCTCATCGGGCTTCACCAGGCCCTGGACGATGCAGACGTCTCACCTGTCGTCGACCGATTGCAGGGGCGTCACAACGTCCTGACGTTCTACGGGGTGGGTGGCATCGGGAAGACAACTCTCTCGCACGAGTTGGAGCGACGGCTCCTCTCGGACGCCCGAGCCGAGGGCAGGGAGGACGTCGTGTCCATACGGGTCGATGTCTCCGAGGACGGCGCCTCCGACATCGAGAGCCTGCTCCTGCGCCTGCGGGCAGGGCTGGGACAGCTGGGCAACCGCTGGCCGGCCTTCGACCTGGCCCTGGCCTCCTACTGGGCTCGCGCCCACCCGGGGGAGACGTTGCAGGAGTTCCTGGACGCCTCGCCCGCGATGCGGCGCGCGGCGCGCAGTGTCGGCCTGAGCGAGCAGATCGCGGGGAGCGTCGGGCAGGTCGTCCCCGCGGATGTGGGCGGTGTGGCGGGGCTCGCGCACCGCGCGGCGCTGGGCACCTACCGGGCCATCCGGGACCGGGTGCGGGAGGGGCGACTGCTGTCCGAGTGCGAGCTCTTCGCCGAACTGGTCGAGGCGGACGCCGACTACGAAACTCTGTCGTTCTTCCCGTATCTGCTGGCCTGGGATCTGGAAAGGCAGCCGGGCCGCCGGGGGCGCCCCGCCAGGCGGCCCACGGTGTGCGTATTCCTCGACACCTTCGAGGTGCTCGGCGGCCGGAGCGACCGCACGGCAGAGCGATTCATACAGCGATGCGTCTATCTGATGCCGAACGCCCTGTTCGTGAACACCGGCCGGAACCGCATCGACTGGGCGGACAACCGGGCGAGCGGTGAGCTGGACTTCACCGGACCGGAGCGCTGGCCGTACCTGCACTTCGGCAATGACACGGCCGAGCCGCGCCAGCACCTCGTGGGATACCTGTCGGACTCCGATGCCGACAGCTATCTCCGTGAGGCGCTCACCCGGGACGGCGAGCCGGCAATGCCGGCCGGAGTACGCGAGCGCATCATCTCCGGCGGCCAGGGGCTGCCGCTGTATCTGGATCTTTCGGTCTCGCACTTCGTCGAGCTGCTGGCGCGCGGTGGACAGCCGTCGGTGGACGACTTCGGGGGAACGTTCACCGCCGTCGCCACCCGGTCGATCAGGGACCTCCCTCAAGAGGAGCGCGATCTGGTCCGTACGGCGGCGCTCATCGACAGGGCCGATGCCGGAATGCTGCGGGCAGGTCAGCCCTCCCTTCCGGACGGTTGCGTGGGGCGTTTCCTGCGGCGTCCGTTTCTGACGCACGACGACGCATACGAGCTTCCGTACACCTTGCACGCGGCGCTGCGTCACGCCATCGGCGAGGCCGACCGGCAACTCCCGGACGGCTGGTCGGACCGCGATCGCAGCGAGGTCGCCGCCAGGCTGCTGCGCTGGCTGGGGGAGCGGCTGGGGTCCTCGGCCGGGCGTGCCGCGACCGCACAGGTCCTTGCATCCGGCCTCAAGTTGTCGGGCGGCTACGGAGTCTTCGACGACTGGATGGCGCGGGCCACTCAGCGGCTGGTCGAGGCGGGGCAGTGGACGGAGATCGGAGCGGGGCTTGCCACCGGTGCCGCGGGGATTCCGGAGTTCCGGGCGATCCGCGCCGCGATCCAGGGCGTCCAGCTGCGCCGGGCCGGGCGCGCCCAGGAGGCGATCGGGGTCCTGGACGGCGCTGACGCGGGCCTGGGCCCCGGCAGCCTGACGGCACATCTGGTACGCCTCCACCACGCTCACGCGCTGCGCAACCATGGCGACTACACGAGGGCCGCGGAGATCTACCAGGGCCTGCTGGGAGGAGAGTTCGAAGCTGCCGCGCGCTACTGGCTCTCCGACTACGACTATCTCAACGGGCGCTTCGGCACAGCCCTCGCCACCCTACGGGAGCAGCAAAGCCGCAACGCCGCGGACGAGGGTGAACGGCTCCGGCTGATCGGCCATATCTTGCGGGTCAACGCACGCTTCGGCGAAGCCACCGACGCCTATACCGAGGCGATCGCCCTGGCCCGCGAGGAGGGACTGGCCGCCGCCGAGGCGAAGGCCCTGGCCAACCTGGCCCAGACGGCTTGCTGGTCCGGGGACACGGACACGGTGTCCGACGCGGCGGACCAGGCTCGGGAGCTGCTCGACCTCGTGCCCAACCCCGTTGAACTCGTCAAGATCCGTTCCGCCGAGGCGGTCGCCCATGCGATGTCCGGGGACCCCGCGGCGGCCCGGGAAGCGGTTGGCGACACCCGTCGTCTGACGGACGGGATCGGCTACCGGGGTGGCCACAACCTGGCAGATGTGGCCGAGATCCTCCTCGACGTTCTCGCCCGTGACCACGACGGTGCCCGGCGTACGCGCTCCGCCCTCGACGAACGTACGCGCACCTCGGGCGGCAACACCTACTGGGTGCCCATCGTGACCTCCTGGACCGACGGTGCCGACATGGCGGCGGAGTGCGCTCCCGCTGTCGACTGGGTCGATGGCCCCGCCGCGTCGCTGGGCCGCTGGGCAGCGGTGGTGACCCCCCGATGACGCGGTCGGGCCGTGGCGCCGCCGGGCCGGCGGACAGGCCACGGCCGACCGAGCCCCGCGAAGAGACCGGAACAGCACGAGAGGGCAGGGCTTCATGAGTGACCTGGTACGGATCGGCCTGGTCGGGGTCGGGACCATCGCGGAGACACACCTCCAGGTCCTCGCCGAACAGCCGTGGGTCGCCCTGGAGTTCACCGTCGATCCGAAACACACGGAGTCACCCGTCTTCCGGGGAACGAAGCCCCCTCACTACGGCGATCTCGCCCACGCCCTCGAAGCGCATCAGCCCGACCTGATCGTGATCGCCACTCCCACGGGCACACACGCGGACCTGACCGTCCAAGCCCTCGCCCTGTCGTCGGCCCGGGTCCTGGTCGAGAAGCCCCTTGTCCATGATCTGGCCTCCCTCGCCCGGCTGCGTTCCCTGGACGGGTCGGCCGATGTGCGGGGCCGCGTGTTCACCGCGCACCATTTCGCCTTCTCACCCGAGGTGCGCTGGGCCTCGGATCAGCTCGCCGGACACTCCGAATGGGGGCCCATCACCGGTATCACCTCAGCGTTCTACGACCCGTACATCATCCAGGGCGAGCAGGCATTCGCTTCGTACATCTCCAGCTGGATGGACACCGGGGTGAACCAGCTCAGCATGCTCGCCCGCTTCGTCGACCTCACGGCGCTCACCTCTGCCCAGCAGACGGACGGCGGCGCCAGTGCCTGGTACACCTGCGAGTATCGCTCCCGCGACGCGGTGGGCACGGCCCGGCTGCGCAGCAGCTGGCTCACCGGCTCCAGCAGCAAGGAGACCACCCTCGTCTTCGGCCACTCCGGAGTGGAGGTCTGGATCGATCACACGGCCATGACCGGCTTCGCCGCCCAGGACGGCAGACTCCTTGCCGCGTACGGCAGTGACGGCCGGACCCCTCGGAAGGTCGCCCACTACCGGCCCCTCTACGAGAGCCTGTTGTCCGGTCGGCCCGACCCGGTCCTCAGCTTCGACACCGCCACGACCATCACCGAGCTGCATCTGGCGACGCCGCCGCCTCACGACGGCGTCTGACAGACAGAGCCATACGCCGCAGCGGTGGGGAACGAGGAAGCCGCCCGCCGAGGAAGCCTGGGCCTCACCGCCCCCCGAGCTGGTCCCGCCAGCGGACGAACTGGGCCGTGGGATCGCCGGTGTAGAGCCACGGGGCCATCGCGGCGCGGTTGTCGAGGAGGCGGAAGACCTGGGCGGCCTCGTCGTACATCGTCGTGAGGACGAGAGCGTGCGCCAGCAGGTTCAGGTCGGCGACCAGCGGGGCATGCGCGGGGGGCCGGATGTGGGCCAGCCACTGGTGGAGGGTGAAGCGCAGATCGTGATGAGCCACGTCGTTGTTCCAGTGGAAGGTGAGCCCGGGTGCGTCCTGCCCCTGGAGCCGGACGATATGGCGGAAGTGCTCCACCCGGGCGGCCTGGGTCAGTACGGGCAGCGGTGAGCCCGGGGGAGCGGTGGCGGCGCTGTCGCGGGCGAAGTTGTACATGTCGCCGTGCGATCCGTGCCAGCGGGCGGACAGATGGCGCAACGCCTGGTGGTGCGCCTCGCGGTTGCCCGGGTCGCGGTGCAGGACCTCCCGCCACCACCGCCACACCTCCGGGTGCCCGTCGCCGTACAGCCGGGCGAGGGTGAGCAGGGAGATCCAGGGCAGCGGATCGGCGGGTGCGGCCTCGGCCGCGTACCAGCACACCTGGCGCACCCGCTCCAGGGCCGTGCGGTCGATGCTGTCCTCGCACGGATCCCCGGCCCCGGCCGCGGCTGCCGCCGCGAACGCCCGGGCCACCTCGGTCTCGGCGCGCATCACCAGCGCGTCGGGGTTGTCGGGTTCGGCCGACTGCCAGCTCTCCACGGCCCGTCCGTCGCACGCCGTCTCCGCCAGCACCCGCGCCCGGAACGTCCGCAGCCCCCAGGCACCGTAACTGTCGCGCAGCAGATCGCGGGTGGACTGCCAGCGGCCGATCAGGAGGTCCTGGCGCGCCGTGGACAGGGTCATGTCGTGCGCGGCCGGATCGAAGCTGGGCGGTTGAGGGGCACGTTTGCGGGCCACGGTGGGTTCCTTCGGGACGACTCGGGGTCGGCGCGGTCGGGATCGGGCGTGCGGGCGGTTCACCCGCCGGGAGAGCCGCCGGGGGAGCTGACGGGAGAGCCGCCGGGAGAGCCGACGGGAGTGCCGTCGCCCTCAGAGGTCCGTGAGCATGCCCCCGCCACGAGGGCCCGTGTGCGCGGTCTCCAGACCCGTGCCGAACTTGTCGTCCATCTCCTGTGCCACCCGGGCGTCCAGCCGCGGCCCGCGCCGGTAGAAGGGCGTCCCGGACATCCAGTAGTACGCCATCGGCAGCAGACCGAGCCCCAGCGCGCCCAGCCCCACGGCCAGTGTGGTGGTGTCCAGGGTGGGGAGGGACTTCCAGAACACCCAGCTCATGAAGACGGCGCCCGCCAGCGGCCACACCCCGACGAAGAAGAAGGTGCCGAAGGACCGCAGCAGCAGCTTGCGGTAGGCGACGACCACGGCGAAGCCCGCGAGGGCGTAGTACACACAGATCTGGAGGCCCATCGCCTCCAGCGCCGACGACATGATCGTGCCAACGGAGCCGAGTGCGTTGGAGCCGATGAACAGCGCGAGCGCGACCACCACGACGGTCGCGGTGGCCACCCAGGGCGTCCGGCGGGTCGGATGCGAACGGCCGAGCGCCGCGGGGAGGGTGTTGTCGCGGCCCATGGCGAACAGCGACCGGGTCACCTGGATGAGCGTGGTCTCCAGGGTGGCGACGGTGGAGAGGATCACCGCAAGGATCATGGCCTTGCCGCCCCAGCCGGGCAGTACGGCATCGCCCAGCAGGGTCAGGATCTGGGTGTCTCCGTGGTCGATCTGGCGGGCGGTCAGCACAGTGTTGACCGCGATCGTGATCATCTCGAAGATCAGGAACGCCATGACCACACCGAGCAGCCCGCCCAGACCCGAGGTGCGCCGGCTGTTGCGGGTCTCCTCACTGAGGTTGGCGGTCACATCCCAGCCCCAGAAGTAGAACGCCGCCAGCAGCGCGGCGGCGGCGAAGCCCTGGGCGCCGTCGAAGTGCCCGAGCCCGAGCCACGACCAGTCGAAGGCCCGCCCCGCGCCCCCGCGGACGAGCGCGACGACGCCGACGAACAGCAGGATCGCCAATTCGACGCCTGTCATGATCCATTGTGCGTGCGCGGTGATCCTCGCCCCCATCACCACCAGCCCCGCCATCAGCAGGAACCAGCCCGCCCCGACGGCCGTGGCCAGCGGTGTGCTGTCGGCGAGGTCCGGGGCGAACAACGAGAGGGTGGCGGTTCCGGCGGGCAGCGATCCGGCCACCATGAACACGGTGGCCGACACCACCAGCGCCCACCCGCTGAGAAACCCCAGCGCGGGATGGAGCGTCCGGCCCACCCACGAGTAGCTGGCTCCGGCGTTCACATCCACCCGCCCCAGGTAGCTGAAGGCGAACGCGATCCCCAGCATCGGTATCGCACACCACAACAGCGCGGCGGGGCCGGCGGATCCGGCGGTCGCGATGAGGGCGGTGGTGGTCGCGGCGAGGGAGTAGGCGGGCGCGGTACCGGCCACCGCCATGACCAGGGCGTCGAACCGGCCGAGGACGTCCGAGGCGAGGCGGTGGTCGGGGACGGGACGGTGGTCGGGGACGGGACGGCTGTCGGAGGGGGTGGCTGCGGACTGAAAGCTCATGAGTGTGGACTTTCGGGGCGAATTCGGCCTTGCGGCCTCGCGAAGGGGAAAGGACCAACTTCGAGCGACAGGACACGGTGGTGCCGCGGAGCTCACCGGGGTCGAGGGATCAGAAGTGGCTGAATCCGAACCCTGGGCGGCCGAATGTTATCAACACGCATGACTTTTCGCAGTGTTGTATACATAGAAGGAAGTTACTGGAAGGTATGTCTGGTTCATTGGGGAATGGGGGTGGGGGGTGGTGGACAGAGCGTCACCCCCGGCCCGGGAGGGCCTCGCCGTGCCCACCGGTCAGCCGATCGCCGCCTGCATGATCCGCTTGGCGATCCCGGCCGCCTGACCGTCCCCGCCCTGACCGTCCCCGCCCTGACCGTCCCCGCTCTGGCCGTCCTCCACGACCACCGCGACCGCCACCCGCTTGCCGCCGCCCCCACCGCTCCGCGCGTACGAGGTGAACCAACGGGTCTGCGCCTCGGTCGTACCGCCGGCGGTACCGCCGTGGGCCGTGCCGGGCTGGCCGCCGAGGTCGGCGCCGCTGACACGAGCCGCTCGGCCCGCGCCCCGGGCGATGACGTCCGCCATCGCCGAGCGCAGCGCGCCCGCCGTCTTCGCGCTCACCACCTGGGTGGTGGCGGGGTCCGAGCCCTTGCGCAGGGTCTTGCCCTCGGCGTCCGTCACCCGCGAGACCAGGTGGGGCGCGACCAGCTTGCCGTCGTTCTCCAGCGCCGCCGACACCATCGCCAACTGGAGCGGGGTCGCCTTCACATCGGCCTGACCGAGGCCGGAGAGCGCGGTGTGGGCCCGGTCCGCGCCGCTCGGGTACGCGCTTTCGGCGGCCTTGACCGGCACCAGGAGTTCTTCGTCGTTGAACCCGAACTTCTCCGCCATGCGCCTCAGCTTCTTCTCCCCGAGGTCGGAAGCCAGCTTCGCGAAGACGGTGTTGCAGGACTCGCGCAGTGCGACCCGCAGGCTGACGTTCTTGCAGTGCCCCGTGCCGCCCTCGTTCCGTACCGCCGTGGCGGTGCTCGGGAGGGTGTACGGCTCGGGGCTCTCCGTGGCCTCGTCGATCGAGTCGTACAGACCGTTCTCCAGCGCCGCCGCCGTCACCACCAGCTCGAACGTCGCGCCCGGTGAGTAGGTGTTCCTCAACGCGCGGTTCAGCAGCGGGGTGTTCTTGTCGCTGTTGGCCTTTTTCCAGGCCCTCAGGTCGTCGCCGGTGCTCCCGGAGAACGTCGACGGGTCGTACGACGGCGTGCTCACCATCCCGAGGACCTCGCCGTTCGACGGATCGATGGCGACGGCCGCGCCCTTGGCGTCCCCCAGAGCCTCGTACGCCGCCTTCTGCACCGCCGGATCCACGGTCGTGACGACGTTGCCCGGAGCCTTCAGGCCGTCCTCCGTGCCGTTGAGAACGCCCTGGTACAGCTTTTCGATCCCGGCGGCGTCGAAGGACTGGGACGCGTAGCCGGTCACGGGGTAGTAGAGCGCGCCGTCGGTGTACGTGCGCTTGTACGGGAAGCGGTCGCTGTCGGTGTGCTGCGAACCGGTCACCGGCTTGCCGCCCACGATGATGTTGCCGAGGGGGCGGTCGTAACGGGGGGTCGCGCTCTTCTTCGCGCTCCCCTTCCCGCTCCCCGTGGAGCCGCCCTTGGCGCCGGTGCCCTTGTCCGTACCGTCGTCGCCCGTGAGCTTCGCGACGGTGAACACGGTCCCGCCGATCACCGCCAGGGCAGCCAGCACCGCCAGCGTGACGCGCGCCCGGGACCGCTGTGGCGTCCGGGCGGGAGGCACGGGAGGCACCGGAGGCACCGGAGGCACCGGAGCGTACGGCGCGTGGGAGGGAGGCGCGGGCGAGGCGCTGGGCCGGGCCACGGCGGGTGAGGAGTGCGGAACACGGGGGTCCGGAGAACGGTCCTCGGCGCCCCGGGGGCCGGGAGGCCGCACACCCGGTGTCCGGCTGTCCGGTGTCCGATCGCCCGGCAAGTGACTCTCTGGGGCCGGGGCCGGGGCCGGGGAGGCGGGGCCTGGCGCGTCCGGCCGCCGCCGCTCCTGCTGGGCCACATGCCCGGCCACCGCCTCGGGCAGCCACCCCCGGGAGTCGCGCTCCAGCAACCCTTCACCGGCCAGCTCCCGGCAGATCTCGATCACCTCGGCGGGCGTCGGGCGGTCTCCGGGATCCTTCGCCAGACAACGGTCCACCAGTCCGCGCAGCACATCCGGGCAGGCGGTGAGGTCCGGCTCCTCGGCCACGATCCGGTACAGCAGCGCGTGCGACGGGCCCTCCCCGAAGGGGTGCGCGGCGGTGGCGGCGAAATGGGCCAGCAGGCCGAGGGCGAAGACGTCCAATGCCGGGGTGACATCCCGTCCCGCGATCTGCTCCGGCGCCATGTACCCGGGCGTGCCCAGCCGTACGTCCGGCCCGGTCAGCGCCGTGGCGTCCATGGCACGCGCGATACCGAAGTCGATGACGCGCGGCCCGTCGGAGGCCAGCAGCACGTTGGACGGTTTCAGATCACGGTGGATCAGCCCGGCCCGGTGGATCGACTGAAGCGCCTCGGCCACCCCGGCCACCAACTGGAGCACGGTGGTCGGCGGCAGTGCCCCGTACTCGTTCACCGCCGTGCTCAGGGCGGGCCCGGCGACGTACGCGCTGGCGAGCCAGGGGCGCGCGCTGTCGGTGTCACTGTCCAGCACGGGCGCCGTGTACGGCCCCTGCACCCGCCGCGCCACGTCGACCTCACGCGCGAACCGTCGCCGGAACTCCTGGTCCTGGGCGTACTCGTCGCGGATCACCTTGAGCGCCACGGGCTGGCCGCCGCGGCTGTACGCGAGATACACGGCGCCCATCCCCCCGACGCCCAGCCTGCCCCGTACGCGATACCCGGCGATCTCTGTGGGCTCGCCCCCGCCCCATGCGTCCACTGGCCTTGTCCCCCTCGGCGGCAGCTCACGGCTCATGAACTGCCGTGACGGCGACTCATATTAGTGGCGTCTCAGTGGTGTCGGCCGTCGACCGACGCGGTCTCCGTGATCAGTCGGGCAACGTGAGCGGGGTCGCCCTGTGTGGTGTCGATGACGTTGCCTTCCCGGCTGAGCCAGGGCAGGGCTTCCTGGTAAGCGGCGAGGTGGTCAAGCCGCCACTGGCGAGCCCCGGGGAACTGACTATTCGTTTCGCTGTCCGTTTCGATCCGCTCAGTGAGGGTGTCGTGATCGGCATGGAGCACGAAGTGGTGGACCGGAATGCCGATCTTTTCCAGCCCGGCGCGGATCTCTCTCCAGTACTCCTCGATGAGGATCGACTGAGGGACCACGAGGATTCCGCCGACGTAATCGAGGAGCTGGGAAGCCGTCTCCACGACCAGGTGGCGCCATGGAGGCCAGTGCTGGAAGTTCCCCAGCTGCGGGAGATTTTCCACGTGCCGGAGCATGTAGCCGACCTGTTCGGCGTCGAAGATCCTCGCCTCGGGGAGGAGTTCGACCAACTCGCGGGATGTGGTCGTCTTTCCCGCGCCAAAGGTGCCGTTCAGCCAGATGATCACCTGGCGAGCCTAGTCGCATCACGAGCGAAGGGTCCGGTACATGGAGACGGGAGAGCACCTGGAAGGCGGAAGCCGAGCTGGCTATCGAGTCAGTCGTCCAGGTGAGTTGAGGCCCACCGAACCGCAGCGACCAGTCCTTACCCGGAGCAGAAGAAGGCAGACCGGTTGTGGTGCGAGATGATCTATGCGGCCCGCCACCACCTACCGCTCTATCGGCCCCTGCGCGCGGGCACGGGCGTGCCCGGCAGCAGCATGCCGAACTCGCCGTCGCCAGCGCGGATCTCACTGAATCCGGAGCGAGCAGGAACCTGGAAGCCGGGTGCTCGTCACCGCCGACATACTCCGCAGAAGGCCGCCGAACACATCCGGGAACTGCACTGCCGGGGACTCTCGGTCAGGTGCGAGCCGGTGCCGGTAGCCGTGGCCTGGCCTCGTGCACCGCGCGTCTGGAGGTGTTCACCGGCTGACCGCCTTGGGGATTTGCACGAGTTGGAGGTCAACCCGCCGAACTCGTCGGCAGACCCGCGGCCCCCTAGGCTGGCCGAGCGCCAAGTGCAAACCACAGCAGAGCGGAAGAATCATGCGTGGCCTCACTGAGGCGAACCTCAAGATGCTGGCCGGTCCCCGTTCCTACGAGCGCGGGCTCGGCTACCTGGAAGCGGTATCCGGGGTCGAGGTCGGTGACGGCTGGGTTACCGCGCGGGTCCACGGCACGGAGCGGTACGAGGTGGAGCTGACGCTGGACGGGCCCGGTGGGCTGTCCGGCGAGTGTGACTGCCCGTACGGTATGGAGGGCAACTTCTGCAAGCATCTGGTTGCCCTCGGTCTGACAGTGCTCGCCCAGCGGGAGAGTTTGCCGCGGCAGCGGAAGGCGGCCCGGGACCGTGCGCAGGACCTTGACGGGTGGCTGTCCGGCCTGTCCAAGGACGAGTTGCTGGCTCTGGTGCGGGAGCAAGTCCGCGAGGACCGGCAGTTGCGGCGCCGCCTGGAGCTTCGGGCCGCGAGTGCCTGCGGCGATCTCGCCGCGGTCCGCGTCGGTATCCGCGATCTGCTGGACATCTCACCGTTCGCGCAGTACGGGTACGTCGAGTACGCCGATGCTCGCGCCTACGCCGACCAGGCCGGGCAGGCGGTGTCCGCGATCGGCGCGCTCACCGGTGCGGGTCGGGCCGGCGACGCGATCACCCTGGCGCAGGAGGCGATGCGGCTGCTGACCGAGGCCGCGGAGAACGTCGACGACTCCGACGGCTGGTTCGGGCAGGTCGCTGCGGACCTCGTCGACGCTCACCTCGAAGCGTGCCGTGCGGCACGCCCCGACCCTGAGGAGCTCGCGCGCTGGCTGGTCAGCCATGCGCTCGGCGACCTGGACGATGGCCTCACGGACATCGATCCGCTCGACTACGAGGACGTCCTCGGCGGAGAGGGGATGGCCGTCCTGCGGAAGCTGGCGGTCGAGGCGTGGCAGAGCAACCGCCGCGGCTGGGCGGAGAAGTACCTGATGGAGCGTTTGGCCAAGGCGGGAGGCGACGTCGACGCGGTGATCGCCCTGCATGCGGCCGACCTCTCACCGAACGGCCACACGCACCTGGTCATCGCCCGCGAGCTGGACACCGCCCAGCGCCCGGACGAGGCCCTGGGCTGGGCGGAACGCGGCATCCAGAACGCCCGGGACCTCGCTGCCGTCGACACCGCCCTCGTCGACTACCTCTGCGACCGCTACGCGCAGGCGCACCGGCTCCCCGATGCCATCTCCCTGCGCCGCGACCACTTCGGGGCCCGCCGCACCCTGCTCGCGTACCAGCAACTGCGAGCCGCCGCCCGGGCCGCGGACTGCTGGCCGGCCGAGCGTGAGGGGGCGCTGGCCCTGCTGCGTGCTGATGCCGGGCGGCGGCAACAGGGCTGGTACGGCGGCTCCGTCCTGGTCGACGCTTTGCTCGACGACAAGGACGTCGACGCCGCCTGGGAGGCCGCCACCAACACCGGCGCCGACGATCGGCAGTGGCTCACGCTCGCCGACCAAGCCCGTGCCGCCCGCCCCGCCGACGCGCTCGGCGTCTACCTGCGCCTGACCGAACCGCTGACCAAGCAGACCGGCAACGCGGTCTACGAGGAGCTCGTCAGCCTGCTGCTGAGCATCCGCGACTGCCACCGCCGCCTGGGCACCCCGGATGAGTTCACCACGTACCTCACCGCCCTGCGCGCCGGCCAGAAGCGCAAACGCAATCTGATGCGACTCCTTGACCAGCACGGCCTGTGAAGCCCGGCCGGTCGAGCGAAAGCCGCGCTCGGCGGGGGACGCAGCACATGGGGACGCGTGGAGCCGTTGGCCGGGGCGGTGAGCTGTTGATTCAGACGGTTTTCCGGCTGGCTCGGTAGTTCCATCGGCGTGGCCGAATGTCCGGCGTCCGCGGACCGTACGTGCCCACCTGCCGGGCATATCACGGGTTTTGGCCAAGGTGGCGGAGTAACCCCGAAAATGCACAGGCAGCTCTGCTCCCGCGATGCATTCTCGTTAGGTTGTCAGCCTTGGGGACGCCAGGCGGAAGGTCCCGACGCAGGGGGAGGCGGAGGATCGGTGGAAGCACGGGAGACAACCTTCGAGCGGCTGATACAGGGGGACAACCAGTTTCAGGTTCCGCTGTATCAGCGCACCTACAGTTGGGATGTCGACGACCATCAACGGCTGTGGGACGACCTGGTGGAGCAAGCGACGGGCGGCTCAGACGCATCACAGGCACCCAGCGGCCATTTCCTCGGCTCGCTGGTGCTCGATCCTCGCCCGCCCATGCCCGACACCGTGCAACGCTGGGTCGTCATCGATGGTCAGCAGCGGTTGACCACGCTGATGCTGCTTGCCTGCGCCCTTCGTGATCACGTGCGGACGTTCGACAAGGTCAAGGCCGATCTCATTCACCGCCGGTACCTGATCAACGAAGAGGACTACGGTGGCCTCGACGCCTATCGCCTGCTCCCGACACAGGCCGATCGGCCTTCGTACCTCGCGTGTGTGGACAACGATCCCCAGGCGGGCGGGGACGACAGTATCGGCGTCGCCTACCGGTTCTTCCTGGCGGCGCTCGCCGAGTATGACCCTGCCGGGGAGTGGGACACCGTTCGTCACATCGACCAGGCGTTGCGACACCGGCTTACGCTGGTGACGATCACCGCCGGGCCACAGGACAACGCCTTTCGAATCTTCGAGTCCCTGAACAACACTGGCAAGCCGCTGAGCCAGGCCGACCTTCTGCGCAACTATGTGTTCATGCAGCTCCCGCGTTTGGGAGAGCACGTGTACGACAAGATATGGCTTCCCCTGCAGACGGAACTCGGGCCGGAGCAACTGACCACTCTGGCGTGGCTGGACCTCGTTCTGCAGGGACAGTCGCGGGTCACCATAAGCGAGGTCTACCAGGGGCAACAACGGCGGATGGGCAGGATCGTCGCTGCTTCCGATGAGGAAGGGCTACGGGACGATCTGGCTCGTCTCCGGCGCCTTGGCTACCTGCTCATGCGGGTCTTCGAGCCCGAGCGCGAGCCCGACGTCGAGTTGCGCGCGGTGCTGCAGCGTCTTGTCCAGTGGGGCGGGGAAGCCCACTTTCCTCCGGCACTCCATGTTCTGGACCGAGTGGATCGTGGGACGGTCGAGCCCAGGGAGGCCGTCGAAGCGCTCAGTTTTGTGGAGAGCTTCCTGGTCCGGCGCATGATCTGTCGGGAACCGTCGCACAGCGTTCGGCAGATTCTGGCCACGTTGCCTTCAGGTATTGAGCGGGACCGTTCGCTGCCGGAGGCGGTACGCCGCTACCTGTCCGGCCTGCGGCGGGGGTGGCCACGGGACGAGGACCTGCGTGAGGCGATCCGTACCCAGCCCTTCTACTGGCAGGGCAGCAGCCGCCACCGCGCCTACGTGCTCAGGCGGTTCGAGGAGGACTACATGGCTCCGGAGCCGGTCGACTTCTCGCAGGCCTGGGCGACCATCGAGCACGTACTTCCGCAGCGGGCCGGACAGGAATGGCTCGCCATGCTCGCCGAGGACACCGAGGAGGGGGAGCGGGCAGAGGAACTGCACGAGACGCTGGTTCACACTCTGGGCAATCTGACCCTCACTGGTGAGAACACACGCCTGTCCAACCATCCCTACGAGCGCAAGCAGCAGATCTTTGATCAGAGCGCCCTGCGGATGAACCGGGAGATCGCCGCCACCGAACGCTGGGGGAGGAAGGAGATTCTCAGCCGCGCCGACCGGCTCGCCGATCGCGCGGTGCGCATGTGGCCCGGGCCCGTTGCGGGTGACGACGGCCAGTCCGGTGAGCGCTCGGAGTGGCTGCGGCTGAGGAAGGTGCTGGCGGCCCTGCCCTCCGGCAAGTGGACCACATACAAGGACCTCGCCGCAGTGACCGGAGCCGGCTCTCCCCAGACTGTGGGAAATTATCTGGCCACCCGCACCGATGTCCCCAACGCCCATCGGGTGCTTCGGGCCAACGGCACGTCTTCGCCCGACTTCGCCTGGCTCGACGGCCGTAAGGAGACCCAGCGGGAGGCGCTCGAGCGTGAGGGCGTCCGCTTCAACGGCGCGGTGGCCGACCCTGAACAGAAGCTGACCACGGAAGAGCTGGCCGATCTAGCCGGTCTTGACAGGCCCCGTGAGGCGGAAGAGGAGGCCGCGGCAGCATCCGAGGCCGAGGGTACTATCACTGACCGTGCGGAGAACTTCGGCAGGTTGCTCAGCGCTCACCAACCCGACCTCGCCGATGGGCTGCTGACCCTGCTGCGTAAGTGGGAGGCGGATGGGGGGTGGCTTGGATACGGTGCCGCCGAGGAGACGAGCTGTGCGCCGATGCTCCGCGAGGGAAGCGGCTCGCAGGGTGCGATATGGCCCGTGAGCATCTATCCGCGATCGGGGGTCGTCGAAGTCGTCTTCGCGCACTTGGCGAGGCGGGAGCCTTTCACCAGGCCAGGGCTACTCGCGGAACTCCGTGACCGGATCTGGGCGATTCCTGGAGTGACGTTGACCGTCCCCGATGCGGAATTGCCCCGGCGACGGCCGAGCTTTGCGCTGGGCGTCCTGCGCGGCGGTGGGCTGGTGCGGTTTGCCGAGGCGCTGGAATGGTTCCGTCAACAGAGCCTGTGATGTATGGCGAGCATTCGGGGGCGGCAGCCTTATTCCTCCACTCGGCACTGGCCTCGTCGAAATTTATCGGCCGATTCTCTCCTGTGCGTCTGTCAGTGAGGAGCTCAGAAATGGGCTGGGTGATCCGTGCCAAAAGAGATCCACTGTGTCTCGTGCCCGGGTGGCCGCCACGAACAGCAGGGAACGGGCGCGCTGGATCTCGTGCCGATATCTCACGGGGTCCGTATTGCGCAACGCGTTGACGGCTTCACGGGGTACGAGACCATCCGTCACGCCAGCGATGATCATCCGCTGGTACTCCAGTCCCTTGAACCGGAACATGGTGCCGATGTGCACCCCGCTGGTGCCGTGCGGGCCGTCGGAGCGGATCTCGACCGAGTGGATGCCGTGCAACTTGAGCGTGTAGCCCACCTCTGCCGCCATCCGGTTGGTCGGAACACAAATCGCGATCTGCTCGTGCGGAGTGCTCGGCTCCATAGCCGCGCCCCACTCCTTGATGAGCGCGGCGATGCCCTCACGCTCGGAGGCCCAATCGGGGAACGGATGCCCGGACGGTCGGCCGCCGCTGAGCACCGACCGGTAGCCGGCCAGGTTCTCTTCGCTGCCGTCGAGGTCGTCGTACTTGGTTTCTCCTAGCACGCCTAGGGCGGAGTGCAGAATCTGCCGAGTCGTGCGGTAGCTGAGGCTCAGCTTCGAGGACCGGCCGCGGATATGGATGCCCAGACTGCCGAGCGTCACCTGGTTCTTGTAGATGCGTTGGTGGGTGTCGCCGACCAGGAACAGGTCGTCCGCCGCACGGGGAGTCATCGCGCGCAGCATCTTCCAGTGGGCGGGCCGCAGGTCCTGGGCTTCGTCCACGACGATGTGCCGGTACCGGTAGCGCAGCCAACCTCCCGAGCCGTCCGCCAGGTGGACGTTGTCGAGGCCGCCCGCCTCTTCCCGCTGCCGGGCGGTGCCGAGGATGCGCTGCTCACGGCCCATCTCCAGTCGGGCGGCGCGCTCGGCCACCTGGTCCCAGGTCTGCCGTCCGAGACGGTCGAGCCGTTGGGTGAAGCGTTCGGCGAGCTGCCAGATCTCGGCGCGCTCAGCGCGGCCGATGTTCCTGCCGCGACCGGCACGCCGGGCACGGAAGTAGTCGGTGCGGGTGCCGACCGCCTGCCCGAGGATGACCTGCGTCCACTCTTCGTGCAGGAACTCCGGATCCCAGGTGTTCTCCCCGAGCTCGTCGAGCAGCGCACGCCATTCCCGTACCGCCTGGCTGTCGTCGATGGTCTGCTTGCCGTTGCCGGGTTCGGCTTCCCGGACGATCCGCAGCGCCAGCTGGTCGACGTGGCTCACCTCGACCCGGGCCAGCAATTCCTCACCACCCAGTTCCAGCAGCCGGGAGCGCAGGTCGGCGGCGAGGTTCTTGTTGTAGGTCGTCAGCAGGACGGGTTTGTCGCGGCCGGGGGACAGCTCCCGCACGAGATGCCGTACCCGGTGCAGCGCGACGATGGTCTTGCCGGTACCGGGGCCGCCGCCCACCCGGGCGGGGCCTTTGTAGCGTCGTTCGACCAGCTTGGCCTGAGTGGGATGCAGGAAGACCTTCCAGCGGCCGAAGTCACCGCTTTCCAGGGCCTCCCGAAGGGCTTCGTCCGTCGTGGTGACGACCGTTGCCGGACGCTGTACGGCTGCCTCGAAGTCCTCCGGGTCGACCGGCTCGGCGGTGGCCACGGGCTTCGTCACCTGATCGAGGACGTCGTCGTACGACGCCCCGTCGAACAACGACAGCAGTACTTCGCCGGTGAGCTGCGGCGCGTACTCGACCAGACCGAGCAACTGGTCCTCGGTGGTGAGCGTGCGGATGACCGGAAGCAGAGGTTCGGCGACGCCCAGGTCCAGCAATTGTTCGTCGGTCCAGTCGGCGAACAGTGACCGTGCCGACTCGGGCGGGGCGGGCGCCTCGGCCGCATCGGGTGCGGGCTTGGAGGAGGGCGGAGTCGGCAGACGGCGCAGAACGCTGTCCTCCACCACCTCCAGGTCCACGTACTCGATACCGCCGGTGACCTGGTTGACGCCGTACGACAGCCGGTCGTAGACGTCCTTGCGGTGCTTGACGGAGACGATCAGCCAGTCGTCCTCGGCGAGCCGCAGCAGCAGTGCGCGGTACTCGTCGCTGACCCTCGCCGACCACAACCTGCTGTCGCCCTTGAGCTGCTGGAGTTTGAGCCCGGCGGTGTGCGGGTTGGTCTTGAACTTGTGCTGGAAGTCGAAGAACGCGCCCTTGACCGTACGGGGGAGCTTGAGGATCTCCTTGTCAGCCTTGTCGAGTAGGCGCAGAGTGACGCCCGAGGTGTTCATCGCTTCGACTCCCCGTCCCTGGTGACCGTGCTGTTCTGCTCCTGGCCGGTGAGGCGGGCGATCAGCCGCGCCCCGCCCCAAGCCGTGGCGGTGCGGACCTCCCAGCCCGCGGCCGCGAACGCCTTGTCCCGGTCCGCTGCCTCGTGGTCCGGCTCGTCGCGGTCCACGCGGGGTGCCAGGACCACTCCGATACGTGCGTCGGGCCAGGCCAGTTCGGCCTGCCACCCATGCCCGTCCAATTCGTAGCCGTCCCGGGGCGCGGGCACACCCGCGCCCGCCAGCGCGTGCGCGAGGCCGGCGAGCCCCGGCTCCTCCGGATCGAGGTATTCGATGACCCGGTCCCAGCCGGGGTCCCGCTTCGGACCGGTATCCGTGGTCGCTTCGCCCGCCTCGGACCGGGGCGGGACTTCCTCACCACGGGTGGGAGCGGGCACGGCCGGTGCGGCGACGATGGGGACGGCGGGCTCTTCCGCCTGTGCCGGTACCGGGATGCGCGTCGACGTCAGCCAGCCCACTCCGCCCGTCACGATGAGCGCTTCGGTGGCGAAACCATCGAGCATGCTCGTCGTCAGCTGGGCGCTGTCCCCGCCGCCGTGCTCCAGGAACTGCAGCACATTGCTCCAGTACAGCCAGGCCCGCCAGCGCCGTTTGTGCACCTGCTCGTCGGCCAGGGCCGCGTCGCCGTCGTCCAGGACGGTGAGCCCCGTCCACACCGGCGGTGTGCGCCTGCCGTCAGCGGCCAGCACGAGGCGGCAGCCCGATGTGTCCGGGCCGGACAGCAGCCGTACCGGCCCGGCGGCCCCGGAGGGAGCGCCGCCGCGCAGCGCTTCCCGGATGCCCTCGCCGACGCCGTCACCGACGAGGGCGGCGGCACGGACGCCGTCGGTCCCGCTCAGGCCCGCGGCCACCGCCTCCGCCCGCCGCTGCCAGCGCCCGGGTTCCGGGGCACGCAGATAGGCCAGGAGCAGCTGGGCCGGATTGACCCACATCGTTTCAGCCAGCTCGCCGGGCAGACCCCGGCCCACACGCTCGTAGTAGTCACGGGCGCGCTTCCGGCCGTTCGTGCCGTACGGCTCCCACACCGGATCGCTCGGCCCCACTGCCGCGTACCCGGTGTCCTTGACCCGCTGCTGCCATTCCTTGACGTCATGGAAGGTCAGCTGGAACACCCGCAGACCCTCGGCCCTGAGCCTGGTCCGCTTCATGGCGTCGTCGGCGAGCCGGTTGTGCTCGCGGGTGGCGTGGTAGGCGTAGCCGTCGAGATACAGGGCCACACGCGGGCCGGGGGCGTCGAGCCGTTCGAGGAGTAAATCGGGCCGGGTGCCGTCCAGCGCGCGCTGCTGGGAGACGCGCCAGCTCACCGTCGTGCCGTCCGCCGCCGTCAGCCGCAGATCGAGGGCGTACGTGCCCGCCGATGTGGTGTACGTGTCCGCGGCGGCCTTGGACTCGGCAAGCTTGGCCCAGTCCTGGAGCGTGTCGACGAACAGGACCTCTAGGTCGCTCTCGGCCTGCCGCTGCAACGGGATGTGCCGTGTCGTCGCGACCGGCGAGGTCTGCCAGCGCTCGCCGTCCGCGCCGAGCAGGTCGTCCAGCATCTGCCGGACCTCGTTGCGGCTCACCTTGTCGTAGTCGGCGGCCGGAACCCGCCGGAGCAGGCATTGGTGGCAGCCGTCGAGACCCTTCTCGCGGCAATCGCACTCCTCGATGACCTCGCGCGCTTTGAGAAGCACTTCCCGGAAGCCGTCGGCGGATGCCAGCCGGTGCAGGTATCCGGTGCCGCCGGGCAGCCGGTCGTAGACGACGAGGAAGCGCCTCGGCCAGTCCGCACCCATGCCGCCCGCGTGGTCGGGCATCGTCGCCTCGGCGATGTCGATGTGGTCGGGATCGCCGCCGTAGCGTGCCGCTATGCCCGCGAACAGCGCGGCGGTGAACGAGGCAAGTCGCTGCTTGACCCTGGCCATCGACGCGGGCAGCAGGATGCGCACTGCCTCCGTGGTCAGCTCGTGCGCGAGCAGCAGCGGCACGTCCTGCCCCCTGCCCTGCCTGTCCGCGCCGGTCGTGGATCCCCTGATACGGCGACGCGGGCACCACAGCAGATGGTGCCTCGCGGCCGGGGTGCTCGCCGCTCCCGACTCGGTCAGCGCGTGCTGCTCCACGTCCACCACGGGGCGCCCGTCGGCCGTCGCCCCGCCGCAACTGGTGCAGACGAAGAACGGGTTGATCCGCACGTCCTGTCCCGCCAGGGGCACCGTGCTGCTGCCGTCCTCGCGGTCCAGCCCCAGGTTGAGCGTCCGGATCTTCGCATGGCGGGTGAAGTCCACTCCGAAGACCGCGGAGTCGTGCCGCCAGGAACCGGGGGCGAGCCGGTCGGGATCGATGTCGACAGTGGTGAGGACCGCGTAGTGCTTGCGGTCCCGCTCGTCGCGGTCATCCCGCACCCGGGCGTCGTCCCGCTTGTCGCGGGAGAACACCCGCCTCGGCTGGAGTACGTATTGCACGCAGCCCGCGTCGGCGATCTCCCGCCCGCCGCAGCGCGGGCACGGGTCGGTGTTGCTCTCGGCGCCCTCGTGCTCGGTGCGCACATAGCCGCAAGCGGGACAAAGTCGCCACACCGACCAGGCCCTGCGATCGGGGCTGCCGATGTCGAGGGCGCGTACGACGTGGCGGTAGCCGTTGACGTAGAAGCTGTTACCGGGGGCCAGTTCGGTGAGTGCCAGTTTGCGGGACCGCTCGTAGTCCCGCGTCTCACTGCGGTAGATCTTGCGGGGAGGTCCCTTCTCGGTCTCCGCCTCCTGTGCGTCGTCCTCCTCGTCCGGAGCCTCGGACCAGTACAGCGTCGCTTCCAGCTGCGTGGTGGTGTCGGTCAGGCTGTAGTTGGGCAGTAGACCGAGCTCCACCAGAGTGGCGTGGGCGCTCGACTGGCTCAGCTCCCGGAGCAGGTCCCCGGCGCTGCGGCGCTCGGCCAGCAACTCGCGCCGCTCCCGGTTCTGCGTCTCGTCAGACCGCGCCAGATGTCCCGCGGCCTCGTCGATCGCGGCGATTCTGCGCCGCAGCTCCTCGCGCCGCCCCGTCCAGTCCTCCTCGGCCTCCTGGAGGGCGCGCACGATGCCGCCGGTCGCATACGCCCTCAGCTCCTCAGCTGCGTACGCCGAGACGCCCGCGCTGTCGGAGCTGTCGGGGTCCCGCCCGCCGCTGCCGTCGGGGAACAGGGCCAGGAACTCCTCGACGAGTTCGGCGCCGCGGGTCTGCGCGGCATCGGCCAGGTCCTGGCACCATCCGCTGGTCCCGAACAGGGCCGACGACAGCCGGGGGAGCGGCGCCAGCACCTCGCCGTCGGAGGTCCTCAGGTCGCCACGGGCCGCGAGGTCCAGCAGCCGGGCCGTGTACTGGCGGCGCAGGATCTCCACCGCGGACAGGTAGCAGCCCGGCGGCAGGATGGTCCCGGAGATCATCTCTGTCGGTTCGTCCAGGTAGTACAGGTCGCGAGCCTTGCGTCCACCGAAGGCGACCACCAGGGCGTTGCCCGTGTGCCGTCCGGCCCGTCCGGCGCGCTGTACGTAGTTGGCCGGCCCGGCAGGCAGGGAGCCGAGCAGTACGGCCGACAGATCGCCGATGTCGATGCCGAGTTCCAGTGTCGGCGTGCACGACAGCACATTGGGGTCGGTGTAGTGCGTCCCGGCCTTGAAGGTGCGCTCGACCCGCTCCCGCTCCGGGCGGCTGAGCATGCCCGTGTGCTCGGCGGTGACGACACGGAACGTGCCGCCCGTCAGATAGAGGCGGCGGTAGTAGTCGCCGGTGTAGTCCCGCTCCTGCACGGCGCCGCCCAGGTGGGGGAGTCCCGCTCCGTTGCGGGGCATGCCCGGCTGTGGCGCGGTCAGCCGCCCCCCGCAGCGGTACCTGGGGCAGGGATGCCCGTACCAGCGCGTGCGCCGCTCGGGCGCTACGACCTGCTGCCAGCCGCAGTCCTCGCAGCTGACGAAGGCCTTGTTGACGACCGCGTCGCCGAGCAGCCGCACCTGGATGTGCCCCGGTTGAAGCCCGTAGACCCGGGTCTGCCGATCCCGGGTGGTCCGCACCGCCAGGACACCTTCCTTGGCGAGGGCGGGCAGCAGCCTGCGCAGATACTCCGCGGCCCCCGCGGCGTCCAGCCCCAGGCACCTGCGGGTCCAGTCCTGGTACCAGCCCAGACGTCCCGTGATCGCGTCGAACTCGGACCGGTCCTTCTGCCCGTCCAGCAGGAAGCGCGGCGGCGCGACCCCCTCGGGGAAGGCCGGCATGCCGGGCGGCCTGAGCCCCCAGATGAGGTAGCGGTTGCTACCGCCTTCCTTGATCCAATCGTCCAGCCAGCGGTGCCGTACCGCGCCGCGCATCCGCAGCCGCTCCAGCAGCCCGCGCACATACGCCAGATACCGCTCGGGCGTGGGCAGGCCGCTTCCCACCAGCAGCTGGCCGGGCAGGGACAGATGCAGGTCGCGGGTGAGGTCGGTGACGCGGTCGGGCTCGGCCACGACGACCTCGGCGGCCGCGGTGCGGGTCAGCTCCAGGGTGCGCCCCATGCGGCTGCGCAGCCCGAACTCCATCACGGTCGCGAAGGCCAGCCGCTCCCCGATCAGCTTCCAGGTCCGTGCGTCGCCGGTGCCACGGCCGGACAGCAGACGGTCGACGCCCGGCTCGTCGTGCAGATCAGGGGGCACCACGGCGGCCAGCGCGTCCGGGTCGTCCACCGAGTCCAGGACATGGCCGATCAGCTCGTTCAGCGCTGTCGGCGCCCCCGAATCGTCCAGATTGTGGGCGAGGAGCGAACGCAGCGAGAACTTGTACGAGGCGTTGGCGACATACCCCGCGCGATGCGCCGCGTCCTGCGTGGAGTCATTGAACAGCAGCGTCTTGCGCTCTTCCGGCACGAGCGCGATGTCACCGCCGGTGAACAGCTGGGTCACGGCCGCCGAGGCCAGGGCCGCCTGCGCCGTGCCGAGGAAGCGGATGCTGTTGTCGGTGTGGCAGGCCGGGCAGCGGTCCTCCTTCGCCGCGCGGTCGGCGGTCTTCTTGTCGAGCAGGGCTCGTGCGAACCAGGCGTCGACGAGCTCGGCGTCGTCTCCGGCGGTGGGCAGCCGGTAGGTGCCCTGGCCGCCGTCCAGCACCACGACCGACAGCGGGTCGCCCTTGCCGTCCGTGGGCCGCGCCCCGGTCAGCGCGTCGAGCGCCTGCTGCCGCTCGCCCTGGGTGGCAGAGATGAAGTAGCGGATGCGCCGTTTGTCCCGCCCCACCGCGGCTCGCCAGATACGGTCCTGCGCTGTCACCAGCTGCTGGGGGTCGGCCTCGGGGGACAGCGCCGCCCACCCGGAGCGCCCGCAGTTGCGGCAGTACACGGCGGGCAGGTGCACCTGGGCGGGGCGCGGCGCCGTGTCGGCACCGGGCAGCGGCTGCGGCCTGCTCGCCGAGGACGATGGCCAGCCCCCGGACGAGGCGTCCGGGTCCTCGTCGCCGGGTGGCGCGGCACTCAGGGCGGCCCGCCGGGCGGCGGTCCGATCGTCCTCGTACCAGCGGAACTCCGGGGTGCGCCCCACCCCGCGCAGCACTCGCGTCACGGGTCGCACCCACAGATGCGCCTCGATGTGCAGCAGCGGCCGGGGCTTGCGCTCATCGGACTCCGGGTCGCGAGCCGCCGACAGCAGCGCCACGAACCGGCCCAGCGCCTGGAGCACCAGCCGCGGGTTCTCCCGCGCGGTGCGCCCCCAGGAGTAGCCGAACCGGGCCAGCCGGTCCCGCAGCGCCCACTCGTCCAGCGGCTCCCCGCTCAGCAGCGACAGCACGCCGTGGGTGAAGTCGTGCCGCTTCAGCAACCGCCCGATACGGAAGGCGTCCAGCCCGGAGCGGCCCAGCAGCCTCGTGGCGAGGGCGTCCAGGTCCAGCAGGTCGGGGCGGGCCTCCACGTCCGGCCCGCCGGACACCGCCACTACCTCCTGCGGGGAGGGCGGCTCGTCCAGCTCGTAGTCCACGGACCCGGTGAACTCATCGGCGGTCATCCGCTCCTCGCCGATGACCGCCTCCGCTGGGAACGGCATCCCGAACACCCGCGCCGCCACGTCGAGGACGCCCCCGGCCCCGTTGTCCGCCGCCCCCTCGCCGAGCGTGGCCGAGGTCGCCACCGGGCAGATCGACCCCAGCGGCCTGCCGGGCCGGGACGCGCCGGTGGCGGCGGCCAGCCGGCGCAACAGCATCGCGACATCGGTGCCCTGGGCTCCGTCGTACGTGTGGAACTCGTCCAGTACGACATGGGTGAGGTCGGCGCCTTCCCACAGGCTCCGGTCCTCCCCGCGCTGCAGCAGCAGGTCGAGCATCTTGTAGTTGGTGATCAGTACGTCGGGCGGGGACACCCGCATCTCCTCCCGGCGTGTCATCACCCGCCGGAAGTCGGTGTCGGGGCGGTCGCCGATGTAGAGGCCCGCGGTGACCTGCGCGAGCTCCGGCCGCGCCAGGTACTCCCCGATGCGCCCCGCCTGGTCGGTGGCGAGCGCGTTCATCGGATACAGCAGAACGGCCTTGACCCCGCCCCGTCCCTCGGCCTTCCGCCGCCGGCAGTGGTCCAGTACGGGGATGAGGAACGACTCGGTCTTGCCGGAGCCGGTGCCGGTCGTCACCAGCGTCGGCTGAGCGGGACCGCGCAGCGTGGACAGCCGTGCCCACGCCTTCGCCTGGTGCCGCCACGGCACGAACCCGGGGAATCCGGCAGCCCCCTCCACGTCCCGCTGCCAGCCGTCTTCGGCGAGGTGGAACGGTGTCCTGATCCGCAGGTAGGGCCCACGGAAGATGCCGGTCTCCGGGTGTCCGAGGAAGCGTTCGAGGGCGCTTCGGGTGTCCTCGTCCGCGAGGGCGTACGTCGTCGTGAGGTACTGCGTCAGACTGCCGCGCAGCTGCGCGGCGGCCATGGTGGGCTTCACGACGGTCCCCCTTGCGATGCCGTGCCCTGGTGATCCGTACCACGGTATACGGGGGCGCTGACAGCTCCTGTTTCCGGTGGCTCTGACCTGACCTGCTAGTTGATCTTCTTCCAGCCCGCCATCTCATTCGCGAAGTCGCGGTATGACCGGTTGTTGCCGATTGGCCGTGCGGTGACGTGACCGCCCTTGACCGCCTCCTCCATGACCTTGGGAGCGTGGGACTCACTGTATGGAGGTTTCCCGAGGTTTTTGACGAGGTGTTCTTTGGCCTTTACGAGCTGGGCGAGGTCACGACGACAATCGGCCTCTCGCAACCGCCAGCCTGGCTTGACCTTCGTGAACGCATCCGGGAAGAGCATCAGCCAGGCCTCGATCTCATAGGCGGCCAGGGCCAGTGCCGAGGGGTACTCCTTGAAGGTGGCGCGCATCTCCTCAGTGATGCGTCTGCGGACCTTGTCGTAGTTATCGTCAGCGACGGCGTCAAGATCCACATGTATGACGATGCCGACTACTTTCGCTGTGTCGGCATGGCCCTCAGCGAAATTCTTGATCTGCTGAAGACGAGGAGAGAGCTTGGCTTGGGCGCGGGCCAGACGGATAGGCTTCCTCATGGCAATCACGTCGGGGCATCTTCCCGGGTGCAGGGCGGGAACCAGGTGCTGAAGTACCCTGCGGTCGTAGTCACCCTCGCCGGCCACTACGACAACTGAGCGCTGACGGCTCCGAGAAGGCTTCGCATTCACAGCCCACCCCCAAGTGCGCCTGAGTACCAGAGATCACCCATCGGCTCGTACTCGGACTTCTCGATGACTCGCTGAATCTCCTCGGGGCGCCGAGCCGGGATGCGGGAGGCACCACTCGGGAGCCGCTCACACACGACGAACTCCTTGGGTTCCAACTCGTTGATGAGAACCGGCGAATGAGTGGTCACAAGGAACTGACCGCGGCTACTGGCCTCGCGGAGCCTGACCGCCAGAAGGTTCAGCACGTGCGGATGGAGACCATGGTCGATCTCCTCAATGCACGTCAGCAGCGGAGGATTCGGATCATGGATGATCGCGAGCATGCACAGGACGCGGACTGTGCCCCAGGATGCGTCCGAGAGTCGAGTGCGCCCACGCAGGCACTCTTCTTCCAGTTCCACTTCGGCCCTGCTGGAGCCCGCGATGAGTGGTACGTGGATATTACGGATCTGCGGAACCACGGTCCTGACGTCCTCCAAGAGGAGCTCCCAGGCATCACCGTGCTCCCGAAGGCCCAGCAGAAAATCCGCCAGGTTGGAGGCGTCCCCTTTCAGGTGTGGTTCCGATTCACTGACCGCGGAGGGCTTCCTGGCGGCTCGCACATCAGGGTCGAACACTCGGATCTCGGAGAGATGGCGTCGCACTTCACCCATGGCCTGGGCAGACGGGGTGCCGTCCGGCAAAGGCAGGACATGGCCCTGGTGAAGGACGGACGCCATTCTCTCGACGCTGTGCTGAGCCTTATGACGGCCGGTCTCCGACGGACTATTGACGACGACGGAACTGCTCCTCAGCTCAACCGACGTCTCTGCGTCCGTGTTCGGATGCTGGTCGAACCGCTCTACTCGGGAGAGAACCAGCTCACGATGCCGTGGCTCGGGGAGCCGACGCTGGGAGACGCTCAACTCGTAGCGGTCCGGCGCTTCCTCCGACGCGAAGTCGGACCAGATGCCCTCGATGCCAACGGCGATCCGCGACACCGGCTTCCGGCCGCCGCGGAAGGCCAGGACATCGAAACCGCCCCGCTCTTCGAGCGCCGGCTCGATCCCCTTCCGGGTCACATCACCCAGGAACTCCAGGGCGTGCAGGACGTTCGACTTGCCGGCCGCGTTGGGGCCGACCATGACGGTCAAGGGCCCGAGCGGCAGCTTCGTGTCCGTCAGCGTGCGGAAGTTGCGCACGGTCAGACCAAGAATGCGGTGGTTCAAGCCTCGCGCCAATCGTGGAAGCAGTTCGGCGCACGGCGGACGGAGGACAACAACGCACCTGGCTGAATGGCACTCAGTCCCCCACGTGCGCAGCGCACTTGAAGCGTCCGGCCACCGAGCATCACACACAGTACAACGTGCGTCACAGCGGTACCAGGTACATGTGCATTCCGGCCATCCGGACCGAAACGGCTCTCTTTCTCGGCGTCCTGCCGTCCGCCGACCCTGACAGGGAGGGAAAGCGCGCGGGCAGTGCTGAGGGGGAGCCGCGATGGCCGAACCGCTCTACATCCCTGTCCTACCCGTCCGGCAGCACGCCAGGATGGCCTACGAACGTGTCCGGCCGGACATCCAGGCCGCGATGGCCCCGCTGTGGAACCTTCCGCCGTGCCCTGGCGTGCTTCCGGCGGATCTGAACAAGGCTTCTTGGCGGAGAGAACTGAATAAGGTGAGAGGGGCACACCGCCGTCATCCCGGCTGGCTCGACGCCCCGTTCGCCGAAGAGGCCCAGATACCGGCACTCGCGGAAATCCTGTCCGAGTGCACCGGGCTCTCCCGCCTGCTCCGCCCGGTGACCGGGCCCGAGCGCGGCACGGCCCAGCAGTCCGCCGCCCTGGAGACAGCGCGCCGTTACGGCTGTGGTGTCGGCGTTCGCGTAGGCGTGCCGGGGGAGTGGGATGGCCGTACGACCGAAGCAGTCGGCCAACTGCTGGGCCAGGCCGGGCCTGACATACCCGTCGATCTGCTGCTGGATCTGGGCAGCGTTCTCCCCAGCCGCCCCGACGCGGGCAAGGAGGCGCTGCGTGCCCTGGACGCCCTGCATCCCCTGACGGCCTGGCGCACGACCGTCGTTCTCAGCGGAGGCTTCCCACGGGCCACGAACGACATGCTGGAACTGGGAGTGCTGTACGAAGAGCCCCGCGCCGACTGGCACATGTGGCACGAGATGAGAGCGAGCGGCCGTGACTACTCGTCACGGCTCGCCTATGGCGACTACTGCGTACAGCCCGTCACCGCTCTCTCCCAGGAGCAGGGCGGCGGGCCTCCGCCGTGGGGTCTCCTTCGCTACACCATCGACGACTGGTTCGTGCTGTGCAAGGTGCTGAACGGCGGCCCCGACCGTACGGCGAGCATCCGGGCGGCTGCCCGCCTGATCCGCGATCTACCCGAGTTCAGAGGAGCCTCCGCCGGTGCCGGGGAGACCTGGCTGCGCGACTGTGCCAACGGTCCCCTCACGGCCAGTAAAGACACGGGCCAGGCCCCGCACTGGCTGCGGGCCGGGAACATCCAGCACATGACGTACGTCGTCCGGTGCCTTCTCCAGGGATGACCCGGCCTTGGCGTGGGCGGGCTCAGTCGAACAGCGGCGCCAGCATGTCCTCCCCCGCCAGGATCCGCCACGCCGGAACCCGCACCGTCCGGGTCACCTCGCACACCTTCGCTCCCTGGCCGCCGGACGGCAGACCGGTCAGCAGATCACCCCGGGCGTGCGTGAGCCGCAGATGCCTCGCCGGGGCGTGGCCGGGCGGCGGGCCCGTGTCGAGCAGTACGGCGGTGTTCTCCCCGCCGGCGGTGAACAGCAGATCCACCGTGTGGCCGCCGACGACCGTCGCGCGTTCCAGATCAGCGACGCCATGCTCGCGGAGGTACTGCTGGAGCCGGTCGGCAAGCTCTTCGCGGAGGGCGGTACCCGTGCCGGCCGTCCCCCGCACATCACCGATGGCGTGCCCGGCGTCCGGGCCGTGTTCATCAGAGGCCCCCGCCCCCAACGGCAACGAGCGCCCGGCGAGCATCGCGGGAAGACCGCTCTGCCCCTGCCAGAAGGCATGGCTGCCCACCGTGATCAGCTGCGATTTGGCCCTCGTGATCGCCACGTTCCACAGGTTGACCTGGCTCGCCACCCAGTGCGTCGTCCTCGGTGGGGTGTTGAGCGTGGCCACCGGGCTCAGCACCATCACGTCGCGCTGCCCGCCCTGGAACGCGTGCACCGTCCCCACCCGCACCCGGTCGTCGTCGCGCCACACCCGCGCCAGCGCCTGCTTCTGCGCCCGGAACGGCGTCACCACGCCCACCGTCGCGTCCTGCGGCAGCCGCGCGAGCAGTTCGTCCACCACTCGCCGCACGGCCCCGGCCTCGGCGTCGTTGCGCCAGGACTGTCCGTCGCTGCCCCGCGCCGACTCGCCGCCCGGCACGTCCACCCAGCCGAGCACCGGCGCCGGATCGGTCGCCCCCACCGGGTCGAGCGCCGGAACCTGCCGCCGTACGTCGGTCAGCACCTGCAACTGGCCTGCGTAGCAGTAGCCGTTGACGACGTCGGCGATCCGCGGGTGGCACCGGTAGTGCTCGTCGAGCAGCAGCGCGGTGTCACCGTGCTGCGCGGCCGCGTGGTACGTCGAGTGCACGTGGTACGTGAGCCGGTGGTCCTCCAGCTGCGCGGCGCTCAGCCCCGACCGGACCCTCGCCTGCCGCTCCTGCTGCGGCGCGATGTTGGCGATATGGCCCAGCTGCATCGGGTCGCCGATGATCAGTGCCCGCCGGGCCCGGAAGAGCAGCGGCAGCACCGACGGTATCGAGCACTGGCTGGCCTCGTCGATGACGACGAGGTCGAACAGCTTCGGGGTGAGTTCGAGCTGCCGCACCGAGTGGGTGCTGATCGCCCACCCCTTGAGGTGCGCCATCAGGTTCTGCTGGCTCTTGCGGAATCCCCGACGGCTCCGCAGCGCCTGGAGCCGCTGCCCCATCAGCCCGCGCGCCCGCGTCAGCGCTTCCGCCGACACCGCCCGGGACAGTTCCGCGGACAGCTCCGACAGGACATCCGCCGTCTCCAGGCGCTCCTGCTTCAGCCCGTCTTCGTCCCAATCGGTGTGCCCGGGTACGAGCTCCCGCAGCCGGCGCTCCACGGCCACCGCGTCACCCAGGGCCTCCAGCAGCTCCGGCGGTACGGGCCGCTCGTTCGCCCAACCCGGCCACGCCGGGCTGTCACCCACCGAGGCACTGGCGGCGACCAGCGCGGCCAGTGCCCGCGCCCTGCGCCACCCGCCGAGCAGCCACCGGCGAGCCCCGGCCGCCTTCCTGGCCCTGCTCTCCCAGCGGCCCAGCGCGGCAGCACCGTTCCCGGCCGCCGCTGCTTTCCACACGGACTCCAGCAGCGTCAGCGGCAGCTCCAGCGCGGCGGCCCGTTCCTCCCGTTCCCGGAGCAGGTCCAGCAGCCGCCCCTCCTCACCGACACGGCGTTCCGCCTCCTCCCGCTGCCCGGCGGCCCGCGCACGGGTGTTGCGCAGCTCCCCGCCCACGGTCGCCGAACCCCGCCGCGGGGCCTCCATGGGCTCGCCGAGCAGCCGCTCCAGCTTCTCGGCCTCCTCCTTCAGCGCCTTCGAGTTGCCCGTCCGCATCATGAGCCCCGGCGCAATGGCGTCGCAGCGTTCGGCGACGACGTCCACCGCCTCGTTGTTCGTGGACGCGACCAGCACGGACTGTCCGGCGGCGACACAGGTGGTGACGGTGGCCGTGACCACCTCGCTTTTGCCCGTGCCGGGCGGCCCCGTGGCCACCGTCAGCGCCCGCGTCATCGCCGAGGAGACCACCAGCTCCTGACTTTCGTTGCACGGCCCCGGTGCCACCACGACGGCCGAGGGTCCCGCCCCCGCGTCCGCCTCACCGCCGCTGAGCAGCGCGTCCAGCGCGGTGCCGGGGATCTGGGCCGTCCGCGTCGACATCTGCAGCAGGTTGTCCACCAGACCCTGCGTCGCGTTCGCCTCCACACCGGACGGCACCAGCAGGACGGCCGCGTTGTGCGCGCCGGGCCGCAGCGCCTGCATCACCGTCCGCTCGCTCAGCTCGGACGGATCGAGCGGTTCCAGCTCCGGCAGCCCCAGTTCCTCCAGTAACTGCCGCACAGCCCGCAGCATTTGTGTGTCGTTGCCCTCCTGCCAGGTCGGCTGCCAGCCGGCGACGAGGTCGGCCGCGTCGTCGGCGTCCAGCAGTTCCGATACGACACCGGTGTGCAGGGCGGGAACCCCGGTCGGCCGGAGTACGTCCTGGCCGTTCTCGTCCGGCGTGAGTTCCATCTGCTGGACCAACAGCGGCGCGATGGTCACGGGCGTACGGCGTCCCCGGCCACCTCCCTCGCGTACGGGGAGCGTGACGGCCGGATAGCCGTACCAATACTCCTGCTGCGTTCCCGTATCGCCGTCGCTCCTGCCCGGCCGGGCCTGCGGCCTGGGCAGTTGCCCGGGTGCCCGAAAGGTCGAGCCCCGCCCCGACTGGATGATCTCCTCGCCCCTGCCCAGCAGGAAGTACCCCGAATCCCGCTCGCTGTCGCGGTCGGGCAGCATCCCGGCCGCCGCCTCGGCGGTGAGGCACCGTACGTAGTAGTGCAGCAGCCGCTGCCAGTCCAGGCCGTCCCGCGCGTCCAGCACTGCCAGTTCCCGGGCCTTCAGCAGGGCGGGGGACGGCTGTGCCGCCTCCGTCGCGTCACGCGGCAGGGTCGGGAGGTGGACGGGACGTGCCACCGACCGCGCGAAGGGCAGGCTTCGGGTGGCCCGGATCGTGGACTTGGTGGGGCGCTGCTCCTCGGGCACGCCGTTGCGCGCCATCTGTGCCGTCAGGTAGTCGAAGAGGTCGTCCGGCGTGATCCAGCCGCCGCCCTTGATCCGCCCGTTCCGCAGTCCTTCCACGATCTCTCCGGTAAACCGGGACGTGCCGAGCGTGGATCCGGACGGCGCCATGGCGGAGGCGGACTGAAGCGCGTCGGACGCGGTGATGAAGTACACGCCCGTCGGCCGCAGCAGGGTGCTGGGCGCGGGCCGCTCGTCGGCATCGCCCGGGGCGCCCTTGGCGGTCCAGCCCTGGACGACGGACCCGCTGGAGCAGCAGTCCAGCAGCACGAGTTTCGACGCGGCACGGCAGGACTGGAGCATCCGCTCCAGGAACTCGGCCGGTACGGCTGTGCCCGGCAGGTCGTCGGGGTCGGCGTCCCGGGTGAGGAAGTACAGCTGGTTGTCGTCCTCGCAGAACTCCCCGTGCCCGCTGAAGTACAGCAGAGCCGTCTCGCTCGGCTGCCGATCTTCCAGGAAAGTTTCTACGGCATGCAGCATCTCGGCGCGGGTCGGCTCGGCGACCACCGCGCAGTCGTTGTACATGCCGATCTCGGTGTTCTCCAGCACCGCCCGCATGTAGTGCAGGTCGGCGCGGACGGGCGGGAGATCGGGGTAGGCGTCGCTGTCGTAGGTGGAGACGCCGACGAGCATGGCGTACCGGTCGTTGTCGGTCATACGCGCTCAGCCCGCCGCCGTCGCGTCGCCGTCGTCGCCTTCACGGCCGTCGGCGGGCTGGTCACCGCCCGCGAGGAACCGCTCGATCCGCTCGTCGTCCTCGCGCGCCTCCTTGCCGGTGATCTGGAGGGTCGCGCCATCGGGCCGCCTGGCGACTATCGTCCGCTGCGGTACGCGGGACAGCCAGAGCTGTACCCCGGCCGTGACCAGTGAACCGGCGCTGATCAGCACCCCGATCGTGTCGACGGACAGCCCGCCTTTGTCCGTACCCTCGGATGTGCGCTGCCGGGGGATGTCCAGGACCGCGCCCGGATCGGCGTTGGCGATCTCGGCGAGGAGTTCGCGCGCCTCCTTACGGGCGCGGAGCGGGTCCTCGTCGACGATGGAGATCCGGTATCCGGACGGGGCGTTGGGCATGGTGGTCACGGTGCGTCCCCCTGGGCTTCCGTGGTGTGGCCGGGCCGCGTGGGCGCGTGCCCGCACGGAGCGCACGAGGTTAGTCCCCGGTACTGACAACGGGCGCGTCCATTACCGAAAACCGCTGGTCGTTGGCGCGAATCTGGTTGACCGACGGCGGTCGCTCGTCCATCACCGAAGGTGCAGCTCGGCCCATACGGTTTTCCCAGGTCCGTTTTCGCGCGGGCCGACCGCCCAACGGGTAGCCAACTGGGCGACGATGAGCAGGCCCCGGCCCGACTCGACGTCGCCCGGTGGCTCCTGGGCGGTCAGCGGCGGTACGCGTTCGGTGCGGGTGTCGGTGACCTCGACGCGGAGCGTGTCCCCGGCCTCGGTCAGACGGACACGGAAGTCCCGGCCGGGTACGTGCCCATGGCGGATGGCGTTCGCGGCCAACTCCGCGGTGATCAGCGTCAGCGTCTCGTTGGCGCGACCGTCGTACGGGTGGCCCCACGTGTCCAGCCGGTGGGAGACGAGGCGACGGGCGAGGCGAGCGCCGTGCCGCGAGGACGTGAACCGCATCGAGAACTCGCGGAGGAGGTGGGGGTGGCTGGTCTGGGCGGGGTGAGTCTCGGCGTGAGCGGGCCTGCGGGCCTGGCTGATGGCCCCCTGTACGGGGGAATTCTCGCTGTTCATGTGGTCCACGCTTCCGGCCTGGTCTTAGCGTGACCAGATACGACGCGCACACGGACTGTCGCTGTACGTGGCCTGTTTGCGTGTGTAGGCGGGGCGGAGCGTAACGAACGACGCGGGGTTGCGTTGGCCGGGGAGGCGGTTATGGAGATGAGCGAACCGACGGGCGTGGAGAACGAGGGGGCGGTCGGCCTGAGGGATGGGCAGCAGCCTGATCCGGGGCCGGAACCGGAGGTCAACTCGGGCATTGTGCGGGTGTTTGGGCGGCAGCTGAAGTGCTGTCGGCTGCGGGCGGGTCTGGAACGCCCGGAGTTCGCGTCGATGGTCGGATACTCGGTGTCCACCATCGCCGCCTACGAGCAGGGCCGGCGGATCCCGCCGCCCCGATTGATCGACCGGGCGGACGAGGTACTGGACGCGGGCGGTGTCCTCCTGGAGATGAAGGAGGAGATGGAGAAGGCGCAGTATCCGCCGTTCTTCCAGGATGCGGCGAGGCTGGAGGCGCAGGCGGTTGAGCTGCACGCTTACGACACGCATGTGGTCAAGGGGCTGTTGCAGACACCGGATTACGCGAGGGCGGTCTTTCGGGAGTGGCGTCCTCTGCTGGACGAGGAGACCATCGAACAACGGCTCGCTGCGCGCCTGGCGAGACAGGAGATCTTCACCCGTCGGCCACTCCCGCACATGAGCTTCGTCATCGAAGAGGCCGCGTTGCACAAGCGTCTCGGGGGTGACCAGGTCTGGAGAGGCCAGTTGGAGCAGATCATGTTGATCGGGCAGGCTCGCAACGTAGATGTACAGGTGATGCCTTTGAGGCGTAAGGAGCACGCTGGGTTGGCAGGCCCGTTCACCTTGATGGAAATGAAGGATGGGCGGAGGATCGCCTATACAGAGGTCCAGAGCGACAGTCGCTTGCATACAGAGCGAACCAGGGTGCGAGAGCTGGAAGCCACCTACGGGACTCTGCGAGCTCAGGCTCTTACCCCGCAGGAGTCGGTGGCCTTGATTGAGAAGCTACTGAGAGAGGAATGAGCGTGGAGCATGCCGTGCGCCGAAGCGACGTACTTGCTTGGTTCAAGAGCAGTCACAGCGCGGGAGATGGTGGAGACTGCGTTGAGGTCGCCATGGAGTGGTGCAAGTCCAGTCACAGCGCCGGAGACGGCGGACAGTGCGTAGAGATAGCAGTCTGCCCACATACCGTTCACGTACGGGACTCCAAGGACATAACCCGTCCGGGCCTTACGGTTGATGCTGCTGCCTGGACGGCGTTCGTCAACTTCGCGGGCCGATAAGAGCCGCCGCGAGAGACATCGAAGGGCTGCCCCTGACGCCACAGCGTCAGGGGCAGCCCTGTGCCGAGCCAAAGCCCTTCGACTACGCCTTCGCCTCTTCACGGACGGGCGGCGTCCAACGCCCGGCGGCGATCTCCGCGTCCAGCCGCGCCTGGAAGTGCGCGTGCGCGGCTCTCATCTCCGCTTCACGATCCGCCTTGTAGAAGGGGCCCCGGTAACCATCCGGGGGTGGGGTGCGCTCCGGGTCTTCCAGGTGGGCGAGGAGATCGAGGTAGTCCTGCTTGGTCTGGCCGTGCCCGTACGTGTTGAAGTCGGCGGCGATCTTACGGCCGTTGGCGTCGAAGTAGGTCGCCGATTCGTAAGCGTACAACTGCGGGTAGCGCGACTTGAAGATCGCGACGAGCTGGTCGGCGGTAATCCCGAGCCAGGCGGCGACGAGGGCGTCCAACTCTACGAGTGCGGCGCGGCGCTCATGCTCGGTTCGGAAGGGGGTGTTGTACTCCCAGGTTGGCTTGAGCCCGCTGGCGAGTGGTTTTACGGTAGGCCAGTTGGTGGCCCAATTCTCGTAGCCCGACCAGCGGGAGTCGTAAAGCTCCGTCCATAGGGGAGAGTAGTGGGTTGTTAGAGCGTTCAGGCGGATGGTGCGGAGAAGGAGTGCGGGGGCTAGGGGGTGATTGGGATGGGGGGCAGGCATACTGCGGGCTTCAGTGGTCTGAAGGTGGGGACGGCCCATGATCCGCAGCAGATAGTCCAGAGGGAGTGCCGCCCAGAAACCTGAATTGAGGACTGTAAGCGCATTATCTGCGAAGGCCAGGGACTGCACGGTGTGGACGTGGGCAGGGCCGGGAGGGATGAGGGCGGCGTACAGGCTGCGGCTGTTGGCGAAAGGGATCATGGCTCGCCAGGCCAGACGGAAGAACGCGGTAAAAGGCTTTCCTAGCCAGGAGTTCTGGGCCGCCCGGTAGGTTGCTTCATCGGAGGCCCGTACGTAGTTGGTCATGGGGACGCACGTCTCAGGCAGCTCTGTGGGTGAGAGCAGGTCCCAGTCCCTGTTATTGCGGCAGGGGATCCTCGGCTCCTTCGAAAAGGGGAGAGCCAATGCGAAGTGCGGTCCTTGAAGGATGACATCAGAGAGTTCGGGGGCGTTCTGAGTGTCCCAGCGAATTAGTCCGTCCTTCTTGGCGGCTCCTTCGTCAAACCCTGTTGTGATCAGGGGATCGAAATCAGCTAGACTGCTGGTATGGGCTGCGAGGGCCTCGACTGCGCCTTGCTCGCTGGCGAGAACTGGATACAGTAGAGGAGTTTCAGCTACTTCGCCTGTCGATCCCCGCAAAGCCTGCCAACTGGTCAGCAGTGCAGTGTTTACATGCACAACGCGCTCTCGGTGTGGCCGAACGTCCCACGAACCGTTGTGCTTGATAGCGGGTGCTGTGCCGTGTCCATCATGGGTCAGTGAATCGGGCAATACTTCGGCACCACGGAGTTCGCTGACATGCAGGAAGTCGGGCTCCCGGGAAGTGCCGTAAATGTGCATCCCGAATTCCCAGGATCGGTGCAGGTCTTCGAAGGCCCAGTTCGCCGAGTTCACAAAGTGTGCGTGAACGCGGAGATGTCGGTATGCGGCGGCGCGAATGGCGCCTTCGCGAACGCCGCCGAAATGTGTGTCCGGATGGATCAAGCCTGCGCTGCCGCGCGGTGCGATGTGCTGCCACACCTGAGTCATGAAGGCCCGATACAGATCACTCTTAGTCCCCACAAGCAGTGGGTAGGCGACCGGACTGCTAAGTGCGGCTGCGATCCCAGTGTTTGCGGCCAACTCACTGAGGAAGTATGTCTTGTTGTTGCTGGTAGCGCTCAGTACCTCCTCCTTGCGCAGGCGCCACTCCTCCACACTCGGCTTTTCAGCCAGCATGAACCACGGCTCCCGCTCCGCGAGTACTTGGTCCTCATGCCACTGCGGCCGCACCCAAGGAGGATTCCCCACCTGCAAGTCAAACCCACCCCGCGCAAACACCTGCGCGAACTCCAGCTCCCAGTGGAAGAAGCCCTGCGCCTTCGCGACATCCTTCGCGACCGCCGTCCACGGGAACCGGATCTCCAGCCATTGGAAGCGGTCCATGCCCATCCACTCGGGCAGCTCTTCCTCGTACACGTAGAGGTCATCCAGCGTCTCGAACGTCGAGACAAACGACTCGTCCGGCACGTCCTGCGTGCCCAACAGCGCTTCCGCGAAGTCGAGCCAGTCGTCCAGGTTCGTCAAGGGGATGACCGGGCGGCGTTGCCCCTTGACCTGCTCCACGCGGCGGCCCGTGCGGCGGCGGGAGACCGAGTCGCGGGTCAGCGCCATTTGCTTCGGTTCGGCGGCGAAACCGGGAAGGGCGTCTGCCTCCCACGCCATCAGGACCCCAGAGTCTTCCTCAGCAGCCGCAGCCGGACCAGACTCCGCCCCCGCCTCGAACTCCGCCGCCCGTTCCGCCAGTGCCTCCGCCCGCGCGTACTGCTCATGCGTACCGTTCAGCAGCGAAGCGCTCTGCACCGGCCAGAACCACAGCGCGGACCACGTGTCCATGAGCTTCTTGAGCCGCCAGTACGGGGTGTCCTCCGCGTGCAGGTCTGTCAGCACCTTCTCCCGCTGCACCGCGACCTCCGGCCTCCGCAGCCAGTCGTCCTCCGCGCCCCACACCCCGATCCGTCGCGAGATCTCCCGCTCGGACAGCTCCAGTCGCCGCACCACCAGTCCCCACAGGTACTCGGCCCGCCGGGCCAAACCCTGGAGACGGGTCGTCTGCTTCGCCGTCGGCGACTTCGTGATCGCTTTCCGCCACGCGCCCAGCGCCTTCGCCGCCTCCGGGGCGAGCGCCTTCGCCTCCTTCTCGGCCGCGACAGCGCCCCACTCCTTCGCCGGAAGCAGGAAGTGATGCACCGCCCCCTCCGGCAACGGCTCACCCCCCAACGCCTCCGCCAGCGGGAAGCGCTCCGGGGTAGCCCCCAGCCAGCCGCCCTTCTTCAACCGATCGGCCGCGTACACCTCGCGCCGCCCGCCGATCAGCGAGTTGCCGCGCCGCAGGTGCAGGCCGAACCAGGGGGCCTCCATGCCGGGATGCATGGTGTTGAGCCACAGGGAGACCTCGGCCAGCTCCACGGCCGTCTCGTTGAGGTCGACGCCGTACGAGTTGTGCAGGGCGATGTACGCCTTGACCTTCTGCAACTCGACGGCGTACTGGTCGGTGTCGATCGACCGCCCCAACTCGCCCTGCCGCCGCCGCAGATACTCGGTCGCGACCTGGTTGATCGCCTCGTTGAGGAACGCGCCGGAGCCGAGCGCCGGCTCGCAGATCCGCCAGTCCAGCAGCTCGCGCGCCTCCGTGTCCCTGCCGTCCTGGTCCAGCCGGTGCTGGAGGGCGAGCTGCACGGTGACCTTGGTCAGCGACTCGGGCGTGTAGAACGACGCCGAGGTCTGCCGGTCGCGGCCCGACAGCCGGTACACGAACGAGCCCGGCGCGTGCCGGGCCCGCAGCACCTCGCCCGTGTCCCGGTCGCGGCGGGTGACGAAGACCGGATCCGGGTACTCGTCGATCTTCGACTTGGGCACCAGCCAGGAGCCGTCCTTCGGGTCGCCGCCCTTGGCGACCTCGTACAGCTCCTCGCCCGCGATGAAGCCGCTGTACGACATCAGGCCCTCGTACACCG
The DNA here is from genome assembly GCF_016741875.1 of Streptomyces coffeae. Classification (GTDB taxonomy): domain Bacteria; phylum Actinomycetota; class Actinomycetes; order Streptomycetales; family Streptomycetaceae; genus Streptomyces; species Streptomyces coffeae. Next base: position 219,295 of record NZ_JAERRF010000002.1, on the reverse strand, counting down.
CGCCCAGCTGGTTGATGCCGAGCTGGGCGTAGGAGATGAAGCCGCCGCGCTCGCCCTTCTTCCCCTGCGTGATCATCAGGCGGTGCAGCACCTCGTACAGCGTGGCGTTGCGCAGCCGTGTGTCGAGGTAGCGGACGGACTCGCCCCGGGCGAGGGCCTCGTCGGAGTCGTGGCGCGGGTCGGGGAGGGTGTCGGCGCCGATCAGGCGGATCGACTCCGGCTCGAACAGCTTGCTGTGCAGCGGCTCGAAGCGCAGGCCGATGTCCTCGCTGGTCTTCGCGCCCACCGGATCCGCCTCCACGCCGTGGGTGCGGCGCGGGCGATAGCCGTCCTGCACCTTGCGGAAGAGCAGGTCCAGGGACTCGTACAGATAGACGCCCTTGCGGGCCTCCTCGCCGACCGGCTGCCGGTCGGCGATCAGCTCACCGAGCCGCCCCAGCCCGTATCCCTGCTGGTATTCCGGGTAGTCGGCGGGCAGGATGCCCAGCTCGGGGCGGGCCTCGGCGTACAGCAGGAACAGGATGCGGTAGAGGTAGCGCAGCGACTCGCGGGTCAACTGTCGGCCCAAATCAGCGAGTTCGCCGATGTCCTCGGGGCGAATGCCCTGGTCGCGCAGCCGGGCCAGTACCTCGTTGGCGATCAGCTCGACGCTCGTCCGCAGCCCGTCGCGCAGCTCGCTGGAGACGCCCACCGCGTGCCTCGTCGACTTGCCGAGGAGCTCGGCGAGAGGATTCTCGCCGCCCTCCTCCGGCGTACGCAGCGAGTCCGCGCCGAACAACCCCGCCACGGTGTCGAGTTCGCCGCCCACCCTGGTGTCGTTGCGCTGCAACGCCGTGTCCAGGGAGACCGCGAGATAGCGGCCCTCGCCCCACACCGCGCGGTCGGCGAGCACGATCACCCCGCCGCCGAGGAGCAGCACATACCGGGGCGGCTCCTCGCAGGCGAACAGGAACGAGGCCAGGTTCGAGCCCGTGGTGAGGGTGGTCGAGCCATCGAGCACGACCTCCTCCAGCAGCCGTCCGCGGCCCTCGGAGTCGAGGGCGGCGTCCGGTTCGGCGGCCCAGCCGCAGTCCAGGGCGACCAGGCCCTTCTCGGCGTGCGCGACCGGGACCTGGTACGTCTGCCGCGCGCGCTCCACCGTGAGGATTCGCGGCTTCGCGTCGTATCCGAGGGCGCGCAGCACCTCGGCGTTGAGGGCCCGCACCCGTTCCCGCCACCCCGGGGCGCCGTACGTCAGCGTGTCGTCGTCGGTGTCGCGTACGGCGACGATGCCGTCCTCGTCCTCGGGGAGGGCGAAGGAGGAGCGGGCCCTGAAGTATGCGCGGCGAAGTTCTCGCAGCCCGGCCCGGGGTGTCACGGGCAGTTCACCGCCGCCGGGAACCGCCGCCTCGGGCTGTCCGGGTTCGGGAGCGCCGCCGGTCCGCGCGGCGGGCTTCGCGGCCTCCTCGCGCTCCTTCCACGCTTGGAGCAGGCCCGACTTGAGGTCCTTGGGCAGCACCTCGGCCAGATAGTGGGCGGAGAAGTAGTCGCCGCGGTTGACCAGGGAGTCGTACGTCATGAGAGCTTCCCTCAGCGGGTCGCGGAGGCACGGGGCCACCAGGCGGCAGGCACGGACAGCGGCGGGGGACCGAGGATGACGGGCGGCGGCTCATCGGGGTCGCGCTTGCGGGCGGGGTCCGGCTTGCGATCGGGGTCCGGAAGGAGCACCGCGAGGATCCGCAGCAGCGGTCGGCCCGTCGTCAGCAGGGAGTCGGCGAGGTCGGCCAGGCGCTCCTTGGCGCGCTCCCCGGCGAGGGTCGGCTGGTGCCAGGTGGCGAGCCGGCGCTTGTACTCCGCGATGGGCTCGCGCAGCGGCTCGTCCCAGGCATCGCGGCGCTCGTCGAGGAACGCCTCCGCCGTGGTCAGGACGTCGGGTAGGGCCTCGCGCAGCGGCCTGGGCTCTCGGTAGTGGCGCTTGTTGGCCATGCTCGGGCCGACCCCGCAACGCCGCAGCAACGACACCATGTCGTCGTCGACCGCACCCCTGCGCGTCACGCCCATCCACTTGACGACGGTGGGCCTGCCGAGCTTGTTCGAGTACACGCCCTGGACGAGGTAGATCGGCTCCGCCACGTTCGCGGTGATCATGGGAGCCTCCTGACGGCCCAGGCGGACGAGGACCTTGTCGGTGAGCCAATCGACTACCGGATGAAGGTCCGTCAGCAGCGAGATCTCCGGCCAGCTGGAGGTGGACGACTCGCGGGCCCGCTGGAGGGAGTGCTCCGCGAGGCGGCGGTTGAAGGTGACGAGAAGCCGCTCGCGCAGCCGCTGCTCGCGGAGGTAGTCCATGGGCAGGGCCTTGAGACGGTGGATGAGGTCCGCGGGCGGCTGGAAGGAGAGCAGCCCCGACTGCGGGTCGCGGTCCAGCTCCAGCCGGTCGTGTGCGTCGGGGTACACCTCGCCCAGCGCCTCGTCCAGGAAGTGCGCGGTCGAGTCGAAGAGGCGGGGGAGGACAGGAGACCCGGTGGCGCGCCCGGACGCCGCTGAAGCCGCGTCCGGCCTGCTCGTACCCGCAGAATCCTCCGGGTTGGCCTGGTCCGTCGGTTCTTCGCCGACCGGTCCGAAGAAGTCGGCGAGGAAGTCGTCCGTGCCCGTGTCCTCCGCATCCGCGCCAGGGCGGCGGGAGTCCAGCGATTCATCCACGGTCTTCCCGCGTAGCAGGTCTTGGATGAGGGACTTCTCCTCGGCCTCCGCCCGGTACAGGCCGGTCACGGCCTCCGCCGTGCCCAGTGAGCGGTGGGCCTGGTCCTCACGGCCCAGCAGCCGCTCGGCGACGACCGTGTCGTCCTTGGCGCCCTCGACCTCACTGGTCAGGATCAGCGCGCGGAACTGCGGCGGCCGGGCCTGCCCGTACCGGTCGATACGGCCGTTGCGCTGCTCGATGCGGATCAGCGACCACGGTACGTCGTAATGCATCAGTTGGTGGCACTGTCGGTGCAGGTTGACGCCCTCGGAGGCCACATCGCCGGTCAGTAGCACCCGCACGGGTGTGTCGGCCAGGCCGAACTCCTCCACGCGGGCCATCTGCTGTTCGTCGGAGAGGCCGCCGTGCATGACGCGGACGCAGTCGCGGGCTGCCCGGCCCTTGAAGCCGAGCGCGGCCGGGAGCACTCCGGCCAGCCACTGGAGGGTCTGGACCCGTTCGGAGAAGACCACGACCCGCGCGTCGGAGGTGGGGCCGACACCGATCTCCTCCTTGAGCTGGTGCACCAGGGCGGAGAACTTCGCCGAATCGGCCTCGGTGAGATCGGCGGCCAGCTCCGACAGCCGTCCCAGGGCGGCCAGTTCGGCGGCCGTGGCCCGCGGATCGTCCTTCTTCTCCAGGGTTGTGATGCGGGCGGAGACAGTGGCCTTCAGCGCCGCGCAGGAGGACAGGAACGACTTCAGCAGCGTGTACGGGAAGAGGGGGACCGAGCTGACCGAGGGGCCGCCGTCGCGGGGCAGCCAGACGGCCGCCAGCTCCTCGAAGATCTTCTCCTCGGCGGGGGTCGCCGGGCAGGGCACCGACCGGGTGCGACCGCGGTCCGCCCACTGGCCCTTCATCTGCTCGCGGACCTCGGGACTGATCTTGGTGCGGCGAATGAACAGGTGCTTGATGTCGTCGGCGCGGTAGTTCTCCGGGTCGCGGATCGCCGCAGGGTCCAGCAGGCCGATCAGTTCGGCGAAGGACCTCGCGTCGCCGTTGTGCGGGGTGGCGGAGGCCAGGATCAGGGCGTCGGTGCGGGGAGCGAGGATCTGCGCCAGCTGGTTGCGCAGGGAGCCGCGGTTGATGAGGTTGTGCGACTCGTCGATGACGACGGCGTCCCAGCGGATCTGCTCCAGGTGGTGCCGGTACTGGTCGGTGTTCTTCAGGGTGTCGATGGAGACGATGACCCGCTTGAAGGAGGTGAAGGGGTTGCGGCCGGCCGGGATCTCCCGCTGGATCCGCTCGATGCCGACCGAGTCCAGCCGCACCAGGGGAATGGAGAACCGTGTCCACAACTCCTGCTGGAACTGCTCCAGCACATGCTGTGGGGTGACGACGAGGATGCGCTCCCCCCGGCCGCGGCGAATCAGCTCGGCGAGCGTCAAGCCGATCTCCAGGGTCTTGCCCAGGCCCACGACGTCGGCGATCAGCAGACGCGGGCGGAGGTTCGCGCCGGACAGGGCCAGCTCGGCGGGGCGCCGCTGGTAGGGCAGCGAGTCCAGCAGGAACGAGTCGGCCAGGGCGAGGCGGCGCTCGGACTGGGGCAGCGCAGTGCGGCGCAACACCGCCTCCAGGAACAGGCGGGAGCGCCGGTAATTCGGCGAGTCGTCCGGGACCAGCCGGGTGTCTCGCGGGTCCAGCAGCTCGATCCGGTCCAGACCCGAGAAGAACACGGCCTCCTGGTCGCGTACGAACTCCGACACCCCGACGACCTCCAGCCGGGTGCCGTCGTCCGTTGTCGGCGCGGAGCTCCTGACCAGCCACTCCTCGTCCCGTACGAGGACCTGGGCACCGGCCGGGTACTGCTCCTGCACCGTCCGGTCCGCTGTGGCGCCGCTGCGCTCCGCACTGGTCTGGACGGCGGTCACCCGTGGCCTCCTGAGGCGGTTCGGTGGTACGTGGGTCGGGCCCTTCAAAGGGCCCGACCAGTATCGCGGGTCAGACAGACGTATGGGTCAGAAGGGCGTACTGGCGGCGTATGCCTCGCGGAGCCGCTGCGCGGTGATGCGGGCCTGAGCGCTGCTCCGTAGTGATCGTCCTTTGGTGGCGCTATGCTCCTTGGACCGGGCGGGAGGCGGTGCCGCGGGGGTGTCGGCAGGCAAGCGCACGAGGCGAGCCGGGGTGGCGGGAGGCACCAAGGGCCGCTGAGGAGGATCGGCTGGGGCGTCGGTCGATTCCGTAAGCGTCTTCGAAGGCCTCCCGGCTCGGGGAACGGCCAATAGCTCGTCCAAGAGGTGCGCCGGAGCCGCTGTGTAGCTGGTGAGCCTGCGCCGCGCCTGGGCGACCTTCAGTCCCTGCGCCTCGATCAGCGCCCGGCATTGCCGTACCACGTCGTTGAGCGGGGGCCGGTCCTGTGCCTGGTGGGCCAGCATCGCCGTCAGCAGCGGCACCAGCTCCTCCGGCGCCTCGGACAGATCCGGAGCGGTCGTGGGATCGACGATCCGGTGGAACAGGACGTGGATGTTGTCGGCCCGGTAGGGGAGGTGGCCCGAGGCGGCGAACAGCAGCACGGCACCCAGCGCGTACACGTCGACCGGGGGAGTCAGCGGCCTCTCGCCGTTCGCCTGCTCGGGCGACATGCAGGATGGGGTGCCGACAACCGTGTTGGGGGAGGTCAGCGACACGCTCGACTCGGCGAACACCGCGAGCCCGAAGTCGATGATCTTCGGGCCGTTGGGGCCGAGGAGCACATTGGCGGGCTTGAGATCGCGGTGCAGCAGACCTTGCTTGTGCACGGTCGCCAGCGCCTCGGCGAGTGTCGCTCCCAGGGAAGCCGTGAGCAGGGCGGGCAGCGGGCCGTGGCTGTCCACGTGCCGGCTCAGATCCAGACCCTCGATGTACTCGGTGGCCAGCCACGGCGGGTCCGCCTCCGCGTCGGCGTCCAACAGGGCGGCGATCCGCGCTCCCCAGACCGTCTTGAGGATTTCCACTTCCTGAGCGAACCTCTGCCGCGCCCCGGAGTCCACGACAGACGGCTTGATCACCTTGACGGCAGCCGGTTCCCCGCCCGGCGACTCCCCTAGGTACACCTGGCCCATGCCGCCGTGCCCGATCCTCCCGAGCAGTTCGTACCCGCCGAGCTCGGCGGGATCCTCGGGACTGAGGGGCGCGATGTGCACGTAAGGGCCTCTCTCTCGGGACGGGGCGTGCAAAGGTCACTGCTCATCGTCACGCTAGACCACTCCCTCAGGATGTGGGTGGCGCAGGCTGTTTCGCCGCTGAGACTCCCCGTGACTCCACGTGCCTTTGCTCTGGATCACCGCACCTACGTGGAGTCACTGCCCCTCAAGGTGATCCGGCGACCTGGACCCGCTCTGCGGCGAGTTGATGCTCAAGGCTTCTCCGCGCGCTGTCGAGCACGGCGAGCATCTGAGTACGAGTCTGCTCGAAGTGGGGCTCGACCTCGACGCCGAGGTCATGTCGCAGGGTGACCCGTAGGAGGTACACGCCATCGGACATCGGGCCGCTGAACCATGCGTTCGCCCTCTCGTACGCCTCGTCGAGGTCGGGGCTGCTCGGCAGCTGCTTGACGACTGAGTACCCGGCTCCGAGTGCCCTGTTGAGCTTTGACGCTACTTCCAGGACATCCTTCGTCAGTGCCATCTGCGCCTGAGAGTACTGGTCGGCCCAGGCTTCCTTGGCGGCGTTGAGAACTGCCGGGTCGATGCTTTCACTGCGTCCGGCTGCTTGGACGGCGTCTCGGGCAGCGACACGGTAAGCGCGAGCCGTGGCGTTCAGATCGGCGTAAAGGTCACGCTTGGCTTGCAGCGCTTGCTCACCGCGCTCCTGCTCCCGCTCACGATCAGCACGCTCGCTTTGCTCCCGGCTGGCGCGCTGGCTGAGCACTGCCCCGCCCAGAGTTCCGCCCAGCGTTCCTCCCACGCTGATGAGTGCGACGGCAAGAGTGGTCACATCCACGAGACCCCCCAATTCGTCCATTCGTCTGCCATCGGGGGCGACTGAAGACGGCACCACAACCAATCAGTCATGCTAATGCTACCCATCCGCAGCGTGTCTCACTGACGGAGGCCGCCCGGCGGATTCTGTTTATAGGCGTGGTGAAGATAGGTCCTGCGCTTGGCACCCCGATTCCGGGTGCGCGCCTGCCGCGCGCGGACCGACTCCTCGCTGGATTCCGTAGCCACCACGACGCTGTGGCCGACGCTCACGCGCCGCTTGACCAATGCGTACAGCTGCTCCCTGGTGGTGCCTACTGTTCCAGCAAGACCGTGCTTGACGAGGTCGATGAACTGAGTGCTGGTGAGATGCCGTTCAACTTGATCGTAGCCGAGGATCCGTGCTGTGCTGTTCGCTTGTTTACCGCGCGTGCAGTCGTCTTCGAGTAGGAGCCGGACGTACGAGACAGGCAGATACATGCCTCGTGCAAGCTCATGGACCGGGCGATTTTCGGCATTCTGTGGCCAATATGCCAGCTTCAGGAAGCAGGGGTCGTTGCCGAGGCGCCACTCGCTCGGCTGCGTCGGAGGACTGCTCAACTTCGCCGTTTCTTCGAGCCGGTCAAGTTGGCGTCTCAGCCGTGTGTCCACATAGATCGAGCGAGTGTCAGGGTTGAGCCGCTTGTACTGGACGAAGACGAAGCTCCTGGTGGGCTCGTGGTAGTAGAGCATGTCTGTTCCCAAACGCGATTCGACCGGCGTGGCGTTGACGTTGACCACCTCAAGCCGCCTTCCTGACGCGTCGTGGAGTACGTGAATGTCGCAGCGAACTGCGGTGCCTTGCTGCCATTCGCTGAACATTCCGAATGCCTCGCCGGCGACGCGGACGTCGTAGTCGATGAGGCTGTGCTCCACGGGCTGTGGAATCAGCCCGGCAGTGTACGGGTCGTCTTCTGACGGCGGCTGTCGCCATGCGGCGAGTGCAGCGAGCGGGAAATCTGCGATGCGAAGCAGGCTTCCTGTTGCGTCGCGCTGCTCCTGCCAGGACTGGTCTGCCGCACTGCTTCCGAAGAGAGGCGGGTCGGCTTGGGCGATCAACCAGTCAAGCAGGGGGCCGAGTCCGGGGCGTGCGGCGCGAAGCGCACTCTCCAGCGATTGCCATACGGCGTTGCTGCAAGCTCCGACCGTGCCTGCCAGTGAAGCATTTTCGAACTCTTGGCGCAGAGGTGCTGGTAAGTCGTGCAGGATGCCGTCAGGGCCGTCGAGCGGAACGACTTCGACGCACTCCCGGAGCGGATCGACGGTGATGCTCTTGTCGACCGCTCCCACAGTGCCATGACGAGCGACGAGGCCTATCCATGCGAGCCACCGAGATCGGTCCCGTCCGTGCTGGGGCGGCCCCTCGCTGATCAAGAGCGCGATGGGTGGACCATCAAGTGCCGCGTTGATATCCAGACTCTTGGGGCGGGACTTGGTCAGCCGCTGCTCAATCCTGAACTTGCCAAGATTGGCGTCGAGTTCGTTCGCGGTCAAGGTCACGATGAAGGCCACACGATGAAGCTTATACAGATATCTGCCGCCTAGTTCTGGCTTGGAATGACTACTCTGGAGTTGGTGGCCCTTCAACGAGGAGCGAGCGCGTGCCGCACAGCGTGATGCGGTCCTCCGGATGGAGGTAAGAACGGAGGGGTCGGGGGCGGCGGGGGCGGTGGCGGTGAGCATGGCATCGATGGCGTACTTGTAGCCGCGCAGGCCGGCATCGGCGAGGAGGGCCGATGCGATGGACTCGGTGACTCGTTCGATGACGGTACGGGCCAGCGTCCATTCAAGGGCTGGGCCGCCTGATCCGTGGGTGAACCGCCTCGACAACGGTAGCCGCACTGGTAATCGCCTCATGTCGTCCGCCAGGGCGAGTGCCAGCCACCCAGTCACCTCACGATCGCCCAGCGGCGGGTTTGGCCAGCCCTTCGCAGTCGAGGACCAGGGCGCCGCCCGGAGTGGCGGAGGGGCGTGTCATACGGCGTCGGCCCGACCCCTCCAGGCCGCTGCTCCTCGCGGGCAAGTTGCAACTGTTCCCGCTCGGCTTGGACGTCTTCCTCGGTAATCGGCCCATGCTTGGCCTCCGAGACTGCTGCCTGGTGCCGCAGCAGCCCCCTGTCCCCTCAAAGAGTGGGGTAGCTGAGCGGGTGGGGACGGGCAGAGGTCGCCAATCACGGATCGACGCCAGTACGAAGACCCCGCTCTCAGCGTCTGGGCTGATGGCGGGGTCTGCTGGCACCTACTTCGAGGTGCCCCCGGCAGGGGACGCAGCACATGGGGACAAACCGAGCCATTGATGGGCGGTGAGCTGGGGATCGAGACGACCGTCCCGGTGAATCGAGCGGGAACGTAGGCGATCGGCGCTTCGGCCGCTGCGGCTGGGGCACCCCCTCGCGACTCCTGCCGCGCCCCGGCAACGTGCTGATGGTCGGCATTCGGGGTGTCTGCCCATGGCCCGTGAGCAGGCCTGAGTCGATGTGCCGACCTTTCCAGTGATCGCCTGCGTTGCCCTCAAAAGGGAGCTACCATCTAAGTAAGATCCAATCTACGTAAGATCGAAACTATGTTTGATGCCCGAGGGGGTGGAGCAGGGATGGAATTCAAGGGCAGGATTGCTGACCTCGACCTGCTGACCAGGCAACTGGGTCTCGTGACCGGGGGCGCGGGATCCACCCGAGGCCAGGCTGTGATCATGACGGGGCGGCGTCGGGTGGGGAAGTCTCGTCTGGTCCAGGAGTTCTGTGACCGGTCCGGCGTTCCGTACGTGGTCTTCCAGGCGACCCGGGGCCGTAACGCCGTCGCTGAGCGGGCAGACTTCTCCGCAGCCCTTGCGCAGTCCCCGCTGCCCGGGGCGGAACTGGTGGCGGGACTGCACGCCGCGGACTGGAACCAGGCGCTGCGGTCCCTGGCGGTCGCGGTGCCGGATGACGTCCCGAGCGTAGCGGTGATCGACGAGGTGCCGTGGCTGGTGGAACAGGACCGAGAGTTCGAAGGGGCGTTGCAGACGGTCTGGGACCGCCACCTGTCCGCCAAGCCGGTTCTGCTGATCCTGGTGGGCAGCGACATGTCGGTGATGGAGGCTCTGCAGTCCTATGGCCGTCCGTTCTTCGGTCGGGCCGCGAAGATGACCGTACGTCCACTGCACCTGGCCGATGTGCAGGCCATGACCTCTCTGGACGCGGCGGAGGCGGTGGACGCGCTGCTGATCACCGGGGGCTTCCCCGAGATCGTCCAGTCGTGGCGGCCCGGGATGGGGCGCGCTGATTTCCTGCGTGAGGCAGTGGCCAACCCCCTCTCACCGCTGCTGGTGGCGGGTGAGCTGTCGCTGCTGGGGGAGTTCCCTGAGGCGTCACACTCGCGGGCGGTACTGGAGGCGGTCGGCAGTGGGGAGCGGACCTTCTCCACCATCGCCGCGCAGGCTGGCGGCGCAGGCGCCCTGCCCTCCGGGACCCTGTCGCCACTGCTGCACACCTTGCAGACCAAGCGCATCCTGGCCACTGACCTCCCGCTTTCCACGAAGCCCGACACCAAGAACAAGCGCTACCGGATCGCCGACCCGTATCTCCGGTTCTGGCTGGCCTTCCTGCAGCGGGGAATCCCGCTCATCGAACGCGGCCGCGGGGATCTCGCCTTGGAGCGCATCGAGCGGTCGTGGACCACCTGGCGAGGGCGTGCGGTCGAGCCGGTCATCCGCGAGTCGCTGCTGCGCCTGCTCCCCGATGACAGGTGGCCTCGGACGGAGGCGATCGGCGGCTGGTGGAACCGGCAGAACAACCCCGAGATCGATCTGATCGGCGCCGACCGCGAACCGGTCGCGGGCGCGGTGCACTTCATTGGGTCCATCAAGTGGCTGGAGTCCCAGCCATTTGGGCGACGCGAGTACGACACCCTGGCCCGGGACATGCTCGCGGTGCCCGGCGCCGAACCGGACTCCCCGCTCGTGGCCATCTCCCGTTGCGGCATCGAGGACGACCTGCCGCTCGCGGCGTACTGGGGACCGGAGGATTTGGTCCGCGCATGGCAGTAACCGGGGGACCGGCGGGCAAGCGACCCGGAGGGCGGATGCCGGGGTCAGCAGGTGGCACGAGAGCGGAGGAGGCCATGGAAGGGTTCACCGAGTCGGCTCTGCGGGCGTTGGCCGGCTCGCGCTCCTTCGAACGGGGGCTCGGCTACCTGGACGCGGTGTCCGGGGTCGAGGTCGATGCCAGCTGGGTCACCGCGAGTGTCCATGGCACGGAGCGGTACGAGGTGGAGCTGACGCTGGACGGGCCAGGTGGGCTGTCCGGAGAGTGTGACTGCCCGTACGGCATGGAGGGCAACTTCTGCAAGCACCTGGTCGCCCTCGGTCTGACCGTGCTCGCCCAGCGAGAGAGCTTGCCGCGGCAGCGGAAGGCGGCCCAGGACCGTGCGCAGGACCTTGACGGGTGGCTGTCCAACCTGTCCAAGGACGAGTTGCTCGCTTTGATGCGGGAACAAGTCGGCGAAGACCGGCAGTTGCGGCGCCGCCTGGAGCTTCGGGCTACGGCGGCCCCGTCTTGATCGACGCCCTGCTCGATGACAAGGACCTTGACGCCGCCTGGCAGGCCGCCACCGACATCGGCGCTGACGACCAACAGTGGCGCACCCTTGCCGACCAGGTCCGCCCCATCCGCCCCGCCGACGCGCTCGGCGTCTACCACCGCCTGGCCGAACCCCTCACGAAGGAGACGGGCAACGCGATCTACGAGCAGCTGGCCAGCCTGCTGCTGAGCATCCGAGACTGCCACCATCGCCTGGACACCCGGGAAGAGTTCACCACCTACCTCACCGCCCTGCGCGCCGGCCAGAAGCGCAAACGCAACCTCATGCGACTCCTCGACCAGCACGGCCTGTGAAGCGCGCCGAAACCCACGCCCGACGATCGGAGCCGGAACTGGTGGGGGGCCGCCATCGCATGGCGCGGACCGCTTGGTGTGTTCTCCGCTCCTGGGGCAGAAGTGGCGACGACGGAGCTTCGATCAGCGGAAGTGACGCCCGGATCGGCAGAAGAACTGGTCGCGTTCTTCCGCCAAGTCGGCGCCGACAGTGGCTCCGCTGTTCGTCACGACCACCCGGGCCCGCGACGCTCCTCTTCCGGTAAACCCAAACCCTGTGCTTCTCAAGCTAGCCCCTGATAGCCTCCTCAGAGCCCTTAAGAAAACCCAAACTGCGTGCTCTGAGCGGTGCTTGCCGTGCGACCTCTACGGTTCCTATGAGTCGGCGAGAAAAAGCGAGCCGAACGCGCTCCGTGGGCACGCCCCATGGGGCGCGGCACATCGCGAGGGTGGGAGTCGGAGATGGAACGGAAGCTGTTGTTCGTGACCGTGGCGGTCTTATTCGCGGTGGTGGTCGCACTGCTGGCCGGGATGCTGGAGAGAACGGGAGGGGCGCGGCTTACGGTGGCCATCCGGACAGGAGCCGCGGCCTTCGCTGCCACCCTGCCGCTTGTCATCCTGATCATGTCCACTGTGGGGGTTGTATGAATGTGAGTGACCGTCAGCCCGTGCGACAGAGGGCGCGAACGCCCGGAGGAAAGAGGGAAGCAGGACAGGACGCGGTGCCGGTTCAGGTCCGGCGGCTGACGCGGAGCATCAGCGGCAGGATGAACGCACAGGACGCCTGCCGCGTTGTCGTCGGCTTGATCTACCTGCGGTGGGCGGCGCGGGACCATCATGCGGCGGCGTTGAGGAGACCGTCGTGGACGTGGCTCGTCGCCCAGACCACCGACCGTTCCTCACCGGTGGGACCTCGCGTTCGAAGCTGCCTGATGCAATGGCTGCCGCACGGTCTCGACCTGGACGATGCCGATGAGGACCCGGGCCTGGCGCCCCGCCTTCCAGCGACTGTCGAGGACCAGCTCCGCCAACTGATCGTGGCCATCGACCGAGCTGAGAGGCCGGCGGAGCTACTTGATCAATGTCTGGCGGATCTGTCCGCCGCTCAGGCTCAGGGCGGGCACTACTTCACGCCCGGGGACATCGTGCGACTGATGGTGGCAGCGGTGGCGCCTCAGGACGGGAACCGAGTCCTCGACCCGGTGTGCGGCTCGGCGGGACTGCTGATCGAGGCCGTACGTCAGGTTCGTGAACAGATCGGCTTTCTCGATGCCAAGTTGTCACTGACAGGGCAGGACCTTCATGCCGGCACCCTGCAGATCGCGCAGATGAACCTCGCCGCGCACGGTGTCACGGCAACGCTTGAACCGCCGATGGACAGCTTGGAGCGACCCGCGCACGCGTCATATGACATCGTGCTCGCCAATCCGCCGTTCAACCTGTCCGCTTGGGGGCCCGACCCCCTGCCCAGGAACGACCCGCGGTGGCCGGATGAAGCTGCTCCACCGCGCGATAGAGCGAATTTTGCCTGGCTGCTGCATATCGCACATGCCCTCGCTCCTCAGGGCAGGGCCGCCGTCCTCATGGCCGACGGTGCTGCCACCGGCATGCGACCGGTCGAGCGAAGAATCCGCGAACATCTTGTTGACTCCGACCTCGTCGAGTGCATCGTGGCGTTGCCACCTGGACTGTTCACCCACACCAAGATCTCCTGCTGCGTCTGGCTGCTGAATCGGGACAAGAGCCCGCACAGGGGCTGGGGGCGGAGGGACCGTCGTGGTCAGGTCCTCTTCATCCATGCCCGAGAGGCGTACGAACTTGTGGGTAAATCCCGGCGGCGGCTACTGGCTCCTGACGGGGTGGAGAAGATCTTGCGCACTCTTGCCGCCTGGAGAGGGACAGCGGCCGATCCCGGAGGGCCGGAAGCCAACTACCAGGATGAACCCGGCTGGTGCCGTTCCAGCTCAGCCCAGGAGATTGCCGACCGTGAGCACGATCTGTTGCCCACGTCATACGCGGGAGTCGAAGCGGTTGAGGAAGGCACCGCGGCGCGACAGCGGGTCGAGCGGCTCACCCGGGAGTTGTACGCGAAGTTCGATGAAGCACACGTACTGGAGCATGACCTGCGACGAGCCTTGGACAGCCTGTGATGCACGACCTCACAACCGTCGTCGCCTCCCTTCCGAGGCGCTCTGGCACCTGGGAGAAGGTGACGGTAGAAGACGCCGCCGACCTGAAGCTCACGTACGGCATCCTCGAAAACGGCCTGCCGGATGACCAAGGGGTCGTCCGCGCAGGTGACATCGGCGGTGGGCGGATCACCACTGAGCAGCCCGGTTGTACCGGCGGAGCCGACCCGAGGAAGACGCGGGCGGCATTGCAGGAGGGCGATCTCGTGGTCGTCCTGGTCCGCCGGGTCGGCGATGCGGCCCTGGTGACCGCGGAGCACCACGGCTGGATCGCGACGCGCTCCGTGGGGATCATCAGATGCAAGGACCCCGGCGTCACCGAGTGGCTGCGCATCTGGCTCAGGACTCCCACCTCCCGGTCCTGGATCGAGCAGCATGTCACCGCACATGTCGAGCCCACCCTGAGTCTCGACGCCCTACGCAAGATGCCGGTGGCCGTGCCACCGCGCGAACAGATGGGCGCGATCCGAGAACTGATCAGTCTGATTGAACGGAAGACCGAGCTCAATCAACAAATCGTCGCCGACGCGGTCGCCCTGGCCGACGCCCATTACGCCATCTTGGCCTCCGAGCGCCTCTGTCGGACCCCGACTACATTCCAAAACGTTGCCCGTGCGAGGACTGGGAAGGCCGCCTCCGCGCCCCTCCCGGACAGCGGAGGCGTGATGGCCCCCCGGGTCGCTCCCGCCCAGCTCTTCAACGCCTCCCCGCCCTACATCGAGGACACCGCTCCCCACGAGCCGGCCGACCCACGCGTCGTGTGCCCCCCGGGGACGCTCCTGATTGCGCCCCGCCCGGACGGCGCTCGCACCGCGGTCACCCTCCTGCCCGCCGTGCCATCCCGAGGGATCCTCGCAGTCACTCCTGCCGAGTCCACGGACCTGTGGTGGCTTCTGCACGAACTCCGATCCCGAAGCACAGATCTGTCGGCTGCGGCTCACGGCAGACATGCCCGTGAGCTCACCAAACGGCGCTTCTCGGCCCTTGATGTCGCCTGGCCGGGCCCCGAGACGCGTCGTCGATTCCACGCGAGGGCGGAGCCCCTGCACCGCAGGGCGCGGGCGGCGCTCGACGAGAACCACACCCTGAAGGTGCTCCTCGACACACTGCTGCGCACCATCCCGTTGCCGGTCCACGAGGAGCCTCCGACCCTCGGCCGAGACTCACCTGCCGTCCGGTCGCCGTCCAGTTCCCCGGCGATTCGGAGCAACATTGCCGACGGCAGCCGAATCAGGACTCGGTACAGAGACTGCGCTCAGACCGGGGCTGACGTGCGCAGCGAGCCTTCCGGCGGCATCCTGGGTCCGCACCGAACGTGAACCGGTCGCGGGTGCGGTGCACTTCATCGGTTCGGTCAAGTGGCTGGAGTCCCAGTCCTTCGGCCGACGCGAGTACGACCCTCTGGCCCGGGACATGCTCGCGGCGCCCGGCGCGGAACCGGACACTCCGCTCGTGGCCGTCTCCCGTTGCGGCATCGAGGGCGGCCTGCCGCCCGCGGCGCACCGGGGACCGGAGGGCAGGTCCGCGCTTGGCTGCAGTCGGGGTGGAGGCGGGCCAACGCTGAGGAACCGTGCCCGGCGTGGCTGACGGCTGCCGGCGGTGTCGCGGGCGCGGTGGAGGTTGTCAGGGTGCGAGGTCGGTCAGGAGATCGTCGAGGACGGTTTCCTCCTCGACGCGTACGCCGAGTTCGTCGAGGGCGGCCCGCAGGTCCGGGTCCCAGGGAGCGGTGGCAGGTGTGCCCGTCAGGGATGGTGCCATGGGGCTTCTGCCGGCGGCGGCGCGGTAGTCGACGGTGGTGTAGCGCCAGGGGCGCCAGGGCACGCGCTGCAGCAAGGCGGCGGCGATGCGTATGCCGCCCCAGTCGAAGTCGCCGTGGTAGAGCAGCTTTGCCCGGTGGGAGTGCAGGTGGCGCAGGAGGGCGAGGGCGGCGGCCGAGGGCTGGCCCTGGAGACAGATCAGGGGCGGGCAGGCAGGGCCGTAGGTATCGGCCGCGGTGGCGAGCACGGTCGGGTTCTCGCAGACGTGGACCACGGGGGGCGTTGTGCGGGGAGGGTTGCGGGTGAGCTGGCGCAGGGTGAGCACGGCGGGTTCCCCGGTGTCGGTGGCCCAGTCGAGCACGGGTGTGCCCCGTAGGCCCAGGGTCAGGACAGTGGAGGACAGGGCGTCCTTGAGGAGGCCCACGGAGGCCCATGCTTCGCGGCGCCACTCGGCTCCGGTGCCGTCGGGGAAGCCGGTCAGGGCGCGGATGCCGGAGTGGACGAGGGTGGCGAGCGGGGTGCCGTCGTCGAGGGCGTGGGCATCGCCGAGGGTGCGGGCGGCGAAGGCCGGGAGGGAGACGGCCGGGTCCGTGGGCAGGCTCCGCAGCGCCGTCGCGGTGGAGGTGAGCAGCGCCCGGGCGGTCTCCGGGCCGCGTGCGAGGCGGCGGACGAAGCCGCTCACGCGTATGCGCTCGCTCCAGTCGGTCAATTCGGGCCGCTCGGAGCACAAACCGGTGAGCGGGGTGTACGCGTCGTGCCAGGCGTCCGCCTCCCGTCGGCGTGCGTCGCTGAGGAGGGTGACGGGTCCGGTGAGGGCGATGACGGCGGCGGCGAGGCCGTCGGGGCTGACGCCGGAGCGGCACAGGACGGTGTCGACGGCGTCGAGCCGGATGCTCAGCGAGCGCCCGCCGCTGGGGGCTCGGCCCAGCAGGCGCTCGGCGGCGGCCCGCTCGCCGTCGGTGGGCGCGGCCAGGGTGACCGGGCCGGTGAGTGGCTCCGCGCGTTCCATACGGCGGCGTATCCGGTCAAGCAGCCAGGCACAGCCCGGGTCGCCGAGGAGGCGGGTGAGGCGGCCGTGGTCGACGCGCCCGGCGGGGGCGTCGGGTGCGCTCATATGAGGGTCTTCCCTTTCCTCTCCACGGGCGGTCCTGTGTCACTTCTCAGGCCCACAGGGCGTCCTGGCCGGGTGCGGGGTTCTCGGTAGAGGTGGGTTCGGGCGCTCCGGGAGAGTGCGCCGGTGCGGGGACCGTCGCCATGCGGAGGTCGGGTTCGGGGGCCCGTGCCCGCTCGGCGCCGTCCCACTGCCAGCGGGTCACCAGGACCGCGGCGATGTCGTCGACACGGGAGAGCTGGGCGATGGCGATGCCGGGTACTTGCGGGTAGCAGGCCCATTCACGCTCGCTGGTCATCACCACGTCCAGGTCGAAGGCGTGGAGCAGGCCCAGACACTTGGCGCGGGAGTCGTCGTCGACGCCGGCGAAGGCTTCGTCCAGGGTGACCAGGCGCGGGGCGTGTGGAGCGGCGGTGGCGTAGTGAGCGGAGGCGGCGGCGAACAGGGGCACGGAGACGGCCAGCACGCGTTCGCCGCCGGAGGCGGGCCCGGTGGCGGGCACCCAGGCGCCGTGCTGGTGGCGTTCGATGCCGAATTCGTGCCAGGCGCGGTAGTCGAGCGCGGTGGTGAGCACTTCCAGCCAGCTGCCTGTGGTGTTTTCGGCCTGTGCGCGGGCGATCTGGGTTTGCAGGAACTCGCCGACCGCCGCCCGGTCCTCGGCCGCCCAGGCGTCGGCGGACTGGCGCAGCCGTGCCCGCGCCTGCGCCAGTCCGGCTGGTGCCTTGCGGGAGGGCCGCCAGATCAGGCGCAGCTTCATGCCGGTGGAGGTGGGCCGCTGCTCAAGTTCGGTGTTCATGGCGTGTACCTGGCGCTCAGCGGTGCCGATCAGCTCCTGCAGGGTGCCGGCGACCTCGGTCAGCAGGTGGGTTTCCAGGATTTCGCGTTCGTGCGCCGACAGTATGCGGGTCAGCTCCTGGACCTCGGTGGCCAGGGCCCCGGCCAGTTCGGGCACGGCCCGCTCGCGGCCCTGGTAGACGAGGTCGACGATCATCCCGTCCTCGGTCATGCGCGCTGTGGCGCTGTGGCCGCCTCGGGAGAGGACGTCCTGGAGCTTCTTGTACTCCTCGCTGAGCCGCTTCTGTACGCGTTCCCAGGCGCCGTCGGAGTCGTCCGTGCCGGACAGTGCCGCCTCGATCGCCCGGGCGAGCGCGATCGCCGGGGTGGCGGCCCAGGAGCCGCCGTCCAGCGGCGGCACGGGAGCCTCGGGCAGGGCGACGGTCAGCAGGCCGTTGGCCGCGTACCGCTGGAGCGCGGCAATGGCCTCGGTGCGCGTGGCCGCCGCTTCATGGACGTCCTTGTCCAACTGCTCGATACGGCCCTCGGCACGACCGGCCCGGCGGTCCGCGGCGGAGTACTCGTGACGGGCCTGCTTCTGGCCCCGCTCGCACATGGCGAGGGCATCCGCGGTTTCGGCCAGACGGCGCTCCAGCTCCGCGACGGCCGTACCGACGGTCGAGCGGAGAGTGGTGTGGTGTTCGTCCGCGGCGGCGGCGAGCCGGGCCGCCTCGGCCGTACGCTGGTCCAGTTCGGCCACCCGTTCCCCGGTCCGGCCGGCTTCCGCCTGCTCGTCGGCGACAGCGCGACGCGCCTCGGCCCGGTCGCGCAGGGCCGGCCACAGGCCGGCGAGGGCGGCCGTGTGGTCGGCCAGGGCTTGGCGGACGGCCGTGAGGGTCGGCCGGTCGGCGGGCAGGTTCACGGCGTCGGCCGTCTCGGTCAGTGCGGTGGCCGCTTCGGCCTCGCGGCGGGCTGCCTCGGTGAGTTCGGCCGCGCGTTCCTTCTGGCGGGTGCGAGCCCGGTGGGCGGCGTCCGCCGCCGCGGCGGCCACCGCGTGGGCGTGGTGCAGGGGGGCGTCGTCGGGGACGGTGGCCAGTTCGGTGTCCAGGGTGCGCCGGCGCGCGGCCACCGTGGCGCTTTCGGCTTCACGGCGTGCCGTGCTGTCGGCCAGGGCGTCCAGTTCGCCGCGCAGGGTGGCGATCCGGGCGCGGCGTGCCTCCTCGCGGGCGCCTTCGCCCACGTACACGGCCGCTTCCTTCGACCAGCTGCCGGTCAGCGCGCCGATGCGGAAGCGACCGTCCGCCGCCACCCACGTGCCGGGTGCACCGGTGTCCCCGAGGCCGATGGCCGCCAGGAGGGCGGACACGGCCGCTTCACCGACCTGCGTGGCCCGGGGATCGCCGTGGTCGACGGCGGGCCGCAACGCGTCGGCGAGCACGGACCCTGCCCACGACGCATGCGAAGGCAGCGGGGACAGCAGCACGTCGTGCCCGCTCGCCTCCAGGATGGTGCCGTCCGGGCACACCCACGCGTCCAGGAGCCCGGACGCCTCCAACGCGGCCTCCAGCCCTGCCCGTTCGTCCGGAGTGACATGGTCGTGGAAGTCGACCAGCCTCCACAGAGGCGCTCCGGGGGTCCGGTCGCGCAGGCCCGGGGTGCGGGTGTGGGGTGCCTCCGGTCCGTGCTGGCCACCGGCCTCCAGCTCCGACAGCTCCCTTTCGGCCGCGGTGCGCCGCTCGGCCAGTTCGGCCAGCCGCTGGCTGAGTGCGGCGGCCTGGTCGGCCAGGTCCGCGGCCTGCTCGCGGTGGGCTGCCGCGGTCTGCTCCCGGGCGGGGCTGGGGCCGTGCAGGTGCGTGCCCCAGTCGTGCAGAGCGTCCAGGAGCCCCGTCGGGTCGGGAAGGTCCAGTTCCGTGCACCGGTCGAGGTGTTCGCGTACGGCACCCACCAGGTTTTGGCCTGCCTGTGCGGCGGACGCCTCAGCCTGGGCCTGGCGTTCGGCGGTGTGGGCGGCCTCGGTCTGGGCCTCGTCCAGGCGGCGGGCGGCGGCCCGCCGTTCGCCGGCGGCCTGTTCGGCTTGCGCGGCCAGCTCCTCGACGTGGTCGAGGGTGCGCCTCCTGCGTTCCACCGACTCCTTGGCCGCGTGGCGCAGTTCCGCCTCCGGGACCGCGTCGTGGGGCCCCAGCACGTCGTCGAGCCGGGCCGCTCGGGCCGTCTCCCGTGCCTGGCGCAGCGTGTTCCCGATCTGCTGCTCGGCCGCTGCCAGTCGCCCTTCGGCGCTCGTCAGGCGGCCGAGGGCGCGGGAGTTCGCCTGGGCGGCCTGGTCCCGGTCCGCCTCCGCACGGGCCCGCTCGTCGGCGGTGCGCCGCGCATCGGCCGCCGCCTGCTCCAGCTCCCGGGCGCTGCGCATCTCCGGACCCGCGCGCAGCGCGGCGTCCTGGGCCGTCAGCCGCACGGCCGTCTCCTCCAGCCGGGCGATCCGCTCCGCGGCCTCCGCCCGTTGCCGCTCGGCCTCCTCCCGCTCGGTCCGCGCCTGGGACAGGTCACGGTGCAGCTGTTCGTAGCGGGCGTGTTCACTGCGCGGCAGCCGGGCCCGTCGGCGGGTGGCCACGCGGGCGTAGCGGCGGTAGTGGTCGAGGAAGGCGGAGGCGGCTCGTTCGGCCTCACTGGCCGCTCGCAGTTCCTCCTTTTCCTCGTCCAGGGAGCGGAACGCCTCGGCCACATCGGCGATCACGGCCTGGTCCATGGGCGGCAGCGCCTCGGTCAGCGCGCGGGACAGCGCCGTCTCATTGGGGCGCTTGGACAGCTGGGGCTGGCGCAGCTGGATGAGCAGGTCGACCAGGGCGGCGTAGCGCCGCTCGCCAAGCCCGAACAGCGCCTCGTCGACCGCCCTGCGGTACGCCTTCGCCTGGTCGTGGACCATGCCGCGTCCGGCGACGGCCTCGGCCAGGCGATCCCGCGACAGCGCGGTGCCGGTGGCGTCGAGCAGGGTCAGCTCCTCGCCCACGCGCTGGTCGGTGACCGCGTACCAGTGGCGGGCGATACCGCGGCCCGTTACCGCTTTCAGCCCGCACAGCAGCGTGCGGAAGTGCGCCCGGTCCGAGTCCTTGTCACGGCGGCCGAATTCGATCCAGGTGTAGCCGAGCCGCTCCGGGTGCGGGTGCCGGCCGCCGAGCAGCAGGTTCCACTCCATGCGCTTGCCCGGGTCCGCGTCGGGTTCCACCCGGCGGGCGGACAGGTCGCCGTCCAGGAGGAAGGGCAGGGTCAGGGCGAGCACCTTGGACTTGCCGGTGCCGTTGTTGCCGCGCAGCAGCAGGCGGCCGTCGTGGAACCAGAACTCCTCTGTGTCGTAGTAGAAGAGGTCGACCAGGCCGAGGCGCAGCGGCTGCCACCGGCCGGGTGTCGGGTCGGGCAGGGCGGTCACGACTGCGGTGCCTTTCGCTTGGGGGCGCGGGGTGTGCAAGGAGCACGGGGTGTGCGGGAGGATGCTTGTCCCGGTTCCGTCACGACGGTCTCGCCGACCGCGTACCGCGCGAGCGCAGGCAGCGGGACGATGCCCTTCGGGGTGGAGGCGACCAGGCCGAGCGCGGTGAGCCTCTCCAGCGCCTGGCCGACCAGCTCCGCCTCCGCGCCGGGCTGCTTGGCGCTCTTCGACCAGAACGCACCGTGTTCTGCGGCCATCTCCTGAACCCTGCGTTCGAGGTCGCCGCTGCTCGCCTCGCCACCCATGGCCGCCAGGTGTTCGGCGAGCAACAGGGTGACGTGCCCGTGCGTGCCCTGCTCCGGCATCCGTACGTCGGTCAGGTCGTCGTGCGGATCGACCATGGCGATACCCTCGGCCCGCACTTCGGGAACCAGGCCGGTCAGTTCGGTGATGCGGGCGGTGAGGAAGGCGCGCTGGCGGGTCAGGTAGGCGAGTTCCTCGTCGGTCAGCTCCTCGTAGTACAGCACCGGGTCGTCCAGCAGCCTCCGGGTCAGCCGCTGGCGGATCGCGCGGAAGCGGAGCTCGTCGCTGTCCAGCGCGCTCTCGGCGGTCAGCTCGGCCAGCCGGTCCTCGAAGTCCTCGGTGATGATCGTCGAGGGGCCCCGGCGGGCGGCCAGCAGCCCGGCCAGGACGCGCCGCTGCACGTCGTAGAGCACGTCGCCGCTACCGCTGACGTATGCCTCCTCCTCGCCGGCCACCCGCCGCAGCACCCCGTAGCGCAGCAGCAGCCGCACCACTGCCGCCAGGTCCAGGCGTTCGTCACGGCGCTCCATGGTGAACTCCACCCCGGCGGCGGCCAGGTGGGGATCGGCGGCGTCCAGCACCACCTGCTCGGCGAGGCGGCCCAGGGCAATCTGCGCCTCACCCCGCTCCAGCGCGGCCAGCGCCAGACACAGCAGCACATACCGGCGGCGCGTGAACGCGGCGCGGCCACGGGACGCCTCGCGCGCCGGATGGGTGGGATCGGCCAAAGTGCCGGGCGTCCGGGCCAGCCGGGCGGCCTCCGCGTCCACCCGCAGCGACCAGCCGGTGTTGCGGTCGAACCAGTCGCGTAGCTCCGAGGCGTGCTGCCGCACCAGCCGGAACTCATCCGCGTGCGGGCCCTGCGCCAGCAACAGCGGCTCCTTCAACAACGTCCGCGCCGCTTTGTGCACCTCGGCCGATCGCCGGCCGTCCAGTACCTCGCCCAGGGGCGTGGTCATAGCTCCCCCCTCAATCGTCTCAGCCGGTGCGTGGCGCTCCCGCGCGGCCGGGCCGGGTGAGGTCAGTGATCTCGACCAGGTGGTCGGGGCCGCGGAAGGTCCCGCCCGGCGTACGGATTTCGGCCGTCGTCCCGTCGGCGAGCGTTGTCAGCCGGATCTCCATCGAGCCGTCGTTGCTGGTCGCCACCGTGCTCGTCATGCCGGGCCGCCACGTGGCCAGGGCATCGCCGAGCAGCTGCAAGAAAAGCCCGAAGGCCACCGGGTCCAGTTCTCCCAGCGCGGACAACCGCGTGGTGTCGTCGGTCGCGAGCCGGGCACGGGCGGCGGCGGTCTCCTCCGCCTGCCTGGCGGCAATCTCGGCGAGCCGGTGTCGTTGCTCGGAGCGGTCCTGCACCCGGCGGGCCCGCCCGCGGCGTTCGTAGCTGCCGGTACGGCGCAGTTGCAGGCTGATCCGCAACGGCTCGGCCTCGGCCCACGACGTGGACGCGGGCACCGGACGGGCCGTGCGCTCGGCCAGCGTATCGGCGTCCACGGTCAGATGACGCGCGGAGTACAGACCGAAGGCGGCGCGCCACAGCCGGTGCCGCGCCTCGTCGTCCGGAGCCTCGGCGAACCAGCGGGCCAGGGTACGGAAGTCCGCGGACCGGTCCGAACGCCCGGCCCGCCGCTCGTTCAACTGCCTGACAACCGCCAGGAGCTGCGGGATCGCACCGAGGGCCCGCCCGCGCAGCAGCCGGGCCTGCGACTCACGGCCGTCCGCGGAGACGAACCAGGCGGTGAGCCCCGACCACTTCGCCGCCCACCGCTCATACGCCTGTTCCTCGGCGCTCTCGGCGTCCTCGGGCGCGGCGTCGGCCGCCTCACGGGCCGCCGCCAGCCGCAGCAGCACACCGGCCCGCCCGTCCTGCTCCAACTCGCCGATGAGCATCGCGATCCGCCCGCCCAGCGTGATCAGGTCCTGGATGAACCGCTCCAGGTACTGGATCAGCCGGTCCTTGTAGGCGAGGAACACCTCGACCTCCACACCGTGCAGATCCATGGTGCGCTGCAGCGACCCCATGAACGCCCGCGCGTTCTCCGCCAGCGCCTCGAACCGGCCCGACAGCGCCGACAGCGCCAGATGCGCCTTCGCCGCGTCCGGCCCGCCCTCCTCCCGGTCAGCCGCGATCACCATAAGGGCCCGCAGCTGCGTGACGATGTCGTGCAGCGCCACCGCCTGCAGTGCACCACGCCGCCCCAGCGCCTCGTCATACACCGACAACGCCTGCTCGGCGGCTTCCCCGGCCTGCGTGAGCTGGTAGATGAACCGCTTGCGGTAGAAGTCCTCGACCGCGGTGACCCGGGAGGTGTCCGGATCCGCCCGCAGATTGCCCCACTCCACGAGGCTGTCCAGAGCCTTCACCACCGCGTCCAGATCCAACGGCCGGTGCTCCGGCGGCAGCGCGGCGTGCACGTCCTCGGGCCGCAGATGCACCGCGAACCGCTCCTTCGCCGCGAGGAACGCATGCATTACCTGACGGTACAAAGCCGCGTTCGGCACGGTCAGATGGATGAACGGCGCGTGCTCGACGCCGCGCGGACCGGAAGGCTGTGACGTCATCGTCCCGGCATTCTCCCCGACGCGTACACCGCAGCGGAAATCCCCGCCGCGGGGATTGACAGGATGCTCTGCCGCATACGCGTCACACTCCTCATAGGCAGAGCGACCGATCGCTTGCAGACCACACTGACCTCCCACCGAGAGCAATGACGCGCCGCTTCGGCAGCCGGCTCCGCCGCCAGAAACATCGCTGGCCACGAAGAAGACCGTACGGCGCACCACTGACAGATCCGCCGGACGCAGCACCATTGCCGATTGCCGCCACGTGTAGGCGGTGAGGGCGCGGCTCGCCCACGTCCGAGGTCAGATCCTGATAAGGGTGACCCGGCTGCCGCACAGCGCGGCAAGGTCTTCGGGATCGGAGGTGAGGATGGTGACGGGCCCAGAGAGGCAAGGGCGGCGGCGCCGAGACATGGCGTCGATGCGTGCTCAGGCCCATGCAGGCCGGCGGCGAGAAGAGCGGCGGCGTGACGGGCGAGGGGCTTGCAGCGGAGAACGATGAAGAACGGGACCCAGTTGCATTGGGCGTCTGAGCTGGGCAGTCGCTGATCACGCGGGTTGAGGTGAGGGTGCCTTGGTGCAGGCCCCGGCTCAAGGGGACGCATGAAGGTAGAGGCCAACTCTTGTGCGCTCGTGATTCGGTTGGTTGTCCGGCTATCGGTAGATTGTTGGCAGACTGCCGTAGGTTCGAGTCTCCGGCGAGGGACCCAATAAATGGGGACAAACCGATCCATTGGTGGGCGGTGAGCTGGTGATCCAGACGGCCTTCCCGGTGCCGGTGACTCGAGCGGGCACGTAACCGACCGGCGCTCCGACCGCACGGGGAGCCGCCCCTGACGGCTTCCGTGCCACCAGCCCGGCGGCTCGACCGTGGGGCCAACCCTCTCACCTATGGGTGCGGCCCTGGATACAGTGGGTAGCCACAGCGTGCTTGAGCACCTCGACCGGAGGCAGACATGGCCCGTGCCTGGGAGGCTGACCCGTCCGCGTTATTCGAGCGTCGGCTGGGCAAGTCGGCCGAAGAGCTCGGGAACTCCGACGGCAATGACGAGTGTCCGGACATCTGGCAGCTCGACAACGGTGATGTGGCTGTGATCGGCCGGGATCTAACGGCCGTCTACGGCCCCCGCCTGCCGCAGGGCGTGAACCTCGCTCCGGATGAGCGGCTGGTCGTCATCCCGGGGAACATGCTCAGCGCGGCAAAGAAGGACATCCCCGATGCTTGACCTCCTCGCCCCCGATCTCGATCCCGAGCAGGGCGATCGGCTCACCCGCACCGCCTACAAGCAGGACTTCCGGCAACGGGAGGACGCGGTCAGTGACGGGAGTTCCTGGAAGCTGGAGCGCCGGCAGCACTTCGAGGAGCAGGGCAGTCCGAGCCGGGACGCCCTGCGTCGGGGTGACTGGGAGGAGGCGCTTCGGCTCCTCGCCGACCGGCGTGACACCTTGGCCGCGACCGCTGAAGAGGACGAGCGCAGGGGGTATGCCTTTCACCGTGTGCGGGTGGTCGAGAGCCCACTGACGCCGTATGTGCAGTGGGAACTCCACTCCCAGCGGCAGCGTGCGGAGTACGGGCAGCGGATCAGGGTCGTTCCCGCCGAACAGGTGGCCGCCTCGGAGGACACCGGCCTGCTTCCGGAAGTGGTTGTGCTGGGCGGCCGCACCCTCTTCCAAGTCCTGTACACCGAAGCAGGAGTTGCGAACGGCGCGATCCGCTACACCGACCGTGATCTTGTCGAGCGCTGGGAGAAGTACATCAAGGCGCTCTACGCGGTGGGTGAAGAGGTGATCTCCTACTTCGACCGTGAGGTGGCGCACCTTGATCCGCCGACGCTGAGCGCAGGAAGGGAGTAGGCCGATCGCAGCGCCAGGCGGAGGGGGCGAGCAGTCCGGCAGCACCCATTCCGAGCTGTCGGGATCCTCACGTGACGTCGTCCAGGCGAGGAATGTCCACGGAGGCATCCACTTTCACGCGCAGGACAAGCCGGACCCGGGAAGTTCCGCCAGCCCCACCCCACGCCAGTTACCGGCTGACGTACGCGGATTCGTCAACCGCACCGATGAGCTCGGCGAGCTGAACGCCGTTCTCACCAGCGAGGACGGCGGTCCGCTCGTCGTCTCGGTATACGTGATAGCCGGCACCGCTGGCGCTGGAAAGACATCGCTGGCACTGCGCTGGGCACACCAGGTCCGGGAACGATTCCCGGATGGTCAGCTGTACGCCAATCTGCGCGGCTACGACCCCGGAGAGCCGGTCGCGGCACGCGAGGCCCTGCACCGCTTGCTGACCTCGCTTGGCGTCCCGGCCGAAGCCGTACCGCAGGATCTCGACGCGGCCGCCGCGTTATACCGCTCGTTGCTGGCCGACCGCCGGGTACTGGTTGTCCTGGACAACGCGGCCACCGTCGGCCAGGTCAGGCCGTTGCTGCCGGGGAGCGCGCACAGCCTGGTGCTGGTCACCAGCCGTAGCCGTCTGTCCGGCCTCGCCATCCGGGACGGGGCCCGCCGGCTCACGCTTGGCGTGCTGCCGGAGCCGGAGGCGGTTGCCCTTCTGCGCGTCGTCACCGCGGGATACCGGCCGGTCGATGACGAACGGCAGCTCGCCGAATTGGCCCGGCTGTGCGCACGACTTCCGCTCGCTCTTCGTATAGCCGCGGAACGCGCCGCCACTCACCCCCACTTACGGCTGGACGACCTGATCGCCGACCTACGCGACGAATCGGCCCTCTGGGACGCCCTGAGCACTGGCGACGACGAGGAAGCCGAAGCCGTCCGCACCGTCTTCGCGTGGTCCTACCGCGCCCTGTCCGAGCAAGCCGCCCGTCTGTTCCGCCTGCTGGGCCTACACCCCGGCCCCGAATTCGGGCTACGGGCCGCCGCGGCCCTGGCAGGGTCGGCCAGCGCCAGTCGATCCCGGCAGCTGCTGGACTCTCTGGTCGGTGCTCATCTGCTGGAGCAGACCGCCCAGGACCGTTACCGGTTCCACGACCTTCTACGTGCCTACGCCATCGACCAAGCCCAGCACGAAGAGCTGTCGGCCGAGCGGGAGGCAGCTCTGCGCCGCGTGCTGGAGTGGTACCTGCACACTGCCGATGCCGCGCAGAGCTGGATCAACCCCGCCGAGGATCGCGTGACCCTCGCGCCTGCCCCGGATGACGTCAGCCCGCTGACGTTCTCCGAGTACGACGCTGCCGTGGACTGGGCCGAGCGGGAGCACGACAACCTCCTCCAGGCCGTACGTATGGCTGCCGATGCGGGGCATGATCGACTGGCGTGGCAGTTGGCCACAGTCCTGTGGAACGCGCAGTTCCCTTCCGTCTCAGGCACAAGCTGGCCGGCCGTGGGCCGCATCGGGCTGGAGGCAGCCGAACGGTTGGGGGAACGCGCCGCACAAGGCGCACTCCACACCTACCTCGGAATGGCCTACACCCGCCTCAACCGCCAGACCGAGAGCCTCGAATCCCACGAGAACGCGCTGATGATCCGGCGCGACCTGGGCGACCGCCTGGGCGAAGCACGCTCACTCAACCTGATCGGGCTGAACCACCTCCGCGGCAGACGACTCGACACCGCTGCCCGCTACTTCGAGCAGGCCATCTCCGCCTTCCAGGATCAGGACGCCGCCCATTGGGCCGCCACGGCGATGTCCAACCTCGCGACTACCCACTACCGCGCCGGGCGGCTTTCGGAGGCGGCGACCGTCATCGACCAAGCCCTGACAGCGCACCGGACTCTCGGCGATCAGCGTGGTGAGGGCAATATCCTGCGCGTGCTGAGCGACGTCCAACGCGAGCGGGGCGATGTCGAGGCATCCCTGGTCTCGGCCCAGGCCGCCCTCGATATCGCCCTCAGTCTCCGTAACCTGCGTCTGGAAGGCTTCTGGCTGCTGACCCTGGGCGATGCTCAGCAGGCGAAGGGCCAGTACGCCGAGGCTCTGACCTCCTACCAGCGGTCCGCCACACTCCACCGACGCCTCGCCGACCTCAGCCGAGAGGCGCTGGCCTGGCATGGCGTGGGCGAGGTCTACCGCCGCCTTGGACGTCAGGCGGAGGCGGCCGACTTCCACCGCCAGGCTGCCTCGGCGCACCGCGATCTCGGCGATGAGTGGCACCACGCGCTGGCCTTGGATGGTCTGGGCTCGGCCGTACTCGGCGAAGGCCCGGAGGAAGCCCACCGGCACTGGACACAGGCGCTGAGGTTGCTTGCCGACTTCGACGATCCTCGCGCAGCGGCGGTGCGTGAGGACATCGAACGTCGGCTGGCAGAAACAAGCTGAGTCAGGGGCTGACTTGGGCATGGGAGACGCCGGTACGGTTCAGGACGGGGAATCGGCGCTGAGCTGGATCTCGGCCCACACGGTCTTGCCCGACGGACGACGGGGCTCAACGCCCCACCGTGTTGCCAGTGACTCCACGATGAGCAGTCCTCGTCCGTGTTCTTCCCAGACGCCCGGGGGTGCCGCGGGGGCAGGGCCGGGAAGCCGCTCGCCCCGGCAGTCGGCGACCTCGATGCGCAAGGTGACTGGCCCGGTCATGGACTGCGTCAGGAAGAGAGCCAGGAGGAAGTCCCGCCCGGGTAGGCGACCGTGCTGCACGGCGTTGGCGGCAAGTTCGGCGACGAGCAGGGCGGCGGTATGCACCGATTCGTCATCGTGGTCCCAGCCACAGTCGGCGAGTTGTTGAACGGTGAGGCGGCGGGCGAGGCGTGCACCGCGCCGGGTGGCGCTGAGGCGCTGGCTGAATCGACGGGACTCTTGGACGAAGTGGGGAGGGTGAACTTCCTGCGTCATGTCACTGAGCGTGGCCGGACGCTCCTACGCTGACCAGGAAGACGGCCAGTACACAGCGTGCTGGTACCGGCACGGACGGCTGATCGTCAGGGGTGGCGGGCGTGACCGTACGGGCGTACGACATGGGGTGGTGACTCTGGTGAGGGATACGGCTTTCGGCCCGGACGGGGAACGGCGGCCCGAACCGCACGATGACACGGAAAGCGCGGCGGATCTCAATCGGGCCGTGGGCAAGCAGGTCAAACTGCTCCGGGAGCGGTCGGGTTGGACTCAGAAAGAGCTCGGCAACCGGCTCGGCTACAGCGAGGATCTGATCGCATCGCTGGAGCGCGGGCGTCGGACGCCGCAACCGGAGTTCCTGGATGCCGCGGATGACCTCCTCGGTGCGGATGGCTTGTTGAGCGCGACGAAGGAGGACATCGCGCAGGCGAAGGCCAAGGCGCGGGTGCGGCACCCGGCATGGTTCAGAGACTATGCGCGCTTGGAGGGAGAGGCTGTTGAGATCAACTTCTACAACAACCATGACATCCCGGGTCTGTTCCAGACCGAACGACGAGCATGGGCTCTGTACGAGATGCGCAAGCCGTTGCTGGACGAGGAGACGATCGAGCAACGCGTGACCTCCCGTATCGACCGCCAGAAGATCCTGACTCGCTGGCCGCCGCCCATGGTGACCGCGGTGGTGGAGGAGGCCGTGCTGCGGAGGCCGCTCGGTGGCTGGGAGGTACACAAGGAGCAGTTGGAACAGTTGCTTCTGCTGGGGCGGCTGCGCAACGTCGAACTTCAGGTGATGCCGACGGAGCGCACCGAGCACGCCGGCATGGGAGGACCCTTTACCCTGCTGACGCCCAAGGGGAAACCGCAGGTCGGATACATGGAGAGCCAGAACCATGCGCGACTGGCGACGGATGCCGAAGAGGTCCGTATCCTGGCCGCACGTTACGGCACCATCAGAGCCCAGGCGCTCACGCCACGTGAGTCCCTGGAACTGATCGAGAGGACGCAGACATCACGATGAGCACTGAGGATTCCGCACGACTCGCTTGGTTCAAGAGCAGCTACAGCGGCAACGAGGGTGGCGAATGTGTGGAGGTCGCCACGACTCCCGACGCCGTTCATGTGCGGGACTCCAAGGAGCCAATGAGGCCCCAACTCGTATTCACCCAGCAGAGCTGGGCAACGTTCGTAGCCTTCGCGACACGCCCCTGACGTACGAGGCGGGGATACGGCCAAGCGCCCCGTATCCCCGTGCCTGCCCACGGGGCAGCCCAGCACCGTCGCGATGGCGAGAGCGATCCGCTTGATCCTTCCGATCGCGTCCGTGACATCAGCATAGGAGATCTCACGTCGGCGCTTGAGGTGCCGTCCAACGGGTCCGCGTCGTGGCGATGGGGGCGTGGGACCTGCGCGGCCTGAGAAAGGGTTCCTGCCCGACGCCTCTGCACACGGCTCCGGAGGGCATGGGTCTGACGAATTTGCAGGTCTCTGAGTCACTGCGTCAGCAGATTCGAATCCGGCGATGTCGGCGAAGCGCTGCCGTCGGAGGCTACCCTTATGCACTTCCACAGGGTTTCTCGCAATACCGTCCGTCGTGCCCTCAAGGTGCTGAAGCCGATGGAGTCGTTGAGCCGGCTCCAGGTATCGGATGGCAGGTTGTCCGCAGCGGTGACCGACGCTCCCTCGCAGAGCGGATGATCGACTTGATCGCTCACGGACAGGTCCAGGCCGCGGGACCCACCCGTGAGGTGGAGCCGGAGACCATGCAACACGCGGACAGGGGCGGCGGCGTTCGCGTGGGAGGTCCTGGCCGCGGTGGCCTTTCGCGCCGCCGGAGCGGGCGCTCCGGGCAGCCGGGGCGCCGATCCCGTGTACGCCATCAACCAGGGAGACCGCGCGTCGCGCGGAAGATGTGGAAGTGGAGTCACAGGTGCGCTGGGCGGCCACCCCGGTATCGTGATCGGCATGCCGTCCACACACCTGCTGATCATCGGGGACCGCGCCGCACTGAGCTGGGTGGTGACTGCGCAGCGGATGGCCTTCCCCGCTGGGCGTTCCAAGGCGGCCCGAGCTCTGGAGGACGGCGACGAGATCTTTCTCTACACCACGCGGGGCTGCTTCAGGAACCCTACGCGAGACCTCGGCCGTGTCATCGGCCGGGCCCGGGTCGCTAGCCCGGTGAGAGTCCTGGAGGATCCGGTCGCCTTCGGCGAGCGCACCTTTACCGAGGGCTGCCGCCTGGAGGTGTCCGGCCTGGCGCGGTTCCGCGAGGGGGTGGTTCTGCGTGACCTTGTGCCGAGGCTTTCCGTGTTCCCTGATCCAGCCACGTGGAGCGTCCGCATGCGGAGGGCATCGCTGACCCTGCCGCCGGGCGACGCCGACCTGGTGCGTACAGAACTGGAACCGCTGTTGGTTTCCTACAGCCAGGCAGCTGAGGGCTACTGTTGGGAGCCGGCGTTGGCCTGATCCGACGGACCGGAGTGTCGCGGTCCGACTTCCGACTCTGCACAGGGTCGTGTCGCCGCGCTCGGCGGCACGCTCGAGATCGTCGCGCATTTCGGTGGCACCAGCGTCGTCATCGCCTGATAACCGTGCCCGAGGCCTGAATCTCGGGGACAACTCGACGCGATTCAGGACTCGTCGAGCATGGGGACGTACATCTGCGGGATGCCCCGGCGCTGGATCCATGTAATGATCCAGACATCGTTGGCCGTACGGGACTCCAAGGACGTGACGGGCCCGCACTTCGCTGTCGGCCGCGAGGAGTCCGGTTCGTGGGGCTCGCGACGGAGGCGTGAGGGGCGTAGGTGCTGACGGGCACCGAGCGGTGTACTGCGGGAGTGGTGCTGCCTGATCCCGCAGTACACCGTGACCTCAAGCGTCCCGTTCCATCACGGCGGTCGCCGCCTCGATGCCGTTGACGACTTCGTACTCGAGATCGTCTATCCCGGCGTCCCGCGTCACCGCGGCGAAGTGTCTGCGGGCGGAAACGATCTTTTTTTGTTCTTTGGGGCGCAGCAGTGCCAGCTCGTTGACGTCCTTGGTCTCGAAGACGATGTAGCGGCTGCCGTCGGTCCGTTCCACGGTCAGGGCCCAGTCGGGGTTGTAGTTCCCCAGAGGGGTCGGGATTTCAAACGAGGGTGGGAGCTTGACGAAGGTCTTGACCTCGGGGCGCTGCAGGAGTGCGAGCGCGAATTCCCTCTCCGGAGTCGAGTCGATGACCAGGTAGCGGTACACGGACTTCTCCTCGAACGAGACCGCGTTGCCGTCCGCGTCCGTGATGATGTTCCCTCCGGGGCCGGTGTAGCCGGCGAGGTCGGCCTGGTGGAACAGGCTGAGCGGGTACCGGCGGTCCGTTTCTGGGCGGGAGGCGTCCACCAGCTCGTAGCGCACCCCTTCGACCAGGAAGTGCTCCTTGGTGATGTTGAGTAGGCGGCCCACCTGGTCGATGTACGCCTGCGGATTGTTCCGGAACTGTGCGAGGGTGCCCGACTCGGTGAGGACATGGGCGAGCGTGGCACGGGTCAACTGGGTGCGGTCCGCGAGGACGGACAGGATGTCGGGCAGGTCTTCACTGTCCGCGTAGGTGACGTCCGTACGGCGCGTGGCCGCCGCTTCGGCGGTCAGGCCGCTCTGGTCTATGCGCTGAACGCGGTGCGTGAGCCACTCGCCGCGACGCTTGGGCACGGGGAGCATGGTGCGCAGCGCATTGACCATCGCGGCGCGCAGGTCGGTTTCGTCGACCTCGACGCGGTACTCCGTGCGGTGCCGGATGCGGTTCCACAGCTCCTGGAACTCGGGGCTGTCCAGCCGTTCCTGGACGACCGGCACCGCGATGCGTTCGCCAGCCTTCTTGATGTCGATCGGCTTGGCCAGGCGCTTGATGTGCCCGAGTACCGCCTTGGTCGCGGCCTCCGAATCCACGGCGTCGCCGACGATCTTCGTGAGTTTCGCGTCGCCGGTCTGCACGGCCTCGCGCAGGCTGTCCTGTGCCTTCCCCTTCGCGTCGACGTACCCTTCGAAGAACAGGGCCTGGTACAGCTGGTGCGCGGCGGCCGCGCCCACGGGGATGACGCTCCCGTCCTCGGCCTTGAAGGTCAGCCGTGCGAAGCCGTCCACGGTGACGACGCCGAACTGGATCCCCAGGTCGTCGGCCATCTCGCGCTGGAGGCGCTCGGCGAACTCCTCGTAGGACTCGTTCGCGATCACGGTAAGGCGGTTGGTGTCGAAGCCGTGCACGCGATTGCCGGACCCGTCCACGCACAGGCGCAGACCGCGCCCGATGGACTGGCGTCGCCACCGCTCGGTGCCCATGTTTCTCAGGACGCAGATCTGGAAGACGTTGGGGTTGTCCCAGCCCTCCTGCAGTGCGGAGTGGCTGAAGACGAACCGGATGGGGGTGCCGGGAGTGGTCAAGCCGACCTTGTCCCGCATGATCTGCTCATAGGCCAGACCGGCCTGCTGGCGCCCCTTGTCGGTGGTCTCCTTGGTGTCCACCAGCACCTCGGCGCCGCCCTTGCGGCGGTCCACGGAGAAGTACCCCTGGTGAGCTTCCTTTGCGACTTGGTCGGAGGGGGAGTCGCCCAGCAGGGTGTTGAACTCCGGCGCGGAGGCGATGCGCGTGTACTCCTCCTCGAAGATCCGCGCATACTCGCCTGGAAGAGCCTCCCCGTCGGGACCGTACTCACGGTACTTGGCCACGGAGTCGACGAAGATCAGGCTGAGTACCTTTATGTCGCGTCCGTGGACTGCGAACTCCTGCTCCTTGCGGAGGTGTTGTCGGATGGTCTGGGCGATCATCTGGCGGGCCCGCTCATCGATGCTGACCTCGGCACCGATGCTGTCGCCAACACCCAGCGGCTGCGCGACGGTGTCGAAGGAGATGCTCTGCTGCCCTTCGGCCGCGTTGATGGCGACCACCGTGAGATCCTTGTACAGGTCACGTCCGGTCACATCCGCGAGGTTGCTGCGTGACGCGGTGTCGATGGTGACGGCCTTGCGCTTGAGCTCGTTACCCTCCTCGACGTCCGCCTCGATGCGGGCCGTGATGGCTCCGGCCTTGCCGCGCTTCGCCCCCAGGAACTTGACGTACGGGGTCGTCCCGCTGGCCGAGGTGACCAGGGAGTCGACTTCAATCTGCTTGACCAGCTGCTTCTCGTAGGCGGCGATGGCGTCGAGACGGTAGATCAGGTTGGCTTTGTCGTCCTTCGGGTGGGTGGCCGAATAGCGCAGCGTGGCCAGGGCGTTGAAGTCCTCCAGCGCGCTGCGCCCCGCCCCCTTCTTCCTGCCGTTGCCGGTGTCCCCGTACACGCTCTGCGGCTCGTCGACGATGATGATCGGGTTCGTGGCCCGGATCAGATCGGCGGGCACCTCGAAGTCGAGGTCCTCGGCTGGCTGGTAGATCTTGTTGGCCTTCTTGTTGATCGCCGCGACGGTGACGATCATGATCTCGATGCTCGGCGAGGTGGCGAACGAGCGCACCCGGGACGGGTTGCCGCCGTCGAACTGGAAGAAGTTCATCGGCGGATTGCCGTACAGGGTCGCGAAGTGCTCACACAGCATCCCTATGGACGTCTCGACGCCCTCCTTGATGGCCACCGACGGCACCACAACCATGAACTTGGTGAATCCGTAACCCTGGTTGAGCTCGTAGATGGTCCGCAGGTAGGCGTACGTCTTGCCGGTGCCGGTCTCCATCTCGATGGTGAAGTTCATCGAGTCAAGCGTCGGCTCCGGGGCGAGACCGGTACGGTTCTGCACCTCGTGCAGGTTGGCGAGGATCGTCTCCCGGTCCAGGTGCAGCATGTTGCCGTACCCCAGGTCGGACAGCCCCTCGAAGCCGGCGTGCGCGGACGGATGCGCGTGCACGGTGAACTGGGAGGTCATGGCCTCTTGCCCCTTGAACAGGCCCGTGACCGCGTCGATGGCCTGACGCTGGTAGTCGAGGTCCGCGTCGAAGGAGAACTTCATTCAGATGCTCCGCAGCGTGGTGAAGCCGGCCTGCCTGAGCGCGGCGGCGAAGTTGAGTTTCGTGGCGGAGTCGACGAAGCCGGTGTCGCGGACGACGACCGTGGTGTCGGCGTCGCCCGGCTCCTCGTCGCGCCAGGCCTCCAGAGCCTTGGCGACCTCGTTCGCCCGGTCGATCGTGATGTCGGAACCGAAGTACGCAAACAGCGTGCCCGCCAGGTTGTACAGCGGGCTGTCGGCGACCTCGCGCATCTCCAGCGGCGTGGTCAGCTCCACGCCCATGCGGAGCATCATCTCGACCAGCAGATCGTCCGCGGTACGCCCGCCCACGAGGTTGTCCACTGCTTCGAGCAGGTCCAGCTGGTCGGGTGTCCCGTCCCAGGGCTTCAGATTGCTGGAGGCCAGGCTGTACGACCGGAAGCCGGTGTCGATGGGTGTGGCGTCGGGGCTCTGCTGGGACACGATCTGCTTGCCCGCACGGCGGAGGCGTTCGCGGGTGACGTCCGCGATCGTGTCGTGGCCGTCCTTGCCTTCGATCCGCTCATCGAGCTGGACGAGGATATAGCGACGGTTGCCACCGTCGGCGGCGTTGAGGTCCATGACGGCGTGGCCGGTGGAGCCTGATCCTGCAAAGAAGTCAAGGAAAACTGCATTAGGATTTCGGATTGAGGCAATGTCAAGCCATCTGGCCACGACGTTGACATCCTTGGGGAACGGGAAAACGTCCTCACCTAGGAGCTTCACCAAGGCCTTCCCCGCCGCAGTTCGCTCTTGACTGAAGACTGATTCCGCCACTTGGTCGGACATCTCATCCAGGAAGATCTTTCCGCGGGGGATCTTTGTTTCGTCATCACCGAAAGAGATACGCCCCTCGCTGATCATCTGACGAGCGGATTCTTCCGTCATAGCCCACCCGCGCTGAGGTCGAGTGACAGCCTTGCCGGTAACGGGGTGGTGGATGTCGTAAATTCCGCTCGCGCGAAGATTCGGAGAAGAAAGGTCGCGATCAGCGTTGTACGGACGTCCGGTCGATTCATCAAGATTTGCGAATCTTAGAACGCCTGCCGTCGCCCCCATCTTCTCCATGCTCTTGAGGAATTTCCTATAGGC
Organism: Streptomyces coffeae; assembly: GCF_016741875.1. Classification (GTDB taxonomy): domain Bacteria; phylum Actinomycetota; class Actinomycetes; order Streptomycetales; family Streptomycetaceae; genus Streptomyces; species Streptomyces coffeae. Next base: position 183,805 of record NZ_JAERRF010000002.1, on the reverse strand, counting down.
TTCATTGGCGGCCTTCTTGTCCCCGTGGGACGACCAAATTTTGGCAGCGCGTGCCAGAATTTCATCAACGCCGGGCTTCTTTTCTCGCCATCGAACATCCCCTTGACGTAGAGCCCCCTCGTTCTTTGCATAAATGAGCATGTAGTCATGCCCCACAGAAACGTACCGCGAGTCGTTCTTTCGGCCGCCCTGCCAAATGATGCTGGCGATGAAGTTTTCCGCTCCAAAGATCCGGTCCATGAGAAGCTTGAGGCGTGCGTGCTCGGTGTCGTCAATGGCGACGATGATGGCGCCAGTTTCCTTAAGCAGATGGTGGGCTACGAGAAGGCGCGGGTACATCATCGAGAGCCACTTTGTATGCAACGAGGCGCCGACCTTGCGGTCCTGGATCCGGTCAGATCCCATGCCTGTCTGGAGCACTCCATCGTCGTCGCGCTGACCCGCTGCTGTCTCGTGCTCGACCCGGGAGGTGGTGTGCTTGTCCTCGTAGACGAAGTCGTTGCCCGTGTTGTAGGGCGGGTCGATGTAGATCACGTCGACCGTGTTGGTGTACCCGCGTCGCAGCAGCCGCAACACCTCGAGGTTGTCGCCCTCGATCACGATGTTGCGGGTGTTGTCCCAGTCCACGGACTTCTCGGGCTTCGGCAGGAGCGTGCCTGTCGCCGGGAGGGTGGACAGGCGCCGAGCCTCGGCCATGCCCGGCCAGCGCAGGCCGAACGCCTCGGCGGTCGTGGGGGCGGCACTCTCGCCCAGCAAGTCCCGGAGGGCCTCGACGTCGACGGCACCGTCGACGACGGCGTCGGGGAAAAGGCGGGCCAGTACATCGAGGTTCGACTTGGCCTCGCCGGGGCCGGTCAGGTCGTCAACCGGTTCGAAGTCCAGGCTCACGGGTGATGTCCCTCTTATGTGGGTAGGTAATGATTTTCGGGCTGCTCAGACGGTGTCGTGTTCGCCGTCGGCACTGTATAGGGTGCCTCTGACATGTCTGATCTGTGCACGTAGCGTCCGCGCCGCCGTGTTCAGATCGATGCGCTGCTGCTGGTTCTTCGCACGTTTCGCGTCCTTTATGACCGTAACCAGTTCGCTCTCCAGGTCGGTCAGCCGTCGGCGCAGCGCGATGGCGTCCGCCGCCTGCAGGGCGGTTCCGGCCGGGCGGCCATCAGCGGCGGCGGTGCGCACGAGGTCGCGGTACAGCGCCCACATGTCCGTGCGGTCGAGCCGGTCCAGATGCAGGGCGCCCGGTTTGATGTCCTCGGCCGTCACCATGACGTGCTCGTCTATCACGGAGGTCGACCGGGTGGGGTCCGTGCGGCTGACGTGGCTGAGCGCCAGCGAGAGTGCCATGGTGCCGTCGGGCATGTTCGCGAACAGCACCACCGGCTTGGCCATGCTCCGGTGGACGAGTTCGGCCACGCGGGTCCTGTCGGATGCCGAGGTCTTGTCGGCAAGGAAGGCCTCGAGCACAGGGACATCGACGACGGCACGCTCGCCGTCCTGGTACCTGGGCACCTGGATGGTCTCCGGACGCAGGATGCCGACCAGTTGAGCCGAGGCTACCGCCATGATGATCAGACGGGCGTCGGCGGGGGCCTGGTCCTCGAACTGGGCGGCGAGCAGCTTCTTCGTGACGCGATGCTGCTGTCGTGCTTTGTCGGGCAGAGCCAGCAGGTCGGCACCGGCGTACTCGTGGGGCATGTCACTCACGGCAGCACCGCCAGCCATGCGATCAAGTCCACGGCCTCCAGACCGGGCGCAGCGGTCTCTGTCCCCAGCTGTGAGGGACCCGCCGAGAACAGGGAGGCCACCATGCTCTCCTCGGCTTTGCCAGAAGCTGCTCGGACCGCCCCGTCCAGAAGGCCGCGGTAGTGCTGCATGGACCTGCCCGACCTGGTCACCCGGTCGAACTCCGCGAGGACGGGGGCGTCGGGTTCGGTGTTGCCCAGGCAGTGGTGGCGCAGGACGTCGAGGGCCAGTTTGGGTTCCTCGATCTCGTGGGCGAGGCTGCCGTCGTCGGTCACATAGGCGAGCACGTACGGTGCCAGCGGGTACGCCTCGGAGAAGGCGAACGCGTCGTCCCGCACGCGCAGGAGGAAGACCGCTCCGGGAGCGAGCCCGTCGTCGGCGAGAGTCTTGTCGAAGCGAGTGACGCCGAAGAGGGCCAGTGGCCATCCGGTGATCTCCTGAAGCTCTCCCCGCGCACGGGCGGCGGCGTCCATCCGGAAGTCGGAGAGGGTCAGGTCGGTGATGCTCAGACCACCGGCGAGGTCCTCCATGGTGGGAGCGGCCTGCTGCATCTGCTGCAGTTGCTTTCGCCGGTAGTCGAGGTCGTTCATGTCACCGGACGTGACGTCCAGAACGTTCTCCTCACCGGTTGCGGAGACGTCTAGCAGGGTCATGCGGCTGGACACACGCGCCTCGAGGTTGATGTAGGCGTCCAGGTCCATGTTCGGCCAGAAATTGACGAGTTGGACACTCGTGTTGGTGGTGCCCAGGCGGTCGACGCGGCCGAAACGCTGGACGATGCGCACCGGGTTCCAGTGGATGTCGTAGTTGATCACCGTGTCGCAGTCCTGGAGGTTCTGGCCCTCCGAGATGGTGTCCGTGGCGATCACGATGTCGATCTGCGGGTCGTCCGGGTCGCCGTCCTTGGAACGCGGTGAGAACGCGGTAAGGACGTCGACCATGTGGACACGTCTCATCGGGAGGGTGGTCCGGGTGCTCTGACCGGTGATCAGGGCCACGTGCACGCCCAGTTCGTCGCGCGCCCAAGGGGCCACATACTCGTACAGGTACTCGGCGGTGTCGCTGAACGCAGTGAACACCAACGCCTTGCGGTTGCCGTTGTTGGTGGGCCGCTCGACTTTGTCGCGCAGGAACCGCCGGAGTTCGGCCAGTTTGGCGTCACGGTCGGCATCGACCGCCGTCACCTCGGCGAGCAGGGCGGCCACAGTGTCCCGGTCCTGTTCGAGTTCCTGCCGCCATCGCACGCGGTCGATGTCGGCGAGGAAGACCTTCACGCTGCCGCCGACGGTGTCCTCGAACTGGGGGTCGTCCAGGTCGATCTTCTCCAGGTCGGTGAAACTGTCGATGGACGTTCCCTCAGTCCCGGTCGCCTCGTAGGCGTCGATGCTGGCGATCGCCCCCTCCATGGTTGCGAGGATCTTGCCGAGCGTCTTGCCTAGGGAGTTGACCGACGATTCCAAGCGCTTGAGTAGACCTACTCGCAGCAGATGGACCACGTTGTTCTCACGGTCTGTCTGCCGCCACACGCGCTGGCCGCCCGTGCGTACCTTCTGGTCGTACAGGACCGCGTACTTGCTCTCGTGCCTCGCGCTGACGTACGAGGTGGGCTTGTAGGCCGCCAGGTTCAGGCGCAGGATCGACCGGTTGATCTCCTCCAGCGGGATCATCCTGTCTGCCGTGTCGATGGGCGGGGTCAGGTTGACCGGAGCCAGGCGGGTGGGGAACTTCCCGACGTCCTTGGTGCCGTAGTACTTCTCAATGTGCTTGCGGGAGCGGGCGATCGTGACCAGGTCCAGCAGTCGGATGTAATCCATGCCGAGCGTACCGACCAGGGACTTCGTGCTCCGGGTGGCTGCGGGAAGGCGCTGCCACTCTCTGAAGTGCCTCTGCGCCTTGTTCAGTGTGGTCTCGATACTTCTGATCCCGTCTGGGGCCAGTGCCCGGTCGTCTCCCTCGGTGGCGAACAGGACCTGGTTCTTCAGGTCGGCCAGGCGCGTGCTCACGGGCGTCGCGCTGAGCATGAGGACCTTGGTCCTGACACCGGACCTGAAGACCTCGTCCATGAGGCGCTCGTACCGGGTCGTCCGTCCCTTTACCTGCGGGTTGTTGCGGAAGTTGTGGGACTCGTCGATCACGACGAGGTCGTAGTTGCCCCAGTTGACGTTCGCCAGGTCGATGTCCCCCGACAGTCCGGAGGTCCGGCTGAGGTCGGTGTGGTTGAGGACGTCGTAGTGGAAGCGGTCCGCTGCCAGCGGGTTGCGCCTGTCGTTGCCGCGATAGATGGTCCAGTTCTCCCGCAGCCGCTTGGGCGCGAGGACGAGGACACGGTCGTTGCGCAGCTCGTAGTACTTGATGACGGCGAGTGCCTCGAAGGTCTTTCCCAGGCCCACACTGTCGGCGATGATGCAGCCGTTATGGCGCTCGAGTTTCTCGATCGCGCCCAGCACGCCGTCACGCTGGAACTTGTAGAGTTTGTTCCACACGACGGAGTCGTAGAAGCCCGTTCTTCCGCGCTCGGCGGTTTCCTCGCCGGCCTCCTCGACGAAGTCCTTGAACAGGGACGTAAGGATGCGCAGGTAGACGGACTCGGGAGCCCTGTCCTCGAAGAGGGCCCAGGCGGCGTTGAGGAACTTCTCTTGGAGGGCTCTGCTGGTCGCGTCGTCGTGCCACATACGCTCGAAGCGGACCACGGTCTGCGCCACCTTGTCCGCGTCCGTGGTCTCCAGGGGGAAGTACAGGTCCTGGGACGCCACCAGGCCGAGGCTCTCGGCCTCAAGGCCCGCGCCGTCGACGACATAAGGGAACGGCCCATCGACGCTCGTCCAGGTCCCGCGGGTGCGCCGCTTGAGCGCTCGCGTTTCGAGACGCTCTTCGGCCCAGGTCACGAACGCGCGGGCGATGCGGTGCTGGTCAAGCCGGGCGCGTTGGAGATTTTCCTCCTCGAGGCCGTTCAGGGCGAAGTCATCGAGACTGTGGCCGTGCAGGAGCAGGCGCAGGCCGACATCGGATAACTCCTCCTGGAGCGCCTCGTAGACGAACACGGAGAATGACTCCGACAGCGAGTCCAGACGCGTGGCGCCGGTCAGATGCTTGCGCAACCGGTCGATCGTGCGGCCCGCTTCGCTGGGGACCATGAAAACGGAACCTCCGGGGTGGACGTGGATTTACTGTCGTAGGTCACACCGGGTGACCGGTGATCGACATGAGGTCTCGCTTGGTCGGCGCCTCTGGAAGCCGTTTCCCCGTCGGCTGCCCCCGCTCGTCCAGTTCCCAGTGCCAAGTTGGCTCCGTGTACGGCGAATTGATGATCGGGTTCTGATCACTGCTGCCATGCTCTAGATATCCCCCTCACACCCCATCTGCGTGGACCGTACATCCTGCCACTGACATTGAGACCCATTCGTCAGCTGGTCATGTCGCCCGCACCCTATGCTCCCCCCGCTCCAGATGCCCCATGACCACCTGATGCGCCCGCCACCCGTCCGGGAATTTCGGCGGTACGTCCAGGTACACGGGGCTACTGCGCGGATGCCGGTCCAGCAGGTCGCGGATGCCGGCGCGGGCCACCACGATGCAGGCGAAGCGGTGCCGGGAGAGCAGGACGCACAGGCGGCCCGTTTCCAGGTGGAAGGCGGAGGCGTCCTGGCGGCCGGACAGCGGGTGCCAGACCAGGGTGACGTCGAACTCGCGGCCCTGGAGGCGGTTGGCGGTGTCCACGGTGATGCCGGTCAGGCCGCGGGCGGTGAGGCGGGAGCGGACCGCGTCCGCCTGCACGGTGCGTGCCGTGCCGATCGCGATGCGGTCCGCGGTCAGAGGCTCGCCGTTGACCAGCGCACCGCGCTCCAGTAGCCGGGCCGCCGTCGCCGCGAGGGCATCCGCCACCTCCGGGTCCTGGTCGAGGGTGTGGCGGGCGGGGAGTTCCAGGTGGCCCCAGCCGGAGTCGGTGGCCCGGGCGAGGACGTCGTCCAGCGGGCCGGAGCCGTGGGACAGGCTGGCGTACGACAGCACGCGCTCCGGTGCCGTCGTGCCGGGGACGAACCGGTAGAAGGGGTAGAAGGCCTGCTCGACCAGGGGTGCCGCCGTCTCCGGAAGCCGCCAGGAGACGGGAAGCTGGTGGCGGACGAGATCGGGGTTGTGGGCGAGGGTGACGTCGACCGCGTTGCGCAGGGGGTCCCAGGTCAGGCCGTGCCAGCGGTCGGTCTCCACGGTGGCGAAGGGGTCGAGCTGGCCGGGGTCGCCGACAAAGAGGACTTGCGAGTCGTCCTGGGCGAACAGCGGGGCCGTCGCCAGGAGCCCGTCCGAGCGCATCTGGTACGCCTCGTCGACGATGGCCCACCGCCAGGGCGCGCACTTGTCCGGGGTGACGAACGACCACTTCTTCGCGGTGGACACCACGACGGGCAGGTCGCGCAGGTCCGTCACCTGGCTGCTTCCGGTGACGTTGGGGTGCCGGGTGACGCGGGGCGGGAGGATGTGGCCGCCGGCGTGGAGGCGGCCGAGCGCCAGGCCGGGGTGTTCCCGCGCGATGCGGTCCACGAGGTCGTCGACCTGCTCGTTGGTCTGCGCGACGATCACGAGCTGGTGGCCCGCGGAAGTCAGGTGCCCGGTGGCCTTCACCACCAGCGTGGACTTCCCGGCTCCGGGAGGCGAGTCCACCACGACGCCCCGGCCGGGCGCGGTGTCGAGGCTGGTCAGGATCCCCGTGACCGCCCGGTCCGCGCGTTCGCCGGGGGTGAGGGCTTCGGGCTCCTCGGTGCCGGGAAGGAGGGCGGTCACTCCCAGGTCTCCTCTGCGTCCTCGTCGGTGGGTTCGTACGGCTGAGGCGGACCGCCGTGGGTCCAGGGGGTGTTCTCCTCGTCGGGCAGGGCGGACGGCATGGCCGTGGGGTTGAGCGTGGTGTACGTCAGTTCCTCGCCGGTCTCCGCGAGGGTGCCGGCCGGTGCCGGAGGCTTGCGCTTGTTCGCGAAGCCGCCCTTGAGCTGGAGCACCACGGTGTGGCCGCCGTCGTCTTCCTGTCGTACTTCGTGGATCCGGGCTCCTTGGCTGGGCCGGGCGGGGGACTTCACCTCTGTGCCGACCGAGAGACCGACGCGGGTGTCGGTGCGGAGGGTGATTGTCGGACGCCACACCTGAGAGCCGGGACGGTCGCCGGGGACGAAGCGGTCCTCGTCCCTGGCCGTCACCGTGCCTGTGAACGCCTCGCCGGTCAGCTCGTACTCCGCCAGCACCAGCGGATCGTCGTACGCGCGCTCCGCCTCGTAGCGGGCGACCGCGTCCTCCAGCCGGGCCAGGCGGCGGGCGGCTCTGACGGCCTGGTCGCGTCGGGCCTGCGGGCGGCCGTCGGCGTCCAGGTACTCGGCGTACTCGGAGAACCAGCGCCGATCTCGGGACCAGCGGTCGGGGACGTGGGCACCCTCTGGCAAATCGCGGAGCAGCTCCACGCCGCGCCACATCAGCCGCCAGGTGGGCAGCATCTGGCCGCTCAAATCACGGTCGATCTGGCGGCCGACCGCCTCGCGTCCGCGGTCGTCGGACGCCTTGTCGTAGCGCGTCATCAGTTCGTGGAGCGTCCGGTCGAAGATTGGATCCGTGGACGGACCGGCCAGCGGCCACACGGCCCGGTCCTCCGCCTCGCGCGCCGCCCGCGCGCCGTCGCTGTCCTCCGGCGGATCGATCCAGGCGAGCAGGGACGCGAGGTGGGAGTCCTCGGAAGGGCTCTGGCCCGTGGCCCAGTGCGCGGCGAGCAGCCGGGTCATCGAGAGCAGCACACCGGAGTCCGGAAACTCGGCCAGCTCCGCGCACCAGGTCAGCCACTTGCCGAGGGCCGGCACGGACGGGTCGACCGCGTACGGCCCCTCGGTGGCGCGCAGTCTCGTCAGACGGCCGAGCAGGCGCACGTACGCGATGCCCTGGCCGTTCGGCACGAGGAGCTGCGGGGCCCGCTGGAAGCGCAGACGTTCCTCCTTTTCCTTGCCGCGGCCGACGGTGTAGGGCTCCGTCTCCGTCCGGCACCCGTCGATGTACGCGAGGAGGAGTGCGGCGAGGCGCTCGGCGAACCGGAAGCGTTCGGCGCGATTGCGCGGCTGACGGACGGTGAGGAGGGTCGGGTGCTCGGGGTCCGTACCCGCGAGCGCGGCCAGGGGCGCGCACGCCTCGCCGGCCAGGGTGAGCGGCACCAGGACGAACGGCTTCGCGTCCAGGTGCTGGTGGCGGACGGTCGTCAGCCGCTCGGCACGGCCGGAGCGGGACGCCGTGAGCGTCGCGACGGTGGACAGGACGCTCATGCGGCCCCCCGGCGGAGTCGGCGCAGCCGGGCGGCGGCGCGCACAAGGTCGGCGGCTTCCTCCTCGGCCTCTCCCGGGGCGGCGACGCCGTCCAGGTAGTCGAGTGCGGTGCGGGTGGAGTCGATGCCCGGCAGGTCGTTGCGCACGCCGTTGCCCAGGCGGGCCGGCGAGGCGCATCCGTCGGCCTCGTCGCGGCAGTAGCGTGCCATTTCGCAGAAGGACAGGCAGGAGGGCGTGTACGACGCGTCCAACGCCTCTATGGAGGGGGAGAGTTCGTCCGCGCTTTGGGTCGTGTCCAGGGTCGCCGTCTCGGGGAGCCGGACTGCGAGGTCCTCGGCGCGCCGCAGCCGCGAGAGCTGGAACTGGAGGGCGTCGAGTTCCTGCCGGAGGTCGATCAGGCGGCCGTAGGGGCGGTTGGAGAAGTCCTTGGGGCAGACGAGCAGGAACTTGTGGGAGATCTGCTCGGTGGGCAGCCCGGCGGTGTCGAAGGCGCGACGGAGGGCGAGGACGTACACCGCGGCCTGCTTGGCCGCCTCGGCGACGGCGGTCGGGTTGGCCTGGCCGTCGATCGCCGCGAACGAGCGGATCAGGACGACGTGGAACTTTCCCTCGATGCGGTGGGTGAGCGCGTCCGGCTCCAAGTACGCCGTCTGACCGGCGACTTCGAGGGTGAGCACGGGGCGGTCGAGGATGAGCCGGACGTCCTGGCCGGAGGCCACGTGCGCGATGAGGCGGCGGGTCTCCCGCTCGCGCACGTGCAGGGCCGTGTTGCCCCCCACCTCGTTGAGGTCGGTGACATGGGCCTCTGCCACGGGGACGGAGAGCTGCTCGCGCAGCAGCCGGATGAGCTCGGCGTAGCCACCCCACTTCACGAGGCCGTGGAACGCCTGTTCGCGGGCGAGGGCGAAGGGTGACTGGCCGAAGCGCGGCTCGTATCCGACCTGCTGGGCGAGCAGTGCCTTGTCCACCCCGGCGGCGTCGAGGACGGCGCGGCGGGCGCAGGCGGGATTGGCGGTCAGGGCGGTGATCTTGCGGGCGGTGTACGGCTGAGGGGGCTGCGGCCCGCGCAGACGCGCGAGTCGGTTGTCGGGAGGTTCGGACTGCTGCGTGGGCATCGTCTCTACTTCGGGAACGTCTTCGGGAGCTCACCGGCGTGCGAGGCGTCTGACGTCATCGCCGTCGGGGAGGGGTCGTCAGGAAAGGGTCCCACTCGCGTCGCGCAGGGCGTCACGCATCGGCGCCGCACCGAACAGTTGCTGTACGTCCGCGAGTTGGGTACGGACGCGTTGCGCGGCCGCTTGCCGCTGGTGATCGTCCTCCTGCTGGTGGACGGCCGCTTCGGTGTGGGCGGCCGCGATCACGCGGGCGGGGTCGGGTTCCCGGGCCGCAGCGTCGTAGGCGCCCGGGATCGCGAGGGCGAAACGGCGCAGCAGCCGCCAGGCCGCGTCGGGGGCCGGATGCCCCGCGGTGGTGAGTCGCTGGATCTGCTCGGCGGTTCCCATCGCGTGGGTGAGGAAGTCGGCGCGCGGGCTGAGCGGGCCGATGATCCGTCGTTCCACGGGCCAGGTGGACAGGGCCAGGAGTCCGCGTGCGGGGACGAGGCGGTCGTGGGTCAGCGCCGCGCAGATGTAGTACGGGCGGGCATAGCCCTGCGCCGTGAAGGAGCGCTCCTCGTCGCGGCGGAGGGACGCGAGTTTGGTGGCGACCAGCGACTCGGTGAAGAACGCCTCGTACGTGGACGAGATGAGTTTCGGGGAGGCGGGGGCGCCCAGCAGGGTGAGCGCCTGGTGGACCTGTTCGCGGATCGGGATAGAGCCGTGCGTCGGGCGCTCCTTGAGGCGTGGTGCGCCTGTGGCTGCCGACGCCTGCGGGGCCGTGGGCTCGGTCAGGAGTGCCTCGTCGTCCGGTCCCGCCTCGGACTCGAGGGCATCCTCCCACGCGGCCTCGGCCTCGCGCAGCGCGCGCCGGATGCGCGCGGTTTCGGCCTTGTCCCGTGCGCGCACAGCACCGCGCAACTCGCTGCGCAGGTGGGACAGGCGCTGCTCGAGCTCCTCCAGTGATGCCGCCATGCGGGGCAGCTTAGCGCAGGAACCAACCTATGCCAATAACTTCCAATGAGTTCCAAGGTTTCTGCTACGGTCGAATGCGGAGGCGCACCCGGCCGGTCCGAAGGGTGCCGTCTGTTCCGAGACAAGGGGGAGGCAATGAGTCACGACATGACGGCATGGCACAAGCCGCACTGGCTGACCGGGAACGACGGCCTCGTTCGCGTGGGGCCCGGTACAGGCGGGAGCGAGGAGCACACCTGCCCCTCGCACGCCGCCGCCAAGGCCCGGCCCGGTCTCTGGCCGGCCCGGCGTCTCCGGTTGCCGCAGCCGGAGCTCGAAACGTTCACCCTCGGACCGGTCATGGATGCCGTCGACCGGGTCGAGTTCCATGGTGAGACACCCGACCAGGCCCTGGCGGCGCTGCGCTGCCGCACTCCCGCCCTCCATCCCGGTCACCTGACGTATGCCGAGCACGCCCTCCGTACGTACGTGGCAGCGTGCGCCGACGACGGTGAGCAACGGCTCCAGCCGGTCCGTCCGTACTGGGTGGCCCAGCGGGAGAACGGCAAGTTCTGGGAGATGTACGCCTGGTGGCGCAGGTACGAGTCGGCCGGCGGACGACTGCGCGAGTACTGGCGGCTGCGGCATGGCGAGGCCAAGGACTCCGAGCCCGGTGAGATCGCCATCGCCGGGTACGTGGCTGTTCACGGGCGCCAGGCGGCCTGGCCCCGGAAGTGGACGCGCGCGTTCCAGCCGTACGGACCCGCCGCCCGGCCCGAGCGGGTGCGTGTCGTCGAAGTCGGGCTCGCCGACGGACGGTCGCGCGTGCAGTTCGACGGGACGGCCGAGGAGGCCGAGGCGTACTACGCCGAGTACGGGCACGCGCACGTGACCCGTGTCGTGGCGGGCGGCAGGCCGGTACCCGGCTCGTCCTGCGTGGACTGCAAGCAGTTCACCGGCTGCGAGGCCGTCCCGCGCAGGCCCGGCGTCCTCGGACTCCCCTCGCGGGTGGCACCGCTGAGGAAGGTGTCGGTCAGCGATCTGCGCTATCACGCGGCCTGCCCCGCACAGGGATTCCTCCGTGCCCTGCACCTGCCGAAGTCCGACGAGTACGGCAGCACGGCCAGGCTCGGCCAGGCGGTGCACGGCTGGATCGAGAAGCTGCACCGACGCCCGGGACGGCCGCCGTGCGCGGCCGGCGACATGCCCCCGGAGTGCGAGAACTGGACAGAGGGACGCTGGCGGGTCTCCGACGAGGACGCTGCGACCGGTCGGGACATGCTGCTCCACCACGTCGACGCCTGTCCGTTCCAGGACGCCGCCCTCATCCAGCGGGTCGAGCCCGAAGCCCTCCGAGTCGTCCACGACACCGCGGCGCAGGCCGTCGTCATCGCCAAACCCGACCTGCTCTACCAAGAGGACGGCTCGTGGGTGTGGCGGGAGCTCAAGACGACACGGAAGCGGCGCCGTCACCACGAGGACCCTCTGGACACCTACCCCCAACTCGCCCTGGCGGTGACGCTCCTGGCGCAGGGAGCACTGGGCGGCGATCCGGACGGCTCGCGCGTCGAGGTGGAGATCCTCCGGCCGGACGGTTCCGAGCCGCACGTGATCGACCCGACGGACCCCTGCCAGCAGCGGAAGGCGCTGTCGGTTCTGCGGCGGTACGCCGGCCCGTGGCGGGAGGACGAGACATGGGACGCCCGCCCCGGACCGCATTGCCGGTCCTGCCCGGTCTCCCGATGGTGTCCGAGCGCCGCGCCCGACGGCACCGTCGTGGGAGAGGTGGAGGCGTGACCACGACGGACATGAGGGACGCACGGTCCGAGGACGCCGTCGGCACGGACGAGGGGCTGCTTCGCCAGATCGCCAGCGCCCTGGCGTGCCTGTCCCGGCAGAGGACAGTACCCAACCCCGTCTACCCGGCGAAGGTGCAGAACGCGTACAACCGACTCGTCCTGCACTGCCTGCGCCAGGGCGAGGAACCGCCGGGCAGTGTGCCGCAGATGGCCCGCTGGGCTTGCGAACGGTCCCTGACCGAATGGCCGTTGGAGCTGCCACCCGATAACCTCCCCGGAGCGGCCCTGCTCGTCGACCCGGAGACCCGGCTGCCTCACCAGCTGTGCCTGGAGTGGGAGGTGAGCGCGGCCGACCCGGCCGCCGAGCTCTTCGAGAACGAATGCATCCGGGAAGCACTCGCCGTGTGCCGCGCCGCCAAGGCCCCGCAGGCGTACACCGCGTTCCGGGCCCTGCTCACCTCCAGGCCCGTGCTGACCGGTGCCGAGCTGGCGCTGCTCGGCGGCGATCCGAACTGCGGGATGCTGCTGCACGACGTGATCAAGCGCTGCTACGAGCCCGTGCCCGCCTCTTACCTGCGGCGCGGCACGTACCGGCAGTGCGCTCGCTGCCGCTGCCTGATGGTGCCGCTGCTGCACGGCGGCCACCGGTGCGAACTGGACCGGTGCCGCCGCGACGGCACCTCGGACGAAGGCACGCCGCTCCGTGCCGACAAAGGCGGGGTCTTCCAGCTCAGCCGCCCCCTGCGGATGTTCATCACCAGCCCCGGGCTCGCGGAGACCGATCTGCAAGCCGCCCTGGAGAAGAAGTTCGGAATCACCGCCGAGATGTGGCCCAACTACGACGCGTACGACCTGCGCGTCCCCCTGCCGGGGCGACGGCACTGGGCGGTGGACGTCAAGGACCGGGTGAACCCCGTTCTCCTGGCGTGCTCCCTCACTCCGTTCAGAAACGAGCCGCCGTACGACCGGGCGTTCCTCGTCGTGCCCCGCTACCGCTTCCGCGACAACGAGGCGTATGGGCGGCAGTTCCGCCGCAACCTGCCGGAGGACCTGGCCGACCGGGTCACCCTCCTGGACGACCAGGCCTTCCTGCGGCTGGTCGCCGATGAGATCCCGGCCCCGCGCGACAAGGCGGGGAACCCGCGTACCGAAGGAGGACGCCGTGCGTGACCGTAGGGAATGGCACCGGCGCTGCTCACCGCAGCAGCTCACCGAGGTGTGGCCGGCGAACCTCGGCAGCTTCCGCCCCGGCGACCTTCTCGACGTCGAACTGGGCCTGTACCTCCTGCAGGACGTGACGCCCACCCGCACGGCTGCCGATGTCTGGCCGCTGCTGGGTGGTTACCCGTACAGCGAGGTGTTCGGAGACGTCCGCACCGACGAACAGCGGCTGCGCGTTCTGCGCGCCCGCCACTACCTGTGGGACATGCGGCGACGTCACGCCTGGTCGGAGGCGCTGGCCGACTACCTGAAGGTCCCCCAGCACCTGCGTGGATACGACGTCGACGGACCCGGCTCCGTGCCGCGCCGTCGCGAGACGTCGCGCGCTGCAAGCCGTTTCGAGATCTTCGAAGAACTGCTCAGCGCCCCTCCGCGGTTCGCGACGCGGTCCATTCCGTTCGCCGAGGAGGGAGAGCACACCTTCCGGGTGCAGGACCGTACTCACTCCGTGGTGTTCGACGAGGAACTGCTGACGGACACCCTGCCGCGCGCCCACGCGCTCGGCGCGCCACCGGCCGGGCATGGAGAGCCCGTCGACGTCACCTGGGAAGAGCTTGAAAAGGCCGCCGACGAGATGGACGCCGTAGAGGCGACGGCGCCGGAGGGACCGCGCAACGGCTGGGCCGGGCGGCTTCGGCGGGTGAAACTGCTCGTGCGCAACGCGGAACTCGGCCGCTTCACCGAACAGGGACGGCTGAGGATCGACCGGCTGCTGCACCTCGTGGGGATGGTGGGGGCTGGCAAGTCCACCCTCCGGGACATCCTGACGTACCACCTCGTGACCCGGACACCTCGCCGGGTCACCATCGTCGTCGGGGACGTGGCCGAGACGCTCGCCGTGGTGGAGCAGTTCGACCGGCTCGGTGTGCGGGCGGCACCGATCCTCGGACACTCCACCAGGGAGCGCAACATCAACCGGCTGCACCGTCGCACCGCCACAGCCGGCGCCGCCACCATGCTCGCGCACGACCACGCGGGCTTCGCCTACCTCAGCAGCGCCTGCCCCGTCGACGTGCTGCGCGGCCTGGAAGCCCGCCGCCCGCTCGGCGTCCGTGAAGCACCGTGCATCACGCTGTACACCGTCCCCGAGCAGGAGGCCACGGACGGCGATCCCCTCCTCGACGAGGAGAGCAGCACGCAGCGTGACGCACAAGGCTCGAAGCCGCAGCGGAGACTGTGCCCGTTGTGGAACCGCTGTCCGCGCCACCGCGGGGCTCGTGATCTGGTCGACGCACAGGTGTGGGTCGCCACCCCGGCCGGTCTGGTGCACAGCTCCGTCCCGCTGCACCAGCACGAGGAACAGCTCAGGTACCTCGAACTCGCGTGCCGGCTCAGCGACCTGATCATCGTCGACGAGGCGGACCGGGTCCAGATGCAGCTCGACACGGCCTTCGCCCCGGCCAGCACTCTGGTGGGCAAGGCCCCGAACTCCTGGTTCGACGAGGTGGCAGTCCACAAGTTCCAGCAGATGGCCCGGGACGGACGGCTCCAATTGTCCGCCCGTGACGTCGACGACTGGACCAACGCCGTCAACACGGTCAGCGCCGCCACCGACCGCCTCTTCGCCCTGCTCGTCAAGGACGACAAGCTCAGGCGGTGGATCAGCGTCGACTACTTCAGCGCCTTCACCCTCCACAGTCTGCTGCTGGACAGCTGGTTCCCGGGGCGGAAGGAGGGCGAAGGCCCGCCTGCGGCGGCCCGGACGCTGGACGGTGCGCTCGGTCGGTTCCGCGACGACCCGCTGCACGAGCAGCAGAGCACGGGTGACGACGACGAAGTGACACCCTTGGTGAACACCTTCGTCCACCTCACCCTGGAGCTCCTGCACGCGCCCCGGGGAGCACGGACGCGTGAGAGGCTGCGCGACACGCTCACCGACATCGTCGGAGACGACAGCACGGTACTCGCGGAAGCCGACCTCCAGGCCCGGCGCTTCGAGTTCACCCTGCTCCTTTCCGCTCTGCACAGCCGTCTCGACTTCATGACCACGCTGTGGCCGCGCGTCGAGGCCGCCCTCAATCTCGAGAGCGCCTCGAACGTGCTCTCCCGCAGGCCCCCCAAGGACTACGAGGCGGTCATCCCCGAGTCGCCCATGGGTAACGTGCTCGGCTTCCAGTTCCGTCACGACGACCGTGAGCGCGATGGTGACCGTAGCGGTGAACTCCGCTTCTTCCACTGCAACGGCGTGGGCCGCGAACTGCTCATGCGACTGGGCGACCTGTGTGCCGTGGACGGCCGTCCGGGCCCGCACGTCCTGCTCATGTCCGCGACGAGCTGGGCGGGCACCTCGAGCAGGTACCACGTGCACGCCGAGGTCGGTGCCGTACTGCGTCCTCACGACGAGGAAGTCGAAGCCGTCCTGGGCAGCGAGTTCCGCAAGGAGTTCCTGTACTGGCCCGGAAACGACCGGCCCAAGCCGCTGCGCCTGTCCGGCTGCGACCCCGAAGAACGCCCGCAGGCCCTCCTCCACGTGTTGCACCAGCTCGCGGTGCCTGACCGGAGCCTGCCGGACGCCGAGAGCATGCTGGACGCCGAGCTGAAGGAGATCGACGATCCGGACCGCCGCCGCATCCTGTTGCTCGTCGGCAGCTACGACGAGGCACGTCGGGCTGCCGAGTACCTCAACCAGATCCCCGAGTGGAACGGCCGCGTCACCCGGCTCGTGTCCGACGACGCGGACTCCGACACCGCCTGGACCCGGCTGCCGGAGGATGCCGCCGCACGGACCCTGCCGCGCGGTGACGTGAAGGCATTCCCCTCGGTCGGCGGCGACATTCTCGTCGCGCCGCTGCTCGCCGTGGAGCGAGGACACAACATCGTCTTGCGCGGTGGCAAGGCGGCCATCGGCACGGTCTACTTCCTGGCACGCCCCCACCCTCGGCCCGACGACATCTCACTCGCCATCCAGTCCATCAACGACTGGGCCGTGCGCCAACTCCGGGATGGTGACGGATCCTTCCGGCAGAACGCGCTCGCCGCCGCCACACCTGACCAGGCGGCCGTGGCGTTCCGCAGCCGCGCACGCCGTCAGTGGAACCGCTTCCTCACCCGCAGGCTGGCCTGGTCCAGCCTGCGGGACGAGGAGAAGGTGTCGTTCACCTGGGACCAGCTCGTCGTCATGTGGCAGGTCATCGGTCGTCTGGTGCGCGGCGGCGTGCCGGCCCGGGTGGTCTTCGTCGACGCGGCTTTCTCCCCCCGAGAAGCCGGATTCCAGGACGCGGACACCCCCGACACCAGCCTGCTGGCGAGCATGCGTGAGGTGCTCGCCCCCTACTTCGAGGACGGGAACACGGCGGAGCGGCACCCAGCCCCGATCGACAAATCCCTCGTCCGTGAGCTGTACGAACCGCTCTACTGCGCCCTGGTGGACATGGGCTGACGGCATCCGCCACCACACCGCACCGCATGCGCGACGTGTCCGCGTCGCGTCCGCACACTTCACGCCTTGCCCTGAGGAGAACGGCACCATGGCCTACCAATACAACCGCCCGGCGGCGTACCTGCCCGACCCGGCACAGGGACCCTTCGTCGTCCCGATGCACACGCTCTCCCTGCCCGCTCGCTGGGAGGAACCACTCCTGCACCTCTACCACGGCGGAATGACCGAGGGGCAGGCCGAGCGACGGCGTCGCGTACCCACAGCGGCGGTCAACCAGCTGATGCGCGCCACCGCGCCGGACATCGTCACGGTCGACTCCACGGCACAGTTCGGCTCGGAGAACCCCTGGCTGTACTGCCAGGACGCGTACCCGATGGCGGTGACGAACCTCTACATCGCCACCTGGCTCAAGAGCCTCCCGCGCGATGCCGACGATCCCGAGACCACGGCCCTGCTGATGAGCTGCTTCTGTGACCTCGACACCGTGGCTCTCAGCTGGCGGCCCGGCAGGGTCGACCTCCTCGAGCAGAAGGTGTCGCCCGGAGGAACCGCTCTGCCCGCGCCCCACGTGTACCGGTTGCTTCCCGACGTCCTCGCCTCACGGATCGCTCGCCAGGGACCGTACGAACACCACGGGCAGCAGCTGGCCTTCCGGCAGGTCGCCGGCCGCACGGGGGCCAGGGGGCAGGGAAGCGGGGGCGCCGAGCTGATGTCGAACGTGATCGAGTACGTACCCAGGCGGCGCGGTGGCAGCGACGGCAGGTCGGCCTACTACGCGGCGACCCTCCGCATCACCGTCCGCACCGTTCCCTTCTCCCCCGTCCCGCGCGTCCACGTGGCCGCCGGCGTGCGTCGGTTCGTCACCGGCAAGGTCTACATGCCGTACGGCAAGGGTGTGTCCGCGTACCTGCTCCCGGACGACTCCCTCGTCCACGACGGCCCGCAGCCGCAACGCTTTTCGGTCGCCATGCTGGAGTGGAAGAACGGCACCACGGACTGGCGTCAGGGCGGAGCAGAAGGAATGCTCGCCCGGATCAGCGCACTCGACGCACTGCCTTCCCCGGACCGCCTGGTGAAGGAGGCCGACCACTGGATCCACGGCCGGGACGGCATCCGGATCGCGATCGGGCATCAGGCGGCCATGGGCAGGCACACCATCGGCACCGGACTGATGCCCAGTGAACGCCGGCGGTTGATCGAGTGGGCGGAGCAGGCGATCGCTCCCGAGTTTGTTCCCGTTCCGAAGCTCGAGCGCAGTGCGTACGCGCGGCCGCCGAAGAAGCAGCTCAAGACGCTGCCGCCCATTCCCAAGAACAAGGAAGAGAAGGATCCCGGAGACCTCGCGGTCATCCTGGATAAGCGTGAGCTGAACGCGGCCCACAACGCTCAGGTTCTGCGGGCACGCCTGGCCGAAGCCCTCGAAGGGGAAGACCTCACCGCGGTCGTGCTCCACCAGAACGACGCCATCCGCGATCAGATGATCGCCGCGGCGGAGACGGGGTTGGGGCTGGCCGGGCACCGGCGTGTGCAGGGCCCCGATACCTGGGTGTGGGAGGCGGAAGAGCTGACCGTCCGGCTGCACACGCGGCCCCTGGGGAGTCTCGGTGCACCGCTGGGAGGCGATAGTGTGCCGCGCCGGGGGCAGGAACACGACAAGGCCATCGAGGAGCGCCGCACCGGTGTCGCGCGCTCCATGGCCGCACTGCGGGAAGCCGTCCCCGGGGTGCGGCTGGCCTTCGTGGAGCTCGACGGGCAGGACGCCTTCCGCCATGCCAAGCGACGGAGCGACCCCAAGCATGCGATCCGCCTGGGCTGCGCGGACGCAGGCCTGGTGACCCAGTTCATCCGTCCACCGGACCCGGATGTGGAGACGAACGAGGCTCTCGCCGATGCAGGGCTGCGTGCAGCCGCAGCCTGGTCGGACGGCCTGCGCCAGACCGGTATGCGGCTGGTGCCTCAGCATACGCTCGGCGACACGCTCATCCCCGCGAAGCTGAACCAGGTGGCCTTCCACCTTGTGGAACGCCGCCTCGATGGTCCCACGGGCAAGCAGCAGTTCACGCCGATCGCGGTGCTCATCCGGCCGGGCGCGAAGTGCGTGCTGGGCAAGTCGGCCGAGATGCACGCATGGGTACCGTACCCCGAACTTCTCAAGTCGTTGACGGGACGGGTCGAGGACAGGAAGAGCAGCGCGGAGCAGTCGGCACTCACGGCGGCCTTCGTCAAGAAGACCCTCGCACAACTGCGCAGCACTCCGACGCTCGTCCTGGCCCACGCTCAGGACGTCCGGAAGCGCTGGCCGTGGCTGAGGAACGACGGTCTGGAACGGGACAGGCTCGGCCTCGACGGAGGTCCCGTTCAGCGGATCGGTCTGTATGGCAAGCAGCTTCGTGTCGTCCGTATCGCCGACGGCAGCCGGGACGAGACGGCACAGTGCTGGGCCGAAGCGGAGGAACTCTCTCCCGCGTTGGAGGGCAAGCAGCGTGGGGGCATCGCGATGGGGCTGTGGCGGCCCGGGGTGCGGGGAGACTCGGACCGCGTCTTCTACAGCACGATCGGCAAGTCGGGCACGCAGACGAAGCTCACCAACGACGACGCCAAACTGACTCCGCACACTAATGCCTCGGGCAACAACGCCTACCGGCCGACGGTGAACGCCTGGAACCCGGACCTCCTCGAAGTGACCGTTGCGTGCCTCCAGCCCGGTGACGACGCGGAGGCATGGGCCGCATTCGTCCACCAGCAGCGTTTCAGCGAGGACTACCGTGCTGGTCGCGAGGGGTTGGCTCTGCCTTTGATCCTCCATCTTGCGCGACTCGCGGACGATTACGCTCTGCCTCACGAGATCGAGGAGGCCCTGGACCCGACGGAGCCCCAGGCTGAGGCCGCGCCGGACGATGCTCTGTCGGGCCAGCTGGCCTTCGACTTCGACCTCGACGACGTTGATGACGACATGTGACCTACATGTTCACGGCGCACCTCACCCCCCAAGCCGGTTGCCTGGTCTGCCGGAAGCCCTCGCCGGCGCGAGGCGTGAGCGGGATATGCGGCGCCCACACAAGGAGGTAGCCATACCGTGATCACCGGCTCTTTGGTCCTGCGTCGTATGAATATCCCGGAAGGCGGCGTAGTTGAACTGCTCACGCTTGGTACAACGGCTGCCGATGACTGTGAGATTTCCCGGGCCACAGATACCCTTGGTGATCACGCGGATTCAGACGCGGATGAGCTGCCGCGGATGTCGAAGGATTTCCTTCTCTCCCTAAACTCCATACTTATCGCCCGACGAAAACCGCGGAGGCGGCCTGGATGCGCTGTGGGCATTGCTGCCCGAGCGTGAATGTGGTCTACATATGTCCACGAACTCGCCAACCGGGCTGGAGGTTCTAAAGCTCTGGGAGCACAAAGATCGCGTAGTTGGCCTTGCCTTGCCGTCGTGATCGGTCCGGCCTCCGATAGCCCCTTTCCGATCCCTAATGCGGACTCCGAGCTTATTTCGGCGGTGAGTGCACTTGGTTCCCTCTTCAGGAAATGACGTGCCTGATCGGTCCACTTCCGTTGAGCGCCGGTCTCAGGGTGCTGGCCTAGCGCTGGTAGGCGTGGTTATTCCTTCCTCTTGAGATAGCTGCAACTCGGTTATTTTTAGATGCCTTTCGCATTCTCAAGCGGCCGGGGCCTCGTGGTGAAGCCCGGAGGTTGAGTTGGCCGGGCGAGAGGATCGCGGACCATTGGGGCATCCCTTAGGGGTGAGAATGCATTGCGCTGCGTATGAAAGTCCTGACAGAAGGACGGTTCCGCTCTTCGTGAGGTCGACGGTGTGGTGGTCGCAATCTGGTTGCGATCACCCCTGGAGGCCGTTGTGGCGGTGCCGGTTCTGGTCACATTTGCTTTGCTCGCTTCCTGTCTTATGGTCGGCGGGCCGCTCGTGCTGCCCGGGATGTGGGCTGTCGTGGGACCTGGTAGGGGCCGACATCGCCATGTCCGGCGTGGACGCCACAGGGTTCGGAGCGGGCAGCGATGAATTCGCCGAGCATGTCGGACGGCGCACCGGTCGTGTTGTGGCGTTGGCGTGGTGGGGAGCCGGGGGCTCTTGCTCGTGCCCGAACCGTCTTGGCCCATGCCCTGAGCGGCCTCGGCTATGACGGTGAGGCGGTGAGCGATGCCGTGTTGGCCGTATCAGAGTTGGTGGCGAATGCCGTCGAACACGCGGTGGGGCCATATGAGCTGAGGCTGCACCGCACAGCATCGGATGTCATCTGCGAAGTGGTGGATCACGATCCGAGGATTCCTGAGATCCCGCCCTTTGGAGTGGGTGCTTTGCTTCTTCCGGTGGAGGAAGGGCAGAGTGGCGGTCCGGGAGCGTTGTGCGCGCTGTTGTCGGAGCGCGGGCGGGGCCTGCCTATCGTGCATGAACTGGCCAGGGGAGCCTGGGGGTTGCGCCGGTCGCGGGTCTCGAAGGCAGCCTGGATCGCCTTGCCCCTGCCTGTCGACGGTGAGGGGCGTTCTGGGGAATGACGTGCGCAGCTGAGACGTCCGTGCGTGAGTTGAGCGCAAGTGGCTCGCTGGCGATCCCCCCGTCGTTTCCGTGTTCGTTACGGGGGCCGTTTCCCCGCTCGTCCTTGGAGACGACACCCTGTCCATCCGGACGACCGCAGGTCACGGGGTGTACGAGCCGCCAAGCCAGTGAGGGCGACTGTATATCGATAGAGCAAAGCATCTCGATCTACCCGGTCATGGCGCCCGGGCGCGGCCTGGTCCGTACGTGTGTTGCTGCGCGCTCTCGGCTACCGAACTGCGGCGATGCTCTCCCCGCGGGATGTACGTGGAGCGCGGGTTCTGCTGGGCTCCGTGATGGTCTGGTGGGGAGCGGTTTCGGGACAAGCTGCACCTGGGGGAGCGGTGTGCTCGTGAGGGACGGTGTCCGGGGTGCGGAGCGGGTGCGCACGCTTCGCGTTCCTGGGTGCTGTGCGCCTGGGGCGGGTGCGGTGGTCGCAGGGGCCGGGTGCGGGCATCCTGGGCGGCCTGGCAACCGACGCCGCCGGGGTTGGGTGGCGCGGGAGCGGTCGGGAGGGGTGCTCCCGGGGTGCACCCGGCGCGTCGTGATGGTCGCGGCCGTGCACCCGGTGCGGGGGATCGCGCCCGTTCGCATGTTTGTCCGCGTGGGCATGGTGGACCGCTACTGGCTCGCTGATGGCTCGGGTGAGGAACCGCCGGGGTCCCCGGTGCGGGTGCATGAGGTGCAGCCGGGGAGTGGACCCGGTCTGGTCGGTGGCAAAGACCTACCCCTGGAATCTCTATTGATCACGAGATGGCCGGACGCCCTTACCGGGCGCCCGTAGCCGATCCCTCACCACCGTCGAAATCGCCACAGCACCGGGGATTCCACATGGAGAACGTCCGCGACACCCGAGACTCCGCTCATTCAACGGCACCCACGGCAACCCGGCGTCGGAGAGCGGCCGTGAACCACCCCGCGTGCCCGTCCACAGACCCACAAGATCGCGGCCTTGACGACGTCGCCGAGATGGAGCGTCCATGGACGACGACCGTTCGCGACAACGCTGAAACGCACAGCTCAGAGGGTTTGCGAGTGGTCGTGGAGTACGTCGTCGTCGATGGTGGCGAGGCTCACGCGCTGGCCCAGCGCCAAGGGGCTGCGATTCGTGAGGTGCTGGAGTGGCTGTACGCCGGTCACGGTGCCCCGAAGGCCGGCCACGCCTGAGCCTCCCCACCCGGACCCTTGGAGAGGGACAACATATGCGCGGCACCCCGCCCAGCACTCGGCCCTGGGCGCATCCTGTACCCAACCGCCCCTGGTCCACGGCCGGTATTCCGGACGCCGCGGCGCTTCCGGTGACCGTCCCGGTGGCGTGGCTCGGCCGGACCTCTACGGAGGACGCCCAGGACCCCACTCTCTCGCTGCCCCGGCAGTTGCGTAACGCGAGAGCCGCGCTTCCGCCCGGCTGGGTGATTGTCGCGCATTTCTACGATGTGGAATCCGGGCGTAAAGAGTTGCGCGAGCGGGGCAATTCCCTTGCGCACCAGCAATTCCAGATCCCCATTCCCCGTGACGGCAGTGTCGCTGATCTCCTCGACGAGGCTCAGCGGCCCGACCGCCGCTTCGCCGCGGTCATCTGTGAGTCCATTGAACGCGTCGCGCGCCGGACCTACTTCGGCACGAAGATCGAGTACGAGCTGGAGCAGGCTGGGGTGGCCCTGTGCGCCGCCGATGAGCCGATCGTCACCGGTCCGCGAGCCAAACGCGCCACGCCCACGCTCACGCGGCGCGTTAAGCAGGCGGTCTCCGAGTGGTACGTGCTGCAGATGCTGGAGCTGTCGTGGGACGGCTTCATCGAGCATGTCTCCCAGGGCTGGAATGTGGGCAAGCCGCCCTACGGCTACCTGGCGGAGAAGGTCCCGCATCCCGTACCGGCCCGCCGGGCCGAAGGCCGTACCAAGCACCGGCTCGTCCCGGACGCGTCCAGGGCCCCGGCCGTCACCTACATCTTCCAGCTCCGCGGGCTGGACAAGCTCGGATACGATGCCATCGCCGACCGCCTGAACCTTGATCCCGTCGCGTACCCGCCCCCGGAGCCCACTCGCCCCGATATGGCCCTCCACCGCTGGAGCGGGTCGGCCGTGCGAGAGATCCTGCGCAATCCCAAGTACACCGGCTACCAGGTCTGGAACCGCCGTGCGACGACGAAAGGCGGTTGCTACAACGACCCCAAGGACTGGGTGTGGTCCCCGCAGCCCACTCACGAGCCGCTCGTCTCCAAAGAGTTGTTCGACGTGGCATCCACCGTGGCGCGCAAGCGCCAGGGATCACGGACGACCCACGGGCCCAACTCCCACCCGGCCACGCGGCGTTCCTATGTCCTGCGGTCGTACGTCGTCTGCGAGATCTGCGACCGCCGCATGTTCGGCAAGAACCGCCACCGGATCTCGTACTACGCCTGCCAGGTCGACCCGAATGAACACCGGGACAAGCCCTGGTTCCGTGACCATCCCAAGAGCTTGTGGGTTCGGGAAGAGGTCCTGATCACACCCGTCTCCCGCTTCTTCGCCACCCACGTCTTCGGACCCGACCGGCGTACCCACCTCAAAGCCGCACTCGAAGCCGCCCGGCTCGCGGACGAGCCCCGCGACCGCACCGCGAAGGAACGCGCCGCGCTGGAGCAGGCCATCAAGGCCATCGGGGAGCGCCAGGCCCGGCTCATCCGTACTCTCGCGGACGGCGGGCCTGACCAGGAGCAGGAGAAGGAGTTCCGCGACGCGATCCGTCGAGAGCACGCCGCCCTGGGCAAGCAGCGCACAGAGCTCGCCGAGCGGCTGGCCCATCTGGAAGCCCCGAAGCAGGCGGTACATCCCGCCGACAGCGCGGCTCTGCTGGATGCGCTCCCTCACCTCAACATCGACCTCGCCCTGGTCCCGGAGGAGATCCAGCGGCGGCTCTACAACGCCTTCGGACTGGAGGTCCGCTACAGCCGACCCCGCGAAGAAGTGACCCTACGGGTGACGATCCCAGGGCATCTGCTGGATGGACTGGTGGCCGTCACCCGTGAGCTGGACACATGGAACAAAAAATCGGGCGCCCGCACCAAAGTGCTGGCACCCGATCATGACACCCGGGACGGACAAACGCGGCAAAACCATCGCGTTCATTCCCATCCCCTGGGTGCCCCCGGCAGGATTCGAACCTGCGCACACGGCTCCGGAGGCCGTTGCTCTATCCCCTGAGCTACGGGGGCGTTGCCGCTGGTGTTTCGCGGCGACGGGTAGAACCCTACCAGCTCACTCGGGGTGTTCATGAACGCTTATCGGGAGAGGGGATGGAGGAGGCGGCCGGGGGAGCGGAGGGGGGTATACCGCATGTGGAGGCGGGGGCGCAGGAGTCCGGGTCAAAGGTCCCTCGCACGTGGCGGAAGTGGGCAAAACCCGGACGTGGCTGGGGCCGCGCGCCTACTCTTCAGATTGTGCCTGGGTTGTCCGGCCGGGTCCTTGTCGTTGACGACAACAAGGTCATCCGGCAGCTGATCAGGGTCAACCTCGAGCTGGAGGGCTTCGAGGTCGTGACCGCGGCCGATGGTGCCGAGTGCCTGGAGATCGTTCACCAGGTGCGGCCCGATGTGATCACTCTCGATGTCGTGATGCCCAGACTGGATGGGCTGCATACGGCATCACGGTTGCGTGCGGATGCGCGGACATGTCATGTGCCCGTCGCGATCATCAGCGCGTGTACGCAGTACGAGATGGACAGTGGGAAGGTGCTCGGAGTCGACGCCTTCCTGGCGAAACCCTTCGAGCCGGCCGAGCTGGTGAAGCTCGTGGGGCGGCTGATGAGGCGAGGGGGTGCCGGCGCCGCGGCGCCCGGTGATGCCGCGCCGGTTGTGGGGCCCACCGGCTAGCGGTGGGCTCCGGTGACTGGTGGTGCAGCCGGGTGTGCGGGTAGTCGGTGTCCTGCGGGCGGTCGGTGTGCGGGCGCCGGGCTGCTGCGGGCAGCCGGGGCGCTGCGGGTGGTGGGTTGTCTGCCGTGTGCGGTCAGTCATCCGTGTGAGGTCAGTCCGTGTGCGGGCCGTCGGGCTCCCGGCCATCGGGTCTCCCGGCCATCGGCCTCCCGACCCTTGGCCTCCGGGCCGTTCTTCACCGTCCCGGCGTCCGAAGGACGAAACCGGTTCGCGGGGGCACCCCCCTCCTCCCATACGCTTGTCCCGTGACTCCCGCCCAGCTCTCCCGCACTGTGCTGCACACCGTGCGTCGTGCCGTCGAGGACGACGAGCTGTGTGTCACCGTGCCGGAGCGGGTGAAGGTGCGGACTCCGCCGCGGCCCGGCTGCGGCGATTACGCCACCAACGTCGCGCTTCAGCTCGCCGGGGATCGGAACGACCCCAGCGGCGATCCGCTGCGGATCGCCGAGATACTGCGGCGGCGGCTGGTCCGTACGCCGGGGATCGCGCGCGTCGACATCGCCCACCCCGGGTTTCTGAACATCACCCTCGACGCCACCTCCCACGGGCACCTCGTGGACACCGTTCTCGCCCAGGGGCGCGCGTACGGGCATGGGGACGGCATGGCCGGGGAGCGGGTCCGGTTCGCCGCGGGGACGGCCGACGGGGACATCCGCACCGCCCTCGTCGCCAATGTCGTCCGCGGGCTCGTCACCGTCTGCGGGGGGCGGACGGCGGACGACGGCCCTGGGGGCGAGGTCCTTACCGTCCGGGCCGCCGGTGTTCCGGTCGACGAGCTGCTCATCCGGCTCGGCCCCGACGCCGCCCGCTGGGCCCTGCTGCGGCCCGCCGCCCATGATCTGCCCGACCTCGACCCGGGACGGCTGCTCTCCCAGCGCGAGGCCAACCCGCTGTTCCGCGTCCGGTACGCCCACGCGCGGGCCCGTGCCGTGCTGCGGAACGCCCATGACCTCGAGGTCGAGGCGCAGCCGGACGGGGCCGTCTACGACCATCCCGCCGAGACCGCCCTCCTCGCACTCCTCGGGGACTTCCCCCGTACCATCGAGGCCGCCGCCCGGCATCGAGCGCCCGACCGGTTGGCGCGTCATCTCGTCGCCACCGCCGACGCCTTCTTCCGCTTCCACGACACGTGTCCGCCCCTCCCGCGCGGCGAGCAGAAACCCTTGGCCGTGCACCGCTCGCGGACGGCCCTCGCCGAGGCCGCCGGCACGGTGCTCGCCAACGGCCTCCACCTGCTCGGCATCAGCGCTCCAGAACATCTGTGACACCTGCGAGAGAGACACCATGAGCCGTTCCGCCCACCCCGCCGGGCCCCGCTACGCCGATGTCCTGCCCGAGGGGCACTACAGCGCGCCGCCCACCGATCTCAATCAGCTCGACCCGCGCGTCTGGTCCCGTACCGTCGCCCGGAACGCCGACGGTGTCGCCACCGTGGGCGGGATCGACGTCACGCGGCTGGCCGAGGAGTTCGGGACGCCGGGCTACTTCCTGGACGAGGAGGACTTCCGGGCCCGCTGCCGTGCCTGGCGGGAGGCGTTCGGGGACGAGGCCGACGTGTTCTACGCGGGGAAGGCGTTCCTCTCCCGGGCCGTGGTGCGCTGGCTGCACGAGGAGGGGCTCAACCTCGATGTGTGCTCCGAGGGGGAGCTGGCCACGGCGCTGGCCGCCGGGATGCCCGCGGAGCGGATCGCGCTGCACGGGAACAACAAGTCGACGCGGGAGATCACACGGGCGGTCGAGGCCGGGGTCGGGCGGATCGTGCTCGACTCCTTCCAGGAGATCGTGCGGGTGGCGCATATCGCGCAGCGGCTCGGCAGGCGGCAGCGGGTGCAGATCCGGGTCACCGTGGGCGTGGAGGCGCACACCCACGAGTTCATCGCGACCGCGCACGAGGACCAGAAGTTCGGGATCCCGCTGGCGGGCGGGCTGGCCGCCGAGGCGGTGCGGCGGGCGCTGAAGCTGGACGGGGTGGAACTGATCGGTATCCACTCGCACATCGGCTCGCAGATCTTCGACACCTCCGGGTTCGAGGTGGCCGCCCACCGGGTGGTCGGGCTGCTGGCGGAGGTCCGTGACGAGCACGGGGTGGAGCTGCCCGAGATCGACCTCGGCGGCGGCCTCGGTATCGCGTACACCGTGGACGACGACCCCAGCGAACCGCATGAGATCGCCGCGGCGCTGCGCGAGATCGTGCTCCGCGAGTGCCGGGGGGCAGGTCTCGCGGTGCCGCGGCTGTCGGTCGAGCCGGGGCGGGCGATCGTCGGGCCGACCGCGTTCACGCTGTACGAGGTGGGGACGGTCAAGGAGCTGCCGGGCTTGCGGACGTATGTGAGCGTCGACGGCGGGATGTCCGACAACATCCGTACCGCGCTCTACGACGCCGAGTACTCGGTGGCGCTGGTCTCCCGTACCTCCACCGCCGAGCCGATGCTCTCCCGCGTCGTGGGCAAGCACTGCGAATCCGGTGACATCGTGGTGCGGGACGCCTTTCTGCCCGCCGATCTGGCGCCCGGCGATCTGATCGCCGTCCCCGCCACCGGCGCCTACTGCCGCTCGATGGCGAGCAACTACAACCACGCGCTGCGTCCGCCGGTCGTCGCCGTGCGCGACGGACAGGCGCGGGAAATCGTCCGGCGCGAGACCGAGGAAGATCTCCTGCGGCTCGATGTCGGCTAGCGAGAAATAAATCTCGGATACTGGACCCGGGATAGGAAATTCCGTCCAGTGCCTGAGACTGGTGCACTCAACGATGGATGAGAAACGAGGTCGGATGATGCGTACGCGTCCGCTGAAGGTGGCGCTGCTGGGCTGTGGAGTAGTGGGCTCAGAGGTGGCGCGCATCATGACGACGCACGCGGACGACCTCACGGCGCGTATCGGGGCTCCGGTGGAGCTGGCCGGGGTGGCCGTACGGCGCCCCAACCGGGTCCGCGAGGGGGTGCCCGAGCACCTGGTGACCACCGACGCCACCGCCCTGGTCAAACGCGGGGACATCGATGTGGTGGTCGAGGTGATCGGCGGGATCGAGCCCGCGCGGTCCCTCATCACCACCGCGTTCGAGCACGGCGCGAGCGTGGTCTCCGCCAACAAGGCGCTGGTCTCCCAGGACGGCGCTGCCCTGCACGCCGCCGCCCAGGAGCGCGGCGCGGACCTGTACTACGAGGCGGCGGTCGCGGGTGCGATCCCGCTGGTGCGGCCGTTGCGCGAATCGCTGGCCGGCGACAAGGTCAACCGCGTCCTCGGCATCGTCAACGGCACCACCAACTTCATCCTCGACCGGATGGACGGCAGCGGCGCGGGCTACAGCGAGGCGCTGGACGAGGCCACCGCGCTGGGCTACGCCGAGGCCGACCCCACCGCCGACGTCGAGGGGTTCGACGCCGCGGCCAAGGCCGCGATCCTCGCCGGGATCGCCTTCCACACCCGGGTCACCCTCGACGATGTGCACCGCGAGGGCATCACCGAGGTGACCGCGGCCGACATCGCCTCCGCCAAGCGGATGGGCTGCACCGTCAAGCTGCTCGCGATCTGTGAGCGCGCCGCCGACGGCCGGTCGGTCACCGCGCGGGTGCATCCGGCGATGATTCCGCTGGCCCATCCGCTGGCCTCGGTCCGCGAGGCGTACAACGCGGTGTTCGTGGAGGCCGAGGCCGCCGGTCAGCTGATGTTCTACGGGCCGGGGGCCGGTGGCTCGCCGACTGCCTCGGCGGTGCTGGGCGACCTGGTCGCCGCCTGCCGCAACAAGCTGGCGGGCGCTGCCGGACCGGGGGAGTCCGCCTACAGCAGGCTTCCGGTGAGCCCCATGGGCGATGTGGTCACGCGATACCACATCAGCCTTGATGTCGCCGACAAGCCGGGAGTTCTCGCTCAGGTCGCGACAGTCTTCGCCGAGCACGGAGTGTCGATCGATACGGTCCGCCAGCAGGGGAAGGATGGCGAGGCGTCCCTCGTCGTCGTGACCCACCGCGCGAGCGACGCCGCGCTGTCGGCGACCGTGGAGACACTGCGCCGCCTCGACACGGTCCGCGACGTCGCCAGCATCATGCGGGTCGAGGGCGAGTAGAGAGCGGGTGGAGCGTGGGACGCGGGCGTACCGCACAGCAGCGGGGCCGGGAGTAGCAGGGGAGTAAGGAAGAAATGAACGCAATCGCCGACGCCGGGGCGCGCATGTCCGGCACCCGCCGGTGGCACGGCTGGCGGGGCATCATCGAGGAGTACCGCGACCGTCTCCCGGTCAGCGGGACGACGCCCGTCGTCACCCTCCGCGAGGGCGGCACCCCGCTCGTGCCCGCGCAGGTGCTCTCCGAGCGCACCGGCTGTGACGTCCATCTCAAAGTCGAGGGCGCCAACCCCACCGGGTCCTTCAAGGACCGCGGGATGACAATGGCCATCAGCGCGGCCAAGGAGGCCGGTGCCAAGGCCGTCATCTGCGCGTCCACCGGCAACACCTCGGCCTCGGCCGCGGCCTACGCGGTGCGGGCCGGGATGGTCTGCGCGGTGCTGGTCCCGCAGGGGAAGATCGCGCTGGGCAAGATGGGCCAGGCCCTGGTGCACGGCGCGAAGATCCTCCAGGTCGACGGGAACTTCGACGACTGTCTGACGCTGGCGCGCGGACTGTCCGAGAAGTACCCGGTGGCGCTGGTCAATTCGGTCAACCCGGCCCGTATCGAGGGGCAGAAGACCGCGGCCTTCGAAATCGTGGACATGCTCGGCGACGCGCCCGACATCCATGTGCTCCCGGTGGGCAACGCGGGCAACATCACGGCCTACTGGAAGGGCTACAAGGAGTACGCGGCGCCGTTCGGGGGCCAGGAGCCCCGGTCCACCCGCACCCCCCGGATGTGGGGCTTCCAGGCGTCCGGCGCGGCGCCGATCGTGCGCGGTGAGCCGGTCCGCGAGCCCAGCACCATCGCCACCGCGATCCGTATCGGCAACCCCGCCTCCTGGAGCTTCGCCGAGCAGGCGCGGGACGAGTCGGGCGGCCTCATCGACGAGGTGACCGACCGTCAGATCCTCGCCGCCTACCGGCTGCTCGCTTCCCAGGAGGGCGTCTTCGTGGAGCCGGCCTCCGCGGCCAGCGTGGCGGGGCTGCTGAAGGCGGCCGAGCAGGGTCTGGTCGACCCGGGCCAGCGCATCGTGTGCACGGTGACGGGCAACGGGCTCAAGGACCCGGACTGGGCGGTCGCGGGCGCGCCCCAGCCGGTTGTGGTCCCGGTGGACGCGGACGCGGCGGCCGTTCGGCTCGGACTGGTCTGACGCCGCGGGCCGGGATCCACCGGATCCCGGCCCGTTCCGGTCCTGCCGCCCGCCCCGCTCCGACCGGCGGTTTTCTCAAGATCCACTCAAGGAGTGGAGGAGATGCACGGGAGCGAAGAGGGCGCGCGGAACGCTCCAGTAGAGTGGTCCCGGACGATGGCAGGGGGCGCGACACGCATCGTGCGCCTCCCGTGCGCCCTATGTCGCCACAGAACCTTCCTTCGATAGGCTGTACTGAATCCGCCCCGACGCAGAGCACTCACCTCTGCGCGGCGTCGCCGTACTTCGCGTGACAACCCCCGCGGTTTTCCGTACCTCTTCGAGCAATCTCACGCAATCACAAGGAGAGTCATCGAGCGATGGCCGGTCCAGCGTTCCGCGCCGCCGCCGTCCGAGTGCGCGTCCCCGCCTCGAGTGCCAATCTCGGCCCCGGCTTCGACGCCCTCGGTCTGGCCCTGGGGCTCTACGACGACGTGGTGGTCCGGGTGGCCGACTCCGGTCTGCACGTCGACATCGCGGGCGAAGGCGCACAGACCCTGCCGCGCGACGAGAGTCATCTGCTCGTACGGTCCCTGCGCACCGCGTTCGACCTGCTGGGCGGGCAGCCGCGGGGTCTTGAGGTGGTGTGTGCCAACCGGATTCCGCACGGCCGGGGTCTGGGGTCCTCCTCCGCCGCCATCTGCGCCGGGATCGTCGCCGCGCGGGCGGTGACGATAGGCGGCGCCGAAAAGCTCGACGACGCGGCGCTGCTGGAACTGGCCACCGAGATCGAGGGCCACCCCGACAATGTCGCCGCGTGTCTGCTCGGCGGCTTCACCCTCGCCTGGACGGACGCGGGAGCCGCGCGGGCGATCAGGATGGACCCAGCCGATTCCATCGTTCCGGTGGTCTTCGTCCCGGGCAGCCCGGTGCTCACGGAGACCGCCCGCGGACTGCTGCCGCGCACCGTTCCGCATGTGGACGCGGCGGTCAACGCGGGGCGGGCGGCCCTGCTCGTGGAGGCCCTGACCAGGCGTCCCGAGCTGCTGCTCGCGGCCACGGAGGACCGGCTGCACCAGGAATACCGCACTCCGGCGATGCCCGAGAGCGTGGGCCTGGTGAACCGACTGCGCGCGGACGGCGTCCCTGCGGTTATCTCCGGTGCGGGCCCCACGGTGCTCGCGCTGGTCGAGGACGGTGCGGCCGACAAGGTCGCACGACTGGCGGGTGAGGGATGGGCGGCCAACCGGCTGGCTCTCGACGCCGGGGGGGCGAGCGTTCTGCCGCTCAGCTGACTCCACGCCCGGAACGGCCCGGGCGCTGGGAAAACTCGATTGCCGGTCTTGGAGAGGGGGAATATTTGTTGGATCCGGTAGTGTTAACCTCAAGTCTGCACTGGATGCCTCTTGGATGTACTCGGAGGCGAGGTGCTCAGTGTCCCCATCCGGGACCACCCTTCTTCCGGGAGCCTCCCAGCACTGCCTGAGCAGCCTGCCTGAGCAGTATCGAGCACGCTCCGGAATCGGCGTGATGGAGCCGAGGAAAGTCTTCCGTCTCGCCGGAACCATGAATTGATCTCTCCGCCGTACCCGGCGGACCACCGCCCCGGCCCGGTCCGTAACGGAAGGACCACAGCCGGACAGCACAACCGGTCGCCGAGCCAGACAGGCCGACGCCCGCTCCAGGGAAGGACCCTTCGTGAGCGACACCACCGATCTGATGGGCGTGAACGCCTCAGGCACCTCCGACAGCAGTGTCGGCAATGCCGCCGCGCCCGCTACGGACGCTCCCGCCGCGCCTGCCACCGGTGCTGCCACTGGCACTGCCCCGCGGCGACGCCGCTCGGGCACCGGCCTTGACGCCATGGTCCTGGCCGAGCTCCAGCAGCTCGCCTCGAGCCTCGGCATCAAGGGCACCGCGCGGATGCGCAAGAGCCAGCTGATCGAGGTCATCAAGGAGAAGCAGGCCGCGGGCTCCGGCGGAGCCCAGGGCTCCGAGACCGCCTCCGGCGAGGGGGTGACCAAGGCCAAGCGCCGTACCACCTCCCGGGTCCGTACCGGCGATGACAGCGCCGACGAGGGCAAGCAGGAGAAGACCGCGAAGGCGGCCAAGGCCGAGAAGGCGGAAAAGGCGGACAAGGCCGCCAAGGCGGAGAAGAGCGACAGCGACAAGGCCGAGAAGGCCGTGGCGCAGCAGCAGATCGAGATCCCCGGCCAGCCGGGCGAGCCCGCAGCCGACGAGCAGCCCGCCGGTGAGCGCCGCCGTCGTCGCGCGACCGCGCCCGCCGCGAGCCCCGAGCAGGGGGCCACGGCCACCGCCGTCGAGACCAAGGCGGAGACCCGGACCGACACCGCGGCCGGCGCCCGGACCGAGACCAAGGCGGACGCGAAGGCCGAGGCCGCCGTGGACACCGCCGAGGGCAAGGGCGGCAAGGCCGCTGCGGACCGTCAGGACCGCCAGGAGCGCGGCCAGAAGGGCGACCGCCGGGAGCGCGGCGGCCAGCGTGACCGCCGCGGCGGCAAGGGCGACGACGGCCAGCAGGGCGGCGGCCGCCAGCAGCGCGACGGACGTGGCCAGGGCCAGCAGCGCGCCGCCGCCGATGACGCCGACGACGACTTCGACGGCGGGCGCCGCGGGCGCCGCGGCCGTTACCGCGACCGCCGTGGCCGCCGTGGCCGCGACGACTTCGGCAACGAGCCGCAGGTGTCCGAGGACGATGTGCTGATCCCGGTCGCGGGCATCCTCGACATCCTCGACAACTACGCGTTCATCCGGACCTCCGGTTACCTCCCGGGCCCGAACGACGTGTACGTCTCGCTCGCCCAGGTGCGCAAGAACGGTCTGCGCAAGGGCGATCACGTCACCGGTGCGGTCCGTCAGCCGCGCGAGGGCGAGCGCCGCGAGAAGTTCAACGCGCTGGTCCGGCTGGACTCGGTCAACGGCATGGCGCCCGAAACCGGGCGCGGGCGGCCGGAGTTCGGCAAGCTGACGCCGCTTTACCCGCAGGACCGGCTGCGGCTGGAGACCGAGGCCAGCGGGCTGACGACCCGGATCATCGACCTGGTCGCGCCGATCGGCAAGGGCCAGCGCGGTCTGATCGTGGCCCCGCCGAAGACCGGCAAGACCATGATCATGCAGGCGATCGCCAACGCGATCACCCGCAACAGCCCCGAGTGCCATCTGATGGTCGTCCTCGTCGACGAGCGGCCGGAAGAGGTCACCGACATGCAGCGGTCGGTCAAGGGCGAGGTCATCTCCTCGACCTTCGACCGCCCGGCCGAGGACCACACCACCGTCGCCGAGCTGGCGATCGAGCGGGCCAAGCGCCTGGTCGAGCTGGGTCATGACGTGGTGGTGCTGCTGGACTCGATCACGCGTCTGGGCCGTGCGTACAACCTGGCGGCGCCCGCCTCCGGCCGCATCCTCTCCGGTGGTGTCGACTCCACCGCGCTCTACCCGCCGAAGAAGTTCTTCGGCGCCGCGCGCAACATCGAGGACGGCGGCTCGCTGACCATCCTGGCCACCGCGCTGGTCGAGACCGGCTCGCGGATGGACGAGGTGATCTTCGAGGAGTTCAAGGGCACCGGCAACATGGAGCTCAAGCTCGACCGGAAGCTCGCCGACAAGCGCATCTTCCCGGCGGTGGACGTCGACCCGTCCAGCACCCGCAAGGAAGAGATCCTGCTGGCGCCGGAGGAGCTGAACATCGTCTGGAAGCTCCGCCGGGTGCTGCACGCGCTGGACTCGCAGCAGGCCATCGAGCTGCTGCTGGACAAGATGAAGCAGACCAAGTCCAACGCCGAGTTCCTGATGCAGATCGCCAAGACCACGCCCACCCCGGGCAACGGCGACTGATCCGGCACGCTCCCAGAAGGGGCCTTCCCGCCACGGCGGGGAGGCCCCTTCGCCGTCGGGAGGGTGATCGAGAAGGCCGCGGAGATCGCCGCCGCGATCGTTGCCGAGGTTGTCGTTGAGATCTGAACCACAGTGGCCGAGATCCTCACGGACCGGCCGCGATGGCGCGATGGAGAGTAAAAGCGCAGGTCAGGTCGGCAATAGGGACGAAGCGGACGAACGGCTCCGGGTGCTGGCCGAGCGAAAACACAGAAAACAACATGTGCAACCCTGACCCTCGGCCTGTCGTCTGTCTGGTCGACACACGCATCCGACGACACCGTGACGCCAGGCCTGACCGTGACGGCAGGGGGTAGCCGGGGGACGAGGACTGAGGAGCACATGGCTGACGACAGCAGCGGAAAGCCGGTGAACCCGGGCCGTCCCCGCACGAGTGGATCCGGTAGCCGCCGCAAACCGCCCAGCACCCGCCGCCGCGCGGTGCACTACACGATATGGACCCTGGCCGCCGTGCTGGTCCTCGGAGGTGCCGGACTCGGGTACCTCTACTACCGGCTCAACGGCAATCTCACCAGCGTCGACATCAACAACGCCCTGGGCTCCGACCGCCCCAAGAACGTCGACAACGGCTCGATGGACATCCTCGTCCTCGGCTCCGACTCCCGGGCCGGGAAGAACGCCAAGTACGGCAAGGACGAGGGCACCTCGCGCTCCGACACCGCGATGATCGTTCACGTCTACCAGGGCCGCCAGAAGGCCAGCGTGGTCAGCATCCCGCGGGACACCATGGTCAAGCGCCCCTCCTGCGTGAAGGACGGCAAGGAGACGCCCCAGGCGCGGCAGGCCATGTTCAACAGCGCCTACGAGGTCGGCGGCCCGGCCTGTGCCGTGAAGACCGTTGAGTCCCTGACCCACATACGCATGGATCACTACCTCGAAGTCGACTTCTCCGGGTTCAAGCAGCTGATCAACGACCTCGGCGGGGTCGACATCACCACCACCACGCCGATCCACGACAAGCAGAGCCACCTCGACCTCGAGCCCGGCCCGCACAACCTCGACGGAGAGCAGTCCCTCGGCCTGGTGCGGACCCGGCACGGTGTCGGCGACGGCAGCGACCTCGGCCGGATCAAGCTCCAGCAGGCGTTCGTCAAGGCGCTGCTGGACCAGGTCAAGCAGGTCGACCTGTACGGCAACCCGAAGAAGCTCTACGACCTGGCGGACACCTCCACCAAGGCCCTCACCACCGACTCCGAGCTCGCCTCGGTCAACAAGCTGATGGGCTTCGCCAAGAGCCTCAAGGGCATCGGTTCGGGCGACATGAAGATGACCACGCTGCCCGTCCAGTACGACCCCGCGAACCCCGACCGGGTGCTGCCCATGGAGCGCAAGTCCGGGCTGATGTGGCGGGCCCTCCGGCAGGACCGGCCGATCCCCGCGTCCGCCACCAAGGGTTCGGCCGGCGACGCCACCAGCGCGGGCAAGGTCGTCAAGTAACGCGGGTCCACGCCGCCCCGCGCGGCGCGGTGGGGGCCCGGGAATATCCGGGCCCCACCCCCGGTTTTGGGGGATACGGCCAGTGCTGGCAGACTGGACCGTCGGTCCCGGTTCACGACGGGCAACCCGCCCGTCGACCCGGCACCCTCCCGAACCTAGGAGAATCCCTTGAAGCGCGACATCCACCCGGAGTACGTCGAGACGCAGGTCAGCTGCACCTGTGGCGCGTCCTTCACCACCCGTAGCACCGTGAGCGGCGGCACCATCCGCGCCGACATCTGCTCCGAGTGCCACCCGTTCTACACGGGCAAGCAGAAGATCCTCGACACCGGTGGCCGTGTGGCGCGGTTCGAGGCCCGCTTCGGCAAGAACGCCGGGTCCGCCAAGAAGTAGCGACCCGTACGGCGCCGGTCTTCGGTCGCCCCTCTCCTGGGGCGACCGGACCGGCGTTTTGTCGTCACACGGCCTTCCCGGCTCTTTCCCGCAAGCCCACGCAGACCACCCAGGGAGCCCCCGATGTTCGAGGCGGTCGAGGAACTCATCGGCGAACACGCCGACCTCGAGAAGCGGCTCGCCGACCCCGCGGTCCACGCCGACCAGCGAGAGGCGATGCGGCTCAACAAGCGCTACGCCGAGCTGACCCCGATCCTCGCCGTCTACCGCGACTGGAAGCGGGCGGGCGACGACATCGGCACGGCCCAGGAGCTCGCCCAGGACGACCCGGACTTCGCCGACGAGGTGAAGGAACTGGAGCTGCGGCGCGAGGAGCTCACCGAGCGGCTCCGGCTGCTGCTGGTGCCCCGCGACCCCAGCGACGACAAGGACGTCATCCTGGAGGTCAAGGCGGGCGAGGGCGGCGAGGAGTCCGCCCTGTTCGCGGGCGATCTGCTGCGGATGTATCTGCGCTACGCCGAGCGCGTGGGCTGGAAGACCGAGATCCTCGAGGCCAATGAGTCCGACCTCGGCGGCTACAAGGACGTCCAGGTCGCGGTCAAGGCCAAGGGCACGACCGAGCCCGGCCAGGGCGTATGGGCCCGGCTGAAGTACGAGGGCGGGGTGCACCGCGTGCAGCGGGTGCCCGCCACCGAGTCGCAGGGCCGTATCCACACCTCCGCCGCCGGAGTGCTGGTCACCCCGGAGGCCGAGGAGGTCGAGGTCGAGATCGGCCCCAACGATCTGCGGATCGACGTCTACCGCTCCTCCGGCCCCGGCGGCCAGTCGGTCAACACCACCGACTCCGCGGTGCGCATCACCCACCTGCCCACCGGCATCGTCGTCTCCTGCCAGAACGAGAAGAGCCAGCTCCAGAACAAGGAGCAGGCGCTGCGCATCCTGCGCTCGCGGCTGCTGGCCGCGGCCCAGGAGGAGGCCGAGAAGGAGGCGTCCGACGCCCGCCGCAGCCAGGTCCGCACCGTCGACCGCTCCGAGCGCATCCGTACGTACAACTTCCCGGAAAACCGGATCTCGGACCACCGGGTCGGCTTCAAGGCGTACAACTTGGACCAGGTGCTCGACGGCGAACTCGACCCGGTGATCCAGGCGTGCGTGGACGCCGACGCGGCCGCCAAGCTGGCCGCGGCGAGCTGAGCACCCACCGGGAACCCCTGTGCCCTTGTCCGGACCGGCTGGAGGAATTGAGTGAACGTGCTGCTCGCCGAGGTGGCCCAGGCCACCCAGCGGCTGGCCGACGCGGGCGTGCCCTCCCCGCGCTTCGATGCCGAGGAGCTCGCCGCCTTTGTGCACGGCGTCAAGCGGGGTGAGCTGCACAGCGTCGCCGACGCCGACTTCGACGCCCGCTACTGGGAGGCGGTCGCCCGCCGCGAGGCCCGCGAGCCCCTCCAGCACATCACCGGCCGGGCCTTCTTCCGCTATCTGGAGCTCCAGGTCGGGCCGGGCGTGTTCGTGCCCCGCCCGGAGACCGAGTCGGTGGTCGGCTGGGCCATAGACGCGGTCCGGGCCATGGACGTCGTCGAACCGCTGATCGTGGACCTGTGCACCGGCTCCGGGGCCATCGCCCTCGCCCTCGCCCAGGAGGTGCCGCGTTCCCGGGTGCACGCCGTGGAGCTGGACGAGGGCGCCCTCCAGTGGGCCCGCAAGAACGTCGAGGGGTCCCGCGTCGTTCTCCAGCACGGAGACGCGTTGACGGCCCTGCCCGAGCTCGACGGGCAGGTGGACCTCGTCATCAGCAATCCGCCGTACATCCCGCTGACCGAGTGGGAGTACGTCGCACCGGAGGCCCGCGACCACGACCCCCAGCTCGCGCTGTTCTCCGGCGAGGACGGCCTCGATGTGATCCGCGGCCTGGAGCGTACGGCCCACCGGCTGCTGCGTCCGGGAGGGGTTGTGGTCATCGAGCACGCAGACACCCAGGGCGGCCAGGTGCCATGGATCTTCACGGAGGAGCGTGGCTGGGCGGACGCCGCCGACCACCCCGACCTGAACAACCGGCCCCGGTTCGCCACCGCGCGGAAGGCCATGCCGTGACGGCGGCACCGCACCCCACCCTGGCCCGTTACGAGGAGGTCCGTTAATGGCACGGCGCTACGACTGCGGGGACGCCACCGATCGCAAGACCGGCCTGCGCGAGGCCGCGTCCGCGGTCCGCCGCGGCGAACTGGTCGTGCTGCCCACCGACACCGTCTACGGGATCGGTGCGGACGCCTTCAGCGCCGAGGCGGTCGGCGATCTGCTGGAAGCCAAGGGCCGGGGCCGCAATATGCCCACCCCCGTCCTCGTCGGCTCCCCGAACACCCTGCACGGCCTGGTCACCGACTTCTCCGAGCAGGCGTGGGAGCTGGTCGACGCCTTCTGGCCCGGCGCGCTCACCCTGGTCGCCCGGCACCAGCCGTCGCTCACCTGGGACCTGGGGGAGACCCGTGGCACCGTCGCGATCCGGATGCCGCTGCACCCGGTCGCCATCGAGCTGCTCAACGACTTCGGTCCGATGGCGGTCTCCAGCGCCAACCTCACCGGACATCCGTCCCCGCAGGACTGCGACGCCGCCCAGGAGATGCTCGGCGACTCCGTCTCGGTCTACCTCGACGGCGGGCCCACCCCCGCCGCCGTCCCGTCCTCCATCGTCGACGTCACCGGCAAGGTGCCGGTGCTGCTCCGCGCGGGCGCGCTCACCGCGGAGCAGCTCCGCGAGGTCGTCCCCGACCTCGAGGTGGCCAATTGACAGCCCCTGAGACGGGGCGTGGCATAGCGGAACACCGGGCGAAGCACGCCGAGACCGCCTTCCGCATCCTCCACGTCAGCACCGGCAACGTCTGCCGCTCGCCGATCACCGAGCGGCTGACCCGGCATGCCCTCTCCCACCGCCTCGGCAGCGCCCGCACCAGCGGACTGATCGTGGAGAGCGCGGGCACCTGGGGGCACGAGGGCGCGCCCATGGAGGCGCACGCCGCGACCGTCCTGACCGACTTCGGCGCCGACCCGGCGGGCTTCCTCGGCCGCGAACTGCTCGACGAGCACGTCATCCGGGCCGATCTGGTGCTCACCGCGACCCGTGACCACCGCGCCCAGGTCATCTCGATGGGGCACTCGGCGGGTCTGCGCACCTTCACCCTCAAGGAGTTCACCCGGCTGGTACGGGCCATAGACCCCGCCACCCTCCCCGACCCGGAGGAGGCGGGCGGGGTGGTCGAGCGCGCCCGCGCGCTGGTGCAGGCGGCGGCGGCGCTGCGCGGCTGGCTGCTGGCCCCCAGCGAGGAGGCGGACGAGGTGTACGACCCCTACGGCGCGCCCATCACCTTCTTCCGTTCCATCGGCGACGAGATCCACCAGGCGCTGGACCCGGTCGTCACGGCCCTCACGGGGGTCCCCGCCCCGGCCTGAGGACCGCCGGGGCCGCGGTGGCCGCGGCGGCGGTACGCCGCGCACCAACGGCCCGCCCGGCCTACATTTGGGGGTGACGCCCGAACCCTCCCAAGGCTGTGAGCAGCGATGGCCGTCACCCCCGCCGGGCCCCGGGGCGGCACCTCCGCCGATCCCCCCGCTGCCCTGGGCCGTACCCCCTGGGGACCCGACTTCGCGGCGCTCGCCCGCCAGGACCCCGAGCTGGCGGGGATCATCGTGAGCGAGATGGACCGCGTCTCCAGCGGGCTCCAGCTGATCGCCGCGGAGAACTTCACCTCGCCCGCCGTCCTCGCCGCCCTGGCCTCGCCGCTGGCCAACAAGTACGCCGAGGGCTACCCCGGAGCCCGCCACCACGGCGGCTGTGAACTGGTGGACATCGCCGAGCGGGTCGCCCAGGACCGCGCGAAGGCCCTGTTCGGCGCCGAGCACGCCAATGTGCAGCCGCATTCGGGCTCCTCGGCGGTGCTGGCCGCGTATGCCGCGCTGCTGCGGCCCGGCGACACCGTGCTGGCGATGGCGCTGACGCACGGCGGCCATCTCACCCACGGTTCCCCGGCGAACTTCTCCGGCCGCTGGTTCGACTTCATCGGCTACGGCGTGGACCCGGCCACCGGGCTCATCGACTACGACCAGCTCCGCGGGCTGGCCCGGGCCCACCGGCCGAAGGCCATCGTGTGCGGCTCGATCACCTATCCCCGCCACCCCGACTACGCCGCCTTCCGGGCCGTGGCGGACGACGTGGGGGCGTATCTCATCGCCGACGCCGCACACCCCATCGGGCTGGTCGCGGGCAAGGCGGCGCCCAGTCCGGTGCCGTACGCCGACGTGGTGTGCGCAACGACACACAAGGTGCTGCGCGGACCGCGCGGCGGGATGCTGCTGTGCGGGGCGGACCTGGCCGAGCGCATCGACCGGGCGGTGTTCCCGTTCACCCAGGGCGGTGCCCAGATGAACACCGTGGCGGCCAAGGCGGTGGCGTTCGGTGAGGCCGCGGCGCCCGCCTTCACCGCCTATGCGCAGCGGGTGGTGGCCAACGCCCGGATGCTGGCCGACGCGCTGGTCGCGGAGGGTCTCGCGGTCACCACCGGCGGTACCGACACCCACATGATCACCGCGGATCCGGCCCCGCTGGGCCTGGAGGGACGCGCCGCACGGACCCGCTGCGCCGCCTCCGGGATCGTGCTGGACACCTGTGCGCTGGCGTCCGCGACGGAGCCCGGAGGGTGCGTCAAGGGGCTGCGGCTGGGCACCGCGGCGGTGACCACGCAGGGGATGGGAACACCCGAGATGGAACGCATAGCCGCGCTGATCGGAACCGCGCTGCGGGACGAGGGCGTGATACGGGAGAAGGTGGCGGAACTGGCCGGCAGATTTCCGCCCTATCCGGACGTGGGCCGACTCGTGCAACCATCCGAAGGTGTAGGACGTCTGTAAGTACGTTCACCGGCAGTGGTCCGACACGCATAGGGTGTGTGGCTGTGATGGCCAGCGATACCTCTGGGGCAGCCTGTGCGTGAATACCTGCTGACTCTGTGCATCACGGCCGCGGTCACCTATCTGCTGACCGGGCCGGTGCGGAAGTTCGCCATCGCGGCTGGCGCGATGCCGGAGATCCGTGCCCGTGATGTGCACCGCGAGCCCACGCCGCGGCTCGGTGGCATTGCCATGTTCGGCGGGCTGTGCGCGGGGCTGCTGGTCGCCGCTCACCTCACCAACCTCAAGGACGTCTTCGAAACGTCGAACGAGCCGCGCGCGCTGCTCTCGGGCGCCGGGCTGATCTGGCTGCTCGGTGTGCTGGACGACAAGTG
This sequence comes from Streptomyces coffeae, assembly GCF_016741875.1. GTDB lineage: Bacteria > Actinomycetota > Actinomycetes > Streptomycetales > Streptomycetaceae > Streptomyces > Streptomyces coffeae. The sequence continues at coordinate 142,610 of NZ_JAERRF010000002.1, read as the reverse complement.
GGGCGTGGACGCGCTGATCAAGCTGGGCGGCCAGATGATCGCCGCGGGGGTGATGGTGCTCCAGGGTCTGACCATCCTGTGGCTGCCGGTGCCCGGTGTGGGACCGGTCTCGCTGACGCCCTGGCAGGGCACACTGCTGACGGTGGCGCTGGTCGTCATCACCATCAACGCGGTCAACTTCGTTGACGGGCTGGACGGTTTGGCCTCCGGCATGGTGTGCATCGCCGCCGCCGCGTTCTTCATGTACGCCTACCGCATCTGGTACGGCTACGGCCTGGAGGCCGCCGCCCCCGCGACGCTGTTCGCGGCCATCCTCATGGGCATGTGCGTGGGCTTCCTGCCGCACAACATCCACCCCGCGCGGATCTTCATGGGCGACTCCGGCTCGATGCTGATCGGCCTGGTGCTGGCGGCGGGTGCCATCTCCATCACCGGCCAGGTGGACCCGGACGCGATGAAGCTGTTCGCCGGGTCCGAGAAGGCCGCGGTGCACGCCACCGTGCCGGTCTACATTCCGCTGCTGCTGCCGCTGACCGTCATCGCGGTGCCCTTCGCCGACCTGGTGCTGGCCATCGTGCGGCGCACCTGGCGGGGCCAGTCGCCGTTCGCGGCCGACCGCGGCCATCTGCACCACCGGCTGCTGGAGATCGGCCACTCGCACAGCCGGGCCGTGTTGATCATGTACTTCTGGTCGGCGCTGATCGCCTTCGGTGCGGTGGCGTACTCGGTGAACAGCGTCGGTATGTGGTTCGTGCTGGCGATCGTGGCGCTGAGCGGGGTAGGGCTGGTGCTGTTGCTGCTGCCGCGGTTCACCCCGCGGGTGCCGAGCTGGGCCGAGGGTTTCGTACCGCCGCGCTACCGCCGTGGCCACCGGGGCGCGCGGGCGGAGGCCGTGGCCGATACCGAGGCCGGCGACGCCGGAACCACGGATCCGGTGGCGGAGGAGTCCGCGCCGCGGCCGATGCCGGCCGGGATCAACGGCGCCACCGCGATCGGCGACCGTTCCCGGTTCACCCACCGCAGGAAGATCGGCACTCCGCGGTGAGCGCCCTGGTGAACTCCCCAGTGATCTCTGGGTGATCTCCGTTCCGGAGTGCTGATCTCCGCAATGCGGAACGTCATGGCGTCAGCGCGATGTGGAGTCCATAACTCCTGTGTGTGACGGGCAGCACACTTGGCAGGTAAAGACCTCATCAAATAGTTTGTGATACCGTTCACTAAACCCGGTGCCAGAGCCGAGGGGCCGTAGTGCGACGGTCCTTCGTCGCGAGGTCTCCCTCATCCCCCGGGATACGCTCGTTCACGACGAAACGCTGCTTCCGACTCTTGCCGGAGAACCCTTCATGCAGTCCAACGACGCCCGAACGCTTCTGAGTTGCGCCGCGCCCACGGCCGTTGCCGGGGTGGTCGCCGTCGCTGTCAGTGCTGTGGTCGCCGGTGGAAAGGGCGCGCTCGGAGCCTCCTTCGGGGCGCTTCTGGGTGCCGCGGTGATGGCCACCGGCCTCATCGTGCTGGAGCGCACCGCCAAGTACCTTCCGCAGTTGTTCCAGATGATGGGGCTGGTTCTCTACATGACCCAGTTCCTGCTGGTCGCGGTGTTGCTCGCGGTGTTCAGGGACACCACCCTGTTCTCCACCAAGGCATTCGGCCTCGCGCTGCTCGCCGCGGTTCTGGTGTGGATTGCCGCACAGGCCCGCGCCCATATGAAGGCCAAGATCCTTTACGTGCAGCCCGAAGCCGAGGACGAACGCAAGCCCGAGGGGGCGAAGAAGTCCGCTCCCGCCGGGTCCACATCGTGATCGGTAGGGCCGGTATAAAGGCACGTCCGCTCACCTGCTATCGTCCGGTGCCATCTGAGGCACAGCGGGCGCAGGTAGCCGAACCCCCGTATTCCGCGGGGTGGAATCGGCGGCCCATGCAGCTGATGCCCGACACAGCCTTCGGCCCCCCGCCGATCAGCCGCCCCCACATCCGTAAGACCAGTCCAGTGCCGTTCCGTGGCCGTGTGCCGCGCCGACACAACGAGGTTGCCGTACCCATGCGCCACGCTGAAGGAGCTCGCGGTGAGTTCTGACCAGACGCTCGCCTTCGAGACGAACTGCCACATCTTCGATGGGTGCGGCTTCCCGGCACCCGGACTCCATTCGTTCAAGTTCGAGCCGCTCTTCACGGTGGGCGGTTTCGAGTTCAATAAGCCGATGCTGCTGGCCCTGCTGGGCACCGGCGTTGTCATCTGGTTCTTCTGGGCGGCCTTCGGCCGCGCCAAGGTGGTCCCGGGCAAGCTCCAGATGGTCGGCGAGGCGGGCTACGACTTCGTGCGCCGCGGGCTCGTCTACGAGGCCCTGGGGAAGAAGGAGGGCGAGAAGTACGTCCCCTTCATGGTCTCCCTGTTCTTCTTCGTCTGGATCATGAACCTCTGGTCGATCATTCCGGTCGCCCAGTTCCCGGTGACGTCGATCATCGCCTTCCCGGCCGGTCTCGCCGCGATCGTCTACATCATGTGGATGTACCTGACGTTCAAGAAGCACGGGTTCGTCGGCGGCTGGAAGAACATCACCGGCTACGACAAGTCGCTGGGCGGGATCCTGCCCATGATCGTCGTGATCGAGTTCTTCTCGAACGTGATCATCCGGCCCTTCACTCACGCGGTCCGGCTCTTCGCCAACATGTTCGCGGGCCATCTCCTGCTGCTGATGTTCACCATCGGCAGCTGGTACCTGCTGAACGGCATCGGGATCGCCTACGCGGGCGCGTCGTTCATCATGACGATCCTGCTGACCGCGTTCGAGCTCTTCATCCAGGCCGTCCAGGCGTACGTCTTCGTGCTCTTGGCCTGCAACTACGTTCAGGGCGCGCTCGCCGAGCACCACTGAGCTGCCCGCCTCCCTGTCAAAGAGACGTCCGGTGGCCAACCCCCACCGGTCCATGAAAGAGAAGGAAGAACCGGCATGTCCGCTCTCCAGACCCTCGCCGCCGACGGCGTCACCGGCAACCTCGGTTCGATCGGTTACGGTCTCGCCGCCATCGGCCCCGGCGTCGGCGTCGGCATCATCTTCGGTAACGGCACCCAGGCCCTGGCCCGTCAGCCCGAGGCGGCCGGCCTGATCCGCGCCAACCAGATCATGGGCTTCGCGTTCTGTGAGGCGCTCGCGCTGATCGGTATCGTCATGGGCTTCCTCTTCAAGTCCTGACGCACCGCGTTGACCACCACAGACGGAAGGCACTGAGATGAACGCCCTGGTACAGGTGGCGGCTGAGGAGGAGAACCCCCTCATCCCGCCGATCCCGGAGCTGGTCATCGGCCTGATCGCCTTCGCCATCGTCTTCGTGTTCCTCGCGAAGAAGCTTCTCCCGAACATCAACCGTGTTCTGGATGAGCGTCGCGAGGCCATCGAGGGCGGGATGGAGAAGGCCGAGGCCCTTCAGGCCGAGGCCCAGCAGGTCCTCGAGGACTACCGCGCCCAGCTCGCGGACGCCCGTCACGAGGCCGCGCGCCTGCGCCAGGAGGCGCAGGAGCAGGGCGCCGCGCTCATCGCCGAGATGCGCGCGGAGGGCCAGCGGCAGCGTGAGGAGCTCATCGCCGCCGGTCACGCCCAGATCGAGGCCGACCGCAAGCAGGCCGCCCAGGCACTGCGCCAGGACGTGGGCAAGCTCGCCACCGACCTGGCCGGCAAGATCGTCGGCGAGTCCGTCGAGGACGTCGCCCGGCAGAGCCGCACCATCGACCGGTTCCTCGACGAGCTCGAGGCCAAGGCCGCGGACGGCTCGAAGGCCGAGGCCGGCCGATGAACGGAGCGAGCAGGGAGGCACTGGCAGCCGCGCGCGAGCGCTTCGACGCCCTGACGGACAACACCTCCGTCGACGCCACGAAGCTCGCCGATGAGCTGGCCGCCGTCACCGCGCTGCTCGACCGCGAGGTCTCACTGCGTCGGGTCCTCACCGACCCGGCGCAGCCCGGCGAGGCCAAGGCCGAGCTGGCCGGACGCCTGCTGAGCGGGCAGGTCGGCGGCGAGACCGTCGACCTGGTGTCCGGGATGGTCCGCTCCCGCTGGTCGCGTTCGCGTGATCTGGCGGACGCGATCGAGGAGCTGGCGTCCGCCGCCGACCTCGTGGCGGCCCAGCGGGCCGGCACCCTCGACAACGTCGAGGACGAGCTGTTCCGGTTCAGCCGGATCGTCTCCTCCTCGCCGGAGCTGCGCAGCGCGCTGTCCGACCGGAACGCGAGCACCACGGCCAAGGCCGACCTGGTGCGCCGGCTGCTCGACGGCCGGGCGGACCGGGTGACCGAGCGCCTTGTGGTGCGTCTGGTCACCCAGCCGCGCGGACGTAGCCTGGAAGCGGGTCTCGACGAGCTGACCAAGCTGGCCGCGGCACGCCGCGACCGTACGGTTGCTGTCGTGACCTCGGCGGTACCGCTCAGCGATCAGCAGAAGCAGCGCCTCGGCGCGGCTCTGGCCCAGCTGTACGGCCGCCAGGTCCACCTCAACCTCGATGTGGACCCGGAGGCCCTCGGCGGGATCGCGGTGCGGATCGGCGACGAGGTCATCAACGGGACCATCGCGGAACGTCTCGACGAGGCGGCCCGCCGGATGGCCGGCTGACACAGCCACCAACTCAACAAGCATGTAAGCGGCCCGAGTTGGGCCGTAGTCAGATACTTCGGGCCCAACAAGGAGAGCAGGGAACCCAGATGGCGGAGCTCACGATCCGGCCGGAGGAGATCCGGGACGCGCTGGAGAACTTTGTCCAGGCGTACAAGCCGGACGCGGCCTCGCGCGAGGAGGTCGGTACGGTCAGCGTTGCCGGCGACGGCATCGCGAAGGTCGAGGGACTTCCCTCGGCCATGGCGAACGAACTGCTGAAGTTCGAGGACGGCACCCTCGGCCTCGCCCTCAACCTCGAGGAGCGCGAGATCGGTGCGGTTGTCCTCGGTGAGTTCAGCGGGATCGAGGAGGGCCAGCAGGTGCAGCGCACCGGCGAGGTCCTTTCGGTCGCCGTCGGCGAGGGCTACCTCGGCCGCGTCGTCGACCCGCTGGGTGCCCCGATCGACGGCCTCGGCGAGATCGAGACCGAGGGCCGCCGCGCCCTCGAGCTGCAGGCCCCCACGGTCATGGACCGCAAGTCGGTGCATGAGCCGATGGAGACCGGCTACAAGGCCGTCGACGCGATGACCCCGATCGGCCGTGGCCAGCGTCAGCTGATCATCGGCGACCGCCAGACCGGCAAGACCGCGCTGTGCGTCGACACGATCATCAACCAGCGCGACAACTGGCGCTCGGGCGACCCGAAGAAGCAGGTCCGCTGCATCTACGTCGCCATCGGCCAGAAGGGCTCCACCATCGCGGGCGTGCGCGCCGCGCTGGAGGAGGCGGGCGCGCTGGAGTACACCACCATCGTCGCCGCCCCGGCGTCCGACCCGGCGGGCTTCAAGTACCTGGCCCCCTACACCGGCTCGGCCATCGGTCAGCACTGGATGTACCAGGGCAAGCACGTCCTGATCGTCTTCGACGACCTGTCCAAGCAGGCCGACGCCTACCGCGCCGTCTCCCTGCTGCTGCGCCGTCCGCCGGGCCGTGAGGCGTACCCGGGTGACGTCTTCTACCTGCACTCCCGGCTGCTGGAGCGCTGCGCCAAGCTCTCCGACGAGATGGGCTCCGGTTCGATGACCGGTCTGCCGATCGTCGAGACCAAGGCCAACGACGTGTCGGCGTTCATTCCGACCAACGTCATCTCCATCACCGACGGCCAGTGCTTCCTGGAGTCGGACCTGTTCAACGCCAACCAGCGCCCCGCGCTGAACGTCGGTATCTCGGTCTCCCGAGTCGGTGGCTCCGCGCAGCACAAGGCGATGCGCCAGGTCTCCGGCCGACTGCGGGTGGACCTCGCCCAGTACCGCGAGCTCGAGGCGTTCGCCGCCTTCGGCTCCGACCTGGACGCGGCCTCCAAGGCGTCGCTGGAGCGCGGTGCGCGCATGGTCGAGCTGCTGAAGCAGACGCAGTACGCCCCGTACGCCACCGAGGACCAGGTCGTCTCCATCTGGGCCGGTACCAACGGCAAGATGGACGACGTTCCGGTCGAGGACGTCCGCCGCTTCGAGCGTGAGCTGCTGGACTACCTGCACCGTGAGCACAAGGGCCTGCTGACCTCCATCGTCGAGGGCGGCAAGATGTCCGACGACACCATCGCCTCGCTCGCTGAGTCGGTGGACACCTTCAAGCGGCAGTTCGAGACCTCGGACGGCAAGCTGCTGGGCGAGGGCTGAGCATGGGTGCCCAGCTCCGGGTCTACAAGAGGCGGATCAAGTCCGTCTCCGCGACCAAGAAGATCACCAAGGCGATGGAGATGATCGCCGCCTCGCGCGTCGTCAAGGCGCAGCGCCGGGTGGCGGCCTCGACTCCGTACGCCACCGAGCTCACCCGGGCGGTGACCGCGGTCGCCACCGGCTCCAACACCCAGCACCCGCTGACGACGGAGACCGACAACCCGGCGCGGGCCGCCGTGCTGCTCGTCACGAGCGACCGGGGTCTGGCCGGCGGTTACTCCTCCAACGTCATCAAGGCGGCCGAGCAGCTCACCGAGCGGCTCACCGCGCAGGGCAAGGAGGTCGACACCTACATCGTCGGCCGCAAGGGCGTGGCCTACTACGGCTTCCGTGAGCGCAAGATCACGGAGTCGTGGACCGGCTTCACCGACAACCCGACCTACGCGGACGCCAAGAAGATCGCGGGTCCGCTGATCGAGGCCGTGCTCCAGCCGACGGCCGAGGGCGGGGTGGACGAGCTCCACATCGTGTACACCGAGTTCGTGTCGATGCTGACGCAGTCGCCGGTCGACAGCCGGCTGCTGCCGCTCAGCCTCGAGGACACGGCGGAGGAGCAGGCCAAGAAGGGCGAGATCCTCCCGCTGTTCGACTTCGAGCCGTCGGCGGAGGACGTCCTCGACGCCCTGCTGCCGCGGTACGTCGAGTCGCGTATCTACAATGCCCTCCTCCAGGCCGCCGCCTCCAAGCACGCGGCCACCCGGCGGGCGATGAAGTCGGCGACCGACAATGCCGAAGAACTGATCAAGTCGCTCACGCGGCTTGCCAACGCGGCCCGCCAGGCCGACATCACCCAGGAAATCAGCGAGATCGTCGGTGGCGCGAGCGCTCTGGCCGACGCCTCTGCGGGGAGTGACTGACAACTATGACCACCACTGTTGAGACGGCCCCCGTGACTGGCGGGGCCACCGGCCGCGTCGCGCGGGTCATCGGCCCGGTCGTCGACGTGGAGTTCCCCGTCGACGCGATGCCGGACATCTACAACGCACTGACCGTCGAGGTCGCCGACCCCTCCGCCGAGGGTGCGATCAAGACCCTGACCCTCGAGGTTGCCCAGCACCTCGGTGAGGGCGTGGTCCGCGCGATCTCCATGGAGCCCACCGACGGTCTGGTCCGCCAGGCCGCGGTGACCAACACCGGCGACGGCATCACGGTGCCGGTCGGCGATGTCACCAAGGGCCGGGTGTTCAACACCCTCGGCAAGATCCTCAACGAGCCCGAGGCCGAGTCCGAGGTCACCGAGCGCTGGTCCATCCACCGCAAGGCCCCGGCCTTCGACCAGCTCGAGTCCAAGACCGAGATGTTCGAGACCGGTCTGAAGGTCGTCGACCTGCTGACCCCGTACGTCAAGGGCGGCAAGATCGGTCTGTTCGGCGGCGCGGGCGTCGGCAAGACCGTCCTCATCCAGGAAATGATCATGCGTGTGGCCAAGCTGCACGAGGGCGTTTCCGTGTTCGCCGGTGTCGGTGAGCGCACCCGTGAGGGCAACGACCTGATCGAGGAGATGGCCGAGTCCGGCGTTCTCCCGCAGACCGCGCTGGTCTTCGGCCAGATGGACGAGCCCCCGGGCACCCGTCTGCGGGTCGCCCTGGCCGGTCTGACCATGGCGGAGTACTTCCGCGATGTGCAGAAGCAGGACGTGCTGTTCTTCATCGACAACATCTTCCGCTTCACCCAGGCCGGTTCCGAGGTCTCGACCCTGCTCGGCCGGATGCCCTCCGCGGTGGGCTATCAGCCGAACCTGGCCGACGAGATGGGTATCCTCCAGGAGCGCATCACCTCGACCCGTGGTCACTCGATCACCTCGATGCAGGCGATCTACGTCCCCGCGGACGACCTGACCGACCCGGCTCCGGCGACCACCTTCGCGCACCTCGACGCGACGACGGTGCTCTCCCGGCCGATCTCGGAGAAGGGCATCTACCCGGCGGTGGACCCGCTGGACTCGACGTCCCGGATCCTGGACCCGCGCTACATCTCGCAGGACCACTACGACTGCGCCTCGCGCGTGAAGTCGATCCTCCAGAAGTACAAGGACCTCCAGGACATCATCAACATCCTGGGTATCGACGAGCTCGGCGAGGAGGACAAGCTCACCGTCTTCCGCGCCCGCCGTATCGAGCGCTTCCTGTCGCAGAACACCCACGCGGCGAAGCAGTTCACCGGCCTCGACGGATCGGACGTCCCGCTGGACGAGTCCATCGCGGCGTTCAACTCGATCGCCGACGGTGAGTTCGACCACTTCCCGGAGCAGGCGTTCTTCATGTGCGGTGGCCTGGACGACCTCAAGGCGAAGGCCAAGGAGCTGGGCGTCTCCTGAGCCCAGTGCTCATGGGAGAGGGGTGGGCCCGGTCCCGCCCCTCTCCGAACGCCCGTTATTCTGTGACGAAGCCCTGTCGTACCCGGCAGGTAGACCCGAGGAGCCACGTTGGCTGCTGAGCTGCATGTCGAGCTGGTCGCGGCGGACCGGAGTGTCTGGTCCGGCACGGCCTCCTTGGTCATCGCGCGCACCACATCGGGTGACATCGGCGTGATGCCCGGCCACCAGCCGCTGCTCGGTGTCCTGGAGTCCGGCCCGGTGACCATCCGTACGAGCGATGGCGGAACGGTCGTCGCCGCGGTGCACGGCGGGTTCATCTCGTTCGCTGACGACAAGCTCTCGCTGCTGGCCGAGGTTGCGGAGCTGTCCGACGAGATTGATGTCAAGCGCGCGGAGCGGGCGTTGGAGCGTGCCAAGTCGGAGGCGGACGCCGCCGCCGAACGGCGCGCCGACGTCCGACTGCGCGCGGTGGCAGGAGTGCACTGAGCCTGTCACGTACGGTCGAGAACCTCAGCCGCGGACCTCGCTGGAATACTCCTTCAGCGGTCCGCGGCTGTGGTAATGCAGGTGCGGTTTTCCGGATGACGCGAGGAGGTCGGTGAAGATGTCCCTCGCTCTGCTTGTGAGCGGCGTGGTCGTCGCGCTCGTGGTGGTGGGACTCTTCGTCTTCGGTCTGCGGCGACGGCTGATCCAGCGCTCCGGCGGAACCTTCGACTGCTCACTGCGCTGGAGCGCCGACGGAGGCGACGGCCGGTCCGAGCCCAGCGGCAAGGGGTGGGTGTACGGGGTCGCCCGCTACAACGGCGACCGTGTCGAGTGGTTCCGGGTCTTCTCCTACGCCTTCCGGCCCCGCCGGGTGCTGGAGCGCGACGCCATCGAGGTGCTGGAGCGGCGTACGCCCAAGGGCGAGGAGGAGCTCGCCCTGCTCTCCGACGCCCTGGTGCTCGCCTGTCTGCACCACGGCACCCGGCTGGAGCTGGCGATGAGCGAGGACGCCCTGACCGGCTTTCTGGCCTGGCTGGAGGCGGCCCCGCCCGGCCGGCGGGTCAACGTGGCCTGAGGCCCCTGCCCAGGGCGCCTAAGGCCCCTCCACGCCCAGCTCCTGGGCCAGTACCGCGGCCTGTACCCGGCTGCGCAGGTCCAGTTTGGCCAGCACCCTGCTGACATGGGTCTTCACCGTGGCCTCCGCCATGGTCAGCCGTACCGCGATCTGTGCGTTCGACAGCCCCTGCCCCATACAGCCCAGCACCTCCCGCTCGCGCGGGGTGAGCGCGGTGAGCACCGACGGATCGGCGCCACCGGACGACGTGGCCGCCGCGGCCCCGGTCCGGCCGAATTCGGCGATCAGACGGCGGGTCACCGCCGGGGCGATCAGGCCCTCACCGCGGGCCACCGTACGGACCGCCTCGATCAGCGTCGCCGCGTCACTGTCCTTGAGCAGAAAACCGGCGGCGCCCGCGCGCAACGCCCCGAAGACATACGCGTCGAGGTCGAAGGTGGTCAGCACCAGGACGTCGGCGAGCTGTCCGGAGACCACCTCCCGGGTGGCGGACACCCCGTCCAGACGCGGCATCTGCACATCCATCAGCACCAGATCGGGGCGGAGCGCACGGGCCATGTCCACCGCCTGGCGGCCGTCGGTGGCCTCGCCGACCACCTCGATCTCGGGCGCCGACCGCAGGATGAGGACAAGCCCGGAGCGCACCGCGGCCTGGTCCTCGGCGACAAGCACACGGATCGTCCGCGGCGGGGTGGCTGGCTGGGTCACTGCGGCTCCCGGTCGATGGGGGGATGGGGGGTGTTCCCGGTGGGGTCGGTGTTCTCGGGCTTAAGCGGCAGGGTGGCCCGGACCCGCCAGACCGTGCCCGGGGGGCCGTCGGCCGGTCCGGCCTCCAGCGTGCCGCCGAGCAGGGAGACCCGCTCCCGCATCCCGATCAGCCCGCTGCCGGAGCCCGGTGCCCGGGGCGCCGGGCGGTCCTCGCCGCAGGGACTGGTGACGCCGACCTCCAGCGGCCCGTCCGGGAGACGGGCCAGGGTCACATCCACCCGGCCGGGCCCGGCGTGCTTGAGCGCGTTGGTCAGGGACTCCTGGACGATGCGGTACGCGGCCAGCTCGACCGGCGCGGGCAGCGGGGCGGCGCCCTCGGGGCGCTCGTCGCGCAGGAGGAACTCCTGGCCGCCGGAGCCCGCCGCGGCGGTGGTACGGGCCTGCTCCAGCAGGGCGTCCAGGGCGTCGAGGGTGGGCGCGGGGCCCGGTGCGGCCTCGTCCCCGGCGTCGCGCAGCAAGCCGATCAGCCGCCGCATCTCGGCGAGGCCGCGCACGCTGTTCTCCCGGATGACGCCGAGGGCCTGTTCGGTGGCCGCGGTGTCCTTGAGGGAGAGCGCGGCGGTGGAGTGGATGGCGATGGCCGACAGGTGGTTGGCCACCATGTCGTGGAGTTCCCGGGCCATCCGGGCGCGTTCGGCGGTGACCGCCTCCCGGCGGTCCAGCTCGGCCAGGAGCGCGGTCTGTTCGGCGCGCAGCCGTTCGGCGGCGGCGGCTTCCCGGTGCTCGCGGATGCCCCAGCCGGTCCAGGCGGGGGTCAGGAGCACCAGCCCGACGGCGATCCCGATGAGCAGGGACACGGACGTGCGGTAGACCGCGATCGGCACGACCGTGGCCACGACGGTGAGACAGACCGTGCCCAGCGGGATCTTGCGAGCCATCGCGGGGGTTCCGTACACCACGGCCGCGTAGAGCACATCGGTGAACATCGCGAGGGTGGCGATCAGTGAGCCCAGCAGCTGGTCACCGACGAGGGCGGGAACCGCCACGCACAGGGCGACCGCGGGCGCGGTTCTGCGCAGCAGTTCGGCCGCGGCCATCACCACCAGCGGGAGGAGTGTCAGGGCCTCCGGATCCCGGGGGAATTTCTCTCCGCCGACCAGCCCGAGGGACCACATGATCACTCCGCCGACCAGACCGGAGAGGCTGATCAGCACATCGTCGCGGTGCGGACGCTGAAGCAGACGCGGACGGGACGGCATGCGCCCCATCCCATCACGCGGTGCGGGGGCTGTTCCTCCGCTCGAGGGCGGGCTCGGGAGGACCTCGGGTACATCGAAGGATGCAGTCGGCTTTCATCGCCTCCGACGACGCGACGGCCCGGATCGCACGGGACCGTTGAGGCGGAGAGCGAGAGGAGCCATCCGTGATTGTCGCGCTGATCATCGCCTGTGAGGTCGGTTTCTGGGTACTGCTGGCCGTCGGGCTCGGCCTGCGGTACCTGGCGAAGATGCCGAAGGCGAGCGTCGCGGTGCTGTTGTGCGAGCCGCTGCTGGAGCTGGTGCTGTTCGTGACCACGGCGATCGATCTCAAGAACGGTGCCGAACCGGACTGGAAGCACGGGCTCGCCGCCGTCTACATCGGCTTCTCGGTGGCGCTGGGCCATCAGACGATCACGTGGGTGGACGCCCGGGTGGCACATCGCTTCTTCGGCGGTCCGCCGCCGGTCAAGCCGCCGAAGTACGGGATGGCGCGGGCGGCGCACGAGTGGCGGACCGCGCTGCGCTGGATGCTGGCGGCGCTGATCGCGATCGTGCTGTTGCAGGGGGCGATCTGGTACGTCGGGGACGACGGGGAGATCGGTTCGCTGCGGCAGTGGCAGACGAAGATGCTGTTCGCCATCGGCATCAATGTGGTCATCGCCCTGACCTACACGCTGTGGCCGAAGCAGGAGCCCGAGCGGGCCCGGTCCTCGCTGCCGCGGTGAGGACATTCGCGTAACGGGGCCGGGGCCGGGGGACACCCGGCCCCGTACGCACGCGAGCTACGGGGGCGGGTGTCAGCGGTTCTCGCCGGGCACCCACAGCACGTCGCCGAGCTCCTTGTTGGCCGTACGGGCCAGGATGAACAGCAGGTCCGACAGCCGGTTGAGATAGGTGGCGGTGAGCGGGTTCATGGAGTCCGCATGGGTCTCCAGCGCCGCCCAGGTGGAGCGTTCGGCGCGCCGGACGACCGTGCACGCCTGGTGCAGCAGGGCGGCACCGGGGGTGCCACCGGGGAGGATGAAGCTGCGCAGCTTCTCCAGCCCCTCCAGGAAGCGGTCGCAGTCCGCCTCCAGCTTGTCGATGTAGCTCTGCTCGACGCGCAGCGGCGGATGTTCCGGGTTCTCCACCACCGGGGTGCACAGGTCCGCGCCCACGTCGAACAGGTCGTTCTGGACGCGGACCAGCACGTCGATGATCTCGGCGGGCAGCCCGCCCAGCGCGATGGCCACCCCGATCGCGGCGTTCGCCTCGTTCGCGTCGGCGTAGGCGGAGATCCGCAGATCGGTCTTGGCGGTGCGGCTCATATCGCCGAGGGCGGTGGTGCCCGAGTCCCCGGTGCGCGTATAGATGCGGGTGAGATTGACCATGGGTCCGAGCCTACGCGCCGTGGCTACGCCCCGGCCTGCCGGAAGAGCCGGGCGCCGAGCGTCACCGCCACCACCGCGAGACCGGTGGCGACCAGCGAGGCCAGGGCGATCTTGCCGTCCCCGTACTCACCGGCGAAGGCGGCCCGTACCCCGTCCACCAGATAGCGGAACGGCACGCAGTGCGAGACCACATCGAGCCAGCGGGGGCCGAGCGTCATCGGCAGCAGCACACCGGACAGCAGCATCGCGGGCATGGTGACGGCGTTGATGACGGGGGCGAACTCCTGCGGGGTGGCGACCCGCATGGCCAGCGCGTACGACAGCGAGGCGAGCGAGACGGTGAGCACACCGACGAAGACGAAGCCGATCGCCACCCCGGCCACCGGGGCGCGCAGCCCCATCACCACGGCGACGGCGACCAGCACCAGCGACTGCACCAGCAGTTGGACGACATCCTTGAGCACCCGGCCCATGAGCAGCGCCAGTCGGCTGACCGGGGTCACCCGCATCCGCTCGATGATGCCGAGGCGCTTCTCCAGCACCAGGCCGATACCCGCGAACGAGGCGCTGAACAAGCCGAGTTGGATAAGGATGCCGGGGACGATGATCTGCCAGGAGTCGCCGTCGCCGCCCAGCGGCAGGTCGTTGAGCAGTGGCCCGAAGAAGACCAGGAAGAGCAGCGGCTGGATCAGTCCGAAGACCAGGGCGGGGGTGGAGCGCAGGGTCTGACGGGCGTAGCGGCCGAAGACGAGGGCGGTGTCGGAGAGGACGTGGGGCACGGATTTCCCTTCGGGGAGGGCGGGTTGGCCGGTTCCGGCGGCCGGATGGGACGGGAGGGCTCAGACGGCGAGCGGGGCGGTGTCGCGCGACGGGGTGCCGCGCCCGGTGATGGCGATGAAGGTGTCCTGGAGGGTCGCCTCCGGTGAGCCCCCGTATGCGGCCTTGAGCCGTGCCGAGGTGCCCTCGGCGGCGATCCGTCCGTGGTCGACGATGACCAGCCGGTCGGCGAGCGCGTCGGCCTCGTCGAGGTAGTGGGTGGTCAGGAACACCGTCATCCGGTGCTCATCGCGCAGCCGGCGGATCAGGTCCCACAGATCGGAGCGGCTGGCGGGGTCGAGGCCGGTGGTCGGTTCGTCGAGGAAGAGGATCCGGGGCCGGTGGACCAGGCCCAGGGCGATGTCCAGCCGCCGCCGCTGTCCGCCGGAGAGCGCACCGCAGGGGCGGTCCAGCAGCTCGGTGAGGCCCAGGTCCTCGGCCAGCTCCGCGGCGCGGGCGGCGGCCTGCTGGGCGGTCAGCCGGTACAGCCTGCCCTGGGTGACCAGTTCCTCCCGTACGGAGACGGTCGGGTCGACGCCGCCGGACTGGGCGACATAGCCGATCCTGCGGCGCACCCCGGCGGGGTCGCGGGCCAGGTCGTGCCCGGCGACGGTGGCGGTGCCGCCGGTGGGCGGGAGCAGGGTGGTGAGCATGCGCAGCGTGGTGGTCTTGCCCGCGCCGTTGGGTCCCAGGAAGCCGAGGATCTCGCCCTCCTCGACGGTCAGATCGATGCCCCGTACGGCCTCGACGGGGCCGTGCTTGGTCCGGAAGGTGCGGGCGAGCCCGCTGGTGATGAGGACTGCCATGCCCGACAGAAAACCAGGGTCGCACCAAATTTGCAATGGCCCCAAAAATTCATCGGCCCCAGCGAAGCTAGAATGGCGGGCATGGCGGAAGGGCTCAGGGAGCGGAAGAAGCGGCAGACCAGGCAGTACATCTCGGATGTGGCGACCGGGCTGTTCCTGGAGCGCGGATTCGAGGCGGTCACCATCGCCGAGATCGCGGAGGCGGCCGATGTCTCCGTGAACACGGTCTACAACTACTTCCCGGCCAAGGAGGACCTCTTCTTCGACCGGGAGGAGGAGATGGTGGACCGGCTGCCGCGCTGGATCGCCGAGCGCGCGGTGGGGGAGTCCGCCGCCGTCGCCGTTCTGCGCGAGCTGCGCACCGCCATCGAGGGGGGCGACTACGACCCGCTCAATCCGGGCTTCACACGTTTCATGGCCGTCATCCAGGAGTCGCACGCGCTGACCCTGCGGCTGATGGCGATGCACGAGCGGACCTGCCACGCCATCGGCGCCACCCTGCGCGAGGAGACCGGCGCGGACCCCGAGGACCCCGAGCCGATGCTGGTCGCCAGCCAGCTCGCCTGGGTGAACAGCGTGATCTTCAACAGCGTCCAGCGGCTGATCGCCGCCGGGGGCGACTCGGCCGATATCACGCGGAAGGTGCTGAAGCGGCTGGAGTTGGTCACCTCGCTCCTCGGGGAGCGCACGCTCACCTATGCGGTGAAGAACACACCGTGACGCGCCTTACTAAGGGCTGCCACGGGGGGTGAACGGGCGTTAAGGTCCGGCACATCAACGTCGATCGAAGGGTGTGTGTCGTGGCCAAGAAGCTCGCGGTCATCGGAGCCGGACTCATGGGGTCCGGTATCGCGCAGGTCTCGGCTCAGGCGGGCTGGGACGTCGTGCTGCGCGACGTGACCGACGAGGCGCTGCGGCGCGGCACGGACGGCATCCGGGCCTCGTACGAGAAGTTCGTCTCCAAGGGCAAGATGGAGGCCGAGGCGGCCGAGCAGGCCCTCGCCCGCATCTCCACCACCACCGCCCTCGACGCCGCCGCCGACGCGGATGTGGTGGTCGAGGCCGTCTTCGAGCGGATCGATGTCAAGCGGGAGATCTTCCGGACCCTCGACGGGCTGGTCAAGGACAGCACCATCCTCGCCTCCAACACCTCCGCGATCCCGATCACCAAGATCGCGGCGGCCACCGAGCGCCCGGAGCGGGTCGTCGGCACCCACTTCTTCTCGCCGGTGCCGATGATGCAGCTGTGCGAGCTGGTGCGCGGCTACAAGACCAGCGACGAAACCCTCGCCGCCGCACGGGAGTTCGCCGAGGGCGTCGGCAAGACCTGTATCGTCGTCAACCGGGATGTCGCGGGCTTCGTCACCACACGTCTGATCTCCGCCCTCGTCGTCGAGGCGGCCAAGCTGTACGAATCCGGGGTCGCCACGGCCGAGGACATCGACATCGCCTGCAAGCTGGGCTTCGGCCATGCGATGGGACCCCTCGCCACGGCCGACCTCACCGGCGTGGACATCCTCCTGCACGCCACCGAGAACATCTACACCGAGTCGCAGGACGAGAAATTCGCGCCGCCGGAGATCATGCGCCGCATGGTCGACGCGGGGGACATCGGCCGCAAGAGCGGCGAGGGCTTCTACCGCTACTGAGGGTCCGGGTGCCGCGCCAGGCCCAGGAACTCACCCTCACGGGTGAATTCGGTATCGGTTCGCTTACAGGCGGCAACTTCGTCGCATGAGGGGCAGTCAGTTCTGTAGACAGAATGGCTCATTGACGACACGACGCACCGTAGTGGGGAGCGCATATGCACATCAGGGGCGACCACGCCGAGCTGGTCGTCGGGGGCCGACTGGATGTCCGAAGCGCGGCGGACGCCCGCACGGCCCTGCATAGCGCCGTCGACTCCGGCGGCGGGGATCTGGTGCTGGACCTCACCGAGCTGGACTCCTGGGACGCCACCGGGCTCGGTGTGATCATGGGCGCCCACCGGCGAGCCGGCCGGGCGGGCCGCAGGCTCGTGCTGCGCGGAGTGCCGCCCCAGATGCAGCGGCTGCTGGTGGCCACCCGGCTGCACCGCATCCTGGCGATCGAGGGCGGTCTCGAGGCCGAGTCGCTGCCGCGCGTCTGAACCTGTGGACGCCCGGGCCCCGGGGCCCGGGCGTCCACGGGTCCATTGGCGCCGGGGGCCATCGGTGCCGGGGCGGCGTGCCCTCCCTCCCGGGGAGTGGATACTGTGAGAAGGTCTAGGGCTCGGTACCGCCGGGACCCTTTCCCTTTCCTTCCCTACGGCGGCACCGGACCAGAAGCGACGGCGGGCCGGGGAGCCACACAGCACGCCACGCACTGGGGGGCCATGACATGGAGCCGATGAACCGCGGACCGGAAGAGCACGGCCACGACGACGCCGGTTCCCGCCCCGCCGAGCGCTCGCACCCGGCAGCCGACGGGACGTCGTCCCGGCCCGGTGAAACGTCTCGGCCCGACGGCTCACCGGACATTCCCACCCCGCCGCTGGGCGATCCGCTCCTGCCCCATCTGGACAGCGACCAGCCCGCGCCCGCCCGTACCGCCCGGATCGTCTCCGGCGACCATCTGCTGACCGTCAACCCCGTCGACGGCAGCGAGATAGAACCCTGTCCGCCCGGCGAGCGGCCCGCCCGGCCCGAGCGGCGCGGCGCCGAGGAGCGCGCCGAGCTGCGCCGGGCCGCCGCGGCGCCGCGCCCCTCCGGCACCCTGGTGCCCGAACTGCCCATGCTGGAGCGCGACGAGGAGCGGGAACGGCTGCGCCGGCTGCTGGCCCGCGGCCGCTCGGTGCGGGTCACCGGCCCCTCCGGCGCCGGACGCAGCGTCCTGCTGGAGGCCGTCGCCGCCGACTGCGAGGGGCTCGCCCCGGACGGTGTGGTGCGTCTGTCCGGCTACCGCCGCACCCCCACCGACCTCCTCCACGACCTCTACGCCGCCGTCTACCGCGCCCCGCTGTACCGCCCCGACCGCGCGGAGCTGCTGGCGGCGATCCAGGAGATCGGCGCCGTCGTCGTCCTCGACGACATCGACTTCGGCGGTGCCGCGCTGGACGAGTTCCTCGACGCGACCCCCGAGTGCGCCTTCCTGATCTCCGCCACCCCCGACATCGCGGCCCCCTCCGCCGACTCGCACCTCGAAGAGGTCTTCCTCTCCGGCCTCAGCCGCACCGCCGGACTGGAGCTGCTGGAGCGCGCCGTACGCCGTCCCCTGACGGAGGACGAGGCGAGCTGGGCCGCGGACCTGTGGTTCGAGTCCGAGGGGCTGCCGCTGCGTTTCGTCCAGGCGGGCGCGCTGCTGCGGCGGCGGGAGGCGCGGGGCGGCGGCGCGCTGCCCAGCCGCGCCGAGGCCGCGGCCCCCGCCGCGCTGCTCGCCGGGGAGCTCGGCGAAGCGGCCCGGGACACCCTGCGGTTCGCGGTCGCGCTCGGCGGCGAACTGCCGCACCAGGCTCATCTGCCCGCGCTCACCGAGGACGACCACGCGGACGCGGCCCCCGGCGAACTGCTCGGCTGCGGTCTGGCCACCAGCGCCGGATCGCAACTCCGGCTGGCCGCCGGAGTGGCCGCCCAGCTCACCGGCGAGGGGTTCGCCGGGGACGCCGTCGAGTCCGCCGGGCGGGCGCAGACCGTCGCCCGGCACTACGCCTGGTGGGCCGCGCACCCCTCGGTCGCCCCCGAGCGGGTGGCCGCCGAGGCGGACGCCATCCTCGGCGCCATGACCACCCTGGTCGCCGGGCGTGAGGCGGGCCAGGCCGACGCCGCCGTCCTGCTGGCCCGCGCCGCCGCCCCCGCCTTCGCCGCGGCGCTGCACTGGGGCGCCTGGGAGCGGGCCGTCCGCCACGGCCAGGAGGCGGCCCGGCTGGCCGGACAGGTCTCCGACGAGGCGTACTTCCACCACGAGCTGGGCGTCCTGGCGCTGTGCACCGGCAATCTGGACCGGGCCCGCGCGGAGCTGGAGGCGTCCATCGGGCTGCGCGGCGTGCTCGCCGACAAGCGCGGCACGGTCGCGGGACGGCGCGCCCTGGCCCTGGTCACCGACCGCACGGCCGGATCGTCGATGGCCGGTGCGTTCGGCACCGCCGGTGGCGGTGGCCGTACGGCGGCGGGCGAGGAGGTCCCGGCCGCCCGTCATGAGGAGTCGGCGTCCGCGCCGGGCGGGCCGGACCCCAACACCGAGATCACCGTGGTCACGCCGAAGGTGACGGCGACCAGTCCGCTCACCTCCGTCGGCACGGCCGCGGCCGCCGCGGCGGCCGAGACGAGCGTCCTGGCCGCGGTGGGGCCGACGGGCTCGCCGGGCTCGACGGGGAAGGCGCCGTCCTCGGCCCCGGCGGCTCCGGCGGCGACGGCGTCCTCCTCGGGCTCG
The DNA here is from genome assembly GCF_016741875.1 of Streptomyces coffeae. Taxonomy (GTDB): domain Bacteria; phylum Actinomycetota; class Actinomycetes; order Streptomycetales; family Streptomycetaceae; genus Streptomyces; species Streptomyces coffeae. Next base: position 123,566 of record NZ_JAERRF010000002.1, on the reverse strand, counting down.
GCCGGCCGTCCGCGCGGACTGCGCCGTCTGGCGGTGGCGGTGACCGGCGCCCGGCGCAATGTGATCGCCGCGGGTGCCGGTGCGCTCCTGGTGGCCGTCCTCGGCACCGTGGTGACCCTGGGCGTCTCGTCCGACGACAACGACCCGCCCGCCGACCGCGTCAAGCCGGAGCGGACCGCCTCCCAGCAGGACGACGACAAGGACCGGACCGCCGACGATCCGAGCAGCGGCACCGACGAGAACCCCCAGCCGGGGCCGACCGGGGTGCCGCAGTCCTCCACCTCGCCCACCGCGCCCAGCAGCGGTACGCCCAGCGGTTCGGCGTCCACGGGCGGTCCGTCGAGCAGCGGTACGCCCTCGGAGACCAGCACGCCGTCGTCGCCGGACCCCACGACGCACCGTCCCACCCACCGTCCGACCCGGACGCCGAGCACCACGCCGACCACACCGGACGACCCCACGGACAAGCCGACCCCGTCGACCACACCGCCCACCACGGCGCCCACGCCCTCGGGTCAGACCTCCACCACGGCCAGCGCGCCGACCACGCCCACCACCGCCTCGTCCTCGTCGGTCTCGGCCTAGGTGTGTTGTCCGGAGAGGTTGGTGACGCGGCTGGCTGGGGTTTGGCCGCTGATTCCGGTGTGGGGTCGGTGGTAGTTGTACCAGTCCAGCCAGCCGGGAAACGCTGCCTGGCGTTCGCTTTCTGAGGTGTAGGGCCGCTGGTAGGCCCATTCGTCGAGCAGAGTGCGGTGGAAGCGTTCGACCTTGCCGTTGGTCTGGGGCCGCCAGGGGCGGGTCCAGCGCGGGCTGATCCCCAGGTCCTGGCAGGTCTGGCGCCAGGTGTTCTTGCTGTAGGCCCAGGCGTTGTCGGTCAGCACCCGTTGAACGGTGACGCCTCGTGCGGCGAACCAGGCGGTGGCGCGGGTGAGGAAGGCTGCGCAGGTTGGGGCGGTCTCGTCGGGCAGGTTCTCGGTGTAGGCCAGGCGTGTGTGGTCGTCCAGGGCGGTGTGCAGGTAGGCGTAGCCGGTGCCGGTGCGGTTCTTGCGGCCGGCTGCCCGGCCGAGTTTCTTGTGGCCGCCGCCGTCGGGAATGCGGCCGAGTTTCTTTACGTCGATGTGGACCAGCTCGCCCGGTCGTGAGTGTTCGTAGCGGCGGACGGGTTCGCCGGTGGCCCGGTCGCAGGCGGCCAGAGGGGGCATGTGGTGGCGTTGGAGGATGCGGTGGGCGGTGGAGGCGGCGATGCCGGTGCGGGCCGCCAGTCGCAGTGGGCCGATGCGGTGTTCACGGCGCCTGCGCAGGACCTGTGCCTCCAGCGCGGTCGGCGTCCGGCGCGGTGAGCGATGCGGACGACTGGAGCGGTCGTGCAGGCCCGCTGTTCCGTGGTGGCGGTAGCGGTGGGCCCAGCGGGCTGCGGTGGTGTGGCTGACCTGGAACCGTTCAGCTGCCCGCCGCAGTGGCCATCCGTCCTCGACGACGCACTGGGCCAGACGCAGCCTGCCGGTCGGGGTCAGCGGGGCGTTACGGTGGATCAACGAGGGCCTCCTGGCGTCGGCAGTAGATCTCGCAATCCACACCGAAACCAGAAGGCCCTCGCCCTGTTCAAGCACCACTCACGGCGAGTCGCCTGTCACCAACGTCCCCGGACAGCACACCTAGGCCCTAGCCGGGCGGGGCGGCGGTGCTGCCGCGGGGGGCCAGCCTCGGGACGTCGTCCTGGACCCGGACCGCCTGCTCACCGTCGAGCAGCGCGATCAGCCGCTCCGCGGCATGCCGCCCGAACGCCGCGGTGTCACGCACCAGGGCGGTCAGGGAGGGGTGGGTGCTGCGGCACAGTACGGAGTCGTCCCAGGCCACGATGGACAGATCGGCCGGGACGGACAGACCGCGCTCGGCAGCGGCGGCGAGTCCGGCGACCGCCATCACATCATTGTCGTAGACCAGGGCCGTGGGCGGCCGGTCCCGGGCGAGCACCCGGCGGGTGGCCTCGGCCCCCTGGGCATCGGAGTAGTCGGTGGTCACCGAGTCCACCTCGGTGAGCCCGCGGCGCTCGGCCTCCGCGCGCAGCGAGCGCATCCGGCGCCGGGTGTGGGCCAGCTCGGGCAGTCCGGCGATATGCACGATCCGGCGGTGGCCGAGGTCATGGAGATGGCCGACGATCGAGGCCATCGCGGCGGCGTCGTCCGCCCAGAGGTTGGAGATGCCCGGGTGGGCGGTGGGTTCGGCGGCCGGGTCGTCGGTCATGGAGCCGATCACCACGGCGGGCAGACCCAGTTCGTCGAGCAGTTCCGGCCGGGGGTCGTCGCGGCACGGGTCGACCACGAGCACCCCGTCCACCCGGTGCTCGGCCCACCAGCGACGGTAGGTGGCGCATTCCGCGTCCAGGTCCTCCACCACCTGGAACAGCAGACCGAGGCGGCGCGGGGAGAGCGCTTCCTGCACCCCTGAGACCACTTGCAGGAAGAAGGATTCGACGCCGAGGGTGCTGGCGGGCCGGGCAAGCACCAGGCCGACGGTGGCCGAGCCCTCGCCGGACAGGGCGCGGGCGGCCGTGCTGGGCTGCCAGCCGAGCTGTTCGGCGACGCGGCGTACGCGGTCGCGGGTGGCGGCCGAGACACCGGGACGGTCGTTGAGTGCGAAGGAGACCGCGCTCTCGGAGACCCCGGCGCGGCGGGCTATGTCCTTCATGGTGGGGCGTCGGGCCGGTGTCCGGCGCATGGGCTTTCCTCCCACTCCCCGGACGGTGTTGTCCTGGGAGATCACTAAAGCGCTTGAGCTGGATTCAGACTAAAGCGCATTAGTTCGCGACGGAAGTCTTGACGCAACTCCCGCTCCGGGTGCAGTTTTTGGTCCGCCCCTCCCGCTCCCACCGGCCTAGCGCCGGCTCATCGAAGGAGCTCGTCGGCCATGCCCATATCCCGTAGAGCGACCGCCGCCATCCTCCCCCTTCTGCTCTCCTCCATGGCTCTGACCAGCTGCAATGGGGACGATGGTGGGGGCGGTTCACGCCCGGACGGCGCGATCGAGGGTGAGATCCGCTTCCAGACCTGGAATCTCCGGGCCAACTTCAAGGACTACTTCAACGGTCTGGTCGACGCTTTCGAGGAGAAGTACCCGGACGTCAAGGTCACATGGCTGGATCAGCCCGCCGAGAACTACGCGGAAAAGCTCAGTGCGGACGCCGGATCCGGCAATCTCCCCGATGTGGTCAATGTGTCCCCGGACCTCGCCCATCCGCTGGCCAAGGCCGGGGTGCTCATGAATCTGGACCAGGAGAAGGCCAGCTCCCGCTTCCGCTCCGAGTACACCCCCGAGGCATGGAAGGGCAATGCCCTCCCCGGCCTTGACGGGACCTACGCCTTCCCCTGGTACCTCAACACCGGCCCGATGTTCTACAACAAGGCACTCTTCCGTAAGGCGGGGCTCGATCCGGCCAAGCCGCCGCACACCTACGACGCGTTGTTCTCCGCCGCCGACACCATGGCCTCGACGTCCGGCGGCACGGTGGCCACCCTCGCGGGCACCCCGTCCATCGAGGACTTCGGCCGCTACGGCGTGACGCTGATGAACGACGACGCCACCGCGTTCACCTACAACGAGTCCCAGGGTGTGGAGCTGCTGACCCGGTACAAGAAGCTCTACGACAAGGGCGGTCTGGACGGGCAGGCGCTCACCAACACCCCCGAGAAGGCGGGGCAGAAGTTCCTGGAGCAGAAGGTCGCGATGAACCCGGGCAGCGCCCACGACCTGGAGACCTTCAAACGGGACGCGCCCAGCCTCTACAAGAACCTCGGCATCACAGAGGCGCCCAACAACACCGGCAAGCCGAACATGTATGTGATGGGTCTGGCGGTGAAGGAGAACAGCGAGCACAAGGCCGCGGCCATCGCGTTCGCGCACTTCATCACCAACCGGAAGAACCAGGAGTCCTTCGCCCACAAGGTGGCCATCTTCCCCAGCACCAAGGGGTCGCTGGACAAGCCCTATTGGACGAAGGACGACGGCACCGACGAGGGCCGGGTGCGGGTCGCCTCCGCGAAGCTGCTCAAGGGCGCGGTGAACTACACCCCCGTGGTGATGAGCGACGAGATGAAGACCGTGCTCCAGAACGAGGTGGCCAAGGCTCTCCAGGGCAAGAAGTCGCCCAAGAAGGCGCTGGACGACGCCGTGGCGCAGAGCAACCAACTGCTCCAGCAGGGATAGGGGCACCGATGAGCCGCCGCCCCGCCGCTCCCTCGTCACGGACACACCGGGCCGCGAGCCCCTGGCTCTTTCTGCTCCCCGGGCTCGGAGTGGTCTCCGCGTTCACCCTCTATCCGTTTCTGACCACCGTCTACCAGGCGTTCACCGACACCCGAACGTTGACCGGCGGCTCCTGGGTGGGGCTGGAGAACTTCCGGACCATGCTGGACGACGAGCAGTTCACGGTGGGGCTGCGCAACAGCCTGCTGTACGTGGTGATGGTGGTGCCGTGCACCGTGGTGCTGCCGCTGCTGCTCGCCCTGCTCGTCCGTAAGCAGATCCCCGGTGTCACCTTCTTCCGGGCCGCCTTCTACACCCCGGTGGTGGCCTCGGTGGTCGTGGTCTCCCTGATCTGGGGGTGGATGCTGGACGACCGCGGCCTGATCAACGGCATCCTCACCTTCCTCGGTGCCAGTCCGGTGGGATTCCTCGGCGACCAGTGGCTGCTGCTGTTCAGCGCCATGGCGCTGACGGTGTGGAAGGGACTCGGCTACTACATGATCATTTACCTTGCCGCACTGGCGAACGTGGAGCCCGAACTCCACGAGGCCGCCGCCGTGGACGGCGCGGGTGCGGTCCGCCGCTTCCTCAGCGTCACCGTCCCGGCGGTCCGCTCCACCATGGTGCTGGTCGGCGCCCTCTCCTCGGTGGCCGCGTTCAAGGTGTTCTCCGAGGTCTATCTGCTGGCCGGGCCCACCGGCGGCCCGGCCGGACAGGACACCACGCTGGTGATGCTGGTGCAGCGGGTGGGCACCGGGCTGAACGGGCGGGTGGGCTACGCCTCCGCGCTCTCGCTCGTCGTCTTCGCCATCACCCTCGTGCTGATGCTGCTGGTGCTGCGCGCCGACCGGCGGGAGGAGCTCGGGTGACGCGCATGTCCGGCTGGGAGAAGGCGCTGCGCTATCTGCTGCTGCTCGCCGTGCTGGCGCTGACCGTGGGCCCCTTCCTGTGGCAGCTGTCCACCTCGCTCAAGAGCACCACCGAGGACATCTACACCTCACCGCCCGCCTTCCTGCCCGCACACCCCACCCTCGACAACTACTCGGGGGTCGCGGACATCGTCCCGGTGTGGGACTACGCGCTGAACTCGCTGAAGGTGGCGGTGGCCAATGTGCTCACCAACTGCGTGGGGGCGGCGATGGCGGGATACGCGCTGGCGCGGCTGCGGTTCCGGGGCCGGAAGGCGGCCGGGCTGGCGTTTGTGATGGCGCTGCTGGTGCCGCTGGAGTCCATCATCATCGCCCAGTTCACCACCATGCGGGATCTGGAGCTGAACAACACCCTCATCGCCGTGGTGCTGCCGGGAGCGGTCAGTGCGCTGAATGTCCTCCTGATGCGGAACGCGTTCGCCCAACTCCCGTACGAGATCGAGGAGGCCGCGGTCATCGACGGGGCCAATGTGTGGCAGCGGTTCGTACGGATCGGGCTGCCCGCCGTGAAGGGCACCCTCGCCGTGGTCGCCATCTTCGCCTTCATGGGCGCCTGGGACGACTTCCTGTGGCCGCTGATCGTGCTCTCCGACTCCGACAAGTTCACTCTGACTGTCGGCCTCAACTATCTGCACGGCACCTTCGCCAACAATCCACGGCTGGTCGCGGCGGGCACCATCATCGCGGTCGCCCCGCTGATCGTGATGTTCGCCTGTCTCCAGCGGTACTTCTTCCGTGGCGTCGGCGAGGGCGCCATCAAGGGCTGAAGGGATCGATCTTCCGTGCGCTTCGGCGTCAACTACACCCCCACCCGCGGCTGGTTCCACCACTGGCTGGACTTCGACCTCGACGAGGTCCGCGCCGATCTGGACTCCATCGCGGCCCTGTGCCTGGACCATATCCGGGTCTTCCCGCTGTGGCCGGTCTTCCACCCCAACCGCTCCCTGATCCGCCCGCGCGCGGTCGAGCAGCTGGTCCAGCTCGTCGACGCGGCGGCCGAACGCGGTCTCGAGGTGAACGTGGACGGCTTGCAGGGCCATCTGTCCAGCTTCGACTTCATCCCGTCCTGGACCACCACCTGGCACCGCCGCAACCTCTTCACCGACCCCGATGTGGTGGAGGCCCAGGCGGAGTATCTGCGCACGCTGGCCGCCGCCCTCGCCGACCGTCCCGCGTTCCTCGGCATGACCGTCGGCAACGAGATCAACCAGTTCTCCGCCGCGCCCCACCCCGACCCCGACCGCATCAGCTCCGCACAGGCCGGGACATGGCTGCGTGCCATGCTCGACGCGTGTGAGCAGGGGGCGCCGGGACGGACGCATCTGCACGCCTCCTACGACGCCGCCTGGTACCACGACGACCACCCGTTCACCCCCGCCCACTCGGCCCGGCTCGGCGCCGCCACCGCCGTCCATTCCTGGGTGTTCAACGGCACGGCGCAGCGCCACGGATCCACCGGCTCCGCCACCGGACTGCACGCCGCCTACCTCATCGAGCTGTCGAAGGCGTGGGCGACGGATCCGCATCGCCCGGTCTGGTTGCAGGAGGTCGGCGCGCCCGCGCCGCACATCCCGCCCGAGCGGGCCGCCGCCTTCACCGGGACCACGGTCGGCCACGCGCTGGACTGCCCGGATGTGTGGGGCGTGACCTGGTGGTGTTCGCACGATGTGGACCGCGGCCTCGCCGACTTCCCCGAGCTGGAGTACGGGCTCGGGCTGCTCACCAACGACCGCCGGGTCAAACCCGCCGGACGGGCCCTCGCCCGGATGGCCCGGGAGTGGCGGGAGCGGCTTCCCGCCCGGCGCACCACCGCGCTGGTGGCAGAAGCCGGTGAGGAGTCCGCCCGGGGGCGTTCGATGTGCGCACCGGGTGGGCGGTTCTTCGAGGCGTGGATGCGCGCCGCCGCCCAAGGCATGCGACCGGCTGTGGTGCTGGCCGAACGTGCCTCGGACGCCGCGCACTTGGCCGCTCGCGGCATCACAGAGGTGCTGACCGTCGACGCCCTCGGATGAGCCGTCCACCCTCACCTGACCTCCCAGCGAAGGAGTCCAGCGTGTACGACAGATCCGCAACGCCCGGTACGGACACCGCTCGTCCCGGCCGCCGCCGGGTACTGGCGGCGGGCGCGGCCACTGCGGCGGCCGCCGCCCTGCCGATGGGCACCGCGACCGCCGTGGGCCGGATAGGCCCGGCCGCCGCTGCCGCCGACGACCTGCGGCCGTACGCCTCGTACTGGTTCCCCGACAGCCTGCCCTCCGGCAGCCCGGGGGACGGTGTCGTGTGGCGCAGCCTGAGGTCGTGGACCCCGGAGTCCGATCCGGATCTCGCCTTCAACACCGCGACCGTCCCGCTCGCGTCCCGCTTCGCGCCGGTGGCACCCAACACCACCGCGCGGTCCGGTCAGGCGCGGGTGTCCGCCCTGGCCGCCTTCGCGCCCACCGCCGGCAACCCCTCCCAGGGGTCCGCGACGGCCGACTGCTATGCGCTGACCCACTGGGCCTATCTCGACGAGCTGGTGTTCTGGGGCGGTTCCTCCGGCGAGGGGCTGATCCTGGCGCCCAACGCGCCCGTCGTGGACGCCGCGCACCGCAACGGTGTCCCCGTGCTCGGCACCGTCTTCCTGCCACCCGTGGCGTACGGCGGGCAGTTGCGCTGGACGCGGGATCTGGTCCAGCGCGGCAGTGGCGGCGGGTTCCCGATCGCGGACAAGCTGATCCAGGTGGCGAAGGTGTACGGCTTCGACGGCTGGTTCATCAACGCCGAGACCGACGGCGGAGACACCCGACTGGCCACCGATATGCGGGACTTCCTGCGTCATCTGCGCGACCACGGCGAGGGATTGCGGATCACCTGGTACGACGCGATGGTCGACAGCGGAGCCGTGCGCTGGCAGAACGCGCTCAACGACCGCAACTCCGCCTTCTTCCGCGCCTCAAGCACCATGTTCCTGAACTTCGACTGGAGCCGGTCGGGGCTGGTCTCCTCGGGGCGGCTGGCGCAGGATCTGGGACGCGGCCGCTACGAGCTGTGGGCCGGGATCGACGTCGAGTCCCGCGGCTATGACACCCCGGTGAACTGGGACGCCGTGGTGCCCGCCGAGGCCGCGCACACGGCGGCTTACGGCTTCTACCGTCCCGAGTGGACCTGGACCAGCCTGCCATCGGGGCAGCGGACACCGGCGGCCTTCCACACCCGCGACGACCGCTTCTGGACCGGTGCCTCCCTCGATCCGTCCGCGCCGGACAGCGGCGCCGGAGGGTGGCGGGCGCCCGCCGTCTCCGTAGCCGACCGCGCCACGGTCACCTCGCTGCCCTTCGCCACCTCCTTCAACACCGGCCACGGACTGCGCTGGTACGAGGAGGGCGAAGCGGTGTCGGACACGGCCTGGAACCATCTCGGACTCCAGGACCGGCTGCCGGGGCGCCGCTGGGTGGTGCGGACGGCCGGTGCCCGCCCCACCGTCACCTTCGACTTCGCCGACGCCTGGCGCGGCGGCAGCAGTCTGCTGGTGGACGGCGCGCTGGGCGCGCCCACAACGGTTGAGCTGCACTCGGTGCGGCTGCCCCTGTCGGCCGCCACCGTGGTGGAGCTGGCCCATCGCGCCGACGCCGGTTCGGCGGCGGTCCGGGTGGAACTGGCGGTGGCCGTACGGGAGCCGGACACCCCGGGCGGTGCGTATGACTTCGCCTACCTCCCGGCGGGCACACTGCGCGCGGGCGGTGGCTGGACCACCGCCACCCTGCGGATCGGACGGCGGCTGCGCGGGCTCCGGGCGGAGTCGGTGCGCGCCCTCGGGGTGCGGCTGACCGCGCGCGGCGGTGGCACCGTGCGCTGGCGGCTGGGCGCGCTCGCCGTACACGATGCCGCGCCCGAGGCACCGGACGCGCCCGGAGCGCTGACGGTGACCGCGTCCCGGCCCGGCGGCGCGACCGGGACGGCCGCGCTGCGGCTGTCCTGGGGGCGCTCGTCCGGTGCGATACGCCGCTACGAACTGCACCAGGTGCTGCCGGGCGGTGGCCGCCGCTTCCTCGGCGGCACCTGCGGCACCGCCTTCTACGTCCCCGCGCTGCGGCGGGCCGACGGTGAGCGGGCGTCCCGGCTCGATGTGCGGGCCGTGGACGAGCTGTTCACCTCCTCCCCGCCCTCGTCCACCACGTTCACCTGGTAGCACCCCCACCCGCCTCCGGCAGTCAAGGAGTCCTGCCCCATGCACAGCGACCGTGCCGTCACCGAAGCCCGGCTCAAGCGCGTCCTGGAGGAGCGCATCCGCCCGGCGGTCCACCCCGAGTCCGTACCGCTCGAGACCGGGATCTGGAACGCCCCGGGCGAACCGGTGCCCGTGGCCGAGGGGCTGGCCGCGCCCCGTACCCCCATCGCGGTCGGCGCGGCTTGGGGCCCGCCGTGGGGCACCAGCTGGTTCACGGTGCGCGGCACGGTCCCGGAGGCGTGGGCGGGCCGGACCGTGGAGGCGGTGCTGGATCTGGGCTTCGACGAGAACATGCCGGGCTTCCAGTGCGAGGGCCTGGTCTACCGGCCGGACGGCTCCCCGGTGAAGGGGCTCAATCCGCGCAATCAGTGGGTGCGGGTGGGGTCCCCGGTGGTGGGCGGCGAGGCGGTGGTGCTGCATATCGAGGCCGCCTCCAACCCGGTGCTGCTGGACTATCACCCCTTCCAGCCGACCGAGCTGGGCGATCCGGAGACGGCGGGCAGCGAACCGCAGTACCGGCTGGCCCGGATGGACCTCGCGGTGTTCGACGAGACGGTGTGGGAGCTGGTGCAGGACCTGGAGGTGCTGGGCGAGCTGATGGCGGAGCTGTCCCCCGACACCCCGCGCCGCTGGGAGATCCTGCGCGCGGTCGAACGGGCCCTGGACGCCGTGGACTTGCAGGATGTGGGCGGTACGGCGGCACGCGCCCGGGAGCTGCTGGCGGGGGTGCTGGCGGCCCCCGCCCACGCCTCGGCGCACCGGATCAGCGCGGTGGGGCACGCCCATATCGACTCGGCGTGGCTCTGGCCTTTGCGCGAGACGGTGCGCAAGGTGGCCCGCACCACCGCGAACATGACGGCGCTGCTGGAGGACGAGCCGGACTTCGTCTACGCGATGTCGCAGGCGCAGCAGTTCGCCTGGATCAAGGAGCACCGGCCGGAGGTGTACGCCCGGGTCAAGAAGGCCGTGGCGGAGGGCCGGTTTGTCCCCGTGGGCGGAATGTGGGTGGAGTCGGACACCAATATGCCGGGGTCGGAGGCGCTGGCCCGGCAGTTTGTGCACGGCAAGCGGTTCTTCCTGGAGGAGTTCGGGATCGAGACCGAGGAGGTGTGGCTGCCGGACACCTTCGGCTACTCCGCCGCCCTGCCGCAGTTGGTCAAGCAGGCGGGGGCGAAGTGGTTCCTCACCCAGAAGATCTCCTGGAGCCAGACCAACACCTTCCCCCATCACACCTTCTGGTGGGAGGGGCTGGACGGTACCCGGGTGTTCAGCCACTTCCCGCCGATCGACACCTACAACGCGCAGCTGTCGGGGAAGGAGGTCGCGCACGCGGTCCGCAACTTCCGGGAGAAGGGTTCCGCGGGGCGTTCGCTGGCGCCCACCGGCTGGGGCGACGGCGGCGGGGGCACCACCCGCGAGATGGTGGCGCGGGCCAGGCGGCTGGCGGACCTGGAGGGTTCGGCGAAGGTCGTCTTCGAGCGCCCGTCGGCGTTCTTCGAGAAGGCGCGGGCGGAGTACGCACACGCCCCGGTGTGGGTGGGCGAACTCTATCTGGAGCTGCACCGGGCCACGCTGACCAGCCAGGCCAGGACCAAGCAGGGCAACCGGCGCAGTGAGCATCTGCTGCGTGAGGCGGAGCTGTGGGCGGCGACGGCCGCGGTGCGCACCGGGTTCCGCTATCCGTACGAGGAGCTGGACCGGCTGTGGAAGACGGTGCTGCTGCATCAGTTCCACGACATCCTGCCGGGGTCGTCGATCGCCTGGGTGCACCGGGAGGCGGAGCGGACCTACGCCCGGGTTGCCCGGGAACTGGAGGTGATCGTCACCGAGGCGCTGGCCACGCTCTCGGACGGCGTCAGCGGTGCCGAGCTGGTGTTCAACGCGGCGCCGCATGAGCGGGGCGGGGTTCCGGCGGGCGGTGCCGCGCCCGCGCGGCCGGGCGCGGGAGCGCCGGTGACCGCCGAACCGCGCGAGGGCGGTGGCTTTGTGCTCGACAACGGGCTGCTGCGGATCGGTATCGACGGCCGCGGTCTGGTGGTGTCGGTATACGACCTCACCGCGGACCGCGAGACGGTGACCCCCGGGCAGGCGGCCAACCTCCTCCAACTGCACCCGGACTTCCCGAACATGTGGGACGCCTGGGATGTCGACCACTTCTACCGGAACACCGTCACCGATCTCACGGATGTGCGGGAGCTGGTGTGGGCGGACGGTGCGGTGCGGGTGGTGCGGGCCTTCGGATCCTCTCGGGTCGAGCAGCGGCTGACGCTTCCGGAAGGCGCGCGGCGGCTGGAGATCGACACGGAGGTGGACTGGCACGAGACGGAGAAGTTCCTCAAGGCCGCGTTCCCACTGGATGTACGCAGTGACCGGATCGCCGCCGAGACCCAGTTCGGCCATCTGTACCGGCCCACCCACACCAACACCAGCTGGGACGCCGCGAAGTTCGAGGCGTGCCAGCACCGCTTCGTCCACATCGAGGAGCCGGGGTGGGGTGCCGCGCTGGTCAATGACTCGACCTACGGCTACGACGTCACGCGTACGGCGCACACCACCACCGTCCGGCTGTCGCTGCTCCGCGCCCCTCGCTTCCCGGATCCGCGCACCGACCAGGGGACGCACCGCTTCCGTTACGCGCTGGTGCCGGGGGCGGCGATCGGGGACGCGGTGCGGGAGGGGTACCGGATCAATCTGCCCGAGCGGCGGGTGCCGGGCGGTGCGGCCGTGGCGCCACTGGTGTCGGTCGAGGACGACGCCGTGGTCGTGACCGCGATCAAGCTGGCCGACGACGGCAGCGGCGATGTGGTGGTGCGGCTGCACGAGTCGCGCGGCGGCCGGGTGCGCACCCGGCTGACCGCCGGATTCCCCGTGTCCGGCGCCGTGTTCTGCGATCTGCTGGAGCGGCCGACCGGACCGGCCGAGCTCCAGGGCCCGCACTGCCCGCTTGCGCTCCGCCCGTTCGAGATCGTCACCCTGCGTCTCTCTCGCACCACCGAATGAAATAATGTGACACACATCACATGACCCGGGGAGGGTCGCAGCACAGCGCGGTGCGGCTCTCTTTCCGGGTCAACTCCCTCTTGTTGTGGCCGAATCGGGCCCTTATGTTTGGCGCGCCCGGCAGCTCGCCGCACTGGCAGCAGGAGAAGGAGCCGTCCATGCCCTTACGGGGACGCCACCGCCGTCCGAAGCCCCGCCGCATCTCCCGTGCCTCGCTGAGCGTCACGGCGGGCGGCGCCGGTATCGCCGCCCTGCCACTGGTCGGCGCCACGGGCGCGCACGCGGCCTCGGAGGGGACCTGGGACAAGGTCGCCCGGTGCGAGTCCACCAACACCTGGGACATCAACACCGGCAACGGCTTCTACGGCGGACTCCAGTTCACCCAGAGCACCTGGAAGGCGTACGGCGGAACCGCCTATGCGGCACGGGCCGATCTGGCCACCAGGAACCAGCAGATCGCCGTCGCGGAGAAGGTGCTCGACGCCCAGGGCCCCGGGGCCTGGCCGGTCTGTTCCGGCACGGCCGGGCTGACCCGGGAGGCCGCCGCGCCCCGGAGCGCTCCCGAGGCTCTCACGGCGTCCGCGCAGAAGACCAAGCAGAGCAAGCCCACGCCCACCCGGCTGCCCGGCCAGGCACCGTCCGGGTCCGGCCGCTATGTGGTCGTCAGCGGCGACTCGCTCTCGCGGATCGCCAACGACCAGAATGTGCAGGGCGGTTGGCGGACGCTGTACGAGACCAACCGGGAGACCATCGGCGGCGATCCGGATCTGATCTATCCCGGTCAGAAACTGGCCTTGAGCGGCAGTGGCCAGACCGCGCCGAAGAAGACCGCGCCAAAGGCGGACACCACACCGAAGGCCAAGCCGAAGCCGAAGCCCGAGACCCACCACAAGGCCAAGCCCAAGCCACGGCCGCATCCCCAGAAGCAGCACTCCAGCCACCACCGGTCCGCCGCCAAGCCCGCCACCGGCTCGGGGTTCACCGCGCCGGTCAGCGGCGTCAGCCCGACCACCTCCTACCGGGCATCCGGTTCCAGCTGGTCCAGCGGCCATCACACGGGTGTGGACTTCCCCGTGGGCGTGGGCACCTCGGTGAAGGCTGTCACCACCGGCCGGGTGGTCTCGGCGGGCTGGGCCGACGCGTACGGCTACGAGGTGGTGATCCGCCACCCGGACGGCAGATACAGCCAGTACGCCCATCTCTCCCAGCTATCGGTGCGGGCCGGACAGAGCGTCAACGGCGGTCAGCAGATCGGCCGTTCCGGTTCGACGGGCAACACCACCGGTCCGCATCTCCACTTCGAGATCCGCACCGGCCCCGGCTACGGCTCCGACATCAACCCGCTCTCCTATCTGCGCGCCCACGGCGTCAGCGTCTGAAGACACCTCCCGCCTTATTCGCACAGGCCGCTCACGCTGCTGGGCCGGACGCAGCATCTTCCCGCCGAACAGCGCCCGGTGGAAGCGGGCCAGAATTACGAGGGCCCTTGGCTGAAACAGGACGTCAGAAGGCCCCGTACACCGGCTCCGGCGGCTCGGCGGCGGCGAGCAGGTCTCCCGCGGCCTCGCCCGCCTCGGCGGGGGTCCAGCGGGCGCCCTTGTCGGCGGTCGGCCCCCGGCGCCAGCCGTCCATGACGGTGATGCGCCCGCCGTCGGCCTCGAAGACCCGGCCGGTGACCCCGGCACAGGCGGCGGAGCCGAGCCAGACGACGAGCGGTGAGACGTTCGCGGGGGCCATGGCGTCGAAGGCGCCGGGCTCGCCGGGGGCGGCCATGGTGTCGGCGAAGGTGGTCTCCGTCATCCGGGTGCGGGCTGCCGGGGCCACGGCGTTGACCTGGATGCCGTAGCGGTCCAGTTCGGCCGCGGCGACGAGGGTGAGACCGAGGATTCCGGCCTTGGCCGCCGCGTAGTTGCCCTGGCCGACGCTGCCCATGAGCCCCGCCCCGGAGCTGGTGTGGACGACGCGGGCGGCCGGTGTGCGCCCGGCCTTGGTCTCGGCGCGCCAGTGCGCGGCGGCGTACCGCAGCGGCAGAAAGTGGCCCCTGAGGTGGACGCGGATCACCGCGTCCCAGTCGTCCTCGCCGAGGTTGACAAGCATCCGGTCGCGGAGGAAACCGGCGTTGCTGACGAGGGTGTCGAGCCGACCGTAGGTGTCGAGGGCGGCGGCGACCAGGGAGGCGGCCCCGTCGGCGGTGGCGATGTCCGCGGTGTGGGTGATGGCCTCGCCGCCCGCGGCCCGGATCTCCGCCACGACCTCCCGGGCCGGGTCCGCCGACCGGCCGGCGCCGTCCGGGCCCGCGCCGAGGTCGTTGACGACGACCTTCGCGCCCTCGGCGGCGAAGGCGAGGGCGTGGGCGCGGCCGAGGCCGCGACCCGCTCCGGTGACGACAGCGACGCGTCCGCCGCACAGTCCGCTCATCTCACTCCTCCTGGATGGTCGGGTCCTGGGTGCTCGTTCAAGGTGGTGGGGTCGTCCGCGTTCGCCGTGGCGGCGTCGAGGAAGGCCGGGCGCTCCCCGCCGCCGTGCACGGCGAGGCTCGCGCCGGTGATGTAGCGGGCGAGGGAGGAGGCGAGGAAGACACAGGCGTCACCGGCCTCGGCGGGTTCGGCCAGCCGTCCGAGGGGCACGGTGCGGCCGACGGCGGCGACGCCGTCCGCGTCCCCGTAGTGCAGATGCGACAGTTCGGTGCGGACCATGCCGAGGACGAGGGTGTTGACCCGCACCGTCGGGGCCCATTCCACGGCCAGGGTGCGGGCGAGGTTCTCCAGGCCCGCCTTGGCCGCCCCGTAGGCGGCGGTGCCCGGGGAAGGCCGGGTTCCGCTGACACTGCCGACCATCACGATGGAACCGCCGGCGCGCTGTTGGCGCATCATCCCGTGGGCGGCGAGGGCGACGGTCATGGGCGCGGTCAGGTTCAGTTCCAGGACACGGGCGGCGCGGCGCGCACCGGTGGCGGCGATCAGCCCGTAGGGACTGCCCCCGGCGTTGTTGACCAGGAGGTCGAGATGTCCGTACGTGTCACGCAGCCCGTTGAAGAAGCCGTCGACGGCATCGGCGTCACGGACGTCGAGCGGCCGGAAACGCGCGGTGCGCCCGGCGGCCCGGACCGGGGAGCCGGGGGCGCGGCGGGCGCACACCACCACCTCGGCCCCGGCGGTGAGCAGGGACCGCGCAATGCCCGCCCCGACACCGCGCGTTCCTCCGGTGACCACGGCGACCTGCCCGGCGAGGTCGATGGTGACGGCCACACGACACCTCCCGCTCTGCGGTGAGCACTGCTACCTTCTACCTGCTCGCCTAACAAATGTTTGGTGGAAAGGTAGCGGATCTGCTCATGGGTGTCTCCACCACCGCCCCGGAAGCGGGCGTCGCCGTTGTCACCGTGGACTTCCCACCCGTCAACGCCCTTCCCGTGCACGGCTGGTACGCGCTGGCCGCGGCCGTGCGCACCGCGGGCACCGACCCTGAAGTGCGCTGTGTGGTCCTCACCGCCGAGGGCCGGGGGTTCAACGCGGGCGTGGACATCAAGGAGATGCAGCGCACCGAGGGATACGGGGCGCTCCTCGGCGCCAACCGCGGCTGCGCCGAGGCGTTCGCCGCCGTCTACGACTGCCCGGTGCCGGTCGTCGCGGCCGTACAGGGCTTCTGTCTCGGCGGCGGCATCGGCCTGGTGGGCAACGCGGACGCGATCGTGGCGAGCGAGGACGCGGCCTTCGGCCTGCCGGAGCTGGACCGCGGCGCGCTGGGGGCGGCCACCCACCTGGCCCGGCTGGTACCGCAGCATCTGATGCGGGCGCTGTACTACACCGCGCGCACCGCCACCGCCGAGGAACTGCACCGGCACGGCTCGGTGTGGCGGGTGGTGCCGCGCACCGGACTGCGCGCCGCGGCGCTGGAGCTGGCCCGGGAGATCGCCGCCAAGGACGGCGCACTGCTGCGGCTGGCCAAGACCGCGATCAACGGTATCGACCCGGTCGATGTGCACCGCAGTTACCGCTTCGAGCAGGGATTCACCTTCGAGGCGAACCTCGGCGGGCTCTCCGACCGGCACCGGGACGCCTTCCTCGCAGGGGGCGGTGAGCGGCGGTGAGGCCGGGCATGGACAAGCGGATGGGCGCGGCGGAGGCGGTCAGCCGGATCGAGAGCGGCATGACGGTCGGTATCGGCGGCTGGGGTTCCCGGCGCAAGCCGATGGCACTGGTGCGGGCCCTGCTGCGCACGGATGTCACCGATCTGACGGTGGTCTCCTTCGGCGGTCCGGACGTGGGGCTGCTGGCCGCCGCCGGGAAGATCCGCAAGCTGGTCACCGCGTTCGCGACCCTGGACTCGATCCCCCTGGAGCCGCACTTCCGGGCGGCGCGCGAGCGCGGCACCCTCGAACTGGTCGAGCTGGACGAGGCAATGGTCATGTGGGGGCTGACCGCCGCGGTGCACCGGCTGCCGTTCCTGCCCGTCCGCGCGGGCCTCGGCTCGGACGTGATGACGGTCAACCCCGCGCTGCGGACGGTCCGTTCGCCGTACGAGGACGGCGAGGAGCTGGTGGCGGTACCGGCGCTGCGGCTGGACGTGGCGCTGGTGCACCTCAACCGCGCGGACGCCGCGGGCAACGGCCAGTACCTGGGCCCCGATCCGTACTTCGACGACCTGTTCTGCGAGGCGGCGGAGCGGGCGTATGTCTCCTGTGAACGCGTCGTCGGGACGGCGGAGTTCGGGGCGGCGGGCGGCCCGCAGACACTGCTGGTCGCCCGGCACAGTGTGACCGGTGTGATCGAGGCTCCGCACGGCGCCCACTTCACCTCCTGCGCCCCCGACTACGGGCGCGACGAGGCGTTCCAGAGCGCGTACGCCAAGGCCGCCGCCGACCCCGGGGCATGGCGGGAGTTCAGCGCGCGGTTCCTGTCCGGGGACGAGGACGCGTACCGGGCCGCGGTGGCGGACTTCGGGAGGGAGGGCCGATGACCGGGGGTGTGAGCCGCGCCGAGACGTGTGTGGTGGCGTGCGCGGAGGCGTGGCGGGGCGACGGCGAGATCCTGGCCGCGCCGATGGGCGTGGTGCCCCGGATCGGCGCACGGCTGGCCAGGCTCACCTTCGCACCCGGTCTGCTGCTGACCGACGGCGAGGCGATGCTCATCGGCGACGACCCGGAGGTGGTGGAGGGCTGGCTGCCGTACCGCCGCCATCTGGCGCTGGTCAGCGGTGGCAAACGCCATGTGATGATGGGCGCGAGCCAGCTCGACCGCCACGGCAACCAGAACATCTCGTGTGTCGGCGACTGGAAGCGGCCCCGGCGACAGTTGCTGGGCGTGCGCGGAGCCCCCGTCAACACCCTGAACAACCCAACGAGTTACTGGGTTCCCCGACACTCCCGACGGGTGTTCGTGTCACGCGTGGACATGGTCTGCGGTGTCGGCTACGACCGGGCGGAGGCCGCCGGGCCGTCGGCGAGCCGCTTCCACGACCTGCGGCGCGTGGTGACCGATCTCGCCATCCTGGACTTCGCCACCCCCGACCGCACCCTGCGGGTGTGCTCCCTGCACCCGGGGGTGACCGCGGATCAGGTACGGGAGGCCACCGGCTTCCCGCTGACCATCGCCGACGACGTCCCCCGCACCCGTGAGCCGAGTGAGACCGAGCTGCGGCTGATCCGGGAGGTCATCGATCCCGAGGGGCTGCGCGAGCGGGAGGTGCCGTCCTGATGGACACCGCGCTCACCGCGCTCACCGGCGTCCGCCATCCGATCGTCCAGACCGGTATGGGGTGGGTGGCCGGGCCCCGGCTGGTGTCCGCCGTGGCCGACGCCGGGGCGCTGGGC
Source organism: Streptomyces coffeae (assembly GCF_016741875.1). Lineage (GTDB taxonomy): Bacteria > Actinomycetota > Actinomycetes > Streptomycetales > Streptomycetaceae > Streptomyces > Streptomyces coffeae. The sequence goes on along the minus strand of NZ_JAERRF010000002.1, from coordinate 105,376 downwards.
ATCCTCGCCTCCGCCACCATGTCCCCGGACCGGCTGCGGGCCGCGGTACGGGAGGTCGCCTCGCGCACCGACGCGCCGTTCGGCGTCAATCTGCGGGCCGACGCGGGCGACGCCGCGGAGCGGGTGCGGATCATCATCGAGGAGGGCGTACGGGTGGCGTCCTTCGCACTGGCCCCCACCCGCGAGCTGATCGCCCGGCTGAAGGACGCGGGCGTGGTTGTCATCCCGTCGGTCGGCGCGCGGCGGCACGCGGAGAAGGTGGCGGCCTGGGGCGCGGACGCGGTGGTGGTGCAGGGCGGCGAGGGCGGCGGACACACCGGTGAGGTGGCCACCAGTGTGCTGCTCCCCCAGGTCGTGGACGCGGTGGACATCCCGGTAGTAGCCGCGGGCGGCTTCCACGACGGACGGGGTCTGGTGGCCGCGCTCGCCTACGGGGCGGCCGGGATCGCGATGGGCACCCGCTTCCTGCTGACCTCCGACAGCACGGTGCCGGACGCGGTGAAGGCCCGCTATCTGGCCGCCGCGGTCACCGATGTCACCGTCACCACGGCAGTGGACGGACTGCCGCACCGGATGCTCCGCAGCGAGCTCGTCGACGCCCTGGAGCGCTCCGGGCGCGCGGCCGCCCTCGTCCGCGCCGTGCGCCACGCCGCCGCCTTCCGGCGGCTGTCCGGGATGGGCTGGGCGCGGATGGCGCGCGACGGGCTGGCCATGCGCCGCGGCCGGGAGCTCACCTGGAGCCAGGTGCTGCTGGCCGCCACCACCCCGATGCTGCTGAAGGCGTCGATGGTGGACGGGCGGACCGACACCGGGGTGATGGCCTCGGGCCAGGTGGCGGGGGTGATCGACGATCTGCCGTCCTGCGCGGAGCTGGTGGACCGGGTGATGGCACAGGCGGAGGCGGTACGCGCCCGACTGCCGGTCGGGTAGCGGTCCGCCCTGCCCGGTCATGGCGGCGGTCCGGAACACCCTGGTCAGCCCGTGGACGGCGGTCCGGCCCTGTTGTGCGGCACCGGTCGTACAGTGGGGAGAAGCGCGTGACGGCGCCGTGCGTCGCCGCCACGCCGGGAGCCCGGTGGACCGGGCCCTCCCTGGCCAGACCATGACAGGGGTAACGGAGGCCGTCATGGCCGACCCGAAGGGTTTTCTCACCACACCGCGCCGCCTTCCGCCGCGCCGCCCCGTGCCCGAGCGGGTGCGGGACTGGGACGAGGTCTACGAGCCCGGCGGACTGCTGCCGATCATCAGCGCCCAGGCGGATCGCTGTATGGACTGCGGTGTCCCGTTCTGCCACCAGGGCTGTCCGCTGGGCAATCTCATACCCGAGTGGAACGACCTGGTCTCGCGGGGCGACTGGCTGCGGGCGATCGAGCGGCTGCACGCCACCAACAACTTCCCGGAGTTCACCGGGCGGCTGTGCCCGGCCCCGTGCGAGAGCGCGTGTGTGCTCGCCATCAACCAGCCCGCGGTCACCATCAAGAACGTCGAGGTCGCCATCGCCGACCGGGCGTGGGAGAGCGGCCGCGTCCCGCACCGGCCCCCGGAGCGGCTGACCGGCCGGACCGTCGCCGTGATCGGCTCGGGCCCCGCGGGACTTGCCGCGGCCCAGCAGCTGACGCGGGCGGGCCACACCGTGGCGGTGTACGAGCGGGATGACCGGGCGGGCGGTCTGCTGCGCTACGGCATCCCCGCGTTCAAGATGGAGAAGCACCACCTGGACCGGCGGCTGGCGCAGATGTGCGCCGAGGGCACCAAGTTCCGTACCGGGGTGGGCGTGGGTACCGATGTGGACGCCGCCGAACTCAGGTCCCGTTACGACGCGCTGGTGATCGCGGTGGGCGCGCGGGCCTGGCGGGAGCTGCCGGTGCCCGGTCGGGAGCTGGCCGGGATTCATCAGGCGATGGAGTTCCTGCCGATGGCCAATCGGGTCCAGGAGGGCGACTACCTCCGGCCGCCGATCACCGCCGAGGGCAAGCATGTCGTGATCGTCGGCGGCGGGGACACCGGCGCCGACTGTCTGGGCACCGTACTGCGGCAGGGCGCCGCCTCGGTGACCCAGCTGGACATCCACCCCCGGCCGGGCGAGGAGCGGGACGAGGGCGAGCCCTGGCCCACCTACCCCAAGATCTACCGGTTGTCCGCGGCGCATGAGGAGGCGGAAGAGCTGGCGGCCGCCCCGGAGGCGGACGTGGACGCCCGGGTGTTCTCGGCCACCACCGTCCGCTTCGAGGGCACCGCGCCGAACGCGGCGCGGCCGCACGGCAGCGTCCGGGCGCTACGGCTGGTCGGGGCGGAGTGCGAGGGGCGGCCGGAGCCGGGTGGCGAGCGGGTGCTCCGCGCCGATCTGGTGCTGCTCGCGCTGGGGTTCCGCGGTCCGGAGCGGGACGGCCTCTTCGATCAGCTCGGGCTGGAGGTCGACGCCCGGGGGAACATCGCCCGCGATGCGGACTTCGGTGCCGGGGCGGACGGGGTCTTCGTGGCCGGGGACGCGGGCCGTGGCCAGTCGCTGGTCGTCTGGGCGATCGCCGAGGGCCGGTCGGCCGCGGCGGCCGTGGACCGCTATCTGACGGGGTCCACGACCCTCCCGGCGCCGGTCGAACCGGCCGACCGGCCCCTCACGGCATGACGGCCGCGACGGCATGACCATCCCGATGGAGCGATGACGCGATGGCGGGATGGCGCGATGTGTCCGTCGTCCGGCGCGGCACCCGGAATACTGGCGTCCATGCTCTCGCAGTCGCCGCTCATCGCCCTCGCCGACGGAGTCCACCTGTGGTCCCCCACACCGAGCACCGGATGGGGGCTGGCCAACTGCGGTCTGATCGTCTCCCCCGACGGCACCGCCGCCTGGGTGGACACCCCCTACGACCGCCGGATGGCCCTGGACTTCCTGGAGCTCAGCCGGACCCTGCTGCCCGACGGCGGCCGTATCGACCGGGTGATCGTCACCCATGCCAACGGTGACCACCTGTGGGGCGCGGAGGTGCTGCCGGATCCGGAGGTCGTGGCCACCCGTGAGGCGCTCGGCCATATCGCCTGGGAGCCGGAGCCACGGCAGTTGCACGCCCTGGTGCACGGCAGCGATCCGGCGACACCGCTCGGCTGGTACCTCCAGCGCCACTTCGGACGGTTCGACTGGTCCGCCACCGATGTGGTCGAGCCCACGCTGACGTTCACCGGTGAACTCGATCTGCGTATCGGGCAGGTGCCGGTCCAGCTGTACGCACTGCCCTCCGCCCACACCACCGGCGATCTGATCGCCTATCTGCCACAGCAGCGCGTGGCGTTCACCGGCGATGTCATCTTCGCCTCCGGTCCGGATGACCCCGGCGACCACGCGGTGCACTGGGCCGGCCCGCTCAGCCAGGTGATCGCCGCCTGTGAACGGGTGCTGGCCACCGGGGCGGAGATCATCGTCCCCGGCCACGGTCCGGTGCTCGACCCGGAGGGCGTCCGCGGCCATATCCGCTATCTCGAGCACCTCCGTGATCGCGCCCATCAGCTGCATACGGCCGGAGTCCCCGCCCTGGACGCGGCCCGCACACTCATCGCCGAGAACACCTTTCCGCGGCTGGGGCTGCCCGAACGGATGGTCATCACGGTGGCCACCGAATACCGCCACCTCGACGGTGCGGCGGACAGTCCGGACATCCTCTCCGTCATGGCCGATCTCGCCCAGGTCGCCTGGGAGCGGCGGGAGGTGACGGTGGCGGACTGAAGCGTATTGCCGAAGGCTGCGACCCGGCCCGTGACGCCGTCAGGGGCCGTGGAGTTCGGTCTCCCACGGCTGAAACGGCGGCTCGACCCGGTAGCCCGGGTCGCAGTGGGCGCGGATCCACTGGGCGGCACGGTACTGCGCCTCTCCGTCGTTCAGCACCTGCCCGTTCTCGTCGAGCCGCAGTACGTTGCCGTAGATCGCGAACACCTGCTCCAGAGCGGAACCGTACTGGAAGAGGGCCGACCGGTAGTCGATACCGTCGAGCAGGTCGACGTCGACGGTGCCGTTCGCGAGGTAGAAGGCGAAGAACCGGAGCGAGGCGCGCACGTCCACGGGAAGGTGTTCCACCGTCCCATCATGCATGTCCTCCGCGGTCCGCCGGACCCGGGGAGTCCGACGCCGTGGCGATCACCTCGTCCAGGACATCGCGTGACCGGATGAGATCGCCGATCGTGCGGTCGATGCGGTCCCGTTCCCCGATGAGTTCGGTGACCAGCCGCTGGGTGGCGATCTCGGACGGGCCGCCGTCCCCGTCCCGCATACAGGGCAGCAGCTGGGCGATCTTCGCGCTGTTCAGCCCCGCGGCCAGCAGCTCCTGGATACGGATGACCCGGTCGACGGCCCAGTCGCCGTATGCGCGGTGGCCGCCTGGGGTGCGCTCCGCCCGCAGCAGTCCCTGTTGTTCGTAGTAGCGCAGCGAACGTTCGCTCACCCCGCTCCGCCGGGCCAGTTCACCGATGCGCATCGTCCCACCTCGCACGCCGACTCACGACTTGAATCTGACACTGATGTCAACTTCTACCGTACCGGCATGACGAACGCCTCAGTGGAGTCCCCGCTTTTCGCCCCCTCCCGCCTCGGCCCCCTGCGTCTGCCCAACCGCCTGGTGATGGCACCACTGACCCGTAACCGGGCAGGAGCCGACGGGGTACCGCAGCCCATGATGACGACGTACTACGCACAGCGCGCCTCGGCGGGGCTGATCATCGCCGAGGCCGCCACGCCGAACGCCGTGGGGCAGACCTATCCCCATATCCCCGGGATCCACACCGGCGCGCAGGTGGCCGGATGGCGGCAGGTGACCGATGCGGTCCGTGCCGCCGGTGGCCGGATGTTCTTGCAGTTGCAGCACGGAGGACGGGTCGGCCACCCCGACACCCACGGCCTGACGCCCGTCGCTCCGTCACCCGTCCCGCTCCCGGAGACCATCCACACCCCGCAAGGACGCCAACCCGCCGTTCTGCCACGGGAGATGACCGCCACCGACATCCGGTCCACCGTGGCCGACTTCGCCTCCGCGGCCACCAATGCCATCGACGCCGGGTTCGAGGGTGTCGAGGTGCACTCGGCCAACGGCCATCTTCTGCACCAGTTCCTGGCCAAGAACACCAACCACCGCACCGACGGCTACGGCGGTCCGGTGTCCGGCCGTATCCGCTTCACCGTCGAGGTGGCCCGGGCCGTCGCCGACGCGATCGGCCCCGAACGGACCGGAGTGCGCATCTCCCCCGGAAACACCGTCAACGGCATCGAGGAGGGCGACACCGACGCGATCTATCCGGCGCTGGTCCGGGCGCTGGCCGGCACCGGCCTGGCCTATCTGCACATCGTGTTCGCCGATCCCGGCCAGCCGCTCTACCGGGACATCCGGCGTGACTGGCCGGGCGCTCTGATCGCCAACCCGGCGCTGGGGCGGGGCCCGCTGCCCGCCGACGGCGGCCGTCACGCGGGCGAACGGCTGCTGGCCGCCGGAGCGGATCTCATCGCGCTCGGCCGCGCGTTCATGGCCAATCCCGACCTGGTCGAACGGCTGCGCATCGACGCACCCCTCAATCCGGTGCGGGACCGGTATGCGATGTACACGGGAGGGGAGACCGGCTACCTCGACTACCCGACCCTGGCGGCCACCTCATGAGAACGCACGCATCGCAGTGCGCAACCCCCTGAGAGAACCTTCTGCTCCTGGCCAAGCGCGCCAACGACCGCGGCGGGAGGAGAAACCGTACGGGGACCGCTCACCCGCGTCAAAGCACACGATTGACCGCAATCCCCGTCGCGCGCACGGGTGTTCCGGAGGGGGACCTCACGGTGTCGTACCCCGCCGATAACGTGTGTGGTGTTGCGGGGGACGACAGGCCACCTGCCGAGGGAGCGTCATGCTCCCCGGCCGGTCGGCCCTGTCCTGGTTCCCCGCGCCCTGTGAGCGCCCACGAGAGGACCAGGCCAGATGACCGGATTGCCGCCCCGACCCGCGTTCGGGCCGCTGCTCGACCGCGGCCGTCCGGAGGATCTGCGGGAGTTGCTCGAGCGGACGCCCGATCTGCTGAAGCCGGTGGTGCGGACGGCCGAGTGGATCCCATCGGCGCTGGTGGACGCGGTGCTGGCGGAGGCCGGACCGTGGCTGGAGCGGCTGGCCGGGAACAAGCAGGCGACGGCGGCCGATGCGGCGCTGCGCGCGCGGCTCGCGGCGTCCGGCCATCCGCTGGTGGCGGCCAAGGCGTTCCACGACGGCTCGTGGACCCTCGCCGAGCTGCGTACCGTCCTGGCGGCGGCGGATCCCGCCGACCGCCTCTGGTTCGACAAACCGGGCCCGGCGGCCGGGCTGCTGACGGTATGGGGCTCCTCGGCCGAGCACCGGCGGCTGGCCCTGCGGGCCGCGGTGGTCTCCCCGTTCCCCGATGTGGTGGCGCACGCCCTGGACGCCCTGTGGCAGGCCGGTGAGCTGACCCGTGGCGAGCGGCTGCGGGGCATGCTCTCCCTCGTCGTCCACGCTGGTTCGGACCGGCTCACAGAGCTGCTGGACGCCGTGGGCGCGCCCGACGGCGGACACGACGAGGAGGACATCGCGCTGGGCCGGGCGGCCGTGGCCGGTCCGGAGGGAGTTGAAGCCCTTCGGACCGCGGTGGAAGCGGCCGAGGGACCGGCAGGGCTGCTGGACGAGGTGTGCGGCCCGCCGCAGGGCGTGCCCGAAGCACTGGGACTGCGCGCCGAGCTGGACTGGTCGGGTCTGGTGCGCGCACATCGCACACGGCCGCTGGCACCGGGAGTGGTGGCCGCGCTGGTCGCCAGAACCGACTGTCCCGCCGAGGCGCTGCCGATGCTGTGCGAGGGGCATCCCGACGCCGCGACGCTGCTGACGGAGCTCGGGCGGCCGGTGCCGCTCGCCGCGCTGGACGCGCTGCCCGCCAAGGAGGCCCGGAAGCTGCTCCCTTCGCTGGTGCGGGAGGGGCTCGGGCGGACCGTGTCCGCCGATGAGTTGCTGGCACTGCGCCCGGCGATGGCGGCGCTGACCTCGGTCCAGCCCATGACGGCCACCCATGAAGGCCGCGAGCGGGCCGCCCAGTTCACCGGGAAGCTGACCGCTCTGGTGGCGGAGAAGCTGGGCGACGACGTGGCCGCCTGGCGCGTGGCACGGGCGCGGCTGGCCCGGTTCCGCGGCACGGTGGCCGAGCTGCTGGACGACGCCGTGGCCAGGGCGGCGCGCGGAGAGGGCGCCGACGGAGCGTGGCCGGAGGCGGCCGAACGACCGGCCTTCACCGAGGCGGTGGTCCCCAAGGGCGCCCGCGCGGCGTTCCTGGTGCTGCTCGACACCGCCGATACCGCGACCCAGTGGCGACTGCTGCCGCATCTGGACGACCGCACCGCGTACGACCTGCTGGTGCTCTGCCGGTTGCGGACCGGATGGCCGGCACGGGCCCTGGCCGCCCCGGGACACCGGGAGCGGGTGCTGCTCTCCCGCCGCCGCGATCTGTCGGCGGAGGCGGTGACGGCGCTGGCGGCCCTGGACGATCCGGCGGTCAACGCGGGTCTGGTCTATCAGCGTGCGGTGACCTGGGAGCAGCGATTGGCGCTGGTCACCGGTAAACCGTTCACACCGGGACGGACCGGTCGGCTGCCGGTCGACGAGGCGTTCCGCGCGGACCTGGAGCGGAGCACCCGCCGGGACCAGAAGGTGTGGTTCGCGCCCTGGACCGCCAGTGGCGACCCGTGGATGACCGGGCACGTCCTGGGCAAGGTCGCGCTGAACTCGCAGCATCTCCAGTGGCGGTTCGCGCTCGGACTGTGGGAGCGCCAGGGGCCGGAGCAGCTCGGGGAGCAGCTTCCGAACTGGTTCCAGCCCACCGTGCGCACCACGGTCGCGGAGCTGCTGGCGGACCCCGACCGGGACGGTGCGCGGGAGCGGCTGCGGGAGCTGGCGCGGAAGGCCGGGTCGGCCAAACAGCTGGCCGGACGGCTGCGCCACCCGACCATCGACCGCACGCTGGACTGGCTGCTGGCCGAGGGGTTCGACTGGGACTGGGACACCCTGCTCACGGAGCATCTGCGCTCCCCGCTGCCCCGCTACTACCTCTCGGAACTGGCCGAACTCGACGGCTGCCCGGAGCTGTTGCGGCTGGCGGTCGGACGGATGTCCCGCTCGGAGCAGACCGCCTACCGGAAGCTGGTGGAGGGCGAGGACCCCTCCCGGGTGCTGGCGAAGGCCACCCTCTCCACACCTGACGACGGGGTGTCCTGGGTGGAGATGGCGATCCGGCGGAAACTGCTCACCCGTGCCGAGGTGGTGGACACCGCCAAGCCCGCCCACTGTGTGCTGGCCCTCGTAGGGGAGGCGGAGAAGCGGGGCGAGGAGGACGGCGGCGGGGAGCACCTCGAGGCTCTGATCCGTCAGCATCTGGACGGCAGCGCGGAGGCGTGGACGCTGGGCTTGCGTCTGCTCCCGGAGTTCACCGGCACCGTACCGGAGTTGCTGCGGACCGCGGGGCTGGCTGCCCTGGCCCCCGTCGGTGCCGGAGCGGGGCGGGAGGACGAGGCGTGACGCAGGTGGCGGGACGGAGTCGGCACGCCCCGGTGCGCCCGGTCGTGGACCTGGCCGACCGGCGGGCCCTGCTGGCCTGTCAGGTGGACGATCCGGAGGTGGCCGAAGAGGGGCGCAGGCTCAAGGAGGCGGCGCTGCTGGACTTCGGGGTCAAGGACAGCGTGGTGTCCTCATGGCTGTTCGCCAAGTGCCACTACCAGATCCCGACGGCCGCGGTGGACACCGCGGCGGTGGTGGCCACCGGCGACGGAAGCTGTCTGCTGCTGTACAACCCCGAGTTCTTCGTGGCCATCGGGGCGAGCGGGGTGCGGTTCGTGCTGTTCCACGAGGCGCGTCATCTGATCCACCGCCATCTGTATGTGGAGGAGGAGCTGCGTGCCGATCCCGTCTTCGATCTGGCGGCGGAAGTGGCCATCAACCATGTGGCACTCATCCGGCTGGGGCGCACGGAGCTGCCGACCCGCGCGGTGCCGGACGGCGAGGGGGGCACCCGGCGGGAGCCGGTGGGTGTCGATCCGCGCGAGGTGCACCGGATGTACCAGACCGATCTGCGGGAGCAGAATCTTCAGCCGCTGTCCTACGAGGACTTCACCGTGACGGATCTGACGATCTACGGGGAGCTGAAGCGGATGCGCAACCCCCCGGTGCCACCGGTGCTGTGCGTCCACATGGGCGCGGGCGGGGACGGGGACGGCCAGAACGGGGTGCCGATGGACCCGGAGACGGTGTCCTCGGTGGTGGACCGGACACTGGCCGAGCTGATGCGCCGGGCGCTGCGCGGTGAAGAGCTCGCCCGCGAGGAGCTGTTGACCCTTGCGGACCGCAGCGCGGACGGCGGTAAGCGGCTGGAGCGGATGTGGGGCCGGATGGGGCTCGGCGCACTGCGCGGCGAGACCCAGCGGACCCGCCGGGTGGAGTGGTGGCGGCGCTGGCTCCACGATGTGCTGGCCTCCAAGCTGCGGGAGGGCGAGCGGCTGATCTATCCGAAGAAGCAGGGGGCGGTGCTGCTGGCGCTCGGCCATGACCCGATGCTGTCCCGGCGCGGTGCCGAGCGCACCAAGGTGGTGGTCGTGGCCCTGGACACCTCGGGGTCGATGCCCCAGGAGGTGGTCGACTGGATCACCTCGCTGGTGGGCCGGACCGAAGGGGTGGAGAGCCACTGGCTGAGCTTCGACGGGACGGTGATGCCCTTCGCTCCCGGGGAGCGGGTGCACGGCGGAGGCGGCACCAGCTTCCAGGCGGTCGTGGACTACGTCGAGGGTCGGCTCGCGGTCAACGGACGGCGGTTCGAGGAAAGCGCCGATGCGGTGATCATGGTCACCGACGGCTACGCCCCCGCGGTCACCCCGGAGCGGCCCGACCGATGGATCTGGCTGATCACCGATGGTGGTGACGACTGGCCGGAGCGGCATGACCCGCCGATGGCATGCCATCGCGTGGTCACCGGCGACAGCTGAACCGAGAGATCTCCCCGCGGCCGTACGCACGGGGACGCAGACAGAACAACCGGAACGGGATGAGGGAACAGGCCACCGTGAGCAGTGTGGACACAACGGCACCCGCGGGGGACGCGGAGGCGGAACAGCGGCAGCCGGCGGCGAAGCGGACCGCCCGCACGAGGGCGAAGACCACCGCGGCGAAGACCACCGGCACGACGACCGCACGTGCCGGAAAGACCAAGGCCGTTGGCCGCGGATCGGCACGGCGCGACAGCGCCGGGGACGGCTGGCGGGCCACCGCCACCTACCCCGAACCGCCCCGGCGGACCGGCGCCGCCAAGGGCGGGCCGCGTCTCGAGCGGTTCATCAGCGCCATGATCGCCATGGGGCAGACCGGACAGGTCTTCGGTGAGCACGGCATCGGGAAGACATCGACGTTCCTGTCGTACATACCGCGGGCGCATCCGGGGACCGATGTCATCCTCGTCCCGGCGGCCAATCTGACCCCGGACGATCTGCTGGTGAACGCGCCGGTCAGGGACGACCGCACCGGGGAGCTGGTTCTCACCCAGCTGATCATGCGTCAACTCGACCCGGGCAAACCCTTTGTGCTGCTGATCGACGACTCCTTGCAGGCCGGGGAGACCATCCAGTCGCAGTTGATGCAGATCGCCTGCAACTGGACGCTGGGCGAGCACGATCTGCGCAAGCTGGGCTGCGTCGGCGTCTTCCTCGCGGACAACGAGTCGCTGACCGAGACCAGCGCCCGCCGCAGCGATCTGGCGGTGCTGGACCGGATGGTCACCCTGCGGATCACGGCCAATGACACCGCCTGGCGGGAGAAACTTGCCGAGCGCTACGAGGACTGGGATCTGACCGAGGTGTTCCGCGTCTGGGCCGGGCTGACCCCGTATCTGCGGTCGTTGCTGTCCCCCCGCACCCTCCAGCACATCCTGGACTGCGCCCGCGCCGAGTTCCCGCTCGTCTGGGGCCTGCCTCTGGTGGGCGGCACCCGGCTGCGGCTGCGGGACCGCAAGGCTGATGGCACACCGGGAGCGGACCGCACCACCGAGCTGCTCGACGCCATCGCCGGGGCCCTGGGCCGCCCCAACCCCGCCTCCATCCCCGACCCGGTGCGCCGGATCCTGCGCACCGCGGTCCGGGAGAACTGGGCCGTACTGCTCCAGGGGCCGCCCGGCTGCGGCAAGACGGAGATCACCAAGACGGTGGTCCGCGAGGAGAGCGGCACCGACCCGGTGTACTTCTCGCTGCCGGTCACCAATGTCGAGGACCTGTGCGTACCGGTCCCCACCCCCGACGGCACCTTGGACACCCTGCTGAGCCGCTCACTGACCGGCCCCGACCCCAAGGTGATCGTCTGGGACGAGTACAACCGGCCCAAGGACAAGGCCACCTTCGCCAAACTGATGGAGATCACCCAGGAGTGGTCCCTGGCCGGGCGGCCGATCCCGGGGCTGCGCGCCCAGGTGGCGCTTCAGAACCCTCCGTACCACCTGGGCCGCAAGCTGCTGGTGAGCAGCAACAACGTGGCACAGGCCAGCCGTTTCACGGTCAGTTACGAGGTGCGGCCGGAGGACATCCCCGCCAATGAGTGGCTGATCTCCACCTACGGCGAGGTGGCCGAGACGGTGCTCGACTGGTGGAAGAACGACATCGACGACGAGGGCCGGGACTGGATCACCAAGCGCACACTCGAACGGCTGATCAAGCTGCATCTGGCCGAACAGCCGCTGGAGACGGGGCTGATCTATCTCGGCGAGGGCGAGTACGCGCCGGTGCCGCTGTCCCGGCTGGAGGCGCGGCTCGCCGAGAGCGCCGAGCAGCGGGTCATCGGGCTGCGGGAGATCGCGCGGGAGGTGGACCGCTGGGAAGCCCGGCTGGCCGCCGCGTCCGAGACCTCGGCCGAGGGCACCAATGACACCGATCTGGTGCACCAGGCGTTCGCCAACGCCGAGGTGTCCCAGCTGAAGCGGCACGCCGAGGCGGTCGCGCGGCTGCTGCGCCATCTGCCGCCGAAGCTGCGCGCCACCCATCTGGTGGGCCAGACCCCGGAGCGGCAGCGCTTCTGGGTCGGCGCGCTGGCCCGGATGGCCGAGCTGGGCACCGAGTGACCCCACCCGCCCCACCGTCCATTCCCCCTTCCCGCCACAGCGGCGGGACCTGACGATCGGAGACTTGCCGGCGTGGCGCCTCTCCCCCCTGCCCTGCTGTCCACTCTCCTCGGGCTCGCCGGACGGTCCCGCACCCCGGACCTCATGGCGCGGCTGCGCGAGGAGACCCTCGCCATGCTCCAGTCCTCAGCACCCCTGCCCGGCCATGTGGTGAACCACGTGATCGCGTCCGCGGACCGAGAACTGCTGACGGCTCTGGCCAAGGGGACGCCTCCACGCCGGCTGCCCGTCCTGCTGCGGCTGGCCGCGTTGGGCGACCCCCGCCTGGCCCGTACGCTCTACGGACGGCGGCTGCGCCAGGACCTGGAGACGCGACTGCGCCGCGCGGTGCTCGCCGGAGCCGCGAAGAACCTGGAGGACCCCGGATGGCGCGCTCCGGGCGGTCTGGTGAGCTTTCTGCTGTCCACCCGCGCGTCCGACGATCTCGTCCCGGCGCTCAGCGCACCGTTCCCCGAGGTGGTACGGCATGCGGCCGCCGTACTGGAGGCGGCCGTACTGGAGGCGGGCCTTCGGCCTGAGAACGCTCCGGCACCCGACGACGGGGACCTGGTGAACCGGCTGCGTACGACCGTGGGCAGGTATCAGGTGTTCTCTCTGGAGGACATCGACGTCGACTGGGAAGCGATCCTGGCCGAGCACCGCACCAAGCCCTTCCCGGCCGGGGCGCTGGCCACTCTGGCGTCCCGCCCGGACTGCCCGGACGAACTGGTGCTGGCGGCCTACCGCGCGTGCCAGGGGACGAACGAACAACCCATCCTCCCCTGGGCGCTGTTGCGCGGGACCGACCGGGGCGACGACTCGCCGTACGGACTCCGCCTGTTGTTCGCGCGCGGCATCGCCAGAGGCCGCTATCCGGCCCACGGGGTGCTGGCCGAGGTCCGGCCCGCCCGCCAGGTGCTGGCCGCGCTTCCCTTCCGGGAGGAGACGGTCCGTCAGGCGACGGCCGAGCTGGTCCGCCCGCTCGGGGCGGACTTCGCCACCTGGCGCGCGCTCTACGCGCTGCTCCCCCGGTTCGCCGGAACGGCCACCGAGCTGGTGGCCGGGGCCGTGGAGCAGTCGGTCAGGCACCGGGGCAAGGACTGGCCCCGGCCGCTCGGTCCCGAGTTCCCCGCCAAGCACCCCGAGGGCGGCCGCGCGGCGTTCCTCCGGCTGTTCCACCATGCCTCCGATGACGTCCAGTCGGCGGTCGTGAGGCATCTGGACCTCCGGTCCGTACAGCATCTGCTGCTCTTCCACCCGCCCTCGCCCGTCGTGCGCGACCGCGTGGTCGCACTCCACGGCCGGTCGGTGCTCGCCCTCGTGGCATCGCGCTGGGATCTGCCCGCGGAGCGGATCCAGGAGCTGATCGTCCATGACGACCCCGAGATCAACACCTGTCTGTACGTCCACACGGATCTGACGGACGAGCAACGCAGAGGCATCCTCGTGGGCAGGCGGTTCGGGACGGGCGGGGGTACCGAGCCCCTGCCGGTCACCGGGGAGCTGGTCCAGGAGCTCGAGTGCAGCGGACGCCGCCACTGGCTGCTGCCGATCCGCGACTCCGGCGATCCCCGGCTGGTGCGGATCCTGCTGGGCAAGGTCAAACTGCAAACGCCGGCCGGGCAGTTGCTGCCGCTGGTGCGGATGTGGGAGCGGTACGGCGCGTCGGACGTGGCGGCGCTGCTGGACGAGACCGAGTTCGGCGGCCGAGAGCGGCGCAAACATCCACTGACCCCCGAAACGCACACCCTGGTACGGAAGGCGCTGGAGGCGCCGGACGGTCTGGCCGTGCTGCGTGAGGAGTTGGCGACGGCGCAGGCGCCCGCCGCCCAGGCGGCGATCCTCCGTGGCCTGGGACGTCAGGCCCCCGGGGAGATCGACACGATGCTGGACCGGCTGTCCGAGGAGACCGGTCTCTCCTGGGAGGGACTGGCCGAGGAGCACGACCGGGATCCGCTGCCGGACAGCGTCATCGTCCGGATCGCGCGGCGGGAGGACTGCCCGGAGGACTTGCGCCGGCACAGCGCCCCGGCCGACCTGCGGCTGAGGCATGACGCCCATCCTCATGACCTCACCGGCCCCCGCCCCGGTGCCCGTGATCTGCTGCGCCGCCATCGGCTGCCCCGCACCAGGCCGGACGAGTGGCTCAGCCTGGCGCTCAAGCACGGGCAACTGACCCTGCTGGACGTGGTGCGCGAGGCACGTCCGGCCCGGCCCACCGTGCTCTTTCTGGCCCATCGGCCGCTGGATGCTCGAGAGCGGGCGGACGTTCCGGCATACCGGGAGCTGCGGACGCTGGTCGCCACCCATCTGGGCGATGACCCGGAGGCGTGGGCGGTGGCGCTGCGGCTGCTGTCCGACTTCCCCGGCACCCTCCCGGAGCTCCTGACCACCACCGCGGCCGTCGTCAGCTGACACGCAGCCGGGGCGGGCTCCCTGCCCGTCTCCGCTGCGCTCACCCAGCGCAGAACACGGTTTCACATGAAACTGTCTCGCATATTCTCATACATCACATCTCGTGGTCGCCGGTGGCGGGTCACATGTTGACCATGTGTCCCGCCAGCCCGTGGACCGCTTCCTTGACGGCCTCGCTGAGCGTGGGATGGGCGTGGACGTTGCGGGCCACCTCGTGCACGGTCAGATCCCACTGCTGCGCGAGGGTGAGCTCCGGGAGCAGCTCGGTGACCTCGGGCCCGATGAGATGGCCGCCGAGCAGCTCGCCGTGGCGGCCATCGCTGATGAGCTTCACAAAGCCGACGGGGTCGCCCAGACCGTGGGCCTTGCCGTTGGCGCTGAACGGGAACTTGGCCACCCGGACGTCGAAGCCGCGCTCCCGGGCCTGGGCCTCGGTCCAGCCGAAGCTGGCGATCTGCGGCTGGCAGAAGGTGGCACGCGGGATCATGACGTAGTCCAAGGCCAGGGTCTCCGCGTCGGCGATCGTCTCGGCCGCGACGATGCCCATGGCCTCGGCCGCGTGGGCGAGCATCAGCTTGGCGGTGACGTCCCCGACCGCGAAAATGTGCGGCACGCTGGTGCGGCAGCGGCCGTCGACGTCGATGGCGCCGCGCTCGGTGAGCCGGACGCCGGTGTTCTCCAGGCCGTAGCCCTCGACCCGGGGCCGGAATCCGATCGCCTGGAGCACCCGCCCGGCCTGGAGGGTCTGCCGCTGGCCGCCGGTGGTGACCATGACCTTGACGGCGGAGCCCGCGTCGTTGATCGCCTCGACCCGGGTGGAGGTCAGGACGTGGATGCCCAGCTTGCGGAAGCGGCGGGCCAGCTCGGCGGAGACCTCCTCGTCCTCCAGGGGCACGATCCGGTCCAGGAACTCCACCAGTGTCACCTGCACCCCGTAGCTGTGCATGATGTAGGCGAACTCGACGCCGATGGCGCCCGCGCCCGCGATCAGCACACTGCCGGGCAGCTCCGGTGAGAGGATCTGCTCCTCGTAGGTCACCACACGGTCGCTGAGCGAGGTGCCGGGCAGCAGATTGGTGGTCGCGCCCGCCGCGATCACACAGTGGTCGAAGGTCAGGTTCTCGGTGCGACCGTCGGTGAGGGTGACCCGCAGGCCGTGGGGGCCGGTGAAGCTGCCCCGTCCGTCGTACTGGGTGATCTTGTTCTTCTTCATCAGGTAGTGGATGCCGCGGACCCGGCCGTCCGCCACCTTCCGGCTGCGTTCGAACGCCGCCCGGTAGTCCAGGGTCACATCGCCGGTCACCCGGAATCCGAAAGCCGCCGCCTCATGGGTGAACAGATGGGCCAGCTCCGCATTGCGCAGCAGCGCCTTGGAGGGAATGCAGCCCACGTTCAGACAGACGCCGCCCCAGAAGCGTTCCTCCACGATGGCCGTGGTCAGACCGAGCTGAGCGGCGCGGATCGCCGCGACATAGCCGCCCGATCCCGCCCCCAGAACCACGACGTCGAAATGTGCGCTCATGCGTCGCACCTTAGACATTAGAGTCGGAGTATGGCTTCTGATGAGGGGTCCGTACGGGTGGACAGCTGGATCTGGTCCGTGCGGCTCACCAAGACGCGTTCGATGGCCGCCTCGGCCTGCCGCGCCGGTCACGTCCGTGTCAACGGCGAGCGGGTCAAGCCTGCCCACGCGGTGCGCGCCGGGGACGAGGTGCGGCTGCGCCACGGCGGGCGGGACCGGGTCGTGGTGGTGTCGCGGGTGGTGCGCAAGCGGGTCGGAGCGCCCGTCGCGATCGAGTGCTATGTGGACAACAGTCCCCCACCACCGCCGCGCGAGCACACGGTGCCGATCGGAGTACGCGACCGTGGCACCGGGCGGCCGACCAAGCGGGACCGGCGGGAGATGGACCGGCTGCGCGGTCTGTGAGCGTGTGGAAGGGTCCGTTCCCTATCGCGGGCAGAGTTCCCGATCGGGGACCGAGGCGGTCAGTCCACCGTGACCAGCACCGGCCCGCCGCGCGGATCCACCGCGCCGATCCAGTCGGCGCCGAGGTGGAGCGGCCGGGTGGGGGCCACCGTGCGCGGCCCCCGCCGTCGGTACAGCGTCCGGCCGTCCTGACGGACGGTGAGCACCGGCCGGGTCAGGAACGCGGCGGTGCGCAGGGTGAACCGGTCCAGTGGCGGACGGGGGCCGCCGGGGTCGATGCGGTTGGGTGCGATCCAGCGCAGCGGCGCGCCGACGCGCACCGGCAGCGGATCCGCGGGCCATCGCCCGTCGGTCAGATGGCGCAGCACCGGTCCGGCCGCCAACCGGCCGTCCAGAGCGGCCACTTCGGCCGTTTCGACGGGGTGCAGCAGATTGCCCACGGCGAACACCCCGGGCTCTCCGGTGCGGAACTCGGTGTCGATCGCGGGGCCCCGGGTGCCGTGGTCGAGGGCGATTCCGGCGCTCCGGGCCAGTTCGTGGTCGGGGATCCAGTCGCCGGTGAACACCACGGTGTCGCAAGGGATGGTCGCGGTTCTGCCGTCGCGGTGGCGTACCCGCACACCGTTCAGCCGTCCCCGTCCGGTCAGCCCGGTCACGGTGGTGTCGGTGAGCAGCGGGAAGGGGTGGCGCAGCCGGGTGCCGAGGTCGAACGCGGACACGGTCCGGTGGCGCGGGAGGTCGGTGACCATGGCGGCCACGTCGGCCCCGGCGTGGCGCAGGGTGAGGACGGCGGAGTAGCTGATGTGTTCGGCACCGACCACCACCGCCCGGCGGCCGACGGTCTGATGGTGCACATGGACGGCCTGCTGGAGCTGTCCGGTGGTGAACACACCCTCCGGGCGGTCGCCGGGGACCAGCCGTGCGGCGCGCGGGCGTTCACGGGCACCGGTGGCGAGGACCACGGCCCGGGCGGTGATCCGTTCCAGACCACCGGGGCCGGTGGTGTCCAGGGTGCGCGGGTCCGCCCATCCGGTGGCGATGACACCGGTGCGCAACTCCGCGCCCGCGCGCAGGGCGGTGGCGATGTGGTGGCGGGCGTAGTCCGGCCCGCTCATCATCCGCCGCAGATCGCGCAGTCCGAATCCGGTGTGGTGGCAGTGGCGGGGTACGCCGCCCGCGTGGCGCTCGCGGTCCAGCACCTCCACCCGGTCCACCCCGGCGGCGGCCAGCCGGGCGGCGAGGGCGAGTCCGGCCGGTCCGGCGCCGACGATCAGTACATCGACGGCGCGCCGGCGGCGGCCGGGCGCGGCGGTGGCGGGATCGGTCGGGGCGGTCATCGGCGGGCCTCCGTCGGTGCCATGCCGGGGGCGCGGTGAGGTGCGCCGGGTCCGCCGTGCCCGTCGAACTGGGCGCGTACGGCGGCTCCGCAGGAGAACCCCTGGCAGCGGCCGCCGAGCGCGCGGGTGCGGCGCTGGAGGCCGCCGAGGGAGCCCGGCGGCACGGTGCTGGTGAGGGCGTCGCGGATCTCGCCGCGGGTGACGCGTTCGCAGTGGCAGACGACGGTGCCGTAGGCGGGGTCGGCGGCGATGAGGTCGGCCCGCTGGTAGGGGCGCGGGAACGCCTCGCCGATGTTGGGCATCCGTACCGGCTCGAGCTTCCGCGCGGGGCCGGGGTCCAGTCCGCATCCGGTGAGGAGTTCGGCCACATGGGCGGCGAGGGCCAGGGAGGCGGTCAGCCCGGTGGAACGGATGCCGCCGACGGACACATAGCGCTGGGCGGGGTGGGCGCGGATCTGGTAGTCGCTGTGTTCGGTGGCGGCGCGCAGTCCGGCGTAGACCGCGGTGACCTCCTCGTCCAGCAGCTCCGGCATGATCCGTGCGCCCTTCTCGCGGAGGAAGGTGAGCCCGTCGGCCGACGATCCGGTGGCGCGTTTGTCGTCGAGGTCCTCGGCGGTGGGGCCGAGCATCACATTGCCGTAGACGGTCGGCGTGACCAGCACCCCCTTGCCGAGCTTGGTGGGTACCGGCAGCAGGATGTGGTTCACCAGGCCGCGGGCGAACGTGTCGAAGACGATGAGCTGGCCGCGGCGCGGGGTCACGCTGAACTCGGTGTGGCCCAGCAGCCGGTCGATCTCGTCCGCGTACAGGCCCGCGGCGTTGACCAGATGGCGGGCGCGCAGCACACCGCGGGTGGTGTCCACCTGGTGGTGTTCGCCGGGGGTGACGGCCCGTACCGTGCAGTGGAGATGGAGGTGGACACCGGCACGCACCGCCTGGGTCGCGTAGGCGAGCGTGGTCGTCCAGGGGCAGATGATGCTCTCGCCAGGGACGTCGAGAGCGCCGAGGGCACCCGGCCCCAGATGCGGTTCCCGGGCGTAGACCGCGTCGGCGTCGAGGATCCGGGTCTCGTGGTAGCCGTTGCGCGCCGCCTTGTCGGCGAGTGCCGGGAGCGCGGCGAGCTGGTCGGTGTCCCACGCCACCAGGAGCGCGCCGAGCGGCTCCACCGGGATGCCCGCCTCGGCGGCGTACGCATTCAGCCTCCGGTAGCCGTCACGCACCAGCCGGGCTTCCAGCGTGTCCGGGGTGGCGTCGAAACCGGTGTGCAGAATCGCCGTGTTGGCCTTCGAGGTGCCGTTGCCCACGTCGTCGGACGCCTCGAGCAAGGCGATCCGCAGCCGGTGTCCGGCCAGTTCACGGGCGATGGCGGTGCCGACCACCCCGGCACCGACGATGGCCACGTCGTAGACCTCGTCCGGGAGGTCGCCCGTGGTCGTGACGGTCATGCTGGTTCCCTGCTCGCTTGTTCGCTGCGGCTTGTGTGCGGTGGCGGGTCGTTCGGTGGCGGTGTCACCCGGCACCTGGTGGCGCGGGGTCCGGCAGCGCGGCCACGGCCGAACGGAAGCGCGCCAGCCGCTCGGCGGCCTGGGCCGCGCCGATCCGCGGCTCGTAGACCGCGGACGGTTCCCAGGCCGGGACCGCCCGTTCGGTATCGAGGCCGGGGTCGAGTCCCAGCCGGGCGGCGGCGGCCACACCCAGCGCGGTGACATCGGGCAGCGCGGACACCTCGACGGGCCGTTGCAGCAGATCGGCCTGGGTCTGCATGAGGAGGGCCGAGCGGGTCAGTCCGCCGTCGACGCGAAGGCTGGTGAGCGGGGCGCCCAGGTCGGCGGAGGCAGCGGTGGCGATCTCGGCGACCTGGGCGGCGATGCCCTCGCACAGCGCGCGCACCAGATGGCCCGCGGTGGTGTCCAGGCCGAGGCCGGTCAGCGAGCCCCGCGCGTCGCCGCGCCACCACGGTGCGGCGAGACCGGCGAGCGCCGGTACGAAGGTGACTCCTCCGGTGTCCGGCACGCTTCCGCCGACCGGGTCGAGGTCCTCGGGCCCGCCGATCACCTTGAGGTCGGTGAGCCAGCGCACCGCGGAGGCGGCGGTGTACACCTGCCCGTCCAGGCAGTAGCTGGTGCGCCCGCGGAGCCGCCAGGCCACACAGCTGACCAGGCCGTTGGTGCCGCGGCGGGGCCGGGGGCCGGTCTGCGCGAGGAGGAAAGCACCGGTGCCGTAGGTGCACTTGGCGGCGCCCGCCCGGGTCACCCGCTGGGCCAGCAGGGCAGCCTGTTGGTCGACGAGCAGCCCGGTGAGCGGGATCTCGGCGCCGAAGGCGGTGGTGGTGCCGACCGCGGTGTCGGCGTCGACGACCCGCGGCAGCCGCTCGGCGCTCAGCCCGAAGAGGTCCAGGGCCCTCGGGGACCACTCCACCCGGTCCAGGTCGAGCAGTTGGGTGCGGCCCGCAGTGGCGGTGTCGGTGACAAACGCTCCGGTGAGCCGGTGGACCAGCCAGACGTCGCTGGTGGTGACCACACCTTCGCGGGTGAGGTGGCGGCGGATCCATGCCATCTTGGGCGCCGCGAAGTACGGGTCGAGCGGCAGTCCGGTCAGTTCGCGCAGGGTGTCCGCGTGGGGGGCCAGGTCGGCGCACACCGTCTCGGCCCGCCGGTCCTGCCAGACCAGCGCGTCGGTCAGCGGGGTGCCGGTGGCGGGGTCCCAGGCGAGCACGGTCTCGCCCTGGTTGGCCAGACCGACCGCCACGACCGGTTCGCCCGCCTCGCTCAGCGCCTGGCGTCCGGCGTCGACCACCGAGGTGAGCAACGCGACGGGGTCGACCTCGACCAGTCCGCCGGGCAGGAAACGGGGGCGCACGGTGGCCGCACCGGTGCCGATCACACCGCGCTCGGGACAGACGACCAGCGCCTTGGTGCCCGAGGTGCCCTGGTCGACGGCGAGCACCGGGCCGCTCGAAGGGTCGGCCGGGGTGGGTGCGCGGTGCTCTGCTGGCAACATGTCCCGTTCTCCGCGAGGGAGTCGGCCGACCGCGTGGGAGCGATCGGGGCTCGGTCGATCGTGCGGTTATCGATGATCGCGCACAGCAGCCTGGTGGCAGGATCGGGGCGGCGTCAAGAGCCGCTCTGGACCGGTGCCATTTCTCCACACCACCGGCCGAGCGCGGCCGGACGCGGGATACGCGGTCATGTACCGGACACAGCGATGCCCTAAGATCCCCCACATCCAACGATCTGCCGAGCACACCCGGAAGCGGAATCTCCAGTGTGCCCGCGTATATGACGCTCCATCAGCAACATCCCCGCTCCACATCAGGTACGTCTACGTCAGCTCCGCACGAAAGTCACCCGATGGCCGAGGAAGAGTTCCGCCCCGTCTACCACCCGGCGGGCTACGACGACGGGCTGCGCATCGCCTTGCAGGACCTGCGGACCGGCCGCTGGATCTCGATGCGCAACCTGCTGGCGGAGACCCCGACCTGGACGCTGTGGACCCAGCGCACCCAGGTACTGGCCGCGGTGGCCGCCGGATCCAATGTGGTGGACGCGTGGCGGGCCGAGGAGCCGGACAGCGTGGCGGCGCTGGTGATGCACACCCGGGTTGTGGTGGAACGGGCGGTCCGCGCCCATCGGGAGGGACATCAGCGCACCCAGGAGCTGTGGCAGGAGGCGTGGGAGTGCTGCCGGATGGCCGCGCACAACTCCGCGGCGGACCCGGTGCCCTGGGTGTGTCTGCTGGCCCTGGCACAGCTCGACACCGATCAGCGGATGGCGGAGCACCGGATGGAGCCGCCGGGGCCGCTGCTGTTCCCCGGCCCCTGGGGGCTGCTGGCGGAGGCCGACCGGCGCGATCCGTACAACCGCGAGGCGTACCACCGGATGCTCCAGTTCGTGTACATGCGACGGGCCGGCGGATCTCTGGCCGAGGCGGTCAACTTCGTGCAGTGGGTGGTCTCGGGCGCGCCCGAGGCGTCACCGCTGCATGTGCTGCCGCTGTACGTCCATGTCGAGCGGTACCGGGAGGAACGCGGTTTCGAGAAGGCGCTGGATCTCCACTGGGCCACCCAGGACGCGGCCCGGGACGCCAACCGCGCGCTGCGCGGCTGGTTCGACCACGCGGACCGGACCACGAGCTCCCTGCTGGACCTCAACCATCTGGCCCACGCGCTGTGGGGGGCGCTGCAATTCCCGGACGCGGCCCGGGTGTTCGAGGCATTGGGGCCGTATTTCACCCCGCTCCCCTGGGCCTATCGCACCCCCGATCCGTCGGACCGCGCACTGGCCGAGGACACCTTCCTGCGCGCCCGGACCCGCTGTCTGGCGGGCGCCCGCGGGCCCAGACCCGGGCCCAGCGGCTGAGCGCCACCGCTCGGCTCCCCCTCGCCTTCCGTTGAACCACCTTCCGTTGAACGTTCCCCGCTTTCCCCTTACGGAGGTACCCTCTTGTCCACCGCATGGTCGCAGTCGGGGCCCGCCCCGCAGCAGGACGACGAACAGCGGCTGCGGGAACTCGGCTATCAGCCGGTCCTGGCCCGCCGGATGGGCGGCTTCGGCAACTTCGCCATCAGTTTCTCGGTGCTCTCGATCCTGTCCGGCTGTATGACGCTGTACGGCTTCGGGATGGGCACCGGCGGCCCGGCGGTGATGCTGTGGGGCTGGGCCGGGGTCGGTCTGTTCGTCCTGTTCGTCGGGCTGGCGCTGGCGGAGGTGACCAGCGCGTATCCCACCTCCGGTGCGCTGTACTACATGGCCGACCGGCTCGGCGGCCGGGCCTGGGGCTGGTACACCGGCTGGCTCAATCTGCTGGGGCTGCTGGGGGCGATCGCCGGAATCGACTACGGCGCCGCGCTGTTCACCGGCGCGCTGTTCCAGCTCCAGTGGGGTTTCGACCCCACCCCGGAATCGACCATGGTCATCTTCGTCTGCATCCTGCTGCTGCACGCGGTGCTGAACCTGTTCGGGGTGCGGCTGGTCAGTCTGCTCAACTCGATCAGTGTGTGGTGGCATCTGGGGGGTGTCGCCGTGATCGTCGGGGCGCTGACGATCGTGCCGTCCCACCATCAGTCGCCGGAGTTCGTGTTCACCGAGTTCGTCAATGACACCGGCTGGTCGAATCCCCTGTATGTGGCGGCGATCGGGCTGCTGCTCGCGCAGTACACCTTCTCCGGGTACGACGCCTCCGCGCATCTGTCCGAGGAGACCTCCAACGCCTCGGTGTCCGCCGCGCGCGGGATCGTCCGGGCCATCTGGGTGTCCTGGGCCGCCGGTTTCGCTCTGCTGGCCGGGCTGACGTTCGCCATCCAGGACTACGCCGGGGCCCAGAACAGTGAGACCGGGGTGCCCCCGGCGCAGATCCTCATCGACGCCCTCGGCACCGGCGGCGCCACCGCCATGCTGCTCATCGTCATCGTGGCGCAGCTGTTCTGCGGCAACGCGGAGGTGGCGGCGGCCAGCCGGATGGTGTTCGCGTTCAGCCGGGACGGCGCGCTGCCCGGGTCCCGGATGTGGCAGCGGGTCAGCTCCCGTACCCAGACCCCGGTGCATGCGGTGTGGCTGTCGGTGGCGGTCGCGTGTGTGCTGGCGCTTCCGTCGCTGTATTCGGCGACCGCCTACGGCGCGGTGACGGCCATCAACGTCATCGGGATCACGCCCGCCTACGCCATCCCGATCTTCCTGCGGCTGCGCGCCGGGGACCGGTTCCGTCCGGGGCCGTGGCATCTGGGCCGCTGGAGCAAGCCGGTGGGCTGGGTGGCGGTGGTGTGGGTCGCCTGTGTGACGGTGCTGTTCTGTCTGCCGCAGTCCAGCCCGGTGACGGTCGACTCGATGAACTACGCCTCCATCGCGCTGGCCGTGGCGCTGTTCCTGGCCACCATCTGGTGGTTCGTCGCCCGCCGCTCGTACCAGACCCCCACCGGCTACGGGACCGCCCGTGAGCAGGCGGAGATCGCGGAGGGCATCGTCTGAACGGTCCGGGCCCCACGGCCCGAACCGTCCGGCTCCGTGCGCCCGCCCGGTTCAGTCCGGGCGGCGCAGCGACACGGCGGGCGGGCGCTCGCGCATCGCGCCGTAGGCGAGGAAGTACGCGGGCGCCCGCTTCAGCCACGGCGCCCTGGTGACCAGATCGGCCAGCCGCAGGGCGCGTACATCCTTGCCGACCGGTGAACGCCCGCTGAGCAGCGGTTCGATGACCCGAGCATGGGCGATCCGCTGGAGTGCCTGGGTCGCGGCCGTGGTCGGCCACCGGCGGCGCTGGACCGCGCGGACGTCATGCAGCCCGACGGTGCCCTCGCGCAGCGGCCCCACGAGATGGCGCGCGGCGGCGACGGCGTCCTCGACGGCGAGGTTGATCCCGATCCCGAAGACGGGCGACATGGCGTGCGCGGCGTCGCCGATGCACAGCAGGCCGGGGCGGTGCCAGCGGCGGAGCCGTTCGAGCCGTACGTCCAGCAGCTTCACCTCGTCCCAGGACGTCAGCCCCGGTTCGCGGTCGGCGATCCACGGGGTCGCCTGTGCGAACTCGGCCAGGAACCGGTCGAGTCCGGCGGCACGGCGTTCTTCGTCCGTGCCCTTGCGGATGAGGACGGCGCACTGCCAGTAGTCACCGCGGTCGATCATGGCCGTCACAAAGCGGTCCCCCGCGTTGCCCACCACGCCCCGCGGATCGGACTCCCGCCGCGGCAGCCGGAACCACCAGGCGTCCATCGGACAGGGGAAGGCCCGCAGCCCCAGTTCGGGCAGGGCCCTGGCCAGGGAGCCCCGGCCGTCACAGGCCACTGTGAGGGTGGCGCGCAGTTCACCGGTGGCGCCGTCCGGGGTGCGCTCGCGATAGCGCACCCCGGTGATGCGTCCGCCCTCCCGGAGGAAGGAGGTGGCCTCGGTGTTCATCCGCAGACGGAACGAGGGCTCCCGCGCGGCCTCGTCCGCCAGCAGGTTCAGCAGATCCCACTGCGGCACCATGGCGACGTAGTTGTACGGGCCCGAGAGCGCGCCGATGTCGCCCACGGTGACCAGGTCGCCGCCCGGCCCGATGGGCAGCCGGACGGTCTGCACATGCCGTTGGGGCAGCGCGGCGAACAGCTCGGACAGGCCCAGGTCCTCCAGGAGGGCCAGGGTGCTGGGATGCACCGTGTCACCGCGGAAGTCGCGCAGGAAGTCCCCGTGCTTCTCCAGGACGGTCACCTCGACGCCCGCTCTGGCCAGCAGCAGACCGAGGACCATCCCGGCGGGGCCGCCGCCCACCACACAACACGTGGTCCGTTCCATCAGATGCGCTCCCTTCGGTGTGTCAGGACACAGGGCAACACTTCAGGATCCGTACCCCGGGGAGCCACGCCCTACCGATCTCCGGTGCCGGGGGCGGAGAGACCAGTGGGATCACTGATGCGCGACCTAGGTGGGCAGTCCGCTTGAGACGTCCCGGACTTCCGTCCGTATGTCCGCTTGACGGTGTGGGGCGCAGAAGGAGGTTGTATGGCAGCCGAACACGATCCCGGCCGGCGGACCGGGGGTCGGATGATCCAGCCGATCGGCAGCACCTTCCGTCCGGTCCCCGCGCCCGGCCCGGTCCCGGAACCCCGCGCGGCGCGGGAACCGGGCGCGGCGCAGGGCCCTCCGGTCGCGGAGTGGATGGAGGATCTGCAACTGTTCCGCCCGCCCGGTGCCCCGCTGCCGCGGGACGCCCACCGGATGGCCGAGGCCGATACCCAGGAGATGGAGCCGGGGCCGGGAGTGCCGGGGTCCTGGGACGCGGTGCCCACCGCGTCCGCGTACGCGCCCGACACCGTTCCCTTGCCCGAGCCCGGCCCGGTGATGCGGCGCCGCTCTCGGGCGGCGGCACTGCTCGTGGGCGGGCTCGGCGTGGGTGTCGCGTTGACGCTCGTCCTGGTACTGCCCCGGGACGCGGCGACGGGGGCGGCGCCTCCGGTGACGGGCGGGGTGAGTTCACCGCCCGTCACCGGAGGCGCCACTCCACCGTCACAGCCCCCGGCGCGGACACCCGACGAGCAGTGGCAGCAGCAGGCGCATCCGGGCATCCTGACGCTCGGGGACAGCGGTCCGCAGGTCACCGAACTCCAGACCCGGCTGCTGCGGATCCCGGACGTCTATCAGGGCGGGCAGGTCAACGGCCGGTACGACCAGGCCCTCGCGGAGGCCGTGTCCCGCTTCCAGGTCTGGTACGGGATCCGCGGTGACGCCAACGGGGTGTACGGGGACGCCACCCGGCTCGATCTGGAGTCGCGCACCTGACGGCCCGCTCCGCTCCTCAGGCGGCGCCGAAGACCTGCGTCCAGTAGGTACCGGCCCGGCTGCCGGTGGCGTAGCCGACGCCGATATGGGTGAAGTCGGGCTTGAGGATGTTGGCGCGGTGGCCCGGACTGTCCATCCAGCCGCGGACGACCTCCGCCGCGGAGCGCTGACCGCAGGCGATGTTCTCCCCGATGCCCCGGTGGCGGGCTCCGGCGGCCCGGGCCCGGTCCCAGGGCTGCTGCCCCTCGGGTCCGGTGTGGGAGTAGAAGTCACGCGCGACCATGTCGTCGCTGTGCCGCTGCGCGGCCGTCGTCAGCCGGGGCTCGGGGTTAAGCGGGGCGAGCCGGGCGGCGGCCCGCTCGGCGTTGGTGAGCGCGATGACCTCGGAGGTGAGCCGGGCCAGCCCGTCCGGGGTGAACGGCCGGGCCCACACCGCGGTCCAGTAGACGTCCCCGCCGGGGCCGACCGCTCGGCCGAGCCCGAGGTGGACCACGGCCGGGTCACCGAACGGACCGCGGCGCTCCGCGCCGGAGAGGCAGTAGTCCACGAACTCCTCGGCGGTGCGCGGCCCGGAGACCAGATGCTCATCGACCGTCAGACAGCGGTAGCCCGCGGTGGCGATCCGGTGGAACAGCGAGATGCCGTCCGAGCCCTCCGGATCCAGCCGCCCCGCGGCGGCCATGGCCCCGGCGTGTGACTCGGCCGCGGCGGTCAGCCGTGGGTCGGTGGTCAGCGGTGGCGCTCCGGCCCGTGCCCGCGCCGCGTTCACCACGCCCAGCGGCCCTCCCGGCGCGCTGTGGTGCCCCCGCGGCGGTGGCGTGGAGGGTACCGGGGCGGCGGGCGGGGGCGATTCATCGGCGACCTCCACCCCGAAGTCCCGGGCCACCCCGGCCAGTCCGTCGGCGTATCCCTGGCCGAGCGCCCGCACCTTCCACCGGCCGCCGCGCCGGTAGACCTCGGCGAGCAGCAGCACCGTCTCCTGGGCGGGGCGCGGCGGTGTGAACCGCGCGACCGGCGCGCCGCCGTCCGCCAGGACGGTCAGCGCGGGCACCGGCAGCCGCCCGAGCGGGGTGGCGGGGTCGGCGGGGCTGACGACGACGGTGATCCGCTCGGCGTCCGGGCGCAGCCGCCGGGGGTGGAGGGTGAGGGTGTCGCCGTGCAGCTGTGCGCCGGGCGCCGAGGGCTGGTTGAAGAAGACGAAGTCGGCGTCGCCCGCGACCTTTCCGTCCGCACCGGTGATCAGCGCGGACAGATCGAAGGGGCCGGGCACCCTGATCGTCAGCGCGCCGTCGGGCAGCGTCAGATTGCCGCCGGGGACCAACTCGCCCATCTCCGCTCCTCACCACCGTGTTCATGGGGGCAACGCCCCGGCCGGGCGGGTGGTTCCGGAACGGGGCCGCGCCCGCCCCGGGCCGTGGGGCCGGGGCGGGCGCGGGAGGAGCCGGGGGCCGCGGTCAGACCGGGACCGCGACGTACTTGTACTCCAGGAACTCGTCGATGCCGACCCGGCCGCCCTCGCGGCCGAGCCCGGACTGCTTGACCCCGCCGAAGGGAGCCGCCGGGTTGGAGACCAGTCCGGTGTTGAGACCGACCATGCCGACCTCGAGCCGTTCGCTCATCCGCAGCGCGCGGTTGAGCTCCTGGGTGAACAGATAGCCCACCAGCCCCCATTCGGTGGCGTTGGCGGTGGCCACGACCTCGTCCTCGTCGTCGAAGGTGAGGATGGCCGCGACCGGTCCGAAGATCTCGGTCTCCATCAGCCGGCTCGCGGGGTTCACGCCGGTGAGCACCGTGGGCGGGTAGAAGCAGCCGGGTCCCTCCGGGGTGCTGCCGCCGACCAGTACCTCGGCGCCGCGGGCCACCGCGTCGGCGACCAGGTCCTCGACCTTCTCCCGGCCCGCCCGGTCGATGAGGGGGCCCACGTCGACACCGGGGCGGCTGCCAGGGCCCACCTCGAGCGCGCCCATCCGGCGGGCGAGCCGGTCGGCGAACTCGGCGGCGACGGACCGGTGCACAAAGAACCGGTTGGCCGCGGTGCAGGCCTCCCCCATGTTGCGCATCTTGGCGGTCATGGCGCCCTCGACCGCGACATCGAGGTCGGCGTCGTCGAAGACGACGAAGGGGGCGTTGCCGCCGAGTTCCATGGAGGTGCGGACGACGGCGGGCGCGCACTGGGCCAGCAGGGTGCGCCCGACCTGGGTGGAGCCGGTGAAGGAGAGCTTGCGGATGTGCCCGCCGGTCAGCAGCGGCTCCACCACCTCTCCCGCCCGTGAGGTGGTCACCA
This sequence comes from Streptomyces coffeae, assembly GCF_016741875.1. GTDB lineage: Bacteria > Actinomycetota > Actinomycetes > Streptomycetales > Streptomycetaceae > Streptomyces > Streptomyces coffeae. Next base: position 77,023 of record NZ_JAERRF010000002.1, on the reverse strand, counting down.
CATTCAGGACGCCCGCCGGAAGACCGGCCTCCGCCAGGATCCCGGCGAGGGCGAGGCTCGACAGCGGGGTCTGGGGTGCGGGCTTGAGCACCATGGTGCAGCCCGCCGCGATCGCCGGGCCGATCTTGCGGGTGCCCATGGCGAGTGGGAAGTTCCACGGGGTGATCAGCAGACAGGGACCCACGGGGCGGCGCATGAGCAGCATGCGGTTCTTGCCGTCCGGCATCGTGGCGAAGCCGCCGTCGATACGGACGGCCTCCTCGGAGAACCAGCGGAAGAACTCGGCGGCGTAGGCGGCCTCACCGCGCGCCTCGGCCAGCGGTTTGCCCATCTCGGCCGTCATCAGGGCGGCGAGCGCGTCGGCCCGCTCCAGGATCAGCTCATAGGCGCGGCGGAGGATCTCGCTGCGGGCCCGGGGCGCGGTGGCGGCCCACTTCTCCTGGGCATCCTCGGCTGCAGCAAGGGCGCGTTGCCCGTCGGCGGGGCCGGCGTCGGCGACCTCGCACAGTGCCTCACCGGTGGCCGGGTCGTCGACCGGCATGGTCAGGCCACCGGCCGCGTCGGACCACGATCCGGCGATGAAGAGCTTCTTGGGCACCGTGGCGAGCACATCGGCCGCGGCGGGGAACGAGGGGGTGGACATGGCGGCAGTCTCCTTTAGGTCCTGTCCTGTCGATCTTCGTGGATCAGGCTGCGGCGTCTGGTGCCGTGGATCGCAAGGCGGAGGGTCGTCCTTGTACTGGGCGTACTCGGACGATCCCGACAACGCGGCGAGGCGCGGTGCCAGGCGTCGCGGGCCCGCGAAGATCGGCAGGACAGGGCCTGGGTCCGGGGCGCGTCAGGAGCCCGCTGTTCCGGCGCTCACGGCGGCGGACCAGGCGCGCAGACCCTCGTCGATCGCCGCTTCGTCGACGACCAGGGCGGGGATCATCCGGACCACATGGTTCCAGGCGCCGCACAGCAGCAGCAACAGCCCTTCGTCCACGGCGGCCTTCTGCACCCGGGCGGCGGTCGCCGGGTCCGGCTCGCCGTCCTCGGTGACGAACTCGCTGGCCTGCATCAGACCGAGGCCGCGGACATCACCGATGGCCGGGGTCTTCGCGGCCACGTCCTCGAGCCCGCTGCGCAGCCGCGCGCCCATGGCCGCGGCGTTGGCGACGAGGTTCTCCTCGCGCACCACGTCGAGGGTGGCGGCCGCGGCGGCGCACGCCACCGCGTTGGCGCCGTAGGTGCCGCCCTGGGAGCCGGGCCATGCCTTGCTCATCAGCTCCTCGGAGGCCGCGATGCCCGACAGCGGGAAACCGCTGGCCAGGCCCTTGGCGGTGACCAGGATGTCGGGGCGGACCCCGAAGTGGTCATGTCCCCAGAACCGGCCGGTGCGGCCGACGCCGGTCTGCACCTCGTCCAGGATGAGCAGGAAGCCATGCCGGTCGGCCCGCTCGCGCAGCCCCTGGAGGAAGCCCTCGGTGGCGGGTACGTAGCCGCCCTCGCCGAGCACCGGTTCGACGATGACCGCCGCGGTGTCGTCGGGGTGGGAGATGCTCTGGAGGACGTAGTCCAGCTCGCGCAGGGCGAACGTCGTCGCGGTCTCCTCGTCCCAGCCGTACCGGTAGGCGGTGGGGAACGGGGTCACCACCACACCGCTCATCAGGGGCGAGAAGCCGGAGCGGAAGCGGGTCCCGGAGGTGGTCATGGCCGCGGTGGCGACGGTACGGCCGTGGAAGCCGCCATGGCAGACCAGGACGTTCGGCCGTCCGGTGGCCTGCCGGGCGAGCCGCAGAGCCGACTCGACCGCCTCGCTGCCCGAGTTGGCGAAGAACAGACTGTCGAGCTCCGGGGGCAGCACCTCGCCCAGCTTCTCGACCAGCCTGCGCAGCGGCGGGTGCATCACGGTCGTGTACTGGCCGTGGATGAGGGTGCCCACCTGCTCCTGCGCCGCGGCGACGACCCGCGGGTGGCAGTGTCCGGTGCTCGTGACACCGATGCCCGCGGTGAAGTCGAGATAGCGCCGGCCGTCCTCGCCGTGGACATGGACGCCCTCTCCACGGACGGCGACGACGGGAGTGGCCTGGCGAAGCTGCGGCGACAGATTGGTCATGTTCTCTCCCACACCCAACAGGTCGGCGTTGCACGGACTCTTCGAGCGTGCGGGAGCGGGCCGGGCGAAGACAATGATCATTGTGTCGCTCTGTGGTGATCGGTATGGACGATCTGTCAACGGCTCCGCACGGGCACCGTGTCAAGAGGGCCCGTTGCGCACGGGACGCGAGCTTGTCAGAGTGATCCGCATGGACGGCTCCGGCGGTATCCCGTATGAGGCCGGCGCGCCGCTCACGCTCGACGCCGCGCTGCGGCTGCCGGTGCTGGCCGCGGGGCTGCCGGAGGTGGTGTCCGGGCAGGGGCAGCTGTCCCGTCCGGTGCGCTGGGTGCACATCACCGAGCTGCTCGACCCGGCCTCGTTCCTCAAGGGCGGGGAGCTGGTGCTCACCACCGGGATGCCGCTGCCGGAGGAGGACCCTTCGCAGGTCAGGCGCTATGTGGAGGAGCTGGCGGACATCGGCGCGGCAGGGCTGGTGATAGAGCTGGTCCGGCGCTACCACCGGCCGCCGAAGGAGCTGGTGCGCGCCTGTCTGGACCGGGACTTCCCGCTGGTGCTGCTCTCCCGGAGCGTGAATTTCGTGGAGGTCACCCAGATCGTCCACTCCATGATCATCGGCAGTCAGATCGAGAGTCTGCGCCGGGCCCATGATGTGCATGACACCTTCACCGCGCTGACCCTGCGCGGCGCCGAGCCCGATGAGGTGGTGGGCATGGCGGCCGAGATGAGCGGGCATCCCGTGGTGCTGGAGAACCTGGTGCACCAGGCCGTGATCTGCGGTCCTCCGGGCCCGGGGGTGGAGGCGGCGCTGACCGGCTGGGAGCGGCGGTCCCGCGCCACCCCCTCTCCCGACCGCACCGAGCTGAGCGGTCCGGAGAACTGGCTGGTGACGGCGGTGGAGTACCGGGGTGAGCGCTGGGGCCGGCTGCTGATGCTCCCGGACGCCTCCGGCACCCCGGCCACCGGCCCCGAGCACGCGATGGTCCTGGAGCGTACGGCCACCGCCCTGACCATCGCCCGGCTGACCCAGCACATCCGCTGGGAGCGGCGGGCGCAGCGCACCCTGCTGCTGGACCTGGTCGAGCAGCGCTGCCGATCCACCGGGGAGGCCAGGGCGCGGGCCGAGGCGCTGGGCACACCGGTGCGGGGCCGCCGGTTCATCGTCGCCCTGGTCACCCTCGCCCGGGGCCCGGGGCCCGAGGAATCGGCGGAGCTGGAGGACCGGCTGACCGCCGAGCTGGCGATGGGCGGGACATCCGTGCTGGCCGGAGCGGTGCCCGGGGATCACATCGGAGTGCTGCTCGGCTTTCCCCCGGCCACGTCCTGGCGGCCGCTGGCGGAGCGGCTGAGCCGTGCGGTGCGGGAGTCCCGCCCGGACGCGGTGGTCAGTGTGGGCTCCGAGGTGGCGGATCTGTCCCAGCTCGCGCGCTCCTTCCAGCAGGCGGCCCGGGTCGCGGAGGCCGCCGTCCCCGGCACCCCGGACAAGCCCTTCCACGAGCTGTGCGATATCGGACTGCGGCAGCTGCTGTACGCGCTGCGCGGTGATGTACGGGTGCAGGAGTACGTGGAACGGCAGCTGGGACGGCTGGTCGACTACGACGAGCGGCATGGCACCGATCTGCTGTCGACGCTGCACGCCTATCTGGACGCGGCGGGCAACAAGACCGTGGCCGCCAAGCGCGCGAACCTGTCACGTCAGGCGTTCTACCAGCGGCTGCGTTCGATCGAGCGGCTGCTCGGCTGTGATCTGGAGTCGGGCGGCCGGCGCACCGAACTCCATGTCGCACTCACCGCCTTCCATGTGCTGCGGCTGTCCCACGGCCCCTCTGCCGCGTCCTGAGCCGCGGCGCGGCCACAGCCGGTCGGCAAGAGACCTGCTGTGGCCGCGTATCGCCCACCCCTCGGACAGGATCACTTGAGGTAGTCCTCGACGACCTTCGGAGGCCAGGAGCCCACATTGAGGACACCCATGGAGTAGGCGCGGGAGACCAGGGCCGCGCGGTTGGGCACCCGCAGCTTACGGAGCAGCCGGGTCACGTGGTACTCGACGCCCTGCCGGCTGAGGTAGAGCCGCGCCGCCAGGGGGACCGTCGACACACCGGCGGCGATCCCCTCCAGGATGCGTGCCTCGATCTCGGTGAACTGCTTCGTGCGTTCGGGGACCATGTCCGACTCGCCGCCCGCGATGGGGCGCAACAGCACGAGGATGGAGGCGACATGGGAACGGCCCTCGCGTACGGCCACGGCCGTGAGCACACTGTTGAAAGCCGAACCCTGGGGTCCGACGAGCATCGTGTGCGCGGCGAAGCGATGACGGGAGCCGTCGAGGAGCCCGGTGAACTGGCGTCGCAGGGTCTGCCGGACGCTGGGGAGCACCAGATCGCAGAAGCGGCGGCCGCAGACACCGGCCGAAGCGTCGTCGAATTGGCGGAAGAACTCCCTATTGGCCTGCTGAACCGTCAGGGACGGGTCGAGACATACGACGCACACCCCCGGCTGGTCGAATTGGCGCAGGAGATCGGCGTACTCGGCCTGTTCGCATCCGAGCTCGTGGGGGGTTGGCCGAGCCGAATCTGCCAGTACGGACATTACCAAGGGACTGCCATCCCTTCCTGAATTCTTAATCTATCGGGGTAATTACGCGCGCAATTTTTTCGAATGTGATTTCAGAATGGAGACTAGGGAGGAGTGGCTGATCCAGTCAACGTCAACTGCGGCGTTGTCGCCCAATCCCGTGGAGGGCGGGGGCCGGGGGTTCGGTCCGCACCCCGGGGTTCGGTGGGTCGGTTCGGTGGTTCACCGGGGGGCGCGGATGTCCGCGGATCGTCACTTAATTACCGCCGTTAACTGCCGTTTTCCAGTTGAAGGCGGGGCAGCAGACGGATGAGTTCGCGGCGGCCGGAGACGCCCAGCTTGCGGTAGGCGTTGGTGAGGTGCTTCTCGACGGCGCGGGAGGTCACACCGAGTTCAGCGGCGATCTCCTGATTGGTGAGCCCGCGGCCGACGAGGGAGATCACGGTTCGTTCGGTGCGGGTGAGGCCGGCCTCCGGCCGCGCGGCGGGCGCGGCACGGCCGTTCCGGGTGCGGGCCCGTTCGGCCAGCCAGGGCGCGCCGCAGGCGGCCGCGAGGGAGGCCGCCTCCTGAAGTACGGCCTCCGCCTCGGTGCCGCCGCGCAGCCGTCTGCCCAACGTCAGGAGCGCGCGGGCGAGTTCAAGCTCATTGGCGGAGGCGCGCAGCACATCCACGGACTCCCGCAGGAAGTTGATCCCCCGGTTTCCGCCGTGCAGCCGCCCCTTGAGCCGCAGGGCGCGGCCGACCGCCACGGGCGCTCCCCACTCCTCGGCCCGCAGATGCTCCTCCTCGGCGAGCGCGAACGCCGCGGGGGTGTCACCGACGCGTACCTGGAGGGCGGCGGCGCACGGGCGCCACGGGAAGAGCACGGGGTTGCGCCAGCCCGACGCCTCCAGCTGCCGTCCGCAGGCGAGCAGGGTCTCCAGCGCACCGTTCCAGCGGCCCTGACCGGTGTCCTGCGCCGCCTTGAGGAGCTGGAGCGCGGCGGTCAGCGCCAGCCCGGCGGAGCGGCGCCGTCCGAGCCGGTCCAGGATCCGTTCGGTCAGCGCGGGGTCGCGCAGCTCCAGGGCGACCCCGGTGAGGGCGATGGTGGACATGACACCGAGCTCCTGCCAGTGCGCCTCGGCCAGCAGCGCCGCGCGCTCGGCGTGGTCGAGCGCTTTGGCCGCCCGTCCACGGGCGGTGAGCATCATCGCCTGCTCGAGGTGGACGAAGGCGTCCACGACGGTGGCGTCCTGCCGCGCGGTGTGACGCTCGGCGGACAGCCAGGAGCTGATACCGCGCACCGAGTCGGAGGCGGCCAGGGCGATGACCACGAGCGGCAGCGCCGAGTGGACCCGCGCGGAGGTGGCCGGTTCGCGCTCCAGGATGCGGTGGGCGAGCCCGGTGATCCGGTCGGCGGGCAGCCGGGCGGTGAGCGTCGCCGCGGCGAGCAGCACCGCGGTCAGCTCGCGTTCGGCGGCCGAGCCGAGCGATGGCTCCTCCCCCATCCCGCCCAACCGAGCCACGGCAACGGCCAGTTCGGCCGGGTCCTCGTGCCCGGCGTGCCGCAGCCGCGCCTCCAGCCGCAGGGACAGATCGCGCGCGGCGCCCTCCAGCGAGCCCGCCGGGCCCAGGTCCTCGGCGACCTGGTGCAGCAGATCGAGGACGGACGGCGGTGTCAGCCCGACGATGGTCGGGGAGATCCGCAGGGCGGCGGCGGCCCGCTGCCGGGCGGAGGGCAACAGGGGTATCGCCTGGGAGATATGGCGTTCGCAGGCGGCCGGGTCGAAACCGCGCTCCGCGGTGGCCAGATCGATCAGCAGCCGCGCCCGGCCCTCGCCCGACAGGGAGCCGTCCAGCAGGGCGCGGCGCAGATAGCGGGCGGCGATGTCCGGTGCGCCGCGGCCCAGCGCGGTGTCCGCGGCGGACCGGAGCACCTCCACCGACCAGGGGTGCCGTGAGGCGGTGACGGCCATCAGCTGGGCCGCGACCAGCTCCGCGGGGCATCCGCCGCGGTACAGCAGTGCGGCGGCCGCGTCGTGCAGCCGCTCACGCTCGGCCACGGTCATGGAGGACTCGATCGCGTCCTGTACCACGCGGTGGGCGAAGCGCGGTTCCTGTTCGGCGGCGAGCAGCCCCAGTTCGTGGAGGGCGCGCAGCGCGGCGGTACAGCCGATCGCGTCCAGCCCGGCGAGCGGGGCCATCAGATGGGGTACGCCCTGGTCGCCGAGGACCGCGATGGCCGCGGCCAGGTCCCGTACCGCCCGCGGCTGGGTGCGCATACAGCCCGCCAGCCGCTCGAGCAGCTGGGTGGGGCGCAGTTCGCGAGCGGCGTCGGCGTGGCCCGCGGTGGGCCGGTGGCCGCCCACGGCGAGGCCGACCAGCACCGACCGCAGGAACAGCGGGTTTCCCCCCGAGATCTCGTGGCAGGCGCGGACGAACTCCTCGTCGCCCGGTTCGCCGAACTGCTCCTGGATCATCCTCTGGGTGCCCTCGGCGGTGAGGGGCGCGGGTCTCAGCACCCGCGCGGCCGCGTCGGTGACCTCGCTGAGCAGCGGGTGCCCGGCGCGCGGATCACCGTCGCGCAGGGTGCACACCACAGCGGCGCGCAGCCCGTGCAACCGCTTGACCAGGTAGGCGAGCCAGCGCAGCGAGGGGGTGTCCACCCACTGGAGGTCGTCGACGAGGATCAGCAGCGGGCCGTCGGCGCAGACGTCGGCCAGCAGGGAGCGCAGACCGTGCAGAACGGCCTCACCGGCGGCGGACTCCCGGCCCTCCCCCGCCGGGACGGCGTCGTCGGCGAAGACCATGCGCGCGAAGCACCCGTGCTTCCGCAGCCGGCGTTCGCGGCACTCCTCCGGGGCGCCGGTCAGCAGACTGTCGAAGAGCTGGCGCACCACGCCGAAGGCGAATTCCTGCTCCATCGGCGCGGCGTTGGCACGCAGCACCCGTACATCGGTGTCCTGTGTGTGGGCGGCCAGGTGGTGCAGCAGCGCGGTGCGGCCGATACCGAGCGGGCCGGTGAACAGCAGCAGTGACGAGTCTCCCGCGCGCGCGGCTTTCAGAGCCTCCGCGACCTGTGCCGTCTCGGCCTCGCGCTCAAGCAACATCCGTTCCGTACCCCTCTGTTGCCCGGATCAGCGTGCGCAGTTCCGCCCGCCCGCGGATCCGCAGCTTTCGGTACGCGCCGGTGAGCCGCAGCTCGACGGTGCGGATGGTCACCGACAGCAGTTCGGCGATCTCGCGGTTGCCGCGGCCGTGTCCGGCCAGGGTCGCGGTGCGCCGTTCGGCCTCGGTCAGCGTGGCCCACGCCGGATGTGGGACGGCGCCGGACGCGGCGGGCCGGCCCACCTTCCCGGTGAGTGTGCGCACCCGCTCGGCCAGTCTGCTGGAGGGGCGGTGGATGGTGGTGAGGGTGGCCAGTTCGGTGACAAGGGCGGAGGCCGCGCAGCGGTCCCCGGCGTCGAGTTCGGCTCTGGCCAGCTCGGTGAGCGCGCCGGCGAAGGCCAGCAGGGCGGGGGTGCCGCGGAGGGTGCGCACGGCATCGCGGAGCCGGTCGGCGCGCTGTTCGCGGGCCACCCGTCCGGCGCCGAGCTGGGCCCAGCCGAGAGCGCTCGGCGCGCCCCACCGCCGGGCCAGCGCGAGCTCCTCCCGGGTCAGCCGCCCGGCCTCCTCGTAGTCCCCGGCCGCGTGGCAGGCCTGAGCCGCCATCGAACGCCAGGGCATCAGCGCGGGGTTGAGATGGCCGCGGCGCAGCAGCCGTCGTCCGGCGGAGAGAAAGCGCTCTCTCGCGTCGCTGACGCGACCGTCCGACAGGTCCACCATCCCCTGGGCAAAGAGCAGATACGCCCATGCCGTGCCCTGCCGCTCCCCGGTGGGCGGGGCGGTGGCGGCGAGCGCCCGGGCCCGGTCGCTCCGGCCGCTCTCCAGGGAGACGACGATCTGCACGGCGGACAGATAGGGGACGGTGTCCGGATGCCAGCGGGCGTGGGGCAGGGCGCGTTCGGCGGCCGCGACGTCCCGCTCGGCCATGTCCAGCAGGCCACGCCGCAGATGGAGTTCGCCGCGGATGGCGAGGGCGAGCGCGGAGGCGGCGCGGGCGTGGCGGCGGCGCAGTTCGGTGTGGAGGACATCCAGCCGGGTCTCGGCCTCCTCCACGTCGTCAGTCAGGAACAGGGCGCGGGCCGCGGCGAGCCGGGGCAGGATGAGCGCGCCATCGCCTTCCTGGCCGGTGAGCGCGTGACGGGCCAGCTCCCGGGTCAGCGGCAGGTTCTCGGCACGCCGGCCGAGCTGCCAGGCGCGCGCGCCGGCCTGTGCCGGGCACGGGGGGCGGTCGGGCATCGGGGGCACGTCCGCCAGCGTCAGCCCGGTGTCGTCCTCGCGCACCTCCTCGGAGAGCCAGAAGAGGGCGGTCAGTTCGTCCCGCTCCGCATCGCGGGCCGCGGGGAGCGCGCTCAGCACCGCGCGGCGCAGCCCCTCGGCCCCGCCGCGGGTCAGCCCCAGATCGGCGGCGCGGGTACGAGCCCGGGCGAAGTGGTCGCCCTCGGTGCGGATGATCTCCTCCAGACGGCGGTTCGCGGCCTCGGGCGCGGTCAGCACCTCGATGGCGGCCAGTTCGAGGCCCAGCCGGGCCCGCGATCCGGGCTCCATGGGCTCTTCCAGCGCTCTGGTCAGACAGGCGATGGCCTCGGCGGACCGTCCGGCGCGCAGGGCGGCGGCGCAGGTGCGGCGCAGGGTGTGGACCGCCCAGGGCTCTCCGGCCGGGCGTGCGGACAGCAGCAGACGGGTGATGTCCTCGTCGGGTACGGCGGCCCGGTGGGCCAGTTCGGCGGCGCGGGTGAAGAGATCGGCGCGCTCGGCGGCGCTCATCTCCTCCAGGACGCGGGCCCGTACGTCGGCATTGCGCAGCCGCAGACCGGTGCCGGAGGCGACGGTGAGCCCGGTGGCCTCCAGGGTGGCGCGCAGCCCCGGTTCCCGTGCCGCCCGGGGCCCGGCGAGGGTGTACAGCAGGGGCAGGTCCAGCAGTTCACCGCAGACCGCGAGCGCGCGCAGCACGGCCACGGCCGATTCCGGCAGTCCGCTCAGCACCCGGGTGGTGTGCTCGCCGGTGACGGAGGCGATGAGCGCGCGGAGTTCGGGCACCCGCGCCGCCAGCGGCCGGTGGCCGCGCTCGGCGAAGCGGCGCAACGCCTCGTGCACCACCGCGGAGTCGCCCGCCGTGGCCTCCGCGGCGGCCGCGATGAACGTCTCCTCGCCGGGCTCGCCGCAGATCAGCGCCACGACGGTGGCGATGTCCCGGTCGGTCAGGGCGGACAGGGTGAGCTGGGTGACGGGTACCGGGCCGAGGGCGGAGGTGATGTGGCTCCAGCCCGGGTGGGGGCCGCCGGTGCTGCTGGCCAGGACCGCGAGGGGAATGCCGGGCAGTCTGCGTATCAGGGCTCCGCACCAGCGCAGTGAGGCCGGGTCCAGCCGGCCCACGTCGGCCACGGTCACCAGGGTGGGCCGGTCGCGGGCGGTGCGCAGCAGTTCGGCCAGTCCCGGTAGCCGGCCGTCCGGGCCCGGTCCGGCCAGGGCCCGCCGGATGCCGTGGCCGGATTCGTCCAGGGGGGCCAGCAGTTGGTCGACGGCGCCGTAGCGCAGTCCGCTCTCGCCGAGGGTGGCTTCGGCACGCAGGACGCGCAGTCCGCGGTCGGCGGCGAGCCGGGCCGCCCATCCGAGCAGTGCGCACTGCCCGAAGCCGGGTCGCCCGGCGATCGTCACCACCGCGGGCAGCCCCTTGCCGAGGTCGGTGACGACCTCCGCCAGCGCCGCCTGCTCTCGTTCATGTCCGGGGAACGGGAGCGCGTTGAACTGCATGGTGCGACTATAAGTCTGGTGCATCCCCCAGAAGCTGAGCCGAGCCGTCGCGTCGCGCTCAGTACCGCCCACGCGCGGCGGAGACCCAGTCCGGGGCCCGTGGATCGGGAACGCTCGGGGTGTGCAGCACCGAGGCCAGCTCGGTGCGCTGGCTCACCCCCAACTTGCGGTAGACGCTGGTGAGATGGGTTTCGACGGTGCGCACCGTGACGAACAGCGACTCGGCGATCTCCCGGTTGCCCGCGCCCCGCGCGGCGAGCCCGGCGACCGTGCGCTCGGTGCCGGTGAGCAGATCCACCGGCGAGGCGGTGATCTCGCGCATCCGGCCGCCCGCGGCGACCAGCCGCCGACGGGCGTCCCGGGCGAGTGCGAGGGCACCGCAGCTCTGAGCCAGGTCGGCGGCGTTGCGCAGATGCTCCCGCGCACCGCGCGGATCGCCGGTTCCCAGCAGGGCACCGCCGAGGAGCAGTTCGGCCCGGGCGTACTCGGCCCGCCCGGGTGAGACGGACAGCCGGCCGACGGCCTCGGTGAGCAGTTCGACACCGGGCGCGCCGGGGGTGATCACTCCGCGGGCGAGCGCGGCGAGTCCGAGCGCGCGGGGGGTGTTCCAGCGCCGGGCCAGTTCGGTGCCGTGGTCGACGGCGTCCCGCACCCGGTCGGGGCGTTTCTCCGCGGCGCAGATAAGGGCCGCCTCGGCCCACCAGGCGACGAACACCGGGTTGGTGAGCCCGGCTTCGGCCAGCGAGGCACCGCAGTCGAACAGCAGACGCAGGGCGGTGTCGCCGTCGCCCAGTGCCCACCGGGCTCGAGCGCGGGCCATGAGGTACGAGTGGTACTCCAAGGCGAACAACTCGAAGTTCGGCCGGGCGATCCGCGCCAGCAGCTCGTCGGCGCGCTCGGGCTCGCCGCGGTCGATCAGCACGGTGGCCAACGCGATCTGCGGCAGGGTCACATGGGAGCTCCACCGCTCCTCGCCGATGATCTCGAGGGAGGTCTGAGCGTCGGCGAGCGCGTCGGCCATCGCCCCGAGTCCGTGCAGCACCAGGGCGCGGCTGGACAGGGCGACCACATACGACCACACCGCCGCGTTCTCCTGGCTGAGCCGCAGCGAGCGGTTCAGCGCCTCCAGCGCGCCGTCGCCATCGTCGGCCAGGCTCAGGCCGACCGAGGACAACAGCAGCGACCAGTTGTCGACCTCCACCCCCGAGGAGCTGAGGGTGCGCCGGGCCAGGCGCGCCGTCTGCTCGGCGGAATGGCCGCCCAGCGCGCGGTGCAGTGTCATCACGGCCAGGATCTGACGCTGCGCGGGGGTGTCCCCCGGTGGCTCGGGCATCCGCGCGAAGCGCTCCCGGACCGCGTCGATGGTCGCCTTCTCGTCGGAACCGGTGATCAGCAGGGCGGAGCGGACGAGGGTGAGCAACTCCGCGTCGGCCGGGTCGGGTTCGGGCCCCGTGGCGGCCTCCAGCGCGTCCAGGATCTCGGTGAGCACCCGGACGGCGCTCCGCGAGTGCTGCACGGGCAGGCAGGCCATGCCGTACTGCACGGCGATGGGCGCCTTGGCGCGGATGTCGGAGGTCAGTGACAGCGCATGCTCGAGCAGCCGGATCGCTTCCAGCGGGTTGATCTCCGCCAGCGCCCTGGCGAGTTGGATCCGGACCGGGACGCTGTCCGGCTCGGCCTCCAGGACGCGGTACAGATAGCGGGCGGTGGCCTCGGGAGCTCCCCGGTGCTCGGCCTGCGAGGCGGCCTCGCGCAGCACCACACGCATCCACGGCTCGGGGGTGCCGGGGACCAGCAGCACCTGGTTGGCGATCTCTTCGGCGGGCCGCCCGATATCGCTCAGCAGCAGGGCGGCCTTGGCGCGCAGCGCGGCCAGGGCCGGAGCACCGGCGGTCCCGAGCACCGCCGAGCGCACCACGTCATGGGCCAGGTCCGGGCGGTCCGGCGCCATCAGCTCGGCACCGCGCAGCAGCGTCACGGCCTCCTCGACCCGGGCGGCGGGGACCCCGGCGAGCGCGCCGATGTGTTGCGCGTCCTCGTCGCCGAGGACCGCGATCGCGGTGGCCACGTCCCGGACCCAGCCGGGCCGGTGGTCGAACAGGGCGCGCACGGACAGGGCGACCACGCCACGGCCGACCTCGTCGATCTCCCGGATACCGAGCTCGTCCGGCGGTACGCCCCTGGCGCGCAGCTCGCGCAGCAGCCGGGCGACGGTGAGCGGGTTGCCGCCGCAGACGGTCGCCGCGCGCTCGGCGAAGGTCGGCGCGACGGGGGTGGGGAAGACCAGGCGCGCCATCTCCCCCACCTCCCCTTCGGTCAGCGGGTCGAGGCGGAGCACCGAGGTGCGGGGCTGGGCGACGATATCGGCCACGGCGGCGGGTGCGGTGGGCTCGGCCTCGGTGCGCTGGGCGAGCACCACGAGCAGCGGGAGGTGGTCGGCGCGCCGCAGCAGGAAGTCGATCCAGCGCAGTGACCGCTCGTCGCACCAGTGCGCATCGTCCAGTACGAGCGCCAGCGGACCCTGGCTCATCAGATTGGCGGCGAGCCAGTACAGCCCGTGCAGCACCGGATAGGCGGTCGCCGCGCACGGCTCGTCAGGACCGGGGTCGGGGGTGAGCGCGGGGAGGGCGCGGGCGGCGGCGCCGCGCAGCAGCGGGGAGTCCCCGGCGTTCTCGTGGGTGAGTTCCAGGGCGGCGAAGAGGGCGCGGACACCGCCGTAGCCCGTGCCGGAGGCGACCTCACGGCAGCTGCCGTGCAGCACGGTCATCTTCCGGCAGGCATCGCCGCCGAGAAAGGCGCGGAGCAGGCTGGTCTTCCCGATCCCGGCCGGTCCGGTCAGCAGCACCAGTGCGGATCGTCCGGCGATGGCGGACTCGGCATGGCCGGTGAGGGTCGCGAGTTCCCCGGTGCGGCCGACCAGTGTGCCGGAGGGGCCGGAGGCCGTGGTCCGCTCATCCGCCACGGCAGCCCCCTCAGCCCCATACGCCGCATAAACTATGAAAAATACGAAAACTACGCTACTCGGTGCGATCGTCAGGCTACATGAACCGTATGACGACGATCAATTACCAAACAATGACGTGCACAGAGGCTCCCGTAGTGGACAAAGGCCCCGGCTTGCGGCACTCAGCGGCCCGGGGCAGGTCGGTGTGGTGAGGGCATACACCTTCCGCTTCCCCGGGCCGTGCGGTTTCACCGTGTGGGTACGAGGCGTGGAGTTCTCTATGGCGTCTCCTTTCGTCGAGTCACGGTTCTTATCGGGTCACGTTTCTTATCTCGAGTCATATGTGATCGCTTCATAGGTGATCGCTCGCGCGGCCGACGGTTCACGATCGGGTCATACCGCTCAGGGCGGTCACGGGGTGCAGTTCGAACCAGACGACCTTGCCCACCGCCGTGCTGGCACTGCCCCAACGGCGGGAGAGCAGCTCCAGCAGGTGGATCCCGCGCCCTCCTTCGTCGTCCTCGCCCGCCCGGCACAGCCGGGGCCTGCCGCAGTCCTCGTCCGCGACCTCGCACCGGAAGGCACGGTCGGTCGCGCACAGCGAGAAGGTCAGCCGGACCGGTCCGCAGGCGTGCCGCACCGCGTTGGTCACCAGCTCGCTCACCAGCAGCTCGGCGTCGTCGATGCGCTCATCGAGCGCCCACGCCGACAGCTGCGCGACCGTGAGGCGGCGGGCCTGGGACACCGAGGCGGGTTCGGAGGGCAGCAGCCACGACGTCCCGCCGCTGGTGGCCGGGGCATGCCGGACCGGCCGGCGGGCCGCGCTCATGGGCGCCGGCGGGGCGATGGTGGTGAGCGTCGAGGCGTTCATTTCGACTGGTCGGGGCTGAGCCGGGGGGCGGGGACAACACGTCCGTCGGGGAGCAGTTCGCCCGTGTCCGCGAAGATCACCACTCCGTTGCAGAGCAGGCTCCAGCCCTGCTCGGGATGGCAGGCCACCAGACGCGCGGAGTCATGGTCGGGCGCGTCCGCGGAGGGACAGGGGGGCTGATGGAGGCACATGGCTGAACCTTCGCTCTTCCGCCGACGGTCGGCGGAACTCTTTCGAGACACCAAGCATGGGCCGCCGCGGCGGAGCACGGCGAGGGGAGATATCCCCGCTTGGGTACCCGATCCCACCCCCGGCCCCCGGGGAGGTCACATCCGGCCACCACCGCTCACGGTCGGTGCCGAAATCGCACACCATGCGTATGGAGCCGGTCATTATGTGTCATTCCCTGGGGCAGAAGGGTCGTGCGGCGGCCCGGCAGAGGCATAGCCTGGGGGTATCGGCTCGGTCCGCGCGGGTGGAGTCCGCCCGCCCGAGGCTGGTTCGAGGCATCGATGGGTGCGGTGGCAACGGACACCTCGACCGGACGGCAGACCGGCAGGCTGCCGTCGGAGGTGACAAGTTTCGTGGGGCGTCGGCACGAGGCGGCCGAGGTCAAACGGATGCTGTCCGCATCGCGTCTGGTGACGCTCACCGGGGTCGGCGGCGTCGGGAAGACCCGGCTGGCCCTGCGGGTCGCCGACGACGCGCGCCGGGCCTTCCCCGACGGCGTCTGGCTCGCCGAACTCGCCGAGCTGGACAACCCCGCACTGCTCGCCCAGAGCGTCACCGAGGCCCTGGAGATCCGGGACCACTCCGCGCGCCCGCCGATGGACGTCCTCATCGATCATCTGCGGGACCGGCAGACCCTGCTCGTGCTGGACAACTGTGAGCATCTGCTGCACGCCTGCGCGCTGCTCACCGACCGGCTGCTGCGCGAGGCCCCCCAGCTGCGGGTGCTGGCCACCAGCCGCCATGTGCTGGGCATCGGCAGCGAACAGACACTCGCCGTCCCCACCCTGACGCTGCCCGACGCCTCCGGGCCACGGCTGCCCACCGGTGCGTTCGCCCAGTGCGACGCGGTACGGCTGTTCACCGAGCGGGCCCGGGCGGCACTGCCCGGCTTCACCGTCACCGATGCCAACCGGGACGCCGTGGAGGGGATCTGCCGGCGGCTGGACGGCATTCCGCTCGGCATCGAGCTGGCCGCCGTACGGCTGCGCGCCCTGTCCGTCCAGCAGTTGCTGGGCCGGCTCGACGACCGCTTCCGGCTGCTGACCACCGGCTCCCGGGCGGTGCTCCCCCGCCACCAGACGCTGCGGGCGCTGATCGACTGGAGCTACGACCTGTGCACCGAGCGCGAGCAGCTGCTCTGGGCCCGGGTCTCGGTCTTCGCCGGAAGTCTGGACCTGGAGGCGGCCGAGGCGGTCTGCTCGGGCGACGGCCTGCCCCGCGAGGAGATCCTCGACCTGGTGACCGAGCTGGTGGACAAGTCGGTGCTGCTCCGCGAGGAGCACGGCGCGACGGTGCGCTACCGGATGCTGGACACTCTGCGCGCGTACGGCCGGGAGCGGCTGGAGGCGGCCGGTGAGGAAGCCGTCCGGCTGCGCTGCCACCGCGACTACTACCGGCAGCTGGCGGCGGACGCGCGCGCCGCGCTCTTCGGACCGGCCCAGGTCCAGTGGTTCACCCGGCTCCAGCTCGAGCACGCCAATCTGCGCACCGCGCTGGAGTTCTGCTACGACGACCCGGCGGAGTGCGCCTACGGTCTGGGGATCGCGGCCGATCTGCTCTACCACTGGATCACCAGCTACTACCTCAGCGAGGGGCGCCGCTGGCTGGACGACGGGCTCGCCGTCTGCCCCGAGCCGACCGGCGCCCGGGCGCGAGCGCTGTGGACCAACAGCTGGCTGGCCATCATCCAGTCCGACACCGACGCCGCCTCGGCCATGCTCGAGGAGAGCCGGGCCATCGGGGAGCGGCTGGATCTGGAGCCCGTACTCGGCTACAGCGCGCTCTACTCCGGCATGGTCGCGATGTACCGGGGCGACGCCGAGGCGGCGATCACGCTCTACGAGGAGGCCGTCAGCCGCCACCGCGCCACCGGCGATCCGGTGGGGCTGGCCCTGGCCCTCATCCGGCTCTCGCTGGCCCACTCGTTCATCGGTGACTCCCAGCGCGCCATCGCGCTGGGCGAGGAGTCGCTGGCGGTGTGCGACGCCTACGGCGAGGGCTGGCACCGGGCCTACACGATGATGGCGCTGGGGGTGGAGGTGTGGCGGCAGGGTGACACCGAGCGCGCGGCCGCTCTGGAGCGGGAGAGCCTTGAGTTCAACCGTTCGCTCGACGACCCGCTGGGCGTCGGGGTCAACCTCGAGGTGCTGGCCTGGATCGCCGCCACCGAGCGGGACTTCCCGCGCGCGGCCCGGCTGCTGGGTGTGGTCCGGACGGTCTGGCGGGCGGTGGGTGCCCCGCTGTCCGGCTACGGCCATCTGGTCCACTACCACGAGGAGTGCGAGGCCGCGGTGAGCCGGGCGCTGGGGAAAACGGCCTTCAACGCCGCGGTCAAGGAGGGCTCCCGGCTCTCCTACGACGAGGGGCTGGTCTACGCCCTGGAGAACGTACTCCCCGCAGCGGAACCGGCGGTGGGCGAGCGGCCGTCTCCCCTGACGCGCCGGGAGTCCGAGATCGCCCAACTGGTCGCCCAGGGGCTGAGCAACAAGGAGATCGCCGCGTCCCTGGTGATCGCCCAGCGCACCGCCGAGGGCCATCTTGAGCACATTCTGAGCAAACTCGGTTTCACCTCGCGTGCACAGGTGGCGGTGTGGGTAGCGGAACAGAGCCGGACCGCACTCGCCGATGGAAAAACCCGGTCCGACACCGCGCCCTGAGCGGACGGAGACCGCATTCCCGGTGAAACTGCCCGGTGAAGTTCACCGGGGAAAGGCTCCGGAAGGGAAGCGAGGGGCGGAATTCTATTCGATCCAGGCCCAGTTGTCCTCAATTTCTTCACAGACGACAAACCAATCGTTACCTGCCCCGCGTTCGAGGGATCATGCGTCAGGCTCGAGGGACGAGCCGCAACGGTCGTATCAGCACGACCGACGCGACCGAGGAGGTCCCGCCGTGACTGTTGCCGCAGTCGGCCATACCGGTGATGCCGCGGAGCTCTTCCGTGGCACCGCCCACAGCCCGTCGTACTTCGCGCTCAACCGCGCCGGGGTCACGGGCGGCGGACAGGAGCTCGTGGACTTCTGCATCCCCTGCAACCCGTACTTCCCCACCCCCGCGATGTTCGCCGTGATGGCGGTCAGGCTGCGCGACATCCTCACGTACTACCCCAGCTCCGCGGAGACCATCACCGCCGAACTGGCCGATGTGCTCGGGCTCCAGCCGCAGACCATGGCGATGGGCAACGGCTCGACCGAGCTCATCACCTGGATCGACCATCTGCTGGTCAAGGAGAGCCTGGCGGTGCCGATCCCCACCTTCGGCCGGTGGACCGATCAGCCGATGGAGACCGGCAAGCGGGTGGACATGTTCCAGCTCCCGGAGATGAGCGGATTCGCCCTCGACCCGTCCGCGTTCGTCTCCTTCGTACGCTCCCGGGGCTCACGGGTGGCCGTCATCTGCAACCCCAACAACCCCGACGGCGGGCTGCTGTCCCGGCAGGCCGTCATCGGCATGATGGACGCCCTCGCCGATCTCGACCTGGTCGTGATCGACGAGTCCTTCCTGGAGTTCGCGGACTCCGAGGCGTATCCGAGCGTCGTGGACGAGGCCGTCCTGCGCTCCAATGTCATCGTGCTGCGCAGCCTCGGCAAGAACTTCGGGCTGCACGGCGTCCGGTTCGGCTATCTGGTGGCCAACCCGGCGCTGGCGGTGCAGATCCGCTCCCGGCTGCCGAAGTGGAACCTCAACTCCTTCGCCGAGGTCATCGTCTTCATGCTGAAGCGGTACCGGCAGGAGTACATGGAGAGTCTGCGCATGATCAGCCTGGACCGGCAGCAGATGACCACCCAGCTGGCCGGGCTGCCCGGGATGACGGTCTTCCCCTCCCAGGGCAACTTCGTCTTCGTCAAACTCCCGGCGGGCCTGGACGGTACCTGGGTCCGGGACCAACTGCTCTCCCAGCACGGCGTCCTGGTCCGCGAATGCGGCAACAAACTGGGCAGCAACAGTCAGTTCATGCGGCTGGTGGTGCGCTCGCAGCCGGATGTGCAGCGGCTGCTGACCGGGCTGAGCACCGTGATGTACGGGACGTCGTTCTACGCGCCCCAGGTCAGCTGGGAGCAGCAGACACCGCTGAACTCCGTGCCGCAAGCGCAGTTCGACCCTCTGTACCAGCAGACACCGCAACTGTCCGCCGCGCCGGTCGCGCCCGAGCAGTTCTACACCGCGGCCGCCCTGCCCATGGCAGGCGGCACGGCGCCCGCCTACCCACAGGCGTCGTCGTACGGTACGGACTCGGCGGGCTTCGCGGCACAGCAGTCCATGGCGGAGCTCGCCCCCGCCTATGTCGCCACTCCCCCGGTGCAGATGGCCCCGTACCCGGCGGCGCAGGCGCAGATACCCCCGATGCAGTCGGCGCGCAGCCGACTCGACCAGCTCCAGGCGCAGTTGCAGGCCGAGCAGCAGGCGCAGGTCGCGCAGATGCGGACGGCCCCGGCGCCCCAGCCGCCGGGCACCCAGCTCCAGACCGGGCAGATGGTGAGCGCACAGGCCCAGACCTCGGAGATCCCGGCGGTCCGGACCGGGACACCGAGCACGGCCTATGCTGCGCGGACCTCCCCGGAGGACACCACCATCGACCAGATCCCCGTCTACGATCAGCAGCGGGACACCTCCGCGCCGGAGGTGTCCTCGGTGGAGCGGACCCAGGCCATCTCCTACGACCCCGCGGAACTCCGGGCCACCGCCCGGCCCGTGGTGGACGACGACCCCGACGGCCTCACCCCGGCCCTCCAGCGCTATCCGCGCCCCGCCGCCTACCTCCGGAGCGATGACACCCTGACCTGAGCCGACACCCTGACCGTGAGCTGACACCCGGACCGTGAGCTACGGACGCCGTTCCTCGCGCGGCCAGGCCGGGGCCACACCGGCCACCGCGCAGACGGCGATATGCAGCAGCAGCGGATGGGTGTACGGCTCGCGGTCGTCCGGCGCGTGCACCAGCCGGGGCTCCTCGTCCGCGCCACCGGCCCGCCCCTCGGACCCACCGGACACCATGCCGCCGACCGCGTACAGCGCGATCGGCGGCCACTCGACCCCGACATCCGACTGCGGGGGCACGATCCACCACCAGCGGCCCCCGTGGGCGAGCACACATCCCGCCCGGGGCAGCAGCTCCATCACCCGGCGCCCGTCGCGCTCGGCCAACCCGACCGCGTCGTAGTCGCGGCCCGTCCGCAGCGGGGACGGCAGTGCCAGTCGGCGGCGGCCACCCGGTTCCGGGCGGGAGCCCCGCTGCCGGAGCCGGCCGCGGGCGAGGCCGGGCAGCGCACCGGCGAAGGCGTGAGTCATCTACGGGCACATCGCAAAGGTCGGGCCGCTTACGCCTGCGCGGAGTGCGGCGGCGTCACGGCCGCGGTCCGGGACGGGTCCCGGCCACGGCTGCGCTAACGGGATCATGACGCCACTATGCGCACCGCCCCTCACACTTGGCAAGGGGCACTCTGAAATGTGCAGAGTCGTAAGTGCAATGTGTCTGCGCCGTACTGGGCATGGCACACTGCGAACATCAGCTAGGGGGAGGTCAGGGGAGGTATCTGGTGAGCGAACCGCGCTCGGCCCCGACCGTGGGCCACGTCGTCCTCGGCAGGCGGTTGCAGGACCTGCGGGAGAAGGCGGGGCTCAAGCGTGAGCAGGCGGCCAGGGTGCTGCATGTCGCACCCGCCACGGTCCGCCGGATGGAGACCGCCGAGGTCGCACTGAAGGTTCCCTACGTTCAACTCCTGCTGGACGCATACGGAATCGGCGGCGCGGAGCTCGATGCCTTCATCACCCTGACCGAGGAGGCCAACCGGCCCGGCTGGTGGCAGCGGTTCCACGACATCCTCCCGGACTGGTTCAGCGTGCATGTGAGCCTGGAGGGTGCGGCCGAGATGATCCGGGCGTACGAGCCCCACTTCGTCCCCGGCCTGCTCCAGACCGAGGAGTACGCCCACGCCGTGATGGAGACCGGCGCCGTCGGCCGGGCCGCAACCGGGGACGCCGAGCGCCATGTGGCGCTGCGGATGGAGCGTCAGCGGCTGCTCACCCGCCCGGACGCGCCACGGCTGTGGGTGGTGATGGACGAGACGGTGCTGCGCAGACCGGTCGGCTCCGCGGCGGTCATGCGCCGCCAGGTCGACCGGCTGCTGGAGTCCACCGAGCATCCGCACATCACGCTCCAGATCACGGAGTTCGCTTCCGGACACCACCCGGGCACCTACGGGCCCTTCGTCCTCTTCCGCTTCGCTGTCCCCGAACTGCCGGACATGGTGTACGTCGAGTACCTGACCGGCGCCGTCTACCTCGATGAACGCATCGAGGTGGCCGCCCATCTGGAGGCCATGGACCGCATGGCCGCACAGGCGGCAACCGCACGACGCACAAAGGAAATCCTGAAGGATTTCCGCAAGGAGCTCTGATCTGGATGAATCGCATTCACAACGGCATGCGCGCGTCCGACCTCGGCAGCGAGGGCTGGCACAAACCCTGGAGCGGTGGCAACGGCGGAAACTGCGTCGAAGCCCTGAAACTGGACGACGGGCGGGTGGCGCTGCGCCAGTCCACCGATCCGGACGGCCCCGCGCTGATCTACACCCACAGCGAAATCGTCGCCTTCATCCAGGGCGCCAAGGCCGGCGAGGCCGACTTCCTCGTCTCCTGACCGCGCCCTCGTCAACCCGCACATCTCCGCAACTCGCGCCGACCCCCATGGAGCGCAGCATGCCGGAACTGGAGCCAGGGCTCAGCCGGATCGACACCAGCAGACCACATCCCGCCCGCGTCTACGACTACATCCTGGGCGGTAAGAACAACTATCCCGTGGACGAGGAACTGGCGAAGCGGATGCTCGCCATCGACCCCACGGTCACGACTTCCGCGCGGACGAACCGCGCGTTCATGCGGCGCGCCACCGAGTGGCTCGCCGAGGCGGGCACCCGTCAGTACCTCGACATCGGCACGGGTATACCGACCGAGCCGAATCTGCACCAGATCGCCCAGGCCGTCGCCCCCGACGCCCGGATCGTCTACACGGACAACGACCCCATCGTGCTGTGCCACGCCGAGGCGCTGCTGCGCAGCACACCGCAGGGGGTCACGCACTATCTCCAGGCGGATGTGCGCGAACCGGAGCGGATCGTGCAACAGGCCGGGGAAGTACTGGACTTCGACGAGCCCATCGCCCTCTCCCTCATCTCGCTGATGCACTTCATCGACGACGAGGACGGCGCCTACGACCTGGTGCGCCGTCTGGTGGACGCGCTCGCGCCCGGCAGTCATCTGGTGCTCTCGCACGCCACGGCGGATGTCGAGCCGAAGGCGGCCGAGGAGGTGGTCGAGCTCTACCGGAAGTCCGGTGTGACCCTGCGGCCACGTTCCCACGCCGAGGTGGCACGGTTCTTCGAAGGGCTCGAGCCGGTGGGCTCGGGGCTGGTCCGGGTCTCGGACTGGCGGTCGGACACCGCTGGGGGCACCCTGCTGCCCGCGGGCGAGCAGGTTTCCGTGTACGCGGGGCTCGCGCGCAAGCCGTAACCGGGCGCGGGTCTCCGGTCCGGGCCGATGGGGGCCTCGGCCGTCACCGGCCCGGACCACCGCGGCCGCCGTCGTCCGGAACGGCGGCGGCCGCACCCCGGACCGGACGGGCCCGCCGGGCTCACGCGGTCTCCGGATCCGCCACCGCCAGGGCCCGCATGAGGCCGACGGTGAGCGCGGTACGGGCCGGGACCGGAGCCAGCACGGTGTGCTCGTGGCGGGCGTGGGCGCCGGAGCCGAGGGCGCCGAGGCCGTCGAGGACCGGCCGCCCGAGCCCGGCCACGAAGTTGCCGTCGCTCGCCCCGCCGACCGCCGTTTCCTCCAGTGCCCAGCCCTGCTCGGCGGCGACGGCGCGGGCCTGCTTGTACAGCCGCCGGGACGCGTCGTCGGGCACCATCGGCGGCCGGTTCCACTCGCCGGTGACGGTCAGCCGCACCCGCGGATCGGAGGGGGTGAGGGCCCGCAGCGCGGCGTCGATCCGCGCCATCTCGGCGGGTTCGGCGACCCGGACGTCGATACCGCAACTCGCCCGCGCGGCCACCACATTGCGGCCGGTGCCGCCGCTGATCAGTCCCACGTTCACGGTGGTCCCCCGCTCCGCCGAGCCGAGCGCCGTGATATGCGGGATGACCTCGGCGAGGGCGTGGATCGCGCTGGCTCCGGCGAACGGGTCGAGCCCCGCGTGCGACTCGACACCGTGGGCGGTCACATCGAACAGACCGACACCCTTGCGCGAGGTCTTGACCGCCCCGTCCAGCGACGCCTCGAAGACCAGGGTGGCCAGTACGTCCTCACTCAGCCGCTCGATATGGCGCCGGGAGACCGGGCTGCCGATCTCCTCGTCGCCGGTGAGCAGCAGGCGCGCCGAGGGGTGCGGAAGACCCAGCTCACGCAGCAGCCGCACGGTCCACACCGCCTGGACGATCCCCGTCTTCATGTCGAACACACCCGGTCCGCAGGCCCGGCCGTCCACCACCTCGAAGGGCCACTCGCCGAGCGTCCCGGCGGGCCAGACCGTGTCGTAGTGGCACAGCAGCAGCACGGTCCCCGGCGCGGTGCCGCGATAGGTCACCGCGAGCACATCGCCGTACTCCCCGCAGTCGTGCCGCTCGGTCGTGTCCGGTGCACCGAGCCGCTCGTCGATCCAGTCGCTGATGGCGGCGAGCCCGGCGTCGAGCAGCCGCTTGTCGTTGCTCGGCGTCTCCAGCTCCACCAGGGTCCGGAGGTCTTCGATCATCTCGGGGAGCGCCCGCTCAGTGGCGGCGGCGAGCTCGGTGGGCGTCATCGAGGAGATCCTTCCCGAAGGGGGCGGCGGCGGTGGTCCATGGGAGAGATCATGACGGAACGGGGCGATCATCGGGGGGTGAGGCCCGGTGCCGCATCAGGATGTCGGGACGGAACAGCAGAACGACCGATGAGTTCTGCCCGCTGCCCGGGTCTGACCCGGTGACGACATGCTTCCGCGCACCGAGGAGACCCCTATGGGCGCGGACGTCTGACCGGTCTCACTCCGCCGGGGGCGGCCCGTCCCAGCTGCCGACGGCCACCTCGTCCCCCACCGCCATGGTGCCGGTACGGGTCACGGAGAACTTGGCGCCGAAGAGGGTGCCACCGCCCTCGGGGGACCTGCGGTAGCGGGCCAGGGTGCGCAGCGGCTCCGGGCCCGCCTTGGCCCCCTTGTCCTGGTCGACCATGGTGACCACACACCGGACGGCCGTCTTGGCGAAGCCCAGCTCGGTGTCGCCGATGGTGATCTGCCGGGCCCGGTCCTCCGTATGCGGCTCGGTCCATCCGTCGACCACCACATTGGGCCGGAAGCGGGCCATCGGCAGCGGCTCGCCACCGTCGCCGGTGATCCTCCGGTTGAGCTCGTCCAGGCTGGCCCGGGAGATGATGTGCACCGCGTTGCTGTCGGCGTAGCCCGAGGTGCCCGGGGTGAGCCCGTCCGCCACCCGGTCGTGCTCCGGCGGCACCCGCACCAGCCTGCATGCCACGCCCAGCACCTCCGACAGCCATCCGGCCACCGCGTCGCCCTGGTCGATGCCCTGGTACGGCGAACCGAAGAGCACGACCTCGCGCCGCGCGGACACCGTGTCGACACCGATGCTCAGCTCCTCGGCGCCGGGCGCCGACAGGGTGAGCCGCTCACCGTCGGGGGCGACGTGGGGGCGGATGAGCGCGAGCCCGGGATGCCGCCGCTGGGTGCGGAAGACTCCGTCCTCGTCGGTGACCATGAAACCGCGGTCGTGCGGCAGGCCGGCCTCCGCCAGCGACGCCTCGGTCAGAGACACTCCGGCGCATCCCTTGATGGGATACGTGATCAGCTCAACAACTCTCGCCACATGGGCACTTTACCCGCCGCGCCGACCGGGCCGTCGTGGTATGGATCACGGCCGCCCGCGCCATGGACGGTCCGCACGGTCCCCGCCCGGGGTTCGACAGGCGTGTCATGGCATGCTCCGGGACCCCTGTGCGCCCCCCTCGATCGTGTCCACCCATCGGACGTAGCGCCGGGTACGACCATTGGCAGAGCGCGGTGGATCCCTGACGACCGGCATACGGCGTAGCCGCGCTGCGCATCCCCGGGGCCGTGATCCCCCGGCGCACCGTTTCCCCGAGCGGTGCACGGGGCCGTACGGAAATCACGGCACCGGTGTCGCTCGGCTCCCGATCGCGCGGGGCGAGGGGGTGAAATGCTCGGGGCCGCGCCAGCGGGCGGTCCCCGGGATGAGGTGGAGAAGTGGAGGTGAGGCAATGATATGACCGGCGACGTGGTTCCCGCTATACACGGACCATGTGATTCTCCGCCAGTTCCCCGGCACCTTGCCGACCCGCTGATTTCCGGAGAACCACCGCACGTACACGAGCGGTACGGGAGACGATGCGCGGCCGGACATGTGGCAAACGGGAAGTCAAATCGCTATCCCCACCAGGGGGTTGACCACGGCCAGGCGCCCGGTACGCCTTCTCCCCCGGCCTTGGCCGGGGTTCGGCGGCTCCGGACCGCCCGCCGGTTCCGCGGCCGGGGCCCGCATTCCACCCCGCCCACCGCGGGAACCCCGCCCGGGATCCGCGCGGGGCGGTACCCGGTGTCCGGTACGGATCCCCGGGGCGCTCATCGGCCGGCCTCGGTCACCTGCTCGGCCGTGAACGCTTCCCACGTCCGCGCGCCCGCGGCGCCATCGGCCCCGGCCCGCCTTTGCCTTCCCGGGGCCCGGATACCTCCCCGTACCGCGCGGCCGTCCCATTTCCCGGCGCTTCCCCTCTTCTCCGCTCTCTCCTTCTCGGCCTTCTCGCCCTCCGGCCTCTTCTCCGCCCTCTCCCGGCCCCGCCCGCTTTCAGCAGCCCGGAGCGAAGCGAGGAACGGCCTGTTCCGACGCGGAACCGCGCGGTTACGCGCGACCGGCCGGGCCCCGTCCGCCAACAGGCCGATCTTGGGCCGGTAGCCGCCGCAATAGCGCTCCCGAAGATCCGGTCCCCCGCGAACGCCCCATACCCGGCCCAGCATTGGCCAGCCGCGTGCCGAGCCGAGACCCAACCACTGGCCCCGCGCGCGCAATTCGCCCGGCCGACCGCCGGGCATCCACGACGGATCGCCCAGAAACCAATCCGGCGGAATAGCGTCCCCCGCCACCCACGGCCCGAAAATCATTTCCAGCAGCCCCCGGACCGCCCGCTTCCCGGGGCCACCGACCCGGCCCCACGACCCATCCCCCTCCCCGCCGGCCGTGTCCGTGCGCCCCCGCCCCTCCACGCGCCCGCCCATGCGCAACTGAGGGAGCATCAGCCCCACAGGGGGTGGAACCCGACGGCGCACGGCGGCCCATGAGGCTCCCTGCGCCTTGTGACCGCCCAAGCCCGGCTGCCGTACTCGTAACGCCCGCCGGGGCCTCCGGAGGGCGCGTCGAGAGCCGTTGTGGAGAGGAACCAGCCCCATGGCCGTACGAGGAAGTCACCGTCGCCCCGCCGCGCCCAGCCGGGTCTCCCCGCTGCGCGCCGCCCTGACCGCGGGCAGCGTCGGCATCGTCCTGCCGATCCTCGGCACCGGTGTCGCCGCGGCGGCTCCGGTCGACACCTGGGACCGGGTGGCCAAGTGCGAGAGCGGAGGCAACTGGCGCATCAATACGGGCAACGGCTACTACGGAGGGTTGCAGTTCACCCAGCACACCTGGGCCGCGTACGGCGGCACCGCCTACGCCCCGCGGGCCGATCTGGCCACCAAGGGCCAGCAGATCACCGTGGCCGAGGCGGTCCTCTCCGCGCAGGGGCCGGGCGCCTGGCCGGTCTGCTCGGTACGCGGCCGGCTGACGCGGTCCGGCCCGCCCGCCGCGGTGGCGAACCGCGGCGGGTCCCGGAGCGCCGAACCGCCGTCCGGACACCAGCCCGAGCGCCCGGCCGCACCCCATCACCCTCCGTCCGCGGCGGCCTCCGGAAAGGGCTCCGCGACCTCGTCCGGGAAGCCCCCCGGCAAGGGCTCCGGGAAACCTCGCGCCGAGCGTCCCGCCAAGCGGCCCGCGACCTCCGGGTCGTACGCGGTGGTGCGCGGCGACACGTTATCCGGCATCGCGCGGCGGTCCTCCGTCAGCGGCGGCTGGCGGGCCCTCTACCAGGCCAACCGCGCGACCATCGGCGCGAATCCGGATCTCATCCGCCCGGGGCAGCGGCTGGCCCTCCCCTCGGCACCGCGCCGCGCG
The DNA here is from genome assembly GCF_016741875.1 of Streptomyces coffeae. GTDB lineage: Bacteria > Actinomycetota > Actinomycetes > Streptomycetales > Streptomycetaceae > Streptomyces > Streptomyces coffeae. The sequence continues at coordinate 50,267 of NZ_JAERRF010000002.1, read as the reverse complement.
CACCACACGGCGGCGCCACGGCGCGCCGCCTCGGCCGCCTCGCGCCACACGGCCGTACGGAAGTCCGCCACCAACCGCCATGTGGCCCCGGTCAGCGCACCGGTCAGCGCGGCGTACGGAACCCGCGGCGGACGCTGGGCGAGCGGCCGTCACACGGGGGTGGACTTCGCGGTCCCGGTCGGCACCGCGGTGCACGCGGCGGCCGGGGGCAAGGTGGTGGCCGCCGGGTGGGGCGGCGCCTTCGGCTACCAGGTGGTCATCCGGCACACCGCGGGCCTGTACACCCACTACGCGCATCTGTCGGCGGTGAACGTGCGCGCGGGGCAGACCGTCGAGGCGGGCCGGCGGATCGCCCGCTCGGGGAGCACCGGCAACACCACCGGACCGCATCTGCACTTCGAGGTGCGCACCGGTCCGGGCTACGGATCGGATGTCGACCCGCTCGCCTACCTGCGCGCACACGGCATCCACCGCTGACCCCCGCGGCGCCGTGGAGACCACGGCACTGAGGACCACATCCGGGGGTGGGGGAAAAGGGAGGCCGCCCGAGGCACGGCTCGGGCGGCCTCCCGCCTCCGTCGGGCCGGGCCGGGCGTCAGTACCAGATGGCGACGGGCAGTTCGGTGGCCGTCAGCTCGGGCGGATCGGGCAGGCTCCGGGCGGTGCCCCGCGCGATGCGGTGGGCGCTCCAGGCCGCCGCGGCGGCGTCCAGGAGGTCGTCGGTCGGCACCCGTCCGGCCAGGCCGAGCTCATCGGGCAGCGCGATGCCCTCACCGACCAGCAGCCCGCGGCGCACCGCCTGGCCGTTCCAGCTCTTCTTGCTCCAGGCCACCGGCTGGGAGTCGTTCATGGCGGCGAAGGAGACCTCGGGATGTACTTCGTGCAGCCGGTAGTCACCGGCGTCGCGGTGGGCGTTGGCCTCGCGCAGCTTGGCCGCGAGCCCCCAGGTCTGACGGCTGATTCCACGTCCGGTGAGCCGTCGGCAGCACTGGTTGGCCGCGGCGTAGTCCTCCTCCCTCCACACCTCGCTCGGCGGCACCGGGAAGACCCGGGACCGGTGCGGAGCCATGATCGAAACGGCCAGTGTGTCCGCCTGTCGCAGACCGGTCTCCAGCAGCCCCAGCGGCATGTCGACGGCCACCACCTGGGCGTCCGGCACCCGGGGGAGCAGTTCGGCCAGTCCACCGGCGGTCTCGGCACCGGCGAACGCGCCCGCGCGGAGGATCACGGCGACCCATCCGGTGGGACAGGCATCCACCCCCACGACGGTCGGGGCGGCGGCTCCGCCGGGGGCGGGGGCGGTGTGCGGAACATCGCGTCGGGAACCCATGAGCCGTATCCGACCACGCACAAGGGGCGAGCGGGCGGCAGCACGGCACGGAGGACCGGTCCGCGTCGAAAACCAGTGGCCAGAGGGTGCCGGACCCGGCCACCCTGGGTGCCCATGGAAGAACCGCACCACCACGGGCCGGAAGAACCACGGCACGACCGGCCCCGTCATGAGATCCGCGCGCTGCACACCGCCACCACGGTCACCGTGTACCAGGCGTACGGCCCGCACATCGGCCGTCCCGCGGCCCGCGACGGCCGGTTCCCGGCCGCCTGGAAGCGCGACCGGATGACCTGGATCAAACCCTCGTTCCTGTGGATGATGTACCGCTGCGGCTGGGGTGAGAAGGAGGGGCAGGAGACCGTCCTCGCCATCGAGATCACCCGCGAGGGCTTCGCATGGGCGCTGCGCAACGCCTGCCTGTCGCACTACGCCAGCGGTCTGCACCCCGATCAGGCGTCCTGGAAGCGGCAGTTGCGGCGGGCGCCCTGCCGCGTCCAGTGGGACCCGGAGCGCGATCTGCGGCTGTCTCCGCTGCCCTACCGCTCCCTTCAGCTCGGGCTCTCGGAAGAGGCGGCCCGCCGGTACGCCGACGAGTGGACGGTGGCCATCAGCGATGTCACCCCGCTCGCCCAGGAGATCCACGCGCTGGTGCGCCAGGACGAGCTGGACGCGGCGGCCGCGCTGCTGCCCGAGGAGCGCCCCTTCCCGGCGGGCGACGACCTCCTGGCCCATCTGCGCGCTTAGGGTCCGTCCCGTGAACCATCGCGGCGCGTCAACAGGGCGCCCAGCGCGGTGCGTTGGTGCAGCACGGCACGACCGGCGCGGACCGTGGTGATCAGGCCCGCCCCGCGCAGCGCGGCGGCGTGGGCGGAGACGGTGGCGTTGCTGACTCGCAGCCGCCGGGCCAGGCCACTGGTGGTGTGCTCCTGCGCGAGCAGGAGCAGCATCTCGACGCGGGTACGGCCGAGCACCGCGGCCAGCGCGTCGCCGTCCGCCCCGTCCGCAGGTGGCACCAGCGGAACACCCGGCCCGGCCGGGTAGGTCAGGGTCACCGGGCTGCCGGGCAGATCGGAGAGGAGCGGGCCCCCGGTCCAGTGGAAGGTGGGCAGCAGCACCAGGCCACGGCCCGCCAGGGTGATGTCCCGTTCCACGGGCGCGCCGATCTCCCAGCCGCTCCCACACCAGCGGGCACCGGGGACAAGGGCCGCCAGCGCGGTGCCGACCCCGTGTTCGGCCACGGTCAGGGCATGACGGCTGAACTCCGCCCGGTGCAGATCCTGCACCTGCGACCACACCGGGCGCACCAGGGTCTCGAACGCCGAATGCTGGGCGCGGCGCAGCAGATGCCAGGCCCCGGTCTCGCCCCGGTGCAGATCGTGGAGCCACTGCGGTGCCGGGCGCGGATGAGAGGCGTAGACCCGCTCGAGCTCGGTGCGGACCAGCTCGCGCGGTGTGGCCCGGACGGTCTCCAGACCTTCGTCGAGATTGTCGCTGAACACATCGAGGAAGCTGGGCGCGACCGCCGCCGGGACCAGGTCGCCCAGCGGCCCGACGGCCGCCGGGAGGGAGCGCAGCGCCCGCCGCCTCCAGCGGCCGAAGAGCAGTTCCCCGTCCCCGCGGCACATCATGCTCAGGGCCGCGTTCAGCTCCTGCAACGGGGCGGGCCGGGGCGCGAACCGCACCCGGGCGACATCGGCGGCCGTGCCATGGATCCGGATCACTACTCCCCCTGACGGCGCCGCACCAGCCTTGAGGCCAGGGCCTCAACGATCGCCCGTCCCTCCCCTCCACGGACAGGATTCAGCTCACCGCCGGGCGGCACAAGGACCGGCATCACACCGGGTCAGCCGGATGGGATACAGAGGGAGCGAGCATGTCGTTCAAGGATGTCATCGACGGGGAGAGCGGCGGACTGAGCCGGCGGACCGTCACCACCTCGGCCGTACTGGCCACCGCCGCGCTGCTCAGCGGAGCCGGGGCCGGGGGCGCGGCCCAGGCCCGGCCGACCGGCCGCGGCGACGTGATGACCGTAGAGCTGCCCGCGCCCACGGGTCCGCACCGGATCGGGGTCACCACGCTGCATCTGGTCGACCGCACCCGCCGTGACCCGTGGAAGGCCGGGATTCCGGTCCGCGAGGTGATGGTGACGGTGTGGTACCCGGCCCGTGGCGGCCGCGCCCGTCCGGTGGCGCACCAGATGACCGCGCGCGCCGCCCGCTCGTTCGGGCAGACCGCGCCCCGGATGCGTCCGGGGCTGCCGCCGAAGGGTGTGGACTGGGCCGCCACCCTGACCCATGCGCACATCGGCGCGCCCGCGCAGCGCGCACCGCGCCCGGCGCTGCTGTACAGCCCCGGTGGCGGTGACCCTCGCACCCTGGGCACGGGGCTCGCGGAGGAACTGGCGAGCCACGGCTTCGTGGTAGTGAGCATCGACCATCCCGGCGACGCGAGCGAGGTCGTCTTCCCGCGCCCGGCCGCGTACCGCGGACGGCTGCGCCAGACCGTCTTCCGAGGAGACCCCCGGATGGATCCCCGCCAGTTCCACACCGCGATCGCCACCCGGATCGCCGACACCCGGTTCGTCCTGGACCGGCTGGAGGCTCTGGCGGCGGGGCACAACCCCGACGCGGAGCGCCGCCCGCTGCCGGAGGGTCTGCCCGAGTTGCTGGACCTGGAGCGGGTAGGTGTCTACGGCCATTCGGCCGGTGGCACCACGGCGGCCCAGACCCTGTACGAGGACCGGCGCCTCGCCGCCGCGGTCAATCTCGAAGGCTTTCTGGACGAGGCGCCGTCCGGGCCGGACCGGCCGGGGGACCTGCTGCCGGTCGCCCGCCACGGCACGGACCGGCCACTGCTTCTGCTGAACACCGACGGTTTCACCGAGCGGGCGGCGCTGGAGCGCTCCTGGTCCTCCCTGATGACCCATTCGCACGGACGCGCCTCCCGGGCGCGCCTGGACGACGCGGCGCACTGGGTGTTCACCGACTACGCGGCCGTCCTCCCCCAACTGTGTGCCGCCGGGCTGATGTCAGCCGAGGCACGGGTCCGGCTGATCGGCGCGGTGGATCCGGCCTGTTCGGTACCGGCCGTGCGCGGGCGGGTGCGCGCCTTCTTCGCCCGTCATCTGCCGACCCACTGACCGGCCCGCCGAGCGGCCCCGGCCCCGGCCGCTGACTGTCCAGTCCCCGTCGTCCCAGGTGACACCCCACCCGGGACGACCCCACCGGTCCCACCCGTCACAATGAACCCATGTCCCGACGCAAGCGACCGCCACGGCCGCCTCGCCGCACCACCCCCACGGCCTGCCCCTGCGGGCTGTCCGCCCCGTACGACGACTGCTGCGGGCGGCTGCACCGCGGAGCGGCCCAGGCGGCCACCGCGGAGCAGCTGATGCGCTCGCGCTACAGCGCCTTCGCCGTCGGGGACGAGGCGTATCTGCTGCGCAGTTGGCACCCCACCACCCGGCCGCCGCGGGTGGTCCTGGACGCCGGGACGCGCTGGACGGGGCTGGAGATCCTGGGCACCACGGACGGTACGGCGTTCCACTCCACCGGCACCGTGGAGTTCCGCGCGCACTACGCCGAAGGCGGCCGTGCGGGTGAGTTGCGGGAAAACAGCCGGTTCACCCGTCATGAGGGTGCCTGGGTCTATCTCGACGCCCTGACCAGCGGCTGACGCCTCTCCCACGGCAGCCGTCCGGGGCAGCCCGGACAGATGTTCCCCAGGACGTCGCCGACGCCTTCTGGTGCGCGGTCAACTCCACCGCGATGCTGGGGCGCTGTGCGTGTGAACCACGCGAGTCCCATGGCCTCAGGGAGTTGCCATGCGTCCTGTCGCGTTCACCAGACCCCTGGCGGTTCTGGCCGCGGTCGCCGCCCTCGTCGCGGGCGCCGCGGGACCGGCCACCGCCGATAACACCCCCGCCCCGGCCCCCGAACCCCTGGCCCGCGACGCGGCCGAGATGCTGCGCCCGATCGCGCCGCCACCCGCCGCCGCCGCGGAGGGCGAGAAGGGCGCCGCGGACACCGCGTCCGTGGCCGACGGGGACGGCTTGCAGACCGCCCACACCTCACGTCCCGTCGCCCCCGGGGTCAAGCTGACCTCCTACGACCGGCTGGAGTCCGACAAGTGGCTGCGGGTGGACTCGTTGTCGGTGGACCTCACCGCCGGTTCACAGGTCGACTATCTGCACCCGGACAAGGTCGCCAAGCGCGCGGCCGTCTCCGAACTGGCCGCCGGGCACAACGCCGGGCCGGGCCGCCGTACGGTGGCCGCGATCAACGGTGATTTCTTCGACATCAACCAGACCGGAGCGCCCGAGGGCACGGGCATCGGTGACGGTCAGCTGGTCAACTCCGCGTCCGCCGCGGGTCCGGGCAAAGCCGTCGGCATCGGCCCGCAGGCTGCGGGCCGTCTCCTCCAGCTCTACTTCGACGGCACCCTCACCCTCCCGGACGGCGACCATCCGCTCGCCGCACTCAACGCCGCCAACGTGCCGTCCAACGGCATCGGCGCCTACAACGCCCAGTGGGGCGAGGCGAACCGGGCCCAGACCGTGGACGGGGCACGGCGCACCGCCGAGGTGGCCGTCGTGGACGGCAAGGTCGGCCGGGCGGCATCGGCCCCCGGCAAGGGCGCCATCCCGGCCGATACCACCCTGCTGGTCGGCCGGGACGAGGGCGCCGACGCCCTCTCCGCACTGGCCGTCGGCGACAGCGTGGACATGGCGTACCGGCCCCGCGCGGCCGACGGGGACCTCCCCCGCACCGCCGTCAGCGGCCGCGAACTGCTCGTCGTCGACGGCAAGCCCATCGGCCACGAGGGCGAGGGCAACAACACCGCCGCCCCCCGCACGGCCGTCGGCTTCTCCCGGGACGGCCGCCATATGCAGGTCATCACCGTCGACGGACGGCAGGCCGACAGCGGCGGGGTCACCCTCACCGAACTGGGCCTGATGATGAAGGAGGCGGGCTCCTACGGCGCGCTCAACCTCGACGGCGGCGGTTCGTCCACCCTGGTCGCCCGCGAACCCGGCAGCGACCGGGCCCGGGTGGAGAACAGCCCCTCCGACGGCAGCGAACGCACCGTACCCAACGGGCTGGCCTTCACCGCCCCCGACGGCAGCGGACGGCTCAAGGGCTTCTGGGTGGAGACGGCGGCCGACCCCGTCGACGCGCCCACGGTGGACCCGGTCCGCGGCGGCCACCCCGAACGTGTCTTCCCCGGGCTGACCCGCCGTCTCACCGCCGCCGGTTACGACGAGACCTACGGTCCCGCGGAGGGGGCACCGCACTGGCGGACGGCCGATCCGCGCGTCGGACGGGTCGCCGCCGACGGCACCTTCACCGCCCGCCACGGCGGCACGACCACGGTCACCGCCCGGCGCGGCACGGCCCACGGCGCACGGGAACTCACCGTGCTGGACCGCCTCGACCGGATCCGGCCCACCGACCGGCTGCTCGGCCTTGCCGACGCGCGAGCCACCGGCCGCTTCGGGATCGTCGGCCTGGACGCGCACGGCGCCAGTGCCCCCGTCGAGCCGTCCGATGTCCATCTCGACTACGACCACTCGCTGTTCACCATCGCGCCGGACCCGGCGACCGGCACCTTCACCGTCACCGCGCGCGGCGAGGAGGTCGCGGGCCGGGTCACGGTCCGCGTCGGGGACACCAGCACCGTGCTCGCCGTCACCGTCGGTCTGCGCGAGCGACAGGAGGCCGCCTTCGACGACGCGGGTGAGTGGCGCTTCAGCCAGGCGCGCGCCTCCGGTTCGGCCGAGGCCACCCCCGACGGGCACACCGGCACCGGGCTGAGCCTGACGTACGACTTCACCCAGTCGACCGCCACCCGCGCCGCCTATGTCACCCCGCCACGGCCGATCGATGTCGAGGGCCAGCCGCAGTCGTTCGGCCTGTGGATCAAGGGGGACGGCAAGGGCGCATGGCCGACCTTGCATCTGAAGGACGCGGCGGGCTCGGACCAGTTGCTGCGCGGCCCGTATGTGACCTGGACCGGATGGCGACATGTCGACTTCACCGTACCGGCCGGGGTCGCCTATCCGCTGACGGTCAACCGCTTCTATCTCGCCGAGACCGGCCCGGCCCGGCAGTACACCGGCGGCATCGTCATCGACGACCTCACCGCCCGGGTGCCGCCCGCCGTCGAACTGCCCGCGGAGAAGACCGACCCCGATCCGCTGATCGACAGCGCGGCGCGGACCGGAAGACGCGACTGGCGGTTCGCGGTGATGTCGGACGCGCAGTTCGTGGCGCGCGAGCCGAACAGCCCGATCGTCGCCCAGGCCCGGCGCACCCTGCGGGAGATCAAGGCGGCCCGGCCCGACTTCCTCGTCGTCAACGGGGACCTGGTGGACGAGGGCTCGCCCCAGGACCTCTCCTTCGCCCGTACGGTACTGACGCAGGAACTTGGTGATGCCGTGCCCTGGACCTACGTACCGGGCAACCACGAGGTCATGGGCGGACGGATCGACAACTTCACAGCCGAGTTCGGGCCCGCGCACCGCACCTTCGACCACCGGGGTACCCGTTTCATCACCCTGGACACCTCCAGTCTCGGGCTGCGCGGCGGGGGCTTCGACCAGATCAAGGAGCTGCGCGCCCAGTTGGAGGCGGCCGCCCGCGATCGGAGCGTCGGTTCGGTCATGGTGATCACGCACGTTCCGCCGCGCGACCCCACCCCACAGCAGGGCAGCCGGCTGAGCGACCGCAAGGAGGCCGCGTTGCTGGAGAACTGGCTCGCCGATTTCCGCCGGACCACCGGCAAGGGCGCGGCGTTCATCGGCAGCCATGTCGGCACCTTCCACGCCTCACGGGTGGACGGCGTCCCGTATCTGATCAACGGCAACTCGGGCAAGTACCCGGCCGCTCCGGCCGACCGGGGCGGTTTCACCGGCTGGTCGATGGTCGGGGTGAACCATGTGCCGTCGAAGGTGCAGGCGGAGAACCGCCGCGCGCCGTGGAAGGGCGGGCCCGACTGGGTGTCGGTCCAGACCCGGCCGCATACGGACGGGCTGACCGTGACCGCCCCGGCCGAACTGCGCACCGGGCAGGACGCCACGGTCACGGCCGACGTCATCCAGGGCGAGGGGCCCAGCGCCCGGAGGGTGCCGGTCCGGTTCCCCGTCAGCAGCGACTGGAGTGGATCGCCCAACGTGTACATCGGCGATGCGTCCCAGGCCGGGCGCCGTCATGTGGCGGCGTACAACCCGGTGAGCGGCACGCTCACCGGCCTGCGCCCGGGTACGGCCACGCTCACGGTGAAGGTCAACGGCGCGACGGCACAGGCGCGCTTCAGCGTGACCGCTCGCGCGGTGGCGGCGGCGTCGAGCAGGGCCGCGTAACCGACGGCGGGGGCGGGGCCGCGCGGGCGGCCCCGCCCCTCGGGCGTCCCGTGCTCAGGTGTCCCACGCGCGGCGTACCTGTTCGAAGCGGGTGGGCAGCGGCGGTCGCCGGGCCGCGTACCGGGCGTTGGTGCGATGGGCGAACCGGCGCCAGGAGAGCACCAGTCCCTGCCGGGTGATGGGCAGCCCGGCCGCCACGGTCACTCCGTGGTCATGGGTGTGGTGCACCGTCAGCAGCAGCGCGTTCGGCACCGAGCCCTCCAACTCGGCGCAGAGCTCCTGACGCACCAGCAGCCAGCGGCGCAGGACCAGGACCGTGCCGCGGTCCAGGCCGTGGCGGCGCGGCACACGGTGCTTGCCGTGTTCGAGCGTCACCCATCCGGCGTCCAGGTCGAGCGCCCCGACCGTGCAGCGCAACAGGCCCCCGTAGCGGGCGCCACCGGCCCGGGCGAGCCCCACCACCACCGCGAGCCGCACCGTCTCCGGTGTGGCGCCCTCCTCCAGCGCCTGGACGGACAGCAGCCGCCACACCCACTCGGCCTCGGCCGCCGAGACCGGCGGCCGGGGATACCGGTCCCCCGTGGTGTCCGCCATGGCCGCCTCCCCGTGCGTCGATGTCCGCTTGGCACACTATTTCATCTCGGTCGGACACCCACCGGAAAGCACCGGGAGCGGTGATCCGCGCGCTACGGTCGCTCTGTGCGTCTCCTCCTCATGTCCGACACCCATCTGCCCCGGCGAGCCAAGGCACTTCCTCAGGAGCTGCTGGAGCAACTCCCGCACGCCGATGTGGTCTTCCACGCGGGTGACTGGGTCGACACCGCCACCCTCGATCTGCTGGAAGCGGGGTCGACCCGGCTGTTCGGCGTGTACGGCAACAACGACGGGCCCGAGCTGCGGGCGCGGCTGCCCGAGGTGGCCCGGGTGGAACTGGACGGGCTGCGGTTCGGTGTGGTGCATGAGACCGGGGCGGCGCAGGGGCGGGAGCGGCGCTGTGCCGAGCGGTTCCCCGATGTGGATGTGCTGGTGTTCGGCCACAGCCATATCCCGTGGGACTCCACCACGGACGACGGGCGGCTGCGGCTGCTCAATCCCGGCTCCCCCACGGACCGGCGCACACAGCCGTACTGCACGTTCATGACAGCCGAGATCGAGGCCGGACGGCTGACCGCCGTGGAGCTGCACAAGTTGCCGCCCCGCCGCTGACCGATCGCCGTTCTCCCCACCGGCCCACCGGCCCTCTTCACACCGGTGAGGTCCGGTCGCCGGGCCGAGCGGCGCCCCGGTGTCGGCCCCGACCCTGAGCGACGCCCTGACGCACGCCGCGTTCTGCCGTCCGGCCGGTGCCCGGCTGCTCGGGCTCGGGCTACGGCCCTGGCGGCGGCGCATGCGGACCGGTGGCTGAGGCGTGGTCGGGGGCCCATCACCGCACGGGACGACATCGCTCGGCCGGGCCGGGTTCCGTTCTTCTCATGGGGGACACCGGGGGACGGATTGAAGCCACCCGCCCGGTGGAATAAAAAGTACTTAAGGTGCATAGCGCACATCCGGCTCGGCGAGCCCGCCGGGCCCGACCAGACGAGGGCGCCATGTCTTCTTCTCACGGAAACGCCGCCTCATCGGAACCGGCCGCGGGCCCCGCCCACGCGCACGCCTCCCGGTCCACCGCGGCCGTACTCACCGCCCATGACGTCGGTCTGCTGGTGGTGCGGCTCGGCGTCGGGCTGATCGTCGCCGCGCGCGGCGCACAGCATCTGTTCGGCTGGTGGGAGGGTCCGGGGATCGACAGGACCGCCGTGGCCTTCGGGCACCTCGGCTATCCGGCGCCGAAGGCGATGGCGGTCATCTGCGGGCTGATCGAGACCTTCGGCGGTCTCGGCATTGCGGTGGGATTGATCACCCCGCTCGCCGGTGCCGCCGTCGCGGGCACGATGGCCAACGCCGTGGCCGCGTCCTGGGAGCTCGGTCTGTTCGGCGGCTTTGAATTTCCGCTGCTCATCGGCGTCGGCGCGGCCGGGCTCGCACTCAGCGGCGCGGGCCGGATCTCCATCGACGCACTGATCCCCGGTCTGCGCTCGCAGCGACTGGTCTACGGGGTGGCGGCGCTGGTGCTGGCGGCCATCCTGGCGACCATCACGATCCTGCTCAGCAAGACCTGACCCGTCTCCGGCTCGGGTGAACGGGACGAGCCGGTTCTCCGTATGCCTGGATAGGCGCGTCCCGACCGTGGGGCGCGCCGCGCCGCGCAGGACGATCCGAGACCGGAGGACCGTACATGAACGACCGGTTCAACCCTCCCATCCAAGCCCTTCCCGACGGAGAGGCAGAAGTCCGGCTGGAACTCCATCTGCCCTGGGAGGTTGTCGCCGCGCTCGGTCAGGAAGCGGGCCGGCTGGCCGCCCAGCTGGGGCGTCCGGTGAGTCTGGACGAGTCGGTGAGCCATCGGCTGCGCACCCAGTTCGGCGGCGGCCACGCCAAGCACGCTCAGGAGCGCAGCCAGCCCGCCGCCGCGGCAGGCCAGACACCGCCGCCGCTCGCCGCGCGCTCCCCCGGTGAGCAGGCCCGGCAGGCGATAGAGAAGATCAACGGCTCGAGCTCCTCTCCCAACGGCGGCGGGACGCCGGCCGCGGAGACCCCGGCCGGTCCCCAGCCGGTCCCGGTGCGCGAGTCGGCGCCCGCCGATGCCCGGGGCATCCTGGAGCGTCCCACCCGGGCCACCGGAACCGTCAACGGCACCTCGTCCGAGATGCCGAGATAGCGGATTCCATCCGCCCACGGATACGAGGCCGCCGTCCGCGGGGGACGGTGGCCCTCGTATCCGCAGGTCGCGGCCGTGCCGTCCCGGCGTCGTGAGTGGCGGCCGGGCGGGGTACCCGGGACGCTGTGCGCACGGCGCGTGTCCGACGTGTCAGGGATGACGACAACTGAGACAGGCAGGAGTGGCCGACCATGGCGGAGCAGGCTCACATCGGGGTGACCGGACTGGCGGTGATGGGCAGCAATCTGGCCCGCAACTTCGCCCGGCACGGCCACACCGTGGCCGTGCACAACCGGACGCCCGCGAGAACGAGGGCCCTGGTGGAGGAGTTCGGCGGTGAGGGCCACTTCATGCCCGCCGAGACGGCCGAGCGGTTCGTGGCCTCGCTGGAGCGCCCGCGGCGGCTGGTGATGATGGTCAAGGCGGGGGCGCCGACCGATGCGGTGATCGAGGAGTTCGCCCCGCTGCTGGAGCCGGGCGACATGATCGTCGACGGCGGCAACGCACACTTCGAGGACACCCGGCGCCGTGAGGCGGCGCTGCGCGAGCGCGGACTGCACTTCGTGGGCACCGGTATCTCCGGCGGCGAGGAGGGCGCGCTGCACGGCCCGAGCATCATGCCGGGCGGTTCGAAGGAGTCGTACGAGGCACTGGGCCCCCTGCTGGAGGACATCTCCGCCACGGTGGACGGCACCCCCTGTTGCACCCATATCGGCCCGGACGGGGCCGGACACTTCGTGAAGATGGTGCACAACGGCATCGAGTACGCCGATATGCAGCTCATCGCCGAGTCCTACGACCTGCTGCGGCGCGCTCTGGGCATGGCCCCGGGCGAGATCGCGGAGGTGTTCCGCACCTGGAACCGGGGGCGCCTGGAGTCGTATCTGATCGAGATCACCGCCGAGGTGCTGGCGCACACCGACGCGGCGACCGGCAAGCCGTTCGTCGACGTGGTGCTCGACCAGGCCGAGCAGAAGGGCACCGGCCGCTGGACCGTGCAGACCGCGCTGGACCTGGGCGTTCCGGTGAGCGGGATCGCCGAGGCGGTGTTCGCGCGCTCGCTGTCCGGCCACGCGGAGCTGCGGGACGCGGCGCAGGGGCTGCCGGGACCATCGGCGAAGGGGCTCACCGGCGCGGCGGCGGAGCGGTTCGCCGACGAGGTCGAGCAGGCGCTGTACGCGTCGAAGATCGTGGCGTACGCGCAGGGCGTCCACCAGATCCAGGCGGGCAGCCAGGAGTACGGCTGGGACATCGACCCGGGCGCGGTGGCGCGGATCTGGCGCGGCGGCTGCATCATCCGGGCACGGTTCCTGAACCGGATCACCGAGGCGTACGCGCGGGAGCGGACCCCGGTGACCCTGCTGACCGCCGACTACTTCACCGAGGCGCTGGGCGCGGCCCAGGACGCCTGGCGGCGGGTGGTGACCACCTCGGCCGAGCTGGGCGTACCGGCTCCCGGGTTCTCGGCGGCGCTGGCGTACTACGACGCGCTGCGCTCCGAGCGGCTTCCGGCGGCGCTGGTCCAGGGGCAGCGGGACTTCTTCGGCGCGCACACCTACCGGCGCACCGACCGCGACGGCTCGTTCCACACACTCTGGGGCGCGGACCGCGGCGAGCGCCCGGCCTGAGCGGTGCCGGTCGTGCACACCTCCGCGATGCGGGTGTGTGCACGGCCGGGACCGGTCGGGCGGGATGGCGGCCGGGCCCGGATCGGCGGGTGGATCAGGCGGTGTACCGCCGGAATGCGGGCACCGCGGCGGCCAGGCCCAGGGTGCTGACGGCGACGAGCAGCCCGCCCGCGGTGACCGCGGCGCGCGGGCCGATCAGGGAGCCGACGGTGCCGTGCAGCAGATCGGCGAGGCGCGGACCGCCCGCCACCACCACCGTGAACACGCCCTGCATCCGGCCGCGCATGTCGTCGGTGGCCGCGGACTGGAGGATCGCTCCGCGGAACACCATGGACACCATGTCGGCCACACCCGCCAGCGCCAGGAACGCCACCGCCCACCACAGGTTGGCGCTGAGCCCGAATCCGGTGATGGCCACGCCCCAGGCCACCACGGCCACCGTCACCATGAGGCCGTGGCGGCGGGCGCGGGAGAAGGTGCCCGACATCAGTCCGCCCGTCACCGCGCCGAGGGGGATGGCCGCGAAAAGCAGTCCGAGCGCGAACCCCTCGCCCCAGGGTGCGTAGGTGTGCGCGGCGAGCTGCGGGAACAGCGCCCGGGGCATTCCGAAGACCATGGCGATGATGTCGGCGAGGAAGGACAGCAGCAGGATCCGGTGGGTGGCGATGTAGCGGAATCCGTCGGCCACGTCCCGCCATCCGGCCCGCCGCCTCGACCCGTCGGCCCCCTCCCCCGCGGGCTCGATGAGCGGTGGCAGGGCGGGCAGCAGCCAGACGGCCCACAGGGCGACGCAGAGCGCGATGGCGTCGATCAGATAGAGCACCGGGAGGCCGAGCACGGGAATCAGGGCACCCGCGAGCAGCGGGCCCACGATCATGCCGGTCTGGGCCACCGTGGACTGGAGGGCACCGGCCGCGGGCAGCTCATGGGCGGGGACGAGACGGGCGATCGACGCCTGCCGGGCCGGGGAGTTCATCCCGAAGAAGCCCTGCTGGGCAGCGAGCAGCACCATGAGCAGCGCTACCGAGTCCAGCCCGGCGAAGGACTGCGCCCAGAAGAGCACCGAGGTGACGGCGATCCCCGCGTTGGTGAGCAGCATCAGGGTGCGCCGGTCCATCCGGTCGGCGATGACCCCGCCCCACAGCGCGAAGACCACCAGCGGCAGCAGACCCGCGAAACTGGCGTAGCCGACCCAGGCCGAGGAGCCGGTGATGTCGTAGATCTGCTTGGGCACGGCCACGGCGGTCAGCTGACTGCCGACGGCGGTGACCGTCGTGGAGCTCCACAGCCGCCGGAAGGGGCGGTGGCGCAACGGCCGGGTGTCCATCACCCAGCGGCGCCAGCCGGTCTTCGGCGGGGCGGTGGTGTCCTCGGGGGTGGCGGTGTTGGCGGTGTTGGCGGTGTTGTCGTCGGTATTGCGCGCGGTCTCCACAGCGGTGGTGTGTCCTCCTGCGTCCATGTGCCCATCGGTCGGGGACCATTGTGACCACCGCGCCGCGCGGCGGTGACACCGTCTCAGCCGCCGGCTGCCGAGGACATCGGATGGTCGCCGTGGATCCGGCCGCCGAGGGAGGTGAGACGGGTCCCGCTACCGCCCCAGCGGTCGGCGATGATCTCGGCGGCGATGCTGACCGCGGTCTCCTCCGGGGTCCGGGCACCCAGGTCCAGGCCGATCGGTGAGGCGAGCCGGGCCAGTCGGTCCTCGCCGAGCCCGGCGGCGCGCAGCCGCCGGAGCCGGTCGTCGTGGGTGCGGCGGGAGCCCATGGCGCCGACGTACGCCAGCGGGAGCCGCAGCGCCTCCTCCAGCAGCGGTACGTCGAACTTGGGGTCGTGGGTGAGGACGCAGACCACGGTGCGCTCGTCCACCCGGCCCGCCTCCGCCTCGGCGCGCAGATAGCGGTGCGGCCAGTCGGTGACCACCTCGTGGGCCTCGGGGAAGCGGCGCTCGGTGGCGAACACCGGCCGGGCGTCGCAGACGGTGACGTGATAGCCGAGGTAGACGCCCATCCGGGCCATGGCGGCCGCGAAGTCCACGGCGCCGAAGACCAGCATCCGCGGCGGCGCGGCGTGCACCGACACGAACAGGGTCAGCTCCTCGTCGGTGCGGGTGCCGTCGTAGCCGTAGGCCAGGGTGTCGGTGCGGCCGCTCGCCAGCAGTCCACGGGTGTCCTCGGCGACGGCCGCGTCCAGCCGCGCCGAGCCCAGTGAGCCGGAGGTGCCGTCGGGCCGGACCACCAGCCGCCGCCCCAGCCGCCCGTCCGGGTCGGGGCCGGTGACGGCCACACAGATCACCTCGGCCACCGGCTCCCCGGCGGCCACCGCCTCGGCCACTCCCCCGAACTCGGGGAAGCCGTCGGGGTCGACGCGCTCCACGAAGACATCCATGATGCCGCCGCAGGTCAGCCCGACCGCGAAGGCGTCGTCATCGCTGACCCCGTAGCGCTGGAGCACCGGGGTGCCCGCGGCGGTCACCTCCTGGGCCAGTTCGTAGACGGCCGCCTCGACACAGCCGCCGGAGACGCTGCCCACCGCGGAGCCGTCGGGTCCGACCAGCATGCTCGTACCGGGCGGCAGCGGCGAGGAGCGCCAGGTCGCGACCACCGTGGCACGGGCGAAGGGCTCACCCTCGCGCCACCACCGGTGCATCTGAGCTACGACGTCTCGCATGGATTCCCATTCTCCTCGCACCCGATGTAAGAGGTTGATACATTCAATGTATGAGCCTCTCACATCAATCACCGAGCAGCGACATCACCTTGCGGATCAATGGCACGGACCACCCTCTGACCATCGACAACCGGACGACCCTGCTCGATGTGCTGCGCGAGCGGCTCGGCCTGACGGGCACCAAGAAGGGCTGCGACCACGGCCAGTGCGGTGCCTGCACCGTGCTGATCGACGGCGAGCGGGTGAACAGCTGCCTGATGTTCGCGGTGACCGCCGAGGGGCGGGAGATCGTGTCGATCGAGGGCGTGGCCGAGCTGGACGGCGGCGCCGGACTCCACCCGGTGCAGCGGGCGTTCCTCGACCACGACGGGCTCCAGTGCGGCTACTGCACCCCGGGCCAGATCTGCTCGGCCATCGGCGCCCTGGGCGAGGCCCGGCGCGGCTGGCCGAGCCATGTCACCGAGAACACCGCGGCGGGCGTGGCCGACGCGGCGGAGCTGGACGCGCAGGAGGTGCGGGAGCGCATGAGCGGCAACCTGTGCCGCTGCGGCGCGTACAACGGCATCGTGGAAGCCGTCCTGGAGGCCGCGGGCGCGTCCGCCGACGGCACCGCCACCGCGAGCACGTCCGGGGGCGCGCGATGAAGGAGTTCGCCTACGCCCGCGCGGGCGACGCCCAGGAGGCGGCCGAGCTGATCGCCCAGCGCCCCGACGCCACCTATCTCGGCGGTGGCACCAATCTGGTGGACCTGATGAAGCTGGGGGTCACCGACCCGGGTCTGCTGGTGGACGTGTCCCGGCTGCCGTACGACCGGATCGAGCACCGCGACGACGGCTCGGTGCTGATCGGCGCCACCGTGCGCAACGGCGAGCTGGCGGGCGACCCGGGGATCCGGGACCGCTTCCCGATGCTGTCCCAGGCGCTGCTGTCGGGCGCCTCCGGGCAGTTGCGCACCGTCGCCACGGTGGGCGGCAATCTGCTCCAGCGCACCCGCTGTGTGTACTTCCAGGACGTGGCCAAGCCGTGCAACAAGCGCGAGCCGGGCACGGGGTGCCCCGCGATCCAGGGCGCCCACCGCGATCTGGCCGTGCTGGGCACCTCCGACCACTGTGTGGCCTCCCATCCGTCCGACATGGCGGTGGCGCTCGTGGCGCTGGACGCGGTGGCCCATCTGCGGTCGGTGGACGGTGCCACCCGCACCGTGCCGGTGGCCGAGCTGTATCTGCTGCCCGGGGACACCCCGCAGCGGGAGACCGTCCTCGAGCACGGCGATCTGATCACCGGCGTCGAGCTGCCCGCGCCGCCACCGGGCGCGGCGATGCGCTATCGCAAGGTCCGGGACCGCTGGTCGTACGCCTTCGCCCTGGTCAGTGTGGCCACTTCGGTGTCGGTGGCCGACGACGGCTCACTCACGGACGTCCGGATCGCGCTCGGCGGAGTGGCGCCGCGGCCGTGGCGGGCGAGCGTCGCCGAGGAGCGGCTGCGGGGGCGGCGGCCGGACGAGGAGACGCTGCGCGAGGCGGCGCGGGCCGAACTGGCCGCCGCGCGCCCGCTCCCCGACAACGCCTTCAAGGTCGATCTGACCGTGGATCTCATCGTCGCGGGCATCCGCGACCTCATCGCGAGGAAGGACCGCGCATGACCACCATCGAGCGGACGGTCGGCGCCCCGATGACCCGGGTCGACGGCCTGGACAAGGTGACCGGGGCCGCGCGCTACGCCTATGAGTTCCCGATCGGGGACGTGAGCTATGTGTGGCCGGTGCAGGCCACCATCGCACGTGGCCGGGTGACCGGGGTGGACGCCGCTGCGGCGCTGTCCCGGCCGGGTGTGGTGGCGGTGCTGGACTCCGGCAACGCCCCGCGGCTGAACGCGGAGGCCGAGGTGAGCGCGGATCTGTTCGTGCTCCAGTCCCCCGAGGTGGCGTACCACGGCCAGATCGTGGCCGCGGTGGTGGCCACCTCGCTGGAGGCGGCGTGCGAGGGCGCGGCGGCGGTGCGGGTGAGCTATGAGCAAGAGCCGCACGATGTGGTGCTGCGCGCCGACGACGAGGCCGCCGAGATCCCCGAGACGGTGACCGACGGCACCCCGGGCTTCGTGGAGCGCGGGGACACCGACGCCGCGTGGGCCGCCGCCCCGGTCCGCGTCGACCACGTCTACACCACACCGGTGGAGCATGTGAGCCCGATGGAGCCGCACTCCACGATCGCGACGTGGGACGAGGACCGGCTGACCCTGTACAACTCCGACCAGGGCCCGTTCATGAGCGCCCAGTTGCTGACCGGGCTCTTCGGGCTCGAGGACGGCGCGGTGGAGGTCGTGGCCGAGCACATCGGCGGCGGCTTCGGATCGAAGGGGATTCCCCGCTCCCCCGCGGTCCTGGCCGCGCTGGCGGCGCGGGCCGCGGGACGGCCGGTGAAGATCGCGCTGACCCGGCAGCAGATGTTCGCGCTCATCCCCTACCGGGCGCCCACGATCCAGCGGGTGCGTCTCGGTGCCGAGCGGGACGGCCGGCTGACGGTGATCGAGCACGAATCGGTGCAGCAGCGTGCGCGGCTGGTGCCGTTCGCCGACCAGACGGTGAGCTCGTCGCGGATGATGTACGCCGCGCCCAGCGCCCGGACGACGGTGAAGACGGCGCCGCTGGATGTGATGACACCGGCCTGGTTCCGCGCCCCCGGCCATACACCGGGCATGTTCGCGCTGGAGTCGGCCATGGACGAACTGGCCGAAGAGCTGGGCATGGACCCGATCGAGCTGCGGATCCGCAATGAGCCGGAGGTCGACCCGGGCACCGGCAAGCCGTTCAGCAGCCGCAGCCTGGTGGCGTGTCTGCGCCAGGGAGCCGCCCGGTTCGGCTGGGAGCGGCGCGATCCGGCGCCGGGGATCCGGCGTGAGGGCAGCTGGCTGGTGGGCACCGGGGTGGCCGCCTCGCACCACCCCGACTACACCTTCCCCTCCTCGGCGCTCGCGCGTGCCGAGGAGGACGGGACGTTCCTGGTCCGGATCGGCGCGGCCGACCTCGGCACCGGTGCCCGTACGGCGATGACGCAGGTGGCGGCGGACGCGCTGGGCATTCCGCTGTCGCGGCTGCGGCTGGAGATCGGCCGTGCGTCGCTGGGCATGGCCCCGTTCGCCGGTGGCTCGCTGGGCACCGCGTCCTGGGGCTGGGCGGTGGACAAGGCGTGCCGGGCGCTGGTGAAGGAGCTGGACGCCTACGGCGGTGTTGTCCCGGACGGGGGTCTGGAGGTGCGGGCGGACACCACCGAGGACCTGGGCAACCGTCCGGAGATGTCCCGGCACACCTTCGGTGCCCAGTTCGCCCAGGTACGGGTGGACCGTGACACCGGTGAGATCCGGGTGGACCGGATGCTGGGGATGTTCGCGGCCGGGCGCATCATCAATCCGCACACGGCGCGCTCGCAGTTCCTGGGCGCCATGACGATGGGTCTGTCGATGGCCCTGCTGGAGATCGGGGAGGTCGATCCGGTCTTCGGCGACTTCGCCAACCATGACTTCGCGGGCTATCACATCGCCGCCCACGCCGATGTGCCCAAGCTGGACGTGGCGTGGCTGGAGGAGCGGGACAACAGCCCCAATCCCATCGGCGCCAAGGGCATCGGCGAGCTGGGCATCGTGGGCGCGGCGGCGGCGATCGCCAACGCCTTCCACCATGCGACGGGGCACCGGGTGCGCGATCTGCCGATCCGTCTGGAGCGCTCGCGCGAGGCCCTGCGAGCGGCCCGGGCCGAGGACGATATGCGCAGGCCGGCGGGGGGTGAGCAGCGGGGCCGGGTCGGATAGGGTCGCCCGGATGGCAGCCACCGGGAAGGGACGCGACACCTACCACCACGGCGATCTGGCCGTGGCGCTGGTGCAGGCCACCTTGGAGATCGTGGAGGAGGTCGGGGTGCGTGGCTTCTCCGTCGCGGAGGCCGCGCGCCGCACCCGGGTGAGCCCGGGGGCGCCGTACCGTCATTTCGCGGACCGTGACGCCCTGCTGGCAGCCGCCGCCCTGGAGGTCTCGCGGCGGCTGCGGGCGATCCACGAGGAGGCCATCGCCACCGTCGAGACCCCTCAGGAGCGACTGGCCACGGTGGCGGGCAGCTATGTGCGCGCGGCTGCCCGCTACCGGAGCGGGTTCGACATCCTCAACGCCCCAGGACTGCGCGCCTCCCGACCCGAACTGCGGGACGCCACCAGGGAGTTCATCGATCTGCTGCTGCCGAGCGCCTTCGAGGTGCTGCCGCCCGGCCGGGGGGCGGAGACGGCGGTGGCGCTGCTGGACGCGCTGCACGCGCTGGCCCGGGGCTATGTGGCGCTGCTGCTCGACGGCAAGTTCGGCGATCCCGGCGAGGTGGCGGAGGCCATCGCCGCCCGTGCGATCGGGGCGGCGCGGGCGCTGGTGGCGGGGTACTGCGCACCGGACGCCCCACCGGCGGGCGATGCCCCGGTGTGCTGATGGATTCCACCTCGGCCACGGATGGCGGAACATTCCGCGAAATTCTTGGACGTTGACGTGAATTCACGGTTTCCCAGCGCATAGCGGGTTGCGCTGCCCCTCGGTTGCCGTGGGGCACTGCCGCAACCTCTCGTTCGGCTCCCCTGCCGCGGATCTCCACGTACCTTCGAATGCGGAACGGAGGCACCGGTTTTCTCGGTGCCTTCGCACCTGCTCTCCCCCACGGAGCACCCATTCCGGAGGCATACATGTCCTTGAAATCCGGTAAGGGCGCGCACCGGGCCCCATCCCCGCTGCGCTCCCCCTACGCCCTCGTCGGACTGGGGGCCGCGGTCACCGCCGCCGTCCTCGCCACCCTGGGACCCGCGCTGGCCTCGACGCCGCCCCCCGGCGCCGGTCCCGCCGCCGGATCCCCGTCGCCCTCGCCCCTCGCACATCCTGAGCAGGACTGGATGGGCTCGACCATCGCCGACCACGAGGCCACCGACCCCGATGCCACCCCCAAAGCCACCCTCACGACCGGTGTGGAGGGGGTGGACGTCAGCAACCATCAAGGAGAGGTCGACTGGGCCGCCCTCTGGAACTCGGATGTCCGGTTCGCCTACGTCAAGGCCACCGAGAGCACCGGCTACAAGAACCCCTCGTTCTCCGCCCAGTACGACGGAGCCGCGGAATACGGCATGATCCGCGGCGCGTATCACTTCGCCCTGCCCGACCGGTCCAGTGGCGCGGACCAGGCGGACTACTTCGTGAGCAACGGCGGCGACTGGACGGACGACGGCACCACACTGCCACCCGTACTGGACATCGAGTACAACCCGTACGGAACATCCTGTTACGGGCTGACCCAGGCCCAGATGATCGACTGGATCAAGGACTTCAGCGGGACGGTGGCGGAGCACACCGGGCGTACTCCGGTGATCTACACCACCACCAGCTGGTGGACGACCTGCACCGGCAACAGCCCGGATCTGGCGGAGAATCCGCTGTGGCTGGCACGTTACGCCGCCACCCCCGGGCCGCTGCCGGCCGGATGGTCGTCCCACGCTCTGTGGCAGTACACCTCGACCGGGCCGGTGGTGGGCGACCACGACCGTTTCCACGGTGATCTGGACGCCTTGAGGGATCTGGCGAAGGGGTAGGCGTGCAGCCGCCGAGCGCACCCCGGGCGTCAGCCGCCGAGCGCACCGCCGATGCCGCCGATCACACCGTCGAGGGTGTCGCCCACGCCGTCCACCACACCGTCCACCGCACCCTTGCCCTTGGGCTGCGGCGACGGCGACTGCTCACTCGGCTCGTCCGAGGGGCCGGTCGGATCGGCGCTGGGAGTCCGGCTCAGTTCGGTGTGCCCGGTGGACACCTGGTCGGCACGCTGGGCCGGAGGTGTGGTGGTGTCCGACGGAGTGTCCTTCGTGGCGCCCTCGGACGGGGTGCCGGGCGTGGCATGCCGTCCTGAGCCGCCGTCGGTGTGCGTACCGCGGCCGGACGACGAGGCGTCCGGAGTCTTCTGACCGTCCTGGGTGTTCGACACGGGCTTGGGCTCGGCGGAAGCGGACGGGGTGACATGGCTGCCGGTGGACGTGTTGTCCTCCGCAGGAGCGGCGTCCGGCGACTGCTTCTGCGCCGAGTTCACATCGGAGCGCGCCTCGACGGACCGGTCACCGCCGATGGACGAGTGAAGGCCGAAGGCGATGGTGCCCGCCACACCGAGGGCGGCGGCCGCCTTGAGCGTGTTGGCGCGCGCCTGCTGCGCTGGTGTCGGTCGGCTGTGTCGCCCCATTGTGTCGCTGTCTCCCCGTTGTGCGTGGCTTGTGCACGGTGGTGCCCGGCTGGTTGCGGCGCACCAGTAAAGCCTGATCACAGCGGTGAAGGACAGCCCGATGCGCAGTTGTTACACACTCAACAACGTGGCGGATAGTATCCCGTGACCCTGCCGCGCCGCAGCGGGCGGGGCGTACATGATGTGCGGTCCCCGGTGTGCGATGCCACACACCGGGGACCGTGGATTCACGGCCGGGCGGCCGCTTCCGGATAGAACTCCCGCGGACGGCCGCGGGAATCCTTCAGCCGCGCCAGCAGACTCGCCGGGTATTCGATGGCCCAGTAGCTCAGCAGCGCCACCGGGACGGCCACCGCGAGCACCACCACCACGGCGAGGGGGAAGCCCTCCTGGCCCGACGGAGGCAGCAGCCCGCCCCGGTAGAGCGCGAGCATGATCGGCTCATGCCAGACGAAGAGGCTGTAACTGGCCATACCCACCAGGGTGATCCAGCGGGTCGTCAGCCACGCGCTCCACCGTCCGTGGCGCCGTACGTGGACGGTGCTGAACAGCAGCAGGGTCCACAGCAGGGCGGACAGCGGGTGGTAGAAGACGGTGGCGGGGTCCTGCGCCTTCTCACCGGTCAGCGACAGGGTGTACAGACCCGCCGCCGCGGCCAGCCGCAGGACGATCGCCGAACGCGGGCCGAGCCTCCCGCGGTCGCCGAGGGCGACCGCCGCCACCGCAAGGCCCATACCGGCCGCGAACGCGCCGAAACGGGCCTGCGGCCCGAAGTACACCGGCCATTCGGTGTGCGGCACATGGAATCCGTAGCGAGCCACTGCGATCCAGAGGAACGGACCGATGTACAGCAGCGCGCACCCCGCGGCGCACACCGCCACCCGCGCGGACCTCCGCTTCAGCGGCCGGGTGGCGCGGACGGCCAGGGGGCCGAGCGCCACCAGCGCGAAGTAGAACATGATCTCCAGTGACAGCGACCAGGTGGGGCCGATGGTGTAGAAGATCTGCTCCTTGTCGAACACCTGGGTGAAGGTGAGGTGGCGGACCAGATCCGTCCATTCACCGGGCAGGGTCGGGTTCCGCGTCGCCCAGACGAACGCGACCGCCAGGAAGTACAGCGGCACGATCCGCACCGCCCGCCGGAACAGGAAGGTGCGGGCCGGCCGTGTGGAGGCCCCGTCGATCGCCGCCTTCGCGTAGGACAGCGTCAGCAGGTACGCCGACAGCACGAAGAAGAAATCGATCACCTCCAGCGAGACCAGCGCGTTCGCGTACCGGTTGGCCACCGGCGGGTGCGAGCCGTCCCGGTCGTAGGTGAAGTACTGCTGCCAGACGTGGAAGACGACCGTGGAGAGCGCGGCCAGTCCGCGGAACCCCTGGATCTCTCCGTTGCGGGCACGGGCGGGCTGCTCCGGCCGCTTCGGCGCGGCGGGCGGGGCGGGACGGACCGGTGCCGTGGACACGGTGCTCATGAGCGGGCCACCGCCTTGCCGTCGCCGGGCCGCGGGGTGACCCGCCACTGACGGTCCCGCAGCACCTCCTTCAGCAGCGCCTGCCGGGCCACGAAGTTCTTGAAGTGGCTGTAGAAGAAGGTGGACACCAGCAGATAGCGCCAGAACCACCCCTTACGGCGGCGCAGTTCGGGAACGGCCAGCCGCCATGCGAACAGCGCCTGCACCACTCCGGCGGACAGCGTCAGCAGGGTGGCCAGCAGACAGATCGGCACCGCCCAGTCGAGCTGGTCCACACCGCCCGCGCGCCACGCCGAGTACAGCAGCACGGGCAGAATCTGGAGGGTCAGCCACGGCTGGATCTCACGCCATCCCAGCAGCACCAGCAGCCCGGCCTTCTGCCGGGCGGTGAACGCCTTGGAGCGCAACGCCCCGCGCAGATACTTCAGCGACACCTGGAGCCAGCCCTGCGCCCAGCGGGAGCGCTGGTTCCACAGCGCCGTGAGGGTGGTGGGCGCCAGCTCACGCGAGACCAGGGTGCGGTCGGTGGCGAACCGGGCGCCCTCGTGCAGGGCGCGCATAGTGGAGTCGATGTCCTCGGTGAGCAT
Source organism: Streptomyces coffeae (assembly GCF_016741875.1). Taxonomy (GTDB): domain Bacteria; phylum Actinomycetota; class Actinomycetes; order Streptomycetales; family Streptomycetaceae; genus Streptomyces; species Streptomyces coffeae. The sequence goes on along the minus strand of NZ_JAERRF010000002.1, from coordinate 26,220 downwards.
CGTGCTGTGCATCCGGGTACGGGCGAGCAGATCGGTGCGCCAGAAACCATTGGAGCCGCCGAACACACCGAAGGTGTAGAGCCGGGTGCGCCCGGGGTGGCTGACGGCGTAGATCGCCTCGAACTCCACACTCACCAGCTTCGACACCCATGAGCTGTCACCGTTGCGGACCACACAGTGGCCCTGGACGACGTCATAGCCGTTCGAGAGCCAGTGCCAGGCGTGCTGGAAGGCGTCGGGGGCCGGGTGGTGGTCGGCGTCGAAGATGCCGACCACCTCACCGCGCACCCGTGTGACCGCGGCGTTGATGTTCTGGGCCTTCGAGGTGCTGCCCGCCACCGGCAGCAGCACCAGCCGGGGGTCGCGGCGGGCCATCTCCCGCAGGGTGTCCTCGACGGGCATGGGGTGCGGCGTGTTGTACGCCAGCACGATCTCCAGCTCGTTGGGGTACTCCAGGCGCAGGAACGACTCGACGGTGTCCACGATGGTGGCCGCCTCGTTCGGCAGATACGCGGCGATGACCGCGCTGGCCGGTGGATACGGCTGTGAGGGGCGCTCGGGACGGGGGGTGGCGTCGAGCGAGAAGAGGCACTCCAGCACGATCAGCCCGGCGGAGAGCACCAGGCCGGACACCACCACCCAGTACGCCGCCGAGCCGACATCCCAGCCCAGCTTGTACATCTGCTGGTAGAACACGAACGGAATGCCCACGCCGAGCACCAGCACCAGTAACGGCGACAGCGCGGAGAGCAGTCCGCGGACGGCCTCGGCGAGGACGCGGCGGCCACGGGGCGCGCCGCGCATCCATGCCGCGTACTTGACCGGCCGCAGATCGCGGTGGCGGATCGACTCGGCCACCGCGTCCCGGGCTCGCTCCACCGCCTGAAGACGGTCGGGGCAGTCGGCCAGCGGAACCCATCCGATCGCGGGGGTCAACCGGACGTTCTCGTCGGCCACCACAAAGCGGGTGCCGGCCACCGCGTTGGCGAACTTCTGAAGATTGCCGCGGGCGGTGTCCTCGTCGACACCCGGCATCAGCATCAGCAGCCGGCCGTCCTCGTCCCAGCCGAGCCGGTCGCAGAAGTCGCCCAGTTTCTCGGCCACTCCGGCCAGCCGCTCCGCCACCTCACGGCGTACGCGTGAGCCCAGCCGGGCTTCCAGGGCGGGCATCTCGGCCACGGCCACCATGGCCACCACACCACCGGTGCGGCTGGTCTCCACCCGCCGCAGCTCCCGGTCGAGTTCGCCGAGGAAGTGGCGCTGGGAGTACAGACCGGTGCGCGGATCGAGCAGCAGGTTCTCGACCGGAACCGGAACGCGGCGCAGCTTGGCCTCGATCCGGGCGGACAGTTCCACGGGGTCGGAGGTATCGGGTACGCAGTCGTCTGCGCCACCGCGCAGCAGGTCCGCGACATCGTCGGGGCCGGGGGCGGTGGTCACCATCACCAGAGGCAGGGCCCGGCCGGCGGGGGCGGCGCGGACCTCCCGTATCACCTCCAGACCGCGCTGGGTGTCATCGAGCGCGACGATGGCGTCCGGTGGCGACTGCCGCACCTGGCGGTCGATGTCGCCGGGCACCGCGTGGCTCACCTCGTGCCCGGTCGACCGCAGGGTGTGGGTGAGTTGGTCGAGCCGCGGTCCGGGCGAACCGACCGCCAGCACATGCCCGCTCTGGCCCGGTGTGCCGTTTCGGGGGGCGGGCACGGCTCGTGGGGACGTTTCGCGTGATCGTGGCTGGTGCGAAGTGAGCACCTGATCCGTTCCTTTCTCACAGATGTGCATCACCGAACGGCCATGGGCGCGCCGGACCGCCGGCCGGGCGGGAGAAGACCGCCGGGCCCGTCGTGGCTGCGGACGGGCAGGGCCGGTAGTAAGGAGGCGTCGCCGAGGAGCCGGCGCGCCGGGGTGGGTGCGGCGGGCACATCGAGGTGCCGCCGCGGTCCCGGACCGGGCCGGTCTCGCGGTGGATCTGCCGTTCGGCAGGGACTTCGGCGGCTACGCCGTGGCCATGACCGATCCGCGCGGGGAGAGGTGAGGTCTCCGGCGGGGTCTGGGACAGGCGCGCGCTGCGGCGTCAGGCCCTCGGGACACGCGAACGTGCTCCAGTGAAATCTTCATGTGGTCCCATCCTGTTCGGATCGTGGGGGGCGGACCGAACATCACCAGTGCGACCGTACCGGCGTTTTTGGTCTCGCTGGTCGGAAACACCAGTCTCATCGATCACAGTGGAACCTCACAACACATCGACGTAACACTCTCGTTAATGGCTCACTTCCCCACGATGTCGGCACACCCGACGGTGTGCCTTTGCAACTGCGTTGTGCGGAAGGTGTGTTGAGCGTGGGGAAGGCGTGTCGATGGGGCGTCGGCGCGACGTCGGTGTGCCGTCGGTGGGCATCGGTCCGCTGTCGGTGGCCTGTCGGTGTGTTCCAGAACTCTTCGGATATCAGTGAAAACCCCAGGCCGAAACGGAGAACACCATGCGCGGGACGAGGGTTCTGATTTCCGGCGCCAGTATCGGCGGACCAGCACTCGCCTACTGGCTGGACCGCTATGGATTCCAGGTCACGGTGGTGGAACGGGCCGCGGGGCTGCGCCCGGGCGGGCAGGCGATCGATGTGCGGGGACCGGCACTCGAAGTGTGCGAACGCATGGGTGTACTGGCCGGGATTCGCCGCCGGAGCACAGGACTGCGCGGCATGTCGGTGGTCGACGACGACGGCAAGGAACTCTTCAGCACCACCGAACGGACGGCCTCCGGCGGGGAGCTCGCAAGCCCCGATGTGGAGATCCTGCGGGACGATCTGGCCTCGATCCTCTTCACCGCCGGCGGCAGCGGGATCGAGTACCTCTTCGACGACTCGATCGCCGCGCTCGCCCAGGGCGGTGACGAAGTGGCCGTCACCTTCCGGCGTGGCGCCAAGCGCGCCTTCGACATCGTGGTGGCCGCGGACGGGGTGCACTCCAGCACCCGGGCGATGGTCTTCGGACCGGAGGAGAACTTCCTGCGCCACCTCGGTGTCTATCTGGGGGTGTGGACGGTGCCGAACTACCTCGAGCTGGACCACTGGCAGGTGATCTACCGCACCCAGGGCCATGCCTGGGGCGGGATGGTGATGAGTGTCCGCGACAACACCGAGGCCCGTGTGTTCGTCGGCTACACCTCGGACGATCCGCCCACCCGGGTGCTCGACGGCTCGACGGTGTCGGACCGGAAGCGGCTGGTGGCACAGGCATATGCGGACGTCGGCTGGGAGATGCCACGGATGCTGGAGTACATGTGGGGCGCGCCCGACTTCCACTTCGACTCGGTGTCCCAGATCCGGATCGACTCCTGGTCACGCGGTCGGGTGGCGCTGCTGGGCGACGCCGGCTACTGCGGCTCACCGCTGTCGGGCCAGGGCACCAGCATGGCCCTGATCGGTGCCTATGTCCTGGCGGGTGAGCTGAAGGCCGCGAACGGCGATCACACCACGGCCTTCGCGGCCTACGAGCGGGAACTGCGTGACTACATGACGACCCATCAGGACTTTGCGCTGTCCAACAAGAAGCGGATGGACGCCGCCATGTCACAGGATCCGGCCACGGTGAGCCCGGAGACGATGGTGGACGGGCTGGCCGACGCTCAGGAGATGATCAACTCGCTCACCCTGAAGGACTACTGACCCGCGCCTCCCGTCGCGGCCGGAATCACCGGTCACGACGGGAGGTCCGCGCTCATGGCACCGTGTGCCAAGCCCTGCTCACGACACCACGTCCTTGCGGCCGAAGCCACGGAAGGCGAGGGCGAGGAGCACCAGCGCATAGGCGACGGACACCGCCGCCCCCTTCACCATGCCGCCCCACTCCAGATGCGGCTGCAGGGCGTCCACCCAGGCGAACTGCCAGTGCGCCGGGAGGAATTCACGCCAGGACCCGAGGGCCGTGACGGCGTCCAGCACACTGCCCACGATGGTCAGCCCGACCGCTCCGCCCACCGCGCCCAGCGGTGCGTCGGTGATGGTGGAGAGCCAGAACGCGAGGGCGGCGGTGACGAGTTGGGAGGTGAAGAGATAGGCCACCGCCAGCCCCAGCCTGGCCAGGCTGTCCTCCGTGGCCAGTTCACCACCGGTGGGGATCCGCAGCGGTCCCCATCCGTAGGCCACCGTGCCGACCACCAGCGCGACCAGCGGGAGCAGCACCATGGCGGCCGCGCTGAACACCAGCCCGATGGTCAGTTTGCTCGCCAGCAGCCGCGCCCGGGGCACCGGGGCAGCCAACAGATAGCGCAGGGATGACCACCCGGCCTCGGAGGCGACCGTGTCACCACAGAACAGTGCCACCGGCAGCACCAGCAGAAAGGCGGCGGAGACGAACAGCGCGGTGGCGGCGAGATTGGCGCCGGAGGCGGTCGCGGTGGTCATCAGGGTGATCCGGTCGTCCTGCCCCTCGGGGGCGCCACCGATGGCGAAGGCGGCCACGAGGACGAACGGCAGCGCGGTCAGCACCACGGCCATCACCAGGGTCCGGCGGCGCCGCAGCTGCCGTACCGCCTCGACCCGCAGCGGCAGGGTACGGCGGGCCCGGTAGCCGGGGGCCGCATCCGTCACGGAGCTCATGCGGAGCCTCCTTCGATCAGTGTCAGGAACGCGTCCTCCAGGCGCCGGTGGGGCCCGAAACTGGACACCGGGATCTCCAGCCGCACCAGTTCGGCCAGCAGCCGTGCCGGGGCGGCCCCGTCCAGCAGCACCAGCAACCCGCCGTCGGTCCGTCGTGCGGATCCGATGCCCGGCAGCGCGGCCACCTTGTCCACGACGGCATCGCTCAGCTCCCCCTCATGGCCCACCAGCACACTGCCACCGGTACCGGTGATCTCGACGACGGGTCCCGCCTGGACCAGACGGCCGCTGTCCATGACCACCAGATGGGTGCAGGTCTGCTCGACCTCCGCCAGGAGATGGCTGGAGACGATCACGGTACGGCCGTCGGCCGCGTACCGGATCATCACCTCGCGCATCTCCCGGATCTGCGGCGGGTCCAGGCCGTTGGTGGGTTCATCGAGGATCAGCAGATCCGGCAGGCCGAGCATGGCCTGTGCGATGGCGAGCCGCTGACGCATGCCCTGGGAGTAGGTCCGTACGGCACGCTCCAGGGCGCTGCCGAGACCGGCGATCTCCAGCGCCTCCTCGAAGTGTGCGTCCTCCGCCGGGCGTCCGGTGGCCCGCCAGTACAGCTCGAGATTGGCCCTGCCGGTCAGATGGGGAAGGAAGCCCGCTCCCTCGACAAACGCGCCGACGCGGGAGAGGACGGGGGCGCCGGGCCGGACGGCCTGTCCGAAGACCCGGATCTCACCGTCGTCGGGGGCGATCAGCCCCATCAGCATCCGCAGAGTGGTGGTCTTGCCCGCGCCGTTCGGTCCGAGCAGTCCGAGCACCTGCCCCTTCTCGACCCGGAAGGACAGATCCCGCACCGCGTAGCGGTCGGCGGACCCGGCATAGCGCTTGCTCACACCGGTGATCTCCAGGGGCACATCGGCCCGTTCGGGGTCGGGAGGAGGAGCGGCCGTCCGCCGCCTGCCGGTCAGCAGCAGGCCCAGCGCCACCACGGCTCCGCCGAGCGGCAGCCCCCACACCCACCAGGGCAGCGGTGCGGGCTGGGTGTGCACCCCGGGCGCGGTGGGCACCGTGATCCCGCGGTCGGCGAGTGCCACGGTGTAGGTGGCGGGCTCGGTCGGCGAGGCGTAGCCAAGATCGGTGGAGGAGAGCACCAGCCGCAGCCGGTGGCCCGCGATGACCTCGTGGTCGATCGCGGGAAGCCGGAGGGTGACGGTACGGCCCTCCCTCGCGTCGCGGACCCGCACGGGGGTGACGAGTTGCGCGGGCAGCACCTGGTTTCCGTCCGGCCCGACGTCGTACACCTTGGCGAACAGCACGGCGTCGTCCGCGTCCGCCGTCACCCGCACGGTGACCTCCGGCGATCCGGTGATGCGCAGGGGCCGGTCCAGCGGTGCGGAGTCGAAACGGGCGAACTGGCCGGGGATATCGCTGGAGAGGCCGACACCGAACGAGGCCGCCTGCGACAGCCCGCCCACACCGGGCACCGTGGACACCGACGGCGGCCCCGCGCCGGGCGGATTGGCGAACGACTGCTCACGTCCGCGCAACCGTACGGTCCGTGGGCCGTCCGCCAGTCCCGGGTAGTGGTCACCGGTGGCGCCGCGCATCTGGACGGCGCCGTTGGTGGAGTCCACACCGCCGGTCCGGGTCACCCGGAAGGCGGGTCCGGTGTCCACGCCCCGGTCGTTCTTGAGGTGGCGGTCGAACCAGGCGCGGACCCGTCCCGCAACCCGTGAGGTCTCGGGCTCACCGCCGTCGTGTCCCCCGGCGATCCAGTCGACGGCGACCGGTGCGCCCTGAGCCTTGATGGCCTTCGCCATCGCGTCGGCCTGGCCGAGGGGAAAGAGCGAGTCGGACTGCCCCTGGAGGATCAGCGTGGGGACCTTGATGCGGTCGGCCACGGCGGACGGGCTGCGCTCCTCGAGCAGCTTCCGGGCCGCGGCGTCCGGCTTTCCGGCGACGGCGACCCGCTCGTACATCGCGCACAGCCGCTTCTCGAACCGTCCGCAGCCCCCGTCCCCGCCGCCCGCCGGGCCCGGTGGGCCCTGCCCGCCGGGTGCCGCAGGACCCTCCTCCCCGGTCCCCTGTCCGCCCCGCTCCTGCGACTCCCCCTCCGGCTCCTCCTGGCGCCCGGAGAGGTCGGCCGAACCGGTGGTGAAGAAGAGCCCGGCCCACAGCTTTTTGAACACCCCGTTGGGGAAGAGCGCATCGGCCAGGTTCCAGTAGGTGATGGCGGGCGCGATGGCGTCGACCCTCCGGTCGTATCCGGCGGCGAGCAGTGAAACCGCCCCGCCGTAGGAGGCACCGGCGACACCCACCCGCGGATCCCCCCGGTGGTCGAGCCGCACCTCCGGCCGCTTGGCCAGCCAGTCGACCATGCGCCGCACATCGGCCACTTCACGGTCCGGGTCATTGAGCCCGATCTTCCCTGTGGAGCGGCCGAAGCCACGCGCGGACCAGGTCAGTACGGCATAGCCGTCGCGGGCCAGCTCCTCGGCCTGGCCACGGACGTCGTCCTTGGACCCGCCGAAGCCGTGGGCGAGCAGCACCGCGGGCCTGCGGCCACCACCCGTGGTGAAGTACGAGGTGTCCAGGCGCGCGCCCGGCATGTCCAGCACACGGTCCTCGCGGTGCACGGACGGCCGGCCGCCGGAGGCGGCGACCGCGAAGGTGCCCGCCCCCGCGAGGACGGTGACGGCCGCCGCCGAGGCGAGCAGCCGCCGGCCCCGCGGACGGGCCGGCCGGCCCCAGAGCCACCGCAACCGGGTCTTTCGGAGTTCCATGTCTGCACCCTAGGCATGCCGGACCGACGGCGGAGCTGACAACAGACGGATTCTCATCCCCTCCCCGGGGAGTATCCGGACACGCGCCGTACACCCGGCGCGGTACGGGCGTGCTCGCCACCACGCCGCGTTACGGCTTTTGGAGCAGTCACATGATGCTCCATAGGATGCCGCGGTGATCATAAAGAAACGTCTGGTGACAGGCGCTGCCGGGCTGCTCGCGGCCCTCGCCTGCGGCCTGATACTCCCACCCACCGCCACCGCCGACGAACCGTCGCGCCCCTCCCCCAAGGTCGAACTGGTCCTGGACGTCAGCGGGTCCATGCGGGCCCGCGACGTCGACGGCGCCTCCCGGATGTCGGCGGCGAAGCAGGCGTTCAACGAGGTGCTGGACGCCACGCCCGAGGAGGTCCGGCTCGGTATCCGCACCCTCGGCGCCACGTACCCCGGCAAGGACCGCAAGGTCGGCTGCCAGGACAGCAAGCAGCTGTATCCGGTGGGCCACGTGGACCGCACCGAGGCCAAGGCCGCCGTGGCCACCCTGCGCCCCACCGGCTGGACACCGATCGGCCTGGCACTGCGCGGGGCCTCCAAGGACCTCGCGGGCGACGACGCCACCCGCCGGATCGTGCTGATCACCGACGGCGAGGACTCCTGCGGCCGGCCCGACCCGTGTGATGTCGCACGTGAACTGGCCGCCGACGGCACCCACCTGGTCGTGGACACCCTCGGGCTGACCCCGGACCGCAAGGTCCGTGAACAGCTGAGCTGTATCGCCGAGGCCACCGGCGGCACCTACACGGCTGTCCAGCACACCGATGAACTCTCCTCGCGGATCAAGCAGCTGGTGCGGCGCACCGCCGAGACGCCCGTGCAGACCCCCACCGGGGTGCAGGGCGCGGCGCAGTGTGCCAAGGCCCCCGAGCTGGGCACCGGCCTGTACAACGACCGTGAGCGCTTCGGCGAACACCGCTGGTACCGGATGAAGGTGGCTCCCGGCAAGGAGCTGCGGGCCTCGGTGAGCGTGGCGGCGGACCGTGCCGTCGACCCCGACTACGGCGTCCTGCTGCGCGCGGTGACACCGGGCGGCCGGGAGCTGGTGCGTGGCAGCGAGGCGGGCAGCGGCCGTACGGACGTCATCTCCACCGGGCTGCGCTACCCGGTGGCCGACGCGGACGACGACGAGGACACCACGCCACGGACGGTGTGTCTGGAGCTGAGCCAGTCGTTCTCGGCCCCCGCGGGCGTCAAGCGCACTCCGGGCCTGCCGGTCGAGCTGGCCGTGGACGTGGTCGACAACGACGAGCCTCCGGCGGACGTGGCCGCCTTCGGTCTGGGGCGCGGCTGGGTGCTGCTGGGTGTGCTCGCCGTGACCGGCCTGGTCGCGGGATTGGTGTGGGGCTGGGTGGCCCGCTGGCGTATCACCGTCTGGAGGTCCAACTGATGCGAGCCCTTCGGAAGGCGGGCGCCGCGCTCGCCCTGTGCGCAGCGGCGCTGTTCACCGCCGCTGCCCCGGCCGTCGCGGACGGCAACGACGGCAAGGACGCCCAGAACGGCAAGGACGGTCTGACGGAGGCGGGTACGAACTTCCGTACCGCCACCGCGCTCGAGCAGGGCGAGAAGGCCACGGCCACCGCGTCCACCGGTGATTATCTGTACTGGGCCGTCCCGGTGGCCGCCGGGCAGGTCCCCACGGTCGAGGCGAAGGTCAAGCTGCCGGACGCGTCCGCCCGCCACGGCGGCGCCACCTGGCAACTCGATGTGTACGACGGGCTGCGCCGCCACCAGCCGTGTGCGTCGGGCAGCCCGACGCACCACGCGGACCAGCAGGACACGTCAGTGAGCCTGAGCTGCACGGTGCGTCAGGTGCGGTCGTGGTCCGAGCGCTGGGCCAACGATCCGCTGCCGGGCGCCTATTACCTGCGGCTGACCGTGGTGGATCTGCCCGAGCAGGACCTCGGTCTGCCGATCGACGCGGAGGTCACGACGACCGCGCGGGACGCGGGCGGCAAGCACGCGGACGGCGGGGAGCTGGCCGAGCCGCTCAATCCGTCGCTGCGGGCGGGGACCATCGCCGAACCGGACTCCGAACCGCCGAGTGACGCCGACTCCGGCTCCGGCTCCGACTCCGGCGATGCCGATGAGGACTCGCCGCGGGCGGTCGCCGAACCGGAGGACGGCTGGGGTTCCGGCTGGTGGTCGGACCGCTGGGTGTGGACCGCGGGCGGCGGGGCCCTGGGGGCGCTCGCCGCGGTGGGCGGCTACACCCTGACCCGGGGGCCGCGCTCGTCGGGCACGGGCTCGGGCCGCCCACCGGCCGATGGCTGACAGCAGCCCGTAGACGCCGCTGTTCCGTCCCTGCCGGGCGGAACAGCGGCGCCGTCCCCTTCCCCTTCCCGTGGCGGACACCGGACCGGTCCGCGTACGCCTGCACCGGGCAGCCCACTCGGCGCGCTCAACCGAAATACGCGGCACCGCTGTTCTGCGCGTCAATGATTCATGGAGAACCATGAGAGCGGTCGTGAGACGACAACTCCCTCAGGAATAATCCTTGCCCATCAGTCGCGTGAATTCACCCGGGTCCACATCGAAGCCGCGAATGGCACTCTGAATTCTCCATTCCCCCGAGTCGTCACGGGTGAATACGGCAACGGTGGCGGCGGTGGCCGCGGAGACACCGGAGAGGTCGCTCTTTATCAGCTCGGTGTACCCCTCGGCGATCCGGACGCTGGTGCCCTCGACCTCGTCGAAGGTCTTCCGTCCGGCACCCTGCTGGATGGCCACGCCCACGACGACCCGGGCGTACTCGGGCGACAGCCGATCGAGCTCCACGGTCATGGCCTCGTCGACACCAAAGCCCTGACCGGTACGGCTGTCCCTGTTGAGGGTGATGGTGCCGTCGGGAGAGCGGCTGTCGAAGTGCACAAGATACGCGGGCTCGCCGAACGGATCGGCGGCTTGGTAGGTCGCGGCGACGATGTCGAGATCATTGGGCGGCTCACCTGTGGGGCTGGGATCCCACTTGAGTGCCACCTCGATTTTCCGGAGACCCTTGCTGAGACCAGTCACACAGACTTCCCTTCTTCGGATCGTTCTCCGATGTCGCGTACGGATGCCGTCAATCCTATCGCGCGGCAAGGGGAGTTGAGGATTTCCCGGAGGTGCCCGCAGCGCGTCCATGAGGGGTCTCTACTATGGAGCTGCGTACAAACGGAGGAAGGAAGCGTCCATGCGACGGTTGGGGGAGCTCGAGGCGGAGATCATGGACCGCCTCTGGGCGTGGCAGCGTCCCACGACGGTGCGGGACATCGTGGACGACATCAATGAGCACCGTCCCGTCGCCTATACCACGGTGATGACGGTGGCCGGCATCCTCTACAACAAGGGCTGGTTGCTGCGCGCCAAGGAGGGCCGCGCCTGGGTGTACTCGCCGGTGCGCAGCCGTGAGGAGTACACCGCCGCGCTGATGGAGGACGCGCTCGGCACCAGTGAGGACCGGACGGCCGCCCTCGCCCACTTCGTGCGGCAGATGGGCCCGGAGGAGGTCAACGCCCTGCGCAAGGCGCTGCGGACGGCCGGACGGCGACCCCCGGCGTGACCGACGCGCTCGCGCTGGTCTGCTATGCGGCCGTGGTCGGTGTTCTGGTTCCGAGGGCGCTGTCCCGCGGCACCTGGTCGTATCGCTTCCCCGCCCTGGCTGTTGCGATGTGGCAGGGTCTGGCCGTGTCATTCACGATCGCGGTGGCATTGGCCAGTTACCACCTCATCACCCCAACTGGGCATCTTCATAATGGAATGTCCGGCTTGCTCCGGTTCTGTGGGTTGACACTCCACACATATCTCCCCGGTCTCATGGGCGTTCCGGCCGTAGCCGTACCGGTCGGTGTGACACTTCTCCCATTGATGTGCTTCGGCCACCACCTCCTACGGGCCCGACGCGCCCGCGCCCGCCACCGGAGCGTGCTGGACCTGGTGGGTCGCCGCTCGACGCGGCTGCGTGCCACGGTGCTCGACCACGAGACACCGGTGGCGTACGCCCTGCCGGGCCGCCGGCCCCGGATCGTCGTCAGCTCCGGCGCGTTGCGGGTGCTGTCGCCCGCCCAGCTCGACACCGTGCTGGAGCACGAGCGCGCTCATATCGCGGGCCGCCACCATCTGGCGCTGGCCGCGGCCGAGGCGTTCGCCACGGCGTTCCGGCGGCTGCCGCTGGCGCGTGCCTTCAGGGAGCAGACGACGCTGCTGCTGGAAATGGCGGCGGACGACCGTGCGCTGCGCCGCCATCCGCGCGAGGTGCTTGCCTCGGCCCTTTACGCCATGGCGGCGCAACAGGCGCCGCAGGGCGCGTTCCCGGCCGGCGGCGCGGACGCCGTGGTCCGGCTGCGGCGGATGCTGGCTCCGTCCAGGACCGCGCATCCGGCGCTGCGGGGCGTGGTGGCGGCCGGGGCCGCAGCCGTACCGCTGCTTCCGCTCGTAGTCGGCTGTCTGCCCGGCCTGACCTGACCCGCGGGGCTGTGTCACGGCCCCTGTCGCTCCGGCCCCGGCGGGCCGGAGCGACAGGGGTGCCCGCGTCAGAGCCGGTCGAGGATGGTGTGCAGCGTGGTCACTTCCGCGGACTGACCGGTGATGATGTCACCGGCGAGCTTCTTGGCCGCGGCGTTCCGCCCGTCCTTCTGTTCGTCCTTCGCCATCGCGATCGCACCTTTGTGGTGCTCGATCATCAGACGCGCGAAGTCACGGTCGAAGGTGACGCCCTTGGCGGCCTTGAGCCGGTCCATCTCCTTCTGCGACATCATGCCGTCCATGTCGTGCCCGTCACCCGAGCCGTGGTCCATGCCCGGCATACCGTCCGCAGGGGTCGGCTGCGGCTTGCCCCAGGACTTCAGCCAGGAGCTCATGGTCCTGATCTCCGGGTCCTGCGCCTTCTCGATCCGCGCGGCGAGTTGCTTGACCTGCGCGTCCGACGCCCGGCCGGGCGCCAGCCGGGCCATCTCCAGCGCCTGCTGGTGATGGGGAATCATCATCTGCGCGAAATGGACATCCGCGCCATTGAAGGCGCCGTTCGTGGAGCGCGTGGTAGCCGAGGAGTGTGCGCTCCCGTGTTCCGCGCCCTCCTTGCCGTCCTGGCCGCCGCAGGCGGCGAGCAGCAGCCCTGCCGCGACGGCGGCGCTCACCACCGCGAGCCGGCGACGGAGCGGCCCCCGCGGGGCATGGGTGATTGCGGTCATGTCGATGTACCTCGTTTGCCGGTGATGGTCGGTTCTGTGGTCGTTCCTGCGCAGTGGCGCGGGTTCGGCCTATATCCGCAGAACCGACAGGGCGACGAGGTCGGGCCCGGGTGTGGGAGGACGCGGCCGCGCGGCGGCGGAGAGCGGGGTGGAAGGCCCCGGGGGCGGTACACGACGACAGGTGAGGGCCGCACACAGCAGCCCCGTGAGCACCCAGACACCGAGCACCGCCACACACAGCGAGGCCATGTCCATCGCGGCCATGGGCTCGCGCGGCTCGGCCATGGGTGCGGATTCCCGCTCTCCCGCCATCGGCTCCGCCTGATGGTGTCCGTCCTGGACGGACAGGGTGCGGACGTGGCCGCCGTGAGTCGAGTGATCGGGCGCGGAGTGCGAGGCAACGGACACATGGTGCGCCGAGCCGCCCCCACCCGAGCCGGAGTCACCGTCGGGATGACCCATGGTGTGCATCACGAGGACGCCCATGGCCAGCACGACCACCAGCAGAAGCCGGGGGAGCACGCCCCCGCGCACACATCCGCCGATGTTCACCACTGCCCCTCCGCATGCCGGCATGAACCGCCTCGGAGACCCACCCTACTGCTAAGGGGGTTAGTACGTGCGAAGAGGGTGGCACGAGGGCGCCCTGAGCCGGTCAGCCCTCTCGCCAGCCGAGTTTGATCAGCATGTTCTTCGCCTCTTCGGCCACCTCGGCATCGGCGACCACGTCGTACCGGGCAGCCACGATCTGGCTGCGTGAGGCGAAATCGCGCCGTCCGCCGCTGAGGGCGTGCCCCACAAAGCCGAAGATCGCGCCGAACACCGCGCCGTAGACGATACCGCTGATGATCAGCACGATCACGTTGTGGCCACCAGCCGCGAACACCGACAGCAGCAACCCGATCAACAGACCGAACCAGGCACCGGTACCGACACCGGCCAGCGCCGCACGGCCACGGGTGAGCCGCCCGAGCACCGTTTCCACCATGCGCAGATCCGAGCCGATGATCGCCGTGTGTTCCACCGGGAACTTGTTGTCGGACAGGAAGTCGACGGCACGCTGGGCTCCGGCGTAGGTCGCGTACGAGCCGACGACCGGACGGTCGACCACCGACGGCGGCGGTTGCTGGGTCATCGCAGGACTCCCTCCGTCAAGGAGAGCCTGCGTCCGCGCCGCTTCCCTCGCAACGGGAAGCGACATAGCGGGATACATCCTCTAAAATGCGCACCTGCTGTTGAGGCCCAGGCGCCGACGCTCGCCCCTCTGACGGTGTCAGTGGAATTCCCGCGGCATTCCCCTACCCGCCGTCTCCGCATTTCCCCCGGCGGAAAACGGACCCCCACCGGTCCACCCGCGGAATGGCATCCCGCACGCCCCGGTAGATTGCCCCCATGATCGAGAAGACAGGGGCGGAGACGGATTCGCGGTCACGGGGGAAGCGCAAACGGGCACGGCACACCACCCGAAGGCGGGACGGCGCCCCGGGCGGGCTGATGCGATCCTCCGTACTGATGGCGCTCGGCACGATGGTGTCCAGAGCCACGGGGCTGATCCGGCAGGTGCTCCAGGCCGCAGCGCTCGGCACCGGCCTGCTGGCCAGTACGTACAACACCGCCAACACCGTGCCGATGAGCCTGTACACGCTGCTGATCGGCGGCGCCCTCAACTCCGTGCTGGTGCCCCAGCTGGTGCGTGCCCGCGCCGAACAGCCCGACGGCGGGCGGGCGTACGAACAGCGTCTGGTCACCCTGGTGCTCTGTGTGCTCGGTGTGGGCACACTGCTCTCCGTATGGGCGGCCCCGGAAATCGTCAGCATCTACCGGGACGACTCGCCGCACACCCATGCCGCCTTCGAGCTGACGGTGGTCTTCGCGCGCTTCCTGCTGCCGCAGATCTTCTTCTACGGCGTGTACTTCATCATGGGCCAAATCCTCAACGCCCGGGGCAAGTTCGGGGCAATGATGTGGACCCCGGTGCTCAACAACGTCATCCTCATCGCCATGTTCGGGTGGTACGTCGGACTGCTGACCGCACCCGAGCGGGTGGAGGACATCACAGCGGCGCAGGTGCGGCTGCTGGGGATCGGCACCACCATCGGTATCGCGCTCCAGGCCCTCGCGCTCGTGCCCTACGTCCGTGCCGCGGGCTTCCGCTTCCGGCCGCGCTTCGACTGGCGCGGCACGGGGCTGCGCAAGAGCCTCGTGGCGGCCCGGTGGACACTGATGCTCGTGGTGGCCAATCTGGTGGCGCTCGCGGTGGTGACCAACTTCGCCAACGCGGCCGACCAGCAACTGCCCACCTCCGGAGTGGGCTACTCCGCGTACTCCTACGCCCAGACCATCTGGCTGCTGCCGCAGTCGATCGTCACGGTCTCACTGGTCACGGCGCTACTGCCGCGGATGAGCCTGGCCGTGGCCGAACACCGGCTGGACGATCTGCGCCATGACCTCTCCCGCGCGCTGCGGACCAGTGGTGTGGTGATCGTGCCCGCCGCCTTCTTCTTCCTGGCCTTCGGTCCGCAGATCGCCCAACTGCTGTTCGCGCACGGCTCCTCGGACGCCACCACCGCACTGCCGCTGGGCCAGATGCTCCAGGCGTTCGGCCTCGGTCTGATTCCGTATTCCGCGCAGTATCTGCTGCTGCGCGGCTTCTACGCCTTCGAGGACACCCGCACCCCGTTCTGGATGGCGGTGTGGATCAGCGGGGTGAACATCGCCCTGGCCGTGGCCTGCCATCTGCTGCTCCCGGCGCGCTGGTCGGTGACCGGTATGGCCGCGGGCTACGCCGTGTCGTACGCGGTGGGGCTGCTGTTCACCGCGCTGCGGCTGCGGCGCCGGCTGGAAGGGCGGCTGGACGGCAAGCGGCTGTGCCGCACCTACGGCAAGCTGACCGCGGCGGCGGTGGCGGCCGCCGGGCTCGGCTGGCTGGTGGCCCGAGGCTGCTCCAGCGCCGTGGCTTCCTCGGCCTGGGCTCCCGTACTGGGTCTGGCCGGAGGGTGCGTCACCATGGCGCTGCTGTTCGTCGTGCTCGCCCGGGTGCTGCGGATCGGCGAACTGCGGAGCCTGCCGGGGCTCGGCTGACCCGGCGCGCTACGGAGCTGCCCGCCGCGCCCGACAACGGGCGCGGCGGGCGGCCGGGGCGGTCAGCGGCTGTCGTGGCGGATCAGGGAGCGCACCATACGGCAGGTGGTGTCGGAGGGCGGATGCACTCCGATCCGGGCCGCGGTGGTGCGTATCCTGCGGTTGGGTGCCTGCTCGGCGCGGTACACACCGGAGTTGAGCAGGGCGATGGCCAGGCGCATGGCCTTCAGCCGGCGGTTGTGGGACTCGTACCACTCGCGCGGACGGCCCGCGGGCATCCGCTTCTTCGGCAGGGTCGGAAAGCTCGGCAGGTCCGGAAGAGGTGTTGCGGCAGTGGCCATCGGCATCCTCCTGAGACGGTCGGGATCCTTCCCTTTCACTGCCTCCATTCTACGGCTGGGCACTGACAAAGCCCCCTGGTCAGACCCGGTCTGAGTGGTCTCGGGGTACGGTGTTCGGCATGGAGATCTGGATCAATCCGGCGTGCTCGAAGTGCCGCAGCGCGCTCACTCTGCTCGACGCGGAGGGCGCGGGGTACACCGTCCGCCGCTATCTCGACGAGGTACCGAGCCAGGACGAGATCCGGGCGGTGCTGACGCGGCTCGGGCTCGAGCCGTGGGACATCACCCGGACCCAGGAGGCGGCGGCGAAGGAGCTGGGGCTCAAGGACTGGCCGCGTGAGGAGAGCGCGCGGGACCGGTGGATCGCGGCGCTCGCGGAGCACCCCAAGCTGATCCAGCGGCCGATCATCACGGCGGACGACGGCTCGGCGGTGGTGGGGCGCACGGAGGAGGCGGTGCGGGAGGCGCTTTCGCGCTCCCGGACCTGATCATGTGCCCGACCGTGTGAACGGCCCCGGCTCGCGTGCGGCGCACGGAAGCCGGGGCGGCGGTCGGGCGATGGCGGAAGCCGGGGTTCAGCGGCCCCGGCCGGAGCTCGCTTGCGGACGCAGCAGGAAGCGCTGTGTCTTGCCGCTGGAGGTTTTGGGGAGTTCCGCCACGAAGTGGATGCTCCGCGGGTAGGCATGCGTGGCGAACCGCTCCCGCACCAGCTGCTGGAGTTCGGCGGCGAGCGCGTCGCCGGGCTCCGCGTCACCGGGGCGCAGCACCACGAACGCCTCCACCATCTCGCCGTACTCCTCGTGGGGCACACCGACCGCGGCCGCCTCCACCACGGCCGGGTGCTCCAGCAGCACGCTCTCCACCTCGAACGGGCCGATGCGGTAGCCCGCCATGAGGATGACGTCGTCGCCGCGCCCGGAGAAGAACAGATCGCCTTCCTCGTCCCGGGCCGCGGTGTCACCGGTGTAGAACCAGCGTCCATCGGGGCTGAACTTCTCGGCCGTCTGCTCGGGGGCGTCCCGGTAGCCCTGGAACCACATCAGCGGGCTGGCAGGGATGTCGATCACAACGCGGCCGGGGATGTCCGTCTTGGCCACGGCGGAGTTGGTGTCCTCGCGGAGTACCTTGACCGCCCAGCCGGGCATCGGACGGCCCATGGAGCCGGGCTTGATATCGGTGCGCAGGGCCGGATGCCAGGCGTGGCAGATGGCCATGCCCAGTTCGGTGGAGCCGTAGTGGTCGCGCACCGGCACACCGAGCGTCTCCCGCGCCCAGTCCACGACGTCCGGGGGCAGCGGCTCACCGGCCGCGGAGCAGCAGCGCAGCCGCAGGTCGTCGGGGGCGGGCAGCTCCGAGGCGCGCAGCTTCCGGTAGACGGTGGGTCCGGCGGTGAAGTTGGTGACGCCGTAGCGGGAGAGCACCGCCCAGGTGGACTCGGCGGAGAACAGACTGTTGAACAGCAGGCTGCGCTGCCCGATGGCGAGGGGCCCGATGATGGCGTAGTAGAGGCCGTAGGCCCATCCCGGGTCGGCGGCGTTCCAGTACACGTCCTCGGGACGCTGGTCCAGGCCGAATTCCTGGTACATGACGAAGCCCGCGACCGCCCGCAGCGGGATCGGGACGGCCTTCGGAGTGCCCGCGGTGCCGGAGGTGAACAGCTCCACGATCGTCGCGTCGCCGCCCAGGGCCACCGGCTCGGCCTGTGGTGTATGTCCGGCCTCCAGCGCGGCGAAGCCCAGGTCGTCCCCCTCGACCGGACCGGTGGTGACGATCCGCCAGGGCCGCTCGGAGGGGAAGCCGGACTCCAGGTCCAGCTTCGGGCGCTGATCGGCATCGGTGATCACAACCTTGGTGCCGTTGCCCGTGGTCCGCAGCGCGATGGCCGGCGGTGCGAACGCGGTGAACAGCGGGACCTGGACGGCCCCCAGGCGCCAGATCGCGAGGGTCGCGACCAGCAGCTCGGCGGACTTGCCCATCAAGGTGGCGACACGGTCGCCGACTCCCACCCCCAGGTCGGCCAGCGCTCCGGCCATGCGCGCCGAGCGGTCGCGCAGTTCACCGAACGTCATGTCATGGCCGGTCAGGTCCTTGCCCACCAACGTGAACGCCACGGCGTCGGCCGGGTGCCTGTCGCACAGCAGGTGCGCCGTGCTCGCCGCTGGCTCACCGAAGGTCTTGAGCAGGTCAGCCATGCGCTGTTCCGGGCTGGTCAAGAGGGCTCCTAGTGCTGGTATCCACGAGTCGCGCCAGACGGGAAGCCGCTCGGTGAAGCCGCCCAGCCTGGAGGAGCGCGGGTGCACCTCGCCTTCCGGGTGTGCTGATCCCGGGTGTGATGGGCCACGTTCCCGGGCCGTACCGCAGCCTCCCGTTGGCTTGTACACGCTATCGCGCTTTGTCGCCCGCCCGGCAGCCGTCTACGGGTACGGAACGCCGCAGCGGCCGATCCGCGTCCGCTTCGCCCCCAACGCCCGCATGGCCCGCCCCCCATCGCTGTGCCTCCCGGTGCGCCGGCCCCACCGCCGTATGGGTAGCGTGGCCCGCATGTGTATCTCGATGGCCCCGGCCAGGTTCTCCGGCACCACGGTGTACGCGGGGCGCCGTCACCACCCGGAGCACGGTCTGATCCATGTGCTGGGCTATCAGAACACCGCGGTCAATCTGGCCACCGGGCCCAACGCGATGCTGCTGCATCTGCCCGCCCTCCCCATGACCCGGCAGAACTTCCTGTCCGCGGGGAGCTCCGACGACATCTTGAAGCGCATGGTGGACGCGGTGCGTCCCCTCCCGGTGGCCGCCCCTTCGGAGATGATCTGGATGAGCCGGAGCCGCGCGCCCGTGGTGGAGGTGTTCGACCACGACGTCTACACGGTACTGCTCGCCCGCGATGCCATCGCCATCACCGAGGCGCTGTACCAGGTGGCGCCCCGCAAGCGGCCCCGGATCGATCCGCGGCTGCTGGAGTTCTACGCGGAGCGGTACCCGTGCCACACCATCGCGGTGTGCTGCTTCGACAACGCCGACGCACAGCGCGCCAAGCCCCTGCTGATGTGGTACGAGCCGCTGGAGCCGGACCAGTTGACACTGCCCGCGCTGGACTGCCACACCGGCGGGCCGCCCGACCTGGACGCCGAGGTGTCGGTGGACCACTGGGTGCTGTTCGGCACCGACGAGGCTCCGGAGAGCTGGGGCGAACCCGTCGACTATCCCGCGGGGATGCGGCATGAGCTGCGCGGCTTCCTCCCCGACACGGTGATGGGCGCCTATTACGGCCAGGACGCCCTGCCCAACGGGGACTTCGCCCTGGCACACGACGATCTGCTCGCCGGGGACCTGGACCGCATCCGGCGGCTGCGGCCGGTGTGATCCCGGGGCGGGCATCCGGGGCAGACGTCACAGCGGCACTCTGGCGCCGCCCCCTCCACCGGCTTACCTTGGGCAGCGGTAGGCATACCGTTCGCACGGCTTGTCATGTCTGAGCCCCAAGACGCCCGACAAGAGGTGAGCCTTGTTCCTCCGCCGAAGACGAGTCCGCCGCTTAACGCTCGTCACCACCGTCCTCGCCACCCTGGCGGCCGTCGCCGCCGGACCCGCCCGCGCCACCGCGGACGGCACATCGTCGGCTCGGCCCACCGGACCACCGCTGGTCCAGCCGATCGACCCCCAGCACTGGCGCAACCCGGACGATATGACCTGGGCCGACTACCGCGCGGTCCCCGGCACCGACTGGGCCGATCCGTCGGTCGAACCCACCCAGCGCACCTTCAAGGGCGCCCTGGTCCTCCTGGACTACCCCGACGAGGAGTTCACGGTCAGCAGACCGGCCGGATCGAACCGGTTCGGCAATCCGCAGCCCACCGCCGCCGGGATCCCCCGTCATCGCCTCCCCAGCTTCTACCGGGACTTCCTCAACAAGCCGGGTCCGCTGAACCACGGTCACACCATCAACGAGTACTGGATGGAGGACTCCGGTGGACGCATCGGTGTCGATCTGACCGCCTTCGGTGTGTACCGCATGCCCTGGAAGTCGTACCAGTACGGCGTCGAGGACTCGATGAACCCGGGCGCCTGCCCTGCCGGGGACAGCTGTGGCAAGGACATCCGCGCCGACGCCAAGGCGGCGTGGACCGGCGACATCGGCTCCGACGAAGCGGCGAAGTTCGACTTCGTCTTCTATCTCACCGCCGGGGAGGACGAGTCCTCCACCTGGCAGGAGTTCGGCCAGATGAAGTTCGCGAGCGCGGGCGACGTGCCCGCGGTGTGGGGCCCGCCGATCCCCACCGGGAACAACGCGGCCAGGACCCGCTATGTCCCCTGGACCTCCTGGCAGGCCGCCGCCCGTATCTGGCCGAACGCCGCGGACGGTTCGTCCCTCCAGGCCGAGAGCTCCGGAATGGCCGTCTACGCCCATGAGTTGAGCCATATCCTGGGCATCGGCGACAACTACAACAACCCGTACGGCACCCCGCTCAGCCGCGCCTACACCGGTATCTGGGGCATGCTCTCCCGGGGCTCGTTCAACGGCCCCGGAGGCCCGCACACCCGCTGGCGGATCCCCGCCACCGCGGGCGCTTCGATGGGCGCCCAGCATGTGCTGCGCGACAAGCTGAAGCTGGGCATCGTGGACGAGCGCAATGTCCTGCGGCTGGACCGCGCCGCTCTCCAGGACTCCGGGCTCGTCACCGCCCGGGTCACCGCGCGCTCCGCCCCACCGGGGAAGAAGGGGCTGTCCGGTGTCACCATCGCCATGGACAAGGACCTCTCCCCGCCCTGCGACCGCGACACCGATCCGCTGTGCGACGGCGGCGGCTACGACCACTACACGCTCGAGGTCGTGGACCGGATGGGCATGGACTCCTTCACCCCGGACCACGGAGTGCTGCTCAGCAAGACCAAGGAACAGGACCGGGCACCGTTCGCCTGGGTCATCGACGCACATCCCGAGGACATCGACCTGGTGGACTTCGAGCGCCCCGACGGCACCCCACAGAAGATCACCATGGGGGACTACCGCCAGCTCAGCGACGCGCTCTTCCACGCCGGGGCCGACTCCGGCAGCCAGTACGAGTACGTCGACAAGGCCAACCGGCTGCGCTTCTACGTCCTCGATCTGCACCGGAACCGGTCCGGGGTGCTCTCGTACACCGTGGCCGTCCGCTCCCTCGACGGCGACGGGACACAGCGGCGCGGGCTGGCCGTCGGCCGTGGCCAGGCGACGGGCAAGCCGTCCGAGGGCCGGGCCCGGTGCACCTTCGCCCTCGCCAACACCGGCGACGCAACGGCCGAAAAGGGTGACCGGCCCGGGAACACCAGTGCCTCCACCACCTCCGATGTGTACCGGCTGTCGGCCACGGCCGCCGGGCGGGGCTGGTCGGCCTGGCTGCCCAACCGGCTCACCACCGCCGAGGCCGGAACCTCGGTGGACGTAAACGTGGCCGTGACCGCGAAGAAGGGCGCCGACCGGCACGGCAAGGTGCTCCTCACCGCCCGTTCCGAAAGCGACCCCCGCAAGACCGCCACGGCCCGCTGCGCACTGACGGCGTCGGGCCGCTAGACACCTCCGATCGGAGGACGGCCCGCCGGATCCCGGCGGGCCGTCCTCACACCCTGCCCGGCGCTACTCCGTCGTGTCCTTGGTGTCCGACGTGTCCGTCGTGGCCTGTGCGTTCTCGATCGGCACCCGGAGGGTGTCCGGTTCACAGCCGACGGTCCCGGCGATGATCCGTGCCGCCCCCATGGTGAGGGGCACCAGGCTCTGCTGATCGACCTTGTCCGGGGTGTCCCGCGGATCGAAGATGTACATCGGCGTGGTGATCAACTGCACCAGTGGCACACCGGTGTAGTAGAAATACGCGCCATCGGTCGCGGGGTTGGGCGCGAAGGCGGTCGGCGACAGGATCCATGAACGCCGCAGATCCTCCGCCGCGATGGACTCGGCCACCAGCCGCTCCAGCTGCGGCGCCTGGGTGGTGAACCACCAGCGCACCTCGGGATCGTCGGTGGGCACGACCTCCCCGTCGACCACCACCGCCTCCCGGGCGGCGTGCTCCAGATGCATCTCCAGGACGACCTCGGGGAACAGCTCCGGATGCGCCGCGATAAAGGCCTGGGTGCCCGCGGCACCCGCCATGTGGCCGGAGGTCAGCACGAACAGCATGTTGTGCGGCCGCAGTTCCCGCGGCACCGACGCCCAGAACGTGGCCTGCGCCAGGACGAGGGCGACACCGGAGGCGTCCTCGACCGCGGAGGCCCACGGACCGTCGTGATGGGAGCCGACGATGACCCAGTGGTCCGAGGCGCCGGGAAGTGTTCCCACCACATTGTGGGTGGTCTCCTCGGTGATCGTGGCGTCGGAGACGATCCGCCCCTCGCACTCCCCGGACGCCATCAGCTCACGGACCTTCCCCCCGTCCTTCCCGCTCAGCCAGATACCGGGGATCGACCGCCGCTCCGCGTCGTAGGGCCAGTAGAAGTCACTGGTCTCCCAGGGCAGTCCGGTGAGCAGTCCGACATAGGCGGTCGCGCCGTCCTTGATGGCGATGTCGAAGTCCAGCACATGCGGAAGGTCGAACGGGACGGTCTGGACGAGATCGGGGAACACACCCTCGGGGTCGTAACAGTCGGTGGCCCGGGCCTGCACCTCCGTCTGCGGAAGCCGGGTGAAGCCGATCTCCTGTACGGCGATTCGGCCGCGCACCTCCCCCTCCTCCATGCGGACGAGGTGTCCCTCGGTCCCCTCGGTGGGGGTGGTGTACGGCAGGGCGAGCCCGGAGAAGCGGGTGATGTCATCGGGACGGTCCGCCGACCAGATCTCGAAGGTGGCGGACCGCGGTCGCCAGATCGGTGTGTCCAACGGCTCCAGACGGACGTCCTCGAGCCCCGTCTCCCGGAACTGGTCGGCGGCCCACTCCTCGGTCCAGCTGTCGGCCGGATATCCCGCCCGGCGAATACCCTGGCTGACGATCGATTCGATCCAGGTCATCATCTCCTTCGAGCTGGGTGCCCGGTCGATGTACTTTTCCAGGGCCGGCCAGCCGTGTGTGACCGAGGACTCACCCAGTCCGCCAGAGTCGCCCATCGCCATCCTCCTTATCGCGAACGTCCGGTTCATGGTCGGCGATATCACTAAAGCTGGACTAAGGCGAAGGACCTAGCGGCGCGTTAGATCACCTTTAGTGCGGACGCAAATGATGGTCGCCGTATCGGCGCCCGATGATCCGCCGGGCGCTGGACCGAAGGCCAGGCCCCGATGACCGGTGGAGTTGAGTGTGCGTACCCACGGAACAGAAGGACAGGATCCGCTTCCCCCGGCGCGCGGGGCGAGGTGGGTCGGGCGACGCGTCCCTGTCGGTGTGGTCGGCCTGGCTGCCGTGAGCGTGGTCGCGCTCACCATGAGCCCGGTGAACGCCGAACCCGACACCCAGGGCAAAAAGCCGCCGCGGTCCACCAATCCGCTGCCCGCACCGCCCCAGATGCGCGATCTGGACTTCCTGCTCGGCACCTACACCTGTGACTACACACCGCCGCCGGGCGGAAAGCCGGCGGTGCTGGGCATGACCACGAAGAAGGCCATGGGCGGCCATTACTACTACACCGACGCCACCCTGGAACCCGGAAAAGTCGTCGGGCGTTCCTCCTTCGGCTGGAATCCCGTCGACAATACCTTCATCAACCAGTACCACGACAACTGGGGCTCGTCCGGAAATTACTCCTCACCGGGCTGGAAGAACGGGCATCTCATGTTCAAGGGCCCGCTCAACCAGGTGGTGACTCCGGACGCCGGCGGCAGCACCGAGGGAATCAAACTGGGCCTGGTCGACGATTACCAGATCCTCGGTCCTGGACATTTCAGGGACAACACGAGTTTCACCTTTCCCGATGGAACCGTGCTGCGGGGAAGCTACGACTGCCACCGTCGGTAGCGCACCGGACGGTCCGGGCGTCCGGCCCTGACCGGGCACGTTCCGTCCCGCCGCGCACCCGCTGGTTCACCGCTCAGCTCCCGAAACAGCTCGTCCGCTCGTTCCGCCCTTTCAGCCCGTTCACCCTTCAGCTCGTTCGGCCCGTCCAACGAGGCATGAGGTCGCCGGTTCTCGTCGAGGGAAGTGGGTACGCCGCCAATGGCGAACAACGAAGAGAGGCTTCTCGACTACCTGAAGCGCGTCACGGCGGACCTGCGTCAGACTCAGCGCCGTCTGAAGGACGCCGAGTCGGCCGGACATGAGCCGGTCGCCATTGTCGGGATGGCCTGTCGATTCCCCGGGGGCGTACGGTCCCCCGAGGAACTGTGGGAGCTGGTTGCCGCTGAGCGGGACGCCATCACCGAGCTGCCGACGAACCGCAATTGGGACCTGGACAACCTCTTCCACCACGACCCGGAACACCCGGGCACCAGCTATTGCCGCGAAGGCGGCTTCATCGACGACCCCGCCGGATTCGACGCCGCTTTCTTCGGCATCAGCCCGCGCGAGGCACTCGGGATGGCACCGCAGCAGCGGCTGGCTCTGGAAGCATCGTGGGAGGCCATCGAGTACGCCGGTATCGATCCGGAATCGCTACGGGGCAGCCGCACCGGCACCTTCATCGGCTGTGACCACCTCGACTACTGCTCGGACGTCTCACAGGTACCCGAGGGCTCCGCCGGATACTTCACGATCGGCAACTCGGCCAGTGTGGTGTCCGGCCGGGTGGCGTACACCCTGGGTCTCGAGGGAGCCGCGGTGACGGTGGACACCGCGTGTTCCTCGTCGCTGGTGGCCATGCATCTGGCGTGCCAGGCGATCCGCCAGGGCGAATGCGAACTCGCCCTGGCTGGCGGGGTCGCCGTGATGTCCTCGACGGCGCCGTTCATCGGCTTCAGCGAGCTGCGCGGCCTCGCCCCGGACGGCCGGTCCAAGGCGTTCTCGGCCGACGGCGACGGAATGACGCTGTCCGAGGGTGTCGGCGTGCTGCTGCTGGAGCGGCTGTCCGACGCACGGCGCAACGGCCACCGGGTACTGGCGGTGATCCGGGGCACGGCCGTCAACCAGGACGGTGCGAGCAACGGCCTGACGGCACCCAACGGCCCGTCGCAGCAGCGGGTGATCCGGCAGGCACTCGAGAACGCCCGGCTGTCGCCGTCGGAGGTGGACGCGGTCGAGGCGCACGGCACCGGGACCACACTGGGCGACCCGATCGAAGCCCAGGCGCTGCTGGCCACCTACGGGCAGGAACGCGACGACGGACAGCCGCTGTTGCTGGGATCCATCAAGTCGAACATCGGCCACGCACAGATGGCCGCGGGCGCGGCGGGCGTGATCAAGATGGTGATGGCAATGCGGCATGAGCTGCTGCCCGCCTCACTGCACATCGATCAGCCGACCCCGCATGTGGACTGGAGCGCCGGGGACATCCGGCTGCTCACCGAGGCCGCACCGTGGACGCGGACCGACCATCCACGCCGGGCGGGGGTGTCCTCTTTCGGTATCTCCGGCACCAACGCCCATCTGATCCTGGAGCAGGCTGCCGAGCTGTCCGACGCGGACGAGACGGGGCCGGTGAGCGCGGGACCGCCGGCCGGGCCGATGCCATGGGTGGTGTCGGCGCGGAGTGCGGAAGCGTTGCGGGACCAGGCGGCGGCGCTGGCCAGGCGGGTGGAGGACGGCGATGCCGATGTGGGCCCGGCAGAGGTGGGCTGGTCGCTGCTGACCTCGCGGACCCTGTTCGAGCACCGGGCCGTGGTGGTGGGGGCGGAGCGCGAAGAGCTGCTGGCGGGTCTGGAGGCACTGGCCACCGGTGAACCGCACCCGGGTGTTGTGGGGTCGGGCGAGGCTGTGGCCGGGGCGGGCCGGACGGTGTTCCTGTTCAGCGGGCAGGGCAGCCAGCGGCCGGGCATGGGCGCCGGGCTGTACGACCGTTTCCCCGTCTTCGCCGAAGCCTTCGACGACGTGTGTACGCTCCTCGATCCGCATCTGGAGCATGCACTGCGCGATGTGGTCTTCAGCGATGGCACGGAGCATGCGGATCTGCTGGATCACACGACGTATGCGCAGGCGGGGCTGTTCGCCCTGCATATCGCATTGGCGAGACTGCTCGCCTGGGTGGGCGTCCACCCGGACGCGGTGATCGGCCACTCCATCGGCGAGATCGCCGCGGCACACATCGCCGGGGTCTTCGACCTCCCCGACGCCTGCCGACTCGTCGCCGCACGCGCCACCCT
>NZ_JAERRF010000199.1 GCF_016741875.1 Streptomyces coffeae | reverse complement strand
CTGCCGCGCGGGACGGTGCTGGTGACCGGTGGTCTTGGTGCCCTGGGTGGCCATGTGGCGCGCTGGCTGGCAGCGCGCGGGGCCGAGCATGTGGTGCTGGTGAGCCGTCGCGGCCGGGCCGCTGAGGGCGCTGCGGAGTTGGAGGCCGAGCTCGTCGAACTGGGCGCGCGCGTCACGTTCGTCGCTTGTGACATGGCTGACCGTGACTCAGTCGCGGCGCTGCTGGAGAGCATCCCCTCACTCACCGCCGTCGTGCACGCGGCCGGTGTCGAGCGCTCGGCCGTACTCGCCGACCTCGACCCGGGCGAGCTTGCCGGTGTGCTGTCGGCCAAGGTCGACGGTGCGAGGAACCTGCACGAGCTGCTGGGCGAAACGCCATTGGACGCGTTCGTCCTGTTCTCGTCCATTGCCGGTGTGTGGGGCAGCGGTGGCCAGGGTGCA
>NZ_JAERRF010000198.1 GCF_016741875.1 Streptomyces coffeae | reverse complement strand
GGCAGCGGGCCCAACGACATGCCGTGGGGACAGCGCGTCGCCCACATCCAGGACCCCGACGGCAACCCGTTGAACCTCACCCAGCCGATCCCGGCTCAGTGACGCTGTTCCGCGTGCTTGTGCTGGTCGTGGGCTGCCTGCGGTAGAGATCAATTGCCTGTAGTGGCCTCGATGTTCGTCAGGACGAGCAGCGCGCGAAGCAGGTGGGTGGCGCGAGCGTGGTCAGTGCGGAGCTTGGTGAGGATCCGCCAGTTCTTCAGATGGGCGAAGCCGCGTTCGACCGGGGTGCGTCCGGCGGCCAGGATGCGGTTGGCCTCCCTTTCGGCGGGTGCGAGCTTGCGGGCACGGGTGGCCTTGAAGCCGGTGACGACCACGGGGTTGTCCCCGTCGTCGTCCAGGCCGAGGAAGCCCAGGTCGGCCAGGGCGCCGAGACCGGCAGCGCGCAGG
>NZ_JAERRF010000197.1 GCF_016741875.1 Streptomyces coffeae | reverse complement strand
AGCCGGCGCGTCTTCACACCCCGCTGTTCAAGTTGCTCCACCACGGCAGCAACCGCAGCCCCGGCACCGGACATCACCACGGACGACGGACCGTTCACCGCAGCCACACCAACCTCGCCGTGGCCTTCCAGCAACGGCAGAACATCGGCCTCCGACGCCCGCACCGACACCATCACACCACCCGAAGGCAACGCCTGCATCAACCGACCACGCGCCGCCACCAACACACACGCATCCTCAAGCGACCACACCCCCGCCACAAACGCAGCCACGATCTCACCGATCGAATGCCCACCGACGAAATCAGGCATCACACCCCACGACGAGATCAGACGGTAAAGCGCAACCTCCAACGCGAACAGACCACACTGCGTGAACCCCGTCGCATCCAGAGCATCGCCATCCCCGAAGACAACCTCACGCAACGACCGCTCCAACAAACCGTCGAACTGCGCACACACCTC
>NZ_JAERRF010000196.1 GCF_016741875.1 Streptomyces coffeae | reverse complement strand
CGACCAGCAGATTGCGTATCTTGCCCGCCGGTCGGGGGAACTGGACCAGGAAACCCGCGTCACGGTGTACGTCTTCGCAGACACGGTGGAGTGCGTCATCTACGACAAGGACGTGCTGCGGATGCCGTCGCTGAAGCAGCTGTACCGGGTCGGCGGAATGACGGCTCTGCTGGCGGCCGCGCTGAAGTCACAGCGGGAGCTGGCGCAGACAGCTCAACTGTACGGTGACCACAGCTTCCTGACGTTCGTACTGACCGACGGGCAGGAGAACGCCAGTCATCGCTGCCCGGATGCCCCTGCCAGGAATCCGCGTGAACTGGTCGAGGCCGTGGCCAAGATGATCGCGACACAGGAGGACAACTGGACGCTGGCCGTCCTTGTGCCGGACCAGATGGGCAAGCGCGAGGCCATGCAGTGCGGTTTCCCGAAGGACAACATCGCCATCTGGGACGCCACGAGCACACAGGGTCTGG
>NZ_JAERRF010000195.1 GCF_016741875.1 Streptomyces coffeae | reverse complement strand
GGACCAGCAGATTGCGTATCTTGCCCGCCGGTCGGGGGAACTGGACCAGGAAACCCGCGTCACGGTGTACGTCTTCGCAGACACGGTGGAGTGCGTCATCTATGACAAGGACGTGCTGCGGATGCCGTCGCTGAAGCAGCTGTACCGGGTCGGCGGAATGACGGCTCTGCTGGCGGCCGCGCTGAAGTCACAGCGGGAGCTGGCGCAGACGGCTCAACTGTACGGTGACCACAGCTTCCTGACGTTCGTACTGACCGACGGGCAGGAGAACGCCAGTCATCGCTGCCCGGATGCCCCTGCCAGGGATCCGCGTGAACTGGTCGAGGCCGTGGCCAAGATGATCGCGACACAGGAGGACAACTGGACGCTGGCTGTCCTTGTGCCGGACCAGATGGGCAAGCGCGAGGCCATGCAGTGCGGTTTCCCGAAGGACAACATCGCCATCTGGGACGCCACGAGCACACAGGGTCTGC
>NZ_JAERRF010000194.1 GCF_016741875.1 Streptomyces coffeae | reverse complement strand
CCCGCGTCCATCACATCGAACGCCTGATACACCACCCCCGGATAAGCAGCAGCCACCTCCCCCGCATCACGGACATCGGTCTTGCCCATCTCCACAAACCGACCACCCTCACCCATCAACCGCAACGACGCATCAACAAACTCCCCCGCCAGACAATCCAGCACCACATCCACCCCAACACCACCCGTAACCCGGGAAAACACCTCCTCGAACTCCGTCGTCCGCGACGAAGCAATACGATCAGCCGGAATACCAAGCTCACGCACCGCGGGCCACTTGCCCTCACTGGCGGTCGCGAACACCTCCGCCCCCACATGCGCAGCCAACTGCACCGCCGCCATACCCACACCACCCGCAGCCGCATGAACCACCACCGACTCCCCCGCCCGGAGATCGGCCAGATCCATCAACGCGTAATACGCCGTCAAGAACACCACCGGCACCGACGCCGCCTGCTCAAACGACCAACCCCGCGGAACAC
>NZ_JAERRF010000193.1 GCF_016741875.1 Streptomyces coffeae | reverse complement strand
CGGCGTGGTCCGGCGGCCGATGGGGCCGGTGAGTTGGTGGCCGGTCTGGAGGCACAGGGAGCTGATGTCCGGGTCGTGGCGTGCGATGTGGCCGACCGTGAGCAGCTGACGGGTGTGCTGGACGCGCTCGACGGCCCGTTGAGTGCCGTGGTGCACACGGCCGGTGTGCTGGACGACGGTGTGGTGGAGTCGTTGAGCCCGGAGCAGGTGGAACGGGTGATGCGGCCGAAGGTCGATGCCGCCTGGCATCTGCATGAGCTGACGGCCGACATGGGTCTGTCGGCGTTCGTGCTGTTCTCCTCGGTGGCGGCGTTGATCGGCAGTCCCGGGCAGGCGAACTACGCGGCGGCGAACGCGTCGTTGGACGCGCTGGCGCAGATGCGCACGGCGGCGGGGCTGCCCGCGACGTCCCTGGCATGGGGCCTGTGGGAGAACACCGCCGGCATGGCGGGCGAGCTGGGCGAAGCGGAACTGGCCCGGCTGG
>NZ_JAERRF010000192.1 GCF_016741875.1 Streptomyces coffeae | reverse complement strand
TCGGCCTCTCCCACCCCACGACGATCGGCAGGCAGCAGCCATGGACACGAACACGCCCGACGATGAACTCGAAGTCTGGATCGATCAGGACCTGTGCACCGGGGACGGCATCTGTGCCCAGTACGCCCCGGAAGTCTTCGAGTTGGACATCGACGGACTGGCCTACGTCAAGGACGAGAACGACGAGCTGTGCCAAGAGCCCGCCGCCACGGTGACTGTTCCGCTTCCTCTGGTGAGGGACGTGGTGGCCGCAACGAACGACTGCCCCGGTGACTGCATCCATGTGCGTCGCACGAACGACCAGGTGGAGCTGTACGGGCCCGACGCAGGAGCACTGGCGTGATGACTCTGACCATGACGACGTTCGAGAAGGAACACCCCGGCGCGAAGGCGGCGCTCGACCGCGCGGCTGGTGGGGGGCGTATCACCCCGGAAGAGGCGCTTGAGTTGTACCGGTTCGCGCCGTTGCATGCGCTGGGTGCGGCTGCGGATGCG
>NZ_JAERRF010000191.1 GCF_016741875.1 Streptomyces coffeae | reverse complement strand
CATGGGCCAACTCCCCACCGGCGGAGCCATGGCCACCATCGCCGCCACCCCCGACGAACTCACCGACGACCTCGCCCAAACCGACGGACAAGTCAGCATCGCCGCCCTGAACACCCCTGGCAATACGGTGATCTCAGGGCCCGAGGAACTGGTGACCGGCATCAGTGAGGCATGGGCGGAACGCGGCCGCAAGACCCGGACGCTCAGCGTCAGCCACGCCTTCCACTCCCCCCTGATGGACCCCATCCTCACACCATTCACCAACGCCATCACCGGACTGACCTACCACCCACCCACCATCCCCCTCATCAGCAACCTCACCGGCCAACCCGCCGACACCGACATCACCACCCCCGACTACTGGGCCCAGCACATCCGCCAACCCGTCCACTTCCACCCCGCCATCACCCACATCGCCCCAGATACAGGCATCTTCCTCGAAATCGGCCCCGACCCCATCCTCACCACCGCCACCCAACACACCCTCCACCACCT
>NZ_JAERRF010000190.1 GCF_016741875.1 Streptomyces coffeae | reverse complement strand
TCGACGGGGTCCTGCACGAGTTCACCACCGTGCCGGGCGTCAAGGAGGACGTCACCGACCTCATCCTCAACATCAAGCAGCTGGTCGTCTCCTCGGAGCACGACGAGCCGGTCGTGATGTACCTGCGCAAGCAGGGCCCCGGCCTGGTCACCGCCACCGACATCGCGCCGCCGGCCGGTGTCGAGGTGCACAACCCGGACCTGGTCCTGGCCACGCTGAACGGCAAGGGCAAGCTGGAGATGGAGCTGACCGTCGAGCGCGGTCGCGGCTATGTCTCCGCCGTTCAGAACAAGCAGGTCGGCCAGGAGATCGGCCGGATTCCGGTCGACTCGATCTACTCGCCGGTGCTCAAGGTCACGTACAAGGTCGAGGCGACCCGTGTCGAGCAGCGCACCGACTTCGACAAGCTGATCGTCGACGTCGAGACCAAGCAGGCCATGCGCCCGCGCGACGCCATGGCGTCGGCCGGTAAGACCCTGGTCGAGCTGTTCGGCCT
>NZ_JAERRF010000019.1 GCF_016741875.1 Streptomyces coffeae | reverse complement strand
CCCGCCTGTCAACAAACCGTGCCATGGCAGCCCTACGACACCACCTAACAAAGCACTACCAGGCCCTGTCCAGCGGATCTTCGCGGGCCCGCGACGCCTGGCACGGCACCTCGCTTCGTTGTCGGGATCGTCCGAGTACGACCCGGTACGAGGACGACCCTCCGCCTTGCGATCCACCGCACCAGACGCCGCGGGCTGATCCGCGAAGATCCACCGGACAGGACCTAGCCGGCCGGGGGCTCCGCCAGCGCGAGCCGCGGCTTGGGCCCGTCCGTACGCCCCGTCGGCGGCTTCCGGCTGCCCGCCTGGTACGGCAGCGGCCAGGGCGCCCCGGGTCCGGTGTACTCCTGCTCGGCCGCCGCGTGCAGGGTCCAGTGGGGGTCATAGAGATGGGGGCGGGCCAGGGCGCAGAGGTCGGCGCGCCCCGCCAGGATCAGGGAGTTGACGTCGTCCCAGGAGGAGATGGCCCCGACGGCGATGACGGGGACGCCGAGCTCGTTGCGGATGCGGTCGGCGAACGGCGCCTGGTAGGAGCGGCCGAAGTCGGGGCGCTCATGGGCGACCACCTGACCGGTGGAGACATCGACGGCGTCGGCACCATGGGCGGCGAAGGCCGACGCGATGGCCACCGCGTCCTCGGCGGTGGTGCCGCCCTCGGCCCAGTCGGTGGCGGAGATGCGCACCGTCATGGGGGATTCGCGGGGCCAGACGGCGCGGACGGCGTCGAAGACCTCCAGCGGATAGCGCAGCCGGGCCTGAAGCGAGCCGCCGTAGGCGTCGGTGCGCCGGTTGGTCAGCGGGGAGAGGAAGCCGGAGAGCAGATAGCCGTGGGCGCAGTGGAGTTCGAGCAGGTCGAATCCGGCGCGGGCGGCCCGTTCCGCGGACCGCACGAACTGGTCGCGGACGGCGGCGAGTCCGGCGGTGTCCAGGGCCGTCGGTATCTGGCTGACGCCGGGGCGGTAGGGCAGTGGTGAGGCGGCCACCAGCGGCCAGTTGCCGTCCGGCAGCGGGTCGTCGATGCCCTCCCACATCAGCCGGGTGGAGCCCTTGCGTCCGCTGTGGCCGAGCTGGACACCGACGGCCACGCCCGGGGACTGCGCATGGGCGAAGTCCACGATCCGGCGCCACGCCGCCTCATGGGCGTCCTCGTACAGTCCGGCGCAGCCGGGGGTGATCCGCCCCTCGGGGCTCACGCACACCATCTCGGTCATGACCAGGCCCGCACCGCCCACGGCGCGCCCGCCGAGGTGGACGAGGTGGAAGTCGCCGGGGGTGCCGTCCTGCGCGGAGTACATGTCCATCGGGGACACCACCACACGGTTGCGCAGGGTGAGTCCGCGCAGCCGGAAGGGGGTGAACATCGGCGGCGTACCGGCCGGCACCGCCGCCTCCCGCTCGACCGCCGAGACAAAGCCGGTGTCGCGCAGCCGCAGATTGTCATGGGTGACCCGGCGGCTGCGGGTGAGCAGGTTGAACGCGAACTGCCGTGGCGGCTGGCCGAGATAGAGCTCCAGATTCTCGAACCACTCCAGACTGGCGCGGGCCGCCCGCTGGGTGGACTCGACGACGGGGCGGCGCTCGGCCTCGTACGCGGCGAGCGCGTCGGGCAGTTCCGGGTGCTCCTGGAGGCAGGCGGCGAGCGCGAGGGCATCCTCGACAGCCAGTTTGGTGCCCGACCCGATGGAGAAGTGCGCGGTGTGGGCGGCGTCGCCGAGCAGCACCGTATTGCCGTGCGACCAGCGCTCGTTGACCACGGTGCGGAACGCGGTCCACGGCGAGCCGTTGCCGCGCAGCGGGCGGCCGCCGAGGGCGTCGGCGAAGAGCTTGGCGCAGACCTCCGTGGACTCCCGCTCGGTGCAGCGGTCGAGCCCGGCCCGGCGCCACACCTCCTCCCGGGCCTCGACGATGACGGTGCTGGAATCGGGCGAATAGGGATAGCCGTGGAGTTGCAGCACGCCGTGCTCGGTCTCGGCGGTCTCGAAGCGGAAGGCGTCCAGGGCGAAGTCGGCGGCGAGCCAGATGTAGCGGCAGCGGTGGGTGGTCAGCCGCGGGCGGAAGGCGTCGGCGTGGGCCTGACGGGTGGCGCTGTGCACTCCGTCCGCGGCGATCACCAGATCGTGGGTGCGGGCGAGGGACACGGCGGAGGGCGCCGCGGTCCGGAAGTGGAGGCGGACGCCGAGCTCGCGGCAGCGCTGGTGGAGGATCTCCAGCAGCCGCCGCCGGCCGAGCGCGGCGAAGCCGTGGCCACCGGAGGTGAGCACCCGGCCGCGGTGGACGATGTCGATGTCGTCCCAGCGGACGAACTCACGGCACATCGCGGTGTGGACGGCCGGGTCGGCGTGCTCGATACCGCCCAGGGTCTCGTCGGAGAGGACCACCCCGAAGCCGAAGGTCCGGTCGGACGCGTTGCGCTCCCAGACGGTGATCTCGCGCCGGGGGTCCAGCCGGGCCAGCAGCACCGCCGCGTACAGCCCGCCGGGCCCCCCGCCGACGACGGCGATCCGGGCCGGTCGTCCGGCGGTCACCGGCCCTGCCACCGGGGCTCGCGGCGGGCGGTGAACGCGGCGTGGAACTCGGCGTAGTCCGCGCCGTTCATCAGCAGTGCCTGGGTCGCCGCGTCCATCTCGATCGACGCGGACAGCGGCATGTCCAGCTCGGAGGTGAGCAGCGCCTTGGTCTGGGCGAGGGCGAGGGAGGGCCCGTCGGCGAGCCGCCGGGCCAGCGCCTCGGCCCCGCTCTGTGCCTCACCCTCGTCCACCGGCACGCTGATCAGCCCGATGCGCTCGGCCTCGGCGGCGCGCACCGGCTCGCCGAGCATCAGCAGCCGGGTGGCGTGGCCGAGCCCGACGACGCGCGGCAGCAGATAGGCGGCGCCCATGTCGCCGCCGGAGAGCCCGACCTTGGTGAAGAGGAAGGAGAAGCGCGCCGTGGGGTCGGCGACCCGGAAGTCGGCGGCGAGGGCGAGAACGGCGCCCGCACCGGCCGCGGCCCCGTGCACCGCGGCCACCACGGGGAAGGGGCACTCCCGCAGGGCGCGCACCACCTGCCCGGTCATCCGGTTGAAGTCCAGGAGCTGACGGGTGTCCATGGCGAGGGTGGCGCCGATGATGTCGTCGACATCGCCGCCGGAGCAGAAGCCGCGGCCCTCGCCGCCGAGCACCAGGGCCCGTACGGAGCCCTCGCGGGCCAGCTCGGCGAGGAGGTCGCGGAGATCGGCGTAGGCGCCGAAGGTGAGCGCGTTGAGTTTCTCGGGGCGGGCGAGGGTGACGTTCGCCACGCCGTCGTCGAGCGTGAGGCGCAGATGGCGCCACTTTTCGGTGCGGGACGCGGAGCCGGTGAACGGACTCATGGGCCCTGGCCTCCTTCGGCCTGACGGCTGCTGCCTGCCAGTTGAAGTTATCACCGCATCATGACTGTCGTCACGAGTACGCGATAAGACAGCGCCGCGCGGACGTCGCCTGTCAGGTCATAAGTCCCACCAAGAGTGGTCCACGGTCCCTTCCGGCACTATCGTCCGCTTCATACCGTCAAGGGTTGCTGCGGTATCTCCCCCCGGACTCACCCGGGGGGAGAGCCGTACACCCGGCCGCAAGGCTCCGCTGACGACTGGACCAGGACGTTGCCCGAACCCCTCCGTGCCGCCACTTGGCGCTTCGCACTGCCGCACACGACGGCCGCCGTTCCGCTGGCCCGTGCGCTGATCCGTAACACCCTGGCGGACATCGGTGCCCCCGTGGACGGGGACACCGCGGAGCTGCTGACGGCCGAACTGGTCGCCAACGCCGTGCAGCACACCGACGGCGACGAGCCCATAGAGCTGGTGGTGGAGCTGGTACCGACCGGTGGCTGGCAGGTCGAGGTGCATGACCAGGACCCGACCCCGCCCGGCGGGTTCGACGGCCCGGGCCGCCCCGAGGGCCCCAAGAGACCCGACGGCGCCGACCTCCCCGACGGCACCCCGAGTCTGGCCGAACGCGGCCGCGGACTGCTGCTGATCCGCACCCTCAGCGCGGACGCGGGCTACCGGCCCACCGACTTCGGCAAGGCCGTCTGGTTCACCCTCCCGCCCCGGACCCGCTGACCGCCGGGCCCGGCACCTTCCGCACCGGGGGTATCAGGGCCTGCTGAGCGTGGCGACCAGCACCGCCTTGATGGTGTGCATCCGGTTCTCCGCCTCGTCGAAGACGACGGAGTGCACCGACTCGAAGACTTCCTCGGTGACCTCGAGCGAGGTCAGCCCGTGCCGCTCGTAGATCTCCCGGCCCACGTCGGTGCCCAGGTCGTGGTAGGCCGGAAGGCAGTGCAGGAACTTCACCGCGTCGTTCCCGGTCGCGCGCAGCACGTCCATCGTCACCGCGTACGGGCCCAGCAGCGCTATCCGCTCGTCCCACACCTCCTTGGGCTCCCCCATCGACACCCACACATCGGTGGCGACGAAGTCCGCCCCGCGCACGCCCTCCTCGACGTCCTCGGTGAGCGAGACCCGGGCACCCGAGGCGGCGGCCAGCTGACGGGCCAGCTCCACGATGGTGTTGTCCGGCCAGAGCAGCCGGGGCGCCACGATCCGGACGTCCATGCCCAGCAGGGCGCCCGTGACGAGGTAGGAGTTGCCCATGTTGTAGCGGGCGTCGCCGAGGTAGGCGTAGGTGATCTCGTGGAGCGGCTTGTCGCTGTGCTCGCTCATGGTCAGCACATCGGCGAGCATCTGGGTGGGGTGCCACTCGTCGGTGAGGCCGTTGTAGACGGGCACTCCGGCGTGGGCGGCCAGCTCCTCGACCACACCCTGGCCGTGGCCCCGGTACTCGATGGCGTCGAACATCCGGCCCAGCACCCGCGCCGTGTCCTTGACCGACTCCTTGTGTCCGATCTGCGAACCGACCGGATCCAGATAGGTCGTCGAGGCGCCCTGGTCGGCGGCCGCGACCTCAAAGGCGCAGCGGGTGCGGGTCGAGGTCTTCTCGAAGACCAGAGCGATGCTCCTGCCCTGGAGCCGCCGCACCTCCACGCCCGCGCGCTTGGCCGCCTTCAGCTCGGCGGCCAGGCCGACCAGCCGGCGGAACTCGTCGGCGGTGAAGTCCAGCTCCTTCAGAAAATGGCGGCCGGTGAGGTCAATCGCCATGGGGTGGGCTCCTCGGTCACGGTGGATCACGGCTGCGGCGGCGATACCGCGGCCAGGAACCATGGAAGCATATACGAAGAACCGCATATATGCGGAGGGGGGGTCTTCGCTGGTGCGGTGCCGGTCCGTCGGCTACCCGTCCACCCTGCTACCCGTCCACGGGGTCCCGCTCAACCGGACAGCTCATGCACCGCGGCCCGCCACGGCCCCGCCCCAGCTCGCTGCCCGGGATGTCGATGACCTCGATCCCGCGCTTGCGCAGGAAGGTGTTGGTCGTGGCGTTCCGCTCGTAGGCGACCACCACGCCCGGCTCGACCGCGAGCACATTGCAGCCGTCGTCCCACTGCTCGCGCTCGGCCGCGTGGACGTCCTGGGTGGCGGTGAGCACCCGGATGGAATCCAGCCCGAGGGCGGCGGCTATCGCGCGGTGCATATGCTCCGGCGGATGGTCGGTGACCTTGAGCTCAAGGCTGCCCGCACCCGGTTCGATGGTGTACGAGCGGAGCATCCCGAGCCCCGCGTACTGGGTGAAGGTGTCGCCGTCGACCATCGTCATCACCGTGTCCAGATGCATGAAGGCCCGCCCCTTGGGCATGTCGAGGGCCACGATGGTGCGGGCCGAACCGGCCGCGAACAGCCGGTGCGCGATCATCTCCACCGCCTGCGGTGTGGTCCGCTCGCTCATGCCGATCAGCACCGCGCCCTTGCCGATCACCAGCACATCGCCGCCCTCGATCGTGGAGGGGTAGGCCGCCTGTCCCTCCGACCAGACGTGGAAGTCCTCGTCGGCGAAGAGCGGGTGATGGCGGTAGACGGCCTCGTAGTGCACCGTCTCGTGCCAGCGGGCGGGCCATCGCATCGCGTTGATCGAGACCCCGTCGTAGACCCATGCGGAGGCGTCCCGGGTGAAGAGGTGGTTCGGCAATGGATTGACGAGGAAGTCGTCGGGCTCCATGGCGTGGAAGCGGACGGAGACCGGCTCCGGGTACCGCGCCAGATACTCCCGCTTGGTCATCCCGCCGATCAGCGCCTCGGTCAGCTCGGGGGCGGTCAGCTCGTCGAAGGCGGCGCGCAGATGGTCGGTGACGAGCGGGCCGTACTCCTTCTCGTCGAAGACCCGGTCCAGCACCAGTGACCGCGCGGCCGGAATCGCGAGGCTCTCGGTGAGCAGATCACCGAAGAGATGGACCTCGACACCGCGGTCGCGGAGCACATCCGCGAAACCGTCGTGCTCCTGGCGGGCCCGCCGCACCCACAGGACGTCGTCGAAGAGCAGAGCGTCCTTGTTGGACGGAGTGAGCCGCTTCAGCTCCAGATCGGGGCGGTGCAGGATGACACGGCGCAGCCGCCCGGCCTCGGAGTCCACATGGAATCCCATGCACCCATCTTCGCCGCTGCGGGCCCACGGTGAACGTCCCGCGACACACATATCTCCGATCTTGGCCGGTACCTGCCCCGGCCGACGGCGCCGTACGCGGGGCCGGGGGGGGCGGCCGGGCTCAGCCCGCGGCGAGCACCACGATCAGCACCAGCGCGACGGCGATGACGCCCAGCAGGGCCGAAACCCACAGCTGGCCCGGTTGCAGATCGATCCGGCCGCCGCCGTCGTCGTCCCCGCGCCGCGGCCACCACCGGCGCCGCCGCGCCTCCCGCCGGGCGGCCCGGCACGCCGCGTCCTCCAGTTCCCGGCACTCCTCGGCGACTCCGGCAAACAGCGCCTTCCAGCCCTTCTCGCCGAAGCCGGTGGGCTGCCGGGTGCCGATGACCCGGCGCACCACCTCGCGGCCCGCGCCGCCGCCCGCGCTCCACAGGCCGGGCAGGACACACCCCATCAGCTCGGGCACGGCCCCGCGGTCCGCGTACGGGCGCACCAGACCCTCGTAGAGCATCAGCGCGTTGCGCACCCGCAGCCGGGTGTCCGGATCCACGGCGGACCCCCGTCCGGCCCCGCCCACCGCCGGACCGGCCGGGGCGTCGAGATAAAGATGGGCCAGCAGCACCTTCTCGCAGACCGCGTCCGCCAGCTCCGGTCCCCGCTCCGGCGCCCGGCGCACCAGCTCGACCACGATCCGGGTGACCCGCTCGGCGGGCAGCCCCTCGTCGAGCGCGCTCAGACACACCCCGTCGTCGGCTTCGCGCAGCGCGACGGCGAGGGCGTCCCCGCCGTGGCGCAGCGCCTCGCGCAGCCGGCGGGCACCGGTCACCGAGAACCGGCGGGCAGGGGTGTTGGGGTGCGCGGCGCCCCGCTCGCCGCCGTGCGTGCCGGGCGGCTGCCCGCACTCCGTGTGGGCGCGACGCCCGGTCTCCGTGTGGTCGCGGGTCTCCGGTTGGCCGCGGTGCCCGGTCTCCTCCTCCGCACCGGTGGTGCGGTCCATCTCCTTCACCATCCCCGTTCCTTCCCTCACAGCGCTTCCAGCACCTCCCGTATCCGTGTGGCCGCCCGGACGTCGAGCGGCTCGTCGCCGTCCTGCGCCAGCCGGGGCAGAAAGCCGCACAACACCGCCAGCTGCCGTTCGTCGCGGGCCGCTCGCCGGATCCAGCCGACGAGCGCGTCCTCGGCGGCACCGGCGGACCGGGCCCAGGTCAGCGCGGCCCGCAGCAGTTCGGACAGCTGGGGCGCGCAGCCGGGCCGGGCGGCCAGCAGCGCCGTGGCCAACGGCCAGGCGGTGTACGGCTCCAGCTCCGGCACCTCCCGCAGCCCCCACAGATGCGAGGTGCGGGTGGTGACCGCGCGCAGCGCCGTCAGCAGTGCCAGGTCGCGGCGGGGCCGCCGGGTGTCCCGCAGCCAATGGGTGAGCCCGTCCAGCACCACCTCCGGCTCGGTCCCGGCCAGCAGCCGCAGTACGCCGTAAGAGGTGGTGACGCCGCCGTCGGCGCAGGCGATCCGGCCGAGCTCCGCCAAGGACGCCGGGACCGAACCCGCCGCCAGGCCGTAGCCGTGGGCGAGCGCCGCCGTCTCGCGCTCGCGTTCGTCGTCGCCGCGCGCCCAGGCGCGCAGCAGGCCGTCCACGGCGGGGCGCACCTCCGGGGCGCGGGCGGCCTCGGCGAGCGCGGTGGCGGCCGCCATCCGCTGCACCGGGCTGTCGGTGCGCACCAGCGGCAGCAGCAGCTCGGTCAGACCATAGAGATAGTCCCGGGCGCACAGCACACCCGCGGCGACCGCGGCCCGCACCCACACCTGCGGGCGCGGGTCGTCGCACAGCGCGCGCAGCCAACGGGCCGTCGGGCCACGGAGGTTGTGGTGGCCGTCCCACACCTCGTACAGCACCGCGGGCGCCAGCCGCCGCCCCCGGAACCACACGGCGCGGACCGGTACGGACGCCTCCCCGAGGTCCTCCATGCCGTCCCCGCACACCGCACGGGCGGTGCCGGGCGCGGCCCCGGGGCGGGCGGTGAACAGCGGGCGGCCCGGGGCGTGCTGGGGGTCGAGGGTGACGGCCAGCTCCCAGGTCAGCAGCTCGGCGGCCTCCGCGGTGAGGCTGTGCGCCGAGCCGTTGAAGACGGCGAGCGCGATCCGCAGCGCGGCGGCCCGCAGCTCGGGCAGGGCAGCGGGCAAGGTGTCCAAGCGGCCTGGCGCCGCGAACCACGCACGGGCCTGGCGCGGGGCGAACGACCGGCAGTGCGCCAGCAGCCGTCCATCGGACATCCCGCCCCGCGCGTGGGCGGCGAGATGGCCCGCGAGCCGGGCCGCCTCACCGGGGCGCAGCTCGTCCAGGCCGAGCGCCTCGGCCACCTCGGGCCGGGCGGCGGTGGTCCGGGCCAGCTCCAGCAGTTCGGCGGGTGCGTCCGCGAGCAGATCGGCGAGATGGACCTCGAGGACATCGGCGGCGGCGGGCGGCTCATGGGGCAGTGCGTGACGGCGGTCGCCCAGCAGCTGTTCGGCCAGCGGTCCGCCGGGGACCAGGACAACGGCGAACGCCCCACGCTCGACGGCCCGGGCGCGCAGCCGGTCCAGCAGGGTGCCGGGCGTGGTGTCCGGCGTGGTTCCCGGTGTGGTTCCCGATCTGGTGTCCGGCGTGGTGACGCTGGATACGACGGCGGCGGCGGGCAGTTCGAGGAGATAGCCGTGGCCGCGTTGCAGCTCCTGCGCGGTGGAGGTGCCGAGGAGGATTCCGGGGGCGAGGCGGGTGACACCGCCTCCGGCGCGCTCGGCGCGTTCGGCCAGGAGCGCGAGCCCGGTCCAGGCGCGGCCGGTGCCCGGTTCGCCGCACAACGCGAGAAGGCGGGTGCGCCGCAGCTGCTCACGCAGCTGCGAGTGGCCGGGCCCGGTGCGGTGGAGCCGCTGCAGCCGCGCCAACTCCTCGTACGGAACGGGCCCTTCGGGGAGGGTGGGGCAGGGTTCGTCGGCGGGGAGCGGCGCCGGCCCGTCGGTGAGGTGCAGATGCGCACGGGCCTCGCGCGCGGTGCGGGCGCCGCCCGCCTCGCCCGCGCCGTCCAGCGGGCCGCCCTTCGGGATGTCCAGCCGCCGTATGCCGGTGTGGTCCGCCGTGACGTCGATGTTCTCGGTTCCGCTCATCGCCCGCCGTCCTTCGCCGCCGTGGCCCCCGTATGGCCGGGAGCGGGCCCGTTGTCGTCTCACCGGGCGCGGGAGCGCCGCGGCGCGGGGTACCGGACCGGCCGGGGCACCGGACCGCTGGGGCTCCGGACCGCTTGGGCACCGGATCGCTTGGGCACCGGATCGCTTGGGCTCCGGACCGCTTGGACTCCGGGGCCCGAAGCGGGCGGCGGGACTCTCTCTCCCCCTGCCCGTCCCGCCGCCCCTCTCCGGTGCCGGGCGCTGGGCCGTGTGCACCCCCGTCGCACACGGTCCGGCTCCCCCGTGCGTGTCCAGCGTGCCCGGGGAGCGGTGCGGGGGCTGTAGCCGTTTACACAGTCGCGGAACAGGCCGGGGCGTACGCGCCCGCGCTCAATCGCGGGGGCGTGCCGGGATCTGCTCACCCGTCGCGCGCCCCTCGGCCAACAGCCGCAGCAGTCCGAGGTCCATCACCACGAAGCGGCGCGAGGCGGTCTGCACGACGCGCTGGTCACGCAGCAGCCGCAGCGCCTTGGCGACCGCTTCCCTGGTCGAGCCCACCGCGGCGGCGATGTCGTGCTGGGGCAGCGGGAGATCGACGGTGATGGCGCCGCCGGGACCGGAGTGGCCGGTGCGCTCGGCGAGTTCGACCAGCCGGGCGGCGAGCCGCTGCAACACCTTCTCGGAGGCCAGCGAGCGCCGCTCACCGTCGGAGCTGCGCAGCCGGGAACTGAACTGACGCATAATCAGCATGGTGGCCACCGGACGGGCGGCCAGATAGGCGCGGAACCGGTCGCCGGAGACCACGACCGCCTCCATCCGGCCGAGCGCGGTGACGGTGGCGCTGCGCGAGCCGTGGTCCACCGCGGCCTGATCCCCGACGACTTCGCCCGCTCCGCGCAGCGCCAGGATCAGCCGGACGCCGCGCTCGGTCTCCACCGAGACGGTGGCCCAGCCGGAGGTGATGGCGACGACGAAGGTGGTGCGGTCGTGCTCGCGCAGCACGACCTGGGAGGGGTCGTAGACCCGGGGGCTGCCGAGGGCGAGCAGCGCACGCCGGTCGTCGGCGGGAAGCGCGTGGAGGAACGGCCGTCCGTCCTCGAAGAGACTCATCCGCCCTCCCCGCTCTGCTCGTTGGTCGTCACGCTCGCGGAGAACCGGTGGGATGGAGATCGATGGAATGGAGAACGATGGGATCGAGCAGCACGCTAGGCAGCCGACACGGTCACGTCAATGGTCCGCGTCCGCGCCCGGCCCCGGGGGGGGGCAGTACGCCGGGGCCGCCAGGGCCGCCGGAGCCCGCGGCGGGGCGAGCTCCGGCGGCCTGGCGGGGCGCGCGGGTGGCAAGGCCGGGCGGCCCCCTTTGAAGAGGACCCTAGAGGCGGGGGTCCACCGGCTCGGACTCCAGCGCGAGCACCGCGAAGACCGCCTCGTGGACGCGCCACAGCGGCTCATCGTCGGCCAGCCGGTCCAGCGCCTCGAGGCCGAGCGCATACTCCCGCAGCGCCAGCGAGCGCTTGTGGCCGAGGTGGCGCACACGCAGCCGGTCCAGGTTCTCCGGACGGGTGTACTCCGGGCCGTAGATGATGCGCAGATACTCGCGGCCACGGCACTTGACGCCCGGCTGGACCAGTCGGCCGTCGCCCTTGCGCACAAAGCCCTGGAGCGGCTTGACGACCATGCCCTCGCCGCCCGCCGCCGTCAGGTCCAGCCACCACTGGACACCGGCGGCGCGGGACGCGTCGTCCTCGGTGTCGACGACCAGACGGCGAGTGGGGGCGAGCAGCCGGTTCACATAGGTCGGGACGTAGGCGCAGATGGAGTTGTTCGCGTCGGCATCCAGCCCCTCGGCCTCGACCATCCGGTCGATCATCGCGAGCTGTTGGTCGTGCGGGAGCGCAGCGAGGCTGCGGCCCTGGACCGCCAGGATCTGGAACGGGGCCAGCCGGATGCCGTCCAGACCGTCCGTGCCCCGCGATCCGACCGTGCGGCGGCCCCTCGGCTCCTCCCGCTCCTCGCCAGGCCACCCGCGCTGCGGATCGCCGACCGGCCAGCAGTAGCGCCGATACGCCTCGGTGAACGCGGCCGCGTCCACCGCTCGTTCACGCTGCTTGCCGAGCAGGCCGGAGACCTCGACACCGCGCGCCGCCGCGTTCTCCAACGCGGTGAGCACACCGGGGAGGACGGCGCGCGAGGCGGCGCCGACCGCCGCGTACTGGTTGCGCAGCAGCCCCTCGGCCTTGAGGGACCACGGCATCAGCTCGGCGTCCAGCAGCAGCCAGTCGGTGTCGAGCTCCTGCCAGAGACCGGCGCTGTCGATGGCGCGGCTCAGCCGTCGAAGGATCTTCCCGGTCAGCCGCGGGTCGTCGAAGAACGGGCGCCCGGTGCGGGTGTACACCATGCCGGACACCCCGTCCGGCGCGTCGAAGCGCTTCCGCGCGACCGTGTCGTCACGGCAGACCAGGGCCACCGCGCGGGAGCCCATGTGCTTCTCCTCGCAGATCACCTCGCGCACCCCGTCGGAGCGGTAGGCGGCGAACGCCTCGGCCGGGTGCTCGAGATAGCCGTCCTCCGAGGACGTGGCGCACGGCGCCATGGTGGGCGGGAGATAGCCGAGCAGCCGCGGGTCGACCGCGAAGCGGCTCATGACCTCCAGCGCCGCCGCGGCGTTCTCCTCCTTGACCGCGATCCGGCCCATGTGCCGGGTCTCCACCACCCGGCGCCCCTGCACATCGCCCAGGTCCAGCGGACGGCCCTGGGCGCCGCCGGGCGCCTCGTTGGTCAGCGGTTTGACCGGCTCGTACCAGATCCGCTCGGCCGGAACGTCCACCAGCTCCCGCTCCGGCCAGCGCAGCGCGGTCATCCGGCCGCCGAAGACACAGCCGGTGTCCAGGCAGATGGTGTTGTTGAGCCAGGAGGCCACGGGGGTCGGGGTGTGGCCGTAGACGACGGCGGCGCGGCCCCGGTAGTCCTCGGCCCAGGGGTAGCGCACGGGCAGGCCGAACTCATCGGTCTCACCGGTGGTGTCCCCGTACAGCGCGTGCGAGCGGACCCGGCCCGAGGTGCGGCCGTGGTATTTCTCGGGCAGCCCGGCGTGGCACACCACCAGTGCCCCGCCGTCCAGTACGTAGTGACTGACCAGCGACTCGATGAAGACCCGGACGCGGTCGCCGAACTCCGGGTCCTCGGTGTGCTCCCGCTCCAGCTGCTCCACGGTCTCGGCGAGGCCGTGGGTGACCTGGACCTTGCGGCCCTTGAGATAACGGCCGAGCTTGTTCTCGTGGTTGCCGGGGACGCACAGCGCCGCGCCGGAGGCCACCATCCCCATCACCAGGCGCAGCACCCCCGGGCTGTCGGGCCCGCGGTCGACGAGGTCGCCGACGAAGACCGCGGTACGGCCCTCGGGGTGGGCGGCGTCGACCGGGCGGCCGCGCTCGTCACGGCGCAGGGCGTAGCCCAGCTTGCCGAGCAGGGTCTCCAGCTCGGAACGGCAGCCGTGGATGTCACCGATGATGTCGAACGGACCGGTGAGGTGGCGCAGATCGTTGTAGCGGCGCTCGGTGGTGATCTCGGCGGCCTCGACCTCTTCGGAGCCGCGCAGGATGTGCACCTTGCGGAAGCCTTCGCGCTCCAGGGACTTCAGGGAGCGTCGCAGCTCACGCCGCTGGCGCGGAATGACATGGGCGGGCATGCCGGCGCGGTCGGGCCGCACCGCGTTGCGCCGGGCGCATTCGCCCTCGGGGACGTCGAGGACGATGGCGACGGGGAGGACGTCGTGTTCGCGCGCGAGCCTGATGAGGCTGCG
Source organism: Streptomyces coffeae (assembly GCF_016741875.1). Lineage (GTDB taxonomy): Bacteria > Actinomycetota > Actinomycetes > Streptomycetales > Streptomycetaceae > Streptomyces > Streptomyces coffeae. The sequence continues at coordinate 166,882 of NZ_JAERRF010000019.1, read as the reverse complement.
ACGCGCCTCGGACTGGACGTTGGTGGCATCCACGACGGTCAGCCGCCCGGCCGCCAGCCGCTTGCCCGCGATGTAGTGGAGGAGGTCGAAGGCGTCGGGGGTGGCGCTCTGGTCGTTCTCGTCGTCGGCGACCAGCCCGCGGCAGACGTCGGAGGAGACGACCTGGGTGGGCAGGAAGTGGCGCCGGGCGAACGTGGACTTGCCGGAGCCGGTGGTGCCGACGAGGACCACGAGGGACAGGTCGGGCACGGCGAGGCTGCGCTTGACGGTGCTGACGTCGGCGTCGGTCATGCGGCCGCCTCCTTCGCGGTCGTGGTGCTGGTGGTCTCGGTGGTGCTGTGGTCGGTGCGCTTGTCGTCGGTGCTGGTGCGGTCGGTGCTCGTGCCGTCGGTCTTCGTACCGTCGGCGCCGAAGCGGAACAGGGCGAGCTGGGTGGGCGGTCCCACCTCGGGGTCGTCGGGGCCGACGGGACGGAACTCCACGGTGTAGCCGTGGCGTTCCGCGACCTCACCGGCCCAGCTCCGGAACTCCTCCCGGGTCCACTCGAAGCGGTGATCGGGATGGCGCGCCTTCCCGGCGGGCAGGGTCTCCCAGCGCACGTTGTACTCGACGTTGGGCGTGGTCACCACGACGGCCCGGGGCCGCGCGGCACCGAACACGGCGTACTCCAGGGCGGGCAGCCGCGGCGGATCCACATGCTCGATCACCTCGCAGAGCACCGCCGCGTCATAGCCGCGCAGCCTGCTGTCGGTGTACGCGAGCGAACCCTGCATCAGTTTCAGCCGGGTCGACTGCCGCTCGGACATCCGGTCCAGCCGCAACCGCCGCGCCGTCTCGTTCAGCGCGCGCATCGAGACATCGACACCGACGATCTCGGTGAACCGAGCGTCCTTCAGCAGGGCGGCCAGCAACTGGCCCTGGCCACAGCCGAGATCGAGCACCCGGGCGGACTCGGTCCCGCGCAGGGCGTCGAGGATCGCCTCGCGCCGCTGTACGGCCAGCGGCACCGGCTTCCCGGCGGCCTCCGTCGTCTCGCCGCTCACACCTCCTTCGGTCTTCTGCGTCCCGTCCTCCTCTTCCGCGGACTCGCCCGCGAACTCGCCCGCGAACTCGGCCGTGGTCTCGGCCACCGCGTTGTCGATCTCCTCCACCTCGGTGTCATCCGCCTCGGCGAGCCGGGCCAGCTCCAGCCGCTCCAGCGCGGTGCGCGTCAGCGACCAGCGGCGGGTCAGATAGCGGCTGGTGATCAGCCGCTGCTCGGGGTGGCCCTCCAGCCAGCCCTCGCCGGACCGCAGCAGCTTGTCCACCTCGTCCGGGGCGACCCAGTAGTGCTTGGCGTCGTCCAGCACCGGCAGCAGCACATACAGATGGCGCAGCGCGTCGGCCAGTCGCTGTTCACCCTCCAGCACCAACCGGACATACCGGGAGTCACCCCACTCCGGGAACTCCTCGTCCAGCGCCACCGGTTCAGCCGTCACCGCCCACCCCAGCGGTGTGAAGAGCCGCTGGACCAGCTCGGCTCCCCCGCGGGCAGGCAGCGCGGGCACCTCGATCCGCAGCGGCAGCGGCCGCTCCGGCAGCTCGGGCCGCGCCTTGCACTGCCCCCGCAGCGCGCTGGAGAAGACGCTGCTCAGCGCCACGGCCAGCAGCGAGGAGGCGGCGTACGGGCGGTCGTTGACATACTGCGCCAGCGCGGAGTCGGGCGCGCCGCCCCGGCCCTTGCCCCGGCCCCGCCGCACCAGCGCCACGGGATCCACCTCCAGCATCAGCGCCGCGGTGCAGCGCTGGGCGGTCGCCTCGGGGTAGAGAACATGTGCCGTGCCATGGGAGGTGGAGAACCGCTGCGCCTTGTCGGGGTGCTTATGCAGCAGAAACCCGAGGTCGGTCGCGGGGCTCTCGTCAGTGCCGGTGGTGGTTATCGTCAAGAACACCCGTCCGAGTATCACCGCACGGCGGGCGGGCTGCTAATGCTTTCTCAGCACGACGGCCACGGCTCCCACCCCATGGCGCTCAACTCGGCATCCGATGCTCACCCCCACGGCGCTCAGCAGGCTGTCACCGCTCACCCAGCACGGCGCTCAACTCGGCGATCCGGTCCGGTCCCACCCGGCAGCAGCCGCCGATGAGCCTCGCCCCGGCGTCCCGCCATGCCCGCACCCGGGCCGCGCCGAACGTCGGCCGCCCCCGCCAGCCACGTGCTCCGGCATCCCACTCCTCTCCGCTGTTGGGATAGACCACCACCGGCTTTCCCGTGGTGTCGGCCGCGATCTCCACGGCCCGGTCGGCGTCCTCCGGCGCACAGCAGTTGACGCCCACAGCGATCACCTGGTCGTTCCCGGCGGCCAGGGCGAACGCCTCACCCAGAGGCTGTCCGGCCCGGGTGGCCTCCCCGGCGATGGTGTACGACAGCCAGACCGGCAGTCCGCATCCTTCGGCGGCCCGCAGCAGCGCCACCGCCTCGTCCAGGTCCGGCACGGTCTCCAGCGCCAGCACATCCGGTCCGGCTCCGGCCAGCACCTCGATCCGGGGCCGGTGGAACCGCTCCAGCTCCTCCACTCCCAGCCCATAGCGCCCGCGGTACTCACTGCCGTCCGCCAGCATCGCGCCGTACGGGCCGACGGACGCGGCCACCCACGCCGGACCGGCTCCCGGGGCACCGGCCGGACCCGGCTCCCCGCCGCCCGCCCGCTCGGCCGCACTCCGGGCCAGTCGCACACTGCGCCGCAACAGCTCCGTCGTTTCCTTCCGGCTCACCCCCCTGCGTGCGAACCCCTCGTAAGTCGCCTGATAGCTACTGGTGATCAGCACCTGTGCGCCCGCCCGCACATAGGCCATATGTGCGGCCTCGATCTGCCCGGGGTCGTCGGCGAGCAGCCGGGCCGACCAGAGGTCGTCGGACAGATCGCAGCCCTGCGCCTCCAACTGGTTGGACAGCCCACCGTCGAGGACCAGCGGTGTGCGGCCTTCCAGCGCGGTGGCGAGGGTCATCGAACGAGCGGACATCACAGGCGCTCCTGGTGGTGCGGTCGGCCAGCCGGCCGGTCAGCGGGGTGGGCCGGTTGGCCGGTCAGCCCAGCTGGGCCTGGACCTGGGAGGAGATCAGCTCCAGGTGGTCGAGATCGTCAAGGTCCAGGATCTGGAGGTAGATCCGGGACGCTCCGGCCTCCGCATAGCGGCCGATCTTGTCGACGACCTCGGCCGGGGAGCCCGCCAGTCCGTTCGCCTTCAGCTCATCGATCTCCCGGCCGATCGCCCCGGCCCGCCGCGCGACCTCGGCGTCGCCCTTGCCGACGCAGGCCACCAGCGCATTGGAGTACACCAGGTCGTCCCCCTTGCGGCCGGCGGCCTCGGCCGCCTCCCGCACCCGCCCGAACTGCCGCACGCTGTCCTCGACCGAGGCGAAGGGGATATTGAACTCATCCGCGAACCGGGCGGCCAGCCGCGGGGTGCGGGTGGCCCCATGACCGCCGATCAGCACCGGCGGCCTGTTCCGGGCGGGCTTGGGCAGCGCGGGCGAGTCGACCAGCTGGTAGTGGGCGCCGTCGTAGCTGAAGGTCTCGCCGACCGGTGTCTCCCACAGACCGGTGACGATCTCCAGCTGCTCTTCCAGCCGGGCGAACTTGTCCTTCGGGAACGGAATCCCGTAGGCCCGGTGCTCCTCCTCGAACCAGCCCGTGCCCAGGCCCAGCTCGACCCGCCCGCCGGACATCTGGTCGACCTGCGCCACCTGGATCGCGAGCACGCCCGGCAGCCGGAAGGTGGCGGCGGTCATCAGGGTGCCGAGCCGGATCCGCCGGGTCTCTCGGGCCAGCCCGGCCAGGGTGATCCACGCGTCGGACGGGCCCGGCAGCCCATCGACATCGCCCATATGCAGATAGTGGTCCGAGCGGAAGAAAGCGTCGAAGCCCAGGGCTTCGGTGGCCTTGGCGACGGTCAGCAGGGTGTCGTAGGTCGCCCCCTGCTGGGGCTCGGTGAAGATGCGGAGATCCATGCGCTCCATCCTGCCTCGTCATGCCGCGCCGCCCCACTCTCCACCCCATTCCCGCACCGTGAGGTGCCTGAGCATGCCGTGCACCCGGTCCCTGGCCTCGTCCGCCGCGTCGATCGCCTCCACGCACTGCCAGTACAGCGCCTCCTCCTCGGTGCTGGAGGCCACCCCGACCAGGGCGAAGCCCGCCTCCGCGAGCAGATCCCCCAGCGCGAGCAGCACCGCTTTGGGATCCCTCACTTCCGACAGCTGCGCGGCCCGTAAACCGCCGCTGTGCAACGCGGGGTGGTGCAACGCGGGGTGGAAGAGGGCTCCCCGCGCCCTGCCACCCGCCTCGCACAGCCCTCGCGCCTCGGCCCGCGCCGCCGCCGGGCCGCTGACCACGAAATATCCGCCGACCGCCTCTGCCAGTGCCTGGACCTGCCAGGCTTCGGCCACGATGTCGTGCACGCTCCCGGCCTTGGCCAGGGCGTGCCGCGTGACACCGATCAGCCGCATCGCGTCCATGCCCCGTTCCCCTCTCAACGGACTTCTCGCACCCGTCACTCCTCCACTACCCAGAGTGATGACTAACAGGCCGAAAAGCTAGGGGAATTCAGGAATCTGTTGACAACAGTTGCGTTGTGGATAACCTACTCACTACTGAGAGTGATGAACGGGGCGCGTGGCAGCCGTCGTCGGGAACCGTCCCTCATTGCGGTCGATCTTCGCGGAGAGCGCGCTGAGCGCGTCGACCCCCAACACCTCGCAGAACTGGAGCAGATAGGCCAGCACATCGGCGACCTCGTCCTCGACCCGGGCCGCCTGCCCCACGTCCTCCATCACCCGTGCCGACTGCTCCGGCGTCAGCCACTGGAAGATCTCCACCAGCTCCGACGCCTCGACGCTCAGCGCCGCCGCGAGGTTCTTGGGGGTGTGGTACTGCTGCCAGTCGCGCGCCGCCGCGAAGGCGGCCAGCCTGCGCTGCAACCCCGCCACATCGAGGCCGTCGGATCGATCCCCACGCTGGGGGGACCGGCTCTCGGGCGACCGGCGCCCGGCCGACCGGCTCTCAGGGAACCGGCGCTCAGCAGACTGACTCCCCGGCGGCTGGTTCCCGGGGGACTGGCTCTCAGCAGACTCGCTCACGCCCCAGGTTTACCACCGTGACGGGGGCGCCCCCCAGCGCCCCCGTCACATCCCCCACCGCCCCCACCGTGCCCACGAGCCGGATGTGCCCCCGTGCGCACATCCGGGCCGCCACCCCCAGCAGCTCCCGGGCCTGCCGCCGGTCCAGACAACGGTCGAACCCGTCGGCCAGCACCGTCAGCACCTGACGCGCGGGCAGCACATCGGTCGCGGGGTCCACCGCCAGCACCCCCGGTCCGGTCAGCAGCACCAGCGCGAGCGCGATGTACCGCAGCTCGCCGTCCCCCAGCCGCTCCACCGGCATGGGCCCCAGCGGGCCCTGTTCCAGCAGGGCGCGCACCACCCCGTCCGCGCGCCCCTCCGTCACCAGGCCCTCGACCGGTCCAGCACACCCCGCGCGGACCGCCGCGACCAGCGCCGCGTGCCGGCTGCCGCACTCCCGGCTGGTCCGTCGCAGCACCGCCGCCAGATTCTCGCAGCCGCCGCGTAACCGGCCGTCGCGCGGCGGCACCGGTGCCCGCATCCGCTCCGGCCTCGGATCGCAGGGGAAGACCGAGCGCAGCGCGATGACAACCTGCTCGGCGGCGGACAGCGCCAGCCGCTGTCCCTCCGTGGTCCCCGCCACCCGCAGCGGCAGCAGCGAGGTGGCCAGCCGGTCGTCGGGCAGCGGAGCGCGGGTGACCGCGACCGCCCCCGCGGTGTGCCAGGCCGCCTGGACGCAGCGCCGCCCCGGGTCACGCAGCGCCGTCTCCAGCAGGGTCTCCCCCGCGCCGGTCAGCCGCTCGCCCACGATCCGCAGCTCGGGCTCGGCCTGCACGGCGACATCCAGCCGCACCGGCCCGACCGGGCCGTCCACCGTGCAGCCGATCCGGAAGCCGCGCCGCCCCTGCCGGTCCGGGCGTGCCCAGCGCGGGATGTACGCCGCCGGGTCGGGGAACACCTCCGGGAGCCGGGCGCCGCCCGCGAGCCGCGCGAGCGCCGCGTACGCCTCCAGCACACCGGACTTGCCGCTGCCGCTCGGACCGGAGATCAGGGTCAGCGGGCCCAGCGGGAAGGCGGCACGGCGGTGCCTCTTGAAGGCCGACAGCCTCAACTCGGAGACGGTGGGCCGCAGTTCGGTCCTGGGCAGCAGCCCCGATGCGCTCATGCCCGGAACATATCCCTGGAATATACCGGCGAACCGTTACGCCTTCCGTATCTTCCTACCATCGGGGGATAAGGGCGGTTACTGAAGATGACTCTGCGCAGGCAGATCCTCCGGGAAATGGAGTGGCCGATGTGACCATGCGTACGGAAAGCTCGACGACGGCAACAGCGACGAGCGGCACGGGGAGAACGAGCACACCATGAGCGGCACGGACATCACGACGGCGCCCGGCATCCTGGCACCGGGCGGTGAGATCACGGTCAGACTGGTCAAACATCCCCGCCCCGACGTCCGTTACCCCGCGACCGTGGTCGCCGACGACGGAACCCGGGTGACCGTGCGCGCCCCCTGGGCCGGTGCGGCGGTCCGCGACTTCGGCTTCGTCCGCTTCGAGAGCGGTGACGTCTTCACCGAGCACTACTGGCGCGACCGCTGGTATGCGGTCAAGGAGGTCCGGTCGGCCTCCGGTGAACTCAAGGGCTGGTACTGCGACATCACCCGGCCCACCGTCGTCGAGCCGGACACCTTGGTCGTCACCGACCTCGACCTGGACCTGTGGGTCTCGGCGGACCGGACGGCCGTGCTGCGGCTGGACGAGGACGAGTTCCTGGAGAGCGGACTCGCCGAGCGCGACCCGGCCGCCGCCGAGCGGGCCCGCGGCGCCCTCGACGACCTCGAACGGCTCGCGCGCGAGGGCGGGTTCGACACCCTGCTGACCGAGGGCGCGGCGCGGCGCGGCCGTGGCTGACAGCACCTTCTGGATCGCCGCCCTCACCGGTGGCACCGCCGTCGTGGCCAGCTGGGTCACCAGCCGCGGCAACACCCGCGCGGCCCGGATACAGGCGGACACCGCGGCGCTCGCCCAGCGGGCGGAGCGGCTGCGCGACAGCAGACGCACGGCCTATCTCGACCTCATCGAACAGGCCCATGGCATCGGCGAGTTGTACTGGGAGGTGTCCGCGGCCGACCGGACCGGCGAGGCTCGGCGCCGCCCCGAGGCCCTGCACGAACTGGCCGAGCGCGAGCGCGACGAGTACGGCAAACTGCGCCGCTGCGTCCGGGTGGTGGAGCTGGAGGGGCCGGCCGCGGTGGCCACCGCGGCGAACGCGCTCCAGAAGGCGACCGGTCCGTTCCACCGGGCCCTGAGCGCGATGCGCTCCGGGGACGCGGAGGCGGCGGGCCGCTTCGACAGCGCCTACCGGCCGTTCTGGCAGGCGCTGACGGAGTTCGTCGACGCGGCGCGGACCGCCCTGCACGAGGTGTAACGGCACCTCACTCGGGGCACCTCACCGCAGGGCACCTCACGCGGCCGACGCCCCCGCTCCGCGGTAGACCAGTGCCGCCGCCGCGAGATCGGCGAGCCCGCTGCCGACGGACTTGAACACGGTGATCTCTTCGCTGTCGCGGCGGCCGGGCACCTCCTCCCGGCACAGCTGCGGCAGGGTGCCCACCACGGCGTCCCGGCCCAGCGCACCGGAGGCGATCGGCTCGGTCAGATCGCCGGACTCCTCCAGAGCGACAGGGGTGTCGAGGTAGACGGAGCCGCGCCGTACACAGCTGTCGTCCGCCTCCCGCATGGTGGGCCGGAAGCTGCCGATCAGATCGAGGTGGGTGCCCGGCCGCAGCCACTCGCCGCGCACCACCGGCTCGGTGGCCAGGGTCGCGCAGCTGATGACATCGGCCGACGCCGCGGCCTCGGCCCGGTCCGGCGCCACCCGCGCGTCCATGCCCTCGGCGCGCAGACGCTCGGCCAGCGCCTCGGCTCGTGCGGGGGTGCGGTCATGGATGAGCACGGTCCGGATGTCGAGCACACTGCGGTACGCGGCCGCCGCGAGGCTGCCGACATGCCCCGCGCCGATGACCAGATGGGTCGCGCTGTCCGGACGGGCGAGAAAGGAGGCGGCGAGCGCGGAGGTGGCCACCGTACGGCGCCGGGTCAGCTCGTTGCCGTCGATCAGCGCGAGGTGTTCACCGGTTTCGGCGCCGGCGAGGAGGTAGGCGGAGGACAGCGCCGGGCGCCCCCGGTCGGCGTTGCCGGGGAAGACGTTGACCAGCTTGACGCCCACGAAGTCGCCCTCGGCCCAGGTTCCCCGGGTCGTCCAGGACGGCATGAGGAGCAGGGTGGCGTTGCTCGCTTCGTCCAGGGTGTGGTGGTGCCGAGCCGGGGCGTGCGCACCACGGGCGAACCCCTGGCGCAGCGCGGGGACCAGCGCGTCGAACGGCAGCGCACGGACGGTGTCCTCGGCGGTGAAGTGCAGCATGGCGTCCTTGGCATGAGGCGGCTGAGGGATCGGGGGCATTGCGCTACCCACAAGTAATCGGTTACCGGCTACCACTGCCGGGTACGATGCAACCCCCTCGCCCCCGAAGTCAAGGGCCGGTGGCACACGGGCAGATGACAGGGACGGAGGAGAGGCAGAGGTGACCCAGCCGGAATCCGCACCGCTGCACCGCACCAGCCTGCGCGACCAGATCCTCGCGATGGTGCGGCAGGCCCTCGTCTCCGGTGAGATCCGCCCCGGCGACATCTACTCGGCGGCGGCCCTGGCGACCCGGCTCGGCGTCTCCAGCAGTCCGGTGCGCGAGGCCATGCTGACCCTGGTCAGCCAGGGCCTGATGGAGCCCGTCCGCAACCGCGGCTACCGCGTCGTCCCGATGAGCGAGCACGACCTCGACGAGATCCACGAGATGCGGCTGTTCCTGGAGATCCCCGGCACCCTCAAGGCAGCCGCCCACGCCGGACCGGAGGATCTGCGCCGCCTGGAGTCGATCGCGGCGGACATCGAGACCGCCGCCGAGGCACGCGACGTCCCCCGGCTCCTCGACGCCGACCGCTGCTTCCACCTCGAACTGCTGGCCCTCGGCGGCAACAAGCGCCTGGTCGACACGGTCGCCGCGCTGCGCGACCGGACCCGGCTGTACGGTCTGGAGGCGCTCGCCGCCCGCGGATCACTCGGGGGCGCGGCCGGTGAGCACCGCGCCATCCTGGCCGCCGTCGCCGAACGGGACACCGCCCGGCTGGCGGGCCTGCTCCAGGAACATCTGCGCCACGTCCGCGCCGACTGGGCGCGCCCCGACGCACCGGACTCCGGCTGACGCCGAGCCCGTCAGCGCACCGCGCCGACCGTGGCCGGGCCACGCACGTCCGCCGCGTACGCCGTTCCCTCCCGGCGCCGCCGACGTGTCCGCCGTCCCCAGAGCGCGAACCCGGCCGCGACGACCAGCAGATACACCGGCACCAGCAGCCCCGCGTCCCCCGCGCCGTGCTCGACGTACCAGCCCGCGTGGCGCTTGTCGCCCTCCAGGGCGATCCGGTTGATGGTCAGAAAGGTCAGATGGACGCCGATGGAGGTCCACAGCGGAGCCCGTACGAGAGCCGTCCGCGCCGCGACCAGGGTCAGCCCGAACACCACGATCAGGATCAGGTAGTCGACCGGGTTCTGCCCGTCCGGCGCGATGCCGACCGGCCCCGCGTCCTCGCCGACCAGCCGCGCCGCCCCGGCCTCCACGACCGTTGACGCCCCCGGGACCAGCAGGAAGACCGCTGTGGTGGCCAGCGCGGTGACCGTCCCGCCGAACCGTCCGCGCAGCGAGGTCCAGGTGTAGCCGCGCAGGGTCGTCTCCTCCGGCAGCGCCTCCAGCAGGAACGCGACCACCGCGTTCGAGGCGAGGAATCCGGCCAGCGCCCCGGGATCCGGGTCCGACCAGCGCAGCAGACCCCCGGCCGTCGCCGTGCCCAGGACGAGCGCCGCCGCTGCCGCCGTGGCGCCCACCCCGGTCAGGAAGGCGCCCGCGCTCGCCCACGGCCCGCCGAACCCGAGCCGCCGCGGCGACCGCCCCCGGTACGCCACGGCCACCAGCGAGAGCGCGACGGCCGTGACGAGCGCCGCCGGTATCAGTCGCGCCACCAGTCCCGACGCCCCCACGGCGTCGGCGGCGGCCGGACCCAGCCCGGTACCGGCGCCCAGCGCCGTCGCCATGATGAGCCCGCCGGTCAGCGCCCGGCCCAACGCCCCCATGCGTGAGGCGCCGGGCCTACCGCGCCTGGATTCCACCATCTGTCCACTCCCCCGTGTCCGGCCCGGACGCGGCACCCGTACCGAGTGCCGCACCCAGTCATCCTCACCGGCGGTACGGAGCGCGGGCTCCTGCGCAAGGGGGAAAGCGCACTACATCCTTCGGCCCACCAGGACGGGGCGCGGGTCAGCCGTCCTCGCGGCGCGGCTCCAGGATCATCACGCACTCCACGTGGTGGGTGACCGGGAAGAGGTCGAACGCCCGCATCCGGCGCGGGACATAGCCCGCCGCGGCGAAGTACGTCAGATCGCGGGCGAGCGCCGCCGGGTCGCAGGCGACGTAGGCGATCCGGCGCGCGCCCATGCCCGCGAGCCGGGTCACGGTCTCCTTGCCCGCGCCCGAGCGGGGCGGGTCCAGCACGATCAGATCGGCCTCGGTGATTCCGGTGCGCGGCAGCACCTGCTCGACCTTGCCGTGCTCGATCCGGACCCGGTCGAAGTCCTGGAGGTTGTGGCGGGCGTCCTCCACCGCACGCTTGGAGGACTCGATACCGAGCACCGCGCCGCTCTCCCCGACCCGCTCGGCGAGCGCGCCCGCGAACAGTCCGACACCGCAGTACAGATCGAGCGCGGTCTGTCCCTTGCGCGGCATCAGTCCCTGCATCACGGCCTCGACCAGCAGATCCGCCGCCTTGGGGTGGACCTGCCAGAAGCCGCCCTCACCGACCCGCCAGGTGCGGCCCGCGGCGCGCTCACGGACGAAGGGGCGGCCGTGGACGCGGTGCACCATCCGGGCCCGGTCCCGGCCACGGGACTCACTGACCCGCAACACGGAGACCGGCCGGTCCAGTTCGACGATCGGCAGCCTGCCGCCGGGGCGCGGGGTGAGGACGACCTGACGGTCGGAGGAGCCGGTGGCGGCGATCGCCTCCACCGTCTCGATCTGCGGCCATGCGCGCTTCTCGACGCCGAGTTCGGTGACGCCGGGCGCGGCGATCAGACAGTGGTCCACCGGTTCGACCTCGTGCGAGCGGTGGCGGCGCAGCCCGGGCCGCCCCTGCTCGTCGACGGCGTACTGCACCCGGGTGCGCCAGGCGGGGACCTCACCGCGGGACACCTTGTCGCCCGGCGCGGGCTCGACGGTGCCGTCCCAGCCCGCCTGCTCGGGGGTGAGCCCGGCGAGCCGGCGCAGCTGCTCGATGATCACCTCGGCCTTCAGCCGGCGCTGGGCTCCGGGGGCCACGTGCTGCCAGTCGCAGCCGCCGCAGCGGCCCGGTCCGGAGAACGGGCACGGCGCCTCGACCCGGTCCTTGGAGGCGTCCAGCACCCGCACCGCGTCGGCGCGCAGGAAGCGCGCGCCGGTCTCGCCCTCGGTCACGCGGACGACGACCCGCTCACCGGGCAGGGCGTGCCGGACGAAGAGGACCTGACCCTCCTCGGTGCGGGCGATGCAGTGGCCGCCGTGGGCCACCGGGCCGACCTCGACCTCGTACTCCTCGCCGACCAGCGACGCCTTGGGTTCACGGTGCATGGCGGGCTCGGCTCCTGAAGGTATGAGGGGCGGTGGGACAGCGGCCCGGCCGCGGGGCGCGGCCCGGCGGTGGGACAACAGCCCACCAGTCTACGTGCCGCCGCCCCTCCCCCGCTCCGGCCGCCGGTGGCGCACCGGTCTCCCGGGCCCTAGCGTCCCGGGGTCTGCGACTTGGTGCCCGTCCGCTCGCCCTTCGGCGGGGTGACCGGACCGCGCCGCACCGCGCCCGGCGCGTTCCACTCGGCCCGCTTGCGGGCCCGCTTACGGGCCAGCTCCGAGGAGTCCAGCTGCCAGGGAACGGAGGTCACCATGACGCCCGGGGTGAACAGCAGCCGTCCCTTGAGCCGCAGCGCGCTCTGGTTGTGCAGCAGATGCTCGTACCAGCGTCCGACCACGTACTCGGGGATGTACACCGAGACCACATCGCGCGGGCTCTCCCGGCGCAGGCCCTTGACGTAGTCGATGACCGGCCGGGTGATCTCGCGGTACGGGGAGTCGAGGATCTTCAGCGGGACGTCGATACCGCGTTCGTGCCACTCCGTCTGGAGGGCCTTGGTCTCGGCGGGGTCGACGCTGATGCTCACTGCCTCCAGCCGGTGGGAGCGCATCAGCTTGGCGTAGGTCAGGGCGCGCAGTGTCGGCTTGTGGACCTTGGAGACCAGGACGATGGAGTGCACCCGGGAGGGGCGCACCTCCTCCTCGTCGAGCTGCTCGGTGGCGGCGGCGAGTTCCTCGGAGACCCCGTCGTAGTGGCGGCGGATCGCCGTCATGGTGACGTAGAAGATGAACATGCCCAGCAGGGCGACCCACGCGCCGTGGGTGAACTTGGTCAGCAGCACCACGACCAGCACCAGACCGGTGAAGAAGGCACCGAAGGTGTTGATGGCGCGGGCGCGGATCATCCGCCGGCGCGCCGCCGGGTCCCGCTCGGTGGCCAGATGGCGGTTCCAGTGCCGCACCATGCCGGTCTGACTGAGGGTGAAGGAGACGAAGACACCGACGATGTAGAGCTGGATCAGCCGGGTCGAGTCGGCGCCGTAGACATAGACCAGGACCGCCGCGGCCGAGGCCAGCAGCACGATGCCGTTGGAGAACGCGAGCCGGTCGCCGCGGGTGTGCAGCTGGCGGGGCAGATAACGGTCCTGGGCCAGGATCGAGCCGAGCAGCGGGAAGCCGTTGTACGCCGTGTTGGCGGCCAGGAACAGCACCAGCGCGGTGGCCGCGGCCAGCACCACGAACAGGATCGAGCCGTCGCCGAAGACGGCGGCGGCGACCTGCGAGATCACCGGGTTCTGGGTGTAGTCGGAGCCGAGTGCGACCCCCTTGTCCAGCAGGTCACGGGCCGGGTCCTCGGCCATCTTGACGTCGGTGGCCAGGGCCAGCGAGATGATGCCGACGAACATGGCGACGGCCAGGCCGCCCATCAGCGCCAGCGTCGTCGCCGCGTTCCGGCTCTTGGGCTTGCGGAAGGCGGGCACACCGTTGCTGATCGCCTCGACACCGGTCAGCGCGGCACAGCCGTCGGAGAAGGCTCGCAGCAGCAGGAAGATCAGCGCGAAACCGGCCAGCCCGGTGTGCTCGGCGTGGACCTCGTAACCGGCGGTGGGGGCCTTCATGTCGTCACCGAGGACCAGCCCGCGGTAGGCGCCCCAGATGATCATCGCGAAGACGCCGCCGACGAAGACGTAGGTGGGGATCGCGAAGAGCTTGCCCGACTCCCGCACCCCGCGCAGGTTCATCAGTGTCAGCAGCAGGATGATGCCGACCGCGCACAGCGTCTTGTGCTCGACGACGAAGGGGACGGCCGAGCCGAGGTTCTCCACACCGGAGGAGATCGACACCGCCACCGTCAGCACGTAGTCGACCAGCAGGGCGCTGGCGACGGTGAGCCCCGCCTTGGGGCCGAGGTTGGTGGTGGCGACCTCGTAGTCACCGCCTCCGCTGGGATACGCGTGGACGTTCTGGCGGTACGAGGCGACCACGGTGAACATCAGCACGATGATCGCGATCGTGATCCACGGGCTGTAGCTGTAGGCCGACGCCCCCGCCACGGACAGAACGATCATCACCTGCCCCGGCGCGTACGCGACGGAGGACAGGGGGTCGGAGGCGAAGACGGGGAGCGCGATGCGCTTCGGGAGAAGGGTCTCCCCCAGCTTGTCGCTGCGCAGCGCCCGCCCGATCAGGATCCGTTTCGGGAGGTCGGTCAGTTTGGACACGCAGAGGATCGTAAGCGGTAGCTACTGCCGCCGCCCACCCGCCCACCCCGCTCCTTCGGCGGGGGCGCGCGGCGGGCGGTGGCGCGGCCGGGACAACGGCACAGGAAGCCCGCGGTGACCGCCGGAAAGGACCCGATTCGACCGCTTCCGGGCGTGCGGGACGGCGCTCCGGGGCACCCTCCCGCACACCGTGCGGGAGGGTGCGCTCGCAAGCGCGGTGACGGGCCGGAATGTCGTACAGCTCACGTCCGCCCGGCGGCGGCGCCACCGCCCGCTTCCCCGGTGGTACGACGGCGGTCTACTACCCGCGCCACCACGTCCCGAGGAAGCCCCACAGACGGCGCGGGCCCGCGGTACTGGGCGCGGGCTGCTCCGGCCCAGGGGTCCCGGCCGCCGGGGCCGACGGCGCGGGGGCGGGCGGCGGCGCGGGGGCGGGCGGCGGCGCGGAGGCCACGGTCGGCATCGCGGCGGGCACCGGCTGCGGAGGGGCCACCACGGGGAAGCGCACGGGCAGCGCCACCAGAGCGCGGGCGAAGGGGCCGGTGCGCCAGGCCAGCCGCTCGGCCGGAACGGCCAGTTCCAGGTCCGGCAGCCGGTCGAGGAGCTTCTCGATCGCCACCGACGCGATCACCCGCGCCGGGCTCTCGGCGGGGCACCGGTGGGGGCCCACGCTCCAGGCCAGATGAGCGCGGTTGCCCAGCCGGCCGACGGAGGTCAGCTGGGGGTCGGTGTTGGCCGCGGCGAAACTGGTGAGGACGGCATCGCCCTTGCGCAGCCGCACCCCGCCCACCTCGACGTCGTACCGGACGAACCGGGTGCCGAAGTTCGCCATCGGCGGGTCGGACCACAGCACCTCGTCCAGCGCGTCCTGGACCGGGAGGCTGCCGCCGGACAGTTCCCCGGCGAACCGGTCGTCGGAGAGCAGCAGCCGCAGCGCGTTGGCGATCAGGTTCAGCTGGGGTTCGGTACCGGCCGCCAGCAGCAGCCCCATCTGCTCGATGAGTTCCTCGTCGGTCAGCCGGGACGGATGGGCGATCATCCAGGAGGTGACATCGGGGCCCGGCTCCCGGCGCTTGACGGCCACAAGTTCGGCCATGTAGCCCAGCATCTCCTCGTTGGCCCGCGCTGACTTGTGGTCGACGTCGAACAGCCCCGTCACCGCGCGGACCAGCTCCCGCCCCTTCTCCGGCGGGGAGCCGAAGAGCTGGTTGAACACCAGCAGGGGGATGATCGCGGCGTACTCGCTCAGCAGATCGGCCTCGCCCCTCCCGGCGAAGGCGTCGATGAGCACATCCGCGCTGCGCTCCACGAAGTCGCTGAGCGCGTGCACATCCACCCGGCCGAGGCTGTCGTTGATCGCCCCGCGGAAGCGGGCGTGCTCCTCGCCGTCGGTGAACAGGGCATTGGGCCGGTACATCAGCATCGGGAGCACCGGGCAGTCCTGGGGCACCTCGCCCTCGGCCAGCGCCCGCCAGTTGCGCGGGTCCTTGGCGAACCGCTCGGTGTCGCGCTGGACTTCCAGCGCCAGGGAGTAGCTGGTGATCAGGTACGCCCCGACCCCCGGGGAGAGCTCGACCGGCGCGATCGGTCCCATGGCCCGCAGCCGCGCGTAGAAGGCGTGCGGATCCGCGGCGAAGTCGGCCCCGTACAGCGGCACGGATGCGCCCCGGCCACCGGCAAGACTCCCCTGGGCCGGGCCGCCGGTGTGCGCGGGGCACCCCGGTGGCGGTACGGCTCCCGGGCCGGCCCCGACGTCTGAGCTGTAGGTCACGCTTTCTCCTGCGGGGTGCGGGTGTGGAGGGCCTGGAGGTACTGGACGAGGGCGATCAGGGCGCGGGTGGAGGAGATCCGGTTGCGGGCGTCGCAGACCACCAGGGGGGTTTCGGGGAGCAGATCGAGCGCCTCCCTGATCTCCTCTTCGGCGAAGACCGGCGACCCCTCGAAGCGGTTGACGGCCACCGCGTACGGCAGGCCCTGCTCCTCCAGTACGGACATCACCGGGAAGGACTGCTCCAGCCGGCGGGTGTCGGCGAGGACGAGCGCGCCCAGCGCGCCCTGGGTCATGTCCTTCCACAGCCGGGTGAACCGGTGCTGGCCGGGGGCGCCGAACAGATACAGCACCAGCGAGTCGCTGAGGGTGAGCCGGCCGAAGTCCATGGCGACCGTGGTGGTGGTCTTCTGCTCGGTACCGGCGAGATCGTCGACCAGCGCTCCGGCCTGCGTCATCGTCTCCTCGGTGCGCAGCGGGCGGATTTCGGAGAGCGAGCCCACGAAGGTGGTCTTGCCGACCGCGAAGTGACCGACCACCAGCAGCTTGACGGCCGTCCGCACACTTCCGGGCAGATAGACCGCCTGCTCAGAGGCGAGCGCGGAGTCCATCGAGCACCTCCTGCAACAGCTGCGTCTCGGGGAGCTCGGCGGGGGGAATCGGGGACCGGGTGGTGATGTGGCCGCTGTCCACGAGATCGCCGAGCAGGACCTTGGTGACACTCACCGGCAGCTCCAGATAACCGGCGACCTCGGCGACGGAGAGCGCACCGCCGAGGCAGAGTTCCATCACCCGCCGCTTCTCCGGGCTGAGCCCGGAGAGCGGACGGTCGGTGTGGGCCAGGACCAGGGTCACCAGGTCGAAGGTGTTGCGGGTCGGGTAGGCACGGCCGTCGGTCACGACATACGGGCGTACCAGTCCTCGTTCGCGCCGGCCGGGGCTCATGCGGAGCTGCCGAAGCCCTGCCGCCCGATGTCCTGCCGCGGCGGACTGGTGAGTTCCTTGCCGAGCCGGTCGACCAGTTTCTGCATCCGGTAGCTGACCGCCTCCATGTCCACCGTCTCGGTGGCGGAGACCGCGAGATAGGCACCGGGTCCGGCGGCGATCAGGAAGACATAGCCCCCGACGAACTCCACCAGGGTCTGCTGCCACGGGGTCTCGTGCGGATCGCAGAACTCGGAGGTGCTGCGGCTGATGGACTGGAGTCCGGAGAGCGCGGCTGCCTGACGCTCCGCCTCGTCGCGGGGGATGCCCGCGGAGTGCGCCCGCAGCATCCCGTCCGCGGACAGCAGGATCGCGTGCCGCGCCTCCGGCATTTTGACGACCTCGTCGAGCATCCAGCCCAGCTCGTTGTTCATGTGGTCGTTCATGCCTGGCGATTCCCTTCTTCGCTGTGGGGGGCGGCGTCCTCAGGGTGGGGGGCGTTTTCCTGGTGAGCCGCTCGGCCGGAGCGGGTGCCCCGGGCGAAGGCGCCCATCCGCTGAGCGGTCTCCTCGGCGGAGCGGACCCGGTGCGAGCCGGTGTCCGGCTCGGGCTGGCCGACCGGCCGCGGTCCCGGCGTGTCGGTGGCCTGACGGCGGCGGCGCTTGGGCAGTCCGCCGGCCGTCACACCGAAGCTGGTTGCGGCCTCGTCCGCGGCGGGTGGGGCCGTCGCGGGTGCGGGATCGGGGGTGTAGGTGGCGGCGGGGGGCCCGGCCTGGGCCGGTACCCCCGCGGAGGCGGGTGCGGATCCGGGCGCCGGGCTCGGGGGCGCGGCGCGACGGCGGGTCGGACGGGAGGGGAGGGGCTGCGCCGGGGCGGCCTGCTGCGCCTCCGGAGCCCCGGCGGCGCCACGGGTACCGGCGTCGATGTGGGTGAGCAGCGCGGAGGGGAGGAACAGCACGGCGCGCACCCCGCCGTACGGCGACCGGGTGTCCACCGAGACGCTGAAGCCGTACCGGGCCGCGAGCAGCCCGACGACGGCGAAGCCGAACTGCGGCGGGTCGCCGAGCCGGGAGACGTCCACGGCGCGCTGTCCGGACAGCAGGGTGGCGGCCCGCTGCACCTCCAGGCCGTCCATGCCGACACCCGCGTCGTCGATCACGATGCAGGCGCCGTTGTGCACCGGTTGCAGGCTGACCTCGACGCTGGTGTTGGGCTGGGAGTGGCGGGCGGCGTTGTCCAGCAGCTCGGCGACCGCCAGCACCACCGGCTCCACCGCCCGGCTCACCACGGCGACATCGATCAGGCTGTGCACCTGCACCCGCTGGTAGTCGCGGATGCGCGACTTCGAACCGCGGACGGCATCGGTCAGCGAGGAGGCCAGCCGCTGGCGTCCCGGCCAGGAGCCACAGAGCACCGCGATGGCCTGGGCGCGCCGGCCGAACTGGGAGTTGGCGTGGTCGATCTCCAGCAGGTCGCGCAGCACATCGGGGTTGTCGTGCCGGTCCTGCATCTGCGAGATGGACACCTGCTGCTCATGGGCGAGCCCCTGGAGGGCGCGCATCGACGCCTTGAGCGCGGATTTGGCGGAGGCGTCGGCCCGCGTCTGCGCCTTGTCGACCGCCCGTGTGAACTGCTCCATGACGGCGTGCAGGCTCTGCGCGAAGGTGGTGCCGGCCAGCTTCTCGTCCTTCAGCCCCGGCAGCGGGGTGGGCAGGTTCACCCCGTCCGCGACGGCGGGGAGCCGGACATCGACCAGATGGCGCACCTCCTCGTCCCGGGCCCGCAGGCTTTCTTCGAGTGTGGCGTTGCGCCTGCGCACGCCTGCGGTGATCCGCCGCTGGCGCGTCAACAGCACCGACACGACCAGGACGACGACGGCCAGGCACCAGCTCACCGCCTCCGATATGTGATCAGTCATCAGGAACCTCGTGCAGAGAACGCGGGCGCCGGGCGCGGAAGGAACGATTCAGAACCCTGATGTCCCGTCCGGAAACGGAATAACGGCGATCATCTTAGCCACGCCATGACCGAGTGTCCGACGCCCGGAACACAGTTCGAACACGGCGGACTCTATTGCTATTTGCCGTGATGGTTCGGTGAAGGTCCTGGATGCGGGGCGAAGATGACGCGAATGCGACTCGGGAAAAACCCCTGGGCCGCTTCTCCCGCACGGACCGATGTGATCGTCCACCGCATTTCCACGAGTTCGCCCCTATCGGAAATGATCAGTATTCCACCCTGGCCCGACGCCCTCTCCACCGCCCCGGGGAACTTTCCCATCGGTACGGATACGGTGGGGACTAGCGCCGCGGTGACGACAGTCCGTCCCCGCTGACGCACCAGCGGCGGGGACGGTGTCCCCGCTGTTGCCCCGTAGGTCCTGGAAGGAAGATGTGAGCAGGGTGTTTGTGCAGGTCAGCACGGTCATCAGGAGTGCGGGGTAGGACGCATGCATATCGTGATCATGGGCTGCGGCCGGGTGGGCTCCGCGCTCGCCCAGACCCTGGAGCAGCAGGGCCACACCGTCGCGGTCGTCGATCAGGACCCCACCGCCTTCCGCCGTCTCGGCGCGGGGTTCGGCGGGCGCCGGGTGACCGGTGTCGGCTTCGACCAGGACACCCTGCGCGAGGCGGGCATCGAGGAGGCCGGAGCCTTCGCCGCCGTCAGCAGCGGTGACAACTCCAACATCATCGCGGCCCGGGTGGCCCGTGAGATGTTCGGTGTGGAGAACGTGGCGGCCCGGATCTACGACCCCCGCCGCGCCGAGGTCTACCAGCGCCTGGGCATCCCCACCGTGGCCACCGTCCGGTGGACCGCTGACCAGATGCTGCGGCGGCTGCTGCCGTCCGGCGCGGAGCCGCTGTGGCGCGACCCCAGTGGTGGCGTGCAGCTGGCCGAGGTGCACACCTCCCCCTCGTGGGTCGGGCACAAGGTCAGCAAGCTCCAGGAGGAGACCGGGGTGCGGGTCGCGTTCCTGACCCGGCTCGGCGAGGCCATCCTGCCGACCTCCCAGACGGTGTTGCAGGAGGGCGACCTCGTCCATGTGATGATGCGCACCGACGAGGTCGAGAAGGTCGAGGCGGCCTTCGATGAGGGACCCGAGGAGGGGAACAACCGATGAGGGTCGCCATTGCCGGAGCGGGCGCCGTGGGGCGCTCCATCGCGGGCGAGCTGCTGGAGAACGGCCACGAGGTACTCCTCATCGACAAGGCGCCCACCGCCATCTCGGTGGAGCGGGTGCCGCAGGCCGAGTGGCTGCTCGCCGACGCCTGTGAGATCACCTCGCTGGACGAGGCCGCGCTCCAGCGCTGCAACGTGGTCATCGCGGCGACCGGGGACGACAAGGTGAACCTGGTCGTCTCGCTGCTCGCCAAGACCGAGTACGGGGTGCCCCGGGTGGTCGCCCGGGTCAACAACCCCAAGAACGAGTGGCTGTTCAACGAGGCGTGGGGCGTCGATGTCGCCGTCTCCACCCCGCGGCTGATGTCGGCGCTGGTCGAGGAGGCGGTGAGCGTCGGCGACCTGGTGCGGCTGCTGCGCTTCAGCCACGGCGACGCCAACCTGGTCGAGCTGACGCTGCCGCCGGAGGCGGCGCTGGCCGGGACCCGGGTCGGGGATGTGGAGTGGCCGGAGGACACCACCCTGGTCACCATCATCCGCGGCACCCGGGTGCTGACCCCGAACAAGGACGATGTCCTGGAGGCGGGCGACGAGCTGCTGTTCGTGGCGGCGCAGGCCCGTGAGGAGCAGCTGGAGGACCTGCTGTCGGTGCGCCGGGAGCCGAGCCCCGGTCCGTGAGGGGGCGGCTGAGCCCCGGGCCGTGACACGGGCGAGGGCCCCGGGAACCTCTTCGGTTCCCGGGGCCCTCGTATGCGTCGTACGGCGGCCGCGTCAGGGGAGGCGGGGCGGCTGTCGGTCGGCCGACTCGCCACGGACCTCGCTCACGATCTGGTCGGTCCACTCCGAGAGCAGCGGGTCGGCGACCCTCTCGGCCGCGGCCCTGGCGCGCTCACGGTCCCGTTCGGCCTTCTCCTCGGCCTCCATCTCCGCGATGACATCGATCGGCGGCGGGGCCTTCGCGAGGAAGATCCAGGTCAGATAGACACAGAGCAGGAACGGCGGAATGCCCAGCGCCACCTTGACCCAGCCGAGCTGCGTGACGTCCCCCCACCAGTAGAGCGGGAAGAGGATCGCCGACTTGGCCAGCAGGATCAGCCCCCACGCCCAGGTGGCCTTGGTGTAGGCGCGGAAGCGGCCCGGATTGCGGGTGCGCCAGGAGAGGTTCTCCTTGAGCATCGGCCCGAGCAGCACACCGATCAGCGGATAGCGGAAGATCGCCGAGAGGACGTAGGCGACCGCCAGGCCGAGGGTGTAGAGCATGCCCGGCAGATAGAAGTTCTTGGCGTCGCCGGACATCATGGCGAAGATCGCGCCGAACGCGACCCCGAAGACCCCGCTGAAGGCGTGCTTCAGGGTCTCCTTGCGCGCCAGCCGGGCCAGCGCCAGCAGCACCGTCAGGCCGAGCGCGGCGATGGCGGCGAGGTGGATGTCGCGCTTGATGGTGTAGAGCAGGACGAAGACCAGGCCGGGGACAGTGGTGTCCACCATGCCCCGTACGCCGCCGAACGCCTCGAGGAGCGCTGTGTCGGCCGCAGCCCTGCTCCGGGAGGCGGTGTCCTGGTCATCGGTGGGGGTCGGCTTGTCGTCTGACGTCACCGGCTACTCCTGTCCGAGCGGTCGGAGTTCGTACTTCGGATTGAACAGCACCCGGCGCCCGTGACTCATGGAGATCCGGCCGGAGGCGATCAGCTTGCGGCCCGGTTCTATGCCGATGATGGAGCGACGGCCCAGCCACACCACGTCCAACGCGGCAGTGCCGTCGAAGAGCTCCGCCTCCAGTGCGGGCACCCCGGCCCTCGGCCGCAGTGTGACGGTGCGCAGCGTACCTGTCACCTTGACGATCTGCCGGTCGCCGCAGTCACCGATCTTGGTACAGCCCGCGTCCTCCGCGTCCTGCTGGAGCTCGGCGGAGTGAAGCTCCTCCTGGGAACTCGACAGCCGGTCGAGCATCCGCCGAAAGCGGCCGACCGGCTTGTCACCCTTCTCGGAGGGCTGGCGTACGGAACTCATACGGCCAGCGTACCGGTGAGCCCCTCCCGCAACCCCGTTGTGTCCCGCACCGCTCGAAGCGATCACCGCGCGCCCCGATCACCGCTCGAAGCGGTATCCCATCCCCGGCTCGGTGATACTGCATCCCCCGGGGGACAACCCCCGGACCCCCGGCCGCACACCCCGACTCGCTGATCACCGCTCGAAGCGGTACCCCATCCCGGGCTCGGTGATGAAGTGCCGCGGATGGGAAGGGTCGACCTCCAGCTTGCGGCGCAGCTGGGCCATGTAGACCCGCAGATAGTTGGTCTCGGTGCCGTAGGAGGGGCCCCAGACCTCCTGGAGCAGCTGCTTCTGGCTGACCAGACGGCCGGGGTTGCGCACCAGCACCTCCAGCAGGTGCCATTCGGTGGGTGTCAACCGCACGTCGCGGCCGTCGCGGTGGGCCTTCTTGGCCGCCAGGTCGACCGAGAACGCCTCGGTCTCGACGGTCACCGGGTCCTCCGACTGCACGGTGGGCTCGGCACGGCGGACGGCGGCGCGCAGCCGGGCCAGCAACTCGTCCATGCCGAAGGGCTTGGTGACGTAGTCGTCCGCCCCCGCGTCCAGGGCCTCGACCTTCTCGTCGGAGGTCTGGCGGGCGGAGAGCACCAGGATCGGCACCCGGGTCCAGCCGCGCAGCCCCTTGATCACTTCCACCCCGTCCATGTCCGGCAGACCGAGGTCGAGCACGACGACGTCGGGGTGGCGGGTGGCGGCGAGCCGCAGGGCCGTCGCGCCGTCCGACGCGGCGTCCACCTCGTACTTGCGGGCCTTCAGGTTGATCACGAGGGCGCGTACGATCTGCGGCTCGTCGTCCACCACGAGCACCCGGTTCATCTGGTCTGCCTTCCCATCTCTGTGTTGTCGTCCCGCCCGCCCGGCCGCCCCCCTTCGCGGCTCGGGGAGCCGGTCAGGAAACCGCCCGTGCCGGGAGGTCGGGCCGGACCGGCGACCGGCCGGGGGCGGCCCGCAGGGTGAGCGCCATGGTCATCCCGCCGCCCGGGGTGTCCTCGGCGGCCAGTCGGCCGCCCATCGCCTCGGCGAAGCCGCGGGCCACGGCGAGCCCGAGGCCGACCCCGGCGCTGCGCGGGGCGTCACCGTACCGCTGGAAGGGCTCGAAGATCCGGTCCTTGGCGGTGTCGGGCACTCCGGGGCCGCGGTCGGCGACGCGCAGTTCGACCCGCTCACCGAGAGCGCTGGCCGAGACCAGCACGGGCGAGTCCGGCGGGCTGTACTTCACGGCGTTCTCCACGATGTTGGCGACGCTGCGCTCCAGCAGCCCGGGGTCGACGGCGACCATCGGCAGCTCCTCGGGGATGTCGAGGGTGACGCTGCCCTCCGGGACGCCGCCGAGCGCCATCGGCACCACCTCGTCGAGGTCGATCTCGCGGATGAGCGGGGTGACGGTGCCGGTCTGGAGCCGGGACATGTCCAGCAGGTTCCCCACCAGGTGGTCGAGCCGGTCGGCGCCGTCCTCGATGCCCTCCAGCAGCTCCGCCTCGTCCTCCTCGGACCAGGCGACGTCGTCGGAGCGCAGCGAGGTCACGGCGGCCTTGATGGCCGCGAGCGGGGTGCGCAGATCATGGCTGACGGCGGCCAGCAGGGCGGTCCGTATGCGGTTGCCCTCGGCCAACTCGGTGGCCCGCTCGGCCTCGACGGCCAGCCGCTGCCGGTCGAGGACGACGGCGGCCTGGGCGGCGAAGGCGGCGAGCACCCGGCGGTCCTCGGCGGGCAGCACCCGGCCGGAGAGCGCGAGCGCCATATGGTCGCCGACCGGCATGTCCACGTCCGCGTCCTCGGGCCGCTCCGGCGGCCCCGCTCCCCCGGCGCTGCCGACGCTGCCCGCGCAGGTCCAGGGGGCGACATCGCTCTCCCGCTCCAGCAGCGCCACCGTGTCCATGCCGAAGGTCTCGCGGACCCGCTCCAGCAGTGCCTCCAGGCTGGTCTCGCCGCGCAGCACACTGCCCGCGAGGAAGGACAGCACCTCGGACTCGGCGCGCAGCCGGGCGGCCTGGTGGGTGCGTCGCGCCGCGAGGTCGACGACCGAGGCCACGCTGACCGCCACCGCCACGAAGATCGCTATGGCGACGATGTTCTCGGGGTCGGCGATGGTGAGGGTGTGGGTGGGCGGGGTGAAGTAGTAGTTGAGCAGCAGTGATCCCACAGCCGCCGAGGCGAGGGCGGGCAGCATCCCGCCCAGCAGCGCCGCCAGCACATTGAGGAAGAGGAAGAGCAGTACCTCGTTGGCGAAGCCGGGTCCGGCCTCGGAGGCGAGGGTGGCTCCGCCGGCCGTGAGCAGCAGCGTGAGCAGCACCGGTCCGGCCACGCCCACCACCCAGCCCGCGATCAGCCGGGAGCGGCCGAGCCGGGCGCCGCGCGCCACGGGCAGCCCGCGGCCCTTGGCGACCTCGTCGTGGGTGACGATGTGGACGTCGAGGTCGGGTCCGGAGTCGCGGGCGACGGTGGCGCCCACCCCGGGTCCGAAGATGTACTGCCACGCCTTGCGGCGGCTGGAACCGAGCACGATCTGCGTGGCGTTGACCCCGCGGGCGAACTCCAGCAGCGCCCCGGGGATGTCCTCCCCTATGACGTGGTGGAAGGTGCCGCCCAAGTCCTCGACCAGGGTGCGCTGGACCGCCAGCTCCTTGGGGGAGGCGGAGGTGAGCCCGTCGCTGCGGGCGATGTAGACGGCGAGGATCTCGCTGCCGGAGCCCTTGGCCGCCATCCGCGCGGCCCGGCGGATCAGCGTCCGGCCCTCGGGGCCGCCGGTGAGGCCGACGACGATGCGCTCGCGCGCCTGCCAGGTGGAGCGGATGCTGTGCTCGGAGCGGTACTGCTGGAGGTACTCGTCGACCCGGTCGGCGGTCCACAGCAGGGCCAGCTCGCGCAGCGCGGTCAGGTTCCCGGGCCGGAAGTAGTTGGACAGCGCCGCGTCGACCTTGTCGGGGGCGTAGATGTTGCCGTGCGCCATCCGGCGGCGCAGGGCCTGGGGCGACATGTCGACCAGCTCGATCTGGTCGGCGCGGCGCACCACCTCGTCGGGCACGGTCTCCCGCTGCCGGACGCCCGTTATCGACTCCACCACGTCGCCCAGCGACTCCAGGTGCTGGATATTGACGGTGGAGACGACGTCGATGCCCGCCCGCAGCAGCTCCTCGATGTCCTGCCAGCGCTTGGTGTTGCGGGAGCCGGGGACGTTGGTGTGGGCGAGCTCGTCGACGAGTGCGACGGCGGGGCGGCGGGCGAGCACCGCGTCCACGTCCATCTCGGTGAAGACGGCGCCCCGGTACTCCAGCTCCCGGCGGGGCACCGCCTCCAGCCCGTGCATCATCACCTCGGTGCGGCGGCGGCCGTGGTGCTCGACGAAGCCGACCACGAGGTCGGTGCCCCGCTCGACCCGGCGGTGGCCCTCCGAGAGCATGGCGTAGGTCTTGCCGACCCCCGGGGCCGCACCGAGGTAGATCCGTAGCTTGCCGCGTCCCATGGCCCTATTTTCCCTGCCTGTTCCGAGTTGTCAGCGCTGGGTGAGCCGGGACAGCGCGATGTTCAGCTTGAGCACGTTGACGCGCGGCTCACCGAGGAAGCCGAGCTGACGGCCCTCGGTGTGGTCCTTCACCAGCCGGGCCACCGTGTCCCGCGCCAGCCCGTTGGCCTGGGCGACCCGGTTCACCTGGAGCTCGGCGTAGGCCGGGGAGATGTGGGGGTCGAGACCGGAGGCGGAGGCGGTGAGCGCGTCCACCGGCACCCGGGACTCGGAGACATGGTTGAAGTGGGCCACCTGCTTGCGGCGGTCGATGACGGTCTCCTTCAGCACCTTGCTGTCGGAGGCGAGGTTGGACGCGCCGGAGACGATGATCGAGTACTGGGTGTTGTAGGCGTTGGTGCCCGCCGCGGACGGCCGGGGCTGGAAGTAGTGCGGATCCGGCAGCGGATTGCCGTCCTCGTCCTTCTTGTCGAGGTCGAAGCGCTGGCCGATGTTTTCGGAGCCGACGACCCGGCCGCCGGACGTCACCTCGGAGCCATTGGCCTTGTGGTGGAAGGCGGCCTGGGCGATCCCGGTGACGGCGAGGGGGTAGAGCACCCCGCAGACGACGGTGAGCGCCAGCAGGGCGCGCAGCCCCGCGCCGATCAGCCGCGCCGTACCGCGGACCGAGCTGTTCATGGAGGTCATGGTGGTGGGTCACCCGATCCCGGGGATGAGGGAGATGAGCAGGTCGATGAGTTTGATCCCGATGAACGGGGCGATCAGGCCGCCGAGGCCGTACAGGCCCAGGTTGCGGCGGAGCATCCGGTCGGCGCTCATGGGGCGGTAGCGCACACCCTTGAGTGCGAGCGGCACCAGCGCCACGATGATCAGCGCGTTGAAGATCACCGCCGAGAGGATGGCCGACTCGGTCGAGGACAGCCGCATGATGTTGAGCGTGTCCAGGCCCTCGTAGCCCGCCACGGCGCCGAACATCGCGGGGATGATCGCGAAGTACTTGGCGACGTCGTTGGCGATCGAGAAGGTGGTCAGCGCGCCGCGGGTGATGAGCAGCTGCTTGCCGATCTCCACGATCTCGATCAGCTTGGTCGGGTTGGAGTCCAGGTCCACCATGTTCCCGGCCTCCTTGGCGGCCGAGGTGCCGGTGTTCATGGCCACGCCGACGTCGGCCTGGGCCAGCGCGGGGGCGTCGTTGGTGCCGTCGCCGGTCATCGCGACCAGCTTGCCGCCCGCCTGCTCCCGCTTGATGAGCGCCATCTTGTCCTCGGGGGTGGCCTCCGCCAGGAAGTCGTCCACCCCCGCCTCGTCGGCGATGGCCTTCGCGGTCAGCGGGTTGTCCCCGGTGATCATCACGGTCTTGATGCCCATCCGGCGCAGTTCGTCGAACCGCTCCCGCATGCCCTCCTTGACCACGTCCTTGAGGTGGATCACGCCGAGCACCCGCGGACCGTCGGCGTCCTCGATCGCGACCAGCAGCGGGGTGCCACCGGCCGCCGATATCGCGTCGACCGTCTCCCGGGCGTCGGAGGAGACCTCCCCGCCGCGCTGGCCGACCCAGGCGACGATGGCGCCCGCGGCGCCCTTGCGCACCGTGGTGCCGTCCACGTCGACGCCGGACATCCGGGTCTGGGCGGTGAAGGGCACAAACGTCAAAGAGGCAGCATGGCCGAGCTCACCCTCGTCCCGCGCCCGCAGCCCGTAGCGCTCCTTGGCCAGGACCACGATCGAGCGGCCCTCGGGGGTCTCGTCGGCCAGCGAGGACAGCTGGGCGGCGTCGGCGAGCTCCGCCTCGGACGCCCCGGTCACCGGGACGAACTCCGCGGCCTGCCGGTTGCCGAGGGTGATGGTGCCGGTCTTGTCGAGCAGCAGGGTGGACACATCACCCGCCGCCTCGACCGCGCGGCCGGACATGGCCAGCACATTGCGCTGGACCAGCCGGTCCATGCCCGCGATGCCGATGGCCGAGAGCAGCGCCCCGATGGTGGTCGGGATGAGGCAGACCAGCAGCGCGGTGAGCACGATCATCGTCTGCTCGGCGCCCGCGTAGATCGCGAACGGCTGGAGGGTCACCACCGCCAGCAGGAAGACGATGGTGAGCGAGGCCAGCAGGATGTTCAGCGCGATCTCGTTCGGGGTCTTCTGCCGTGCGGCGCCCTCGACGAGGTTGATCATCCGGTCGATGAAGGTCTCGCCCGGCTTGGTGGTGATCTTGACGACGATGCGGTCGGACAGCACCTTGGTGCCACCGGTGACCGCGGACCGGTCGCCGCCGGACTCCCGGATGACCGGGGCCGACTCACCGGTGATGGCGGACTCGTCCACGGACGCCACGCCCTCGACGACATCGCCGTCGCCCGGGATGATGTCGCCCGCCTCGCAGACCACCAGATCGCCGATGCGCAGCTCGGTGCCGGGCACCTGCTCCTCGGCGGAGCCGGTCAGCCGGCGCGCCACGGTGTCGGTCTTGGCCTTGCGCAGGGTGTCGGCCTGCGCCTTGCCGCGGCCCTCGGCCACGGCCTCGGCCAGGTTGGCGAAGACCACGGTCAGCCACAGCCAGACGGTGATGGCCCAGCCGAACCAGTCGCCGGGGTCGAGGAAGGCGAGCACGGTGGTGAGCACCGAGCCGATCTCGACCACGAACATCACCGGGGACTTCGCCATGATCCGCGGGTCCAGCTTGCGGAAGGCGTCCGGCAGCGACTTCACCAGCTGCCGGGGGTCGAACAGACCGCCCGAGACCCGGCCGCCGGAGCCCTCGGGGCCGTGCGGGTGCCCGCCCTCGGGTGCGGTGCGTACGGGAGTGGTGGCTGTGCTCATGAGAGTCCCTCCGCCATCGGGCCAAGGGCCAGGGCCGGGAAGTAGGTCAGACCGGTGATGATGAGGATCGCGCCGACCAGCAGCCCCGCGAAGAGCGGCTTCTCGGTGCGCAGGGTCCCCGCGGTCTCGGGGACGGGCTTCTGCTCGGCCAGCGAGCCGGCCAGCGCCAGGACGAACACCATGGGGAGGAAGCGGCCGAGCAGCATGGCCAGGCCGATCGTGGTGTTGTACCACTGGGTGTTCGCGTTGAGCCCGGCGAAGGCGGAGCCGTTGTTGTTGGCGCCGGAGGTGAAGGCGTACAGCACTTCGGAGAAGCCGTGCGCCCCGCTGTGGTTCACCGAGTTCCCGGCGGTGTTGAGCATGGAGTCCGGCGGGGTGGACAGCGCCATCGACAGGGCGGTGAAGCCGAGCACCAGGGTCGGGGTGATGAGGATGTAGCAGGCCGCGAGCTTGATCTCGCGGGAGCCGATCTTCTTCCCGAGGTACTCGGGGGTGCGGCCGACCATGAGGCCCGCGATGAACACCGCGATGATCGCCATGGACAGCATGCCGTAGAGACCCGAGCCCACACCGCCGGGGGCGATCTCGCCGAGCATCATGCCCAGCATGGTGAGCCCGCCTCCGAAGCCGGTGAAGGAGGAGTGGAAGGAGTCCACGGCGCCGGTCGAGGTCAGGGTGGTGCTGGTGGCGAAGATCGCGGAGGCGCCGACGCCGAACCGCTGCTCCTTGCCCTCCATCGCGCCGCCCGCCTCCTGGAGCGCCGCGCCACCGTGGTGGAACTCGGTCCACATCATCAGCGCCGTGAAACCGAGCCAGATCAGACCCATCGCGGCGAGGATCGCGTAGCCCTGCCGGATGTTGCCCACCAGCTTCCCGAAGGTGCGGGTCAGCGCGAAGGGGATGACCAGGATCAGGAAGATCTCGAAGAGGTTGGTGAAACCGCTCGGATTCTCGAACGGGTGGGCGGAGTTGGCGTTGAAGAAGCCGCCGCCGTTGGTGCCCAGCTCCTTGATGACCTCCTGCGAGGCCACGGCGCCGCCGTTCATCTGCCGGCTGCCGCCGGTGAGCTGCCCAACCTCGTGGATGCCCGCGAAGTTCTGGATGGCGCCGCAGGCGACCAGCACCAGCGCGCCCACCACCGACAGCGGGAGCAGGATGCGGACCGTGCCGCGCACCAGGTCGGCCCAGAAGTTGCCGAGCTCACCGGTGCGCGAGCGGGCGAAGCCCCGGACCAGCGCGATGGCCACGGCCATGCCGACGGCGGCGGAGACGAAGTTCTGCACCGCGAGACCGGCCGTCTGGACGACGTGTCCCATGGACTGCTCGCCCGAGTACGACTGCCAGTTGGTGTTGGCGACGAAGGACGCGGCGGTGTTGAACGCCTGGTGCGGGCTGATCGGGGTGAAGCCGAGCGAGAGCGGCAGGCTGCCCTGAACGCGCTGCAACAGGTACAGGAACAGGACGCCCATCAGGGAGAACGCAAGGACGCCGCGCAGATAGGCGGGCCAGCGCATCTGGGTGGACGGGTTGGCGCCTATGCAGCGGTAGATCCACTTCTCGGGGCGCAGATGCTTCTCGGAGCTGTAGACGGCGGCCATGTAGTCGCCGAGCGGTCGGTACACCAGGGCGAGCGCGCCGATCAGCGCGGCCAGCTGGAGCACCCCAGCGAGTTCGGGGCTCATGTGCGGGACCTCAGAACCTCTCCGGGAAGATCAGCGCGAGGACCAGATAACCCAGCAGGGCGACGGCCACCACCAGGCCGACGACGTTCTCGGCGGTCACAGCTTCGTCACCCCCCTGGCGACGACGGCCACGACCGCGAATACCGCGATCGTGGCGACGACGAAGGCCAGGTCGGCCATCGTGGGCTCCTAGAGGCTCGGATACGAACGGACCTCTAGAGGAAACCCCCGCCCAGAGCACTCGACGACACCCGTTGACGGCTCCCTTACGGCCATTGGCGCCCTTTTGACGCATCCCTGACGCCGACCGCTCCCACCTGCGAAAAGCGGTGGGCCGTACTCCGCAGAGAAGAGTACGGCCCACCCGTGAACGCTCACATCAGGCCACGCCTTACGCCAAGGGCTCAGCCTGATCCGAGCGAGCAGCCCGCCAAGGCGCCGAGACCGGAGGGGGCGGTCACGCCCTGGCGGGAGATGGAGCGGGCGATGCGCTCGATCGTCGAGCTGCGCTGGTCCTTCAGCGGACCCAGCACGGTGTCCCGGACGAACGCCGGGTCCGGGCCGCCCGTGCCCGGAGAGGCGGCCAGCCGAGAGCCGGCCTCGGCCAGCTGGGCGTCGAGCAGCGCGAGATTGCGGTCCACCTCGGCCCGGGCGCCCGCCGGGACCTCGGGGAGCGAGCCGGAGACCGGGGGACAGCTGATCCGGGAGGCGGCCGCGGCCGACGCCGTGACGTCACCCTGGCCCGACGGATCCGACAGATCCGCCAGCGCGGCTCCGGCGACGACGGACGCACAGGTGACGCCGCCGATGGCAGCGGCGGCGACGATGCGCCGGCGGAGCCGTAACGGAAGGCGGTGCGCCATCTGATCTCACCTCGTCGAGGTCGAACCGGGGGCCGGGTCTCGCACCCAGGAGTACGGCGCGCGGGGCAGCCGTGTTCAATGAGCCCGGAAAAAAGCCGAAGGGGCCCGGGGGCACTGCCCCGGGCCCCTTCGGACCTGGCCTTCCCTGTGCGCGGGCGCGTGCGCGGAAGGAGCCTCAGCGCACCTCGCTGATCTCCGGGCCGCGCTGGAGGCGGTCGGCGCCGCCCGCGAACCGCGAGCCCTGCGCCTCGTCCTGCTGCACCCCGTCGGGCACCATCTGCGCGTCGTTCGGCAGCTTGAGCACGATCGGATCGCGCGGGGCCATCGGGCCCTCGCCGCGCACCACGACCGTGTCCTGGAAGATCGCCTCCAGCAGGCTGCCGGTCTCGGGCTGCACCGCCCCCTGCCCGGAGATCACTCCACGCAGGAACCAGCGCGGCCCGTCGACGCCGATGAAGCGGACCACCTGCACGCCGTTCTTCCCGTCGGGCAGCTGCACCGGCACCTGAGCCCGCAGTTCCCAGCCGAGCGGTCCCTCGACCTCGTCCACCACGCCACCCTGCTGGGTGATACCGGTGGCGATCTCGTCCCGGACCTCGGTCCAGATGCCTTCCTTCTTGGGCGCGGCGAACGCCTGGAGTTGCACGGCGCTGTCCCGCAGCACCACGGTGGCGGCGACGATCGCGTCCCCCGCGACCTCCACCCGCAGCTCCATGCCCTCGACACCCGGGACGAGCATGCCGCCCAGGTCCACCCGGCCCTCGCCGGGCTCACGCACCTCGGATACGTCCCACGGGCCGTCGGGGCGCGGCGCGGGCGGCAGGCTCACCCGGGCGGCCTCCACCGCCTCGGAGGGGTCCTCCGCGTCCTCCGCGTCCTCGGTCAACTCCTCGGAGGCCACGTCGAGGGCCTCGACGTCCTCCTCGCTGCGCTTGCGGCGACGTCCGAACACGTCATCGTCCTTCCCGGTCGGAACCGACCGAAGCGTATCCATTCCCACCCTTTATGCCGTCCACGGCGGCGTGGCCGCCGGTGGACCCGAAGCCCCCTTCGGCCCGCGCCGACCCGGGAAGCTCCGCCACCTCGTGGAAGCGCACCTTCTCGACCTGCTGGACGACCAACTGGGCAATCCGGTCGAAGCGCTCGAATCGCACGCTCTCGCGCGGATCGAGATTGACCACGATCACCTTGATCTCTCCACGGTACCCGGCATCGATGGTCCCCGGGGCATTCACCATGGCGATGCCACAGCGGGCGGCGAGTCCGGACCTCGGATGCACAAAGGCGGCATACCCCTCCGGCAGCGCGATAGACACCCCGGTGGGCAGAACCGTGCGCTCCCCCGGGGCGAGCTCCGCGGCCTGTGTGGTGACCAGATCGGCGCCCGCGTCGCCGGGGTGGGCGTACCCGGGGAGCGGCACCTCGGGATCGACCCTGCGGATCAGCACCTCGACCGGCTGCGGACTCACTGGTTCACCTCGCACACACGCGCCAGCTTCGCCTGGTCCGGGTCGGCGATCGCCGCGTTGATCTCCTCCGCCCGCCCGTTCTGGATGAAGTGGTCCACCCGTACCTCTATGAAGAGGGCGTCCGCGCGGACGGCGACGGGGCCGTCGTGCGCATCGATCCGGCCGGTGGCGGTGCAGTAGATCTTCCGGCCGTGCACGGCGGTCACCCGCGCCTGAAGGTGCAGCACGGTGCCGACCGGGACGGGACGGGCGAAGTCGGTCTCCAGCCGCCCGGTCACCGCGATCACCCGCTGCATCCAGTTGAGCGCCCCCAGCGTCTCGTCCAGCGCCGCGCTCAGCAGCCCGCCGTGGGCCAGCCCCGGAGCGCCCTGGTGGACCGGGCGCACCTCGAACTCGGCGGTGACGGCGACGCCCTCGCCGGCGCGGGCCCGAAGCAGCAGACCGCTCTCCTGGTCACCGCAGCCGAAGCACTGGTGGTTGTGGGCGTCGAGAAGCTCCCCGGGCGCGGGCGCGTCGGGGTGGCGCACGGGTGCCCTGGCATCCTCCGGCGGCTTCAGCGCTGTAGTTGTTCCACTCACAACGGCTGACCTTACCCGCGCGGACAGCCGGGATCGGCGGCCATGCCAAGCTGATAGGCATGGAGCCTTACGACGAACGCCTCACCGCGCCCCGTTCCTGGTGGTTCATCGCCCTGATGGTCGGGGTCGCCATGGGGCTGATCATGCTGCCGTTCGGCACACTGCCGATGCTCGGCGGTCTGATCGGCGGCAGCGCGCTGGCCGCCGTGGCGGTGAGTTCGTACGGCTCGGCGCGGGTGCGGGTGGTGGCGGGCTCGCTGGTGGCAGGAGACGCGAAGATCCCGGTGTCGGCGCTGGGGACCGCCGAGGTGCTGGACGCCGACGAGGCGACCGCCTGGCGCAGCTACAAGGCCGATCCGCGGGCGTTCATGCTGCTGCGCAGTTACATCCCCACCGCACTGCGGGTGGAGGTCACCGATCCGCAGGACCCGACGCCCTATGTGTATGTGTCGACCCGGGACCCCAAGGCCCTCGCCGCCGCCCTCGCGGCGGTGCGCTCGGACGCCTCGTAGCTCCCCGTGGGGCCGAGGGCCCGGGGGCTCATTCGGCCAGCGGGACCAGCTCGCTCCAGGGGATCTGCTTGGCGCGCAGATCTTTACGGACCTTGCGCGCGAGCCTCTTGGTGTCACGCCGGTTCATGGCGGCCCCGACGACCGCGCCCACCATGAAGGGGGTCAGCACCGGCAGATTGCGGAAGCTGCGCCTGAGCACCTGCTGACGCATCTCGCGCCGCATCTGGACGCCCAGCGCGGCGTTGACGGTGGCCGGGACCGTGACGTCGATCCCGCGCTCCGCGGCCCACGCCCCGAGACAGGCGGTGGCGCGCTGGCGCACTCCGCCGGGCGGCCGCAGTCCGTAGACCTCGTGCAGCTCGGCGATGAGCTTGATCTCTATGGAGGCCACCCCGATGATCTCGGCGGCCAGTTCGGTGGGCATGGCGGGCGGCGCAGGAAGCATGGCCGCCGCCCCGACGCCCGCGCCCACGGTGGAGGTGCCATGTACGGCACCCGCCACCAACTTGTCCGCGATCTGCTCCGGGCCGAGCCCGGGGAACTGCCGACGCAGTGTCTCCAGGTCGCGGACCGGGATCCGCGGAGCGTTCGCGATGATTCGGTCGGCGACCGCGTAAACCCCCGCTCTCGCACGCTCGCCGCCTGAGCGGACACCACGGCCCAGGGCGCTCGCGAGCGAGGCCGTCCGGCCTCGCTCGGGGTGCGCCTCGGTCACGCTGCCGTGCTCCGCGTCCACGCCTGCGTCGTGGCTCAGGCCGCGCAGTCGCGGCAGATCGGCTGGCCGTTCTTGGTCTCGTTGGCCAGCTGGCTGCGGTGGTGCACGAGGAAGCAGCTCATGCAGGTGAACTCGTCCGCCTGGCGGGGCAGTACCCGCACGGACAGCTCCTCGTTCGAGAGGTCCGCACCGGGCAGCTCGAGGCCCTCGGCCTGCTCGAACTCGTCCACGTCGACGGTCGAGGCGGACTTGTCGTTCCGCCTGGCCTTCAGCTCCTCGATGCTGTCCTCGTTGACGTCATCGTCGGTCTTGCGTGGGGTGTCGTAATCCGTTGCCATGTCGCTCTCCCCCTCTGGGTGTCTGCGGTGTCTCCAGCGCACGTAACGCGTGAGAGGCCGGACTTGTGCCCGACCCGAGGCGGAGATTTTGCCTCACATCAAGGTCTGTTACTCAATCGACACCCAACCGCACCCCTGAAGAGGTGATCGGGTTGGATGGCCATCGGGACCGTACACGGTCCGACTGTCGCACTCGCATGCGCCATGACGTGTACTTCCCGTGATCTCGGTCACCGAAAACCCGGATTTTCCCGGCTTTCCGTCAACCTCGGCGATCACGCAGAGTATATGGCCTGAAAATCGCCCATGTGATCGATCACACACCATACAGGTGCGGGTCGGATCACGAAAATTCCGCCCAAAGCGAACACCTCCCGACGGTACCCCAGCTTCCGATTCCCGGCCCGTCTGCCCGCTCAGAGCGGGAGCGCCACCCGCATGACAAGGCCGCCTCCCTCGCGCGTCTCCGCCGCGATCCTGCCGCCGTGGGCGCGTGCCACCGAGCGCGCGATCGACAGTCCGAGGCCGACGCCCTTGTCGCTGCCGGTGCGCTCGGTACGCAGCCGCCGGAAGGGCTCGAAGATGTTGTCCAGCTCGTAGGCCGGGACCACAGGGCCGGTGTTCGCCACCACCAGCACCGCCTGACCCTGCTCGATCCCGGTGGTGACCTGTACCCAGCCGCCCTCGGCGACGTTGTAGCGCACCGCGTTCTGCACCAGGTTCAACGCGATCCGCTCCAGCAGTACACCGTTGCCCTGGACCACCGCGGGCTCGCGCACCCCGCGCACCTCCACGCCCTTGGCCTCCGCCTCGGCCCGGACCTGGTCCAGCGCCTGGGAGGCGACCTCGGCGAGGTCCACCGGTTTACGGTCGACGATCTCGTTGTCGCTGCGGGCGAGCAGCAGCAGGCCCTCCACCAGCTGCTCGCTGCGCTCATTGGTGGCCAGCAGTGTTCTGCCCAGCTGTACCAGCTCCGGGGACGCCTGCGGATCGGAGAGATGGACCTCCAGCAGGGTGCGGTTGATCGCCAGCGGGGTGCGCAGCTCGTGCGAGGCGTTGGCGACGAACCGCTGCTGGGCGGTGAACGCCCGGTCCAGCCGTTCCAGCATCTCGTCGAAGGTGTCGGCCAGCTCCTTCAGCTCGTCGTCCGGGCCGTCCAGCTCGATCCGGCGGGACAGGTCCGAACCCGCCACCTGGCGCGCCGTACGGGTGATCCGGCCCAGCGGCGAGAGCACCCGTCCGGCCATGGCGTAGCCGAACGCGAAGGCAACCACGGCCAGCCCCAGCAGGGCGATCAGCGAGCGGCGCAGCAGCCCGTCCAGGGCGAAGTCGCGCTGCTGCTTCATGCACTGGGCCACCGCGCGGTTGAACGCGTCGTTGTTGCCCTGGCTGGGCAGATGGCAGGTGTCGGTCGGCTTGTAGTCGATCCGCACGATCTGCAGCGGGAACTCACTGCCGCGCCGGATGGCGTCGGCCGCGAGCAGATAGATGATCGTCAGCAGCACCACACCGGCGATCAGGAACATCCCGCCGTACAGCAGGGTGAGCCGTATCCGGATGGTGGGGCGCAGCCACGGGTTGGGCGGCGAACCGTGCGGCGGGTCCCAGCTGGGCTTGGGGGGCGCGGTCGGCGGAAGCGGGGTCGTCGCCATGCCCGGTCAGATCCGGTAACCCGAGCCGGGAACGGTGACGATCACCGCGGGCTCACCCAGCTTGCGACGCAGCGTCATCACGGTCACCCGGACCACGTTGGTGAACGGGTCGGTGTTCTCGTCCCAGGCCTTCTCCAGCAGCTGCTCCGCGGAGACCACGGCGCCCTCGCTGCGCATCAGCACCTCCAGCACCGCGAACTCCTTCGGCGCCAGCTGGATCTCCTTGCCGTTGCGGAACACCTCGCGGCGGTTGGGGTCCAGCTTGATCCCGGCGCGCTCCAGCACGGGCGGCAGCGCGACGGTGGTACGGCGGCCGAGTGCCCGCACCCGCGCGATCAGCTCGCTGAAGGCGAAGGGCTTGGGCAGGTAGTCGTCCGCGCCGATCTCCAGGCCCTCGACCCGGTCGCTGACGTCACCGGAGGCGGTGAGCATCAGGACCCGGGTGGGCATCCCGAGCTCGACGAGCTTGCGGCAGACGTCGTCGCCGTGGACGAGGGGCAGGTCCCGGTCGAGGACGACGACGTCGTAGTCGTTGACGGCGATGCGCTCCAGGGCGGCCGCTCCGTCATACACGACGTCGACGGCCATGGCCTCCCGGCGCAGACCGGTGGCCACCGCGTCCGCGAGCAGCTGCTCGTCCTCGACGACGAGTACACGCACGTCGTTAGTCCTTCCGTCATGGCCACAGCGGGCGTGATCTCGCCAAACTCGATGAGCGTTCGGCGCCCTCCATCCTGCCTCGAAGTCTCATAAACCGGCGGTAAGGGGGAGCGGGGCCCGCCGCACCGCCACCGGCGCGGGACGGATCCACCGGAACAGGCAATTCAGATTCTTTTCGCGCCGGAGGTTTCCGCTCACAACGGGGTGGGGAGGACGAGTGCACACCCGCGATCACGCCCTGTCTTTTGGCATCCCATGATCTTGCTGTCATCCGCAGGGACCACGTACGTGATCGCCCCGCCGTCGGCACACCCCCGTGCCACCGACCCACGACGAGGGGGCGCACCATGGACGCGTTCACCGCAGGCATTCTGCAGCGTATAGAGACCACCCAGTCCGACCTCACTCGCGCCCGTGAGACGGGCGACGAATTCCTCGCCGATGTGGAGCAGGCGGAGCTGGACGACCTTCGTCGGCTGGCCGCCGAGCATGGCGTGGAGGTCAGCGCCGTCGCTTGATCCCTCCGGGGATACTGATCCGCTGCTTCAAGATCCAGATACAGATCCAGGTTCAGAAGATCCAGGTTCAAGAGCGGAAACGCGCCGACGATCCAGCGGCTGTTTCCGGTCCCACGCCCGAGCGCCCCGGTGTCCCAGTGGCACCGGGGCGCTTCGGCGTCCGCGGGAAGTCACCCGCGGGGCACCGCGTCAGTCGTGCCAGGCGCCCAGCTCGTCCAGACGGCCCTGGAGCGTTTCGAAGAGCCCGGGGGCCGCGGCGACCATCAGCTCCCCGGAGCCCGGGGTCCCCGGCCGTCCGCCGGTCAGCGCCCCCGCCTCGCGGGCTATCAGCTCCCCGGCCGCGTAGTCCCAGGGGTTGAGCCCGCGCTCGTAGTAGCCGTCGAGCCGCCCGCAGGCCACGTCGCACAGATCGATGGCCGCCGAGCCGCCGCGGCGGATGTCACGCACCGTGGGCAGCAGCTCGTGCACCACCCTGGCCTGCCCGAAACGCCGCTCCCGCACATAGCCGAAGCCGGTGCCGATCAGCGCCCGCTCCAGCTCCGGCGCGGGGCGGCAGCGCACCGGCCGACCGTCCGCGTACGCGCCCTGGCCGAGCACCGCGTGGTACGTCTCACCGCGCACCGGGGCCGCCACCACCCCGACGATCGTCTCGCCGTCCTTCTGGACGGCGATGCTGACCGCCCACGCGGGCAGGCCGTAGAGGTAGTTCACCGTGCCGTCGATCGGATCGATCACCCAGCGGACACCGCTGCTGCCCTCGCGGCTCGCGCCCTCCTCCCCCAGCACACCGTCGGCCGGGCGGTGCCGCTCCAGGAAGTCGGTGATCAGCTTCTCGGAGGCGATGTCCATCTCGGTGACGACGTCGATCGGGCTGGACTTGGTGGCGGCCACGCCGAGGTCGGCCGGGCGGCCGTCCCGCAGCAGGTCCCCGGCCCGGCGGGCGACCTCCAGCGCCAGGTCGAGCAGTTCGGTGGTGAGCGGGTCGGTCATCGTGCTCCTTCGCGGATGTATCCGTGGGTGCGAGCGGCGCCGGCGGCGGTGACGGGCCGTGGACTTCGGTGGGCCGGGCCCTCGTTGTGGATCAACCCGGATCCACCGGGACCGGCCCTAGTCGGCGCCCGCGGCCGCGGGCCGCGGTGAGCGGGCCGGGCAGCAGCCCACCGGGCAGAGGTCATGGCTCGGGCCGAGGGAGCCCAGCGCGCACCGCTCGGGGGCGGCGGCAGCCCCGCCCTCGGCGAAGCGCTCGGTGGCCGCGCGCTCCAGCACCAGATCGCGGACCGCCGCCGCGAACCGCGGATCGGCACCGACGGTCGAGGCGCGGGAGACCGGCAGACCCAGCTCGGCGGCCTTGGCCGCGGCCTCCGTGTCGAGGTCGTACTTGACCTCCATGTGGTCCGAGACGAAGCCGATCGGGACCATGACCGCCGCGGGCGCGCCCTCGCCGTGCAGCTCCTCGAGGTGATCGCAGATGTCCGGCTCCAGCCACGGGATGTGCGGCGCGCCGCTGCGCGACTGGTAGACCAGGCGCCACGGATGGTCGGCACCGGTCCGCTCGCGCACCGCGTCGGCGACCAGCCGGGCCACCTCGAGGTGCTCGGCCACATACGCGCCGCCCTCGCCGTGGTCCGCCGGGGGCCCGGAGGTGTCCGCGGCGGCGGTCGGGATGGAGTGGGTGGTGAAGGCCAGGTGCGCCGCGGCGCGCAGCCCCTCGGGCAGCTCGCCGAGCGCGGCGAGCGTCGCCTCCACCATGGGGCGCACAAAGCCGGGGTGGTTGTAGTAATGCCGCAGCTTGTCGACGCGCGGCAGCGGCAGCCCCTCCGTCTCCAGCGTGGCGAGCGCGTCCGCCAGGTTCTCCCGGTACTGGCGGCAGCCGGAGTAGGAGGCGTAGGCGCTGGTGGCCAGCACCAGGATGCGGCGGCGGCCGTCGGTGACCATCTCGCGCAGGGTGTCGGTCAGATACGGCGCCCAGTTGCGATTGCCCCAGTAGACCGGCAGATCGAGCCCGTGCTCGGCGAAGTCCTTGCGCAACGCCTGGAGCAGCTCGCGGTTCTGGGCGTTGATCGGGCTGACGCCGCCGAAGAGGAAGTAGTGCCGGCCGACCTCCTTCAGCCGCTCGCGCGGGATGCCCCGTCCGCGCGTCACGTTCTCCAGGAACGGGACGACGTCCTCCGGCCCCTCCGGCCCGCCGAAGGAGAGCAGGAGCAGGGCGTCGTACGGGGCGGAAGATGGCTGTTCTGACAGATCCGGCATGCTCCCGATCCTGCCACCAGCCTCTGACAGGCGGGAAATACCCCTGCGCGGAACCGACGGCGGCCGTAAGCTGTATCAGCTCTCACGTTCCTTACCCAGCGGGCCTGTCCCGCTGTCCAGTCCTGCTCATCGGCGGAGTCCTGTCGTGCCCAAGTCTCCTTACCGTGCGCTCTTCGCCACTCCCGGCGCCACGGCGTTCTCCCTCGCCGGATTTGTCGGGCGGCTGCCGATCGCGATGGAGGGCGTCGGCATCGTCACGATGATCTCCCAGCTCACCGGCCGGTACGGACTGGCGGGCGCGCTCTCGGCCACCGTCGCGCTGTCCGTGGCGGTCGCCGGGCCGCAGATCTCCCGGCTCGTGGACCGGTACGGCCAACGCAAGGTGCTGCGCCCGGCGACCCTCGTGGCGCTGATCGGTGTCGCGGGGCTGCTGGTGAGCGCGCGCCGGGGCTGGCCGGACTGGACGCTGTTCGTCTGGGCCGCGGCGGCCGGGTGCGTCCCGAGCGTGGGGGCGATGGTGCGCGCCCGCTGGGCGGCGATCCACCAGGACGCGCCGCGGGAGCTGCACGCCGCGTACGCCTGGGAGTCGATCGTCGACGAGGTGTGCTTCATCGTCGGACCGGTGATCTCGATCGGTCTGTCCACGGCCTGGTTCCCGGAGGCGGGCGTACTGCTGTCGGCCTGCTTGCTGGCCGTCGGCGTCTTCTCGCTGACCCTCCAGCGCGCCACCGAGCCGGTTCCGCATCCGCGCGAGCACCACACCGGCGGCTCGGCGCTGCGCTCGCCCGGACTGCGGGTGCTGGTGGCCACCTTCGCGGCGACCGGCGCCATCTTCGGCGCGATCGACGTGGTGACGGTGGCTTTCGCCGAGGAGGAGGGCCACAAGGCCGCGGCCAGCCTGGTGCTGTCGGTGTACGCGCTGGGCTCGTGTCTGGCGGGCGCGGTGTTCGGGATGAAGAGGCCGCGCGGGTCGGTGTCCCGCCAGTGGCTGGTGGGTATTTGTGCGATGGCCGTGAGTATGATCCCCCTCCTACTGGTCGGAAACCTGCCGTTTCTGGCCGGGGCGCTCTTCGTCGCGGGCATGACGGTGGCTCCGACCATGGTCACCACCATGGCCCTCGTCGAACGGCATGTACCGCGCGCGCATCTGACCGAGGGCATGACCTGGACCACCACCGGGCTCGCGGTCGGGGTGGCGCTCGGCTCGTCGACCGCCGGTTCGGTGGTCGACGCCGCCGGGGCCGGGGCGGGGTACCTGGTGCCGGCGGTGGCCG
The DNA here is from genome assembly GCF_016741875.1 of Streptomyces coffeae. Lineage (GTDB taxonomy): Bacteria > Actinomycetota > Actinomycetes > Streptomycetales > Streptomycetaceae > Streptomyces > Streptomyces coffeae. The sequence continues at coordinate 126,198 of NZ_JAERRF010000019.1, read as the reverse complement.
GGGCGCTCGCGGCGGCGGTGGCGTTCCTCGGATACCGCCGGCTGCGGTCGGCGCCAGAACGGGAGGGGTCGGGTGCGGATGGCCGTCAGGACCGTGAGGACCGGTCGGAGCAGCGTGTGGCGTAACTGGGCGGGCAATGTGGCGGCCCGTCCGGCGCGGAGTGTGAGCCCGTCGTCCACTCAGGACCTCGTCGAGGCGGTGCGCGGGGCGGCGGCCGAGGGGCTGACGGTGAAGGCGGTGGGCACCGGCCACTCCTTCAGCACCGCCGCCGCCACGGACGGGCTGCTGATACGCCCGGACCGGCTGGTGGGGATACGGGATCTGGACCGCGGGGCCGGGACCGTGACGGTGGCCGCGGGCACTCCGCTCAAGCAGCTCAACGAGACGCTGTCGGCCCATGGTCTTTCGCTGACCAACATGGGCGACATCATGGAGCAGACGGTGGCCGGGGCCACCTCCACCGGCACCCATGGGACCGGACGGGACAGCGCCTCGATCTCCGCCCAGATCGCCGGACTCGAACTGGTGACGGCGGACGGCTCGGTGCTGCGCTGCTCGGCGGAGGAGCACCCGGAGATCTTCGCGGCGGCGCGGGTCGGACTGGGCGCGCTCGGTGTGGTCAGCGCGATCACCTTCCGGGTGGAGCCGGAGTTCCTGCTCACCGCGCGGGAGGAGCCGATGTCCTTCGACCGGGTGATGGCCGACTTCCCGCACCTGGTGTCCGAGAACGAGCACTTCGAGTTCTACTGGTTTCCGCACACCGGAAACTGCAACACCAAGCGGAACAACCGCAGCCAGGGTCCGGCCGAGCCGGTGGGCCGGGTCAGCGGCTGGGTCGAGGACGAACTGCTGTCCAACGGCATCTTCCAGATGGCCTGTTCGGTGGGGCGGGCGGTCCCCGCGACCATCCCCGGCATCGCCAAGATCTCCAGCCGGGCGCTGTCCGCCCGCAGCTACACGGACATTCCTTACAAAGTCTTCACCAGTCCGCGCCGGGTCCGCTTCCTGGAGATGGAGTACGCCCTGCCGCGCGAGGCCGCGGTCGACGCGCTGCGCGAGCTGAAGCGGACCGTCGACCGCTCGGATCTGCGGGTCAGCTTCCCGGTGGAGGTGCGCACCGCGCCCGCCGACGACATCCCGCTGTCCACCGCCTCGGGCCGGGACACCGCGTACATCGCGGTGCATCTGTACCAGGGCACACCGCACCGGGCGTACTTCACCGCCGCCGAGCAGATCATGACCGCGCACGGCGGCCGCCCGCACTGGGGCAAGCTGCACAGCCGTGACGCCGCCTATCTGGCCGGGGTCTATCCGCGGTTCGGTGAGTTCACCGCGATCCGCGACCGGCTGGACCCCGACCGGCTGTTCGCCAACGACTATCTACGGCGGGTGCTCGGCGACTGACGCCCGGTCCCGGCTCCTTGGGCGCGGGGTCGCTCACCGCGCGGAGTCACTCACCGGCGGAGGAGTCCGGCTCGGGCGTGGCGCCCCCGGTGCCCTCGGCGCTCCCGTCCGGAGCGCTCTGCGACGGGGTCGTCGAGGGAGCCGGGGTGGGGTCGGAGGTTCCGGGGGTGCGATCCGGTGACGCGCCGCCGTCACCGCCCCCCGCACCGGAGGACCTGGACGGGCCGGGCGTCGGCGTGGCCGGACGGTCGGCACCGTCGTCGCCGCGCTCGCGGGAAGAGCCCGGGGAGGGAGAGGATCCACGTTCGGGGCCCCGGTCCCGGGACGGGGTGCCCGAACGGGTGTCCGATGGCGCAGGGTCGCTCTTCGACCCCGAGGAGCCCGACGGGCCGTTGACGCTCTCGCTGACCGTTGTCCCGCCCCGGTCGCCGCCCCAGACGTTGGACACCGGGCCGCCCGATGCCCACTCGATCCCCGTGATGGCCGCCATGGCGACGGCGAACACGGCCAGCGCCGCGAGCGCGGGCCGCCGCCCGCCACGCCGCCGGGCGCCGTGCGTGGTGGGATCGTTCCAGACGCCGTGCTCCCTGGGCGCGGTCGCGGCGCCACGGCCGGCGAGACGCGGGGTCCGGGTCTGGTCCCGCGCCTCCTTGATCTGCTCACCGGTACGCCGGAACAGCTGCTGGAAGATGCTGCCGCCCGCGGTCGCGACCACGCTCACCAGACCGGCGCCGAGGATCGTCCCGTACACACCGAGCTTGGAGGCGAGCACCGCGGCGGCCACGGCTGCCAGCGCGCTCCCGGCCACCTGGGCCACACTCAGCTCCGCGCGCCCGCTCTTCTGTTGTCCGTCGCTCTCGGCCTTGCCGTGCATCTCTCGCCCTTGCGTGGACATTCGTTCCAGCCTGCAAGGAGAAGTGACCGATAAACGAAGCGGATCGTTCCGATTCTGGCGATTCTGTGAACATTGCCACCCACATCCGGGCTCACTTCGAAGGGTTGAGGGTCCGATCACCATGCCGCGGCCGAACTCGACTGGCGCGCCGCTCCACCCGAGCGGCCCGAATGGAGTACTGTGGCGAGCCCTGGCCCCCCTCCCCCCGTCCGGCTGCCCGGACCCAACGAGAGGGGCCGGAAGGCGGCAACTCAACCGGCGCCGCCGCGACATGACATGGGGATCGCCGCCCGAGGTGACAGCGCCGTCACTTTGGGTTGCAAACAGGTCACCGTGCCATAACGGCGGATCGGGGCCCATGCCCGACACGCCGGGCAACTCGGCAAAGTTGTGGCAGGCTGCACCCGGGCAGGCCACACTCGTCTAGCGGGAGAGCAGCGACGCAACCGTGACGTCGGCAGGCACCACCCGGGAGGTCCCCATGCCCGAACTGCGTGTCGTGGCCGTCAGCAACGACGGCACACGGCTGGTGCTCAAGGCTGCGGACAGCACGGAGTACACACTTCCCATCGACGAGCGACTGCGCGCCGCGGTGCGCAATGACCGCGCTCGGCTCGGCCAGATCGAGATCGAGGTCGAGAGCCATCTGCGGCCCCGTGACATCCAGGCCCGTATACGCGCCGGCGCCTCGGCCGAAGAGGTCGCGCAGATGGCGGGCATCCCCGTCGACCGTGTGCGCCGCTTCGAGGGCCCGGTGCTCGCGGAGCGCGCGTTCATGGCCGAGCGCGCCCGCAAGACACCCGTGCGCCGCCCCGGCGAGAACACCGGCCCGCAGCTCGGCGAGGCCGTCGCGGAGCGGCTGCTGCTGCGCGGCGCCGAGAAGGACACCACACAGTGGGACTCCTGGCGGCGTGACGACGGCACCTGGGAGGTGCTGCTGGTCTACCGGGTCGCCGGTGAGCCGCATTCGGCGAGCTGGACCTATGACCCGCCCCGGCGGCTGGTCCAGGCCGTCGACGACGAGGCGCGGGCGCTGATCGGCGAGGCGGACGACACCCCCGAGCCCAGCTTCCCCTTCGTGCCGAGGATCGCCCGGCTGCCGCGCGACCGGGACCGGGACCGGGAGAGAGACCGCGACCGGACGTCGGGCGAGCGCGGCGGCGAGGAGACCGACAGCCCCACGTCGGCATCGGCGTCCGTCTCGGCGGACGACGGCGTCGGCGGTGAGCGGGACTCGCTCACCAGCCTGCTGGAGGCCGTGCCCAACTTCCGGGGGGACATGGTCGTGCCCGACGCGCCCGTCGCGTCGACCTCCCCGCCGGACGAGCCCACCGAGGAGCCGGAGGCCGTGGAGCCGCCCGCCCCGGCGGCGAGCGCCGGTTCGGCGTACGCGGATGTGCTGATGCCGCGGTCGGTGGCGGGCCATCGCGACCGGCTGACCGGGACCACGGACCGTCAGGCGGAGGCTGACGGGGTGCGTCCGGGCCGCCGGGCGGCGGTGCCCAGCTGGGACGAGATCGTCTTCGGCACCCGCCGCAAGAAGCAGGAGTAGCCGTGGGGCGCCCCGGCCGCGCGCCGGGCGCCCACGGCCCGTAGGTGCTCATCCGGTGGACCCCGCCACCCCGTTGGGGGTCGACGGGGCCCATCGGCGCGCTCAGCCCGGCTGCGGGCCCGTGGCCACCGGGCGCTCACCGGAGGCGGTCCACTCGCTCCAGGAGCCGACGTACAGGGCCGCCGGTACGCCCGCAGCCGCCAGCGCCAGCACCTGGTGGGCGGCCGAGACACCGGAACCGCAGTACACCCCCACCTCGGTGGCCTCCGTGACGCCCAGCCCCGCGAAGCGCTCGGCCAGCCGTGCCGGGGGCAGGAACTGGCCGTCGGCGGTGACGTTCTCGGCCGTGGGGGCGGAGACCGCACCGGGGATATGGCCGGCGACCGGGTCGATGGGCTCGACCTCGCCCCGGTAGCGCTCGGCGGCCCGCGCGTCCAGCAGCACACCGCGCCGGGCGAGCGCCGCCGCGCCGTCCGCGTCCAGCAGCGGCACGGCGCCCGGCTCGGGGACGAAGTCCCCCTCGGCCACGGCGGGGACATCGGTGGTCAGCGCGCCGCCCTGCGCCGTCCAGGCGGGCAGACCGCCGTCCAGCACCCGTACGGACGGATGTCCCGCCCAGCGCAGCAGCCACCACGCACGCGCCGCCGCCCACCCCTGGCCGCCGTCGTACGCCACCACGCTCCGGTCCCGGTCGACCCCCGCCCCGCGCATCGCGGCTGCGAAGGTGGACAGTTCGGGCAGCGGATGACGCCCCGCGGCTCCGGCCCGTCCCGCGAGCTCGGTGTCGAGGTCGACGTAGACGGCACCGGGCAGATGGCCCGCCTCGTACACGGGGCGCCCCGGAGGGCCACCGAGTTGGTAGCGCACATCGAGCAGCAGCGGCGGCCGGTCTCCAGCCATCTCACCCATGAGTTCAGATGCGGTGATGAGGGGATTCATGGGAACCATCCTTACGTAGAAATCCCTGCGACTTTTGGACTATCGAGTCACCCGACGTACAGCTGATGGCCACAAGACCGCAATGAAGCCGAAACGGATGCACCGTGTGATTTCGGGCATTCTCCAGTGGGAACCCGCGAATTGCGGCGCGGCCGGGGGTCGCTGTGCGACGGGTGGTGCAAATATCTTCCGGACCCCCCACGCAGTACCTCCGCACCACCGCCCCGCGCCGCCGACCGGCGCCCGGGGACGTACGACCACAACAAATGGTCCGAGGAGAGATTGACGTATGACCGAGGCAGCGACTCGGCGCACACCGGGCACGCCCTGCTGGACGAGTCTGATGGTGCACGGCCTTGCCGCGACACAGGACTTCTACCACGCCGTGTTCGGTTGGGAGTTCACACCGGGCCCACAGCAGCTCGGCGCGTACGTCCGCGCGGTACAGGGCGGCCGGCCGGTCGCCGGGCTGGGTGAGCTGCCTCCGGAGCGCCACCTTCCGGTGGCCTGGATGACCTATCTCGCGTCGGACGACGCCGATGAGACGGCGGAGATGATCCGCGCCTGCGGCGGCACCGTGGCGGTGGGCCCGCTCGACGCGGACGAAGCCGGGCGGATGCTGCTGGCGGCCGACCCGGAGGGCGCGGTGTTCGGGGTGTGGCAGGAGGTGCACCAGCCGGAGACCCCGGCGACCGGGGCGCCGGGCGCACCCGTCTGGCACGAGCTGATGACCCGTTCCGCCGCCGGCGTCGCCACGTTCTACCAGATGGTCTTCGGCTACCAGCCGGAGCCCGCGGACCCGGCGGACTCCCGCTGCCGCACCCTGCGGCTGGACGGGCGGCCGGTGTGCGCGATCCGGAGCGTGGGCGGCGCGCTGCCGCGCGACCGGGGACCGCACTGGATGACGCACTTCGCGGTGACGGATGTGGACGAGGCGGTGCGCCGGGTGACCGCGTCCGGCGGCCAGGTGGTGCGGCCGCCGTCGGAGGGGACGGCGGGGCGCTCGGCCACGGTGACCGACCCCGAGGGCGCGGCCTTCACCGTCGTACGGGCCGCGAACCGCTGACGGTACGACGGCCATGGCCTCAGGGCCTCTCAGGCGGAGGTGACGGCCGGGTCGTGGTGACGCCGGTGCGCGGTCCCGTCGGGCCCCGTACCGGCCGCCATCGGGCCGGAGGGCGCGTCGACGGGCAGCACATCCGGTGACAGGGCGGCGGCGTGGGCGGTGGCGGCCGTCATCCGGCGCCGGTGGTGGCGGCGGCACAGCACCTCGTAACCGACCGCGCTCTCCGACTGGTTGACGTCGCCCACGACGACCTGGGCGCCCTCGACGACCATCCGGCCGCCGACGGTACGGGCGTTGTGCGTGGCCCGCGCCCCGCACCAGCACAACGACTCGACCTGCAACACCTCCACCCGGTCGGCGAGTTCCACCAGGCGCTGAGAGCCGGGGAACAGCTTGCTGCGGAAGTCGGTGGTGATGCCGAAGGCGAAGACGTCCACGCCCAGATCGTCGACGATCCGGGCGAGTTGGTCGATCTGGGCCGGGGCGAGGAACTGCGCCTCGTCCGCGATGACGTAGTCGGCCCGGCCCCCGGCCGTCAGCACCCCGACCACATGGGCGTAGAAGTCCAGGTCCTCGACGGCCTCGACCGCCTCGGTGACCAGCCCCAGCCGGGAGGAGAGTTTGCCCTCGCCCGCCCGGTCGTCCCGGGTGTAGATCATCCCTTGCAGTCCGCGCGCCGAGCGGTTGTGCTCGATCTGAAGAGCGAGGGTGCTCTTTCCGCAGTCCATGGTTCCGGAGAAGAACACCAGCTCGGGCATGAGGGTGGCAGAGCCTTTCGTACGGCGGAGATGACGGATCGCGCTTCAGGAGCGTACTTCGAGGAGCGGCACCAACTGCTCCACGGGGGTCATCGAACCGTGCAGCCCCACCATCGCGGACTCCTTCGGCTCGGTCTCCGAGGCGACGATCGCGACATCGGCGGCGGCAGCCGCCACCACATCGCCGATCCGCCGGTAGACCCGCTCGTCCACCCCGCCGTCGCCGGGCGGGCCGAACCAGCCCGCCTCGATGGCCTCGTCGCGCCCGGCCACCCACATCCGGTCGCCCAGCACCTCGCGCCAGACGGCGAGCACATCACCGGCGGCTCCGGGGACCGCGTACACATGCCGGGCACGGCCCTCGCCGCCCAGGAGCGCGACGCCCGCCCGCAGTTCCCAGTCCTCGTCGAAGTCGATCCGCGACTCCGGATCGAAGGGGATGTCGATCATGCCGTGGTCGGCGGTGACGTAGAGGGCGGCGCGGGGCGGGAGTTGCTCGGCGAGCCGCTGGGCGAGCCGGTCCACATAGCGCAGTTGCTCGCGCCACTCCATGGAGTCCACACCGAAGCGATGGCCCTTGCCGTCCACTTCGCTGTAGTACGTGTAGACCAGCGAGCGGTCCCCGGCGGCGAGTTGCTCGGCCGCGAGGTCCATCCGCTCCTCGCCGGTGAGCCGTCCGTGGAAGGTGCCGCCGCTCAGCGCGATCTTGGTGAGCGGGGTCTCCTCGAAGGTCGGCGCGGAGACCTGGCAGGTGTGCACACCCGCCGCGTCGGCCTGCTGGAAGACCGTGGGGTACGGCTGCCAGAGATGCGGATCCGTCCAGGGCTGCCAGCGCAACTGGTTCATCAGATGGCCGGTGGCGGGGTCGGCCACGGTGTAGCCGGGCAACCCGTGGGCACCCGGCGGCAGTCCGGTGCCGACCGAGGCCAGCGAGGTCGCGGTGGTGGACGGGAAGCCCGCGGTCAGCGGCGCCCCGGCGCCGTTCAGCGAACTGGACAGCAGCGTGGTCAGAAAGGGCGCCTCGGCGGGGTGGGCGCGCAGCAGCTCCCAGCCGAGACCGTCGACCAGGAAGACGCAGACCCGGTCGGCGGGGGCGAGGGTGAGCCCGGAGGTGAAGCCCGGGACCTCCTGCCCCGCGACGACGGCGGGCAGCAGATCGGCCAGCGACGCGGAGCCGTACTTCGGCAGCGGCGCGGAACGCGGGTCGAGCGGCGCGGGCTCGGGCCAGGCGGAGCCGGCCGGGGCGGGGCCGATGGCGGAACCGGACATCAGCGGCCGGAGTCCGGCGTGGCCGCGGTGGCCTCCGAGAGCGCCTGGGCGAAGGCGAGGGTCTGGCGGACGCTGTCGGGACCGTCGCCCGCCTCGCTGACGCGCAAGCTCAGGTCGTCGGCGGTGGAGGAGCCGGTGTAGCCGTGGTCCGCCTCGCAGTTGGGATCGCCGCACGCGGCGGGCTCCAGGTCCAGCCGGTTGACCGCGCCCCACCCGATGGTGAGCACGACCTCCCGCGGCAGGGTGCCCGGGGTGTACGACTCGGGATTGGCGACGACCCGGCTGACCACGACCGAGGAGATCCGCTGGAGCTTCACCGACTCGGTGGAGGTGGTGGCGTACGGCGACGGCGAGGTGCCGTCCGCGGCCTGCTCGTCGGTGTGGCTGACGATGAAGCGGTTGCGGGTGAGGACGAGGACCGTGACATGGCGGCGGACCTCGTTGGCGTCGAAGGTGGTCTCCTGGTGGACGAGGTACGAAACGATCGGTTCCCCGCCCACGGCGGCCTCCACCGCCTCGGCCACGAGTGCCGGGTAATAGCCGCTGCGCTCGATCGCCGCGCGCAGCCCCTGGGTCGTCGTACCGGTCTTCGCCATGTGCACCATCCTAATCCGTGGGTGTGGCCGGTCCGGCCGTACGGATGCGCGGACGGCCGGTTCGGGCCCCACCGGGGGCCGCGGCCGGAGAGCCCGTCCGGTGCGCCGCGGGGCGGACCCACGGCGCGAAGCGCTGCCCGGGGGGCGCATCGTCGCGCCAGTACCGCAGGACGTGCTCCCGCATGATCTCGAGCCGCTCCGCGGCGACGACGCAGGAGCCGGGCTCCGGGCCGTGTGCGTCCGCCTCGAAGGCGACCAGGACGGTCAGCTGTTCACCGCGGTGCCGGGTGACCGCGGCCGGCTCCTCGGGGGTCGGCGCGCGGAAGACCGGATCGTGGAACGCCGTGGGGCAGCTGACGAAGGCCGGATCGCGGAGGAGAAGTTCCCGTCCGTGGCCATAGGTGAGGTCGGGCCCGGCAGCCGGCCGGAACGCGCCGGAGTCCGAGGCGAGGACGTCCCAGTCCCACCAGGAGCCCTCCGGGAGCCGGATCGCCGGGTACGGGAAGGTGGTGTCCACCGTCAGGACCTCCTGGCGGTCAGTAGGCGGGGAGGTGGCGGGGACCGAGGTCGGTCCGGACGGGGGGTGGGGCGAGGCGGGCGGAGGCGCCGAGCACCGACAGAGCACGCTGAGCGACAACGACCGGTTCGAGGTCGACGGCGACCATTTCGGGATGGTCGTCGACCAGACGTGACACCCGCAGCAGCAGCTCCTCCAGGGCCGCGGTGTCGACGGGTTTGGAGCCGCGCCAACCGAAGAGCAGCGGGGCGGTCCGGATGGACCGGATGAGCTCGGCGGCGTCCCGGTCGGTGGCCGGGACGAGGCGGTGGGCGGTGTCGCCGAGCAGTTCGGAGGGGGCACCGGCGAGGCCGAAGGAGAGCACGGCCCCGGCCGCGGGGTCGATCGCGGCCCGGACCACGGTGTCCACACCGCGCGGCGCCATCCGCTGGACGACCAGCCCCAGCTCCTCGGGCGGGCCGAGGTAGTCGGTCAACTCGGCGTAGGCGCGGCGCAGTTCCGCCTCGCCGCCGAGGCCGAGCCGTACGCCGCCCAGGTCGGTGCGGTGGCGCAGATGGGGGGCGGTCGGCTTGAGCGCCACCGGGAAGCCGAGCCGCTCGGCGGCCCGGACGGCGGCGTCGGGGCCGGGCGCGGGCAGGGCGGGCAGCACACTGACGCCGTAGCGGGCCAGCAGCCGCTGGGTGTCGGCGGCGGACAGCTCGACACCGGCCGCGGCGGTCGCGGCGTCGTCCGGCGGCGGGGCGCCGGAGTGCGGTCGGCCCTCGGCCGGGACGCCGGGGGCCGGGACGCTCTCAGCGGGGGCGCTCGCGGCCGGGGCGAGCAGCACCTCGATGTCGGCCGCGGCCCCGGACTCGTCGATGTCGTCGTACTCCGGTACCCGTCCTGGCTCGGCGGACTCCTCGCGCCAGCGCGCGTACCGCACGGCCTCGGCGAGCGCCCGGACGGCCCGCTCGGCCGCGGGGTACGCCGGGATCCGCCGGGCCCGCGGGGCGTCGCCCTCGTCGCGCATCCCGGCCAGGGACTCCACCAGGTCCGGGATCTCCAGATGGACCACGGCCACGGGCTTGGTGCCGCCGGGCCCCGGTGCCGCGTCGGCCGCCTCGCGCACGGCCGCGGCGAGATCGGCGGCGCAGGTGTCGCCGACCCAGGGGATGGCGGTGACGACGACCGCGTCGCACCCGTCGTCGGCGAGCGCCTCGGTGAGGGCGGAGTGGAAGTCCCCGGGCTCGGCGGCCGTGGTGAGATCGCGGGGCGGCAGCGGGCGCAGCCCCTCGGTGAGGCAGGCGTCGTAGGTGAGCAGCCCCAGGGACTCGGAGTTGCCGAGGATGGCGACGCGCGGCCCGGCCGGAAGCGGCTGGGAGGCGAGCAGGACGCCGACGTCGGCGAGCTCGGTGACGGTGTCGACGCGGATGACGCCCGCCTGCCGCAGCAGCGCGGAGACGGTGGCGTCGGGGATCCTGGTGGTGGGCACGGCGTGGCCGGTGGGGGCGGCGCCGCTGTGCCGGGCGCCCTTGACCACCACCACCGGTTTGACCGCGGCGGTGCGCTTGGCGAGCCGGGTGAACTTCCGCGGGTTGCCGATGGATTCGAGGTACATCAGGGCCACGTCGGTCTGCGGGTCGTCGAACCAGTACTGGAGGAGGTCGTTGCCCGAGACATCGGCGCGGTTCCCCGCGGAGACGAAGGTCGATATCCCGGCAATCCCGGCCAGGCCGGCCAGCCCCGCGCCGCGCCGGTGCAGCCCGGACAGCAGCGCGATGCCGATGGCCCCGGACTGGGTGAACAGCCCGAGCCGTCCGGGGATGGGCAGGTGGGGGGTGAGGGAGGCGTTCAACCGCACGCCGTCGGCGGTATTGATGACGCCGAAGGCGTTGGGGCCGATGACGCGCATGCCGTAGGTGCGCGCCTGGCGGACCAGATCGCGCTGGCGGGCGCGGCCCTCGGGCCCGCTCTCGGCGTATCCGGCGGAGAGCACGACCAGGCCCTGGACGCCGTGCTCACCGCAGTCGGCCACCACGGACGGCACCTGTCCGGCGGGGACGGCGACGATGGCCAGGTCGACCGGGCCGTCGATCTCGCGCAGCGCGCGGTGGCCGGGAACGCCCTCCGGATCGAGGGGTGCGCCGCCCTCGGGGAAGGCGCGGTTGACGGCGTACAGGCTCCCGGTGAAGCCTCCGTCGAGGAGGTTGCGCAGCACTGTGCGGCCGACCCCGCCGGGGGCGCGTCCGGTGCCGATGACGGCGACGGAGCCGGGGGCGAGCAGCCGCTGCACGGAGCGGGCCTCGGCCCGCTGTTCGCGGGCGCGCATGACGGCCAGCGAGCGGTCGGTGGGTTCGAGGTCGAACTCCAGGCGTACGACGCCGTCCTCGAAGCTGCGCTGCTGGGTGTAGCCCGCGTCCGTGAACACCTTGATCATCTTGGTGTTGGCGGGCAGCACCTCGGCGGCGAAGCGGCGGATGCCGCGTTCGCGCGCGACCGCGGCGATGTGCTCCAGCAGGGCGGAGGCGACGCCGCGGCCCTGGTGGGCGTCCTGAACCAGGAAGGCGACCTCGGCCTCGTCGGCGGGCGCGCTGGCGGAGCGGCCCCGGCCGTCGATGCGGTCGTAGCGCACGGTGGCGATGAACTCGCCCCCCACGATGGCCGCCAGACCCACCCGGTCGACGTAGTCGTGGTGCGTGAAGCGATGGACATCGCGGTCCGACAGGCGCGGGTAGGGGGCGAAGAAGCGGTAGTACTTCGACTCGTCGGAGACGTGCTCGTAGAAGCTGACCAGCCGCTGCGCGTCATCGGGGGTGATGGGGCGGATCTGGGCGGTGCCACCGTCCCGGAGCACCACGTCGGCTTCCCAGTGGGTCGGGTAGGCGTGCTGGTCCGGCGGCGTCGGCATGGGGCAAGCCTAAGGGCCGGGCGGCCATCGGGAGCAGGTCCGAACGGCCCCGTCCGGATTCGGCAGCGGTCCGAATGGTGGACGCCCTTGCGTCGGAGCCGGGTGTCGCGGGAAGGTCCGTATCGGACCGGTCCGGACACAGCCGGGCTCAGTCGGACATCGTTCGGGTGAACCCGGACACCGTATGATTTTGGTCTAGACAACAGCACCCGTCACACCTGAAGGGCAACACCATGGCTGAGCGCCGCGTCACCATCGGCTGGGCCGAGGGCCTGCACGCCCGCCCTGCGTCGATCTTCGTCCGGGCGGCCACCGCCGCAGGCGTCCCCATCACGATCGCCAAGGCCGACGGCACCCCGGTCAACGCCGCCTCCATGCTGGCCGTGCTCGGCCTGGGCGCGCAGGGTGGCGAGGAGGTTGTCCTGGCCTCCGACGCGGACGACGCCGAGGTCGCGCTCGACCGGCTGGCGAAGCTTGTGGCGGACGGTCTCGAGGAGCTTCCCGAGACCGTCTGACCCACTGGTGATTCGGCCCCGTATTCTGCCGGGTCTTTTCTCGCACGACAGGGCCGCGGTGACCATTCCGATCACCGCGGCCCTGTCGTTTCCGAATTCCTGCCCCTGACAAAACTTTACAAAATGGCAGAGCCGGAAACGTGTATACGGGAGCCGCGTTAATTCCGCCCGCTCGCCGTGTTGACGGAATGTTTCGAAGTCCTCACCTGAGCCGGACGGCGCAGCCGGAATGCCGAGAGCGCGCGCTCGGTGTGCACGGTGGCGAGGATCCTGGCGCGGTCCGCGTCGCCGCGCGCGACCGCGTCCACCAGCGCGCCGTGCTCCGCCCAGGACTCCACGGCCCGCGCCGCCGGATCGGACCGGTCGGCGGCGCCCCGCACCGGTCGCTCCGGCTGCCGCGCCGGATCGGCCGCGTACACCCACGCGATCTTGCGCCGCACCTGAACCAGCAGCACGGCCAGGCTCGGACTGTCCGACGCCTGGGCGAGCGTCTCATGGAACCAGTCGTCCAGCGGCCGCAGTTCACCGAGGGAACCGCGGCGGGCCCGCTCCTGCCCGAGCCGGACCAGACCGCGCAGCACCTTCAGATGGGCCTCGGTGCGGCGCTGGGCGGCGCGGGCGGCGCCCAGCGGCTCCAGCAGCCCGCGGATGTCGAGGAGGTCGGCCACCTCCCGCTCGGAGGGCTGGGCGACACAGGCGCCCGCGTGGCGCCGGGTGGTCACGAACCCCTCGGACTCCAGGGTGCGCAGAGCCTCCCGGACGGGCACCCGCGAGACGCCGTAGCGGCGGGCGAGCAGTTCCTCGGTGAGCCGGCTGCCGGGCGGATGGACACCGGAGACGATGTCGTCGCGAATGGCCGTGCACACCGCATGCGCCGAAATCCGCCGACCGCCCGGAATCGCGGTCGCATCCCCGTTCACTTCCGGTCCCCCACTGTCGAACCTCCGCCTTAATCCCAGCGAAACGCACCCGATTGCCGGGCGTTCGACAACTCTATTCCAAAACGAGGGAATTTCCGATGGCGGACCGGAATGCATGGATGTTTTTGGTCAGCCGGGCGGGTTGCGCATGCCGAAGGCCCCGTCCGGTCCGGCGGACGGGGCCTTCGGTACGGCCTGGGTCAGAGGCTGATGCCGTGGGAGCGCAGATACGCCACGGGGTCGATGTCCGAGCCGTAGTCGGGGCTGGTGCGCGCCTCGAAGTGCAGATGCGGTCCGGTGACGTTGCCGGTGGCGCCCGAGAGGCCGATCTGCTGGCCCGGGGTGACCGTCTGGCCGACCGAGACGTTGATCGAGGACAGGTGGCCGTACTGGGTGTACGTGCCGTCCTTCATCTTGATGACGATGTTGTTGCCGTAGGAGCCGCCCCAGCCCGCCTCGACGACCTCACCGGAGCCGACCGCGTGCACCGAGGTGCCCGAGGCGGCGTGGAAGTCGATCCCGGTGTGGCTGCCGGAGGACCACAGACCGCTGGACGCCTTGTAGGCGGTGGAGACGTAGGAGCCCGAGATCGGCGCGACGAAGGCGTTGAGGCGCTTGCGCTCGGCCTCGCGCGCGGCGCGCTCCTTGGCCTCGCGCTCCGCCTTGGCCTTCTTCGCGGCCGCCTCGGCCTTCCTGGCGGCCTCCTGACGGGCGATGGTCTCGGCTCGCGCCTTGGCCTTGGCCTCCGCGGCGGCGGTCTCCTGGGACTGCGCCTGGGCCTGGATCTGGTCGGCCAGCCCCTCGTCGATCACGATCGCCTGCTGCAACCCGGTCTGCTCGGGAGCGGGCTCCTCGGCGGCGAGGGCGGGACCGGCGATACCGGCGACCACACCTGAGGCGACGGTGGTGACTCCCGCGATGTTCGCGCCGGTGCGGACGGACCGTCGGGGACGGCGGTGCTTCCCGGTGGCACGGGTGAACGCCATGCTGTGGCGCACTCCTTTCCTTCCTTCTCGCCTACCGGGTTAGCTGACGGGTTCGGAGCAGGAAGGTCTCCTACGGACCCCTCGCCCCGAAGGACAAGGCGCCCGATTCACCCCGGGGGACATTGGGTCCCCGGCTCCCCTGGCTCGCGCCGTACGGGGACTCGGCGATGGCTGCTCGTGCCGCGGGTGCGGCGTGTAGATGGCGAACAGCCGGACCGACGCTAAACGGGACGTCTTTCGATCACCAAACAGATCCGGATTTTTGTTGCCCTCCCCACAAACCAAACAACCAACCTCCCTATAAAACGGGCATTCGGAAGGACCCTGACATCGCACACGATGCCAGGGTCCTTCCGCTGACGGCCCGTTGGGCGGCCGGAGGTCCTGCGGGGGTCAGCCCGAGACGACGCTCACCTCACCGATGCCCAGCTGCCGGACCGGCTCCGCGATCTGCGAGGCGTCCCCGACCAGCACCGTGACCAGCCGGTCCGCCGGGAAGGCGCTCACCACCGCGGCGGTGGCCTCCACCGTCCCGGCCTCGGCGAGCCGGGCGTACAACTGCGCCTGGAAATCGTCCGGAAGATGCTGCTCGACCTGATCGGCGAGGGTGCCCGCGACCGCGGCCGCGGTCTCGTACTTCAACGGGGCGACGCCCACGAGGTTCTGCACGGCGACATCCCGCTCGGCGTCCGTCAGCCCCTCCTCCTGCACGCCGCGCAGCACCTTCCAGAGGTCCTCCAGCGCCGGGCCGGTGACCTCGGTGGCCACCGAGCCGCTGATCGCCAGCATCGCGGCGCCCGTGGACCCGCCGGACGGCGAGGAGGCCGTGGAGCGCAACACCTGGCAGAAGGAGCGCACCCCGTAGGTGTAGCCCTTCTCCTCGCGCAGCACGCGGTCGAGCCGGGAGGTGAGGGTGCCGCCCAGGCAGTAGGTGCCCAGCACCTGGGCGGGCCAGACGCGGTCGTGGCGGTCGGCACCGATCCGGCCGAGCAGCAGCTGGGTCTGGACCGCGCCGGGCCGGTCCACGATCACCACCCGGCCGGTGTCGTCGGCCACGATCGGCGGGACCGGCCGGGGCGCGGCCGCGCCGCCCGTCCAGGCGCCGAGCGTGTCGGCGAGGGCCTGGTCGAGGTCGACCCCGCTGAGGTCGCCGACCACGACCGCGGTCGCGGTGGACGGGCGGACATGCGCCTCGTAGAAGGCCCGCACCGCCGCGGCGTCGATGCCCTCGACGGTCTTCTCGGTGCCCTGGCGGGGCCGGGACATCCGCGACTCGGCCGGGAACAGCTCCTTGGACAGCGCCATGGAGGCGCGGCGGGCCGGGTTGGCCAGCTCGTGCGGGATCTCGTCCAGCCGGTTGCGCACCAGCCGCTCGACCTCGCTGTCGGGGAAGGCGGGGGCGCGCAGCGCGTCGGCGAGCAGCCCGAGCGCCTTGGGCAGCCGGGAGGCCGGGACCTCCAGGGAGACCCGCACGCCCGGGTGATCGGCGTGGGCGTCCAGGGTGGCGCCGCAGCGCTCGAGCTCGGCGGCGAACTCCTCGGCATCGTGCTTGTCGGTGCCCTCCGACAGGGCGCGCGCCATGATCGTGGCCACTCCGTCGAGCCCGGCGGGCTCGGCGTCCAGCGGGGCGTCCAGATTGACCTCGACGGCCACGACCTGCTGGCCGGGGCGGTGGCAGCGCAGCACCGTGAGCCCGTTGGACAGCTCACCGCGCTCAGGGGCGGGGAACGCCCACGGCCTGGGGGCGCCGCCGCTCGGCTGCGGGTGGAAGGTCATGGTCGCGGTGACGGCGTCGCTCACTGGGCCGCCTCCCCTTCTGCGTCGGTGTCGTCGGCGGCGTCATCTGCGGACTCGGCGCCCTGGACGGGCTCGTAGACCAGCACGGCGCGGTTGTCCGGCCGCAGCCGCGCGGCGGCCACGGCCCGCACCTCCTCGGGGGTGATGTCGAGGACCCGCTCCACGGCGGTCAGCGCCAGCTGCGGATCGCCGAACAGCACGGCGAAGCGGCACAGCTCGTCCGCCCGGCCGCCCATGGTGGCCAGCCGGTCCAGCCACTCGCGCTCGATCTGCGCCTGGGCACGCTCCATCTCCTGCGGGGTCGGCCCCTCCTCGGCGAAGCGGGCCAGCTCCTCGTCGACCGCCGCCTCGATGGCGGGCACCTCGACACCGCCGGAGGTCTTCACGTCCAGCCAGCCGAGCGACGGCGCGCCCGAGAGCCGCAGCAGGCCGAATCCGGCCGCGACGGCGGTGCGGTCGCGGCGCACCAGGCGGTTGTGGAGCCGGGAGGACTCGCCGCCGCCGAGGACGGTCAGCGCCAGATCGGCGGCGTCGGCCTCGCGGGTGCCGTCCTGCGGCAGCCGATAGGCAGCCATCAGGGCGCGGGCGGGGACCTCCTCCTCCACCACCTCGCGCAGCTGCTCGCCGATCACCACCGGGAGGGTGCCGTCGCGGGGCGGCAGCTTGCCGTCGTGGGAGGGGATGGAGCCGAAGTACTTCTCGATCCAGGCGAGGGTCTGCCCGGGGTCGATGTCGCCGACGACCGACAGCACCGCGTTGTTCGGCGCGTAGTAGGTGCGGAAGAACGCGCGCGCGTCCTCCAGGGAGGCCGCGTCCAGGTCGGCCATCGAGCCGATGGGGGTGTGGTGGTAGGGGTGGCCCTCGGGGTAGGCCATGGCGACCAGCTTCTCGAAGGCGGTGCCGTACGGCACGTTGTCGTAGCGCTGGCGGCGCTCGTTCTTGACGACGTCCCGCTGGTTCTCCAGGCTCTCCTCGTCCAGCGCGGTCAGGAGGGACCCCATCCGGTCCGCCTCCAGCCACAGCGCAAGCTCCACCTGGTGGGCGGGCATGGTCTCGAAGTAGTTGGTGCGCTCGAAGCTGGTCGTGCCGTTGAGCGACCCGCCGGCGCCCTGCACCAGCTCGAAGTGGCCGTTGCCGGTCACCTGGGCCGAGCCCTGGAACATCAGGTGCTCGAAGAGGTGAGCCAGGCCCGTGCGCCCCTTGACTTCGTGGCGCGAGCCGACGTCGTACCAGAGACAGATCGCGGCGACCGGGGTCAGGTGGTCCTCGGAGAGCACCACCCGCAGTCCGTTGGCCAGCCGATGCTCGGTCGCTTTCAGGCCGCCGGATTCGGCCTGTTGCGTGGCCGTGTGACCCATGGGCATGTACGTCCCTTCGATCGCGTGATGGAGGCGGTGCGAGCCGCGTGATGAGCGCTCCTGTCACTGTATGCAAGCGCACGGACATCTGGCGAAGTTCCGGTCCCGTTCCGCCCCCGCGGGGGGGTGCCGCAGGGGGGCCGGGGCACCCCCGGAAGCGGGTCGCAGGAGGGGGCGCGGGCACGCTCGTCCACGGCCCGTTCCACAGTTGTCGGCGGGCCGGGCCACAATGGACGCCGTCAGATCCCGCCCCGGCAGTTGAAGGAGCCGCACGCGCGATGGCCCGCCGCAGCACGAAGACCCCGCCGCCGGACGACTTCGAGGAGCGCATCCTCGACATCGACGTCGTCGACGAGATGCAGGGCTCCTTCCTCGAGTACGCCTACTCGGTCATCTATTCGCGTGCGCTGCCCGACGCCCGCGACGGGCTCAAGCCCGTGCACCGCCGCATCCTCTACCAGATGAACGAGATGGGGCTGCGCCCGGAGCGCGGCTTCGTGAAGTGCGCCCGCGTCGTCGGCGAGGTGATGGGAAAGCTCCACCCGCACGGCGACGCCTCGATCTACGACGCGCTGGTCCGCATGGCACAGCCGTTCTCGATGCGGCTGCCGATGGTCGACGGACACGGGAACTTCGGCTCGCTGGGCAATGACGACCCGCCCGCGGCGATGCGCTACACCGAGTGCCGGATGGCCTCGGCCACCTCGCTGATGACCGAGTCCATCGACGAGGACACGGTCGACTTCTCGCCGAACTACGACGGCAGTGAGCAGGAGCCGGTCACCCTGCCTGCCGCCTATCCGAACCTGCTGGTCAACGGCACGTCCGGGATCGCGGTCGGGATGGCGACCAATATGGCGCCGCACAATCTGGGCGAGGTGATCGCTGCCGCCCGTCATCTGATCAAGCACCCGGGTGCCGATCTGGACACGCTGATGCGGTTCGTGCCCGGCCCCGACCTGCCGACCGGCGGCCGGATCGTGGGTCTCGGCGGCGTCCGGGACGCCTATGAGAACGGCCGCGGCACCTTCAAGATCCGCGCCACGGTGGCGGTGGAGGACGTGACGGCCCGCCGCAAGGGCCTGGTCGTCACCGAACTGCCCTTCACCGTGGGTCCCGAGAAGGTCATCTCGAAGATCAAGGACCTGGTCGGCTCGAAGAAGCTCCAGGGCATCGCGGACGTCAAGGACCTCACCGACCGTGAGCACGGCCTGCGTCTGGTGATCGAGGTGAAGAACGGCTTCAACCCCGAGGCCGTGCTGGAGCAGCTCTACAAGCTCACGCCGATGGAGGAGTCCTTCGGCATCAACAATGTGGCGCTGGTGGACGGCCAGCCGCTCACCCTGGGGCTGAAGGAGCTGCTGGAGGTCTATCTCGACCACCGCTTCGAGGTGGTGCGGCGGCGCAGCGAGTTCCGGCGCAGCAAGCGGCGCGACCGGCTGCACCTTGTCGAGGGTCTCCTGGTCGCCCTGCTCGACATCGACGAGGTCATCCGGCTGATCCGCTCCAGCGACAACGCGGCGCAGGCCAAGGAAGCCCTCATGTCACGGTTTGAACTCTCCGAGGTCCAGACGCAGTACATCCTGGACACCCCGCTTCGTCGGCTGACCAAGTTCGACCGTATTGAGCTGGAGTCGGAGCGCGACAAGCTCAAGGCGGAGATCGAGGAGCTGACCCGGATCCTGGATTCCGACGCCGAGCTGCGCAAGCTTGTCTCCTCCGAACTGGCCCAGGTGGCAAAGAAGTTCGGCACCCCCCGGCGGACGGTGCTCCAGGAGTCGGCGAGCGCGCCGGTCACCGCGGTGCCGCTGGAGGTCGCGGACGACCCGTGCCGGGTGCTGCTGTCCTCGACCGGACTGCTGGCCCGCACCGCGAACGGGGAGCCGTTCCCGGTCGAAGGACAGGCCAAGCGCGCCAAGCACGATGTGATCGTCTCTGCGGTCCCGGCCACGGCCCGCGCCGATGTGGGCGCGGTGACCTCCACCGGGCGGCTGCTGCGGCTGTCGGTGATCGACCTGCCGATTCTCCCGGAGAAGGCCGGACCCCCCAATCTGGCGGGCGGGGCGCCGATCGCGGAGTTCCTGACACTGGACGAGGGCGAGGAGCTGATCGGTCTCACCACCCTCGACGAGTCCTCACCAGGGCTCGCGATCGGCACGGAGCAGGGCGTCGTCAAGCGCGTGGTCCCCGACTATCCGGCCAACAAGGAGGAGCTGGAGGTCATCGGGCTCCGGGACGGCGACCGGATCGTGGGCGCGGTGGAGCTGCGCACCGGCGAGGAGGACCTGGTCTTCATCACCGACGACGCCCAGTTGCTGCGCTATCCGGCGAGCCAGGTGCGGCCGCAGGGCCGCCCCGCGGGCGGCATGGCGGGCATCAAGCTGAGCTCCGGCGCGAAGGTGATCTCGTTCACGGCCGTGGACCCGGCGGTTGACGCGGTGGTGTTCACGGTGGCGGGCGCGCACGGCACGCTCGACGACTCGGTACAGCAGTCGGCCAAGCTGACCCCGTTCGACCAGTACCCGCGCAAGGGCCGGGCCACCGGCGGTGTGCGCTGCCAGCGGTTCCTGAAGGGCGAGGACTGTCTCGTCCTGGCCTGGGCGGGGGCGACCCCGGCCCTCGCCGCGTCGGCCACCGGCACGGCGGCAGCGCTGCCCGACCCCGACCCGCGCCGGGATGGCTCGGGGACACCCCTGGCGAAGCCGGTGGCGGTGGTGGCCGGACCGGTGTGAGCCGGCGGCGGGCCACACGGCGCTGAACGGGACGGGGGCGCGGCACCACGGGGTGCCGCGCCCCCGCGCGCGTAGGGGGTGGGCCGGGGCGCGTAGGTGGACCAGGGCGTCCCCGTCCGGCCGCGGCCGTGTACGACTCCCCGGGGGGCTCCCGCAGGGCTTCAGTGGCCGCTGCCGTTGCGGCGGGCGCGCAGCTGGTGGAGGGCGACGCGGGCGCCGGAGTGTCCACGGTCGGCGGCCCTGCGGAAGTGCCGCTCCGCTTCGCCGAGATTGCCCAGGTCCATGTGCAGCGTGCCGAGGACCACCATCGCCGAGGTGTCCCCCGCGTCAACTGCCTTGCCCAGCCAGTGCACCGCCTCGGCGTACGCGCCCCGGTTGCCCAGCCCGATGCCGTAGACCGTCATGCCCTGGCGGTCACCGGAGTGCGCCGCCTTGCGGGCGAGCGGCTCGGGGAGGGGCCGCCCGTCGCGGTAGGCCGCCCGCACCATCGACTTCAGGGCGGGATCCAGCCTTCGCCGTCCTCCGCGTCTTCCCCTGCGCCCCCGCCACCGCGCCCATAAACCACTCATCCGAGCCCCGCCTCCCCGCCCCCGTGTCCGCCATTCTCCCGTGTGTTTCCGCATCGCGGAACCGCATGTACGGCGCCGAATACGGAACGTGACCCTCCGGCCATGGGGCCCTGGAGACGTGATGTGACTCACGTGACTCCCCCTGTCCCACTCCGGCGCGCCATGCCGATCGAGAGAGGTTAGGCTTACCTTCGTGAGCACGTGCGCGACCGCTTCCCGCGACCTGTCCGAGCCGCTCGCCGGGACGGCGGCCACCGCCCCCACCTGGCTGCTGGTCGAACAACCCGGTCCGTGGGGCACCGAGGCCCTCACGGCGAGTCATCTCGACCCGGCCGTGGGCCGCGCGCTGGAGCGCGCCGCCAAGGACACCGGCGTACGGGTCGCGCTCATCCGCCGCCCAGGCCGCCACGCCGATCTGCACACCGGTGCGCGGCACCGCGTGTTCGTCGCCCACACCCGGCCCGGCCGCTCCTGGATCCGCACCACCGCGCTCACCGACCCCGGACGGCTGCGCGGCCTCGACTTCGCGGCGCTGGGCGCCGGTGATCCGGCCGGTCTGACGCTGAGCCCGGCGGACGGCGAACCCTCCGGGCGACAGGCCGCCCAGGGCGTCCCCGGGCAGTGGGAGGAGTACACCGGCGATCCGCTGGTGCTCGTCTGCACCAACGGCAAGCGGGACCGCTGCTGTGCCCTCCTCGGCCGTCCGCTGGCCGCCGAGCTCGCCGCGTCCGGGGTCGACGGCACCTGGGAGGTCACCCACATCGGAGGCCACCGCTTCTCGCCGACGCTCGTCGTGCTGCCGCACGGGTACACCTACGGGCGCGCCACGACACAGGGTGTGCACGAGGTCCTGGAGGCGCTGCGCGGCGGGCGCGTTGTCATCGAGGGCTGCCGAGGCCGCTCCGCGTGGGAGCGCCCGGGCCAGGCGGCGGAGCTGGCGGTCCGCGCCATCACCGGCGAGGACGGCGCCGAGGCGCTCACCGTGACACGGACCGACGGCGCGGCACCCACCTGGTCCGTGACCGTCGCGCACCGCGACGGCCGGGAGTGGCGGGTGAGCGTCGCCCAGGTCGCGTCCGCCCCGCCCCGCCCGGAGAGCTGCGGTTCCGCGCTGGGCTCCCCGGCCCGGATGGAGGTCGTCGGCATCCGCGCGACGCGCGCGGTGACCCACGACGCCCGCGCGGTGGCTGCGGCCCGCCACTGAGCCCGGTCATGCCCGGGCCTGAGCCCTGTGGCCCCTCGCACCGGACGTGCTGAGCTCCGGCGCCCCACGCGCTGAGCCACGGGAGGCCCGTGCCCAGCGGCCCGGCCCCGCCCGTACGCCGGATCCCCGCGCCGGGAACCGCGGCCCGGAGCCGGGGCCCGCCCGATTGCCGAAGGCCCGGCGGACTGATGGCCCGGCGTCCCGGAGACCGGACTGCCCGGCGGCCTGACGACCAGGAGACCCGAGGGCTCGGCGGCCCGGCGGCCCAGAGAGCCGGCGATCCGGGCCGGAAACCCGGCGGTCGGAGTCCCGGCTGCCCGGAGTCCCGGGCAGCCGGAGACCCGAGGCCGGATCCCCGCGCCCGCCAACTGCGACCCTGATGCCGGGGCCCCTCCGGTTTCCCGAAGACGCGGCTGCCCGGCGGCCTGACGGCCAGGAGACCCGGGACCCGGCCGCCCGACGGCCCAGAGACCCAGCGGCCCGCAGAGCCAGGCCGGAGACCCGGGACCCGGCCCCCTGACGGCCCAGAGACCCGGCTGCCCGGAGACCCGGGACCGGACCCCCGCCCGAAACCCGCAGCCCGGATGCCGAGGCCCGGCCGCCCGGAGGCCCGGCGGCCGGGGCCCGCGCGTCCGAAGGCCGGGGTCCGGGCCCCCGGCCCCGTCAATCGTGCGGCCTCCCGACCCCGTCCCCGCGCCCGCGCCCTTGGTTACCCTTCGTTGCCATGAGCGCCGCGATACCGCCGCGGCCGCGGCTCGCGGCCACCAGGTGGCGCATCGGCTGGCCCCGACGCGTCTTCTCCCAGGTCCTGCTGATGCAGCTGGCCATCGCCACGGGCGTCACCGTGCTCGCGACCGGCCTCTTCCTCGCCCCCCTCGGCTCGCAGCTGGACGACCAGGCCATGCGCCGCGCCCTCGCCATCGCGCAGACCACGGCCGCCCGGCCCCGGCTGGCCGAAGCGCTCCAGCACACGCGCCCCTCCCCCGGCGGCCCCGTGCAGACCGAGGCGGAGCGGATCCGCCGAGCGACCGGCGCCGAGTACGTCGTGATCATGGACCGGAACGGGGTCCGCTGGTCGCACACCTCCCCGCAGGAGATCGGCAGACATGTCTCCACCGACCCCAGTGAGGCCCTTGCGGGCCGCGAGGTCATGCAGATCGATCAGGGCACCCTCGGCCGGTCCGCACGCGGCAAGGTGCCGCTGCGCGACGCGGACGGCCGCATCGTGGGCGCCGTCTCGGTGGGCATCGCGTACGAGACGGTGCGCGGACGGCTGGTCGGCGCCGTGCCCGGGATGCTCGCGTACGCGGGCGGGGCGCTCGCCGCCGGCGCGCTCGCGGCGTATCTGGTCTCCCGCAGACTTCAGCGCCGCACCCATGACCTGGCCTTCTCCGATATCTCGGCGCTGCTCGCCGAGCGCGAGGCGATGCTGCACGGCATCCGCGAAGGTGTGGTCGCCCTCGACGCGCGCGGCCGCATCCGGCTGCTGAACGACGAGGCCCAGCGGCTGCTGGAGCTGCGTACCGAGGACACCGGACAGCCGCTGGAGGCGGTGCTGCCACCGGGCCGTACGGCCGATGTGCTCACCGGGCGGGTCACCGGTGCCGATCTGCTGACCGTCTCCGGCGGACGGGTGCTGGTCGCCAACCGGATGCCGACGGACGACGGCGGCGCCGTGGCCACCCTCCGCGACCGCACCGAGCTGGAGCGGCTGGGCCGCGAACTGGACGGCACCCGTGGGCTGATCGACGCCCTGCGCGCCCAGGACCACGAGCACGCCAACCGGATGCACACCCTCCTGGGCCTGCTGGAGCTGGGACTGCACGTGGAGGCCACGGAGTTCATCACCGAGGCGGTCGGGGTGCACCGTGCCACCGCCGAGCAGGTCACCGAGCGGGTCCATGACCCGCTGCTCGCCGCGCTCCTGGTGGGCAAGGCCACCGTCGCCACCGAGCGCGGTGTCTCCCTGGCCCTCGCCGACGACACCCTGCTGCCGGACCGGCTGGTGGATCCGCCGGGCCTGGTGACGATCGTCGGCAACCTCATCGACAACGCCCTGGACGCGGCCGTCGGATCGCGCGAACCGCGGGTCGAGGTGGCGCTGCGCGCGGACGACCGTACGCGTACGGTGCGCCTGCGCGTCTCCGACACCGGCCCCGGTGTTCCGCCCGACCGCCGCGACCTGGTCTTCACCGAGGGCTGGTCGACCAAGGAGCCACCCGCGCACGGGAAGCGCGGTATCGGTCTTGCCCTGGTGCGACGGCTCGCCGAACGTCAGGGTGGCAGCGCACAGGTGTCCAGCAGCGAGGGCGGGGGCGCGGAGTTCACCGTGGTCCTCCCCGAGGCGCTGGCCGAGGAACCGGGTGGGGCACCGCTGACCGCGACAGGAGAGCCACGATGACCGACAGACCCGGTCCACCCGCGCCCATCGAGGTGCTGGTGGTGGACGACGATGTGCGCGTGGCCCGGGTGAACGCGGCCTACGTCGGCAAGGTGGCGGGCTTCCACGTGGCGGGACAGGCGCATTCGGCCGCCGAGGCGCTGGCCTTCCTGGAGCGTGGCCACGCCGATCTCGTCCTGCTGGACCACTATCTGCCGGACGAGACGGGGCTCGCGCTGGTGGGGCGGCTGCGCCGGCTCGGCCACCACACGGACATCATCATGGTGACCGCCGCCCGCGACATCGCGACCGTCCAGGCGGCCATGCGCCACGGCGCCCTCCAGTACCTGGTCAAACCCTTCACCTTCGCCGGGCTGCGCGCCAAGTTGGCGGGCTATGCGGCGCTGCGCCGTGCGCTGGAGGGCGGTGGCGAGGCCGGTCAGGACCAGGTGGACCGGATCTTCGGCGCGCTGGGCGGCGCCTCGGCCGGGCCCGCGGAGCTGCCCAAAGGCCACTCCGCGCTCACCGCCGATCTCGTCCGTGAGGTGCTGCGCGGCGCCGAAGGGCCGCTGTCGGCCCAGGAGGTCGCCGAGCGGTCGTCGCTGAGCCGGCAGACCGCACAGCGCTATCTGAAGCTGCTGGAGCGTACCGGCCGGGTGCGGCTCAGCCTCAAGTACGGCGAGACGGGCCGCCCCGAACACCGCTATGTCTGGGTCTGAGCGGGCTGCCCGGGCCGTGGAACACGGTGTCAGGCGGCCCCGGCCCCGGTGAGCGCCCGGACCTCCGTCTCCGCGTGTTTGGCAGCGTGCCCGGCGGTGTCCACGGCCGCGGGCGAGGTGACCGTGCCGATCCAGCCCGCGAGGAAGCCGAGCGGTACGGAGACCAGGCCCGGGTTCTCCAGCGGGAAGACATGGAAGTCCAGCCCGGGGAAGATCGCGCCCGGACTGCCGGAGACCACCGGGGACAGCACCACCAGCACCACCGCCGGAATCAGCCCGCCGTAGACCGACCACACCGCGCCCCGGGTGGTGAACCGCCGCCAGAACAGCGAATACAGCAGCACCGGAAGGTTTGCGGACGCCGCGGCGGCAAAGGCGAGCCCGACCAGGAAGGCCACATTGAGGTCCTGGGCGAGCAACCCGAGACCGATCGCCGCCGCCCCGATCCCCACCGCCGCGAGCCGCGCGACCGCGACCTCGCTGCGCGGGGTGCGGTCGGTCCGGCGGCTCAGCGAGGCGTACAGGTCATGGGCGACGGACGCCGAGGAGGCGAGGGTGATGCCCGCGACGACAGCCAGGATGGTGGCGAAGGCGACGGCGGCGACGACCGCGAACAGCACCGTCCCCCCGGTCGACCCGGCGCCGCCGCCGAGATCCAGGGCGAGCAGTGGAACGGCCGTGTTCCCGGCCGCGTTGGAGGACCGTACGGCATCGGTGCCCAGCACCGCGGCCGCGCCGAAGCCGAGCACGATCGTCATCAGGTAGAAGCCGCCGATCAGGCCGATGGACCAGATGACCGAGCGGCGTGCGGCCCGGGCGGTGGGCACCGTGTAGAAGCGCGAGAGGATGTGCGGCAGCCCGGCGGTGCCCAGCACCAGGGCCAGCCCCAGGCTCACGAAGTCCAGCCGCGCGGTCCAGTCGCCGCCGTACTTGAGGCCGGGGGCGAGGAAGTCGGAGCCGTGCCCGCTGTGTCGCGCCGCCGAGCTCAGCAGCGCGTCGATGTCGCCGTGGAAGCGGACGAGCACCAGGACCGTCAGCGCGACCGCCCCGCCCATCAGCAGCACGGCCTTGACGATCTGGATCCAGGTCGTGGCGCGCATCCCGCCGAGCGTTACGAAGACCACCATCAGGGTGCCGACGCCGATGACCGTCCAGGTGCGGGCGTGGGTACCGGTCTCACCGAGCAGCAGGGCGACCAGACTGCCCGCGCCGACCATCTGGGCGACGAGATAGAGCACACAGACGGTGACCGACGAGACGCCCGCGGCGATCCGGACCGGGCGCTCGCGCATCCGGGCGGCCAGTACGTCGGCCAGGGTGAACCGGCCGCAGTTGCGAACCAGTTCGGCCACCAGGAGGAGCACCACCAGCCAGGCGACGAAGAAGCCGACGCAGTAGAGCACCCCGTCGTATCCGAAGAGCGCGATCAGTCCCGAAATGCCGAGGAAGGAAGCGGCCGACATGTAGTCACCGGCGATCGCGAAACCATTCTCCATGGGCGAGAACAGGCGTCCGCCCGCGTAGAACTCCTCGGGTGAGCCATGACGCCGACGGCCCGCCCAGGTGGTGATCCCGAGCGTGGCGGCCACGAAGACGCCGAAGAGCAGCAGCGCAAGGCCCTGTTGATTGCCGGTCACCGCCCGTGCCCCCGCATCATCTCCTGGGTCACCCAGCGCAGTTCGAGTGCGACGCGGTCCCGGCGCAGCCGGGCATGACGGGCATACGCCCAGGTGAGGAGGAAGGTGGTGGCGAACTGGGCGAGTCCGGCGACCATCGCGACATTGAGGACGCCGATCACGCGGCGGGCCATCAGATCGGGAGCTGTGGTCGCCGCGACGACATAGACCAGGTACCAGAGCAAGAACGCGGCGGCCGCCGGAAAGACGAACCGGCGGTAGCGCCTGCGCACTTCCTGGAACGCGGCGCTGCCGTGCACCTCCGTGTAGACCTCCTCCGCGGCGGGCGGGCTCACTCGCCGGGCTCTGCTGTCGGTGTCGTCCGGCTCTCCCCAGCCGGACGCGAGCGCGTCGTACCAGGGATCGTCCAGCCGGGCCGGCCCCGTATCGCGCGCGTTGTGCATGTCCACCCGAACACTCCTTGCTCACTGCCGCATTGGCCGCGTGCCCAAGGATGGGCAGATCCGGAAGATCCCGGGCCCTTCAATACCGGACGTTCACCCCATCAGGTGACTCAGGTGACGAACGCCGCGGAAGTGTCCCCGGGTGGCCGGGCGATGCCGTGGCGGTAGGCATAGCGGACGGCCTGGGCCCGGTCGCGCACTCCGGTCTTGGCGAAGAGGTTGTTGATGTGGGTCTTCACGGTCGCGGGGGCGACATGCAGACTGCGCGCGATCTCCGCGTTGGAGAACCCCTCCGCGACCAGCGCCAGGACCTCCGCCTCCCGAGGGGTGAGCCCGTCGGGCAGTGCGCCGGGGCCACCGGGAGGTGGTACGGCGCCGGGCGGCCGGGGCGCGGCGGGGGCGAGCCCGTCCCGTTCGGCGAGCCGCTCCAGCAGCAGCCGCTGCACCTTCGGGGACAGCCCGGCGTCCCCGGACATCACGTCCTGGACGGCCCGCAGGATCTCGTCCGCGTCGGCGTCCTTGGTGAGATAGCCGCGGGCACCGGCGCGCAGCGCGGGGAAGAGCGAGTCGTCGTCGGCGTAGGTGGTCAGCACGACGACCTGGGTGTCCGGGTGGGCGGCGCGCACCCGGCGGGTGGCCTCGACACCGTCGCAGCGCGGCATCCGCAGATCCATCAGGACGACGTCCGGGGCGAGTTCGGCGACGAGCCGCAGCGCCTCCTCGCCATCGCCGGCCGCTCCGACGACCTCGATGCCGGGGAGGAGCCCGAGCAGCATCACGATCCCCTCGCGCACCACGGTCTGGTCGTCGACCACCACCACCCGTGCGGTCACCGGTGGTGCTCCGCCCTTACCGTCCTCCGTCACGCCCCCACCATCCCGTTCGTTGCCGCGGCCGCGGGTCCCGGAGTCACGCACGCCCGCGCCCGTCGGCTTCTGCGCCCACGCGGCACCAAACCTCGCGCACTCCACGCGCCCCCGGCGACCTCATACCGTCGCTCCCAGCGGCACCCTCAGCCGCACGGTGAACCCCTCCCCCTCCGGTCCCGCCTCCAGGGTGCCGCCGAGGAGTTCGGCGCGTTCACGCATCCCCAGCAGACCGTACCCGGAGCCGGTCGCGGACAGACCGGCGGCCGGCCGGCGCGCACCGTCGTCGCTCACCTCGAGCGACACCTCGCGCTCTGCGTAAACCAGCCGCA
Source organism: Streptomyces coffeae (assembly GCF_016741875.1). GTDB lineage: Bacteria > Actinomycetota > Actinomycetes > Streptomycetales > Streptomycetaceae > Streptomyces > Streptomyces coffeae. Next base: position 97,857 of record NZ_JAERRF010000019.1, on the reverse strand, counting down.
GTCGCACCCGCGCACCGGGCGCGTGCTTGCGGACGTTCGTCAGCGCCTCCTGCGCGACCCGGCGCACCGCGAGCCCCGCCTCGGCGCTCAGCATCCTCCGCTCCCCCTCGGTCGCGAACCCGGCCCCCTCCGCCGCCGCCGACTCCCGCAGGAAGTCCTCGACCGGCACCATCTCGCCGCGCAGCGCCGACAGCGCCTGCCGGGTCTCGGTGAGGCCCTCGCGGGCCATCCCCCGCGCGGCCACCACGCGTTCCAGGACCTTCCCGGAGTCCTCCCCGCGCTCGATCAGCAGCCGCGCCGCCTCCAGGTGGACCAGTTGGGCGGACAGGCTGTGCGCCAGCACGTCGTGGATCTCCCGGGCGATCCGGGTCCGTTCGGCCAGCGCCGCCGACTCGGCCTCGGCCCGCCGGGCGGCCCGTTCCTGGGCGAGCAGCCGGTAGCCGCTGCCCCGGGCCTCGGCGTCGAGGCGGAGCGTATAGCCGATCAGCAGCAGACCGGCGCCGGTGATGACACCGCTCAGCGACGGGTGGGCGCTGGTGGCCATGGAGAACCCGGTCGCGGTGACCGCGCACCCCACCCCCGCGAGCAGCGGCAGCCGCTCCATCGCGAGGATCACCGAGGCGCCCCACACCACCTCCGCCGGGTGGTCGGCCCCGGCCGCCCGCATACCGGCCCCCGCGCCGATCAGCAGAGCCAGCAACCCCAGGGCGGGCAGCAGCCGGTGGGCCTCGGTGATCCGGCGGAACGCGAACATCGCGGCGGTACATCCGGCCAGGGCGCCGATCAGCACCGCCCGTTCCCACCCCGGGAGGGCCTCGTCGTGGAAGAGCCCCCGCACCAGCCAGCACACGGCGGTCACCCATCCGCAGATGTCGAGCACCCGCCGTATCCGGGGCAGGCCCTGGCCCGACAGCGCCTGCTGTGACGGCCACCGTGTCCATGCGCTCATCGGCCGAGTGTGCCCTTCCCCGCGCCACGCGTCATCAGCTTCCCCACACCACGCGTCATCAACTCCGGCCCGTGTGCCCGCAGCACCACCACGGCGCTGCTCAGCAGCAGCGACACGGCCAGGGTCAGCATGACCGAACCGCTCTCCTGGCGCACACCCGCGAGCGCGCCCGCTCCGGCCAGGGACAGCCGGAGCACCAGTCCACCGGCCCACACCACCGCCGTGGCCTTCCCGCCCTGTGCCCAGACCGCGCCGGAGCCGTCCGTCCACACCCGGCTGGTCCAGGCCCAGGCGGCGCCGGTGAGCGCGCCGGCGAGCAGATCCCCCACCAGCAGGGTCACGGCGGCCATCTGGTGGCGGTGGTCGATCAGCCCCGGCTCACGGACCGCCAGCCAGCCGAGGACCACCGGCAGCGCCCACCATCGCCGGGCGTCCTCGACCACCTTCTGCGGCCGGAACTGACGGACGATCACGACGACGACCACCGCGACGATCACCACGGCATGAGGGATTCCCGACATCACACAGAGCCTCCGGGGAGCGGACACGACCACTCCCCGGGACGCTACGGATGAGCGGCTCGGCGCGGATCGGAGCCGGGGTGGGTCCCGGGTGGATCCACGAGGCCGCCGGCGAGCGACGCCTCTCCACCCGTGGGTGGAGAGGCATCACACCGGATCAGGCGTCGATACGCGAACGGTCCAGGGTGGCCGCGGAGTTGGTGATGAACTCCTTGCGCGGTGCGACCTCGTTGCCCATGAGCAGGTCGAACACCTGCTCCGCCGCCTCCAGATCGCTGATGTTGATGCGCCGCAGGGTGCGGTGGCGCGGGTCCATCGTGGTCTCCGCGAGCTGGTCGGCGTCCATTTCACCGAGACCCTTGTAGCGCTGGATGCCGTCCTTGTAGCGGACACCGCGGCGCTGGAGATCCAGCAGGGTGTCCCGGAGCTCGTTGTCGGAGTAGGTGTAGATGTACTTCGACTGGCCCCGCTTGGGGTTGACCAGCTCGACCCGGTGCAGCGGCGGAACGGCCGAGAAGACCCGGCCCTGTTCGACCATCGGCCGCATATAGCGCTGGAAGAGGGTGAGCAGCAGGATGCGGATGTGGGCGCCGTCGACATCGGCGTCCGCGAGGAAGATCACCTTGCCGTAGCGGGCCTGGTCGATGTCGAAGGTACGGCCCGAACCGGCCCCTATGACCTGGATGATGGCACCGCACTCGGCGTTCTTCAGCATGTCGGAGATCGACGCCTTCTGAACGTTGAGGATCTTGCCGCGGATCGGCAGCAGCGCCTGGAACTCCGAGTTCCGCGCGAGCTTGGCCGTGCCCAGCGCCGAGTCGCCCTCGACGATGAACAGTTCGCTGCGGTCCACGTCGTCGCTGCGGCAGTCGGCCAGCTTCGCGGGCAGCGAGGAGGACTCCAGCGCGGTCTTGCGGCGCTGTGCCTCCTTGTGCTGGCGGGCCGCGATCCGGGTGCGGGCGGCGGCGGCGACCTTCTCCAGGATGGCGCGCGCCTGGGCCTTGGCGTCCCGCTTGGAGGAGGTCAGGAACGCCTTGAGCTCCTTGGAGACGACATTGGCCACGATCCGGGAGGCGGCCGAGGTGCCCAGCACCTCCTTGGTCTGACCCTCGAACTGCGGCTCGGCGAGCCGGACGGTCACCACCGCCGTCAGGCCCTCCATGGCGTCGTCCTTGACGACGTCGTCCTCGGCGACGCGCAGCGTCTTGGTGACCCGCAGCGCCTCATTGACGGTCTTGGTGACCGAGCGCTCGAAGCCGGAGACATGGGTGCCGCCCTTGGGGGTGGCGATGATGTTGACGAAGGACTTCACGGTGGAGTCGTAGCCGGTGCCCCAGCGCAGCGCGATATCGACGCCGAGCTCACGGGTGACCTCGGTGGGCGTCATATGGCCGCGCTCGTCCAGGACCGGCACGGTCTCCTTGAAGGTCCCCTGGCCGGAGAGGCGCAGCACATCGCAGACGGCCTTGTCCTGGGCGAGGTACTCACAGAACTCGCTGATGCCGCCGTCGTAGCGGAAGGTCTCCTCGACCGGCCCGGTCTCGCCATCGAGGCCGCGCTCGTCCCGGACGATCAGGGTGAGGCCGGGCACCAGGAAGGCGGTCTGGCGCGCGCGGGCGTGCAGGTGGTCCAGGGAGAGCTTGGCGTCCTTGAGGAAGATCTGCCGGTCCGCCCAGTAGCGGATGCGGGTGCCGGTGCGCGTCTTGGGGACCCGCTTGCCCTTGAGGAGGCCGCTGGAGGGGTCGAAGGGGGCGTCGGGGCCGGATTCGGTGAAGATCCCGGGGACGCCGCGGCGGAAGCTGATCGAGTGGGTCTTGCCGTGGAGGTCCACCTCGACGTCGAGCCGGCCGGACAGCGCGTTGACCACGGAGGCGCCGACGCCGTGCAGACCACCGGAGGCCGCATAGGCGCCGCCCCCGAACTTGCCGCCCGCGTGCAGCTTGGTCATCACGACCTCGACGCCGGACAGCCCGGTCTTCGGCTCGACGTCGACCGGGATGCCGCGGCCGTTGTCCCGGACCTCCACGGAGCCGTCGTCGTGGAGGATCACCTCGATGCGGTCGCAGTAACCGCCGAGGGCCTCGTCCACCGAGTTGTCGATGATCTCCCAGAGGCAGTGCATCAGGCCCCGGCTGTCGGTGGACCCGATGTACATACCGGGGCGCTTGCGCACGGCCTCGAGGCCCTCGAGGACGAGAAGGTGCCGCGCGGTGTAGTTGGAGCCGCCCCGGTCTGCTCCGGTCAGCAGCGCAGTGGACGGCACGGACGTGTCGGCGGTCACGCGGTTCGCTCCTCGCTGAATTTCTGGTTGGCCCGGCTGAGGGCACAGTGGTGGCTGGGTCGCCCGTCAGAGCGTACCGAGGCCTGATAGAGCCTTTGTGCCGCCACCCGTGAAACGTCCATGCTAGTCCAGGCAACGCATGTTTCGCTCGTACGTTCGATCGCCCGTTGGAGTGACGCACACATCACGTTCCCTTTCAGGCATGAACCATTTAGGCTCCGGGCACGTCCTCATGAACAACCGGCAACCCAGCCGGGCTGGACATACCTGACCAAACGACGTGAATCTGTAAACCATCGCAATACGGCTCATTCGCCGCCAACCGTCACCATCCGGCCTACTCAGAAGCAACTTTTGGGAAAAAGCCACGAGCGGGAACGATTTCGGGCTGGTTGGATGTTGACCCTGGTACGACAGCTCGTCGAGCTAGAGAAGAGGCGACGTGACTACTGTTCTGACCCCCGCGAGCCCGCTGACGGCCGCTGACCGCTGCGACCGCTGCGGCGCCCAAGCATATCTGCGCGTCGTACTGATGAGTGGCGGTGAACTGCTCTTCTGTGCCCACCACGGGCGCAAGTTCGAGCCGGAACTCAAGAAGATCGCCGCTGAGATACAGGACGAGACCGAGCGGCTGACCGCCGTTCCGGCGTCCGCGTCCGAGGACGAACGCTGACGCCTCGCCCCACCACGACGACGAGCGACGCCGGCCCAGGGCCGGATCTCGGGCGGCTCGCCCCCGTACAGGGGGCGGCCGCCCTCGCTCGTGTCACCGGCCCGTCCACGCTGGGCGGCCCTATCAGCGGCTCAGCCATGGGCGGGCACCAGCGGCGCCACCGCTGAGATCCTCGTGTAGACCCCGGGCCGCCCCGCCACCGCACAGCCGCTCCCCCAGGACACCAGCCCCACCAGCCGCCCCCCGGCCACCAGCGGCCCTCCGCTGTCCCCCTGGCAGGCGTCGTGCCCGCCCTTCGGCAGCCCCGCGCAGACCATGGAGTCCGCCTGGTAGTCGCCCTCCGTGCTGCCCGGATAGGCGGTCTCACAGGTCGCGTCGTCCAGCACCCGGACGGTGGCCATGTGCAGCGTCGACGCATAGCTGCCGTCGCCCTCCGTATCGCCCCAGCCGTACACCGCCGCCCGAGTGCCGGGCCGGTAGGCCGGGTCGCCCTGCCGCGCCATGGGAACGACATAGGCGGGCGGCAGCGGGCGGCTCAGAGTGATCACCGCGAGATCACCGGCCCGCTCATCACCCTCGTACGCGGGGTTCACCCACACCCGTGCCGCCGGGTACTCCACACCGGCAGTCCCCCGCAGATCGTTGCGCCCGACGATCACGCGCAGATCCGGCACCTCCCACCAGCTCCGTCCGAGCACCGCCCGGCTCATGCAGTGGGCCGCCGTGAGGACCGTCGTGGGACCCACCACCGCACCCCCGCAGAACTGGCCCGAGCGGGCGGCACCGAACACCTCACGACTGGACAGGGCCACCACCCAGGGCGCCTCGACGGTACGGACCGGCTGGCCGCCCACCACCCCGCGGTCCGCCGTCGCCGGGGCCGGTGCGACCAGCACCAGGGCGAGAGCGACGGCCAGCGGGACCGCGGACACGGCGAGGAGTGAGCGGAGCGACCTACGCATGCAGCCTCCTGACCGTACGGAGCGTGGCGCACACTCAGCGTCACCCCGGCTGGTCGGGAGCGCATCCGGTGATAGTCCATGCGGGGGTCGAGGCGGTCCGGCGGACACAGCGCGAAGGCCGGACCCCTTCTCGGGGCCCGGCCTTCGCGCTGTGTCGTTTCATCCGCCGCGGCCGCTTCCAGCCGCGGAGGGATCAGTCCAGGTAGTCGCGCAGCACCTGGGAACGGGACGGGTGACGCAGCTTCGACATCGTCTTGGACTCGATCTGGCGGATGCGCTCACGCGTCACGCCGTAGACCTTGCCGATCTCGTCGAGCGTCTTCGGCTGGCCGTCGGTGAGGCCGAAGCGCATGGAGACCACGCCCGCCTCGCGCTCGCTGAGGGTGTCCAGCACCGAGTGGAGCTGCTCCTGCAACAGCGTGAAGCTGACGGCGTCGGCCGGGACCACGGCCTCGGAGTCCTCGATGAGGTCACCGAACTCGCTGTCGCCGTCCTCACCGAGCGGGGTGTGCAGGGAGATCGGCTCACGGCCGTACTTCTGGACCTCGATGACCTTCTCGGGGGTCATGTCGAGCTCCTTGGCCAGCTCCTCCGGGGTGGGCTCACGGCCCAGGTCCTGGAGCATCTGGCGCTGGACGCGCGCGAGCTTGTTGATGACCTCGACCATGTGCACCGGGATACGGATGGTGCGGGCCTGGTCGGCCATGGCGCGGGTGATCGCCTGACGGATCCACCAGGTGGCGTACGTGGAGAACTTGTAGCCCTTGGTGTAGTCGAACTTCTCGACGGCGCGGATCAGACCGAGATTGCCCTCCTGGATCAGGTCCAGGAAGAGCATCCCGCGCCCGGTGTAGCGCTTGGCCAGCGAGACCACCAGTCGGAGGTTGGCCTCCAGGAGGTGGTTCTTGGCCCGGCGGCCGTCCTCGGCGATGATCTCCAGCTCGCGCTTGAGCTTGGGGGCGAGCTTGTCGGAGTTGGCCAGCTTGTCCTCGGCGAACAGACCTGCCTCGATGCGCTTGGCGAGCTCGACCTCCTGCTCGGCGTTGAGCAGCGGGACCTTGCCGATCTGCTTGAGGTAGTCCTTGACCGGGTCGGCGGTGGCACCGGCCGCCGCGACCTGCTGCGCGGGGGCGTCGTCCTCGTCCTCGTCGGACAGCACGAAGCCCTGGTTCTCGGGCTCGCCCTCGGCGCCCTCGGGGCCGCCGGGCTTGCCCGTCGGCGCCTCCTCCATCACGTCCTCGCCCTCGAGGAGCTCGTCGGTGGCGTCCTTCTTGGCGGTGGTCTTCTTCGCGGCGGTCTTCTTGGCCGCGGTGGTCTTCTTGGCCGCGGCCTTCTTCGCCGTGGTCTTCTTCGCGGCAGCCTTCTTCGCCGGAGCCGCGCCGGGCTCGTCGGCGGTGGCGCCTGCGTCGGCCGCGGAAGCGGCCGGAGCGGCGGGGCTCTTCTTGGCCGTGACCGACTTGGCCGCGACGGATTTAGTGGCGGTGCGCTTTGCCGGGCTCTTCGCTGCGACGCTCTTGCGGGTGCGCTTGGGCGCTTCTGCGGCACTGACCATCAGCGTCACACCCTCCTCGTCGAGGACCTGGTTGAGGCTGCGCAGTACGTTCTTCCACTGGGTTGGCGGAATCTGGTCAGCCTCGAAGGCCCGACGCACGTCATCGCCGGCGATCTGCCCCTCAGCCTTTCCCCGCTCGATGAGCGCCATCACAGACTCGGACTCGGCGATCTCCGGCGGGAGCGTACGGGATGTGCTGGCCGACACGAACAACCTCTCGGAACGTTGGAAACGGCTTCCGGCTCGGCCCTATGAGGACCGGAGCCGACGACCGCCGGCAGGGATGAACCGACGGCGCGGGCGGAGTGCGGAGGAGTACAGCGTTGTGAGCGACATCCGTATTCCCTCCGCGGCTGCCACCTCTTTAATCATCGCGCTCCCCCAAAGAGCGTTACGCCCAATCGTCGTGGCCCGAGTCACACCCCATAACGGTATTAATACCCACCTAACCGGACAGATAACTCCGAGTTGATCACATACGGATTCCGCACAGCGCCGAAGGATCATCGGAGCGCTGCGGCCTCGCCGCCGCGCCGCCGAACCCGTGTCACGGGATCCGGCGACGCCGCTCCCATCCGCCGTACAGCCTCCGCCGGACCCTCGCCCGCCCGCCAGACCGCCGCTCGCGGTCCGCCCGGCATTCAACGCCGTACGCCGTATGTCCACCGCGCATGCGCGCCCGCCGCCCGCCCTGCGGCTTCCGGACGCCGCGCATGTCCGCCCGTGCGCCCGGTCCGCCGCGGCCGCGCCTGCCCGGCGCCGCACGGGGCGGACACCGTATCCGGCGGACGCGCGACGCCCCGGGGCGCGCGGAACGCGCCGCGGGATCAGTGCTCGCGCGGCGCGGGCACCCCGACCTCGGCGTGGTCGAGATCCGGGTGGACGGTCAGCAGTTGACGCATCGCCGCCTCGGCCGCCGCGGCGTCACCCGCGCCGATCGCCTCGACGATCCGGCGGTGGTGGCCGACGCTCGCCTCGGTGAGGCGGTCGCAGCCGGTGCTGGACGCGCCGGAGACATGCAGGGCCGCGCCGACGATCCCCGCCAGGTGCTCCAGCATCCGATTGCCCCCGACCTGGAGCAGCAGGGCGTGGAACTCGGCGTCGGCGCGGGAGAAGGTGAGGGTGTCGCCCTGGGCCAGCGCATGGCCCATGATCTCGGCCATGTCGGCGAGCCGCTGCTGGACGTCCTCACGGCCGTGGCCCGCCGCGAGACGCGCCGCCAGCGGTTCGATGGTCCAGCGCAGCTCGCACAGCTCACGGCGCTGGTCGTCGCGCTGCGGGCCGAAGGCGCGCCACTCGATGATGTCCGGATCGAGGAGGTTCCAGTCGCTGACCGGGCGGACCCGGGTGCCTACATTGGGGCGGGCGCTGACCAGGCCCTTGGCCTCGAGGACACGCAGTGATTCCCGTACAACGGTGCGGGAGACCTCGAAGCGCTGGCCGATCTCCTCGGGGACGAGGGGGCGGTCGGCGCCCAGGTCACCGGAAACGATCATCTGGCCCAGCTGCTGGACGAGTTGGCCGTGCAGCCCGCGGCCCCGGTTGCCGGCCGCGCGTCGGCCCACCCGTCCGATTTCCGTGTCGGCGCCGTCCCATGAGGGAGCGCTGCCGCGGTCGGCGCCGGGGGCGTCGGCGTAGGAGTAGCGGTCAAGCTCGCCCGAGCCGGCCAGGCCGGAGTCGGCGGGACGAGCCGCGGTCATCGTGGTGTGCGCAAGGGTACTCACGCATCCTTTGTCGGCGACGCTCCGAAGGCCCTTGAGGTCTTTGGTGAAAAGCACACGAAAGGGTGATCGCCCATTACCTCACAATTGACGCTCAATCGGACAGAAAACAGCACCCTTCGGGGAGTTGCGAGCACTTCATGCGATGGACCTGCGAAACGACCCCCGACCTGGTCCGGCGGGGCGCCGGACCACGGAGACGGCCGGTGACCGGGCGCCAAAGCGTGGGCCGACAACCCGGCCCACGGCGCACTACTGGCGCGTACTCCTGCCGCGCAACCCGGTGAGGGCATACGCGCACAGCAGGACGGCCACCGACAGCATCAGCGCCTGACCCACGGGCTGACCCGCGAGCCGCATCAGGACGGCGAACACGCGGTCGAATTCGGAGGTCGGACGTTCGAGCGCGGAGGCGCGCAGCCGGTGCGGCAGCATGGCCAGCGAGCGCAGCTCGGGCTCCTGCATCACACGCTGGACGACGGGCACGGCCAGGACCGGCACGGCGAGCAGAGTGGCCAGCCCGAGCGCCGTGGAACGGAAGACACCGGCGGCGAGCAGCCCGGCCCATGACGAACCGACGGTGAGGCCGAAGAGACTGGCGGTCAGCTCGGGCCAGTCGGCGGGCAGTGGGACGGCGTCGCCGCCGACGAGCAGCAGGAGGGCCGCGCTGTCCAGAACCACGACGCCGACCGACAGCAGGATCGCCCCGGCGGCGCAGACCATGAACTTCGCTGAGAGCAGGCCGAGTCGGCGCGGCACGGTGTCACGGGCGGGCGCCAGCGCCGGATAGCGGAACTCCTCTCCGAACGCGAGCGCGCCGAGCAGTCCCGCGGCGATGGCGACGGGGGGCAGCGGAAGGTCGGCCGGCCAGCCGGTGACCCGGTGCAGCTCACCGGTGATCCCCGCGCGTGCGAGCAGTACGGAGGCGACGAGCGAGGTCACGATCGCCGCGACGGTGATCAACCAGCCGGTCCGTACGCCGATGGCGCGGCGCAGCTCATAACGCATCGGCCAGGCGGGACCGGGGAGACGGAGCCGGGGCAGGAAGCGGGGCGGCGGCGCCTCGGGGTCGCGGGCGCGGATGCCCGCGGAGGTCGTCGGCCCCATGTCGGCGGTCTCCTCGATCAGCCGGTGCACCACGATGCCGTGGCGGTAGGCGGCCTCCCCGACGGAGGCGGTGGGGAGGCCGTAGACCGAGATATGGACCTCGTCGTCCCGCACCACGGAGAACGGGTCGGCGAGCGCCGACATCTCCTCGAGCTCGGTGTCGGGCTCGGCCGCCGCGGCTCCGGTCTCGCCGGAGACCCCCTCGACGGTCCGGATGGTCGCGGTGGCGGCCATGGGCGCGGTCGCCCCGAGGGTGACCGTGGGCGCGGTGGAGGTGGTGGTCGCTGCGGTGGCCGTGGCCGATGCGGACCCAGCGGCCCCGGCGACGGACTCGGTGAGGGTCTTTGCCTTCGCCGCCGTTCTGGTGCGGAATCGGAATCTGAACCGGGACTTCGACCCAGCTTTCTTCTCAGCCTCGGCGACGCCCCTGGCGGCTTCGTTCGCCGTGTCACCAACCGCGGAACCATTCGCCTTGGCGGCTTCGGCGGCTTCGGCGGCCCTGGCCGCGCGCACTGCCTTGGCCTCGGCCTCGGCGGCCGCCTCCGCCTCGGCGGCCTGCCGGATGGCATGGGCCTCCTCCTCGAGGACGGCGGCGAGCCGGCCGGCAAGCGGGGAGCGGACCACCACACGGGGACGCAGCCGGGTGCGGGCGAACTCGTCGACCGGCTGATCGGCGACCAGCCGCCCGCCCTCCAGGGTCAGCACCCGGTCGGCGAGGCGCATGACCCCCTCGGGGTCGTCGGAGGTGACGAGGACAGCACCGCCCTGTGCGGCGAATGCGCGCAGCAGCCGGTAGAGCCAGGCAGTCTCGCGGGGGGACAGTCCCCGCGCGGGGTTGTCGAGGACGAGGGTGTGCGGGTCCCCGAGAAGCGCGGTGGCGATGCCGAGGCGACGCTCCATCCCGGCGGCGAGATTCCCGATGCGCTCATCGGCCAGGTCGGTGAGACCGACAACATCGAGCACCACATCGGCGCGGGAGGCGGGCACCCCGACGGCGGCTCCGAGCATCCTCAGATGGCTGCGCACGGTGCGGCTGGGGTGGCCGGGAACGTCCTCGAGCAGAACGCCGATCTCGCGGGCCGGGCGCCGGATGCGGTGCAGGGGCCGCCCCCGGAAGAAGGCGGAGCCATGGCCTCGGTCGAGTTGCAGCAGCAGTCGCAGCGCACTGGTCTTCCCCGCGCCGGTGCCACCGAGCAGGACGGTGACACGGCCCGGTGGGGCCTCGAAGGTGAGATCGTCGATGACGGGCGGATGGTTGCGGCGGGGGGTGCTGGTCAGTCCGGTGGCCTGGATCATTGCTTCTCCCGCGGGGCGTGGAACCGCTCGGTGGCACGTGGGGACTGGTGACGTACCGGAGCACGGTAACCCGCTATGTCCTATTTCGTCGGAACCTCACCCCCTGACGAGTCGTCGTGTCATGGGCCGTCACACCTCGGGACGGAGCATGGGCGGATTGAGGAGCGTGGCGCCTCCGGCCCGGAACAGCTGGGCGGGGCGGCCGCCCTGACGGGTGGTCGTTCCCCCGGTCGGCACCAGGAATCCGGGAGTGCCGGTGACCTTGCGGTGGAAATTGCGCGGGTCCAGGGCGACGCCCCACACCACCTCGTAGACCCGGCGCAACTCGCCGACCGTGAACTCCTGGGGGCAGAAGGCCGTGGCCAGCGAGGAGTACTCAATCTTGGAGCGGGCGCGCTCGACCCCGTCCGCGAGGATCCGGGCGTGGTCGAAGGCGAGCGGTGCCGCCAGCTCACCGAACGCTCCCTCCTGGGCCAGCAGGGACTCGACCGGGGCCCAGCGCACGCTGTGCGCATCCCCTCCGGGCCGGGGTGCCGGCAGGTCGGGGGCGAGGGCGAGATGCGCGACGCTGACCACACGCATCCTGGGATCGCGCTTCGGATCGCCGTAGGTGGCGAGCTGCTCGAGATGGGCGGCGTTCGGCGGAGCCGGGAGAGCCGGGTCATGGGCGAGCAGCCCGGTCTCCTCGGCCAACTCCCTGGCCGCTGCCGCGGCCAGGTCCTCGTCGGCCCGGACGAATCCCCCCGGGAGCGCCCATCGCCCCTTGAAGGGCGGCTCTCCGCGACGGACGGCCAGCGCACACAGCGCGTGCCGCCGCACGGTGAGCACGACCAGATCCACGGTGACGGCGAATGCCGGAAAGGCCGACGGGTCGTAGGGCATGTATCGATCATAGTCGTCTGCCTGACGATAAACAGGCTCTTCAGCATGCTCGTGGATGTTGGTGAGATCGCTCTCTCCCCCGTATCCCTGCGCGATTCCGGCTTCTGTCGGCGAGTTCCGCTCCCCCGGACGCGGCCGTGGTCAGCGTCGGCTGCGCGTACCACGCCCTCCCGTACGGCGCCGAGTGCGCGGCCTGCCCTCCGGGCGACGCCTGCCTCCCGGCCCGCTCGCCGCGGCCGGGCCGCCGGGTCCGGTCCCGCCGTCGGCCGCCCGCCGCTCCGGCCGCTCCCCCTCGTCCGCCCGGTCCCCCTGCTGCCCGAACTGCTTCTCGTCCTGCTCCGCTTCCCCCGTTACCTCCGGTGCCTCTGTCTCCACGGGCTCCGCCGCTTCCAGGGCCTCCACCGATTCGCCGGGGCCGATCGACTCGGCAGCGCGGGCCCGCTCCAACTCCTCCTGGACCGCTGCGTGCACGGCGCGGTCCACCCCGCCCTGGCGAAGGCACTGGCGCAACAGCTCCGGGTTGAGCCCTTCGTTGCACGCCTGGTGCAGCAGCCTGGCGAAGAGATACTCGGGATCGGCCTTCAGCGCCCGGCTGAGCGCCACCCGGGCGGCGGGCTCATCACCTCCCGACCATGCGACCCAGCCCGCGAGGGTAAGCGGCGCTGCGGCATGTTCCTCATAAGAGCCGACGCAGCGGCGGGCCAGGGCATGCCACAGCCGCAGGGCCGCCTCGGTGTCGGGCCCTTCCATCCATCGCGCGGCCCAGTCCCGTGTCACTCGGTCCTGGAGGCCGATGATCACCGCTGCCGTCTCCTCGTTTCCGAGTAGGCCGTCGTCGCGGAGATCAGCGGCGCAGAGGTCGGCGGCCGGTGGAGCCGCGCGGAGCCGGTCGAGCATCTGCCCCACGAGGACGAGGGTCTCCGCCCGCACCGTGGCGCAGTCGGTGCGCTCCAGGATCCGCGGCACCAGCTCACCCGCGGCCACGTCCAGCGCACGCTCCTGCGCCTCGGCCCGGGGCCCGACGAGCGGTGACAGCCGGGCCTCCATCTCCCGCAGGGAACCGCGGACATGGACACCCGCGAAGGTCGCGGCGGCGGCCATCACCGAGGTGCCGGGCAGGGCGAGCGGTACTCCTTCCGGCGGACAGCATCGCTCGTCGGGACAGACATAGGACCAGAACCTGCCGCCGGAGAGACACAGCGCCTCGTAGACGGGCACCTCCATCGCCCCGCACGCGATGCGCAGGCGCTGGGCGAGGGGCCGCAGCCGCTCCATCGTGTCCAGCCCGGACGCGCCCTCGGCCGGATCCTGGCACAGGAACAGGACGATCCCGTCAGGGCGCTCACCGCGCCGCCGACTGCTGGTGATCAGGCATTCGGCGAGCTGGTCGCAGACCTCCGGCCACTCCTCGGGCGTGCCGGGGATACCGAGCCGCAGTCGTCCGCCGAACCGGCCGCGGGGGCCGTGCAGCGCGATCATCACGATGCTGTCGTCCGGATGAAAGCCCAGAACATACGGCAGGGCGTCGGCGAGCTCCGCCGGGCTGCGCAGCGTGACCTGGTCCTGGCCGGAGAGCCCGGCCGCTTCGTCGTGTCGAGTCATGGCCCGACGGTCCCTCAGCCGAGCCGCCCCCGCCAGGCCTGTGGATAACGTTATCCACAGGCCTCGCGACCCACTCGCGTGTTGTCGGGGAGGGCGGGTCTCATGGGGGCATGAACGCGCGCCACAGCAGCAGATCCGTTGTCGGAAGTGTCCACACCCCGGGAGTCACCTCACGTCACCGCCACCCCTGCTGACGTGACATCAACTTGCCTTGAGCCACGTCGCCTTGTCGCATGGCGGCGGTGTGAGCCACTTCGCACCCTGCACGTGCGTGTCCCTCATCCAGGCGGCGTAGCATCATGCTTACGAAGCCAGCCCGTGAGTTCTCTTCCACCAGGAATCAATGCGCCCCGTTGCCCCTTACCGCGTGGCGCGAGAGATGGACCTGTACGGCCAACTACGTGTGGAAGAAGTGCCGTTGCCGTATGCATTCCGCACGCGCGTTGGCATTGAGTTGGAGGCACTGGATATGGTCCGCACCGTGGCTCCTATGGGATTGGCGATTGCCCTGGTCGCAATCGGAGTGCTGCACTTCATCTGGTCGTTCTCCCCTTGGCCGTTCAAAGACGTGATGACGTTCACCAAGACCATTGGTGGCACCGACGACGGCGTGATGCCGCCGGGACCGACCACCTTTGTGATCGGTCTGGCACTGATCGGTGGCGCTGTGCTCACTCTCATGGTCAATGAGTCCATCCCGGGCATCGGCCCGGGATGGCTGCGGTTGGTGGGTATGTACAGCCTGGCGGCGGTTCTGCTCGTCCGTGGCCTGGGTGGGTACTTCATGAACTCCGGAGCCGCCATCGAATTCCAGCGGTTGAACACCTTCCTGTACTCGCCCCTATGTGTGGCACTCGCCGCGCTGAGCGGCATCGTCGCGGTAGCCGCGAGCAGGCGTTGACCTCGCGGCCCCGTTCTCACAAGGGCTCCTCACGTGCCCGTTCCGGCCGGGGCCGCGTCGCCGCCGGCAGCATCGAAAACCCCGGCCTCGGTGCCGTCGTCGGCGAAGTGGTACAGCGTGTTGCCCTCGGCGCGCACGTATCGCACCTCGAGGCCGAACTCGTCCAGTGCTTCAATCATGAGCGAGTCCGCAAACACGGGCGAACCAATGGTGGAGCGCATCGCTTCTTCGATTGACAGCGGAAGAATCTGCGCCTGGCAGGTTCCGGACATATGAAGGTCTACCCCGGCAAGGGTTACTAAGGTTCCGCAGGGTTACTGAGGTCCTGTTGTCAACGGCGCACATTTCGCCGGGCCAGAAGTCGTGGTTACCCCGGAACGCATCCGCCCATGAGTTGGCCGATCGCCATGTGCATGCGCCGACCAGTGGGGCACTGGCGCAAGGGGAAACGTTGGGGCGGCGATCATTTTCAACTACCCGACGTCGGCGGCGTTGGCGGTTCACCTGTTGGCTCGCCCGACACGACCGAGACGGAGTGAGCCACCCGGGCCACCCGAACGAGAGGAACCAGATTCATGGCGCACATCGGTGACCGAAACAGCGTGTGGATACAGGACGTCGGTCCCGCGGTGCAGGAGGACGCGCCCGTTCGCCTGGTGTGCTTCCCGCACGCGGGCGGAGCGGCATCGTTCTACCACCCCCTGGCGGCCGAGATGGGCGAGGCAGCCGAAGTGCTGGCCGTGCAGTACCCGGGACGTCAGGACCGCCGCCATGAACCGGCGTGCGTGACCATCGCCGAACTCGCCGATCGTGTCCACGACGAGATCCAGGCTTGGGTGGACCGGCCCCTGGTGTTCTTCGGGCACAGCATGGGTGCGGTCGTCGGCTACGAGGTCATCCGCCGTATGCAGCGGCAGGGCGAACACAGCCCGCTCGGGTTGATCGTTTCGGGC
Source organism: Streptomyces coffeae (assembly GCF_016741875.1). GTDB lineage: Bacteria > Actinomycetota > Actinomycetes > Streptomycetales > Streptomycetaceae > Streptomyces > Streptomyces coffeae. Next base: position 82,457 of record NZ_JAERRF010000019.1, on the reverse strand, counting down.
CGCCGTGCGCCGTGCGTGTCCTACCCGCCGCGGAACCTACACGAACGGGGCGACGCCGCCCTGATCGACGAGCTGCGGCGGCAGAACGGAACCGCGGCCGGTCTCCTGGAGAACCAGGAGGTCGTGGAGATGATCCTGCCCTCGCTGCGCGCCGACTACCGCGCGATCGAGACCTACCGCCACCAGGAGGGGCCCGAACTGACCTGCCCCATCACGGCGTTGACCGGTCGGGAGGACGTAGCCGCCACCGAGGAGCAGGTCCGGGCCTGGGAGAACCACACTCACGCCGCCTTCGAGCTGACGCTCTTCCCCGGTGGCCACTTCTACCTCAGCGATCAGTGGGACGCAGTCGCCGAGGTCGTCCGCGAGTGCCTCACCGCGTTCGCCCGGCCCGTGGCCACCTACTGATCGGGCGCCCGGCAGTCAGTGAAGCCGACGGCAGCTTCTCATGAACGGGGAGCTGCCGCGGCTGCGCACTCCCGGCCTTATGCGAAGGGTGCGTACGGGCCCGTGCCGTCACCCGCTCGCCCGGCGGAGCGCAACAGACCATCGCTGATCCGTGCGGCGGTGTCGACCAGCGCCCCGGTCAGCAGACGCCCCGGGCGCGACGGCACCTGGGACGGCCTTCCCGACACCACGACCGCGGCCAGGACCTGACCTCCCTCTCCGCTCCACACGGGTACCGCGAGGGACACCGCGCTGGGCACAAAGACATTCGGCCCGTGCGCCCAGCCCCGGCTGCGCACCCGGGCCAGGTGGACGGCGCTGAAGCGGGCGCCGCGCAGCCCTTCGTAGAGCTCATCGGGGTCCTCCCAGGCGAGCAGCACCTGGGCGATCGGTCCGGCCTTGGCCGGCCGCGCGGTGCCGACGGGAATCAGGTGATCACGGGTGTCGCCGCGGTCCGCGACCGCCACGCAGACCTGGATGTCCCCACGTCGCCTGAAGAGCCGGGCGTCGAGGCCGGTGGAGTCGCTGAGTTCGGTGAGCACCGGACCCGCGATCCGCACCATGCGATCACGGTGTGTCTCGACCGAGAGGGTGGCCAGACGTGGCCCGAGGACAAACTTGCCTCTGACGTCCCGGGCGAACAGCTCCAGCCGTTCCAGGGCCAACGCGAGCCGGTACACCGTCGGTCGGCTGAGTCCGGTGCAGGCGACCAGTTCCGCGAGGGTGGCCGGGTCCCGCTCCACGACGCTGAGCAGCATGGACGCCTTGTCGAGCACACCGACTCCGCTCGCCGGCCGATGCGGGCTTACGGTGCTCACCGGACCGGCGCCAGTCGTGTGCGGATGTCGTCGATCAGGGCCGCCCGCTGGTCGGTCGGATAGAAGTGGCCGCCGGGCAGCACCACCAGGTCGAACCCCAGCAGCGCGCTCAGGGCGACGCGGTGCACGAAGGGGGCGCGGATCCGCTCCCGCCGTCCCGGGTAGCGGGCCACCAGCACCTCCACGTCGTCCCCGAAGGCATGTCCCCAGGAGTGGAAGAAGCCGGCCGATCCCCCGGCGTGCGGGAGGCAGAGCAGACGCTGCCTGCACGGCCCCTGGGTGGCGTACCGCCGCAGCCAGTCGCTTGGGGTACCTGCTGGCATGGTGCTCCGGTCTCCTCGCTCGCCCATCGCTCGTTGGGCCCGGCGCGGCCGGGCGCTGCGCAATTGGCGATGGTTCCATCATGAATTCGAAAACAAAGGTGAGTTGGGCCGAACCGATGTAGTGCAGTTTCTCATCGGGAGCGGCAGGAGGATGTCGGCGATGCCCTCGCCGAACCACCACGGCTTACCCATCCCCTGGCGATGTGTGCCCTGTCCGGGAAACATCAAGGCGACCTGTTCGCCACCATCGCATAACCCTTCATCGAATCACCTGGCAAACAGAGTTCACTGCACGACAGGGAAGAAGAGGCACAGCGCCCGGAAAGCCGTTCCAGCGACTCCGGGCCCGTGCTCCAGCGACTTACGGGGGATGAAGCCGCCGAACAGGAGGGAACGTCCTTTGGGGCCGAATGCGCCCTCCTCGTATGCCATACAACTGTGTGCGATCGCCGGTTGGCAACGAAACTTTCAGGAAGCTGCCACACGCCTTCCCGGCGTCTGCCAGCGCGGCTCATGCCCTGTCGCGCCAGAGGTCCAGGACGTGGCGAGCAACCGGAGTTCCGCCGCTCGTACCCCGGCCTGGAAGCGCGAGCGGGCGCCGAGCAGCGTCATGATCTCCGCGACATACCGCCGGTAGGTACGCACGGATACGGTCAGCTCGCGGGCGGCCACCTCGTCGGTGACACCCTCGCGGAGGAACCCCAGGATCTGCCGTGCCTGGGCGGCTCGGGCCTGGTCCCCGAACGAGATGCGTTCGTGCGCCGGCACAGCTCCGCGCCACACACCCTCCATCAGGGTGCGCAGCGCCAGCAGGACCTCCGGCGCCTCGACAACCGAGGCTCGGCGCCCGAGCGCGGACTCGGCCACCACCAGTGCCCGGATTCCGTCCACCAACAGCGCCTGGATCGGAGGGATTCGACCGACCTTGATCGCCACCTGCCGCTCGCGCCCCACCTGCTCCTGCACGAACCCCTCGTCCAGCAGTGCCGGGGCACTCAGGACCCGCACCCGGATCGTGTCGAGGTCGCTGCGCAGGAGTCTGCGCAGCGCATCCGGTGGATAGCCCTCCAGCCTCACGTCACGGCCATGGATGATGTCGATGGTCTCCTCGGCCCCGTCGATCAACTCCTTGGCCATTCGGAGGATTTCCTCGTACCCGCCGTCCACCGTGTTGATGAGTCGGCTGCCGGCCAGCTGCCCCCGGTGCTGGGTGACCGCGGCGTCGATCAACTCGCGGACCTGACGGAGCACGTCCTCAACGCCTCCGTCGGCTCCTCCCCTGGTGCTCATGGCCCCAACTCACCCGCCATGGACACCCGGCGGCCGGGGTCTTTCCATCGATAGCGGCCACACGGAACCCAGTGCATCCGTTCCTCGCTCCTCTTGCATGGTCTGTTGCATGTACTGCCGGGCCGTCGAGCCGGGACCTCCGGCATCGGGGCCCCGGCATGCGCGCGCCCCGGCGCCCGTCGTTCGCCGCCTATACGGCCTTGTCCCGCAGCAGTCCCAGTTCCCCGGCACGCAAACCGGCCTGGAAACGCGAGGTCGCCCCAAGTTCACCCATGATCTCCGCTACGCGGCGCCTATACGTGCGCAGCGAGACACCCATCTCCCCCGCCGCTTCCTCGTCGGTGTACCCGGCGCAGAGCTTGGCGAGAATCGCACGTGACTGGTCCGTGCGCAGCCGCTCCCCCATACCGAGGTGAGCGGACAGCCGACGGGCACCCGACCAGGCGCCGGCGAACAGCAGCTCCAGGACTCTGACAGCTGCGGGGTCCCGCACGGTCACCGCGTACCCCAGCGGGAGTTCCGGGGAGTCCGCGCGCACCAGCGCCACCTCCCCGTCAACCACGAGCAGTTCACGCAGCTCGCCTTCAGCGACCCGGATCTCCATGCGGAGGTGGCGCAGTCGCTCGCCCAGATCCAGCAGGTCGGGCACGGCCTCCGCGGACCAGAGCCCTCGGACCACGAGTCGGGGAGCGAGGCTCGCGCGCTCGGCGAGCACCTTCGTGACCCGGTCCGCGAATACGCCGCCGCTCATCACGGCCAGTTCCACCGAGTGCCGTACGCCAAAGAGGAGTTGGTCCACCGTCTCCTCGAGGGCCCGACCGTCGACCCGCGAGATCAGTTCCGACCCCTCGGCTTGTCGACGCAAAGATATTGTGTATTCAACCAAAGCGTCGGCCTGCAAAAGCGCCTGCTCCACGCGATGATCGTGATCGTCCCGTACCACGCCCCCGTACCCCCGTTAATCGAACCTCGTTGCCCATGCAGCTAATGCGCCGCGCGGCAATTAGACCCACAGGTGGGCCCATCAGCTGCGAAACATACCTGGAGCTTAGTCGATCAAAGATATTAATCGGCCGTTCCCGCCCCAGTCAACGAGATACCTGACAGCCGGACGTATCCAGCATAGCCAACCTCTCCCATTCCAGACCGGGCAGGAACTGCCGAGCACAAAGTGTCAGGAAGTTGCACGCCCAGAAGGGCAACCGGAATTAATCACACCCAGATAGGGTGCACCGCGTTATCAGAGTATCGCAGCACGTAGCGAAGGCGGCCACGCCTCCCGCTTCCACGGCTCAACCGCCTCGAGCGTCCACCGCTGGTCCGCCCACCCACGATCCTCCCCCAATCCCTGCTCATATATGGCCATTTGGTCCTCGCTCAGCCGTGGACGCCCCGGTGAACCTTCGCCCGGCCATCCGCCGGACGGCACTCCCGCCACGGACGAAGCCGACGCTCCACCGAACGCTCGCCCCATCCGGGCGCGGCAGCGATCTCCCGGCCCTTTCCCGCATCCGAAATGGACGACGGCCTCCAGCCGGATCGGCAGCATCGTTTCAGGAGAATCGGACCGACATCACCCACTCAAGGTCATAAAAGTGCGGGCTGGGGAATTGAGTATCGGGATGGATCAGGAGAACGGGGAATGAAGACTCGATGTGTTCTCCTGTTTCGACGGGGCTTCCCTCCCTCGGTGCCGGGAAAGTTGATCCCACAAACATGGCGCACGGCCCGCCACAGCACAGGCGACGAGTTGATCGCACCCACAGCAGGGGAAGCTCAGCCTGCCGCAGCGAGAACCAGCGGAAGCACCCCTTCGCTGCCCGCCCGTCGGAGCAGGCGGGCAGCGACTGCGAGGGTCCAGCCGGAGTCGGTGTAGTCGTCCACGAGCAGGACGGGACCGGGACGGCCCGCCAACGCACCGGCCAGGTCCTCGGAGACGGTGAAGGCGCCTGACAACGCCCTGAGGCGTTGGGCGGAGTTGCTGCGTCGTGCCGCGTGCACATCGCTCTGCCCGGTGTATGTCAGGGGGCCCAGATAGGGGAGGCGGCCGATGGTCGCGATTCCCTGGGCGAGGGAACCGACCAGTTGCGGACGGGCCAGGGATGGCACAGCGACGACTCCCACCGGCCGGGCAGAGGCGTCCGGGGAATTCGAGGCCCAGCCGCCCGGAGAGCGCGCCCAATCGGCGAGGACGGCCACCGCGGCCCGCAGGACATCGTCGGGGACCGGCCCATCGGGCGTGTTCTCAGCCAGCAGCGGGCGCAGCCGGTTGCCCCAGCCGATGTCCGAGAGCCGCCCCAGGGCGCGCCCGGTGGAGCACTGCTCCTTCGCCGGGATACGCCCCTTGAGCTCGATGCCCAGTGCGGGCATCCCCGTCGGCCACATGCGACGCGGCTCAACCTCGACACCCGGGCGATCCAGCTCCTTCGCGGCCGCCGTCAGCGTCTCCGCCGAAACTGCGGAATCGGCCCAGGCGCCCGAGCAGTTGTCGCAGCGCCCGCACGGGGCTGCCCCCTCATCGTCCAACTGCCGGCGCAGGAACTCCATCCGGCACTGGGACGTGCTCGCGTAATCGCGCATGGCCTGCTGCTCGGCCGCCCGTTGTCGGGCGACCCAGGCGTACCGCTCGGCGTCGTAGACCCACTGCTCGCCGGTGGCGGTCCAGCCGCCCTTGACGCGTTTGACCGCCCCGTCCACGTCGAGCACCTTGAGCATGGTCTCCAGCCGACTGCGCCGAAGGTCCACCGATGCCTCCAGCGCCGGCACGGACAGCGGCCGTCCCGCATCGGCGAGGGCCGCGAGGGTCTGTCGAACCTGCGCCTCGGGCGGGAAGGCGGTATCGGCGAAGTAGCGCCAGATGGCCTCGTCCTCCTTGCCCGGCAGCAGCAGCACATCGGCGTGGGCCACGCCGCGGCCCGCGCGGCCGACCTGCTGGTAGTAGGCGATCGGCGAGGACGGCGAACCGAGATGGAGCACGAAGCCCAGGTCCGGCTTGTCGAAGCCCATGCCCAGCGCCGATGTCGCGACCAGCGCCTTGACCCGGTTCTCCAGCAGGTCGGCCTCGGCCTGGAGCCGGTCGGCGTTCTCCGTGCGCCCGGTGTAGGAGGCCACCTGGAAGCCGCGCTGCCGCAGATAGGCGGTGGCCTCCTCAGCCGCGGCCACCGTCAGCGTGTAGATGATCCCGGAGCCCGGCAGCTCGTCCAGGTGCTCGGCGAGCCAGGCCAGGCGGTGCGCGGCGTCCGGCAGCCGGACCACACCCAGCCTCAGACTCTCCCGCTCCAGCGGGCCGCGCAGCACCAAGGCCTCTCCGGCGCCGGTACCCAATTGCTCGGCCACATCCGCGGTGACCCGCGCGTTGGCCGTCGCCGTGGTGGCCAGCACCGGCACGCCGGGCGGAAGCTCGGCGAGCATCGCCCGCAGTCGCCGGTAGTCGGGCCGGAAGTCATGTCCCCAGTCGGAGATGCAGTGCGCTTCGTCGACCACCAGCAGACCGGTCGTGGCCGCGAGCCTGGGCAGCATCTGGTCGCGAAAATCCACCGAGTTGAGACGCTCCGGACTGACGAGGAGAACGTCGGTCTCGCCGCGCTCGACCTCCTCGTGGATGGTGTCCCACTCCTCCGGATTGGCCGAGTTGATGGTGCGCGCCCGGATACCGGCCCGCGCCGCCGACTCGACCTGGTTGCGCATCAGCGCCAGCAGCGGTGAGACGATCACCGTCGGGCCGGAGCCACGTCGCCGCAGCAGAGCCGTGGCGACGAAGTACACCGCCGACTTGCCCCAGCCGGTGCGCTGCACCACCAGGGCACGCCGGCGCTCCTCCACCAGAGCCGCCACCGCCTGCCACTGGTCCTCGCGCAATCGCGCCGCATCCCCCGGGTCACCGACGAGCTCGGCGAGGATGGCGTCGGCTTCGGTGCGCAGCTCCAGAGCGTCCATGCCCCCATGCAACCGGATGGCACTGACAGTCGGCCAACTCACTCAGCGTGACAGGCTGCTCGCGAACGGTCCACAGCCCCTGAGAGCGCCGGCCACCGCCGTCCGGCTGCTCCGGCGGGCCGGGGCGACAGAAGTGTTTCCCCTGGTCCTCGCGGTACGGGGGTGAACGACGCCCGCCCGCGCCCGGTCCGCGAACGGGCCAGGAATTTAGAACACGCACCAACGTAAATCGGTCAGTGGCGTCAACTGCTCATTGCCGCGCGGAGGCCCGGCCGCGAGAATTGTCCTCAGCTCCCCGCCCCGGCCAGTCCGTGGTCCCGCTGGGGCAGTGTCGTGGCCTGCGCCCGTGCCCGGCCTCGCACGGACCCTGGGCGCGCTGACGAAGGGAGGACCGTGACCTTCGGCTTCACTCCGCCACCGTCCGCCGATCCCGCTTCCCGACTGGGGCGGATGCTCGAACCCTCGGAATGGGCCGCCGCCGGTATTCCGTTGCTGCGCAATCCGCGCGAGGTCGTCACCGGACTGCACAGCCGCCATCTGCCCACACCGTCCACGGCGGTCGTAGCGGTCCTGGACCCGGAGGAACGGCTCACGGCCAGCGCGTCGTTCTCCCGGACCGGCGCTGCCGCCGCCGACGGCTGGGAGTTCCGGAACGCGCTGCTGACCCAGCTGCGCCGGGTCATCCCGCACGATCTGCGGCGCCGGACACCGGTGCGCACGGCCGTGCTGCTGTACTGCCGTGACGGCGAGAGCCAGTGGACGCAGGAGGACGGCGCCTGGATGTGGGGGCTGCGGGACGCCTGCACCCTGCATGGCCTGCGCTGCGGTGCGTACATCACGCTGACCCGCGAGGGATGGCAGATCCTCGGCGAAGGGCGGAGCGGCCGCAGGCCGCATTCCGCCTCGCTCCGGACCGCGCTCGACATCACCGCCACCGGCGACGGCAAAGCCGCACCGCTGTCGCAGCCCCATAGCGGAGCGCATGACGCGCTCAGCCACTCCGCGGCCGTGTAGCCGGCGTCCGGCCGGACGCCGGACAGCTCCGTCACCGGGGACAGAGACTGCCGGGCACCGGGCGTACGAGGACGTGCGAGATCAGACGCCCGCGCCGATGAGGGTGTTGATGCGCTGCGGATCACCGCAGACGATCAGCAACGCACCGGCACGGCTCGTCGCGTCCGGCAGCGCCCGCGCGACGGCGTCGTCCGCCCCGCCGTTGACGGCGACGACCACGACCGGACGGCCCTTGGCGCGGTCGGCGCCCGCGGCGGCGTAGAAGACGTCGTCACCGGCGTCGTGCTGCGCCCAGTAGGACGCCTCGCCGAACGACAACTCGTGGGTCGCCCACGGATGCTGGTCCGCGGTGGTCAGCACCAGGATGTCACCAGGCGCCCGACCGGAGTCCAGCAGCAGGTCGACCGCCTCGTCCGCCGCGTCCAGAGCGCCGTCCACCGAAGCGGGGATCAGCTGGATCTGGGGCGCGGCCGTCGCGGCGGCAGCGGGATCGGCCTTGGCAGCCGGAGCCGCCGGAGCGGTCGGCACAGGCTTCGTCGTATCGCTCGTGGAGCGCTGCGACGGAGCCGACGAGGTCCCGGCGGTACCGCGGCTCGGACCGGGGCTTCCAGGCCGCCTCGGGACAGGCCGGGGGCCGGGACCAGGGACAGGACGAGGGGTCGGCGCGGTGCGGCCTGCGGCCGGTGTCGCGCGAGGACCCGGGACACTCTCGTGAATCTGAGGCTCCTCGGGGATGAGAGGCATGGGCTGATGTCTATCAAACGTCGGTGCGATTCGCATCGGCGGGTGGCGGTTTTAACCGCTTGGTCTGCTCAGAAGTCGAAGCCGAGTTGGCCTTCGGCCTCCAGCCCGACCGGTTCGGGTGCGATGCGCACCCGCTTGAGGTGCCGCCACCGGGGCAGCCCGTCCAGATAGGCCCAGGACAGCCGGTGGTGGGGGGTGGGCCCCAGCTCCCGCAGAGCGGCGCGGTGCACGGGGGACGGATATCCGGCATTGTCACCGAAGCAGAAGTCCGCGTGGGCGGCTCCCAGTTCGGCCATCATCGCATCCCGCCGCACCTTGGCGATCACGGAGGCGGCGGCGACGGCCACACAGGACTGATCGCCCTTGATGACCGTACGAACCGTCCAGGAAGAGCCGAGGTAGTTGTGCTTTCCGTCCAGGATCACCGCGTCCGGACGGACCGGAAGTCCGTCGAGCGCCCGTGTCGCGGCGAGCCGGAGGGCGGCCGTCATCCCCAGATCGTCGATCTCCTCGGGAGAGGAGTGACCCAGGGCGTGTGCGGTGACCCATGTCTCCAACTCCTGCGCCAGTGCTGTGCGCTTCTTGGGGCTCAGCAGCTTGGAGTCGGTGAGCCCGGTCGGCGGGCGCCGCAGACCGGTGATCGCCGCGCAGACCGTCACCGGACCGGCCCATGCCCCGCGCCCGACCTCGTCGACACCGACGACGATCTTTGCTCCTGTGGTGGCGCGGAGCGAGCGCTCGACACTGTGGGTGGGCGGTTCGTAGGCCATGGCGAGGACAACATTACGCCGCTCGTACGGAGCTGCGGAAGCCGGATCGGCGGCCACCGGGTCCGGCCGGTGCCACCCGCCACCTCCCGGGCGGCTTCGGTGGCCTTCCGGCCCAACGCGACGCCGCGGGCGGCCGGTTCACCCGGCCCCGGCCGCGGAGCCGAGTGCCGGGCCGCCGTGAGGTGGCCCGGCGGTTTCGAGCGTCAGGCGGGCGGCGCCGGAAGCCACCCCGGCAGCGCCTCGGTGCGCTCCAGCCAGTCACGGGGTGGTGCTCCCGAGGGCGCGGCAGCGATCACTCCTCCGGTGATCGCGCAGGTGGTGTCCACGTCGCCGCCCGCCTGCGCGGTCCGCCAGAACGCCTCCTCGAAGGAGCCCAGATGGCGGGCGGCGGCCCACAGGGCGAACGGCACGGTGTCATGGGCGCTGGTACGGCGGCCGCAGCCGAGCACCGCGGCGACGGTGCCCGCGTCCGCGTAGTCGAGCATGTCGCGGGCGCGGCGCAGCCCCGCCTGCACGGCGCTGCGAGGCACGGCCTCGGTCACACGGTCCAGGAGATCCTCCGGCCCGCTGTGCCCCTCGGGGTCGGCCACCAGCGCGGCCGCGGCGGCCACCGCCATCGCACCCGCCACCGCCTCACGGTGCTGGTGTGTGGTGTAGGCCGAGACCTCCGCCTGGTGGGTGGCCTGCTCCACATCGCCCGCGTACCAGGCGCCGAGCGGGGCGATCCGCATGGCGGCGCCGTTGCCCCAGGAACCCTGCCCGTTGAACAGGGCGGCAGCCAGGTCGCGCCAGTCGCCGCCCTCCCTGACCAGCCGGAGCATCCGGTTCACGGCGGGACCGTAGCCCCGGTCGAAGTCGTGGTGCTCCGCGAACGACCGGGCGAGGTCGTCCTGGTCGATCCGCCCGTGCGCGGCCAGGACGGCCAGCACGGAGCACGCCATTTCGGTGTCGTCGGTCCACTGCCAGGGGGCGGGAGGCAGCTTGCGGCTCTTGAGGAACGGATAGTTGGCTGGGACAAAGAACTGGGAGCCGAGGGCATCGCCCACGGACAGCCCGCGCAGGCTCCCGAGGGCCCGGTGGAAACGGTCAGCGGTCATCGCTGGGCACTCTAGCCGGTGAGACCGTACGGCTCCGGGGTGCACCAGCGCTCGAAGGGCCGGTCGAGGCGGTAGCGCCCATCAGGGCCGAGCAGCAGGGACCTGGTCTCGCCGTTCCCGGGGTTCGACAGCGACTCGAATTCGGCCACGGTCCAGTGCAGCCAGCGCATACAGAACAGCCGCATGGTGAGCCCATGGGTGACCAGCAGGACGTTCGGCGGATGGGCCGGGTCCTGGAAGCTGCGCCACAGACTCTCCAGAAAGGCGTCCACCCGGTCGTAGACGTCGGCACCGGACTCTCCCTGCGCGAAGCGGTAGAAGAAGTGCCCGTAGGCGTCGCGATACGCCTTCTGCTTCCGCACATCGTCGCGATCCTGCCAGTTCCCCCAGTCCTGCTCGCGGAGCCTCGGCTCTTCCCGCACCCGGGTGAGGGAAGGGTCCAGACCGAGCAGCGTCAGGGTCTGGTGGGTACGCCGATACGGCGACACATAGACCGAAACCCGCTCCTCGCAGAAGGTCGCGCGCAGCCGCTTGCCCGCCTCCTGCGCCTGGCGCCTCCCCCGCTCGGTGAGCCTCAGCGCATGGTCGGGCTCGCGTTCGTACACCGTGTCATCGACATTTCCCTCCGATTCTCCGTGCCGTATGAGGACGATGCGCAGGGGTCTTGCCATGTCGCCACCCTAGTTCGGGCCCGCGGCGCGCGCCTCGCTCCCTTCGTCCGCCCTGGGCCGCCCGTCGCGTATCTCGTACAGACGCCCGGTGAACCGACTGCGCAGCAGACGGTCGTGCGACACCACCACCAGCGCGCCGGTCCACTGGGTCAGCGCTTGCTCCAGCTCCTCCACCAGGCCGAGCGCCAGATGGTTGGTCGGTTCGTCGAGCAGCAGCAGATCCGCGGGGCGGGCCAGCAGCCGGGCGAGGGCCAGCCTGCGCCGCTGACCGGCCGAGAGCGACCCCACCGGCACATGGAGGTCGCGCGCCCGGAAGAGCCCGTAGGACAGCAGCAGGTCCGACTGCTCCTCCGGGGTCCCCGGCAGCCCGCGGCCGAAGGCCGACAGCAGCCGCTCGCTGGGCCGGGCGACCGGTATCTCCTGGGCGAGATAGCCGATCCGGCCCCTCCGCACCACGTGGCCCGTGTCCGGCTGCTCCGCCCCGGCCATGACCCGCAGCAGGGTGGACTTGCCCGCTCCATTGGCGCCGTGGACGAGCAGCCTCTCGCCCGCGGAGACCGTGAGCCCGTCCACCGCCAGCCGGTCACCCACCCGCACATCGTGGAGACCGACCAGAACACCGGTCTCGCCACCCGTCGCGGGACGCGCGGTGAACCGCAGCGGCTCCGGCGGCCGGGGCACGGGGTCCTCCTGGAGCCTGCGCAGCCGCTCCTGGGCATTGCGCACCCGGCTGGAGACCGAGGACTGCACCCGCCCCTTATCCCGGTCGTAGGCTACCTTGTTGCCGTCCTTCATCCCCCGGCCCGGGGCGACGCGCCGCGCGACCGTCGCGGCGGCCTCGGACAGCGCCGCGGTCTCGCCACACCACTGCTCGTACGCCTGCTCCCAGCGGCGGCGGGCGGCGGTCTGCTCGGCGACGAATCCGCCGTAGCCCCCGCCGTAGCGCACCAGGGCGCGCCGGTCGGCATCCACTTCGACGATCGCCGTCGCCACCCGCTCCAGGAACACCCGGTCGTGGGAGACCGCGAGGACCGTGCCGGGGTGCGCCCGCAGGGCGTCCTCGAGCCAGGTGAGGGCCGCACCGTCGAGATGGTTCGTGGGCTCGTCGAGCAGCATCACCTCGGGCGCGGCCGTGATCAGACAGGCCAGTCCGAGCCGGGCCTGCTCACCGCCCGACAGGCTGCCGAGCCGCCGGTCCCGCCCGATGTCACCGAGCCCGAGGCCATGGAGGGCCTTGTCCACCCGGGCGTCCGTCTCGTAGCCATCACGCGCCTCGAACGCGGTGAGCAGATCGCCGTACTCGGCGAGGACCTCGGGGGCACAGCCACCGAGCTCCGCCTCCAACTCGCGCAGTCCGCGCTCCATGGCGCGCACCTCGGCCAAGGCGGCGTCTATCGCGTCCCCCACCAGGCGGTCCGAAGGCAGCTCGGGTGTCTGGCCGAGATGTCCCGTGCCGCCGTCGGCCACAGTCACCACCACGCCGTCGTCGGACGGTTCGCTCCCGGCCAGCACCTTGAGCAGCGTGGATTTACCGGCGCCGTTCTCCCCCACGATGCCCACCCGCTCACCGGGCCGCACCGAGAAGGACACGTCGTCGAGCAGCGTGCGGTCGCCCCGGGACAGGGTGACACCGCGCAACGAAATCTGAGTGGGCAAAGACAAACCTCCGAGCAGCAGAGCGGACAAGAACGGGAGTAGAGAGCCGGACCCATCAAATGCAACTACAGTTGCGTTACCCTCAGCATGACACGGCAAACCAGCTAATGCAGCAGGAGTTGCAGTTGTCCGCAGAAGACGCCGCAGAAGATCCCACCGCCGCACCGGGCACCGTCCGACCCGGCGGGCGCACCGCCCGCACCCGCGACGCCGTCCGCGACGCCGTGCTGACCGGCCTCGCCGAGCACGGCTACCCCGGGCTGACCGTGGAGTACGTCGCCGAGCGCTCCGGCATCCACAAGACGACGCTCTACCGGCGCTGGGGCGGCGTCGAGGGGCTGGTGACGGACGCGCTCGACCTCGCGGGCGAGGACACCTGGACGCCCCCCGACACCGGAAGCCTCGACGGCGATCTGCGCGCTCTGGCCCGTGAGGTCACCGACACCTTCGGCGACGCGTCGGCCGCCGCCGGTCCCACCGCTTTCATCGCGGCCGCGTTCCAGTCCGAGCGCACGGCCGAGGCGCTGCGCGGCTTCTACGCGGAGCGGTTCACCCGCTGCGAGACCGTCGTCCGGCGGGCGGTCGAACGCGGTGAGGCCCCGCCCGGCACTGACGCGGGGGCGGTCGTACGGGCCGTGTCCGCCCCGCTGTTCTTCCGGGCGGTGGTCACCCGCGAACCCCTCGACGCGCCGCTCGCCGACCAGACGGCGGCAGCCGTCGCCGCAGCCGTCCGGGCCGGGGCGTATCTCCCGGCCGCATCACCGGAGCCGGCCGACTGACCTGAGCCGGGCGTCGAGTCACGGGCAGGGTCGGGCGTCGGTTGTCCGGTCCGAGCCGGTGTCGGGTCGGGGCCGGGCGTTCCGGCCGAAACCGACGCACGCCCCCGGCGGTCAGACCGTCCAGGCCGATTCGACGCCCACCACGTCACCCGCGATAGCCGCCACGTCCGCCTCGATCTGCGCACGCAGACCGAGCCGCTCCACCCGCTCGGCCCGGTACTTCCCGTGCTCGGCCGCGGAGTCCCACATCGACAGCACCAGGAACTCGTTCCCGGGCGCCTCGCCGAACAGCCCGCGCAGCATCCCGGGCGACCCGGCCATCGCCGGATTCCACACCTTCTCCTGCACCAGCGTGAAGTGCTCCACCCGCTCCGCGTGCACCCGGCAGTGCGCGACCCTCACCACGTCCACGTCGGTGAACCGCGGTTCGAAGCCGACCTTCACATCGAAACGGTGCTCGAACAGCCGGACCTGCATATCCTTGTAGGTTCCCGACTGCGCGGCCGCCAGCCGGTCGTGGGACCGCGCCATGAAGGAGTCGTAGAACGCCCGGCTCTCCCAGAACGCGAAGATATGCGCCACATCTGGACGCCCCCGGCTCCAGCCACCGCCCTGCCCCCGGAAACCCGGTTCGCCGGGCAACCCCGCCCACTTCCGCTGCCCCCGCTCGAAACCCGGGCGGTCCACCACGGTGCAGCGAATCCACTTGACCAGCACCGCGCTATCCTACGGCCCCGCCGGTGGCCCGCATCACATGGCCAAGCACCGCGCAGGCAGCGTCGGTTCACGACCTTGAGCGCGGCGCGAGCCCCTTGCACCACCACTGCGCCCCCGAACATCAGCCACCGGGCGGTGCCCCCATCGGCGGAGAAGGAAGGCCCTCAGGCTTGACGGACCACCGCAAGCGCTTGCCACTCACACCGGCGACGACCGGAGAACGGAAGCAGCGGGACCGCACAGACCGAGGGCGGTGGAGCCGCATCACGGCTCCACCGCCCTCATGTCACATCAGGTCACCAGGAGATGACCGGGAAGATCACCTCCGGATGGCGTCCCGCATCAGCTGCACCCGCTCGTCGATCCGCAGCCCTCGCACAGGTAGCAGCTGCCTGCCCGGCGCATCTTGGTGCCGCAGGAGAAGCACAGCGGCGCGTCGGCGTTCAGCCCGAGCTGCATCTCGACCAGCTCGGTCGAGCTGTGCGCCTCCTTCGGAGCCGGGGACACCGCGCGGGGCGTGGTGTTGGCTGCCGGCGCGTCCACCTGGCGCGGCGCCGACTGGGCCAGCCCCTCGACGTCCACCTCGTCCTCGGACGACTCGTACGAGCCCGTCTCCAGATGCCGCTGGCGCTCCTCGGCGGAGTGGATGCCGAGTGCCGAGCGGGTCTCGAACGGCAGGAAGTCCAGCGCCAGACGGCGGAAGATGTAGTCGACGATCGACTGCGCCATCCGCACGTCCGGGTCGTCCGTCATGCCCGCCGGCTCGAAGCGCATGTTGGTGAACTTCGAGACGTAGGTCTCCAGCGGCACGCCGTACTGGAGGCCGACCGAGACAGCGATCGAGAAGGCGTCCATCATGCCCGCGAGGGTCGAACCCTGCTTGGACATCTTCAGGAAGACCTCGCCCAGCCCGTCGTCAGGGTAGGAGTTCGCGGTCATGTAGCCCTCGGCGCCGCCCACCGTGAAGGAGGTGGTGATGCCAGGACGGCCCTTGGGGAGACGCCTGCGGACCGGGCGGTACTCGATGACCTTCTCAGCTTCGGGCTGGGCCTGCTCGGCAGCCTTCTGCTCCTTCTTCTTGGCGGAGAGCGGCTGGCCGACCTTGCAGTTGTCGCGGTAGATCGCGAGCGCCTTCAGGCCCAGCTTCCAGCCCTCGAAGTAGATCTCCTCGATCTCCTCGACGGTGGCCGCCTCCGGCATGTTGACCGTCTTGGAGATGGCGCCGGAGAGGAACGGCTGAGCGGCGGCCATCATCCGCACATGGCCCATCGGCGAGATGGAGCGCTCACCCATGGCGCAGTCGAAGACCTCGTAGTGCTCGGGCTTCAGCCCCGGCGCGTCGATCACATTGCCGTGCTCGGCGATGTGGGCGACGATCGCCTCGACCTGCTCGGGCTGGTAGCCGAGCCGCTTGAGCGCCTTGGGGACCGTGTTGTTCACGATCTGCATCGAGCCGCCGCCGACCAGCTTCTTGAACTTGACCAGGGCCAGGTCCGGCTCGACGCCCGTGGTGTCGCAGTCCATCATCAGGCCGATGGTGCCGGTCGGCGCGAGCACCGACGCCTGGGCGTTGCGGAAGCCGCTCTTCTCCCCGAGGCGGATGACGTCCTGCCATGCCTCGGTGGCCGCGGCCCAGACCGGGGTGTCCAGGTCGTCCATGCGCTTGGCGACGGCGTTGGCGTCCGCGTGCTGCTTCATGACGCGCTTGTGGGCGTCCGCGTTGCGGGCGTAGCCGTCGTACGGGCCGACGACGGCCGCCAGCTCGGCGGAGCGCTTGTACGACGTGCCGGTCATCAGGGAGGTGATGGCTCCGGCCAGGGCCCGGCCGCCGTCGCTGTCGTAGGCATGGCCGGTGGCCATCAGGAGGGCGCCCAGGTTGGCGTAGCCGATGCCCAGCTGGCGGAAGGCGCGGGTGGTCTCACCGATCTTCTCGGTCGGGAAGTCCGCGAAGCAGATGGAGATGTCCATCGCCGTGATGACCAGCTCGACGACCTTGGCGAAGCGCTCGGCGTCGAAGCGCTGGTTGCCCGCGTCGTCGTCCAGCAGGAACTTCATCAGATTGAGCGAGGCGAGATTGCACGAGGAGTTGTCCAGGTGCATGTACTCGCTGCACGGGTTGGAGGCGGTGATCCGGCCCGACTCCGGCGAGGTGTGCCAGTGGTTGATGGTGTCGTCGTACTGGATGCCCGGGTCGGCGCAGGCCCAGGCCGCCTCCGCCATCTTGCGGAAGAGGGACTTGGCGTCGACCTCCTCGATGGCCTCGCCGGTCAGCCGGGAGCGCAGACCGAAGGCCGAGCCCGACTCCACGGCCTTCATGAACGTGTCGTTCACGCGGACGGAGTTGTTGGCGTTCTGGTACTGGACGGACGTGATGTCGTCGCCGCCCAGGTCCATGTCGAAGCCCGCGTCGCGCAGGGCGCGGATCTTCTCCTCCTCCTTCACCTTGGTCTCGATGAAGGCTTCGACGTCGGGGTGGTCGACGTCGAGGACGACCATCTTGGCGGCGCGGCGGGTGGCGCCACCGGACTTGATCGTTCCGGCGGAGGCGTCGGCACCGCGCATGAACGAGACAGGGCCGGAAGCGTTGCCTCCGGAGGAGAGGAGTTCCTTGGAGGAGCGGATACGGGAGAGGTTCAGGCCGGCGCCGGAGCCGCCCTTGAAGATCATCCCCTCTTCCTTGTACCAGTCCAGGATCGACTCCATGGAGTCGTCCACAGAGAGGATGAAGCAGGCGCTGACCTGCTGCGGCTGCTTGGTGCCGACGTTGAACCACACCGGCGAGTTGAAGCTGAAGACCTGGTGCAGCAGGGCGTACGTCAGCTCATGGTCGAAGATCTCGGCGTCGGCGGGCGAGGCGAAGTAGCCATGCTCCTCACCGGCCGCGCGGTAGGTTCGCACCACGCGGTCGATGAGCTGCTTCAGGCTCGCCTCGCGGTCCGGGGAACCCACCGCGCCACGGAAGTACTTGCTTGTGACGATGTTGACCGCGTTCACCGACCAGGAGTCGGGGAACTCGACGCCGCGCTGCTCGAAGTTGACCGAACCGTCGCGCCAGTTGGTCATGACGACGTCACGACGCTCCCAGACCACCTCGTCGTACGGATGCACGCCCGGAGTGGTGTGGATGCGCTCGATACGCAGACCCTTGTTCGCCTTGCTTCCCTTGGAGCGGGAGCCTCGTGCCGGGCCGCTCGCCGTCTCTGTCATTCCGCCTCCCTGTACGGGCGAAAACGCCCTGATGTGCCCATTTCTTCCCGAGGCACGGTGTGTCTGTCTTCCACCCGGGTGCGCACCGCGCCCCGGGTACGTATGGGCCGCCGGTCAGTCGGCGGCGATGGCCGGCGCGGGGGCCTCCGCGGCCCCGTCGGCACCGGACCCGCGGTCGTGCGCGGGAGGCCGTTGCTGGTCACGCAGCTCCGCGACCGCGGCCTCGAAGTCCTCGAGCGAGTCGAAGGCGCGGTAGACGGAGGCGAAGCGGAGGTAGGCGACGAGGTCGAGCTCCTGGAGCGGGCCGAGTATGGCGAGCCCCACGTCATGAGTGGACAGCTCGGCGCTGCCGGTGGCGCGTACGGCTTCCTCCACCTGCTGACCGAGTTTGGCGAGGGCGTCCTCGGTGACCGGACGGCCCTGGCATGCCTTGCGCACCCCCGAGATGACCTTGTCGCGGCTGAAGGGCTCGGTGACCCCACTCCGCTTGATCACCATCAGCGACGCGGTCTCCACGGTGGTGAAGCGACGCGAGCAGTCGGGGCACTGGCGGCGCCTGCGGATCGAACAGCCGTCGTCCGTGGTCCGGCTGTCCACCACGCGACTGTCGGGGTGCCTGCAGAAGGGGCAGTGCATGACTCCGTACCCTCCCTCACCCTTATGAACGGCGCATAGCTGCATAGCCTCGACCGGGTCGCGAAGACCCGGTGAAGCGGCCACAAGCATAGGCGAAAACCTTGGCGATGAATCACCAGGGACCACAACCTGTAGGTGGCTGACATCCATCAAACCACTAGATCTGGTGTCTGGCACTCAACCGGACCGGGTGGCGTGTCACGGGCCGGGAGCAGGCACGAGACTACGCGAGCCCCCTGGGTCACGGATTCACGGGGGTCGGAGTGGGAGACTGGAGACCACCCGGAAGGGGCCGCCACAATCCGGCCTATACACCTAACCCCGTGATCACGTCAGCCGATCTACGAAATTTCACTCGAACGTGTGTTTGGCGCAACCTTTCGAAAGCAACTACCGTTGTCCAGCTAGGGAGAACATCTCGAGAGGGGCCGTCGTGACCACCACCGCAGAGAGCAGCACCATCACTGCCCAGGAGCGCTCCCAGAGCAGGCTCGAACAGACGCACGCGATGAACCAGACCCACTCCATGAACGACGCCACGAACTCCGAGGGCCAGAAGCCCGCGCGCGCCCTACCCGGACGACCTCCAGGCATCCGGGCGGACAGTTCGGGGCTGACCGACCGGCAGCGCCGCGTCATCGAGGTCATTCGCGACTCTGTGCAGCGCCGCGGCTACCCGCCGTCCATGCGGGAGATCGGTCAGGCGGTGGGGCTCTCCAGCACCTCGTCCGTGGCCCACCAACTGATGGCTCTGGAGCGCAAGGGCTTTCTGCGGCGGGACCCCCACCGGCCCCGTGCCTACGAGGTCCGTGGCTCCGACCAGCCCAGCACCCAGCCGACGGACACCACCGGCAAGCCCGCCGCGTCCTATGTGCCGCTGGTCGGCCGGATCGCGGCCGGTGGCCCGATCCTCGCCGAGGAGTCGGTCGAGGACGTCTTCCCGCTCCCCCGGCAGCTGGTCGGCGACGGTGAGCTGTTCGTGCTCAAGGTGGTCGGTGACTCCATGATCGAGGCCGCCATCTGCGACGGCGACTGGGTGACGGTGCGGCGTCAGCCCGTCGCGGAGAACGGGGACATCGTCGCCGCGATGCTCGACGGCGAGGCCACAGTGAAGCGCTTCAAGCGCGAGGACGGCCATGTCTGGCTCCTCCCGCACAACGCCGCCTACCAGCCGATCCCGGGCGACGAGGCGACCATCCTGGGCAAGGTGGTCGCGGTGCTGCGGCGCGTCTGACGCGACGGACCGAGGTGCGCCCTTAGCGTGCCCAACGACCGGGCCCCGGGACCACTGCGCCGGTTCCGGGGCCCAGCTGTACTCCGGGCCAGGCCCTGGCTATGCCCCGTCGGCCTTGGCCGCGGCATCGATGGCGGCCAGCGAGCGGCGCACCTGATTGCGGTCGGTGGTGTACCAGAAGTCCGGCATGGACTTCCGCAGGAATGAGCCATAGCGCGCCCGCTCGACACGGGGATCCAGGACGGCGACGATGCCCCGGTCTCCGGACGCCCGGACCAGCCGCCCCGCACCCTGCGCCATCAGCAGGGCGGCATGGGTCGCGGCGACGGCCATGAAGCCATTGCCTCCGGCCTCCTCCACCGCCTTCTGGCGGGCGCTCATCAGGGGGTCGTCCGGACGGGGGAAGGGCACCCGGTCCATGACCACCAACTGACAACTCGGCCCCGGCACATCGACGCCCTGCCAGAGGGAGAGCGTGCCGAACAGGCAGGTCCTGGCATCAGCGGCGAAGGCACGGATCAGCTCGCCGAGGGTCTCCTCGCCCTGCAGCAGAACGGGCACGTCAAGGCGGCCCCGCAGCTCCTCCGCAGCCGCCTGCGCGGCCCGCATCGACGAGAACAGCCCGAGGGTGCGGCCGCCGGCGGCCTCGACCAGTTCGGTGAGTTCATCGAGCATGTCGGAGCGGCTGCCCTCGCGGCCGGGCTGCGCCAGATGCTTGGCGACGTAGAGGATCCCCTGCTTCGAGTAGTCGAAGGGCGAGCCGACGTCGAGGCCCTGCCAGCGCGGGGCGCTGTCGCCGTCACCCTCGGGGTCCTGCGGGCTGTCGGGGTTGAGGCCGAGGGAAGCGGCCACACCGTTGAAGTCCCCGCCCAGCTTGAGGGTGGCGGAGGTGAGGATCACCGAACGGTCCTCGAAGAGCTTCTCGCGGAGCAGCCCGGAGACGGAGAGCGGGGCGACGCGCAGCGAGGCACCGAAGCGGTCATGGCGCTCGTACCAGACGACGTCGTACTCGGAGCCCTCCACGATCCGCTCGGCCACCTGGAGGATGTTCTCCACCGAGCCGAGAGCCTGCTTCCGCACGGCGTCCTCGTCCTGGACGGAGGAATCCCGTGTGGCGCCGAGCGCCGAGATGACCGTGCGAGACGCGTCGCGCAGCGCCATCAGCGCGTAGCCAAGGTCCTCGGGGATCACCTCGAGACGGCCGGGCAGGGCCAGCTCCATGAGCCGCTCGAAGGTCTCGGCAGCGGTCTGAAGGGCGTCCGCCGCCTTCTCGTTGACCAGCTTGGCGGCGCGCCGCACCGCGCGGTTGACCTGGCCCGGGGTGAGCTCGCCGGTGGCGACACCGGTGACGCGGGAGACCAGTTCATGCGCCTCGTCGACGATCAGCACCTCATGGCCGGGCAGCACGGGGGCGCCCTCGATGGCGTCGATGGCGAGCAGGGCGTGGTTGGTGACGACGACCTCGGCCAGCTTGGCCCGCTCACGGGCGGCCTCGGCGAAGCACTCCGCGCCGTATGCGCACTTGGACGCGCCGAGGCACTCCCGGGAGGTCACGGACACCTGGGACCAGGCACGGTCGGAGACGCCGGGGGTGAGGTCGTCGCGGTCGCCGGTCTCGGTCTCATCGGCCCAGTCGCGCAGTCGCAGCAGGTCCTTGCCCAGTTTGCTGGTGGGCGCCGCGGCCTCGAAGGGGTCGAACAGCCCGGCTTCGTCGGCGTCCTCCTGCGGCACGCCCTCGTGGAGACGGTGCAGGCACAGGTAGTTGGAACGGCCCTTGAGCATGGCGAACTCGGGGCGTCGGCGCAGCAGCGGATGCAGCGCCTCCACGGTACGGGGCAGATCGCGCTCGACGAGCTGGCGCTGGAGGGCGAGGGTCGCCGTGGCGACCACCACGCGCTCGCCCTGGGCCAGCGCGGGGACCAGATAGCCGAGGGACTTACCGGTGCCGGTGCCCGCCTGCACCAGCAGATGGGAGCTGTCGTCGATCGCCTCCGCCACGGCTTCGGCCATGGCGGTCTGGCCAGGGCGTTCGGTGCCGCCGACGGCGGTGACGGCGGCGTGGAGCAGATCGGCGAGGGGAGGCGAGGACGATTCAGTCATAGGGCTGCCAGCCTACGGCGCGGCACCGACATCGCTCTCCTCAGTCCACCGGCTGACCGACAGATCCGGACGTGCTTCTCGCCGAAGGGGAACCGGATCGACGTGAGCGGTGTATCAGAAGCAGAGATGCGCAGCGGAGCCGGTTCATCACAGAGGGCTACGAAGCGAGCGGTACGCGAATGGTGGAGGGCGACACGGTGAAGGCGGATCACGGATGACGGATCAGAGGACGGATCACAGAAGGTGGCGTAGTGCGCGGTCGCGGAGCATCAGAGCCGCGCGCTTGCTGGGGAGTTCGACTTCGGCGGAGAAGCGGAAGCCCGCGCCGAGAAAGGCGGCGATGGAGGGGGTGTTGCGCAGATCCGGCTCGGCCACGACCCGGGCGCAGGACGGGCGATGGTCAAGGACAAGATCGGCGGCGGCGCGCAGCAGCGTGGTGCCCAGACCCTGACCGCGGTCACTGACCCGGCCGATGAGGAGATGGATACCGGTGTCATGCGGCCGAGCCGGGTAGTACCGGGCGAGCGGGTCGAGATCGGCGCGGTACAGCTCCCAGTAGCTCATGGGCACTCCGTCCAGGACGCCAAGGCAGGGCACGCTCCTGCCGTCACCGTCGAGCTGGCCGCCCAAGTGGCTCGCGGTGGCCTCGTCAGGACCGTCCAGCTCCCAGAAGGCCGCGACGGCCGGGTCGTTCATCCATTGGGCGATCAGCCGGAGATCACGCCCGATACGAACCGGGACCAGTTGGAACGCGCCTGCTGAGGTGCTGGTGGGGCCCCATTCGGCGATCTGGTCGAGCAGGTCCGGCCGGCTGTCGGTCTCCGCCGCGTCGAGGTGCTCGTCACTGAGGTGCGCGGCGTCCTCTTCCTGGCGCAACCGCAGGTCGATGGTGTCGTCGGTCTCGGAGCTCGTGGTGGAGTCGGTGTGCGGCACGGCGACGCTCTCCTCTCATGGTTCTCAGGCTCGTGGTGGTTCTCCGGCACGGCGTGGGGAGCGTGATGTGCGGGGGTGTTGGTGTGGAACAGCGCGGTAGGCGCGTGGTGATAGGGGGTCTGTTGGCGGCGAGGGCTGACGGGGCGGGGGCGTCATGGTGAAGGGATGGCAGCGGTGGCAGCAGATGTGGCAAGGGGGTTGGCGATGGTGACGTAGACCGACTGGGTGTCCACCGGGCCCACGAGTTCATCCAGGCCGTGCAGCCGTGTATGCAGATTGGCCTTGCAGCGGAGGATGGGTGAGTCGAGGAGCCGCGCGGGCAGCGGCGAGCGGGATCTGCCGGGGCCGGACGCGGCGGCGGTGAGGAAACGACGAAAGGCGGCCAGCAGGACGCGCTCGTCGACGAGCCGCTGGGACCCGAACGCACCGATCAGACCGAGGACGTTGTTGATCCCGAGGTAGTAGGCGAACCGTTCGTCGGTGATCTCATCAGATACGAAGGTGTCGCTGCGGGTGCCGATTCCGGGCAGCCGCCGCTGGAGTTCGGCGTGCCGGGACGCGCGGAAGTAGTAGCCCTGGTTGTCCCGGTAGCGGCCGCCGATGGGCCAGCCGTCGGGGTCGAGCAGCACCAGGGTGTTCTGCTGATGGGCTTCCAGCGCGATACCGGCCTCTCCGTCCAGCCACAGCACGGGGCGTACGACCGTGTGCAGATAGCGCAGGAACCACTCGGCGGCGACCGCCGTTGCGGAGCGGCCGGTTCGGGCGGTGAGACGGGCGACGAGGTGGGCGAGCCGGGAGCGCATCACGGGCTGCCCCGGCCAGGGGCGGAGCGCGATGAGGCCCGCGACGCACACCGCGTCGTCGCCCGGCCCGAACGGGTTGTGCCGGATGACAACGTCCAGGCCGGTCAGCGGTTCCCCGTCCTGCCCATCGACCGCGAGCCAGGCAGGGTCCCGGACGATGTCGAAGCCGGGAAACCCTGGGAAGGCTGCCCTCCACTGCTCGGCCAGTCCGCTGCGGAGCAGCCGGTGGACCTCAACACCGCGGTGGAGCTCCTTACGCAGATTCTCACGACGGGAGTTGGTGATCCGCAGACCCAGAGAGAGTTTGAGCATCGCGGGTGCACCGGGCCGGTACACGGTACGGACCGAGGACGTGGGGCTCCAGTGACCGCCGGACGGGCCGAGGTCGTGCAGCACACCCGCGTCGAAGAGTGCGGCGACGGCCGGGCGGTGCCTGATCTCGCGGGCCTGCCAGGGGTGGAGGGGCAGCGGCACGGTTCCGCCGGGCAGTTGAAGACCACTGCCCGCGAGTGAGAGGGCGAGCCGCTCGGCGGGCACGGTCCGGCCGCGCTCGGTCCAGGCCGACTCACAGACCAGTACGGACCGATCGATGGCGACCCAGTGAAGGGGGAAGGAGCCATACGACTCCGGTGAGCAGAGGGACGATTCCGTGTCGGAGAGACCCTCACGGCTCTTCGGCGTGGGATGAAGGGGGTGACCGAGAACGAGGGACTGTTCAGCGCTGAGAAAGGGGGTGCTCACGCCGGGATCGGCGGGCACGGCTCGACGGTGGGCGAGGAATGCGGCAGTGCGTCGCACCGAATCCGCCACCCGGCCGACGAGTTCGGTGCCGTCCGCGTCGGGGTCGTCACGGCGAGCGCCGTAGGCCGCCTCGCGGGTCAGCAAGGCAGCGAGGGTGACCGCGCCGACGGAGGGTGCGTCATGGGGGCCGTGCTCCAGCACGGGCGGCCCGAAGCGGTGCCAACCGGTGGGTGACCAGTACCGCACGGGGACGAGGAGGACGGTTCCGCTCGCGGCGAGCGGGATGCGGAGTGTGTCGCTGTCGGGGCGCGGGGTGCGGTTCTCACGCACCCAGCAGCGCAGCAGATTCTCGACGCCCGCCGTGTCGGCCGCGACCTGCGGGTCAGGGTCGTCGAGGGGGTCGGGGGCCGCTGCCGGGAGGCCGCCGGAAGCGGGCATGGTCCGGCCACCGCAGCCCAGGGCGCTCGGGGCGGAAGCGCTGGAGGACGGGGCACTGGGGGCCGGGGCACCCGGGACCCAGGCCGTTGGGTCCTGGGCGCTCCGGGCTTGAGCACTCGGGTCCGGGATGCTCCGGTCCTGACGCGGCAGGGTCGTCGCGACCACCTGCGGGTCCGCAGGGGGTGGTGACCCGGCTGCGGGAGGCACCACAGAGGTCGCGAGCGGCACCACGGTGGGCGGTGTCCCGGATGGCGCGGGAGGTGTGGGCATCTGTGGCGTGGAGGGAGCCGCAGGGCCCTCCCCCGCCGCTCTCGCGACGGCGGACGGCAGAACCACCGGAGGCACCACCACGGCCGGTCCCCCCGTGCTCGGCCCCCCGACGGCCGGTCCTCCGGAGGTCGGTCCGCCGGAGGGAAGTCGCCCTGAGGACGGTCCTTCTCCGGGCGCGCCACCGGGGGACGGTGGGGGTGCCGACCCCAGTGTTGACGGCCGCACCGGTGGGACGGGCTGAGCGGGGTGGCCGTCCGGGGCGCTGCGGTCGGTCATGGCACCGGCCTCTGGTTCCGGCTGAGGAGAAAGGGGAGCTCGCCCGGGGGAGTGCGGCATGGTGGGTTCGGCGCGGGCGTCACGTCGGTCGGTCCGTGGGCCCGGTGCCTGCCTCCTTCGCTGGTGCGGTGGGGGTGCGGTGATGCCGGTGCGGGACGCGTCACCGGTGGTCTCCGGCTAACGGCGGTGCGGGCGGCGGCTGTTCGGGACCAGGGACTCCGGCGGCGCGGATCGCGGCATCGAGGGCGTCGGCGAGGCGGTCCAGCACCGCTTCGGCCTGTTCGTCGGTAATGGTCAGCGGCGGAAGGAGGCGAATGACCGCGGCGTGGCGGCCGCCCAGTTCGACGATCAGGCCACGGCGCAGACATTCCTGCTGGACTGCTGCCGCGAGCATCGGCGCGGCGGGCCGAGCCCCCGGGGCACCGCACCTCGGAGATCCAGCGCCACGGCCCTCCGTTCCCGGAGCCATGGCATCCGGACCCACGGCATCCGGACGCTTGGCACGGCCCTCCGCGCCCGGGCCGACGGCCCACGGCTGCCCGGCGTCCGGGGCGACAGAACCCGTCAGCCCAGCGCGTGCCAACGCAACCCCCGTCAGCTGAGCCCCAGTCGGACCGGCGACCGTCAGGCCGGGCCCGATCTGCTCAGCCCCCATCCGCTCGGCTTCGGGGTTGACCAGTTCGAGGCCGATCATGAGGCCGCGGCCGCGTACGTCTCCGATGTGGGGGTGACGATCGGCGAGTTGGCGCAGGCGGTGCAGCATGCGCTCGCCGAGGGCGGCGGCGCGCTCCGCGAGGTGGTTCTCCCGTACGTACGCGAGGGTCACCGCGCCCGCGGCCATGGCCAGTTGGTTGCCCCGGAAGGTGCCCGCGTGGGCGCCAGGACGCCAGGCGTCCAGCTCCTCGTGGTAGACGACGACGGCCAGCGGCATACTGCCGCCGATGGCCTTCGACAGCACCATCACATCCGGCACCACACCGCTGTGCTGCACCGCCCAGAAGGCGCCGGTACGCCCGACGCCGGTCTGGACCTCGTCCACGATGAGCGGGATGGAGCGGGCCTCGGTGATCTCCCGCATCCGCCGCAGCCAGGCGTCGGGAGCGGGGATCACGCCTCCCTCGCCCTGGACCGGTTCCAGGATCATCCCGGCGGGGGTGCCCACCCCGCCCTTGGGGTCGTCGAGGAGGCTCTCCGTCCAGCGCGCCGAGAGTTCCGCGCCGCGCTCCCCGCCCACGCCGAAAGGGCAGCGGTAGTCGTAGGGGAAGGGCAGCCGGGTCGTGGTCCTCGAGGCAGCACCGCCGGACGCGGCCAGCGCCCCGGCCGTCATCCCGTGGTAGGCCCCGGAGAAAGCCAGCAGTCCGTCCCGCCCGGTGGCCATCCGCACCAGCTTGAGTGCGGCCTCGACGGCGTCCGTGCCCGCCGGTCCGCAGAACTGCACCCGTGCGCGGCGGGCGAGTTCGGGCGGCAGCGTGGTGAACAGCTCCTCGGTGAAGGCGTCTTTGACCGGTGTGGCCAGATCCAGGACCTGGAGCGGTGCTCCCGAGTCCAGGACACCACGGATGGCCTCCAGCACCACCGGGTGGTTGTGCCCCAATGCCAGCGTCCCGGCCCCGGAGCGGCAGTCGAGATAGCGGCGGCCGTCGACTCCCTCGATCGTCAGCCCTCGCGCGCGCACCGGCACGATGGGCAGGGCCCGCGCAGAGGTGCGGGCGGCGGACTCACGCAGCGCCTGGCGCCGCAGAATGCCCTGGGCACCGCTCCCGCCACCGTCGGGCGCACCGGGCAGGGGCATCGGCGGGAGCTGGGTCACGGCCATCGCTCACGGTCCTCCTGCTGCTGAACGCCCTCCGACAGTCCCCCGTACGTACCAACGACGGGTCAGCCGCGGGATCACGGGCTGACCGAAGATCCTTGCCGTGCCGGGAACCAGGGACCCGCCTTCAGCCGTCGTAGGCGGCACGGGCATAGTGGGGTACCGTCCCGTCGCCCGGGGCGGTGCATGACAAATCCACACAGGACGCTGAGCAGCTCAGAACACCAGGGGGAGTTCCGCCGATGCCATCCACACGCCGACCCGCGCTGGCCGTGGCCGCCGTCACCGCCGTGCTGGCGCTCACCGCCACCGCGTGCGGCTCGTCGGACGACACGACCGAGTCCAAGGCGCCCGCGTCATCGGGCCAGCAGGGCACGGGTGACATCAAGCTGCCCGACGACCTCAACGACAGGCTGAAGAACCTCGGCGTCGATCTCGACGAGTGGAAGAACGGCGCCTGGAACAAGTGGAACAAGGACGACTGGCTGCGCGAGGCCGGTGACTTCATCAACCCGATCATCAAGGGTCTGTGGAAGCCGGATCGGATGCGGGACGCGCAGGAGCCCGACAAGCCGGTCGACGACGGCGACATCGCGGACGACCAGGGTGTGACCGACCCCGATCCGAAGCCGGTCACGGCCAAGGAGGTCGCCCGCCCGTACAGCGCCAAGGTCCCCTACGCGGGCAAGGTCTTCTTCGACAGCCCCGAAGGATCGATGGTCTGCTCCGCGACGGTGGTCAAGGACCCCGCGCACCCCGGGAAGTCCAACATGGTGTGGACCGCGGGCCACTGCGTCCACGCGGGCAAGGGCGGCGGCTGGTACAAGAACCTGATGTTCGTCCCCTCCTACAACGACGCCGGTAAGTCGGCGGCCGACCTGAAGAACGCCACCAAGGAGGAGCTCGCGCCCAAGGGCGTCTGGTGGGCCGACTGGGCGCAGACGTCCTCGCAGTGGATCGACAACGGGGCGGCGGTCGGCGGCAAGGGCGCTCCTTACGACTTCGCCGTGATCCATGTGAAGCCGGAGAACAGCGGTGGCAAGTCGCTGGAGGAGACGGTCGGGGGCGCGCTGCCGGTCGACTTCAACGCCCCGGCGGTGAAGTCCATCAACGACATCACGGCCACCGGTTACCCGGCCGCCCCGCCGTTCGACGGCCAGAAGATGAACCAGTGCGCGGACAAGCCGGGACGGCTGTCGCTGGACGCCAAGCAGCCGACCATGTACCGCATCGGCTGCACCATGACCGCCGGTTCGTCCGGCGGCGGCTGGGTCGCCAAGGGCTCCGACGGCAAGCCCGCGCTGGTGTCCAACACCTCCATAGGCCCGTCCAACGCGACCTGGCTGGCCGGTCCGCACCTCGGCCCCGAGGCCAAGGGCGTCTACAACGCGGTGAGCAAGAAGTTCGCCAACCAGTGAGCTGTCAGATGAGCCAGTAGGTGCGCGGTGGGCCCGTCCCGCCGCGCACCCGCACAGATTGCCGCAGCCGCACATCGGTGCGCCGGAGCATCCACACAGACGAGGGCCCGCCCCCGGGAGATCCGGGGGCGGGCCCTCGTCGTAGCAGATGCCGCGCCGTCATCGGCACGGGCCGCGCAGCGGGAGGCCGAAGGCTACCGCGATGCCGCCGCCGGTGCGTACCGCTTCAGCTCGGCCGCCAGCTCTTGGTGTACTCGCGCCTTGAGCAGCGTGCCCTCCGGGGTGTGCTCCTCGGAGATCACTTCACCGTCGGCGTGGGTACGCGAGACCAGCTTGCCCTCGGTGTAGGGCACCAGGGCCTCGATCTCGACCTGCGGCCGCGGCAGCTCCTCGTCGATCACGGCGAGCAGCTCGTCGATGCCACGCCCGGTACGGGCCGACACCGCCATCGCGCGCCGCTCCAGGCGCAGCAGCCGCTGGAGGACCAGCGGGTCGGCCATATCCGCCTTGTTGATCACCACGATCTCGGGCACCTCGACGGCGCCCACATCGCGGATCACCTCGCGCACGGCGGCCAGCTGCTCCTCCGGTGCCGGATGCGAGCCGTCCACCACATGCAGGATCAGATCGGCGTCGCCGACCTCCTCCATGGTGGAGCGGAACGCCTCCACGAGGTGGTGCGGCAGATGGCGCACAAACCCGACGGTGTCCGCCAGGGTGTAGAACCGCCCGCTGGGAGTCTCGGCCCGCCGCACGGTCGGGTCCAGGGTGGCGAACAGCGCGTTCTCCACCAGGACGCCCGCACCGGTGAGCCGGTTGAGCAGCGAGGACTTGCCCGCGTTGGTGTATCCGGCGATGGCGACCGAGGGGACCTTGTTCCGCCGGCGCTCCTGCCGCTTGATGTCGCGGCCGGTCTTCATCTCGGCGATCTCGCGGCGCATCTTCGCCATCTTCTCGCGGATGCGGCGGCGGTCCGTCTCGATCTTGGTCTCACCGGGACCACGGGTGGCCATACCGCCGCCCGAGGAGCCGGAGCCACCACCACCCATTTGCCGGGACAGCGACTGACCCCAGCCGCGCAGCCGCGGCAGCATGTACTGCATCTGCGCGAGCGAGACCTGCGCCTTGCCCTCCCGGGACTTGGCGTGCTGGGCGAAGATGTCGAGGATCAGGGCGGTGCGGTCGACCACCTTGACCTTGACGACGTCCTCGAGGTGGATCAGCTGGCCGGGGCTCAGCTCACCGTCGCAGACGACGGTGTCCGCGCCCGACTCGATCACGATGTCACGCAGCTCCTCAGCCTTGCCGGAGCCGATGTAGGTGGCCGGATCCGGCTTGTTACGGCGCTGGGTGACCCCGTCGAGCACCAGGGCGCCCGCGGTCTCCGCGAGGGCGGCCAGCTCGGCCAGGGAGTTCTCGGCGTCCTGGATCGTGCCGGACGTCCAGACGCCGACCAGCACCACGCGCTCCAGGCGCAGCTGCCGGTACTCGACCTCGGTGACGTCCTCGAGCTCGGTGGAGAGTCCCACCACGCGCCGCAGCGCGGCACGGTCGGAGCGGTCGTACTGGTCGCCGTCACGCTCCTCGTCGATCGCGTGACTCCAGGCGACGTCCTCTTCCATCAGGGCGTCGGCCCGAAGGCTCTCGGCGGGGCGCTGCCGGTCCTGCGGAAGGGAAGAGGAGTGGGTCAAAGGAATCCTTACGTCGTGGGACATGTCTCTACCGACAACGCGTGACGGGCCCGCGGGATTCCCGCGGCCGACCGCGACGCCGACCCCTCGATGGTCCCACGCGGCGCCCGGGCCGTCACTCGGGTTTCACGGGCGGATGCGGGGGGTGGCGCCCCGTGGACAACCAACCGGGCTTCGCCCCCGCGCGGGCTCCGCCTCCGGCGCCCGCCCGCGTACCCGGCTCCGTCCGCACCTTCCGCCCGGCCTTCGCGTCCGTCCCCGCCTCCTCCTTCGGCGCGGACTTCCAGGTGGGATGGCCGGGCATCGGCGGCGTCTTCGCGCCGTACAGCCACGGGTTCAGGAACCCAGCAAGATCACGGCCCGCCACCTCCGAGGCGAGACGGACGAAGTCCGTGGTGGAGGCGACGCCATCGCGGTGACGGAGCACCCACTGCCGCTCCAGCCGTTCGAACGCCTCCCGCCCGATGTGCTGCCGCAGCGCGTACAGGACCAGGGCGCTGCCGTCGTACACGATCGGGCGGAAGATACCGATCTGCTGGCCGGGTTCGGCGGGCTTGGGCGCGGCGGGCGGCCCTCCGGCGGCGCGCCAGCCGTCGGACTGCCGGTACGCCTCGCGCATCCGCCGCTCCAGGCTCGCCTTGCCCCGTTCGTCCGCGTAGAGCGCCTCGTACCAGGTGGCATGACCTTCGTTGAGCCACAGGTCCGACCAGCGACGCGGGGCGACGCTGTCGCCGAACCACTGGTGCGCCAGCTCATGCACCATGATCGACTCGAGATACCAGCGGGGCAGGCCCTGGCCGGTGAACAGACTGCGCTCGAAGAGGGAGAGCGTCTGTGTCTCCAGCTCGAAGCCGGTACTGGCGCCCGCGATCAGCAGACCGTAGGTCTCGAAGGGATACGGCCCGGTCTTCTTCTCCATCCAGGCCAGCTGGCCGGGAGTGCGCGACAGCCAGGGCTCCAGCCGCTTCCGGTCCGCGGCGGGCACAACATCACGCACCGGCAGCCCGTGCGGCCCGGTACGGCGCGATACGGCGGAACGCCCGATGGAGACCTGGGCCAGCTCGGTGGCCATGGGGTGAGCGAGGCGGTACGCCCAGGTGGTCCGTGCCGCTTTGCGCACCCGCTCCAGCGGCAGGCCGCCCGCCACGACTGTGAGGTCACGGGGAGCGGTGATCCGGAAGGTGAAGCGGGCCTTGTCGGACGGATGGTCATTGCAGGGGAAGACCCGATGGGCGGCATCGGCCTGGTTGGCCATGGCGAGCCCGTCGCGAGTGCGGACCCAGCCGCCGTTCGCCGCGTCGCGCGGATCGCTGGTGTGCCGGACGGTGATCTCGAAGGTGTCGCCTGTCGTGATCCGCGAGGGCGGCGTGATCACCAGGTCCTCGTCGGCGGCGGTGAACCGCGCGGGTGCGCCGTTGACTCGTACGGAGCGCACGCTGCCCTCCGCGAAGTCGAGATTGATGGTGCGCAGCGGGGCGGTGGCGCGGGCGGCGATCGTGGTAACGGTGCCCAGTGGCCGGTCGGCACGCCGGTAGTCGAAGGCGATGTCGTACGCGGAGACGTCGTACCCGGGGTTGCCCAGGTTCGGGTACAGCGGGTCGCCGATACCCAGAGCCCGCGGCCCCTTGGACGTTCCCGGGGCCGACGCCGAGATCCGGCCCGCGGCGGAGGACGGGCCGACCGCGGTCAGGGCGGCCGCCATGGAGACGGCCGCGAGGGCGGCCCTGTGACGCCCGGTACGCGGCGGGGGCCAGGGGCGAGGCCCCGGGGAATGGCTCATGCCCTACGGCTATCAGCGCCCCGGTGCGGGCGCAGTCCGGCCAGGCCCGGATCCACCCGAAGGAGTTGCGGAAAGTCACGGAGCCCGGTCCGGCCCGCGAAACGGGGTCAGGGCGGCGAAGGCGCGGGCTCGGAACGGTTCAGCAGTGGGAGCGCGGATTCAGGAGCACGGTTTCACGAACGTGCGTCCGCCATGCTCCTGCTCTCCCGCGTCACGTCGTAGACCCCGGGGACATTGCGCATCGCCCGCATCAGCGCCGGCAGTCGGCCCGCGTCGGGCAGTTGGAGCGTGTAGGTGTGCCGGACCCGCTGCTCGCGCGGAGGCTCGACGGCGGCGGCGACCACCTCGGTGCCCTCGGCGGCGATCGCCTCGGTGAGATCGGCGAGCAGATGCGGCCGGCTGAACGCCTCGGCGAAGAGGGTGACGCGGTAGTCGCCGCTCCTGTCGCTGTCGCCCTCGTCCGCCCAGTGCACCCCGACCGCCTTGCGCCCGGCCGCGATCATCCGCCCCGCACCGGAGCACCCCTCACGGTGGACGGTGACGGCACCGCCGCGCACCGCGAAGCCGGTAACCGCGTCCGGCGGCACCGGGGTGCAGCAGCGGGCGAGCCGCACGGTGGCGCCGGGCAGATCGACGACAATGCCCGCCTCGCCGCGTCCCGCGCCGCCCGCCGGGGCGACCACCCGGGCCGCCGGGGACGCCGTGTCCTGGTCGCCTTCGGTCTGCGCTTCCCCGCCCCGGTCCCGGGGCTGCTGGGGCTGCTGCTCGGGGTGGGCCGGATGGGCGGCCAGCCAGCGGTTGATGGCGATACGCGCGGCCGGGGTGCGGGCATGGTCCA
Source organism: Streptomyces coffeae (assembly GCF_016741875.1). Lineage (GTDB taxonomy): Bacteria > Actinomycetota > Actinomycetes > Streptomycetales > Streptomycetaceae > Streptomyces > Streptomyces coffeae. The sequence continues at coordinate 50,017 of NZ_JAERRF010000019.1, read as the reverse complement.
GCCACTTCGGCGACGGCCCGTGGGAGGCCGCGTCCTGGGCGTCGGGGGCCATCAGCAGCTGGAGCGTGTCACCGTCGCGCAGCACCGTACTGAGCGTCGCGATCCGGCCGTTGACCCGGGCGCCGATACAGGCGTGGGCGTCCTCGCCGTACTGGGCGTACGCCGCGTCCACACAGCTGGCCCCGGCGGGCAGGCCGAGCGTGCCTCCGTCGGACCGGAAGACGGTGATCTCCCGGTCCTGGGCGAGGTCGTCGCGGAGCGAGGTCCAGAAGATGTCCGGATCGGGGGTGGCGCTCTGCCATTCGAGCAGCCGGGACAGCCAGCCGGGGCGGGTGGGGTCGGCCCGCTCGCCCTCGGTGGGGTCGGCCCGCTCGCCCTCGGGTGCGTCGGCGGTCTCACTGGGGGCATAGGGGTTGCCGAGGGCGATCACCCCGGCCTCCGCCACCCGGTGCATCTGGTGGGTGCGGATGAGGATTTCGGCCACATCGCCGCCGCGCCCGGCCACGGCCGTGTGCAGCGACTGGTACAGGTTGAACTTGGGGACCGCGATGAAGTCCTTGAACTCCGAGATGACCGGGGTGAAACAGGTGTGCAGCTCGCCGAGGACCGCGTAGCAGTCCGCGTCCTCGGCGACGAGTACCAGCAGCCGCCCGAGGTCGGCGCCGGTCAGCTCGCCGCGTTTGCGCCCGACCCGGTGGACCGAGACGAAGTGCCGTGGCCGGACAAGGACTTCGGCGGCGATGCCCGCCTCGTGCAGCACGCCCCGTACGTCCTCGGCGGCGCGGGCCAGTGGGTCGGGGCTGTTGGCGTGGGCCTGGAGCAGTTCGCGGGTGCGGGTGTACTCCTCGGGGTGGAGGATGGCGAAAACCAGGTCCTCCAGCTCGGTTTTGAGCGCCTGGACGCCGAGCCGTTCGGCGAGGGGGATCAGCACATCGCGGGTGACCTTCGCGATGCGCGCCTGTTTCTCGGGGCGCATCACGCCGAGGGTGCGCATGTTGTGCAGCCGGTCGGCGAGTTTGATGGACATCACCCGGACGTCGTTGCCGGTGGCGACGAGCATCTTGCGGAAGGTCTCGGGCTCGGCCGCCGCCCCGTAGTCGACCTTCTCCAACTTGGTGACGCCGTCGACGAGATAGCGCACCTCCTTGCCGAACTGCTCACCCACCTGATCGAGGGTCACCTCGGTGTCCTCGACCGTGTCGTGGAGGAGAGACGCCGTCAAGGTCGTGGTCTCGGCGCCCAGTTCGGCCAGGATCAGCGTGACGGCCAGCGGATGTGTGATGTACGGCTCACCGCTTTTGCGCATCTGGCCGCGGTGGGAGGACTCGGCGAGGACATACGCCTGTCGCAGAACGTCCAGATCCGCGCCGGGGTGATAGGCGCGATGGACCTTGGCCACATGCTCGATCGCGTCCGGCAGACGGCCGCGAGCCGTCGGCCCCAGCAGGGCCGCCCGGCTGAACCTGCGGAGATTGCGCAGGTCGATGCGGGGGAGGCCGCGCCTGCGGCCGAGAGCGGCGTGGTCGGTGGCCTCTGCGCTCATGGGCACCTCCGGCGGCGTCGAGCGTCAACCGGCGTGGGCACTCCCCCGGGGCCGGTGCTTGATGCTATCGAGCCCACCACGCACGGCCGACCGGCTCTCGCCCAGAGTGAAACGGATCACCCATTCGAGGGAGGTGTCAGCCGAGGGCCGTGTCCAGCCAGGCGGCGTCGAACTCCCCCTCGGCCACGATCACGGCAGGGCCGGTCATCTCCACCGTACCGTCCGGCCGCTCGCTGATCACAAGGCGGCCTCCGGGTACGTCCACGGTGTAGCTGACGGGGCGTCCGGTGACCGCCGGATCGGCCCCGTCGCGCCGCGCGGCGGCCACCATCACGGCGCAGGCGCCGGTACCGCAGGAACGAGTCTCGCCGGAGCCGCGCTCATGCACCCGCATCGCGACATGGCGGGGGCCGCGGTCCACGACGAACTCCACGTTGGTGCCGTGCGGATACGCCGCTGCGGGGCGCACGCCGGGGGCGGTGAACAGGTTCCCGGCGTGGCCGAGGTCGTCGACGAACGCGACGGCGTGCGGATTGCCCATGTTCACATGGTGGGCGGGCCAGTTGCGCTCGCCGACCGAGACGGTGATGCCACCTTCGGGGCCGGGCTCGGGCAGCAGGGCCTTGCCCATCTCGACGGTGATCGCGCCCTCGCCGCCCACCGCGGCCCCGTCCGTGCCGTCGGCGGCCTTGGCGATGTGGATCCGGCGCACCCCGGCCCGGGTCGCGATGGTGAGGTCGCCCTCCTCGGCGAGCCCGGCCCGCTGGAGGTAGCGGGCGAAGACACGCACGCCGTTGCCACACATCTCGGCGATGCTGCCGTCGCTGTTGCGGTAGTCCATGAACCACTCGGCCCGGTCGGCCATCGCCCGCGCCTCGGGGTGCGCCGAGGACCGCACGACGCGGATCAGCCCGTCGCCGCCGACACCGGCGCGGCGGTCGCAGATCCGGGCGACGGCGGCCGCGGACAGGTCGAGGTGCCCGTCCAGGTCGGGGACGATGACAAAGTCGTTCTCGGTGCCGTGCCCCTTGAGGAAGGGCAGCCGGGGCCTGGTGCTCATTCCTCGATCCTACGGTGCGCCCCGCACGGCGTCGTCCGGTGCCCGGCGGGCCGCCACGGAACGGTCAACCGCGCAGAACTGCCAGGCCCACGGAACGACCGGGCGCGCAGAATGGCCAGGCCCGCAGGACGGGCGGGCGCCGTCGGGTAACGATCAGCGCGGACGGGATCCGCAAGGGGCGGGACCATGCCGCGGCGGGCCTAGCGGAGCCGTGCCACCCGCCAGAAGGTGAGCGCCGCGAGCAGCGCCACGATCCCGATGTAGAGCAGGACGAAGCGCCAGTCGGGGCGGCGGCCGGAGCCCCGGGGCGGCAGTCCGGGCCAGGTGTAGCCCACCCGGCGGGCCGCCATCAGCCCCCACCCCGCGGCGCAGCCGCTGAGCAGCAGACCGAGCATGGCCACCACCGCCCCGCCGTCGCCGAACTCGAAGGCGAGCGGGAAGGCGAACATGAGCGAGCCGAGGATGGCCAGGCCGACGATGGGCGCGATCTGCCAGACCCGCAGCCTGCGCGGCGGGCGCAGCTCGCTGAAGGACTCCTCGGAGACCGGCTCACCGGGGTCGTCGAGGGCCGGTGCGCCAGGCTCATGGAGGGGCCCATCACCGTCGGGACCGTCCGTGGTCAGTGGCTCCGGGTCGCCGTGCGGCGATTGCTGCGATGCGTCGCGAGGGCCGGCCTCCATCGCCACACGCCCTCCCAACTCCAGACACCACGGTCACGATCGGAGCTTGATGATGGCATGCCCGCGGGGGGCCGAATGACGAGCGGAGCGTCCCGATGCCATCACGTGATCAGGCTGTGACCGCCCGTTCAACCAACGCGAGGGCGTTCGCCAGAAGTCCCACGCGCCGCTCGGCGGCACCGCTGAGCCAGTGCACCCGCGGATCACGGCGGAACCAGGAGTCCTGACGACGGGCGAACCGCTTGGTGGCACGCACCGTCTCGGCCCGCGCCTCGTCCTCGGTGCACTCCCCCGCGAGGGCGGCCAGCACCTGCTGGTAGCCGAGCGCCCGGGAGGCGGTACGGCCCGACCGCAGCCCGATGCCCTCCAGCCGGCGGACCTCCTCCACCAGCCCGGCCTCCCACATCCGGTCCACCCGCAGCGCGATCCGCTCGTCCAGCTCGGGCCGCTCGACGTCGACACCGATCTGGAGGGTGTCGTAGACGGCCTCGTGGCCCGGCAGATTGGCAGTGAAGGGGCGGCCGGTGATCTCGATGACCTCCAGCGCCCGCACCACCCGGCGGCCGTTGCTCGGCAGGATCGCCCGCGCCGCCTCGGGGTCGGCGGCCGCGAGCCGGGTGTGCAGGGCCCCCGGGCCGTGCTCGGCCAGCTCGGCCTCGAGCCGGGCCCGGACGGCGGGGTCGGTGCCCGGGAAGTCGAGCGCGTCGATGGCGCCACGGACGTACAGGCCGGAGCCGCCGACCAGGATGGGGGTGCGGCCCTCGGCGAGCAGCCGGTCCATCTCCGCGCGGGCCAGCCGCTGGTACTCGGCGACGCTGGCCGCCTGGGTGACGTCCCAGATGTCCAGGAGCCGGTGCGGCACGCCCTGCCGCTCGTCCTCCGTCAGCTTGGCGGTGCCGATGTCCATGCCCCGGTAGAGCTGCATGGAATCGGCATTGACGACCTCGCCGTCGAGATGGCGGGCGAGGGCGACGCCCAGATCGGACTTTCCGGCCGCGGTGGGGCCGACGACGGCGATGACTCGCGGCGGGTGGCCTGCTGTATTCACCGCACCAGTCTCCCAAACCCCCGTGGGGTTCCTCGAACGAGCGACGTGACGGGATACCGCCGGGTTCGTTGCCTGTTGCGAGATTCCTAGGACCGGATCGGGGAAACCGGTCTCCGCGGGTGGCGCAATGGGACGCTCCGAGCGGCACGGGATTTCGCCCACACGAGTAGGGTATGGAGTAGATATGGGCGTGTTTTCCAGGTTTCGTCGTGCGTCGAAGGAGGCGGGGCGTTCGTCCGAGGAGTCGCCGGCCGAGAAGGCCACGGCGGCCGACCCCGTGACGGCGGAGCCTGCGTCCGGGACCGTCGCCGCCCAGGACACGGCGGAGGCGGTGCGGAGCGAGGAGGAGACCGTGGCGAGCGAAGGTGCCGGGATCCCCAAGCAGCTGTCGGTCGAGGAGTCGGCCGACAGCGACGCTGGTGAGAGCGCCCGCACCTAGCCATTCGACGAGGGAAGGTGGCCCATGGGCCTGATGGACAATCTCAAGGCCAAGGCCGGTCTCATGAAGGGCAAGGCCGGCACCTTCGCCCAGCAGCACGAGGCGAAGATCGAGCGAGGGCTGGACAAGGCCGCCAAGACGGTCGACTCCAAGACCAAGGGCAAGTACACCGGCAAGATCGAATCTGGCACGGGCAAGGCGAAGGGTGCCCTCAACCGCCTCTCCCACATGGACGAGCACAAGGAAAAGGGCAGAGGCGACGACCAGGGCGGGGGCAAGGCCCCCGGCGGCGAAGAAACCTGATCCCCGCCCGTCCGGTCCCCGTCGGTGCGCGGCCGCGGAGCACCCCGCCCCGCGGCCGTGCCCGCGCGGTCTCGCGCGCGCCGCGGCCCCCGCCCCAGGGCCAGTCCTAGGACCAGCTGGCCACGAAATACCCCACGCCGTACGGCGCCTCGTCATACCGCAACTCCCCCTTCAGCACCGCCCCCTCACCCGCCCCCGCGAGCACCTGGAGCGGCGCACGACCAGCTGCCTTGAGCTCCCGCGCCAACTCCTCGTCCAGTGCGGCGAGGGCCGCCGTGTCGGCCGACTCCAGCGCCCGCGCCACCGCGGCGTCGAACGCCGCGGCCCGCTCGTCGAGATAGCCCGGGGCCTTCAGCGTCCGGCACGCGCTGCCGTCGGCCATCACCAGCAGCGCGACCCGGCCCGGCCCCGCTGCGAGCTCCCTTCCGACTTCTTTACACCGCTCGGCGGCGAGAGGTTCCCCCACACCCAGTCCCTCGACCGGCGCGGTACCGCCCCACCCCGCGTGCTCCAGCAGCCAGGCGCCGACCGCGAGGGACGGCGGCAGCAGCCGCTTCCCGGCGGAGGCCGGGCCCGCCCCGTCCGGGGCGGGGGCGGATCCCCCCACCTCCGCGGCCGGGCCGCCCAGCCGCACCTGGAGATCCACACCGAAGCCGCGGAAGGATCCGCCCGCCCCCTGCGGATGGGTCCCCCGGTCGGCCGGGTCGGCGGGACCGACCACGATCAGCCGCTCCGGCCGTGCCGCCGCGACCACCCCGATGGCGTCGGCGCACGCCGAGCGCAGCGGGTCCAGCTCGGGAGCGGCCCCGGCGGCGACCTCGGGCACCAGGAGCGGCGGGCACGGGCAGACGGCGGCGGCGATCAGCATGATCGGCAGCCTATCCGGCGGGTTCGGGCCGGGGTGCCGGGTCCCACAGCAGCTCGGCGACCCGGAACCGGTAGCAGTAGTTGCCGGCCATGGCTTCCAGGACCATCAGGAGGACGTCCCCGTCCCGGTAGACCAGCTTGCGGTGCGGATGCACCGGATGGCGCGGCTGGTAGTGCAGCGCGCGCACGCAGCGCCTCCAGGGCCTCCTCGCGGGTGCCCCGGACATGCCCCAGCGCGGTGATCGAGTGGTGCGGCCTTGTCGGCCCCGTCGGTCCGTACCCGTCGCACCGGTCCCGTCAGCCCACGTCAGCCGCGTCAGTCGCAGCCGCAGCCCGCGGCCGGTGCGGGCGCGGGTGCCGGGGCGCCGACGGTCGGCAGCCCGAGCATGACACCCGCGGACTTCTTCTGTTCCGCGGCGTTCCGCCGCTCCCAGGCGTCGCCCGCGCGGGTGCGCCGCACACCGCGGGCCGGGCCCTCGGCGAGCAGATGGTGCGGTGCGGCGTAGGTGATGTCGACCGTGACGACATCACCGGGGCGCACCGGCTCCTCGGGCCGGGCGAAGTGGACCAGACGGTTGTCGGGGGCGCGGCCGGACAGCCGCCGGGTGGCGTCGTCCTTACGGCCCTCGCCCTCCGCGACCAGCACCTCCAGCGTCCGGCCGACCTGCTTCTTGTTCTCCTCCCAGGAGATCTCCTCCTGGAGGGCGACCAGCCGCTCGTAGCGCTCCTGGACGACGGCCTTGGGCACCTGTCCGTCCATCTCGGCGGCCGGGGTCCCGGGCCGCTTGGAGTACTGGAAGGTGAACGCCTGCGCGAACCGCGCCTCGCGCACCACGTGCAGCGTCTGCTCGAAGTCCTCGTCCGTCTCCCCGGGGAAGCCGACGATGATGTCGGTCGAGATGGCGGCGTGCGGCAGCGCGGCGCGCACCTTCTCGATGATGCCGAGGTAGCGCTCCTGCCGGTAGGAGCGGCGCATCGCCTTCAGCACGGTGTCCGAGCCGGACTGGAGCGGCATGTGCAGCTGGGGCATCACGTTCTCCGTCACCGCCATGGCGGTGATGACGTCGTCCGTGAAGTCCCGGGGGTGCGGGGAGGTGAACCGGACCCGTTCCAGGCCCTCGACCTTGCCGCAGGCCCGCAGCAGCTTGCTGAACGCCTCGCGGTCGCCGATGTCCGACCCGTACGCGTTCACGTTCTGGCCGAGCAGGGTGATCTCGGTGACGCCCTCGGCGACCAGCGCCTCGACCTCGGCGAGGATGTCGCCGGGGCGGCGGTCCTTCTCCTTGCCGCGCAGCGCCGGGACGATGCAGAAGGTGCAGGTGTTGTTGCAGCCGACGGAGATGGAGACCCACGCGGCGTAGGCGGACTCCCGCCGCGTCGGCAGCGTGGAGGGGAATGCCTCCAGCGACTCGGCGATCTCGACCTGCGCCTCCTCCTGGACACGGGCGCGCTCCAGAAGGACCGGCAGGCTGCCGATGTTGTGCGTACCGAAGACGACGTCCACCCAGGGCGCCTTCTTCACGATGGTGTCGCGGTCCTTCTGGGCCAGACACCCGCCGACGGCGATCTGCATACCCGGCCGTCGCGCCTTGATCGGCGCCAGTCGGCCCAGGTTGCCGTAGAGCCGGTTGTCGGCGTTCTCCCGCACCGCACAGGTGTTGAAGACGACGATGTCGGCCTCGCCCTCACCGGTGCCCTCGGGCGCGCGTACATAGCCCGCGCCTTCCAGGAGGCCGGAGAGCCGCTCGGAGTCGTGGACGTTCATCTGGCACCCGTAGGTGCGCACCTCGTAAGTCTTCGCACTCATCTCAATCGACCAGGGTACGGGGTCACCCGCCTCCCCCGCCCCTCCCTTCCCGGGAGCAAGCCTGGCAGGATCGCGGTCATGGCCGTCACCCTTCCGCGTCTCGACCGGCGCCGCGCCGTGCAGTCCGCTGCCGCGGGCCTGGTCGTCCTCGCGCTGCTGCTGTGGTGGCTGCTGCCGGTCGGCGGCGGGACCTCACCCAGCGGACGGGTCACCTTCGCGACCGGGGTCTCCACCGGGGTCTACGACACCTATGGCCAGATGCTCAAACAGGACCTGGCCCGGGACCTGCCGGACGTGGACGTCGATCTGATGCAGTCCCATGGCTCACCCGACAACGTCGAGCGGCTGGCGACAGGCAGGGCCACCTTCGCCATCGCCGCCACCGACGCCGTCGCCGCCTACCACGGCAAGGACGCAGGCCGGCTGCGGGCGTGCGCGCGGCTCTACGACGATTACATGCAGCTGGTCGTGCCCCGCGGCTCGAAAGTGCGCTCGGCGCGGGACCTGCGGCATCTGAGGGTCGGCGTGGGCGGCGACGGCTCGGGCGTCCAGCTGATCACCCGGGCGCTGCTGAAGGCCGCCGGGGTCGACTTCGACAAGGACATCACGGCGGTCCGGGCCGGGATCGACACGATGCCGAAGCTGCTGCGGCAGGGGAAGCTGGACGCCTTCTTCTGGTCGGGCGGACTGCCGACCACGGCGGTGCGCACCCTGGCCCGTGCGTATCCGATCCGGCTGGTCCAGCTCGGCGACCTCACCACCCGGCTGCACCGGCAGGGCGGGGTGACGCGCTACTACCGGGCGGCGACCGTGCCCGCCGACGCGTACGCGGACATACGACGGCCGGAGCCGGTCAAGACGATCGCGGTACCGAATCTCCTGGTCACCACGGACCGGGTCGACCCCGATCTGGCCGAGGGCATCACCCGCACGGTGATAGAGAACCGGGACCGCATCGGGGCGCGGGTGCACGCCGCCCAGAAGGTGGACCTGCGGACCGCCGTCTTCACCGATCCGCTCGCCCTGCACCGGGGCGCCGCGCGCTACTACCGCTCGGTCAAGCCGTAGTCCCTCGGTCAGGCCATGGCCCGTATCGGTCACGCCGTGGCCCGTCGGCCACGCCCTGGCCCGCGCCCGTCCCCGGTCAGGCCCCGGCCGGGCCCTGGGGCTCGGTGCGCGGAACGGTGATGGTGACGCGCAGCCCGCGCGGTTCATTGGGGGCGTAGGCGATCGTGGCCCCGCCCGCGGCCAGCAGGGCGCGGGTGATGGACAGGCCCAGGCCCGAGCCCGAGACGTTCTGGTGGCGGCTGCTGCGCCAGAAGCGGTCGCCGATCCGGGCCAGTTCGTCCTCGGTCAGCCCGGGGCCGCCGTCGGCCACGGTGATGGCGACAGTGTCGCCTTCCGTGCGCGCCGAGACCTCCACATGGGACCCATCGGGCGTGAACTTCAGGGCGTTGTCCACCACGGCGTCCAGCGCGCTGGACAGGGCCACCGGGTCGGCCCAGCCGGTGACCGCCGCGGGGCCGGTGTACGCGAGGCCGACCTCCTCCCGCTCGGCGACGGGAAGCCAGGCGCCGACCCGGTCCGCCGCCAGTTCGGCGATGTCGGTGACCCGAAGGTCCGCGGCGGAGTGCTCGGCCAGAGCCAGGTCCAGGAGGTCGTCGAGGACGCTGGCCAGCCGCTTGCCCTCGGTGCGCACCGAGGCGATCTCCTCGTGCCCGGGGGGCAGTTCCAGCGCCAGCAGCTCGATCCGCAGCAGCAGTGCGGACAACGGATTGCGCAGCTGGTGGGAGGCGTCGGCGACGAACGCCCGCTGCTGCTCGAGGACTTCCTCGACGTTGTCCGCCATCTCGTTGAACGAACGGGCCAGTCGGCGCAGCTCGGGCGGTCCGGAGGCGGCCGCGACCCGTGACTGCATCCGGCCGGTCGCGATGTCGTGGGTGGCCGTGTCCAGGACGCGTACCGGCCGCAGCACCCAGCCGGTGAGCCGGAAGGCCGCACTCACCGCCAGCAGCATCGCGGCGGCCTCGCCCGCGCCGATCAGCAGCCAGCCGTGCAGGATGCGCGACCGCATCTGCCCGGTGGGCGAGTCGGTGACGACAACGGCCACCACGTCCCCGTCCCGGACGACGGGCGACGCCACGGTGAGCCTCCCCCGCTGCCAGGGCCACACCTGGTGCGGATCGTGGCTGCGGCGCCCGGCGAGGGCCTCGTCGAACGCCTCGGCGCCGTCGCCGGTGCGGGGCAGCCGCCAGCCCCCGGGCGCCTCGGCCATGGGAGGGGCGTCCCGGTCGCGGAAGAAGACGCCGGCCTTGATGCCGTACAGGTCGTAGTAACGCTTGAGTTCGGAGCGCAGGGTCTCCCGGCGCTCGTCCCCGTCGGGGGTGGCCGCGTCCGAGGGCCCGGCGGTGACGAACTGGGCCAGCGCGGCGAACCGCGCGGTGTCGTCGATCCGGTCGACGACCACCCGCTGCTGTTCGCGCGCGGCCAGGCTTCCGGCCAGCGGGAAGCCCAGCGCGAGCAGCACGCCCGCCATGAGGACGATGAGCAGCGGAAGAAGTCGAGTGCGCACCCAGGGTTCCCCGTGCCGTTCAGGAGGCCGGGACGACGAGGCGGTAGCCCACCCCGCGGACCGTCTCTATCAGCGCGGGCATCCGCAGCTTGGAGCGGAGGGAGGCGATGTGCACCTCCAGGGTGCGCCCCGTCCCCTCCCAACTGGTGCGCCACACCTGGCTGATGATCTGCTCCCGGCGGAAGACCACCCCGGGGCGCTGGGCGAGCAGCGCCAGCAGGTCGAACTCCTTGCGGGTGAGCGAGACGGAGACCCCGTCCACCACCACCTGGCGGGTGGGCAGTTCGATGGTCACGGGGCCGAGCCGCAGCGGCGGCTGGGGGCCGCCCGCGGGCTCTTCGGCGGGGACCGCGGGATCCGGTTGGGCGGTGCGGCGGCTGACGGCGTGGATACGGGCCAGCAGCTCCATGGTGTCGTAGGGCTTCACCACATAGTCGTCGGCGCCGAGGTTGAGGCCGTGGATGCGCGAGCGCACATCCGCCCGCGCGGTCACCATGATCACGGGAGTGGTGGTGCGCTTGCGGATCCGGCCGCACACCTCGAAGCCGTCCTGGTCCGGCAGGCCGAGATCGAGGAGGACAACGCCGAAGGGCGCGCCGGAGTCGGGCAGCAGCGCCTGGAGCGCCTCCTCACCGCTGCGCGCGTGGGTGACGTCGAAGCCGTGCCGGGACAGCACTGCGGACAGGGCCGCGGCGACATGGTTGTCGTCCTCGACGAGCAGCAGTCTCACCGGATCCCCGCACCACCTTCATCGCTCGATTCATCACTTCGTCGCTCAAGGAATCACAAAAATTCATGGAGGGGCTGGCGCCCCGTACACCCGGACCACGAACATGGCCACAGGGCATCCACGCCGATCGACGCCCGGTCGTCAAGACGCTTTCGGTCACACAGTGGTTTCCGTTATGTAGCCGGTACGACAAGGTCGCGACCCCTTCACAGAGAGTATCCGGTTGCGGCCATATCGTTATCCTCAATTTCCGCTCAGATGTAATGACGCTGGTCGAGACAGCTCATTAATGTCCTCCCAACCGAGGAGGACGGAGCGAGACGCCGATGAGCGAAGTATCGGTGACCAAGGACGCCACACCGGCGACGAACGCGTTGGTTGCGCTGTCAGGAGTCAACAAGCACTTCGGCGCGCTGCATGTACTCCAGGACATCGACCTGACCATCGCCCGGGGCGAAGTGGTCGTGGTGATCGGACCCTCCGGGTCCGGTAAGTCCACGCTGTGCCGGACGATCAACCGGCTGGAGACGATCGACGCCGGATCCATCACGATCGACGGCAAGCCGCTGCCCCAGGAGGGCAAGGAGCTCGCTCGGCTGCGCGCCGATGTGGGCATGGTCTTCCAGTCCTTCAACCTCTTCGCGCACAAGACGGTGCTCGAGAACGTGATGCTGGGGCAGCTCAAGGTCCGCAAAACGGACAAGAAGGCCGCCGAGGACAAGGCCCGCAAGCTGCTCGACCGGGTGGGTGTGGGCACACAGGCCGACAAGTACCCCGCCCAGCTCTCCGGCGGCCAGCAGCAGCGTGTGGCGATCGCCCGCGCGCTGGCCATGGACCCGAAGGTGATGCTCTTCGACGAGCCCACCTCGGCGCTCGACCCGGAGATGATCAACGAGGTGCTGGAGGTCATGCAGCAACTCGCCAGAGACGGGATGACGATGGTCGTCGTCACCCACGAGATGGGCTTCGCGCGCTCCGCGGCGAACCGGGTGGTCTTCATGGCCGACGGGCGCATCGTCGAAGAGGCCGAGCCCGAGCAGTTCTTCAACAACCCCCGCAGCGACCGGGCGAAGGACTTCCTGTCGAAGATCCTTCACCACTGATCACCCGGTGGCTCCCCCAGGCCGCCGACCCGTATTCCGCGATGTCGCAATGGAGACGACGTACTCACACGACGTCCGAGACGACGTACTGAACCAAAAGGGATGGGCACCATGAGCATGCGTAAGACGGCCGCGGCGGCCACGGTGGTACTCGCGCTGGCAGCGACGGCGACCGCCTGTGGCGGAGATTCCGGCACCGCCGGTGACAAGCCGAAGGGCGGCGACGTCAAGACCGGCACCTACAAGGTCGCCAAGAACGTGAAGCTGGACTCGCCGACCCTGAAGAAGGCGCAGAAGCGCGGCAAGCTGATCATCGGCGCCAAGGCCGACCAGCCCTACCTCGGCTTCGTGGACACCGCGGGCAAGCGCACCGGTTTCGACATCGAGATCGCCAAGATGGTCGCCGCCGACCTCGGCTTCTCCGAGAAGCAGATCGAGTTCAAGACGGTCGACTCCAACGTCCGTGAGACCTCGATCTCCAAGGGCCAGGTCGACTACTACGTCGGCACCTACACCATCAACGACGAGCGCAAGAAGCAGGTCGGCTTCGCGGGCCCGTACTACGAGGCCGGCGCCGACCTCCTGGTCCGCAAGGACGAGAAGGGCATCACCGGACCGGACGCCGTCAAGGGCAAGAAGGTCTGCTCGATCGTCGGCTCCACTCCGCTCCAGGAGATCAAGAAGTCGAAGTACGGCGCCAAGACCACCGAGCTGGGCAAGTACTCGCTCTGCGTCAAGCAGCTCCTCGACGGCCAGGTCGACGCGGTCACCACCGATGACGCGATCCTCAAGGGCTACGCGGCCCAGCGGCCCAGCAAGCTCAAGGTGGTCGGCAAGCCGTTCACCAAGGAGCCCTACGGCGTCGGCATGGACAAGAACGACAAGGCGCTTCGCGACGCGATCACCGACGCGCTCGAGAAGCACATCAAGAACGGCGACTACAAGAAGGCGTACGACGGCACGCTCGGCAAGTCCGGCTCGTCCTACGTCGCGCCGAAGACCCCGCTGCCGCGCTACTGAGCCAGCGCGTCAAGCAGGATCCCCGTTCGCCCTCGAAGCCGGTGCGCTCCGCACGCCGCTGACCTGACCGCTACCGCGGAGAATCGATGAACGTACTCCTCGATCACTTGCCCGAGTTCCGTGAAGGGTTCCTGGGAACCCTTGCCATCACGGCGGCCAGCGCGGTGCTCGCTCTTGTCCTGGGCATTCTCATAGCCGGCTTTAGGGTGTCCCCCATTCCGCCGTTGCGCGCCTTCGGCACGGCATGGGTCACCCTGCTGCGCAACACCCCGCTGACCCTGCTGTTCCTGATCGCGTTCTTCGTGATCCCCCAGATCTTCTTTCCGGGGACGAGCCCGTTCGTCCTCGCGATGGGAGCGCTGGGCTGCTACACGTCGTCCTTCGTCTGCGAGGCCGTGCGGTCCGGTATCAACACCGTGCCGCTCGGCCAGGCGGAGGCCGCCCGCAGCCTGGGGCTGACCTTTTCCCAGACCCTGCGGATGATCGTCCTGCCACAGGCCACCCGAACCGTGATTCCCCCCTTGAGCAGCATCTTCATCGCACTCACCAAGAACTCGGCCATCGCCGGCGCGTTCAGCGTCAGTGAGTTGTTCAGCGTGTCGAAGCTGCTGAGCGACAAGGGTTACGCGATCGGCTGGATCTTCCTGTGGATCGCCCTGGCCTACCTGGTCATCACCTTCACCATCAGCGGTGTCTTCCGACTGCTGGAGCGCCGCCTGGAGGTGGCCCGATGAGCTCGAGCGTCCTGTACGACGCCCCCGGCCCCAAGGCCCGGATCCGTAACCGGATCTTCTCGGTCGTCGGTGTGCTGGCCGTCCTCGGCATCGTCGTCTTCGCCGTACTGCGCCTGAACGCCAAGGGCCAGTTCGAGCCGGAGATGTGGAACATCTTCAACAACGCGGGTGTGCGCACCAATATCCGCGACGGTGTGCTGACCACGCTCAAGGTGTTCGCCCTGGCGGCGGTGCTGTCGCTGATCCTCGGCGCCCTGCTGGCGGTCGGCAGGCTCTCGGACCACAAGCCGGTCCGGTGGCTGGCGACCGGCTTCATCGAGCTGTTCCGGGCCGTGCCGCTGCTGATCACCATCTACGCCCTGTGGGTGCTCTTCCTCACCTACAAGTCCGATCTGGGCTTCACGGGCGACGGCACCGAGTTCTGGGCGCTGGTCATCGGTCTGACCGTCTACAACGGCACGGTGCAGGCCGAGGTGCTGCGGGCGGGCATCAACTCCGTGCCCAAGGGGCAGCGTGAGGCGGCCTACGCCCTTGGTATGAGCAAGACCCAGGTCATGACGACCGTCCTGGTCCCGCAGGCGGTCCGGGCGATGCTGCCGACCATCATCAGCCAGCTGGTGGTCACACTGAAGGACACCTCGCTCGGCTTCATCATCACCTACAAGGAGCTGCTGTACTCGCTCCAGGAGATGGCGGGGAACATCGTCGTCAACGACGAGAACCCCTACTTCCCGATGATCGTCGTCGGCGGTGTCATCTACATCGCGATGTGTATGGCACTCTCCGCCCTGGCCACCTGGATCGAGCGGCGCGGCCGGCGCACCAAGACCGGAATCCCGGTCGCGGACGCCGCCCAGCCGCTGGCCGCCGGTGACGCCGCCGCGGACCTCACCGCGACGGACGCCCCGGACGGCAAGACGGACTGACGACCGGGCACATCCGGGTCCTCCAAGGGCGGTGGCGCGTGCGCCACCGCCCTTCGTCGCTTGACGCGGGCACCCGCAGTCGGTTGCATGCTTTCTGTGATCGCTCACCGGGCTTCAACTGCCAGTTTCCGTACATCACGTACGACCCGCAGGGCCACAGGAACCGCGCCGTGGACCCGGTGATCATCGCCGGGGCGGGCCCGGTCGGACTCACCCTGGCCCTCGCCCTCGCCCGTCACGACGTGCCCGTCGTGCTCTTCGACGAGTCCGTAGGCACCGACGAGAACCGCCTCGCCCGCACCGTCGTCCTGCGCCAGGACACCGCGGCCCTGCTGGAGCGGCTGGGCTGCCGGGCCGCGGTCCGTACCGCGCCGTGGACCGGCTGGCGCACCATGCGGCGGCGACAGCTGGTCCGGCAGCTTCCCCTGGCCCCGGGCGCCCTCTTCGGCTCCGGGCGCGGTACGCGCCTGCCCGGCACCCGCGACGGTGAGGGTGACGGCCGGGACGGCGGTTCCCCGGACGACGGGGCCGCCGCCACGCTCTCTCCGGTGCACCTGCCGCAGCATGAGCTCACCCGGGCGCTGCGCGGCGCGCTGGCCGCCATCGGCGACGAGGACCTCGTCCGCGTCGTCACCGGCACCCGGGTCGAGGCCCTGGAACAGGACGCCCACGGGGTCAGCGTGCGCACCCGCGGCGCCCAGGCCACCTGGTGGCGGGGCAGCCATCTGGTCGGCTGCGACGGGCCCCGGTCCGCCGTCCGCAAGGCCCTCGGCGTGCGCTTCCCCGGGCGTACGGCGGTGGAGCGGCACGCGGTCGCCGTGCTGCGTGCCGAACTCCCCTGGCCCGGCGAGGCCCTGCTGCACCGTTCGCCCCCGTGGCGCAGCATCGACACGGAAGTGACCGCGCGTCCGCTGCCGCGCGGCCTGTGGCGTGTCGACTGGCTGCTTCCGCCCGGCCGGGACCTCGTCACCCCCGACGCCCTGCTGGTCCGGGTGCGCGACACCCTCGCGGGGTGGTGCGGGGACTCCGCGCTCCCCTATGAGCTTCTGGACACCGGTGTGCACACCGTGCACCACCGGCTCGCCCGGCGCTGGCGCGTGGGCCGGGCCTTCCTGGCGGGAGACGCGGCCCATCTGCTCGGCGCACTCGGCACCCAGGGGCTGGAGGAAGGACTGCGGGACGTCGGCAACCTCGCCTGGAAGCTCTCGCTCGTCTGGCACCACGGCGCCTCGGACGCCCTCCTCGACAGCTATCAGACGGAGCGGCGCGGGGCGGTCGGCACCCGGCTGCGCTCCGCCGACCAGGCACTCCCGCAGGTGCGGGCGTGGGGCGGCTGGCGCGCGGTACGGCGCAGTGTGCTGCCGGGCGGGGAGCGCGGCCATGACGCGCTGCTCACCGACGGGCACCTCGGTGGCGGGCCGCTGGGCGCGCCGCCGGTCTACGGCCGTTCGCCGCTGGCGCCCGCGGCGCCGCCCGCGGGCGCGGTCACGGTGGGCACGGCACTCGGCGCGCCGGTCGACGATGTCCCGGTGACGGCGCCGGACGGCTCGGTCGTGACCCTGCGGGAACGGCTGGGCCGTGAGCTGCTGGTGGTGCTGGTCGCTCCCGGGACCGGAGTGTGGGACCGCCGCCACTGGATGCGGGCCGGGCTGATGCCGCGGCTGGCGGCCGCGGTCTCCACGCTGCCGATGCGGACGGAGCTGCTGGTCGCCGAGGAGTACCCGGGGGCGCCGGCCCATACGGTGCTGCTGGTCCGGCCGGACGGTCATCTCGCCGCCGCCCTGTCCGGGGTCCGGCCCGCCGAGCTGTACGCGTGCGCGGACGCGCTGCGGGGCGGGGCGAGGGCACAGGGCGAGATGCCCCGGGACACGGAAGCGGCCACGCGCCGGTAGCGCGGGGGTGGGGGCGGACGCCGGCGGCGCCGGACAGCCGGAGTGCCCGGCCGCTGACCCGGCGCCGACCGGCGCGGTTGACCTCTCCTTCCGGCGCATGCTTCACTGCGGAGCGTGACTGACACCTGCTTGCCTCACTTCTGGCGGAGGGTCCATCTGGACCTGGTCCGCTATGCGGGCTGTGTGTGTCGTCCGTCCTGTTGATCCGCATGTCTCCGCGCGGCCCGGCCGTGCTTCCTTTCGCGATCACTCAGGACGGCTCCTGTGCACGATGTACGCATTCCCTCGCCTTCTTCGGCTTCCTCCGCCTCGCCCGTCGCTCCGACGCGCCCGGTCGCGGAACCCGGCCCGGCGGCCCCGCCCACCGAGGCCGACCTCCTGGACTTCGCCCGCCGCACGGCCGCCGACACCGAACTGGTCGCCTCGCTCCCCCTGGACCCGGAGGACCGCACCTGGCTGCGGCTCGAGGGGCCGGGCGGCAGTGAGGCATGGCTGATCGGCTGGCCCCCGGGCACCGGCACCGGCTGGCACGACCACGGCGGCTCGCATGGCGCGCTTGTCACCGCCGCCGGTGAGCTCATGGAACAGTCCCTCGCGGCGCGGTTGCCCACCGAGGGCTGGAAGACCCTCGAACTCGCCGATGGCGTGGACCGCGAGCGACCGCTGCCCGCCGGACGGGGCCGAGCCTTCGGCCCGCACCATGTCCATGAGGTGCTCAACACGTCCACCACGCGGCACGCGGTCTCGGTGCACGCCTACTACCCGCCGCTGCCGCTGATGCGGCGTTACAGCCGCACCGGTCAGGTGCTGCGACTGGAACAGGTCGAACAGCCGGAGGAATGGGGTTGAGCCATGGGCACCGCACAACGGACACAACGAACACAACGGAGCGTCGACGAGCTGCTGGCCGAGGCCCGGGCGGGACTTGACCGGCTCGGCCCCGCCGAGGCAGCGGCCGTCCGGGCCGCGGGCGGGCTGCTGGTGGACATCCGGTACGCGGCGCTGCGAGAGCGCGACGGCATCATCCCGGGGGCGCTGATCGTCGAGCGGAACGAGCTGGAGTGGCGGCTCGACCCGCAGTGCGACCACCGGCTACCGGAAGCCGCCCATCATGATCTGCCGGTCGTGGTGGTGTGCAACGAGGGCTACGCCTCCAGCTTCGCGGCCGTCTCCCTACGGCAGTTGGGGCTGGTGCGGGCGACCGACCTGGTGGGCGGCTTCCAGGCGTGGCGCTCGGCGGGGCTGCCCGTGGAGCCACCCGCTTCCCACTGACACCGCGCGGGCAGGGACCCCAGGGGCACGTACCTCGGGGGCACGGCCTCGGGAACACGGGCCTCGGGGCACGGCTCCCCCGGGCGCTCAGACGTCCGGGGCGTAGTGCTCCAGCAGCTCCGGGTCCTCCCCCCCCTCCTCCAGAGCGCGGCGCACCACCCGCAGCGCCAACCCCTCGGAATAGCCCTTGCGGGCCAGCATTCCGGCGAGGCGGCGGAGCCGCTTCTCCCGGTCCAGGCCACGAGTGGCTCGCAGTTTGCGCTCGATCAGCTCGCGGGCCGTGCGCTCCTCCTGATCGGCGTCGAGCTGCCCCACGGCGTCCTCGATCAGAGCGGAGTCAACACCCTTGGTGCGCAGCTCGCGAGCGAGCGCGCGACGGGCGAGCCCCCGGCTGTGGTGCCGGGACTCCACCCAGGCGGCGGCGAACGCGGCGTCGTCGATCAGCCCGACGTCCTCGAAGCGGGACAGCACCTCCTGTGCCGCCTCGTCCGGGATACCCCGGGTCCGCAGCGCGTCCGCGAGCTGCTGACGGGTGCGTGGAGTCCCGGTGAGCAGGCGCAGACAGATCGCCCGCGCCTGCTCCTCGGGACTGGGCGGCGGCCCCTGCCCGGCCCTCGACGGGGAGGGGACACCGCCGTCCGGACGGGCCGGTCGCTCCGGACCGCCCGGGTCCTGCGGCCATGCGGTCCGCCGGGTCATGGATCAGCTCTTGGCCGCGGCGGTCTTCGCCGCCTTGGCCCCGGACTTGGCCGCCGAGGCGGGCGCGGCCTTCACCGGTGCGGCAACCGGCTCCGCGCCGCCCGCCGCGTCCGCGCCGGGCTCGCCCGCGGTCTCGGACTTGACGCCGATGCCGAGCTTTTCCTTGATCTTCTTCTCGATCTCGTTGGCCAGATCGGGGTTGTCCTTGAGGAAGTTGCGGGCGTTCTCCTTGCCCTGCCCCAGCTGGTCGCCCTCGTAGGTGTACCAGGCCCCGGACTTGCGGATGAAGCCGTGCTCGACGCCCATGTCGATCAGACCGCCCTCACGGCTGATGCCCTGGCCGTAGAGGATGTCGAACTCGGCCTGCTTGAAGGGCGGCGCGACCTTGTTCTTCACAACCTTGACGCGGGTGCGGTTGCCCACCGCGTCGGTGCCGTCCTTCAGGGTCTCGATCCGGCGGATGTCCAGCCGCACCGAGGCGTAGAACTTCAGCGCCCGGCCACCGGTGGTGGTCTCCGGGGAGCCGAACATGACGCCGACCTTCTCACGGAGCTGGTTGATGAAGATGGCCGTGGTCTTGGACTGGTTCAGCGCACCCGTGATCTTCCGCAGCGCCTGGCTCATCAGCCGGGCCTGGAGGCCGACATGGGAGTCGCCCATCTCGCCCTCGATCTCCGCGCGCGGCACCAGCGCGGCCACGGAGTCGATGACGATGAGGTCGAGGGCGCCGGAGCGGATCAGCATGTCGGTGATCTCGAGCGCCTGCTCGCCGTTGTCCGGCTGGGACAGGATCAGCGAGTCGGTGTCCACACCCAGCTTCTGCGCGTACTCCGGGTCGAGCGCGTGCTCGGCGTCCACGAAGGCGACGGTGCCGCCCGCCCGCTGGGCGTTGGCCACCGCGTGGAGGGTCAGCGTCGTCTTACCGGAGGACTCCGGGCCGTAGACCTCCACCACCCGGCCGCGCGGCAGGCCGCCGACGCCGAGGGCGACATCGAGAGCGGTCGACCCGGTGGGGATGACCTCGACGGGCTCATTCGGCCGCTCGCCCATGCGCATCACGGCGCCCTTGCCGAATTGCCGTTCAATCTGTGCGAGCGCGGCGTCGAGCGCCTTCTCGCGGTCGGTTCCTGCCATGGGCTCCACCCGGTTTGCTTGAGTCGATCGCTTCACGTCCATGACGCTAGCGCCTGCCACTGACAAGCGGCCCGGACGTCCTCGGCCTGTGGATAACCGGGCCGGGATTCCATGAGAATGGATGTTCGATTTTTGTGTCAACTACGCCGCGACAGCGCGTGGCGCACCCGCGCCAGCGCCGAGGCACCGCGCCGCCGCGTGCGCCCGTGCACCCGCGGATCGTCCGTCACGTCATAGCGTTTGATGTACGCGCCGAGGAACGCCTGGAGCGTCGCGGTCGCAGGAATCGCGATCAGCGCGCCCACCGCGCCCAGCAGCGCCGTACCCGCTATGACCGATCCGAACGAGACGGCCGGATGGATGTCGACCGTCTTCGCGGTGATCCGCGGCTGGAGCAGGTAGTTCTCGAACTGCTGGTAGATCACGACGAAGCCCAGCACCCAGACCGCGTACCAGGGGGCGACGGTGAACGCGATCAGCATCGGCAGGGCGCCCGCCAGGTACGTGCCGATGGTCGGGATGAACTGGGAGATCAGACCGACCCACACCGCGAGCGCCGGAGCGTAGGGCACGGCCAGGGTTTCCAGCAGGACGTAGTGGGCGACGCCGGAGATCAGCGCCATCACCCCGCGCGAGTAGATGTAGCCGCCGGTCTTGGCGACCGCGATCTCCCACGCGCGCAGCACCTCGGTCTGACGGGCCGGGGGCAGCACGGAGCACAGTGCGCGGCGCAGCCGCGGGCCGTCGGCGGCGAAGTAGAAGGCGAACAGGGTCACCGTGAGGACCTTGAACAGCCCGCCGAGCACCTGCGTCGAGACGTCCAGCACATTGTCGGCGCTGTTCTTCACATAGCTCTGGAGCCAGTCGGAGTGGAGCAGGCTGTCCTGGATCTCCAGCCGTGACAGCTCGGTATGGAAGGTGTCGTTGACCCAGCTGACCACCTGGTCGAGGTACTTCGGGAAATCCTCGACCATGGTCACGATCTGGTCGGCGAGCATCGAGCCGAGCAGGGTGAAAAAGCCCGCCACGGAGATGAGGATGCCGAGGAAGACCAGCCCGGTGGCCAGCCCGCGGCGCATTCCGCGCGCGGACATCCGGTCCACGGCCGGCTCGATCGCCAGTGCCAGGAAGAAGGCGATCACGATGTTCAGCAACAGCCCGGTCAGCTGGTCGAAGGCCCAGCTGGCAAGGCGGTAACAGGCCACCAGCGCAAGCGCCAGCACCATCGCGCGGGGTAGCCAGCGCGGCATGCGCGCGGACTCCGACGTGGACGGCTTCTCGGGGTTCACGGCGGCCGGAGCGGCGGCGGCAGCGCCGTCGGCGTTGCCGTCGGCGCCGGACGGGAGGGTCTCTTCGGTCGGGGCCACTGGGCAAGTGTGGCGTACACCCGCCGCGAAAATCCGGCCACCCCCTCATTGGCCCGGCCCGGGCCGGTCACCGGCCCGGGCCGGTCACCGGCCCGGGTCCGGCCCGCCGCGGGGCCGCCCCCTCAGCCCTTGTCGGCGCCGGTCATCTCCGGTCAGCGCTCTGATCGGCTCCGGTCGGCACTTGTCAGTGCTTGTCGGCGGTTGTCACCGTTTGTCCTGGGGGATGTCCAGCGCGGTGCACACCCCGCGCCACACCTCCTTGGCGCTCCAACCCGCGTCCAGGGCCTGGTGCACGGTCCGGCCCCCGAGTTCGGACATCACATGATCGCGCGCGAAGGAGTCGGCGTACGTCTCACCGAAGTAGTCCGCCATCCGCTGCCAGAAGACCGTCAACCGCATGCGCCCAGTATCGCGCTCCCGGGGTGCACCGAGGCGTGAGCCCCCTGCCGGGGGTGCCGCGCGCCCTACGGTCTGACCATGGACCGATCCGTGAGCCTCTCCTCCTCGCCGCCCCCGCCCTCCTCCGCTCTCTCGCGCGCCGAGCGGTTCATGTGGCTGACCGCCCGGGTGCTGGAGCAGCGCCGTTTCGCGTATCACTTCCTGGACGGGGGCGCGGAGGCCGTCGAGACCGCGCTCACGGCGTACCTGGGGCCGGACGGCGGCTACGGCCACGGGCTGGAGCCGGATCTGCGCGGACCGGTGAGCCAGCCGCTGCACGCCGTGCACGCGCTGCGGGTGCTCGACGGTATCGGACGCTGCGGCGGGCAGCGGACCGAACGTCTGTGCCGCTATCTGACCGCCGTGTCCACCCCCGACGGCGCGCTGCCGGTGAGCCATCCCTCGCTGCGCGGCTATCCGGCCGCCCCCTGGATCCCGGTGGCGGACGATCCGCCGAGCGGACTGCTCACCACGGGCCCGGTGGTGGGGCTGCTGCACCGCAACGAGGTGTGGCACGCCTGGCTGTTCCGGGCCACGGACTTCTGCTGGGCCGCGGTCACGGCGCTGGCCGAGGGCGCGCCCGCGCACCCGTACGAGGTCGCGGCGGCCGTCGCCTTCCTGGACGGCGTGCCGGACCGGGGGCGCGCCGCGGAGGCGGCCGAGCGACTGGGCCGCCGGGTGCGGGAGCGGGGGCTGGTGGCGCTGGACCCCGGGCACGGCGCCGAGGACGCGGCGCCGCCGCCCGGCCAGGGCGGCACCGCGACGTACGCGCTGGTGCACGATGTCGCCCCGGCGCCCGGTTCACTGGCCCGCCGGTGGTTCACCGACGCGGAGGTGGAGCGGTCGCTGGACGTCCTCGCGGACGCGCAGCGGGAGGACGGCGGCTGGCCGGCCCGTCGGCGCGCGTGGGCGCCGGGAGCCTCGCTGGAGGGCCGGGCGGTGGTGACGCTGGAGGCGCTGCTCACCCTGCGCGCGTACGGCCGCGCGGTGTGAGGTCCGCACATGCGTTCACAGGCTGCGGACGGCGGCGGTGGCGATGACGGCCACGGCGACCACCACCAGGAAGGGGGCGCGCAGGATGAGGGCGAGCGCCGCCGCTCCGAGCCCGGCCGCCCGTGCGTCCAGCACCAGGTGCTGTCCGTCGGTGAAGGTCTGCTGGGCGGTGAGGGCAGTCAGCAGGGCCACCGGGAGCAGCGCCGCCAGCCGTCTGACGAGCGGGCGCTCCAGAGCTCCGGCGGGCACCGAGAGGCCCAGGAGTTTGGCCAAGTAGCAGCCGGCCGCGGTGACGCCGATGGCGATCCAGGTGTTCATCGGCGCACCTTCTCCCCCCGGTCTCCCCGGCCGTCCCGGCCGCGGGCGGCGCGTCCCTGTACCACTCCGTGCGCCACGAGGACGGCGGGGGCGGCGAGCGCGGCCACGAGCACCGGAACCCCGGCGGGCAGCACCGGCTGGCAGGCGAGGACGAGCAGCACGCCGAGTCCGGCCACGGCGCGCTCCAGGGCGGAGCTGAGCATCGGGGCCAGCAGGGCGAGGAAGACGGCGGGCCCGGCGGCGTCCAGACCCCAGGCGGCGGTGTCGCCGAGCGCGGAGGCCCCCAGGGCGCCGATCAGGGTGGTGAGGTTCCACAGCACGTACAGGGTCAGCCCGGTGACGGTGAAGCCGAGGCGCGCGGTGCGCCGGTCGGGCTGGGCAAGGGTGACGGCGGAGGTCTCGTCGATGACCCAGTGGGCGGCCAGGGGACGCACCGAGCGAGGGAGGCCGAGCAGCCCGGACAGCCGCAGCCCGTAGAAGGCGTTGCGCACCCCGAGGAAGAACGCCCCGGCGGCGGCCGTGAACGGATTGCCGCCCGCGGCGAGCGCCCCGACCAGTGCGAACTGCGAGGCGCCGGTGAAGACCAGCAGACTCAGCGCACAGGTCTGGAGGACGTCGAGCCCGGCACCCGCCGATGTCACCCCGAAGGCGAAACCGGAGAGCCCGACGGCGACGCCGACGCCCAGGGCGTCGCGGATAACGGTGGAGTCCGCCGGGGGCGCGGCGGACTCGGTTCGTATGTCTATCTCTTCTGGCACGTCCCGCACGCTAGGCGAGCGCATCGGGCCCGGTCTTGTACGTTCTTGCGCGCTCGCGCTGGTAGGCGCCCGGTGGCACGCCCACGATGCGGGTGAAGTGCCGGTTCAGATGCGGCTGATCGGTGAAGCCGACGGCGACGGCGGCCTCGGCCGGTGCGGCCCCGGCGTCCAGAAGACGGCGGGCCCGGCGCACCCGGGCGTCGGTCAGCCAGGTGTGCGGCGGCATCCCGTAGGCGGCGCGGAAGGCGCGCAGCAGGGCGAACGGCCCGGTGCCCAGCTCGGCCGCCAGCCGTTCCAGGGACGGCGGTTCGGCCATCCGCTCCTCCAGCAGCGCACGCGCGCGCACCGCGACCCGCGCGCCCGCGGTGGGCGCCGTGCGCGCGGGGAGCGGACCGCCATGGTCGCGCAGCAGACGGGCCACGGCGACGCGCAGCAGACTGTCGGCGGCCAGCGCGTTGCCCTCCTCGGCTGCCCGGTGCACCTCGGTGACCAGCCGCGCGGTCCGCGGATCGTCGACGGCGGCGGCCCCGAAGCCGGCCGTCCCGCGCAAGGTGGTGGTCTCGGCGGCAATGGCGGCGACCACGTCCGCGTCCGGGTACAGCACGCTGTAGCGCCACCCCTCGGGCACCCCGGCCCGTCCGGTGTGGGGGGTGTCGGGGTTGATGAGCGCGAGCCCGCCGGGCCCGGCCCGCTCCACCACGCCGCGGTGGTGGAACTCCTCGACGCCCTCGGTGATCGCCGCGATCACGAAGGTCTCGTGGGTGTGCTGCACGAAGGTCTTGCGGATGTACCGGGCGCGGAGCAGATCAACCCCGGGCAGCTGGGGGCACCGCCAGTGCCGCGCGCTCTCCCCGGTGCCCATGCCACCCATTGTGCGCCCCGGCCCGGCCGCCTCTGACCAGCGGATCCGGTGGGTTGTCAGTGGTGCGGTGCACGATGGGGGACATGGCAGGCTCGGCGCTCGACGCATTCTCCCCGGCCACCCGGGGGTGGTTCACGGGTGCCTTCACCGCGCCCACGGCCGCGCAGGAGGGCGCGTGGCGGGCGATCGGCAAGGGCTCGGACGTGCTGGTCGTCGCGCCCACCGGCTCCGGCAAGACGCTGGCCGCCTTCCTGGCCGCCCTGGACCGGCTGGCCGCCGAGCCTCCCCCCGCCGAGGCCAAGAAGCGCTGCCGGGTGCTGTACGTCTCCCCGCTGAAGGCTCTCGCGGTCGATGTCGAGCGCAATCTCCGCAGCCCGCTCACCGGGATCCGCCAGGAGTCGGTGCGGCTGGGCCTTCCCGAGCCGGAGATCCGGGTGGGCATCCGCTCCGGCGACACCCCGGCCGCCGAGCGCCGGGCCCTGGCCGCCCGCCCGCCGGACATCCTGATCACCACCCCCGAGTCGCTGTTCCTGATGCTCACCTCCGCCACCCGGGACGCGCTGCGCGGAGTGGAGACCGTCATCCTGGACGAGGTGCACGCCGTCGCGGGCACCAAGCGCGGCGCCCATCTCGCGCTGTCCCTGGAGCGGCTCGACGAGCTGCTCGACCGCCCCGCCCGCCGGATCGGCCTGTCGGCCACCGTGCGCCCGGTGGACGAGGTGGCACGCTTCCTGTCCCCGCATCGCACGGTCGAGATCGTCCAGCCGCCCTCGGGCAAGGAGTTCGACCTGTCGGTGGTCGTCCCGGTCGAGGACCTCGGCGAGCTGGGCGGCTCCCCTGTGCAGGACGGGGAGACCGGTGAGCGCCCCTCGATCTGGCCGCATGTGGAGGAGCGGATCGCCGATCTCGTCCAGGCCCACCGCTCCACGATCGTCTTCGCCAACTCCCGGCGGCTGGCCGAGCGGCTGTGCAACCGGCTCAACGAGATCGCCTATGAGCGCGCCACCGGCGAGGCGCTGCCCGAGGACCACTCCCCCGCCCAGCTGATGGGCGGATCGGGGGCGGCCACCGGCGCGCCCACGCTGCTGGCCCGCGCGCACCACGGCTCGGTGTCCAAGGAGCAGCGGGCGCTGGTCGAGGAGGACCTCAAGGCCGGGCGGCTGCCCGCCGTTGTCGCCACCTCCAGCCTGGAGCTGGGCATCGACATGGGCGCGGTGGACCTGGTCGTCCAGGTCGAGTCCCCGCCGTCGGTGGCCTCCGGGCTCCAGCGGGTGGGCCGCGCCGGTCACCAGGTGGGCGCGGTCTCCACCGGTGTGGTCTTCCCCAAGTACCGCGGCGATCTGGTCCAGTCGGCGGTGGTCACCGAGCGGATGCGCGAGGGGGCCATCGAGGCGCTGCGGGTGCCCGCCAACCCGCTGGACGTGCTCGCCCAGCAGCTCGTCGCCATCACCTCCATGGACGCCTGGGACGTGGACGAGCTGCTCGCCCTCGTCCGTCGCGCCGCGCCCTTCGCCTCGCTCCCGGAGTCGGCGTACACCTCGGTGCTGGACATGCTGGCCGGGCGCTACCCCTCCGATGCCTTCGCGGAGTTGCGGCCCCGCCTGGTGTGGGACCGCGTCGCCAATACGGTCACCGGGCGGCCTGGCGCCCAGCGGCTCGCGGTGACCTCCGGCGGCACCATCCCCGACCGCGGCCTGTTCGGCGTCTTCCTGGCGGGCGCCGACCCCAAGAAGGGCGGCGGCAGGGTGGGAGAGCTGGACGAGGAGATGGTCTACGAGTCGCGGGTGGGCGATGTGTTCACCCTCGGCACCACCTCATGGCGGATCGAGGACATCACCCG
Source organism: Streptomyces coffeae (assembly GCF_016741875.1). Taxonomy (GTDB): domain Bacteria; phylum Actinomycetota; class Actinomycetes; order Streptomycetales; family Streptomycetaceae; genus Streptomyces; species Streptomyces coffeae. The sequence goes on along the minus strand of NZ_JAERRF010000019.1, from coordinate 23,612 downwards.
TGACCGGGTCCTGGTCTCCCCCGCCCCCGGCGTCCCCGGCCGCCTGCCCTTCTGGAAGGGCGACCAGCTCGGCCGCCCGCTCGAACTGGGCCGTGCGCTGGGCGCGTTCCTGCGCGAGGTCGGCGCCCTGGCGCCCGAGACCGCCCGCGCGAGGCTGCTGGCCGCCGGTCTGGACACCTGGGCCGCGGACAATGTCACCGCCTATCTCGACGAGCAGCGCCGGGCCTGCGGCCATGTGCCCGACGACCGGACGATCGTCGTGGAGCGGTTCCGGGACGAGCTGGGCGACTGGCGGGTTGTGGTCCACTCCCCCTTCGGGGCCCAGGTCCACGCCCCCTGGGCGCTCGCCCTGGGCGCCCGGCTGGCCGAGCGGTACGGCATGGACACCCAGGTGATGCACGCCGACGACGGCATCGTGCTGCGCCTGCCCGACGCCGACCTGATGGGCCTGGACCTCCTCGACGGCGATCCGATGCGGCAGGGCACCGAGTACGACACCGAGCAGTCCCCCGTGGGCGCGGCCGATGTCGCCTTCGACAAGGGCGAGATCGGCGACCTCGTCACCGATCAGGTCGGCGGCTCGGCCCTGTTCGCCTCCCGCTTCCGCGAATGCGCCGCCCGCGCCCTCCTGCTGCCCCGGCGCAACCCCGGCAAGCGCACCCCGCTGTGGCAGCAGCGCCAGCGCGCCGCGCAACTGCTCCAGGTGACGAGCGAGTTCGGCTCCTTTCCGATCGTCCTGGAGGCCGTCCGCGAATGCCTCCAGGATGTCTTCGACGTCCCGGGCCTCACCGAGCTGATGGGCGACATCGAGGCCCGCCGGGTGCGGCTGGTGGAGGTCACCACCCCCGAGCCGTCGCCCTTCGCGCGCTCGCTGCTCTTCGGCTATGTCGCCCAGTTCCTCTACGAGGGCGATTCCCCGCTGGCCGAGCGCCGCGCGGCGGCCCTGTCCCTGGACTCGCGGCTGCTGGCCGAGCTGCTGGGCCAGGCCGAGCTGCGCGAGCTGCTCGACGCCGAGGTCCTGGCCGAGCTGGAGCGGGAGTTGCAGTGGCTCACCGAGGACCGCCGGGTCAAGGACGCCGAGGGCGTCGCCGATCTGCTGCGGCTGCTCGGCCCGCTCACCGGCGCCGAGCTGACCGAGCGCGGCGCCGACCCACGGTGGCCCGAGGAGCTGGCGGCGACCCGGCGCGCCATCCGGGTCCGGATCGCGGGCGAGGAGCGGTGGGCGGCCGTCGAGGACGCCGGACGGCTGCGCGACGCGCTCGGCACCGCGCTGCCGGTCGGTGTCCCCGAGGCGTTCACCGAGCCGGTCAAGGACCCCCTCGGCGATCTGCTGGCTCGTTACGCGCGCACCCACGGCCCGTTCACTTCGTCTCAGGCCGCCGCCCGCTTCGGCCTCGGCACGGCCGTCACCGACGGCGCCCTGCACCGGCTCGCCGCGACCGGCCGGATCGTCCAGGGCGAGTTCCACCCCGCTGGAGTGGGCCAGGAGTGGTGCGACGCGGCCGTCCTGCGGCGTCTGCGGCGCCGCTCGCTCGCCGCGCTGCGCCATGAGCTGGAGCCGGTGCCGCCCGCGGCGCTCGCCGCCTTCCTCCCCCAGTGGCAGCATCTGGGCACCCACAGCCTGCGCGGTACCGACGGGCTGGTGCGCGCGATCGAGCAGCTCCAGGGAGCGCCGGTGCCCGCCTCCGCCCTGGAGAAGCTGGTGCTGCCCTCCCGGGTCAGCGACTACACCCCCACGATGCTCGACGAGCTGACCGTCGCCGGAGAGGTGGTCTGGGCCGGGGCGGGCGCACTGCCCGGCAAGGACGGCTGGGTCACTCTCCATCTGGCGGAGACCGCGCCGCTGCTGCTGCACACCCCGCATCCGTTCGAGGCGGGCCCGCTCCACCGGGCCGTGCTGGACGCCCTGTCCGGGGGCTACGGCCTGTTCTTCCGCCAGATCGCCGATCAGGTCCGCGCCGCCGGCCACGAGTTCCAGGATCCGCAGCTCGCCGAGGCCATCTGGGACCTGGCCTGGTCCGGGCGGCTCACCGGTGACACCCTGGCCCCGCTCCGCTCCCTGCTGGGCTCGGGCCGCACCGCGGGCTCCACCGCCCACCGCGCCAAGCGCACGGTCCCCCGGGGACGCTACGGCGGCCTCGCCGGCCGCACCGGCCGGCCCACCGCCTCGCGCGGCGGACCGCCCACCGTCGCCGGGCGCTGGTCACTGCTGCCGGAGCGGGAATCCGAACCCACCCACCGGGCGCACGCCCTGGCACACACCCTCCTGGACCGGCACGGGGTGGTCACCCGCGGGGCGGTCGCCGCCGAGGGCGTCGAGGGCGGCTTCTCCGCGGCGTACCGGGTGCTGTCCGCGTTCGAGGAGACCGGACAGGCGCGCCGCGGCTATGTCGTCGAGGGGCTGGGCGCCGCCCAGTTCGCGATGGACGGCGCGGTGGACCGGCTCCGCGCGGTCAGCACCGCCCGCGACCGCGCCGCCGACCCCGCCCCGGGCCCGGCGTTCGACGGGCGGCCGGGGCAGTCGTCGCGGCGCACCGTCGTGCTGGCCGCCGCCGACCCCGCCAATGCCTATGGCGCCGCCCTGCCCTGGCCCGATCCGCCCGCCGACGCGAGCCATCGGCCGGGCCGCAAGGCGGGGTCGCTGGTGGTGCTCGTAGACGGCGAGCTGACCCTCTACATGGAGCGCGGCGGCAAGACCCTGCTCGCCTGGCCCTCGGGCGAGGCCGAGGCCGCCTCCCCGGAGGACGACGGCAGGCTGCGGGCGGCGGTCGAGGCGCTGGCCGGGTCGGCCCGCGCGGGCGCCCTGGGCAGCGTGACCGTCGAGCGGATCAACGGCGGTCAGGCGCTGTCGTCCCCGGTCGGCCGCGTCCTGGAGGCCGCCGGGTTCCATCCGACGCCGCGCGGTCTGCGGCTGCGCCCCTGAGAGGCCGCCCATGCCCGAAGGAGACACCGTCTGGCAGACGGCCCAGCGCCTGCACACGGCGCTCGCGGGCGCCCCGCTCACCGTATGCGATCTGCGCGTCCCCCGGCTGGCGACCGCCGACCTCACCGGCCGCCGGGTCCTGGAGGTCGTCCCGCGCGGCAAGCATCTGCTGACCCGGATCGAGGGCGGTCTCACCCTCCACTCCCATCTGCGGATGGACGGCGCCTGGTATGTGTACGGCGCCGGGGAGCGGTGGCGCGGCGGTCCGCACCACCAGATCCGCGCCGTCCTCGCCACCGCCGAGCACACGGCCGTCGGTTACCGGCTCCCGGTGCTGGAGCTGCTGCGCACCGCCGAGGAGGACCGCGCGGTCGGCCATCTGGGCCCCGATCTCCTCGGCCCCGACTGGGATCCGGACGAGGCGCTGCGCAGACTGCTCGCCGACCCGTCCCGGCCCCTGGGCAAGGCGCTGCTCGACCAGCGCAATCTGGCCGGGATCGGCAATGTCTACAAGTCCGAGCTGTGCTTCGTACTGCGGCTCTCGCCCTGGCTGCCGGTCGGCGATGTCCCCTCCCCCGAGCGCCTGGTGGCCGTCGCCAAGCGTCTGCTGGAGGTCAACCGGAACCGCCGGGCCCGTGTCACCACGGCACAGTCCCGCCCCGACCGCAGACTGTGGGTGTACGGCCGCCCGGGCCGCCCCTGTCTGCGCTGCGGCACGCCGGTGCGCGCCGCTGACCAGGGGCGCGCGGGCCAGGAGCGCACCACCTTCTGGTGTCCGCGCTGCCAGCCGGGGCCGCAGGGCCCGTCTCCCGCGTCCGGCTCATCGACGCCCGGTAATTGACGGTCCGTCAGATACGGCCGTACCGTCACCCCATGACCGCCACTTCGGCGTACGACCTCAGCCGCCGCACCGCCCTGGTCACGGGTGCGGCCGGGGGCATCGGGCGAGCCACCGCCGTCCTGCTCGCCGCGGCCGGAGCCGCCGTTCACTGCGCCGACCTCGACGAGGACGGGGCGCGGCGGACGGCCGAGCAGATCACCCTGGCCGGTGGCAGCGCACGCGCCCACACGCTCGACGTCGCCGACCGGGCCCAGGTCTCCGCCGTCGTCAAGGCCGTCGTCCGGGACGGGGGGCGGCTGGACGTACTGGCCGCCATCGCCGGGATCATGCACAGCAGCCCGGTGCTGGAGACCGACGAGGCCGATCTCGACCGGGTCCTCGCCGTCAACTTCAAGGGTGTGCTGTACGGATGCCAGGAGGCGGCACGCGCCATGATCGCCCAGGGGGCGGGCGGCTCCATCGTCACCATGGCCTCCGGCGCGATCGACACCGGCACCCCCGGGCTGCTGTGCTACGGCGTCACCAAGGCGGCCGTGGTCCAGCTCACCCGGACGCTCGCGGCCGAGGTCGGCCGTCATGGCATCCGCGTCAATGCCGTCGCCCCCGGCTGGATCCGCACCCCCATGACCGCGCGGAACAGCGACGAGGAGCAGCAGTTCGCCGAGGAGCCCATGGCCCGGCGCACTCCGCTGGGGCGGGTGGGGGAGCCCGAGGACATCGCCCATGCGGTGCTCTACCTGGCGTCCGGCGCCTCGTCCTTCATGACCGGCCAGATCCTGCGCCCGAATGGCGGAATCGCGATGCCGTGGTGATCCCCCCGGCCCTTCGCCGGGGCGAGGGGCCGCAGTGCACCGGCAGCAGGCTCAGCCCCCAGCCGCCGATCGCCAGGGTCCCTTCCACCGGCCCGGCCGCGTCCGGTGATACGGCCATCCGGAAGACCGACCACCACCACAGACCGCCGAGAGCGAGCGCGAGCATCCACCGGACCGCCCGGCGGCCCAGGATGCCGGCCCCTCCCACGGCTGCCATGACTGCCTCCTTCGGGCGACGCTAGACGCCTGTTCGCACACGGCGGGAGGGCGCACAGGAGGCACGTCAGCGCGCGTCGGACACCCACGCTCCCCCAGTCTGCCCAGCCGGGCCGCAGGGCGCACCCAGAGCGACGCCCCCCTGGGTGGCGAGGGCGCCGAGGGGTGGGCGTGGATCCGGTGTAGGCGGCGGTCGTCTCGCAGACTGCGCGGCCATCGCCGGGGGCGATGACCACACGGCATGCGAGCGGCAAGGAGCCGTCCCAGGGCTTAGGTCCTGTCCGGTGGGTCTTTGAGGATCAGCCCGCGGCGTCTGGTGCAGGAGGCACCTCCCAGCGTTAGCTGGGGGAGGATCGCAAGGCGGAGGATCGCCCTCGTACTGGGCGTACTCGGGCGACTCCGACAACGCAGCCGGGGGCACCTCCCAGCGGTAGCTGGGGGCGCGGTGCCAGGCGTCGCGGGCCCGATAAGACCCGCCGGACAGGGCCTAGCCTCCGTTGACGTTCTCCGCCTGGAACATCCAGTGATGCTTCTCCAGATCCCGGGTGAGCCCGATCAGGATGTCCTGGGTCACCGGGTCGGGATCGGCGGTGGCGTCGATGCGCTCACGCATCCGACCGATCACGGACACGAGCGCGTTCACCAAGGTCCCTACGGCTGCCGCGTCCTCGGTCCAACCGCCCCTGACCGCGCCGACGGCGCTGGTCTTGGCGACCGTCTCGGCCCGTCCGTCCGGAGCCACCCCGATCGCCGAGGCCCGCTCCGCCACCGTGTCGGCGTGCATCCGGGCGGTGGCGACAACCTCGTCGAGCTGGAGATGAACCGTGCGGAACCGCGGGCCGACGACCGTCCAGTGGATCTGCTTGCCCACCAGCGCGAGATCCACGAGGTCGACGAGGGCGCCCTGGAGAGCGTCACCGACGATCTTCAGGCTCTCGCTCGCGAGCGGACTCTTGACCACAGTCATCCACTTCCTCCTGTTCGACCGTTCAGCCCCCTCGATTACCTCCCTCACCCCTGGGTGACCCGAAAGTGGCACGACAAACATCGGGCCCCGGTCGGTACACAACCGACCGGGGCCCGAAGAGCCGCAAGGCAGGGCCTGTCTGTGGATCAGGCCGCCACGACGTCCACGGCCTCCGTGGGCGCCTTGATCGTCACCCGCTCCTCCGGGACACCCGTCACGGAGGACACGGACACAGGGTTGAGCATCGGCCGCATCGGCGCGGGCACCTTCTCGCCCGCCGCCGCCGACTCCGCCAGCTCCGCGAGCGACAGCTCGTCGCTCACCTCTCGCATCACCTGCGACATCCGTACGTCCAGAGCATCGCAAATCGCGGAGAGCAACTCCGACGAGGCTTCCTTCTGCCCGCGCTCGACCTCTGACAGATAGCCGAGCGACACTCGGGCGGAGGAGGAAACCTCGCGCAGAGTACGGCCCTGGCGCTGGCGCTGCCGACGCAGCACGTCACCCAGCAGGCGACGGAGCAGAATCATCGCTGGCTCCCTCCTCGGACCTCGGATCCGGATCCTTCACGCCCCACCGTACCGCCTTCGGCTGTGCCCGTGCGGGGAGCGATGTCGTGTTCACTCAGGGCTGCAAACATCAAATCCCGCTGTGTTGTTCCGTATCCTGTGCCCCCGCTGTCGCGATCAATTCGCTGAACAGCAGCTTGACCGCGGCCTCCACCGCCTGTATGCGGATGCCCGAGCGGTCTCCCGCCAACCGCAGCGCGGCCGAAGCCACCCGCTCCGCGGGCCCGGCCACCGCCACATGGACCGTGCCCACGGGCTGACCATCCTGCGATGTGGGACCCGCCACACCAGTGGTGGCCACGCCCCAGTCGGCGCCCAGCGCACCCGCCACGCCCCGGGCCATCTGCCGCGCGACCTCGGCATCCACCGCCCCGCGCTCGGCCAGCAGGGCCGCGTCCACCCCCAGCAGCTCCTGCTTGAGCGCGGTGGCGTACGCGGTCACCGAGCCGCGGAAGGAGCGGGACGCCCCGTCCACCGCCGTCAGCTCCGCGGCCACCAGACCGCCGGTGAGCGATTCGGCCACCGCCACGGTCTGCCCGCGCCGCTCCAGCAGCGCCAGCGCCTCGGCCGCGGTGGACCGCCCGGATCCCGCCGCACCGCCTTCCGCCGTGCCGGTGCTCACGATGTGGACTCCTGGGTGGCACGACCCGCCCGGCGCAGCACGATCGCCTGGCGAACGTAGTCGAGGCCGGTGACGACGGTCAGCACCACGGCCACCGCCATCACCCAGAAGCGCAAGGTGGCCAGCGGCCCGGTCAGCGCCAGGATGTACATGCCCACCGCCGTGCCCTGCGCGAGGGTCTTCAGCTTTCCGCCGCGGCTGGCCGGGATCACCCCGTGCCGGATCACCCAGAACCGCATCAGTGTGATCCCTATCTCGCGGAAGAGGATCACGCCCGTCACCCACCAGGGCAGATCGGACAGGGCCGACAGACAGATCAGCGCCGCGCCCATGATCGCCTTGTCCGCGATCGGGTCGGCGATCTTGCCGAAGTCGGTGACGAGGTTGTACCGGCGGGCCAGATGGCCGTCGAAGAGATCGGTGATCATGGCAATGGCGAAGGCCGCCCACGCCAACGCGCGCCAGGCCGGGTCATATCCGCCGTTGTGGAGCATCAACAACACAAACCCCGGTACGAGGACCAGCCGCATCATGGTGAGGATGTTGGCGATGTTCCACAGTCCGGCGGGCCGGACGGCCGCGGCCGGGCGGTGGTGGCCTCCCGCGGCGGAGGCCGGGACGCCGGTCATCTGGCCGCCTCCTCGCTCCACGCGCCGCCGCCGGTTCCGTCCAGCGGCCGCAGCGGCTCCGCGACGAGGTCCACTCCCTCCGTCGCGATCACCTTGGCCTCGACCATACGGCCCACCGCGGGCTTCGCATCCGTGCTGAGCTGCGTCTGACCGTCGGTCTCCGGCGCCTGGTGGGCGCCGCGGCCCAGCACCGCCCCGGCGGCCCCGCTCTCGTCGATTTCCTCCACGAGCACCTCGACGACCTCGCCGAGCCGCTCCTCGGCCCGCTGGGCGGTGAGCTCCTCGGCAAGCCGCGAGATGTGCTCCAGCCGCTCGGCGACCTCGTCCGGGTCGAGCTTGTTCTCGTACCCCGCGGCCTCGGTGCCCTCCTCGTCCGAGTAACCGAACACACCGATCGCATCCAGCCGCGCCTCGCTGATGAAACGCTCCAGCTCGGCCAGGTCCTCCTCGGTCTCGCCGGGGAATCCCACGATGAAGTTGGACCGGGCGCCCGCTTGCGGCGCCTTGCCTCTGATCTCCTCCAGCAGGCCCAGGAAGCGGTCGGTGTCCCCGAAGCGCCGCATCGCGCGCAGCACACCCGGCGCCGAGTGCTGGAAGGACAGGTCGAAGTAGGGCGCGACCTTCTCGGTCGAGGTCAGCACGTCGATCAGACCGGGCCGCATCTCGGCGGGCTGGAGGTAGCTCACCCGGATCCGCTCGATGCCGTCCACCGCGGCCAGCTCCGGCAGCAGCGTCTCCAGCAGCCGGATGTCCCCCAGGTCCTTGCCGTAGGAGGTGTTGTTCTCGGAGACCAGCATGACCTCCTTGACGCCCTGCTCGGCCAGCCAGCGGGTCTCCCCCAGCACATCGGAGGGCCGGCGCGAGATGAAGGAGCCGCGGAAGGACGGGATGGCGCAGAACGAGCACCGCCGGTCGCATCCGGAGGCCAGCTTCACCGAGGCGACCGGACTGGAGTCCAGCCTGCGGCGCAGCGGGGCGCGCGGCCCCGAGGCGGGCGCCACTCCGGCGGGCAGATCCTCGGGCGGGGTGTCCTGGGCATGGCCGGGCAGCGCCACGGAGGAGGCGTCCTGCCGCTCGGCCGGGCTGATCGGCAGCAGCTTGCGGCGGTCGCGCGGGGTGTGCGAGGCGTGGATGCCGCCGGAGAGGATGGTCTGGAGCCGGTCGGAGATATCGGCGTAGTCGTCGAAGCCGAGCACCCCGTCGGCCTCGGGCAGCGCCTCCGCGAGCTCCTTGCCGTAGCGCTCGGCCATGCAGCCGACGGCCACGACGGCCTGGGTACGGCCGTGATCCTTCAGATCCCGGGCCTCCAGCAGGGCGTCGACCGAGTCCTTCTTGGCGGCTTCGACAAAGCCACAGGTGTTGACGACGGCGACGTCCGCGTCGGCGGCTTCCTCGACGAGCTCCCAGCCGTCCGCCGCCAAGCGGCCTGCGAGCTCCTCCGAGTCCACCTCATTGCGGGCGCAGCCAAGAGTGACAAGGGCGACGGTGCGGCGTTCGGGCATGCGCTCAGACTACTTCGTCCCCCGCCCTGCCCCCGCTGCCAGGGCTCCCGATCACGGTCGCTCAGCCCGCTTCGGGGTCTCCCTTGGTGTAGCTCAGCCGCTGGACGGTCCCGCTGTTGCCCACATTCTTCACTTCCTTGCCGTTCACGAACAGCTTGATCGCCCCGGCGTTCCCGAGCACCAGGTCGATGCGCTTGCTGTCGCTGAACGTCTTGGAGTCGCCCTCGCGCAGCACGCCTTCTTCCAGCAGCCGCCCGTTGTGGTCCTGCGCGGAGATCCAGCTCTGTCCGCCCTCGGCGGTGAGCTTGACGGTGACCTTGTCCGCCGGAACGCCCGCGATGGCGCTGTCGGACGGCTCCGGCCGGTCCTGGTCCTCGGGCTTGGAGCTGGGGCTGCGGCTGGGGGTGGTGCGGCTCGCCTTGGGCGAGGCGGAGTCCTCGGCGACCGTGGAACCGCTGTCCCCGTCACCACCACTGAAAAGCGTGAAGCCGACGAATCCGACGACGGCCACGATGGCCGCGACCATCGCCGCCGTCCAGTTGGGGCGCCGGGGCTCTGGGCGGATCCGCTCGGCCTCGAAGAGCGGGGCGGGGGCGGTCGGCGCGGGCCGTCCCCCGTGCTCGGCGTCGAATTGTGCGATCAGACCATCGGGGTCGAGCCCGACAGCGCGCGCGAGCACGCGGATATGCCCCCGGGCATACACATCGCCGCCGCAGCGCGAGAAGTCGTCCTGCTCGATCCCCTGCACTATGGGGATCCGGACCCGGGTGGAGGTGCTGACCTCGTCGACGGTCAGCCCGGCGGCGATACGGGCTTGCCGGAGGGCGCTGCCGACGGAAGGCCGGTCGTTTTCGGGGGAGTTGCCGTCTTCGGGAAAGTTGCCGATGGACACGGGGGCGCCTTTCGAGCGTGTAGCCACCTGCTGGAGGTTCAGTCTAGGGGTGGGACGAAAGGGTCGGGCAAGCGGGAGGACGGAGTTTGTCCGCCATCGGGATTGCCCCGCAACCATGATGGTGCGACCTCACTCCGCCACCTCCCTCAACTTGACGTCTCGGCAGGGGAAACGGTTGCCCGCCCAACCCTTACGAGTGAGCTTTACCGCGGATCACGTCCAGCACGCCATCCAATTCGTCCGGCTTGACGAGCACATCGCGCGCCTTGGAGCCCTCGCTCGGCCCGACGACCCCCCGGGACTCCATGAGGTCCATCAGCCGCCCGGCCTTGGCGAAACCCACCCGCAGCTTGCGCTGAAGCATCGAAGTCGATCCGAACTGCGTGGAAACCACCAGCTCAGCGGCCTGACACAGAAGATCGAGATCATCGCCGATCTCCTCGTCGATCTCCTTCTTCTTCGCCGTCCCGACCGTCACGTCCTCGCGGAAGACCGGTGCCATCTGCTGCTTGCAGTGCGCGACGACCGCCTCGACCTCGCTCTCGGTGACATAGGCGCCCTGCATCCGGACCGGCTTGTTCGCACCCATGGGCAGAAACAGCCCGTCGCCCTTGCCGATCAGCTTCTCGGCGCCGGGCTGGTCCAGAATGACCCGGCTGTCGGCCAGCGAGGAGGTGGCGAAGGCGAGCCGCGAGGGCACATTGGCCTTGATCAGACCGGTGACCACATCCACCGACGGCCGCTGGGTGGCCAGCACCAGATGGATCCCGGCCGCGCGCGCGAGCTGGGTGATCCGGACGATCGAGTCCTCGACGTCACGCGGTGCGACCATCATCAGGTCCGCCAGCTCGTCGACGATCACCAGCAGATACGGATACGGCTTGAGCTCCCGCTCGCTCCCCTCGGGCAGTTTGACCTTGCCCGCGCGGACCGCCGCGTTGAAGTCGTCGATGTGGCGGAAGCCGTACGCCGCGAGATCGTCGTACCGCAGATCCATCTCGCGGACGACCCACTGAAGGGCCTCGGCCGCGCGCTTGGGATTGGTGATGATCGGCGTGACCAGATGCGGAATGCCCTCGTACGCGGTCAGCTCCACCCGCTTGGGGTCGACCAGCACCATCCGCACATCGTCCGGAGTGGCCCGGACCATGATCGACGTGATGAGGCAGTTGATGCAGGACGACTTGCCGGATCCGGTGGCGCCGGCCACCAGTACATGCGGCATGGTCGCGAGATTGGCCGCCACGTAGCCGCCCTCGACGTCCTTGCCCAGCCCCACCAGCATCGGGTGGTCGTCCCCGACGGAGTCCGCAGAGCGCAGCACATCGCCGAGGTTGACCATCTCGCGGTCGCTGTTGGGGATTTCGATACCGACCGCCGACTTGCCCGGAATCGGGCTGATGATCCGCACATCGGGACTGGCGACGGCGTACGCGATGTTCTTGGTCAGCGCCGTGATCCGCTCGACCTTCACCGCCGGGCCGAGCTCCACCTCGTAGCGGGTGACCGTCGGACCGCGGGTGAAGCCGGTGACCGCGGCGTCGACCTTGAACTCCGAGAAGACCTTGGTCAGTGAGTCGACCACGGCGTCGTTGGCGGCGCTGCGCGTCTTGCCGGGCCCACCGCGCTCCAGCAGTTCGAGCGAGGGGAGCGAGTAGGTGATGTCCCCGGAGAGCTGGAGCTGTTCGGCGCGCGGCGGCAGCGGCTCGCCCTCGTCGGCCGCGGGACGGGTGAGATCGGGGACGCGCGAGCTCTCCGCCGCGCTCCGGCCTGGGCCGCCCTTCGCCCCGGCCGGCTTGCCGGGCTCCGGACCGGCGTCATGCGCCCCCGGCACCGAGCCGCTGCCCTCACCGGTGTCGCGCTCCACCGAGATCCCGTTGCTCAGCCCGGCGACGAGCGGCGAGGGCTGGACACCGTGCAGGACGGCCCCGTCCAACGCGGCGGCGGCCGCGGCCGCCACGTCCACCGCGTCCATGGGACGGTCCTGCGGCGGCTCCACGGGCCGGCCACCGCGCGACCGGCGGCGCCCCCGCAGCGCCTCCTCCTCGGCCCGCTCATGGTCGTCCGCGACATCCGCGGCCCCGCGGGCCCGTGCGGACCTGCGCGGGCGCCTGGCGGGCGTCTCGCGCCATTCCTCGGCGTACTCCACTTCCGTCCCCGCGTCCACGTCCGCGTCCGCGAATGCCTCCTCGTCCCGGAGCAGACCCAGCCGGATGCCCAACGCCCGCAGCCGCTGCGGAATCGCCGCGACCGGCGTCGCGGTGACGACCAGCAGCCCGAAGACGGTGAGCAGCGCCAACAGCGGTACGGCCAGCACCTCGCCCATCGCATGGATCAGCGGCCGGGAGACGCCCCAGCCGATCAGGCCCCCCGCGTCCTGTATCGCCGCGGTCCCCTGACCGCGCCCCGGCGCCCCGCAGGCGATGTGCACCTCACCCAGCACACCGATCACCAGCGCGGACAGACCGATCACAATCCGCCCGTTGGCCTCCGGCTTCTCGGGGTGCAGGATCAGCCGGGCGGCGATGGTGGCCAGCAGTATCGGCACCACCAGATCGAGCCGCCCGAAGGCTCCGGTGACCAGCATCTCGACCAGGTCGCCGACCGGCCCGTCCAGATTCGACCAGGTGCCCGCGGCCACGATCAGCGCCAGGGCGAGCAGCAGCAGCGCGCTGCCGTCCTTGCGGTGCGCCGGGTCGAGTCCCTTGGCACCGCGCCCTATCCCACGGAACATCGCCCCGACGGCGTGCGCCAGCCCCCTCCAGAGCGCGCGCACGGCGCGGTACACACCGCTGGTGGGGTTGGGCGCCGGGGGCGGTGCGGCCTTCGCCGCCGCCTTCTTCTTCGGAGCGGCCTTCTTCGCGGGCGCCGCCGACTTCTTGGCGGGCGCCTTCTTGGCCGCCGCCTTCTTCGCGTTCTTCGCGGGCGACTTCTTCGCTGCGCCTCCGGACTGCCCGGCGCGCTTCTTCGAGGTGCCCGCCGTGCTCTGGGAACCCTTGCCGGACGTACGAGAGGCCATGGGGGCGAGGTTACCCGCGTCCGCCGTACGGAGCACGCATGGTGGACGCGTCAGGCGTCACCGGCGTCACGCGGGCACCGGATACCGGCCGCGAGGTGAGCGGACGGTGACAGGACATCAAAAACGGATCGCGGGTGGGCGATGACCGGGGGCGGACTACGGCGCCCCGAAGGGGTGGGGCTCAGTTCTGCGAGGGCACCTGGCTGGCGCCGGTGCCCGCACCCGGCTCCAGGGCGTCCAGCGCCCGCCGCAGACCGGTGAGCTTGCGCTCGAGATGGGCGGCGGTGGCGACCGCGGCCGCGTCGGCCGACTCGTCCAACTGCTTGGACAGTGCTTCGGCCTGCTCCTCGACGGCGGCGAGCCGCGCGGAGAGCTCGGCGAGCAGCCCCGCCGACTCCTTGGCCTCCTCACCGGCCGCGGGCTGACCACCCTCCAACTGGAGCCGCAGCAGCGACGCCTGCTCCCGCAGTTGGCAGTTCTTCATGTACAGATCGACGAAGACCGAGACCTTCGCCCTGAGCACCCACGGGTCGAACGGCTTGGAGATGTAGTCGACCGCGCCGGCCGCATAGCCCCGGAAGGTGTGATGCGGACCGTGATTGATCGCGGTGAGGAAGATGATCGGGATGTCCCGGGTCCGCTCACGGCGCTTGATGTGCGCGGCGGTCTCGAACCCGTCCATGCCCGGCATCTGGACATCCAGCAGGATGACCGCGAAGTCGTCCGTCAGCAGCGCCTTGAGCGCTTCCTCCCCTGACGATGCCCGCACCAGGGTCTGATCGAGCGCGGAGAGAATGGCCTCCAGCGCCAGCAGATTCTCCGGCCGGTCATCGACCAGGAGGATCTTGGCCTTCTGCACCATGCCCCGTCCTCCTCGTCCCGGCTTGGGGTCTCCCCAGCTCGAAGAGCCGAGAGAAGCACCGGGCGCCGCCCCAGGGGACGACTCCCTTGCGCCGCCCGTCCTTGTGCCGGTCATGGTAGCCGCACCCCGCTGTTCGCCACACCCTGTCACCGCGATGTCACTGTGCACGTAGCAGAAACGCGGCGGGAGACCAGAAGGTTCCCCGAATACCGCGTTCCCACACGTGTTCGGCGACAGTCAGTCAACACCACAGACGCGCCTGGCGTCCCGCAGGGTCACTGCTCTGACATCCACTGCTCCATCACCGCAAGAAGATGATCGGTGTCGACGGGCTTGGTGACATAGTCCGACGCGCCAGCCTCAATACTCTTTTCACGATCTCCCTTCATCGCCTTCGCGGTCAGGGCGATGATCGGCAGTCCGGCGAACTGCGGCATCCTGCGGATCGCCGCCGTCGTGGCATAACCGTCCATCTCCGGCATCATGATGTCCATCAGGACGAGCACGACATCGTCGTGCTGTTCGAGGACCTCGATGCCCTCCCTGCCGTTCTCCGCGTAGAGGACCTGGAGTCCGTGCTGCTCGAGCACGGAGGTGAGCGCGAACACGTTGCGGATGTCGTCGTCGACGATCAGCACCTTCTCGCCGTGGAAGCCGCCTGCCGGCTCCGGCACGACCAGGTCCTGGCCGCCCAGCAGCCACGGCTCCGGGGCCCGCTCCTGGGACTGCCGCCCCCGGCGGCCCGCCGCGCGGTCCGCGGGCTGCGGCCACTGCGGCTCGGACAGCGGCTGCTGGGGCTCCTGTTCAGTCCGCCGGCCCCGCCGGAGCAGCCCGGACGCCCGCTGGCCGCCGTTGGCCGAGGCATCCGGCGCGGGCTCCGGCTCCGCCGCCGTCCCGCGCTCGGCGGACTCCCCGGCGGTGCCGCTCTCCAGCGCGGCCGGGGTCCGCGGCCCGGAGGCCGAGTTGCCCGGGAGGGCGATGCCCGACACCGAACCCCCCACGGCGAGCTGCGGATAGCCCTGGGGCGGCAGCTCACCGGGGTGCAGCGGCAGATAGAGCGTGAAGGTCGAACCGCGGCCCGGCTCACTGGCCGCGTGGATCTCACCGCCCAGCAGCCGGGCGATCTCCCGGCTGATGGACAGACCCAGTCCGGTGCCGCCGTACTTCCGGCTGGTGGTCCCGTCGGCCTGCTTGAACGCCTCGAAGATCACCCGCATCTTGCTCGCCGCGATGCCGATACCGGTATCGGTCACCGAGAACGCGATCATCTCGGCGTCCGGTTCGCGCAACGCGCCCGCCTCCAGAAGCTGTTCCCGGATGGCGTTGGGCACGTCGCCGCCCGCCGGCCGGATGACCAGTTCCACGGCGCCGGTGTCGGTGAACTTCACCGCGTTGGACAGGAGGTTGCGCAGCACCTGCAACAGCCGCTGCTCGTCGGTGTGCAGCGTGGCCGGAAGCTCGGGCGAGACCCGCACCGAGAAGTCCAGCCCCTTCTCGGCGGTCAACGGCCGGAAGGTGGCCTCCACATAGTCCACGAGCTGGACCAGGGCGATCCGGGTCGGGCTGACGTCCATCTTGCCCGCCTCGACCTTCGACAGGTCCAGGATGTCGTTGATCAGCTGCAACAGGTCCGAGCCCGCGCCGTGGATGGTCTCGGCGAACTCCACCTGCTTCGGCGAGAGATTGCCGTCCGCGTTGTCGGCGAGCAGCTTGGCCAGGATCAGCAGCGAGTTGAGCGGGGTGCGCAGCTCGTGCGACATGTTGGCCAGGAACTCGCTCTTGTAGCGCATCGAGACCGCGAGCTGCTCGGCGCGCTCCTCGAGCACCTGCCGCGCCTCCTCGATCTCGGTGTTCTTCACCTCGATGTCGCGGTTCTGCCGGGCCAGCCGCTCCGACTTCTCCTCCAGCTCGGCGTTGGACGACTGGAGCGCCTTCTGCCGGTTCTCCAGCTCCGCCGACCGCTCCCGCAGTTGCTCGGTCAGCTCCTGCGACTGCTTCAGCAGCACCTCGGTCTTGGTGTTGACGCTGATGGTGTTGACGCTGGTGCCGATCATCTCGGCGATCTGGTTGAGGAAGTCCTTCTGGATCTGCGCGAACGGCTGGAACGACGCCAGCTCGACCACACCGAGCAGCTGGCCCTCGAAGAGCACCGGCAGCACGATCACATGCGCCGGAGCCGCCTCGCCCAGACCCGAAGCGATCTTGAGGTAGCCCGGGGGCACGTTCTCCACCAGGATCGGCCGCTTCTCCTCGGCGACCGTCCCGATCAGGGTCTCGCCCGGCTGGAAGGACGTGGGCATCGACCCGTGGGAGTAGCCGTAACTGCCGACCAGACGCAGCTCGTAGCCCTCCTCGGAGGTGCTGTCGGCGACCACCTCGGTACCCTCGCCGGTCGGCACCGCCAGGAAGAACGCGCCGTGCTGGGCGGAGACCACCGGGGTCAACTCGCTCATGATCAGCCGGGCGACGTCCTCGAGATCGCGCCGTCCTTGCATCAGACCGGAGATCCGGGCGAGGTTGCCCTTCAGCCAGTCCTGCTCCTTGTTGGCGAGGGTGGTCTCACGCAGGTTGGCGATCATGGTGTTGATGTGGTCCTGGAGGACCTGGATCTCGCCCGAGGCATCCACGTCAATCTTGAGGTTGAGATCGCCGCGGGTCACCGCGGTGGCGACCTCGGCGATGGCGCGCACCTGACGGGTCAGGTTCCCGGCCATCTCGTTCACCGACTCGGTCAGGTCCTTCCAGGTGCCGGCCACGTCCCGCACCCGCGCCTGTCCGCCGAGCTGGCCCTCGGTGCCCACCTCACGGGCCACCCGGGTCACCTGGTCGGCGAACGAGGACAGCTGGTCGACCATCGTGTTGATGGTCGTCTTCAGCTCCAGGATCTCGCCCCGCGCCTCGATGTCGATCTTCTTGGTCAGATCGCCCTGAGCGATCGCCGTGGTGACCATCGCGATGTTGCGCACCTGGCCGGTCAGGTTGGACGCCATCGAGTTCACGGACTCGGTGAGGTCCTTCCACGTCCCGGACACACCGGGCACCCGCGCCTGGCCGCCGAGGATGCCGTCCGTACCCACCTCGCGCGCCACCCGGGTGACCTCGTCGGCGAACGACGACAGTGTGGTCACCATGGTGTTGACGGTGTCGGCCAGCGCCGCGACCTCGCCGCGCGCCTCGACCGTCACCTTCTTCGTCAGATCGCCGTTGGCGACCGCCGCCGAGACCTGGGAGATGTTCCGCACCTGGATGGTCAGGTTGTTGGCCATCAGGTTGACGTTGTTGCTCAGGTCCTTCCAGATGCCGGTGACGCCCGGCACCCGCGCCTGGCCGCCCAACTGCCCCTCCGTGCCCACCTCACGGGCCACCCGGGTGACCTGCTCGGCGAACGACGACAGCTGGTCCACCATCGTGTTCACGGTGGTGACGAGCTCCAGGATCTCGCCCTTGGCATCGACAGTGATCTTCTTCGACAGATCGCCCTTGGCGACCGCCGTCGTCACCTCGGCGATGGAACGCACCTGCGAGGTGAGGTTGTTGGCCATGCCGTTGACGGACTGGGTCAGGTCCTTCCAGGTGCCGGAGACGCCCTGCACCTCGGCCTGACCGCCCAACTGCCCCTCGGTGCCCACCTCGCGGGCGACGCGGGTGACCTCCTCCGCGAAGGAGGACAGCTGGTCCACCATGGTGTTGAGGGTGTTCTTCAGCTCCAGGATTTCGCCGCGCGCATCGACGTCGATCTTCTGCGAGAGGTCACCGCGCGCGACCGCGGTCGCCACCTGGGCGATATTGCGGACCTGGGCGGTCAGATTGCCCGCCATACCGTTCACCGAATCGGTCAGATCGCGCCATACGCCCGCCACACCGGGCACCTGCGCCTGACCGCCCAGGCGGCCGTCCGTACCCACTTCGCGGGCGACCCGGGTCACCTGCTGGGCGAAGTCCGAGAGCTGGTCGACCATCGTGTTGATGGTGTTCTTGAGCTCGAGGATCTCGCCGCGCGCGTCCACCTCGATCTTCTGCGACAGATCGCCGCGGGCGACGGCGGTGGTCACCTGGGCGATCCCGCGCACCTGCGAGGTCAGGTTCCCCGCCATGGAGTTGACGGAGTCGGTCAGGTCCTTCCAGGTGCCGCTGACGCCGTCCACCCGGGCCTGGCCGCCCAGTCGCCCTTCGGTGCCCACGTCCCGCGCCATCCGCGTGACCTGGTCGGCGAAGGAGGAGAGCTGATCCACCATGGTGTTCACGGTGTTCTTCAACTGGAGCATCTCACCGGAGACATCGACGGTGACCTTCTGCGACAGATCGCCGTTCGCCACCGCCGTCGTCACCTGCGCGATGTTGCGCACCTGGCCGGTGAGGTTACGGAAGGCGGTGTTCACCGAATCGGTGAGATCCTTCCACGTCCCCGCCGCACCCGGAACCTGCGCCTGACCGCCCAGTTCACCCTCGACGCCGATCTCCCGGGCCACCCGGGTCACCTCGGCGCCGAACGACTGGAGCTGGTCGACCATCGTGTTGACGGTGTTCTTCAGCTCCAGCATCTCGCCGGCCACATCGACGGTGACCTTCTGCGACAGATCGCCGTTCGCCACCGCCGTCGTCACCTGCGCGATGTCCCGCACCTGCGCGGTGAGATTGCGGAACGCGGTGTTCACCGAATCGGTGAGATCCTTCCACGTCCCCGCCGCACCCGGAACCTGCGCCTGACCGCCGAGCAGCCCCTCGGCCCCGACCTCGCTGGCCACCCGCGTCACCTCGTCGGCGAAGGTGCGCAGCGTCTCGGTCATCGTGTTGATCGTGTCGGCCAGCTGCGCGACTTCGCCGCGTGCGCTCACCGTCACCTTCTGCGACAGATCGCCGTTGGCGACCGCGGTCGTCACCTGGGCGATCCCGCGCACCTGGGCGGTGAGGTTCCCGGCCATCAGATTGACCGAGTCCGTCAGGTCCTTCCACACCCCGGCGACCCCGGGCACCTTCGCCTGGCCGCCGAGTTCACCCTCGGTGCCCACCTCACGGGCGACTCTGGTCACCTCGGCGGCGAACGAGGACAGCTGGTCCACCATCGTGTTGACGGTGTTCTTCAGCTCGAGCATCTCCCCGGACACATGGACCGTGACCTTCCGGGAGAGATCCCCCTTGGCCACCGCCGTGGTCACCAGCGCGATGTCCCGCACCTGAGCGGTGAGCCGGGAGGCCATCGTGTTGACGGACTCCGTGAGATCCTTCCACGAACCGGACATTCCGCGCACCCGGGCCTGACCGCCCAGCTTGCCCTCGGTACCGACCTCGCTGGCGACTCTGGTCACCTCGTCGGTGAACGCCGACAGCTGGTCCACCAGCCCGTTGACGGTACGTCCCACCTTCAGGAACTCACCGCGCAGCGGATGCGCCGAACCGTCGGCGCCCTGCGCCCGCAGATCCATACGCTGCTCGAGGTCGCCCTCGGCGACCGCCGACAGCACCCGTCCCACCTCGGACACCGGCCGCACAAGATCGTCCACCAATGCGTTGGACGCGTCAATGGCCGCCGCCCACTGCCCCTCGCAGGCGCCCGTCTCCAGCCGCTCGGTGAGCTTGCCCTCGCGGCCGACCACACGCCGCACCCGGGTCAATTCGCCGGTGAGCTGGAGATTGCGGTCCGCGACCTCATTGAAGACCGCCGCGATCTCGGACATGACCCCTTCGCCCGAGACCGTCAGACGCTTGCGGAAGTTGCCGTCCCGCATCGCCATCATGGCGGTCAGCAGTCGATTCAGGGCAGCCGTCTCCACCTCGGTCGTCCCATTGCTGCGGGACCGTCCGCCCTTCGCGCGCGTATTCGTGCCCCGCGCCGCTGCGCCAGACTCCACCGTGTCCCTCCCGCAGGGTTGACCATCCTCGTCGGGTTCTTCTTCCAGCTTGCCCAGTGTTTCACCATGGTCCAACCAGGCCATAACAGTTCGGCAGCATCGCACACCGCGGACAGCACACTCTGGGGTGGAATCAGTGCCGACCGGCATTCGCGAGCGCGGTGGAGGTAAGTAACCTGGCATCCGGCCAGGGCATCGGAGGGGCGCTGCGACATGGGTGAGCAGATCGCCGAGACACTTATGAGGAGACCTGTGATCACCGCGCGGGCAGCCGCCACCTTCGAGCCGGTCGGCCGCTCGGTCGCCGCCGCCCGCACGTTCGTCCGGGACACGCTGCAAGGATGGGGTCTCACCGACATCGTCGACGACGCCGTTGTCCTCACCAGCGAACTGGTCACCAACGCGGTCGTCCACGCCGGTACGACCGCCGACGTGGAATGCATCCGGGCCGACACCGGCGTACGCGTCGAAGTCGCCGACCGGTACCCGGAGCGGGAGCTTCCGGTGCAGAGCAACGGCGGCCACCACTTCGGAAGCCCCGATAGCGAAGGCGGCCGCGGTCTGCTACTCTGCGCGGCCCTCGCAGCACGCTGGGGAGTCGAGTACACGGCCACCCACAAGCAGGTCTGGTTCCAGCTCGACTTCCCCGACCGCCCGGCCGGCACCCGCGCCGCGGGCCCCGCACTGCCCGCCAGCGCCCTGCCCCTCACCGACGCCCGGGTCCGGGTCGCCGTGGTCCAGGTCGACAGCGGCGCCCTCATCAGCACCTGGAACGACGACGCCCAGGAGCTGTTCGGCTACACCGCGGAGCAGGTCATCGGCAAGCCGCTGACCGACCTCGCGGCCTGGCCGCACACCCCCGGCACCGGCACCGGCGTCGCCGAGGCCCTCCGGCTCTCCCGCTGGGAGGGCTCGTACGGCATCCGCGGCGCCGACGGCCGCGTCTCCCCCGTCTACGCCTCTCATCTGCGCATCCGCGACGCCCAGGGCGACCCGTCCACCGTCTGTCTGCTGGTGCGGGACCACGAGCGCGCCGTCCTCCAGAGCCCGCTGCGCGCGGTGGCGCCCGACAGCGGCGAATCCGCCGAGCGCGGTCCGGCCTCCGACGCCTTCGAGGTCTTCATCGGCTCACCGGCCCCCGACGACCTCGACGGTCTGCTCCAGCGCACCGTCGAGCGGGCCCGCGACATGCTCGACGGCGACGCCGCCTATCTGCTGCTCGCCACCGACGACGAAACCGAGCTGGAGGTCCGCGCCTCGACCGGACTGCCCTCCGCCCGCCAGCGCTTCGCCCGCGTCCCCGTCGAAGCCGGCACCGGCCGCTACGGATCGGCGCGGATGCCCGCCGTCCACGAGGATCTGTCGGCGCTGCCCGGCGCTGTCCCGCTCCTGGTCAACACCGGGATGCGGTCGGTCGTCACGGTCCCGCTGAAGGTCGAGGGACGGCTCACCGGCTCGCTCGGCGTCGCCGCCGAGGCCCCCGGCCGGTACAGCAACGAGGAAGCGCTGAGGCTCCAGTTCGCCGCCGACCGCATCGCGCTCGCCGTCGAACGGGCCCGCCTCACCGAGCTCGAGCGACTGCGCCGTGGCTCGCTGTCCTTCCTCGTCGAGGCGTCCGACCTGCTGGCGGGCACACTGGACCGCGACCAGACCCTGGCGCTGATGGCACAGATGACGGTCCCCACCCTCGCCAGCTGGTGCGCCGTCTACACGGTCGCCGACCAGGTCTCCGAACCCGAGCTCTCCTACGTCCTGCACGAGGACGAGGACCGCATCGACGGCCTCAAGGCCCTGCTGACGAAGATCGATCCGCCGGAGCAGGTGCCCACCGGCGGCGCCCGCAGCTGGTCCGGCCCCTACGACGCCGCCCACGCCGCGGCCCTGCGGACCTCGCTGCGCAGCCTCAGCCTCGGCGACTCCGCCCGGCCCTCCTCCGGCCCCGGCGCCTCCCTGGCGACCGCGTCCGCGGTGGGCGGCGAGACGGTCGTACTGCCCCTGGTGGCCCGCAACCGCGTGATCGGCATGCTGACCCTCGGCAAGCCCACCGACGAGCACTTCCGCCAGGAGAACCTGGAGCTCGCCGAGGACCTCTCCCGCCGGGCCGCGCTCGCGCTGGACAACGCCCGGCTGTACTCGGAGCGCACCGCCATCAGCCAGTCCCTCCAGCGCAGCCTGCTGCCGCCGGAGCAGCCCGAGGTCCCCGGTGTCGAGGTCGAGGTCATCTACCGCGCCGCGGGTGAGGGCAACGAGGTCGGTGGTGACTTCTACGACCTCTTCCCGATCCGCGACGGCGCCTACGGCTTCGCCATCGGCGACGTTTGCGGCACCGGCCCGGAAGCCGCCGCGGTGACCGGCCTGGCCCGGCACGCGCTGCGGCTGCTCGCCCGCGAGGGCTTCGGCGGTCCTGCGGTGCTGGAGCGGCTCAACGCGGCCATCCTCGACGAGGGCGCCCGCAGCCGCTTCCTGACCCTGCTCTACGGGGAGTTGTGGCCGCAGCACGACGGCAGCGCGGTCCTCAAGGTCGTCTGCGCCGGACATCCACTGCCGCTGCGGCTCCGCCAGGACGGCAGCGTCGAGGCGGCCGCCGAACCGCAGCCGCTGCTCGGCGTCATGGAGGATCTGGAGCTGTACGAGCAGACCATCACCCTCGACCCGGGCGACGTCCTGCTGTGCGTCACCGACGGGGTCACCGAGCGGCGCGAGGGCACCAGGATGCTCGGCGACGAGGGCCTCACCGATGTCCTCACCACTTGCACAGGGCTCACCGCGGGCGCGGTGGCCGCGCGGGTGCTGCGGGCCGTCGAGCGCTTCGCGGCGGAGCCGCCGTCCGACGACATGGCGATCCTGGCGATGCGCGTCCCCGAGCCGCACGACACATGACGGGAGGCGGGGACGAGACGGCTTGTCCCCGCCCCGCCCAAGGCCCTGGAGCCGAACACGACGAAGGCCCCCGCCAATTGGCGGGGGCCTTCTGCTGGAGCCCCAATACGGAATCGAACCGTAGACCTTCTCCTTACCATGGAGACGCTCTGCCGACTGAGCTATTGGGGCGCGGCAACGGGATAGATCATACCCGAACTCGAGTGCGCTCCCGACCACCCCACCCCCGGTCGCTCAGGCAGCTGACTGCAACAGTCCCCCGAGCGCGTTGCAGGCCGAGACCACCCGCTGCAACTCCCGCCGCGACATGGCCGGATCAACGGGCAGCGCCAGGCATTCGTCGGCCGCCCGCTCGGTCTCCGCGAGCCACAGATCGCGCCGGAAGCGCGCGGTGCGGTGTGCGGGCGTCTGGACCGGTACGTGGCAGACGACGCCGCGAGAACGCAGCGTACGGGCGAAGGCGTCGCGGTCCGGGCGACCGTTGCCGGGTACCCGCACCACGTACTGCTGGTAGGTGTGTTCCACTCCCTGCCGCACGCCGGGGGTGATGACCCCGCGCAGCTTTCCATCCAGATAGGCCGCGTTCGCCTGTCGCCGCAGAATCTCCCCGGCGGGATCGGGCTGCGCCCCGTAGCCGACGATCTGAACGCCGTGCCGCTGGCCCAGCGCGGTGAGACCGGCCATGTCGGCCGGGTGTCCGAAGGTGTGTACAGCCACAACGGCCGCGGTCCGGGGCGTGATCGCCTCGGCCACCGCGGCGGGATCTATGCAGAAGGTCTCGGCGTCGATGTCCACGAAGACCGGCCTCGCGCCGGCCAGCAGCACCGCTTCCGCCGCTTCGGGAGTGCCGTAGGACGGCACAACCACCTCGTCGCCCGGCCGGATGCCCAGCCGGGTCAACTCACGCCACAGCTCATCCGTAGGAGTGCCCATGGCTCGCATCGTGCCCACGCAACATGAACACCGCGTGACCCGCAACACAACAAAAGAGAGCCCTATCAGGAACCGAAGTTCCCGATAGGGCTCTCT
>NZ_JAERRF010000189.1 GCF_016741875.1 Streptomyces coffeae | reverse complement strand
ACCGGACACCAACTCCCACAACCCCTCCGGCGACGACACCCCACCCGGATACCGACACCCCATCCCCACAATCACCACCGGATCATCAGCAACCGACGGCAACACCCCCACCGGCACCCCGACACCACCCACAACCCCAGCAGCCTCAGAACCCACCACCTGATCCAACAGATGGTCAACCAACGCCTGCACCGTCGGGTAGTCGAACACCAACGTTGCCGCAAGCCGCAACCCCATCCCCGCGCTCAACCCATTACGCAGCTCCACCGCCATCAACGAGTCAAAACCCAGATCCCGGAAAGCCCGCGCAGGATCAACCACCGCCGGGCTGTCATGGCCCAGCACCTTCGCCACCTGGCCCCGCACCACATCCAGCAACAACGCCCGACGCCCGGCCTCGTCCAGCCCACTCAACCGCTGAACCAGGCCAGTCGAAGCAGCAACCGCACCCCCCGCCGCACGCCGCGCACGGATCAGGCCCCGCAACAGCGGCGGA
>NZ_JAERRF010000188.1 GCF_016741875.1 Streptomyces coffeae | reverse complement strand
GTCAAACGCCTCGGCGAACACCGGGAACGCCTCATACAACTCCCGCCCCATACCCACCCGCTGACTACCCTGCCCGGAGAACAACACCGCCAGCTTCCCCGGCACCACCTGCCCCTGAACCACACCAGCAGCCGGCTCACCCGCCACCACCGCAGACACGCCGGCCTCAAGACCAGCCCGCCCACCAGCCAACACCACAGCCCGGTGATCAAACACCGACCGAGTAGTCGCAAGCGACAACGCCACGTCCGCAGGCGAGAGGTCCGCACACTCGCCGACGAACGACGCCAGCCGCTCCGCCTGCCCCCGCAACGCGGCCTCCGACCGGCCCGACACCACCCACGGCACCACCACCGGCGGCGCGACACCCCCAACCGACTCCTCAACCTTGACGGGAGCCTGCTCAAGAATCACATGCGCGTTCGTGCCACTGATACCGAACGACGACACACCCGCACGCCGGGGTCGGCCGCTCTCCGGCCACGCCACCGACTCCGTCAGCAGCTC
>NZ_JAERRF010000187.1 GCF_016741875.1 Streptomyces coffeae | reverse complement strand
TCAAGGATCAGATGGGCATTGGTGCCCGAGGCACCGAAGGAAGACACACCCGCCCGACGCGGACGACCGGACCGCGGCCACTCCACGGACTCCCGCAACAACCGAACCGCACCACTGCCCCAATCCACATACGGCGTCGGCTCATCAATATGCAGCGACGCAGGCAACACACCACGCCGCATCGCCTCCACCATCTTGATCACACCCGCCACACCCGCAGCCGCCTGCGTATGACCAATATTCGACTTCACCGACCCCAGCAACAACGGACGATCCCCGGACCGCTCCTGCCCATACGTGGCCAACAGCGCCTGCGCCTCAATCGGGTCACCCAACGTCGTCCCCGTACCATGCGCCTCCACCGCATCCACCTCCGACGCAGACAACCCGGCACTCGCCAACGCCTGACGAATCACCCGCTGCTGCGACGGACCATTCGGCGCCGTCAGACCATTCGACGCACCATCCTGATTCACCGCAGAACCACGAATCACCGCCAACACCCGA
>NZ_JAERRF010000186.1 GCF_016741875.1 Streptomyces coffeae | reverse complement strand
GCTGGGACGAGGAAGCCTCTGGGGCCCGGCGGGGTTTTCGTGGTGTCAGAGCATGAGCAGGAGCCGTGTGTTCGGTACGAGTTTCCGGTTCACGCTGGTGCTCTGTACGAAGATGGTGAAGTCGTCGTTGTGGTCCGGCTTGACGCGGACTTCCATGTCCGGCAGGCCGAGCAGGGCTCGGGCCTCGGGCCCGGTGTACACCCGGTCTGATTTCTTCTCCAGCACCGCGATCTGCTTCTGCGCCTGGATCTTCTCCGACTTGCTCAGCTGGTAGAACGCACCACCGGTACGGTAGGTGTGCCCGCATTCGATGACCCAGTCCCGGATCGCCGCGTCACGAGCCACCGGGATCAGCTGGTACGTCGACGGATTCACCGGGGTGAGGCCGGCCGCCTTGATGGTGTCCTTGTTGACCGCCTCCGCACCGGTGGAGAACACCGCCCGCGATCCCCGGATGCCCTGGGTGCGGCCCACCATGAATTTCTCGGTGGCCTGCCGGATGACCTGCCCGGCCTCCT
>NZ_JAERRF010000185.1 GCF_016741875.1 Streptomyces coffeae | reverse complement strand
CTGCATCTCGCTCCCGTAGCGAAGGCCAGCGAAGGCGCGAGGGTGGTTGTCCGCGACTGCGCGGACGGTGCCGACTGGCTTCACTACACGAGAGGCGGTCGACTCGAGGACGAGGTGCCTGGTGGGCATCATCGTGTGGATGCGACTGTCAGTGAGCGTCGTGGGGTCTGGCGCGTTGAGCGCTTGTACATCGACCAGGTCGGTACATGCTGAGGCGCTCCGTTGTTACATGCCCTGTAATGGCCCTGCTGTGCGTGACACCGTTTCTGAAATCAACTGACGCTGCTGCAGACGAAGGGCTTGGGACGGGGGCACAAGTGAGCTGTGCCGCTGATGGGTGCGAGTTACGAGCGGAAGTTCACAGCAGGTCTGCCGGAGGGCACGTCGCGCGACACGGTGTTCATTCCGAGACAGGCCCTTCAGGACGTGGTGGAAGTACTGTCTCTGGTCCACCGACAGTCAGGTCGGACGGTTGGGAGTATGGGCTTGGCGACGGTTTGGGGATCTTGCCGCGCTTTGACGG
>NZ_JAERRF010000184.1 GCF_016741875.1 Streptomyces coffeae | reverse complement strand
CCCGCGCGGTGGGCGTTGAGGGGCTGTTCCATCTTCATGGCCTCCAGGACCACGACGAGGTCGCCCTCGGCCACCGTGTCGCCCTCGGCGACGGCGACCTTGACGATCGTGCCCTGCATCGGGGACGCCAGCGCGTCACCCGAGGCCGCCGAGCCCGACTTCTTGACCGCCTTGCGCTTCGGCTTCTTGGCCGCCGCGTCCGTCGGTGCCACGGCCAGACCGAGGACGGCCGGGAGGGAGATCTCCAGGCGCTTGCTGCCGACCTCGACGACCACGGTCTCCCGGGCGCCGGTCTCCTCGGCCTCGTCCGTGCCGGTCGGGGTGTACGGGGCGATGGTGTTGTGGAACTCGGTCTCGATCCAACGGGTGTGGACCGTGAACGGGTCGCTGGTGAACGCCGGGTCCGTCACCACGGCCCGGTGGAACGGGATGGCGGTGGCCATGCCCTCGACCTGGAACTCCGCCAGCGCACGCGCCGCCCGCTGAAGCGCCTGGGTACGGGTGGCACCGGTGACGATCAGCTT
>NZ_JAERRF010000183.1 GCF_016741875.1 Streptomyces coffeae | reverse complement strand
CTGCGCATCCGTCGCCAACGCCTCCCGCGGACTCATCCCAAAGAAATCAGCATCAAACTCCCCCGCATCACGCAAGAACCCACCCGACCACACCGACGACTCCCCACCCCACCCCCGATCACCAGGAACCCCACACACCGCATCCACCCCACCAGCCACCAACTCCCACAACCCCTCCGGCGAAGACACCCCACCCGGATACCGACAACCCATCCCCACAATCACCACCGGATCATCCACGACCGACGGCAACACCCCAACAGAGCGGTCCACCACACGAGCCGGTCCAGCGAACAACTCCTTCCGGAGGTGATCCGCCAGCACCTGGGGAGTGGGGTAGTCGAAGACAAGCGTGGCCGGGAGCCGCAGCCCCGTCACCGCACTCAACCCATTACGCAGCTCCACCGCCATCAACGAGTCGAAGCCGAGGTCGCGGAAGGCCCGCGCGGGATCGACTGCTGTGGGGCTGTCATGGCTCAGCACCTTCGCCACCTGGCCCCGCACCACATCCAGCAGCGCCTCGTCGCGCGCGGCCGTA
>NZ_JAERRF010000182.1 GCF_016741875.1 Streptomyces coffeae | reverse complement strand
GCACGGTGCTCCAGCACAGCCCGCCCCGTCGCCAACGCCACACCCACATCCACCGGCGAGCACTCAGGCTTCTCCTCAACGAAGGCCACCAGCCGCTCGGCCTGCGCCTCAAGCGCCCCCGCACTCCGCCCCGACAACACCCAAGGCACTACCGGCAACACACTCGAAGGCTTCTCCTCAGCAACCGCCGACTCGGCGGCCGGTGCCTCCTCGATGATCACGTGCGCATTCGTTCCACTGATCCCGAACGAAGACACACCCGCCCGACGCACACGCTTCACGCGCCGCGGCCACGCACGCGTCTCCGCCAGCAACTCCACCGCACCGGACTCCCAGTCCACATGGGACGACGGCATATCGGCGTGCAGTGACTTCGGCAGCTGCTGCTCCCGCAGCGCCATCACCATCTTGATCACACCAGCCACACCCGCAGCCGCCTGAGTGTGCCCGATATTCGACTTGATAGACCCCAGCCACAACGGATCCCCACCCTCACGCCCCTGCCCATACGTCGCCAACAGCGCCTGCGCCTCGATCGGGTCACCGAGCGTCGTC
>NZ_JAERRF010000181.1 GCF_016741875.1 Streptomyces coffeae | reverse complement strand
AGGCCGAGCCAGCCGGGCAGCAGGTCCAGGTAGAACCAGCCCAGCAGGCCGAACGCGAGTACCTGGAAGACCGAGTTCAAAGCGACCAGGACGGCCGCGGCCTCGCGGTCGCCGCAGGCCAGATCGTTCCAGATGATGACCATGGCGATGCAGCGGGCCAGTCCGACGATGATCAGCCCGGTGCGGTACTCGGGCAGGTCCGCAAGGAAGATCCAGGCCAGTGCGAACATCACCGCCGGTCCCAGGATCCAGTTGATGATCAGCGAGGAGATCATCAGCTTGCGGTCGCCGGTGACCGCGTCGAGCTTGTCGTAGCGGACCTTGGCCAGGACCGGATACATCATGACCAGCAGACCGATGGCGATCGGCAGGGAGATGCCGCCGATCTCGACCTTGGACAGTGCGTCATTCAGGCCGGGGATCGCCCGGCCCAGGCCGAGACCGAGGGCCATCGCGGCCAGGATCCATACGGCCAGGAAGCGGTCGAGGGTGGAGAGTTTGCCGACGACACCGGCGGCGGTGTCCTGCGCGGATCGGCTGGTGGTCTCTTCGGTGGTGCTCACGGGCAGGCCCTCTTGGTGTCGGC
>NZ_JAERRF010000180.1 GCF_016741875.1 Streptomyces coffeae | reverse complement strand
GAGGCCGGGATCGACCCGTCGCCACAGCGCACGGACCGCTCCTGGGCTGCCTTCCTCAAAGCTCAGGCCACTGCGATCGTGGCCACAGACCTGTTCCATATCGACACGGTCTTCTTGCGGCGCTGGTTCGTTCTGTTCTTCATCGAGCACGGCACCCGCCGTGTGCACATCGCCGGCATCACCCAACACCCCACCGGCCCATGGGTTACCCAGCAAGCACGGAACTACCTCATGGACCTGGGAGACCATGCCGAGTCAATCAGGTACCTCATCCGGGACCGCGGCGCATACTTCACCGACAGCTTCGACGCCATCTTCCAAGCGATCGGCGTGCGGGTCCTTCCGACACTGCCCCAAGTGCCCCGGATGAACGCCATCGCCGAGCGCCGGATCAGATCATGCCGCCGCGAAGCCACCGACCGCATCCTGATCACCGGACAGCGACATCTCCACCTCGTCGTCAACGAGTACGCACAGCACTACAACCAACACCGACCGCACCGATCCCTCGGACAACGACCACCAGCCCCGATCGTCCCTGAACCGCGAT
This sequence comes from Streptomyces coffeae, assembly GCF_016741875.1. Taxonomy (GTDB): domain Bacteria; phylum Actinomycetota; class Actinomycetes; order Streptomycetales; family Streptomycetaceae; genus Streptomyces; species Streptomyces coffeae. The sequence goes on along the minus strand of NZ_JAERRF010000180.1, from coordinate 42 downwards.
CAGCCAGCGAGCGCGCAGCGGTCTCCCGACATGACCGGATCG
>NZ_JAERRF010000018.1 GCF_016741875.1 Streptomyces coffeae | reverse complement strand
CCACCGCTACCGCCACCACGGAACAGCGGGCCTGCACGACCGCTCCAGTCGTCCGCATCGCTCACCGCGCCGGACGCCGACCGCGCTGGAGGCACAGGTCCTGCGCAGGCGCCGTGAACACCGCATCGGCCCACTGCGACTGGCGGCCCGCACCGGCATCGCCGCCTCCACCGCCCACCGCATCCTCCAACGCCACCACATGCCCCCTCTGGCCGCCTGCGACCGGGCCACCGGCGAACCCGTCCGCCGCTACGAACACTCACGACCGGGCGAGCTGGTCCACATCGACGTAAAGAAACTCGGCCGCATTCCCGACGGCGGCGGCCACAAGAAACTCGGCCGGGCAGCCGGCCGCAAGAACCGCACCGGCACCGGCTACGCCTACCTGCACACCGCCCTGGACGACCACACACGCCTGGCCTACACCGAGAACCTGCCCGACGAGACCGCCCCAACCTGCGCAGCCTTCCTCACCCGCGCCACCGCCTGGTTCGCCGCACGAGGCGTCACCGTTCAACGGGTGCTGACCGACAACGCCTGGGCCTACAGCAAGAACACCTGGCGCCAGACCTGCCAGGACCTGGGGATCAGCCCGCGCTGGACCCGCCCCTGGCGGCCCCAGACCAACGGCAAGGTCGAACGCTTCCACCGCACTCTGCTCGACGAATGGGCCTACCAGCGGCCCTACACCTCAGAAAGCGAACGCCAGGCAGCGTTTCCCGGCTGGCTGGACTGGTACAACTACCACCGACCCCACACCGGAATCAGCGGCCAAACCCCAGCCAGCCGCGTCACCAACCTCTCCGGACAACACACCTAGGCCCTAGGATCCGGCCTCCCCCACGGACTTTTCGAGGAGCGTGAACGACTTGGGCGTGCCGCCGGGTTGCGGCTTTCCCTCCTTGCGTCCGACGATCCGGTAGCCGGCGTCGAGGTAGTACGCGGTGAGGCGTTCGTTGCCGGCGAGGCAGTCCAGGCGTGCCAGTGTTCGGCCTGCCTCGGCAATACAGCGCTCAGCGGCACGCAGGAGTCGGCGTCCGGTGCCGGGCGGGACGCTGCTGTGGTCGACCATCAGCCGGTGCACATATCCGGCCGTCGGCGGCTGCGGCCCCCAGGCGTCTTCGTCCTCCCACCACAGCTCCCAGGCCCCGACGACGCGTCCGGCCGCCTCGGCGAGCCAGAGCTCGCCGCTTTTCGCGATACGGCGGAAGTGGTCCTCGCCCAGCTCGCCGGGTGTCCACTGGCCGGTAACGCCCTGGGCGAGCATCCAGCGGGCGGCGTCGTCGCGCAGGCGCACCACAGCGGCAAGGTCGACATCTTCGGCATGGCGGAAGCTCAGATCACTCACGCCGCGATCTTCGCACAGAGGTACGCCACTTGGCGGTGGCCCCGGTCTCATCGATAAGACCCAGGCCCGTGCTCACAGCGGTGGCCGCCGCCCGGACGCGGGCGGCGGCCACCGGAAACGCCCCTGTGCCGTTATGTACGCACCGCCAGCGACAGCGCAAAGCGTCCCTCGGCATCGGTCCACCAGCGCCGCGACTCCAGCCCGGCGGCGGCCAGTTCGGCCCGTACCTTCTCCTTCCGGAACTTCGCCGACACCTCGGTGCGGACCTCCTCACCGGCCGCGAAGTGGATCGCGAGATCCATCGCGGGGATCTTCGCGGTGAGTTCCTTGCGGGCCCGCAGCCGCATCTCCATCCACTCCTCCTCGGCGTTCCAGACCGCGACATGGTCGAAGTCCGCCGGGTTGAAGTCGGCGCCCAGCTCGCGGTTGAGCACCGCGAGCACGTTCTTGTTGAACGCCGCGGTGACCCCTTGCGCGTCGTCGTACGCGGCCACCAGCGTGGCCTCGTCCTTGACCAGATCGGTGCCGAGCAGCAGCGCGTCACCCGGCGCCAGCATCGCGCTCACCGCCGTGAAGAACTCCCGCCGCTCGGACGGCAGCAGATTGCCGATGGTGCCGCCGAGGAACGCCAGCAGCCGCGGCCCGGGGGAGTCCTCGGGCAGGGTGAGCCCGTGCATGAAGTCGGCCACCATGGCGTGCACCGTCAGCTCCGGGTGCTCGGTGAGCAGGGCGCGCCCGGCCGGTTCCAGGGCGCTCTCGCTCACGTCCACCGGGACGTAGACCCGCAGACCGGGCAGCGCCCGGATCAGATGCCGGGTCTTCTCCGAAGACCCGGAGCCCAGTTCGACCAGGGTTCTCGCCCCGGTCGTATCGGCGATCTCCGCCGCCCTCGCTATGAGGATCTCCCGCTCCGCGCGGGTCGGATAGTACTCGGGCAGCCGGGTGATCTCTTCGAAGAGCTCGCTTCCGCGGGCGTCGTAGAACCACTTCGGCGGCAGCCGCTTGGGGGTGCGGGTCAGCCCGTCGGCCACATCGTCGCGCAGTGCAGCGGTCGTGGAGTCCACGGGCAGGGTCCGGGTCATGGTGAAGGGGCTCACGCGGAAGCCTCCTTGAGGGGAGAGAGGAGAACATCGGTACGGGTGGCGGTCAGCAGAGTGCGGTCGGGGACTTCCGTCCAGTGCGGATCGTCGTCGTACGGCTCGGAGGCCACGACCACCGCGCGGCCCGGGTCGGCCCGGTACCACAGAGTGTCGCCCCACGCGGTGGCGGCGATCGTCGACCCGTCCAGGAGCAGCAGGTTCAGCCGTGAACCGGGCGCGGCCGCCGCCACCGTCTCGACGGCCGCGGCCAGCGCCTCGGCCGGTGCGTTCCCCAGCCGCAGCCGGTGCAGCACCAGCGCCCACACCAGCGCGGAGTCACAGCGTGCTTCGAGGCTCAGCAGATCGGCGGGTGGCAGGGACGCGGCCACCTCCGCGAGCGACTGCGGCCACTGGCGCACCGCGCCGTTGTGGCTGAACAGCCAGATCCCGGAGGCGAAGGGCGAGGCCCCCGCCTCCCCGTCCGCACTCGCCTCGGTGGCGTCGCGCACGGCCGCCATCAGGGCCCCGGTGCGCACCACCCGGGCGAGATCGGCGAACGACAGATCGCCCCAGATGGGCCCGGCACGCCGGTAGCGCGCGGGCACCGGGTCGTCCGGCGCGTACCAGCCGACCCCGAACCCGTCGGCGTTGACGGTGCCGTGGGCCTGCCGCCGCGGCGCCCAGGACTGCGTGAGCAGACTGTGCGGCGGGGCGCTGACCACGTCGCCGATGGCGGTCTCCGGCCCCAGATAGGCGAGATGCCGGCACATCAGCGCCACCCCCCGGCAGCGGGGGCGGCGTCTCCGGCGACGGCCCTCACGCGGCCTCCGGGGCGGCGTCGCGGGCGGTGCGGAACCCCGAGAAGATCTGCCGCCGGATCGGCAGGTCCCAGTTGCGGAAGGTGCCCCGGCAGGCCACCGGGTCCACCGCGAAGGAGCCTCCGCGCAGCACCTTGTACGCGGGCCCGAAGAAGACCTGCGAGTACTCGGGGTACGGGAAGACGCGGAACCCCGGATAGGGCAGGAAGTCGCTGGAGGTCCACTCCCACACATCGCCGATCAGCTGCCGTACGCCGAGCGGGGAGGCGCCCCGCGGATAGCTTCCGGCCCGCGCGGGCCGCAGATGGCGCTGGCCGAGGTTGGCGTGGTCGGGGGTGGGGTCCTCGTTGCCCCACGGATACCGCAGGGACCGGCCGGTCGCCGGGTCGTGGCGGGCCGCCTTCTCCCACTCCTCTTCGGACGGCAGCCGGCGCCCCGCCCAGCGGGCGTAGGCGTCCGCCTCGTACCAGCTCACATGCAGCACCGGCTCGTCCTCCGGCACCGGTTCGGTCACCCCGAACCGGCGGCGCAGCCACTGCCCGCCCTCGCGCCGCCAGAACAGGGGCGCGCTCAGACCGTGTTCCTGGATATGGGCCCAGCCCTCCGGTGTCCACCAGCGGCGCTCGGCGTAGCCGCCGTCCGCGATGAACCGGGCGTACGCGCCGTTGGTCACCGGGCTGGTGTCGATGTGGAAGGGCGGGACCAGCCGCCGGTGGGCGGGCCGTTCATTGTCCAGCGCCCAGGGTTCGGTGGAGGTGCCCATGGTGAACGGGCCGCCGGGGACCAGGACCTCGTCGGGCAGCGCGGCCCCGTCGGCGGTGTCCGGCGGCGCGGGGGCGGTCAGCGCGGCGGGCCCGCGGCGCAGCTGGTGGGTGATGAGCATCGTCTCGTCGTGCTGCTGCTCATGCTGGGCGATCATGCCGAAGGCGAAGGCCGCGTCGACCAGCGGGGCGCCGCGCAGCTCGATGCGTTCCAGGACGTCGAACACCCGGCCGCGCACCTCGGAGACATAGCCCCGGGCCTCGGCCGGTGCCAGCAGGGGAAGCGAGGGCCGCTGGGCGCGCGGATGCTCGAAGGCGTCGTACACCGAGTCGATCTCCGGGCGCATGGCCTGCCGTCCGCCGACGGCGCGCAGCAGCCATTGCTCCTCCTGGTTGCCGATATGTGCCAGGTCCCATACCAGCGGGGACATCAAGGGGGAGTGCTGGGCGGTGAGATCGTGGTCGTCCACGCAGGTGGTGAGGGTGTGGGTGCGTTCGCGCGCGGTGCGCAGCGCGCTCCCGGCGCGCTTGCGCAGTGCCTCGGGGTCGAGGTCGAGGAGGTCGGAGTCGGAAGCGGTCATGGCCGTTCCTCCTTCCCGGGGACGGGGGTGAGCAGATCGTCGGCGGGACATCGGCCACGGGCCACATAGCGGTCGGTGTAGTCGGCCACGGCGGAGGTGATGGCGGGGGAGGCGCCCAGCCGGGGGAGTGCCTCCAGCGCGGTGGCGAAGCAGGTGGTGGCGGCGCTGCGCAGTTCGGGGTCGGCCAGGCCGTCCCGGGTCGCGCTCAGCCACAGCGGATTGCACGGGGCGGGCCGGGTGCCCGCGGTCTCGGCGAGCGGTTTCACCACGCGGTAGACGGTTTCCGCGGCCTGGGGGTCATCGAAGAGCGCCACCGTGACGGCGAGGGGGACGATCCATCCGTCGTCACCGCTCTGCGCGTCGATCATGCGCAGTTCGAGATGGCCGCGCGGCCGGACGGGCGGGAAGAGGGTGGAGATGTGGAAGTCGAGATCGTCGAGGGTGGGCGGCCGGGGCAGTGCGGTCCGGGCCCACTGCCGGAAGGTCAGCCCGTCCGGTACGGTCCACGGCCCGTGCTCGGCCCGGACGGCCATCACCGGCGCGTCCAGTACATAGCGGGCCCAGGTGGTGCGGGGGTCGTGCCCGTCGGGCGGGGCGAGGGTCCGGCCGGGGTCCATCGAGGCCCACAGCGCCTGCCGGGTGGAGCGGTAGCCGGTGGGTCTGCCCTCGCGCAGCGGGGAATTGGCGAAGGCGGCGGTCAGGACGGCGCCCAGGAGGTGGGCGAGCCGCCAGCGCCGCCCCAGGCCCAGCGGACCGGGCTCCTCCTGCCCGGCGTCCACGCACACCTGGACCGAGGCGGTGCTGCACATCATGGACCGTCCCGCCGGGCCCCGGCGGTTGAAATAGGTCTCCATGGAGTCGTAGCGGGGCGTGGTGAGAAACCGGCGCGGCGGCCGCCAGGGATCATGGCCATGCCCGGCGATACCGAGGCCGAGCCCGGCGAGAAGGGTGCGTACGAGAACCAGATCAGCGGCGGTGGACTCCACGCAGGCGGTGAGGGAGTCGGCCGGGAGGGAGCTCAGCTCCAGCTGGCCGCCGGGTTCGAAGGTGATCGCGGACCGGAGCGGCAGTCCGCGCAGAGCGGTGACCGCGGCTTCCAGCCGGGCCACCTCCACGGGTTGTGCGGGGTCGTGCGGGTCGTACAGGAGCCATTCCAGTTCGACACCGATACGGCGCGGCGGCCCTGTTTTGAAACAGATGCCGTGCAGCCTGGCCTCCATCTCGGCCTCGCTGATGGCTTTGCTGTCGGGCACAGTCGTCATCTCCCGTCCCGTTCCGGCGATCGGCTCGCCGTGCTGCGAACCGATCTGTGCCGCTCACTTTCACCTGCGGAAGCGCCGGGCTCAAGGGTGCCTCCAGAGTTGCACAGGAGTTCCCGCCCCGCCGGACGGGAGCGGCAGGATGGCTGAGGCCACAGCACAGGGCGGTTTCCCCTGTCGTACCGACTGGTTAGTATGTGCCGCCTCGGCGTAAGGAACGCCGCTACCGACAGCTTGTGGAGGCCACCGGATGCAGGCATGGCGAGTGCACGACAACGGCGAGCCGCGTGAGGTCATGCGCCTGGAAGAGGTGCCCGATCCGGTGGCGGGCCCGGGACAGCTGCTGGTGCGGGTCCTGGCCGTCAACGTCAACTTCCCCGACGCCCTGTTGTGCCGCGGCCACTACCAGGTACGGCCGCCGCTGCCCTTCACCCCGGGCGTCGAGCTGTGCGGTGAGGTCGTCGCCGTCGGCGAGGGCGCCGAGGGCGAGGTGGGCTCCCGCGTCGTGGCCACCCCCACCCTGCCCGCGGGCGGTTTCGCCGAGCTGGTCACGGTGGACGCGGCGAGTGTGCTCCCCGCTCCCGACGCCCTGGACGACACCGAGGCCGCGGCGCTGCACATCGGCTACCAGACCGGCTGGTTCGGTCTGCACCGCCGGGCCCGGCTGCAATCGGGCGAGACCCTGCTGGTGCACGCCGCCGCGGGCGGGGTGGGCACCGCCGCCGTCCAGCTCGGCAAGGCGGTCGGCGCCCGGGTCATCGGCGTCGTCGGCGGTGAGGACAAGGCGCGGGTGGCTCGTGAGGTGGGCTGTGACCTCGTGCTCGACCGCCGCACGGACGACATCGTGGCCGCGGTCAAGGAGGCCACCGGCGGACGCGGCGCCGATGTGGTGTACGACCCCGTCGGTGGCGACGCCTTCGCCAAGTCCGTCAAGTGCGTGGCCTTCGAGGGCCGCATCGTGGTCGTCGGCTTCGCCAGCGGCGTCGTCCCCCAGGCCGCCCTCAACCACGCCCTGGTCAAGAACTACGCCATCCTCGGCCTCCACTGGGGTCTGTACAACACCAAGGACCCGGCCGCCGTCCGCTCCTGCCACGACGAACTGACCAAGCTGGCAGCCCAGGGCACCGTACGGCCCCTGGTCAGCGAGCGGGTGCCGCTCGCGGACGCGGCCGACGCCGTCCAGCGCGTCGCCGACGGCGTGACCACCGGCCGTGTGGTGGTCGTCCCCGGCCGGACGACGGGAGGCCCCCGATGACCACCGCCCGGAACCGGACCGCCGTGGACGCCCCCGAACTGCGCCGCCGCGTCCGCGCACTCCTCGACGCCCACCCCCCGGCCACCACCGACCACCTGGACTTCCTGCGCGCCCGCTTCGACGCCGGGCTCGCCTGGGTGCACTACCCGGTGGGGCTCGGCGGCCTGGACGCCCCACGCTCCCTCCAGGCCGTCGTGGACGCCGAACTCGCGGCCGCCGGGGCACCCGACAACGACCCCCGCCGCATCGGCATCGGCCTGGGGATGGCCGCCCCCACCATCCTCGGCTTCGGCACCGACGAGCAGCGCACCCGGCTGCTGCGCCCGCTGTGGACCGGCGAGGAGGTGTGGTGCCAGCTGTTCAGCGAACCCGGCGCCGGATCCGATCTCGCGGCCCTCGGCACCCGCGCGGTGCGCGACGGCGAGGCATGGGTGGTCGACGGCCAGAAGGTGTGGACCTCCAGCGCGCATCTCGCCCGCTGGGCCATCCTCATCGCCCGCACCGACCCCGAACTGCCCAAGCACCGTGGCATCACCTACTTCATCTGCGATATGACCGACCCCGGGGTCGAGGTGCGCCCGCTGCGCCAGATCACCGGCGAGGCGGAGTTCAACGAGGTCTTCCTCACCGGGGTGCGCATCCCCGACAGCCGGCGCCTCGGCGAGGTCGGCGAGGGCTGGCGGGTCGCCCAGACCACCCTGATGAACGAGCGGGTTGCCATCGGCGGCGGCCCGACCCCCCGAGAAGGCGGCATGGTCGGCCTGGTCGCGAAGACCTGGCGGGACCGGCCCGAGCTGCGCACCCACGACCTCCACCAGCGGCTGCTGCGGCTGTGGGTGGACGCCGAGGCGGCCCGGCTGGCGGGCGAACGGCTGCGCCAGCAACTCGCCCTCGGCCAGCCCGGCCCCGAAGGCTCGGCCATGAAACTCGCCTTCGCCCGCCTCAACCAGCGGCTCAGCGCGCTGGAGGTGGAACTGCTGGGCGAGGAGGGGCTGGCCTACGACGACTGGACACTGCGCCGCCCCGAACACGTCGACTTCACCGGCCGCGAGGCGGGCTACCGCTATCTGCGCGCCAAGGGCAACTCCATCGAGGGCGGCACCTCGGAGGTGCTGCTCAACGTCATCGCCGAACGCGTCCTGGGCCTACCGCCCGAGCCGCGGACCGACAAGGACGTCCCGTGGAAGGACCTGCCCCGATGAGCACCCCGGACCTGCTCTACACCGAGGCCGAGGACGATCTGCGCGCGGCCGTACGGGCGTTGCTCACCGACCGCTGCCCGGCCCCGGCCGTCCTCGCCCAGGCGGAGAGCGACCAGCCGTACGACCCCGCCGTATGGCGGGCGCTGGGCGCCGAGATGGGCACGGCCGGGCTGCTGGTCCCCGACAAGCTGGGCGGACAGGGCGCCACCGCACGCGAGGTGGCGGTGGTGCTGGAGGAACTCGGCCGCGCCGTGGCTCCGGTGCCCTATCTCACCAGCGCCGTCCTGGCCGTCACGGCCCTGCTCGGCTGCGACACCGACGACGAGGCCGTGGCGCGGCTGCTCCGAGGGCTCGCCGAGGGCCGGACCACCGGCGCCCTGGCCCTTCCGCTGGCCGGCGCACCGGGCGAGGACACCCCGCCCGCCACCGTACGGATCGGCGGCGACGGAACCCTGAGCGGTGAGGTCCGAGGTGTCGCGGGCGCGCTGGGAGCCGAGGTGCTGCTGATCCCCGCCGAAGGGCCGGACGGCTACGGGCTGTACGCCGCGCACACCACCGAGCCCGGTGTCACCGTCGCCCCGCTCACCTCCCTGGACCTCACCCGGCCGCTCGCCACGGTGACCCTCGACGGGGCGCCCACGCGCCGGGTGGCCGGAGCGGACCGGGCCCGGGCCGCGGTTCGGCGCGCCCTGCTGACCGGGGCGGGGCTGCTCGCCTCCGAACAGCTGGGGGTGGCCGAATGGTGTCTGACCGAGACCGTGCGCCACACCGGCGAGCGTCATCAGTTCGGCCGCCCCATCGGTTCGTTCCAGGCGCTGAAGCACCGGATGGCCGCACTGTGGCTGGAGCTGGTCTCCGCCCGCGCCACCGCCCGGTACGCCGCCGACGCTCTGGCCACGGACAATCCGGACGCCCCGGTGGCGGTGGCCATCGCCCAGACGTACTGCGCCGAAGTGGCTGTGCACGCCGCCGAGGAATGCGTACAGCTGCATGGCGGTATCGGGATGACCTGGGAACACCCGGCCCATCTCTATCTCAAGCGGGCCAAGAGCGACGAGATCGCGCTGGGCACACCCGGCCGTCACCGTCAGCTCCTGGCCGGGCTGGTGGAGCTCCCGGCACCCACCGGCTGACCGCCCGGGAGCGGTAGGGGGCCGCCCCGGCATCTTGCGCCGGGGCGGACCGGCGTCCGAGTGCTGGGGCGGACCGGCGTCCGCACCGCGGCCCCCAGCCGCCATACCGAACAGCAGATCGGCACCCGTCCGGAGCACCACGGTTCGGCGGGTCATGGGCGATTCTGGGCCACACTGACGGCCGGATTCCGATCCTCCGTAGCGGCCGAGGAGGCTCCCATGGCCATTTCCATCTCCGTGGTCCTGCTGCTTCTGATTCTGGCGGTGGTCTTTCTGCGCAGTGGCGGGCTGCGTATCTCCCATGCCCTGGTCTGTGTGACGCTCGGCTTCTATCTGGCCAGTAGCAGTGTGGCGCCCACCATCTCCGAAGGGCTCGCCGCCACCGCGGACGTGGTCAGCAGCGTCCGCCCCTGACCCGCGCCCGCGGTGACGGCGGCACCGCTCAGCGGCCGATCTCGACGTCTTCCAGGACACCCAGCGCGTCCGGCACCAGAATCGCCGCCGAGTAGTAGGCGCTGACCAGATACGACGTCAGTGCCTGCTCGTTGATGCCCATGAACCGGACGTTCAGACTGGGCTCGTACTCATCGGGGATCCCGGTCTGGTGGAGCCCGACAACACCCTGGCTCTCCTCCCCGGTGCGCATCGCCAGGATGGAGCTGGTGCCGGACTCGCTCACCGGGATCTTGTTGCACGGCAGCAGCGGCACTCCGCGCCAGGCTCGCACCGCCACCCCGCCGATCTCGGTGCCCTGCGGATACAGGCCCCGGCTGCTGCACTCCCGCCCGAAGGCCGCGATGGTGCGCGGATGGGCCAGCAGATACTGCGTCTTGCGGCGCCGCGACAGCAGCTCATCGAGGTCATCGGGGGTGGGCGGCCCGCTGCGGGTGTGGATGCGCTGGGACAGATCGGCATTGTGCAGCAGGCCGAACTCCCGGTTGTTGATGAGCTCGTGCTCCTGACGCTCGCGCAGCGCCTCGATGGTCAGCCGGAGCTGCTCCTCCACCTGGTCCATGGGGTCGTTGTAGAGATCGGCGACCCGGGTGTGGACCCGCAGCACGGTCTGGGCCACGCTCAGCTCGTACTCCCGCGGGCTCAGCTCGTATTCGGCGAACGTCCCCGACAGCACCGGCTCGCCCGAGTGGCCCGAGGTGATCGCGATATCGGCCTCGCCACGACGATTGCGCGCGGGCTCCGGCCGGTTCTCCCGCTCCTCGACATGGGCGCGCAGCGCCCCCGAGCGGTCGGCCGCCTCCTGGAAGGCACGGCGGGGGAGGGTGAGCACGGTGGTGCGGGTGACCGCCCGGACGGTGAACTCCCAGGTCCGCTCCGGCCCGGTGAGCGCGGCGTCGCCGAAGTACTCCCCGTCGGCCAGCACCGCGAGCGCCGTATCGGTGTCATAGGCGCCGGGAGCGATCTGCCGGACCTTGCCATGAGCGACCAGATACACCTGATCGGCCGGGCGACCGGCCTCGACCAGCACATCCCCCGGCGCGTACTCCCGCTGGACGCAGGCGTCGGCCAGCGACTCCAGCACGGAGGTGTCCTCGAAGCCGCGCAACGTCGGCAGCTCGGCCAGCTCCGGCGGGATGACCCGCACCTGCGACCCGGTGGTGACGAACTCCACCCGCCCGTCACCGACCGTGTAGCTCAGCCGCCGGTTCACCCGGTAGGTGCCGGCCGACACCTGCACCCAGGGCAGCACCCGCAGCAGCCACCGGGACGAGATGGCCTGCATCTGCGGAACGGACTTGGTCGTGGTCGCCAGATTCCGTGCGGCGGCCGTGCCCAGACTCAGCGGCTGCTCACCGGACTCCACGGAAGTGGTCATCTGTGCTCATCACTCATTTCGGTAGGTATTCGGGAACGTATGCGAGGGCCATCCGAAGGCGTGGCGGGCCGTCAGCGGCCGATTTCCACGTTCTCCAGGATTCCGAGCGCATCCGGGACCAGAACGGCCGCGGAATAGTAGGCGCTGACGAGATACGAGATGATGGCCTGCTCGCTGATTCCCATGAACCGCACGGAGAGGCTCGGCTGGTATTCATCGGGAATTCCGGTCCGATGCAGCCCGATAACCCCCTGGTTCTCCTCGCCGGTGCGCAGGACGAGGACGGAGGTGACCCCGCTGCGGGTCACCGGAATCTTGTTGCACGGGAAAATGGGCACACCGCGCCACGCCGGCACCGCATGACCGTTCACCTCCGCGCTCTGCGGGGAGATACCGCGGCTGTTGAACTCCCGGCCGATCGCGGCGATCGCGCGCGGATGCGCCAGGATCAGCCCCGGGTCCTTCCACACGGTGGCCAGCAGGGCGTCGAGGTCGTCGGGGGTGGGCGGGCCGCCGCGGGTGTGGATGCGCTGGGACAGATCCGCGTTGTGCAGCAGGCCGATCCGGGGGTTGTTGATGAGCTCGTGCTCCTGGCGCTCCCGCAGGGCCTCGATGGTCAGCCGGAGCTGCTGCTCCACCTGGTTCATCGGGTCGTTGTACAGGTCGGCGACCCGGGTGTGGACCCGTAGCACGGTCTGGGCCACGCTCAGCTCGTACTCGCGGGGCGCGAGCTCGTACTCGGCGAAGGTGCCCGGCAGCATGGGCTCGCCCGCATGGCCGGAGGACAGCTCGATGGACGCCTCGCCGTGCTCGTTCCGCGGGGCCTCGGGCGCCGCCCGCACCGCGTCCACATGCTCCCGCAGCGCCCCCGAGCGGTCCATCTGCTCCTCGAACTCCTGGCGGGACAGCGCCAGCACGGTGCAGGAGGTGACCGCCTTGACGGTGACGCCCCAGGTGCCGCCGTCGGCCGAGGCCAGCTCCCGCTCACCGAGGTGGTCACCGCCCGCGGCCGTGCCGACCACCGCGGGCTCGTCGAAGGCTCCCTCGGTCAGCTTGTCGACCTTGCCATGGGCGATCAGATACAGCTCATCGGCCGGACGCCCGGCCTCCACCAGCACATCGCCGGGAGCCAGCTCACGCTGGGTGAACCGGTTCGCCAGCGCTTCCAGGACCTCGGTGTCCTCGAAGCCGCGGAGCAGCGGAAGCTCCCGCAGCTCGACCGGGATGACCCGGACCTCGGCGCCGGTGGTCGTGAACTCCACCCGGCCGTCCCCGAGGGTGTGCGAGGCCCGCCGGTTCACCCGGTAGCTGCCGCCCGGCACATGCACCCACGGCAACATGCGCAGCAGCCAACGCGAGGTAATTCCCTGCATCTGCGGAACGGACTTGGTCGTCGTCGCCAGATTCCGCGCGGCCGCCGTGCCGAGACTCGACAGCGGCTGCGAATTGTCGGTACCGGAACCCGGTTCAACGGACGTCGTCATCGTGAATGCTCACCCACCCCTGTACGGACCTCAAGAGAAATTCCTCCCGAGCAACTCCCAAGCTATCAGCGGCCTTTGGGCCTGTGCATTCACTCAAAAGTGTGGCCGCCCGAAGGGTTCGGACGAAGGCGAGGAATGGGTAAATACTCCGGCTCCGCGGGCAGCCGTACGTGCCGCCGTTCGGCGTCCGCGCCGCGGACCGTTCGCGTTCGGCGCCCCGCGCCGCACCCTCGGGCACACCACCTCCAGGCGCGCCCCGCACCCCCGCCGCGCGGGAACGGCGGGGAAATGGCCGGGGTCGGCCCGCCGAACTCTTCGCATGGCTCTGCCCTTTGGGGCCACGGCCCCCCGATACTCACTGGCGTCACCGCGCACAGCCGAGCAGCACGCCGGGACGAGAGCCGGGAGGCCTCATGGAACGCCGTACGCGCCGCGCCTTTGTTGTCACCCTCGGAGCCGCCGTGGCGGGCGGTGTGGCCACACCCGCCTTCGCCGGTACGGCGGCCACCGGCAGGCCCGCACCACCCCTCGCCAGAGCCCATGCGCACAACGACTACGAGCACCCCCGCCCGCTCACCGACGCCCTCTCCCACGGCTTCGGTAGTGTCGAGGCCGACATCTGGCTGGTGGACGGCGCGCTGCTGGTCGCCCACGACGCCACCGACCTGGACCCGACCCGCACCCTCGAATCGCTCTACCTCGACCCGCTGGCCCGGCGGGTGAAAGCCAACGGCGGCCGGGTCTACCGTGGTGACGACCTCTCCCTCCAGCTGCTGATCGACCTCAAGACCCCGGGCGAGGCCACCTATCGCGCACTCGCCAAACGGCTGCGCCGCTACGGCCCGATGTTCAGCGCCGCCTACGGCGGGGTCGGCGGCCGGGTGCGCCGCGGCCCGGTGACCGCCGTCATCTCCGGTGACCGCGGCGCCCGCGCCCCCATGGAGGCCGAGAAGGTGCGCCACGCCTTCTACGACGGACGCCTGGAGGACCTCGGCACGGGAGTGCCCGCCTCTTTCATCCCACTCATCAGCGCCGACTGGAACAAGACCTTCACCTGGCAGGGCGCGGGCACCATGCCCCCGGCGGAGCGGGAGAAGCTGCGGCAGATCGTCGGCGCCGCGCACCACGCCCGTCAGCGGGTGCGCTTCTGGGCCACTCCCGATGCGGCGGGGCCGGAGCGCGACGCTCTGTGGCGCGAACTGTTGGCCGCCGACGTCGACCACCTCAACACCGACGACCTGGCGGGTCTCGAGGACTTCCTCCGCGGCACCCGCTGAGCGGACGGGTGACCGGACAGCTGACCGGACTGGTGGCGGCGGACAGCAAAAACCCGTCGCGTTCCGCCGTCACCGGCGTCATGCTGACGGCCATGCTCATCAGGACCGCCACCCCTCAGGACTGGCCCGCGATCTGGCCCTTCCTGCACCGCATCGTCGCCGCGGGCGAGACCTACACCTATCCGCGCGACCTCGACGAGGACCAGGCGCGTGACCTCTGGATGCTGACGGCCCCGGGCCGTACCGTCGTCGCCACCGACCCCGACGGCACCGTGCTCGGCTCGGCCAAGATGAACCCCAACCACATGGGTCCCGGGTCGCATATCGCAAGCGCCAGCTTCATGGTGGCGCCCGAGCAGGCCGGACGCGGGGTCGGACGGGCCCTGGGCGAACATGTCCTGGAGTGGGCGCGGGCCGAAGGCTACCGGGGCATGCAGTTCAACGCCGTCGTGGAGAGCAACACCCGGGCGGTCGCGCTGTGGCGTTCACTGGGCTTCGAGGTGGTGGGCACCGTCCCGGAGGCGTTCGAGCATCCGACGAAGGGCTATGTCGGACTCCACATCATGCATCAGCACCTGTGAGCGCGGCCGGGCCACCGGACCTCGCCGTCGGACCGTCGAGCCCGGAGCGGTCCGACGCCGCCGCGGAACCGCGCACCGCACGGAACCGGGCGGTCACGACCGCCGCCGCGCGGTGTCCACCGCGCGGTTCCCTCGGGCACCGACGGCGGCGCCCGGGTCCTTGAACGCCGCGGGATCGTCGAGGACCGCCCGGACGACGGAGTGGGCCGCGCCGAGCAGCGGGCCCTCAGCGCCCAGGCGGGAGACGGTGACCGTCTCCCGACCCGGCCGGGCCGGATCGGCCACCCGCCGCCCCAACTCCCGTTCCAGGACGGGCAGCAGCCAGGGTGCCAGCGGGGTGAGGGCCCCGCCGAGCACCACCTTCTGCGGGTCCAGCAGATTCACCGTGCCCGCGAGCGCGATCCCGAGGGCCGCGCCCGCGTCCCGGAGCGCGCGCCGCACCCGGCGGTCGCCCGCGGCGGCCCGCACGGCCAGCAGGGCGATCCGGCCGCCGGGGCCGGGATGTTCGGCCGCGGCCTGCTCGGGGGAGAGGCCGCTCGCCCGCAGCACCGCCTCCTCGCCCGCGTACCGCTCCAGACAGCCGCGTCCGCCACACGGGCACTCGGGCCCCTCCGGACGGACCGGCACATGGCCCAGCTCGCCCGCGAAACCGCGCGTACCGCGCAGCAGCCGACCGTCGAGCACCACCGCGGCACCGATGCCGATCTCGGCCGAGACATGGACGAAGTCACGGAGCTCCGGATCGTGGCCACCGCGCCAGAGCTCGGCGAGCGCGCCCAGGTTGGCCTCGTTGCCGACCGTCAGGGGGAGGTCGGGCAGTTCGGCGCGCAGTCCGGGGCCGATGTCCACACTCTCCCAGCCGAGGTTGGGGGCCCGTACGACCAGGGACGAGCCACGGGCCACCAGACCGGGCACCGCCACCGTCAGACCCACCGGGCGCAGCCCCGCGCCCTCCGCGTCGGCCGCCACCGTCCGCACCAGGTCCGCCAGTTGACCGAGGACCGGTTCCGGGGCGCGGTCCCGGTTCGCCGCCGCGATCTCGGTCCGGGCCCGTATCCGCCCGCGCAGGTCCACCGCGCACACGGCCAGCCGGTCCACGCCGATCTCCGCGCCGAGCCCGGCCGGACCGCGTTCGTCGAGCTGGAGCGCGCTGCCAGGGCGGCCGACCGTACCGGGCCGGGAGGGGCCCAGCTCGACCAGCAGCCCGTCCCGGATCAGCTCGTCGACGAGGGTGGAGACCGCGGCCCGGGTCAGCCCCACCTCACCGGCGACGGCCGCGCGGGACAGCGGGCCCCGCGCGGCCACGGCGTGCAGGACGAGGGACAGATTGCGTCGGCGCATCGCCTGCTGGGTGTTGGGCAGTGGCGCTGCCACCGTCGTGGTCTCCTCTCGTGGTGCGTCAGGTCCGGTGGAGCAGACCGTCGGCGTCGGACAGCACCCCCGCGACACGCTCCAGCGTCGCTTCGTCGCGCGGCACCGCATCGTAGGACGGCCCCTGTGCCGTCGCCCAGCGCCGGGCCACCGCCGCGGGATCCTCGCCCAGCAGCAGCCCGGCGGCCTGGGCGGCGGCACCGAGGGCGACCAACTCCTGGGCGCGCGGCACCTGGACGGGGCGGCCGCTGAGCCTGCGCACCGTCTCCCGCCATGCCGTGCCCTTGGCGCCGCCACCGATGAGCAGCAGCGGAGCGTCGGACGCGCCGTCCCCGTCCAGCACCCGGTCCAAGGCGGTGAGCAAGGCGAACACGGCGCCGTCGTAGGCGGCTTGGAGCACCTGGCCGGGCGTGGTGTCATGGCGCAGCCCGTGCAGCAGGCCGGAGGCATTCGGCAGATGCGGGGTGCGCTCGCCGTCCAGGAAGGGCAGCAGCACGGCCGAGCCGCCCGGTTCCACCGCCTCCCGTTCCCGGCCGAGCAGCGCGGCGATCCGGTCCACCGCCAGGGTGCAGTTGAGGGTGCAGGCGAGCGGCAGCCAGGCGTCCCGGGTGTCGGCGAACCCCGCGACCACGCCGGTGGGATCGGCGGGCCGGTGCGCCGAAACCGCGTACACGGTGCCGGAGGTCCCCAGGCTCAGCACCGGCTGTCCCGGGCGCAGCCCGAGCCCGAGGGCGGCCGCCATGTTGTCGCCCGTACCGGTGGCCACCAGGGCGCCGCTGGGCAGCGGAAGGTCCGGGAGGTCCCGTACGGTCCCGGCGGCCTCGCCGTGGCGCAGCACCCGCGGCAGCAGCTCCGGCGGCAGCCCCACCCGCTCCAGGACCTCCTCGTCGTACGCCTCGGTCGCGGACGCCCACCAGCCGGTGCCCGAGGTGTCCCCGCGGTCGGTGGTGCCATGGCCGGTCAGCCGCTCGGTCAGGTAGTCGTGGGGGAGGCGTACGGCCGCGGTGGCGCGGGCCGCCTCCGGTTCGTTCTCCTTGAGCCACGCCCACTTGGTGACGGTGAAGGCGGGCGCGGGCACACTGCCGATCCGCTCCGCCCACGCCTTCGGGCCGCCCAGCTCCGCCACCAGCCGGTCGCGCTGCGGCGCCGAGCGCACGTCGTTCCACAGCAGCGCGGGGCGCACCGAGCGGCCGGAGGCGTCCAGGGTGACCAGACCGTGCTGCTGGCCGCCGACGGAGACCGCGGCCGCCTCGTGGGCGGGCGTCCCGCACTGGCGCAGGGCCTCGGTCAGCGCCTCCCACCACTGCTCCGGCGCGGACTCCTTGCCGGTGCCGTCGCGGCCGGTGGTGACGGTGTGCGGGGCCTGCCCGCGTGCCACCACCCGCCCCGTCGCGGAGTCGACGACCAGTGCCTTGGTCGACTGTGTGGAGCTGTCCACGCCGACGACCAGCGGTCCTTCCGGCACGGGCACGGCTGCTGCTGCCATCTCGGGCTCTCCCTTGCGTCCCAGGTGTGCGGGTGTGCGGGTGGGGGTGCGGGTGCGGGTGCTGCGGGGCTTCCCCGGATTGCTTGCGCATACTAATTTGTAAATCGCCATGACGAAATAGGCGAAGGAGCCGCGATGAGCCACACCCCCACCCCCGAGGACAGGTTCACCTTCGGCCTGTGGACCGTCGGCTGGCAGGGCCGGGACCCGTTCGGCGACGCCACCCGTCCGGCGCTCGACCCCGTCGAGACCGTGACCCGGCTGGCCGAACTCGGCGCCTGGGGCGTCACGTTCCACGACGACGACCTGATCCCCCATGGCGCCCCGGAAGCCGAGCGCGAAGCCCGGGTGAAACGTTTCCGGCAGGCTCTGGAGGCCACCGGCATGACCGTGCCCATGGCCACCACCAACCTCTTCACCCATCCGGTCTTCAAGGACGGCGCCTTCACCGCCAACGACCGGGACGTACGCCGTTACGCCCTGCGCAAGACCCTCCGCAACATCGACCTCGCCGTCGAGCTGGGCGCCACGACGTATGTGGCCTGGGGCGGCCGCGAGGGCGCGGAGTCCGGCGCCGCCAAGGACGTACGGGTCGCGCTGGACCGGATGAAGGAGGCGTTCGACCTGCTCGGCACGTATGTCACCGAGCAGGGCTACGACCTGCGCTTCGCCATCGAGCCCAAGCCGAATGAACCGCGCGGTGACATCCTGCTGCCGACCGTCGGCCACGCCCTCGCCTTCATCGAGCGGCTGGAGCGGCCCGAGCTGTTCGGGGTGAACCCGGAGGTCGGCCATGAGCAGATGGCCGGGCTGAACTTCCCGCACGGCATCGCCCAGGCGCTGTGGGCGGACAAGCTCTTCCACATCGACCTCAACGGTCAGTCCGGAATCAAGTACGACCAGGACCTGCGCTTCGGGGCGGGCGATCTGCGGGCCGCCTTCTGGCTCGTCGACCTCCTGGAGACGGCCGGATACCAGGGCCCGCGCCACTTCGACTTCAAACCGCCGCGCACCGAGGACAGGGAGGGCGTCTGGGCCTCCGCCGCCGGGTGCATGCGAAACTACCTGATCCTCAAGGAGCGGGCCGCGGCCTTCCGCGCCGACCCCGAGGTCCAGCGGGCGCTGCGCGCCTCCCGTCTGGACCAGCTGTCCCGGCCCACCCTCGGCGAGGGCGAAACCCCGGCGGCCCTGCTCGCGGACCGCACCGCCTTCGAGGACTTCGACCTCCAGGCGGCGGCCGAACGCGGTATGGCCTTCGAACGCCTCGACCAGCTGGCCATGGACCATCTGCTGGGGGCGCGGGACTGAGGGACTCCGCCCCCGGTGGTGGCCCGGACAACGAGCCACCACCGGGGTACGCCGGGCGCCTGCGCTCAGTCGGACGACTCCAGGCCCGCCAGTGCCGCCGCCGGGTCGTCGGCCGACGGACCGGCCGGCCACCAGCGGCTCCGTTCCTTGCGGTACGGCCACCACCGGCCGTCACGCCCCAGACGCACCTGGGTGTCGGAGCCCACGACCGTCCACCGGTTGCCCGCCATCCGCAGCCGCGGCGCCCGCTCGCCCTCCTCCCAGGCGGCGGAGAGCCGGGCGCGGGCACGGGCCAGCGCCTCCGTGTCCGGGGTCCACTCCTCCTCCAAGACCGCGAGGGCGGCGGGTCCGCCGTGCCCCCACGCCCTGACCGCCTGTGCCAGTTCGGCGCGATCGCGGCCGCAGCCCGCCGCGAGCCGCCCCGCGACCTCCTCCGGAGGCCCGGCCGCCATCAGCCGCACCGTGTCCTGCCACGCCGTGAGCGCGTCCGGGGCCCCGGGGGTGACCGGGGCGGTGGCATGGCCGGGTGACAGTGCCTCGGCCAGGTGCCGCTGGGCGCGTACGGCCGCGTCCGCGGCGAGGAACTCCAGCGCGGCCACATCCAGCCCCGGCGCCGGTTCCGCGCCGCCGACCAGCGCCGGTGGGCGGCCCGGCGTGGCCACCGCGGGCGGGGGCGCGGGGAGCGCCGCCGGGCCGGGCACGGCGAACGCCTCCCGGGCCGGTATGCCCGCCGGAACGGACAGCGGGTCCGGTCCCGCGGCGGCCTCCTCGGCCGGGGCGCGCCGCGCGGCACGCGCCACACTGCGCATCTGGAGTTCGTCCAGCAGCTCCCGCTCTCCCCGCCCGCGCATCAACAGCAGGACGAACGGATCCTCGTCCAGCAGCCGCGCCAGCTGGTAGCAGAGCGCGGCGGTGTGCGGACAGTGGTCCCACGCCTCGCATGCGCACTCCGGCTCCAGATCGCCGATCCCCGGCAGGAGATCGACGCCCGCGGCGGCCGCGTCCTCGACGAGCTGCGGGGGCATATCGCGGTCCAGCAGCGCGGCGATATGGCCCGAACGGTCCGCCACCACCTCCAGCAGCCGGTCCCATGCGGCCTCGCTCAACTCCTGGACCAGGACGTCGGAGCGGTAGGGCGTACGGTCCCGGTCCCGCACCACCGCGGTGATCCGGCCCGGCCGGACGCTGACCGCGCCCACCGCGCCCTCGCGGGCGTGCTTGCGGCCGCTTTTGAGCTGTTGGCCGTCGAGCGCCGTGTCCTCCAGGGCCTTCAGCCACGCCTGGCCCCACCAGGTCCGGGCGAACCCGCGGCCGCGGGCGGGCGGCAGCGCGTCGAAGACACGCTCCGCGCGCGGGACGGCACCGGCCGGGACGCCCTCGGTGTTCCGGTCATGGCTCATCGCTCGCTCCCCCTCAGCTCCACGAGCTCTGCCAGCTCGGCGTCGGTCAGTTCGGTCAGCGCGGCGTCGCCGGTGCCGAGCACCGCGTCCGCCAGCTCCCGCTTGCGCTCCAGCAGCGCGGCGATCCGGTCCTCCACCGTGCCCTCCGCGATGATGCGGTGGACCTGCACCGGCTGGGTCTGTCCGATGCGGTACGCGCGGTCGGTGGCCTGCGCCTCGACGGCCGGGTTCCACCAGCGGTCGTAGTGCACGACATGTTCGGCCCGGGTGAGGTTCAGCCCGGTGCCCGCGGCCTTCAACGACAGCAGGAACACCGGCACTTCGCCGTCCTGGAAGCGCCGCACCATCTCCTCGCGCCCTGCCACCGGGGTGCCTCCGTGCAGTAGCTGGGTCGCCACCCCGCGCTCGGCCAGGTGTGTTTCGAGGATCCGCGCCATCTGGACGTACTGCGTGAACAGCAGCACACTCGCGCCCTCGGCGAGGATGGTGTCCAGCAGTTCGTCGAGCAGCTCCAGCTTTCCGGAGCGGCCGGGAAGGACGGGGTGTTCCTCCTTCAGATACTGGGCGGGATGGTTGCAGATCTGCTTCAGACCGGTGAGCAGCTTGACGATGAGCCCGCGCCGGACCAGGCCGTCGGTGCCGGAGATCTCGGCGAGGATCTCGCGCACCACGGCCTCGTACAGCCCGGCCTGTTCGGTGGTGAGGGCGACCGCGCGGTCGGTCTCGGTCTTCGGTGGCAGTTCGGGGGCGATGCCCGGGTCGGACTTGCGGCGCCGCAGCAGGAAGGGCCGGACGAGTTTCGCCAGCCGCGCGGCGGCGGCCGGATCGCTGCCGCTCTCGACGGCCTGGGCGTAGCGCCTGCGGAATGCGCCGTGGGTGCCCAGCACCCCCGGCGTGGTCCAGTCGAGAATCGCCCACAGCTCGGACAGGTTGTTCTCGATGGGCGTGCCGGAGAGTGCGACGCGGGCCTTGGCCCCGATGGCACGCAGCTCTTTCGCGGTCGCCGAGAACGGGTTCTTGACGTGCTGGGCCTCATCCGCGACCACCATGCCCCAGGGCCCCGCCCCGGCCAGGCGCTGGGCGTCGAGCCGCATCGTCCCGTACGTGGTGAGGACGAACTCCCCGTCGGCGAGGTCGTCCAGGTTGCGCGCGCTGCCGTGGTAGCGGCGCACGGGGGTGCCCGGCGCGAACTTCTCGATCTCGCGCCGCCAGTTGCCCATCAGGGAGGTGGGGCACACCACGAGGGTGGGTCCGGCCGCCTCGGGGACGCCCTGACGGTGCAGATGCAACGCGATCAGGGTGATGGTCTTGCCGAGCCCCATGTCGTCGGCGAGACAGCCGCCGAGGCCGAGGGAGGTCATCCGGGCCAGCCAGTCCAGACCGCGTAGCTGGTAGTCGCGCAGGGTGGCGGTGAGCGCCGCGGGCTGGGCGACGGGCGGCTGCTCGGGATGGGCGGTCCCCTCGGGGTCGGCGAGCCGGTCGCGCAGCGCGGCGAGCCAGCCGGTGGGCTCGACGTCCACGGCGGTGCCGTCGGCCTCCGTACGGCCGGTGAGGACGGCGTCGAGTGCGTCGATGGGGGTGAGTTTGCGGTCCGTGCGGTCCCGGGCCCGGCGCGCCGACTCCGGGTCCAGGACGACCCACTGGTCGCGCAGCCGCACCACCGGACGACTGGCCTCGGCGAGCCGGTCGAGCTCCTCGCGGGTGAGGTCCTGGCCGCCGATGGCGAACCGCCAGCTGAAGCGGAGCAGCGCGTCGGCGGAGAGGAAGGACGGCATCCGGGGGCCGAGGCCGTCCTCGGCCCGGTCGTCCTCGTCGGGGCCGATGACGGCGCGCGCGGTGAGCCCGCGCACCAGCTCCCTGGGCCAGTGCACCTGCACCCCAGCGGCGTCCAGTGCCTCCGCCGCCGGGCCGAGCAGCTCGGTGACCTCCTCGTCGGCGAGGTCGATCGCATCGGGCACGGCGGACGACAGCAGCGGGGCGAGCGGGGGCCAGGCGCGGGCCGCGCGCCGCAGGGTGAGCAGCGCGTCCATCCGGGCGCGCGGGCCCAGTGCCGTGCCGACCGGAGAGGTGCCCGCCCAGATGTCGGCGGCGTCCGCGACGAGGGCAGGGTCGGTGAGGCTGTGCAGCTGGAGGACGGCGCGGAAGTCCGGCCCCGCGGGGGCGTGGTCGCCGTCGGTGGCTCGGATGTCGCCGCGCAGCACCTCGATGCGGAGCGACAGCCGCACCCCGGCGTCGTGTCCGGCGGCCACATCGGCCGCCCAGGCACGCTGTTCGGGCAGGCGCACGGGCGGCGCGGCGGCGAATGCGGGGCCGCCCGCGGCCAGGGACGCGGCGGGGGTGCGCGGCAGCCCGTCCGCCACCGCGTCCAGGAACGCACGCAGATGCCGCTCGGGCTCGGGCAGCAGAACGGGGTCGGTGCCGGGCAGCGGCAGGGCGTGCGCGGCGGGCGGCATGGCGCCGGCCAGTTCCCGCAGCCGCTCCAGATCCTCAGGGGTGAGCGGGCCGACGCGCCAGGCGTCGTGGTCGGTGGCGGTGAGACCGGGCAGCAGCCGTCCGCGGGCGGCGAGTTGGAGGGCGAGCACGGCGGCAGCGCCCCAGAAGGCTGCCGTGGGGTCGGTGTCGGCCGCACCGTCCGCCGCGCGGGCGGCGGCCCGTGCGCGGGCGCGGGTGAGGACCGGCAGCGCGGCGCTCAGGGGCAGGACGAGCGCCGGGACGGTACGGGTGCGGATGGTGCGGCCATCGTCGGGGGCGCCGTCCGGGCCGTCGGAGACCTGAGCGACGTCCGGAGCCGTGACGTCTGGAACGACAACGGTCAGCTCCTCGGTGGAGCCGGGGCCGGACGGGGGCGGGCCGTCCGGGGACCAGAAGGCGACCCGTCCGGTGCGTGCCGGGTCGGCGGGCAGGAAGACCGTGGTGGAACGGCAGAGTTCGGCGATCTCGGAGGGCGTCGCCGCGCGAGGTGGTGTCACAGCGCTGATTTATTCCTCAAATTTGACTAGTGGGTCGGGGCGGTCGAGGGTACAGGACGGCGGGACGATTGAGGAACCGGAGACCGCCGGTGTGCGTTGTGAGGAGTGAAAGCGGCTCGGAGCCGTGAAGAACGCGGCTCGGGGCCGTAGAGGAGGCGGGTGAGATGTCCACGCGCGCGAAGGTCGCCGCCGGAGGTGTGGCGGCAGGTGTGATCCTGATGTGGCTGCTGCCCTTCTGGGCAGCCCTGCTGGTGCTCGTCGGTGTGCCCGCGGCGGCCTATCTGCTGCTGGACCCCTCCCAGCGCCGCAGGCTGCGCCGGGTCTCCCGAAAGGAGCTCGGCCGCTGACCCCGGCCGCCAAGGACCGCTGGCCGGGCCCGGGGCCCACGGCGACACGCACCTGGGAGTGACCGTGCAGCACCGATCGCGGGCCGCCCGGCGTCCCATACGGGACCCGGCCAGACGGGGAGAGGGATGGCCGCGGCGGGTGCGGCGGTGCCGACACGCACCGCCGCAACCGCCGCGGCACGGGCCGCGCGTCAACCGCCACCGCACCGGTCTCCGCCAGGTCGTCCAGCGCCAGATGATGGCTGGTCGCGTGACGTCCGTCGATCAGCTTCGCCATGGCCGGGATCAGTGAGCCGCCACAGACCGTGGCCACCGTCACCCCGGGACTGTCCAGGGCGGCCTTCAGCAGCACCGGGAGCCGGGTGCCGAGCGCACGCGCAATCAGGGTCGGGATCGCGTCCTCGCCCGCCTTCTCCATGTCCTCACCGGGCGCGGGTATCCGCCCCGCGGGACCCGGCGCCACGATCAGATCCGCCCGCTCAGGGTCCATCGGCCCCCCCAGCCCGCAGCGACACCGGCTCCAGACCGCTCGGCACCTCGCGCGCCCCCTCCGCGGACACCACCTCCGTACGGATCGCCCCGCCGCTGACCACACCTCCGATGGCCATGGTCTCGAACGGCGCGATGACACGATGGCCGCCATGACGCAGGGAAAGGACGGCCTCGCGATCTCTCAGTGATCGCCTGGCCTCATACGGAACACCTCAGCCGCTGACCCCCTCCTGGCTCCGGGCCTACCGCGACCCGCTGCCCCGGCCTCAGTTGGGGCGTACGGCCAGTTCGTCCAGCGCGGTCAGCAGCCCCGGGAGTTCGGGGCCGCGCCCCACCGGAAGCACCTCGCCCGGTGCGTCGTCCAGCAGGACGAACGCGATGTCGTCGGTGCGCGCCACCATGCTCCAGCCCGGCCCGTCGGCCCGCAGGGTCCGCGCGTCACCGGCGGCGAACGCGGAGCGGACCCGGCCGAGCGGCGGGGGCGTGTCCAGATAGCCGCGCACCTCTTCGAGTACCCGTCGCACCCCTCCGTGCGGCTTCTCGCCGGGGGCGACGAACGTGACGTCGTTGTCCACCTGTTCACGCCAGATGGCCCACTGGAGGGCGATCTCGTCCGCGCCGAGCCGCCGCTGTGCCGGGCCCCACCGCTCGGAGTCCGGCGGTGCGAGCGGCGGCCGGGCGGTGTCCCCGAGCTCGGGACCGGGCTCGGGGTCGTGCGGTGCGGGGACGCCCGGGGCGGCCACCGCCACGGCGAGCGGCCAGCCGGGGAGGGAGGCGACCATGGTGCGTTCGTCGAGGGACAGGTCGTACTCCATACCGCAGTCCCACGTCGCGATGGCGCAGGCCACGAGTGAGACGTCGTCGGTGACCACCGTCCAGCGCGCTCCGTGGCCGTCCTGCCCCAGCACCAGGCCGTAGCCGACCTCGTAGGGCCGCAGACCGAGGGCGGCGCACGCCTCGGGGTAGTCGTCGCCGAGCACGCTCGGGAATTGAGCGGGTGTCAGCAGCACCGCGGTCAGCACGTACAGTGCGTCGTCGCCTGACTCCTCCGTGGCGGGCACGGCAGCCTCCTCTTGCAGTCCCGGATCCGATGGGCGATCCGTCGTCGGCGCACCCTAACCAGCCGGTAGCCACGGCGTCGAGATGGCTGCGACCAGGTCAGTCGCCGAAAGTGGCCCCAGGGTCTCCAGAGTGCTCCGCAGCCGGGACGGTTCGGTCCGGCCGGTGGCGCGGGCGATGGTGGGGAGCCCGCGCGGAACGTATCGCCGCCGCCTCGGTTCTCGCCGGACGCCGGTCGCTCTTCGTCGACCTGCCCGGCCACGGGATCGGCGCGGCGCTCACCGCGCGGGGATGAGCCGATCCTGGCCCAGTCGCGCACTGAAGCGTCCCTGACGGCCCTCAGCCCTCACGTACCGACAGCGCCAGAAAGCGGGTGTCCTCATCCGTGTACGACTCCAGTCGCCAGCCGGAACGGGCCAGCAGTGACCGCAGATTGGGCTCGGCCCGCAGATCGTCGGGGGTCAGCGGGCGGCCGTGACGGGCCGCGAGCGCGGCCCGGCCCACCGGGTGGAACAGCGCGAGCCGTCCGCCGGGGCGCACCACCCGGGCCAGTTCGCGCAGCCCGGGGCCGGGTTCGCCGAGATGCGAGATCAGCCCGGCGGCGAACACCGCGTCCAGACCGCCGTCACGCAGAGGCAGCCGGGTGACGTCGGCGAGGACGAGCGACGCCGCGCCGTCCCGCCCCGCGCGGACGGCGGCCTCCAGCATGGCGGGGGTGAGATCGGCCCCCAGGACGGTGCCCTCCGGACCGACGGCGGTGAGCAGGGCGGGCAGTGCCCGGCCCGTGCCGCAGCCCGCGTCGAGCACCGCGTCCCCGGTGCGCAGCCCGAGCTCGGCGACGGCGGCCGCGTAGGCGGGTCCGTCGTCGGGGAAGCGGCTGTCCCAGTCGGCGGCCCGGGGAGTGAAGAACTCCGTCACCTCGGTCGCCCCGCCCGCGCCGGGGCCGTGGCGATGCCGCTGGTGCTCGTCCTGGGGCATGACGCTCCTCCCTGTCGGTGGATCACCGTGGAGGAACCGTATCCGGCGGATCACCATCGATGGACCACTCCCGGTGCTCCCAGTGCACCACTCTCGGTGAAGCGGAAACCAAGGCCGACCTCCGTTGACGTACACATTCGGGCATCGATCGATCGCTCTGGCATCTGACCCTGTCAATACCCGGCAGATTCCGTAACTCGCCCCTCTCGCGCGCCCCGACCAGGTCTAGCGTCCCGAGCCAAAGGGGGCCACCTGGTCCAGGGGACAGCCGGAGCGCCGCCCGGTGCGGTGGGCGCTGACCGAGGGAGACCGCTCGTGACCAAGCACCGTGGCGCCGACGCCCGCTCCCTGACCGACCTCGATCGGATGCTGGACGACCTGGTGGACTGGGCCCGCGATGTACGCCATGTGGTGATCCTCTCCGGCGACGGGGCCACGGTGAGCGCGTCCCGGGGACTCTCCCGCGCGGAGGCCGAGCACCTGGCCGCCGTCGCCTCCGGGTTCCACAGCCTCGCCACAAGCGCCGGGCGCCGTGCCCGCGGCGGTAGGGCCCGTCCGGCGGTGATCGAGACGGAAGGGGGCCACCTCTGTGTTGCCGCGGTCGGCGACGGCGGGTGTCTGGCCGTCCTGGGTACCGCCGGAGCCGACCCGGCAGCCATCGCCGCCGAGACGGCCCGGCTGGTGGAGCGGGCGCGCGCACAACTGGACGGGCGGCGCGGATCGTGGCCCCGGCGCCGCTTCGGCCGGTCTCCTCGGGGTACCCGGAGGGACCTGCCGAAGACCACGGCGAAGGGACACGGCGATGCGAGCGGTGACCTGGCAGGGTCGGCGTGAGGTGAGCGTGGAGACGGTCCCCGACCCCATCATCAAGGAGCCCACGGACGCGATCGTCCGGATCACCACCACCGCGCTGTGCGGGTCCGATCTCCACCTCTACGAGGTGCTGACGCCTTTCATGACCCCCGGCGACATCCTCGGCCACGAACCCATGGGAATTGTGGAGGAGACCGGACCGGAGGTGACGAACCTCAGCCCCGGCGACCGCGTCGTGGTGCCCTTCCAGATCGCCTGCGGGAACTGCTGGATGTGCCGCTCGGGTCTGCCCACGCAGTGCGAGACCACCCAGGTCGTCGAGCACGGAATGGGCGCGGAGATGTTCGGCTTCAGCAAGCTCTACGGCGCGGTCCCGGGCGGCCAGGCGGAGTATCTGCGCGTGCCCCAGGCCCACTACGGACCGATCAAGGTGCCCGAAGGGCCACCGGACGACCGTTTCCTGTACCTCTCCGACGTCCTGCCCACGGCATGGCAGGCGGTGGACTACGCGGCCGTCCCGCAGGACGGCACGGTCGCGGTCCTCGGGCTCGGCCCCATCGGCAGCATGGCCTGCCGGATCGCGACGGTACAGGGAGCCGGCCGGGTCATCGGGGTGGACCTGGTGCCCGAGCGGCTGCGGCGGGCGCGCGCCGACGGTGTGGAGGTGTTCGACCTCCATGACTACGCCCATCAGGAAGATCTCGTCGAGGCCGTCGTCTCCGTCACCGAAGGCCGGGGGCCGGACGCGGTCATCGACGCCGTGGGCACCGAGGCCCACGGAAGCCCGGTCGGCAGGACGGCCCAGCTGGCCGTGGGATTCCTCCCGCGGGACTGGGCCGTCCGGCTCACGGCGAAGGCCGGGGTCGACCGGCTGGCGGCGCTGCGCCTGGCCATCGCGCTGGTACGGCGCGGCGGCACCCTCTCGCTCAGCGGGGTGTACGGCGGTATGGCCGATCCGATGCCGCTGATGACGATGTTCGACAAACAGATCCAGGTGAGGATGGGTCACGCGAACGTACGGCGCTGGGTCGACCACATCCTGCCGCTGCTGACGGACGAGGACCCCCTGGACGTCGACGGGTTCGCCACCCACCGCATGCCGCTGGACGAGGCGCCCCGCGCCTATGAGCTGTTCCAGCACAAGGAGGACGGGGCGATCAAAGTTCTGCTGCGGCCTTAGTGGTGGATGGACAACAGTCCGCCACGAAGCGAAGAATTTCGGTCGAATGTCATCAGTTGGCGGCTAGTCGGCAATGTCGGCGAACCCGACGACTTTCTCGATACGCACCCTGACCAGCAGTTCACCCGGTACACCGTTGCGTGCGCCGAACTCCTCCGCGCGGTCCTCGCCCATGTACCGCGCGGCGATCCGGGTCGCCCAGTCGCGGACCTGCGCCACGTCATCGATGAGCTCGGCGCGGCCCTGCACCGTGACGAACGAGAACGGCGGCCGCTCGTCGTCCACACAGAGACTGACCCGGCCGTCCCGCGCCATGTTGCGCCCTTTGAGCGTGTCCTGGCCCGTGTTGAAGACGAGATCGTCGCCGTCGAGCAGAAACCAGACGGGTGCGATGTGCGGGCTTCCGTCGGCGCGTACGGTCGACAGCTTTCCGGTGCGAGTGCCCTCGGAGACGAACGTCTGCCACTGATCCTTGGTCATTTTCTGTGCCATGTCTCCATCCTGCGTCAAACGGTCCACATCCCCGTGATGACGGACAGGGCGGGTTGCCCAGACGGCGGCAGTGAGAAAGGCTGGCACGCAGCTCTGGGGAATCGGGGAGGAACAGACATGGCACTCAGCAAGGGGCTCGACTGGTTACTGGACGACCTGACCGAGCGGATCGCGCAGATAGAGCATGCGCTGGTGCTGTCGAACGACGGGCTGGTGACGGGGGCGAGCTCCACGCTCGAGCGCCAGGACGCCGAGCACCTGGCGGCGGTCGCCTCCGGGCTGCACAGCCTGGCCAAGGGGTCCGGTCTGCACTTCAGGACCGGCCGGGTGCGGCAGACGATGGTCGAATACGACGAGGGAGTCCTCTTCGTCATGGCGGCTGGTGACGGCAGCTGCCTGTGCGTGCTCAGCGGACCGGAGGCCGATGTGGGCCAGGTCGCCTATGAAATGACGCTGCTGGTCAACCGGGTGGGAGAGCACCTGGGCGTCGAGGTGAGACAGGAGAGCGCCGCGTCCAGCTGACCGGGAGCGGCGGGCGGCTCCTGCCGGTGCTCATGAGGCGCTGACCTGCGCCCCGCGGAAGTTATCCACAGCCCTGACGCACTGTCGCGCCACGCGGCTATCGTCGTCACTGTCAGTGATTGATGGGTCGCGGGGGAGGACATCGCCATGACCGTGCAGATGTATGTGGGGCTGAAGGAGCGTCAGGGGTCGTGGGGACCGGCCGGTCCGGAGCCCGGTTCGCCCGAGGGGGAGCCTCGCTCGTCAGGGGAGGGGGAGGGCGTCGCGTTCGGCGCGGCGGCCCGCGCTCTGGGTCTCAGGCCCCGCGAGTTGGAGCTCGCCGTGCAGCTGGGAGAGGTGCACACCGTCGGCACCGGCGCTCGACCCCGGGTGGCGCACGCGGAGTTGGCGCGGCTGACGACCGCCGAGGGCTTCCCGGAAGCGCTGGCCGCCCGGCTCCGGGTGGTCGGCACGGCGGACGGGGCCGACTTGCTGGGCATCAGCCCTGGGCGGCTCACCCGGCTCGCCCGTGGCGGCTTCTTCGCCCCGGTCCGCTTCTATGTGAACCGCTATCGGGTGGTGGTGTGGATCTATCTGGCGGCGGATCTCACCGAGTTGGCCGCACGTCGGCCAGAGCTGCTGTCCGGCCGCACCCCGCCGGGGCTGAGCGCGGCGCTGGCCGCGGGGGAGGACCGGCGCGCTGAGTCCTGGCGCCGCCGCCGGATCGAGCAGCTGCTCGCGCGGACCGAGGAGCCCTGGGCCCGTGCTGCGGTTCTTGCTTCCGCCCTCGCGCCGGACGACCTCGCCGTCGTCGTCGGCGATCCGCACGAGCGGAGTCAACTGCGGGAGCTGCGCCCCGCCTTGATCCGGGTCCGCCCCGACAGCGGTCCGGTGCGCGAGGTGATCGACAGGACGGTGACGGCGGACGACCCTCGGGAGATCCGGCGCTACGGGGCCGCGCTCACCGAAGCCCTGCGGGACGTCCGCGCGTCCCTGCCCGCACCGTGCCCGGAGGCGGAGGAGCCCCCGCAGCGGGGAGGCCGTCACCGGTCCCCGGACCGTCCGCGGGGGCTGTGGCGCAGGCTGACCGGCAGGCGCTGAGCCATGGCCGTCGGCGCTCTCACAGTCCGCGCGGAAGTCGCTCTTACCGTGCGCGAGTCCGCGTGGCGGTCCGCAGCCGCTCTCCCCGCGTCCCCCGTTGAGCCCTCGGGGCCCGTGGTTCCCGCGGTGGGGGTCAGCGGGCGGAAGAGCCCCTCTCGGGAAGGTCTTGCACGTCCTGGACAGGACGAAAGAGCCCCTCTTGCACTACCGAGACCAGCAGCTGCCCCTCGCGGTTGTAGATCCGGCCGCGCGCCAGTCCCCGGCCCCCGGTGGCCACGGGAGACTCCTGGTCGTACAGGAACCACTCATCGGTGCGGAACGGGCGGTGGAACCACATGGCGTGATCCAGCGAGGCCATGTCGAAGCCCCGGCGGCCCCAGAGCGGTTCGACCGGCACTCGCACCGCGTCCAGCAGCATCATGTCGCTCGCATAGGTGAGCGCGCAGGTGTGCACCAGCGGATCGTCCCCGAGCGGGCCGACCGCCCGCATCCAGACGGCGCTGCGCGGCTCCGCACCCTTGAGCTCGTCTTCCGTCCAGCGCAACCGCTCGACATAGCGGATGTCGAAGGGCTGGCGGCGCTCCATCCGCGCGAGCGCCTCGGGGAGGGCCCCCAGATGGGCGCGGATCTCGTCGGCGAGTTTCGGCAGGCTCTCCGGCTCAGACACCCCGGGCATCGGCAGCTGCTGCTCGATGCCCGGCTCCGGACGGTGGAAGGAGGCCGTCAGATTGAAGATCGTCCGACCCTGCTGCACGGCGACGACCCGGCGGGTGGTGAAGGAGCGCCCGTCCCGGACGCGCTCCACCTGGTACACGATGGGCACGCCCGGCCGCCCCGGGCGCAGGAAGTACGCGTGCAGCGAATGCACCGGGCGCTGCCCGTCGGTCGTTCGCCCGGCGGCCACCAGCGCCTGTCCGGCCACCTGTCCGCCGAAGACGCGCTGGAGCGACTCATCGGGGCTCAGACCGCGGAAAATGTTCTCCTCGATCCGCTCCAGATCGAGCAGATCCACCAGACGCTCGGCGGGATTGGTCATCTGCGGCGTTCCTTCGCTGAGGGGGCTCGCGAGATGGCTCGCGGCGGGGATGGGGCTCAGGAGGCTACCGAGGCTACAGCGGACCCACGTCGGTGACCCGGACCACGGCGCGGCCCTCCTCGTCGGAGGCGGTCAGATCCACCTCGGCCGAGATGCCCCAGTCGTGGTCGCCATTCGGATCGTCGAAGGTCTGTCGCACCCGCCACAGCCCGTCCTCCGGCTGCTCCTCGATCCGCAGCAGCTTCGGCCCGCGGGCCTGCGGTCCGGTGCCCAGTTCCTCGTACTCCTCCCAGTACTTGTCCATCGCCTCCGCCCAGGCGTCCTCGTCCCAGCCGGCGTCCGCGTCCAGCTCGCCGAGCTCCGCGACCTGGTCGAGCGCGGCGAGCTCCACCCGGCGGAACATGGCGTTGCGCACGAGGACGCGGAAGGCACGGGCGTTCGCGGTGACCGGCCGCACCTGGTCGGCGCGCTCCTGTGCCTCCTCCGCGGACTCCTCCTCCGGATTGGCCAGCTGCTCCCATTCGTCGAGCAGGCTGGAGTCGACCTGACGCACCATCTCACCGAGCCAGGCGATGATGTCCTCGAAGTCGTCCGACTTCAGATCGTCCGGCACGGTGTGGTCCAGCGCCTTGTAGGCGCTGGCCAGGTAGCGCAGCACGATGCCCTCGGTCCGGGCGAGGTCGTAGAACGAGATGAACTCGGTGAAGGTCATCGCCCGCTCGTACATGTCGCGGATCACCGATTTGGGCGACAGCGGATGGTCCCCGACCCACGGATGGCTCTTGCGGTAGAGGCCGTAGGCGTGGGAGAGCAGTTCCTCCAGCGGCTTGGGATACGAGACGTCCTGGAGGCGCTCCATGCGCTCCTCGTACTCCATGCCCTCCGCCTTCATCGCCGCGACCGCCTCGCCGCGCGCCTTGTTCTGCTGCGCGGCCAGGATCTGCCGTGGATCGTCGAGGGTCGACTCCACGACCGAGACCATGTCCAGGGCGTAGGACGGCGATTCGGGGTCCAGCAGCTCGAACGCGGCGAGTGCGAAGGTGGACAGCGGTTGGTTGAGCGCGAAGTCCTGTTGCAGATCCACGGTCAGCCGGACGATACGGCCCTCGGCGTCCGGTGTATTGAGCCGTTCGACCACCCCGCCGTCCAGCAGCGAGCGGTGGATGGCGATGGCCCGGCGGATGTGCCGCAGCTGGTTCTTGCGCGGCTCGTGGTTGTCCTCGAGCAGCCGGCGCATTCCCTCGAAAGCGTTGCCCGGCCGGGCGATGACGGACAGCAGCATCGCGTGGGTAACCCGGAAGCGGGAGGTGAGCGGTTCGGGGTCGGAGGCGATCAGCTTCTCGAAGGTGTTCTGGCCCCAGTTGACGAAGCCCTCCGGTGCCTTCTTGCGGACCACCTTGCGGCGCTTCTTCGGATCGTCCCCGGCCTTCGCGAGCGCCTTCTCGTTCTCGATGACATGCTCGGGCGCCTGGGCCACCACAAAGCCCGCGGTGTCGAATCCGGCCCGGCCGGCGCGGCCCGCGATCTGGTGGAACTCCCGTGCCCGCAGCGTCCGCACCCGCTGCCCGTCGTACTTCGTCAGCGCGGTGAACAGCACCGTGCGGATCGGCACATTGACGCCCACTCCGAGGGTGTCCGTACCGCAGATGACCTTGAGCAGTCCGGCCTGCGCCAGCTTCTCCACCAGCCGCCGGTACTTCGGCAGCATGCCCGCGTGATGCACTCCGATCCCGTGCCGGACGTAACGGGACAGGTTCCGGCCGAACTTGGTGGTGAACCGGAAGTTGCCGATCAGCGAGGCGATCTCGTCCTTCTCCCCGCGTGTGCACATATTGATGCTCATCAGCGCCTGGGCCCGCTCCACCGCGGCGGCCTGGGTGAAGTGCACGATGTAGACGGGTGCCTGCCGGGTCTCCAACAGCTCGGTCAGCGTCTCGGTGAGCGGCGTTGTGCGGTACTCGTAGCTCAGCGGCACCGGCCGCGTCGCCGACCGCACCACCGCGGTGGACCGCCCGGTACGCCGGGTCA
The DNA here is from genome assembly GCF_016741875.1 of Streptomyces coffeae. Classification (GTDB taxonomy): domain Bacteria; phylum Actinomycetota; class Actinomycetes; order Streptomycetales; family Streptomycetaceae; genus Streptomyces; species Streptomyces coffeae. Next base: position 152,788 of record NZ_JAERRF010000018.1, on the reverse strand, counting down.
GATCCTCCTCGAACCGGCTCACATCGCCGAGTGTCGCGGACATCAGGATGAACTGCGCCCGCGGAAGCTCCAGCAGCGGGATCTGCCAGGCCCAGCCCCGGTCCGGCTCCGCATAGAAGTGGAACTCGTCCATCACCACCTGGCCGATATCGGCGTCCTTGCCGTCTCGCAGGGCGATGGACGCCAGGACCTCGGCCGTACAGCAGATGACCGGCGCATCCGCGTTGACCGACGCGTCACCGGTCAGCATGCCGACGTTCTCGGTGCCGAACAGCTTGCACAGCTCGAAGAACTTCTCCGAGACCAGCGCCTTGATCGGCGCGGTGTAGAAGGTGACCTCGTCACGGGCGAGGGCGGCGAAGTGGGCGCCCGCCGCCACCAGGCTCTTCCCCGAACCGGTCGGGGTGGACAGGATGACGTTCGCGCCCGACACCACCTCGATCAGCGCTTCCTCCTGGGCGGGATAGAGCGAGATGCCCCGCTCCTCGACCCAGGACGAGAAAGCCTCGAAAAGGGCGTCGGGGTCGGCGTCGCTCGGCAGCTGATCGATAAGAGTCACGTCCCTATACTGCCTGGTTCCCCGGGCGGGACGGGAACCGGCTGTGCGGGCGAAGATCGTCCGCCGCTAGGCTGTGGCGCGCCGAAGCAACCAACTCCCGCCTGGGCGCGGGCACGAACAGGGGCGGGGTACGACCATGATGGGACCGGCGCATTCGCTGTCCGGAGCCGCGGCCTGGCTGGGGGTGGGGGCGGCCGCCGCGGCGGCCGGCCACGAGATGCCCTGGCCGGTGCTGGTCGTCGGCGCGCTGATCTGCGCCGGAGCGGCGCTCGCCCCCGACCTCGACCACAAGGCGGCGACGATATCCCGCGCCTTCGGGCCGATCTCCCGGGGCCTGTGCGAAATGATCGACAAGATCTCGCACTCCGTCTACAAGGCGACCAGGAAGCCCGGCGACCCCCGTCGCACGGGAGGGCACCGCACCCTCACCCACACCTGGGTCTGGGCCGTCCTCATCGGAGCCGGTGCCTCGGTGCTCGCCATGGTCGGCGGCCGCTGGGCCGTGCTCGGTATCCTCTTCGTCCATATGGTGCTGGCCGTCGAGGGGCTGCTGTGGCGGGCGGCCCGGGTCTCCAGCGATGTCCTGGTCTGGCTGCTCGGCGCGACAAGTGCCTGGATCCTCGCGGATATTCTGAACAAACCGGGCAATGGTGCGGACTGGCTGTTCACCGCGCCCGGTCAGGAGTACCTCTGGCTGGGACTGCCGATCGTCCTCGGCGCCCTGGTGCACGACATCGGCGACGCCCTGACCGTCTCCGGCTGCCCGATCCTGTGGCCCATCCCGATCGGCCGCAAGCGCTGGTACCCGCTCGGCCCGCCGAAAGGGATGCGCTTCCGGGCGGGCAGCTGGGTCGAGTTGAAGGTGCTGATGCCGGTCTTCATGGTGCTCGGCGGCGTGGGCGGACTGGGCGCCTTCGGCATCATCTGACCACCCCGGTACCGGCCGCCCCGGTACCGACCGCCCCGATTCCGGATCCGAGCGCCCCGCATGCGGATCCGACCACCCCGGTCCGGATGGACCCGGGCCGGGGTGGTCAGCCGCCGCTCATCCGCACCGGGGACTCACTGGTGCCAGGAGCGCCACAGCGCCGCGTACGCCCCGTCCGCCGCGACGAGTTCGTCGTGACTGCCGAGTTCGCTGATGCGACCCGCCTCGACCACAGCGATGACATCCGCGTCATGTGCGGTGTGCAGCCGGTGGGCGATGGCGACCACGGTCCGGCCCTCCAGCACCCGACCCAGCGAGCGCTCCAGATGGCGGGCCGCCCGCGGATCCAGCAGCGAGGTCGCCTCGTCCAGCACCAGGGTGTGCGGATCGGCGAGCACCAGCCGGGCCAGTGCGATCTGCTGCGCCTGCGCCGGGGTCAGCGCCAGCCCGCCCGAGCCCACCTCGGTGTCCAGGCCGTCCTCCAGCGCGCCTGCCCAGCCGTCGGCGTCCACCGCGCCCAGCGCCGCCCACAGTTCCGCGTCCTGTGCGGAGGTGCGGGCCAGCAGCAGGTTGTCCCGCAGCGAGCCCACGAAGACATGGTGCTCCTGGTTGACCAGAGCCACATGCTCACGCACCCGCTCCGCGGGCATCCGCGCCAGCTCCGCACCGCCCAGGGTCACCTCGCCCGCCCGGGGCGCGTAGATCCCGGCGAGCAGCCGTCCCAGCGTGGACTTGCCCGCCCCGGACGGCCCCACCAGCGCCAGCCGGGTCCCCGGCCGCACCTTCATGGACACCCCGTGCAGTACATCGCTGCCCGCCCGGTAGCCGAAGCGCACCTCGTCGGCCCGCACATCCCGGCCCTCCGGCGTCACACCGCCGTCCCCGGGACCCTGCTCGATCTCCCGCACCCCCACCAGCCGGGCCAGCGACACCTGGGCCACCTGGAGCTCGTCGTACCAGCGCAGGATCAGCCCGATCGGTTCGACCAGCATCTGCGACAGCAGCGCCCCAGTCGTCAGCTCCCCGATGGACATCCAGCCCCGCATCACACAGACGCCGCCGATCATCAGCACCGATCCGGTGATCAGCGTGTAGGTCACATTGATCACGGGGAACAGCACCGACCGCAGCCAGAGCGTGTACCGCTCCCACGCGGTCCATCGCTGGATACGCAGTTCGGACTGGGCGATCCGCCGGTCGCCCAGCCGGTGGGACTCGATGGTGCGCCCGGCATCCACGGTCTCGGTGAGGGACGCGGAGACCGCCGCGTATCCGGCGGCCTCCGAGCGGTAGGCGCTCGGCGCCCGGCGGTAGTACCAGCGACAGCCGACCACCAGCACCGGAAGCGCGACCAGCACGGCCAGCCCCAGCGGCGGGGCGGTCACGGTCAGGGCGCCCAGCAGCAGCCCGGTCCACACCACACCGATGGTCAGCTGCGGTACGGCCTCGCGCATCGCGTTCGCCAGCCGGTCGATATCGGTGGTGATCCGGGAGAGCAGATCACCGGTCCCGGCCCGCTCCAGCACACCCGGCGGCAGACCCACCGATCGTACGAGGAAGTCCTCCCGCAGATCCGCGAGCATCTGTTCGCCCAGCACCGCGCCGCGCAGCCGCACCATCCGCACGAATACGGTCTGCACCGCCAGCGCCGCCGCGAACAGTGCGATCGTGCGCCCGATGGGCGGATCGTCCCGGCCCTCCGAGAGATCCTCGACCAGACCGCCGAGCAGATGCGGGCCGACCATCGAGGCGAGCACGGCGGTGGCGTTCACCACCATCAGCACAATGAACGCCCGGCGATGCCGCCGCAGCAGCTCGCGCAGATAGGCCCGGACGGTCGTGGGTGTGCCGACGGGCAGGGTCGTCGCCGACTCCGGCGCGGCCGGGTCGTAGCCGGGGGGTGCCACGCCGATCATGCCGACTCCTCGATCTGTTCCTCGATGCGGTCGATGTCCACGAGTCCGCTGCCGTCCGGCGTTGCACCGTCCTGTGGTGCCGTGCCGTTCAACGGCTCGGCACCCGTCAGCCGCTCCGTACCGTCCGGCCCGTCCGGCGGCGCCGTCCTGCCGCAGGGCTCGTCGTCCGGCTCACGGGTGACGACCGCGCGGTACGCGGGGTCACTCTTCAGCAGCTCCCGATGGGTGCCCACCCCGGCCACCTCGCCGTCGTGCACGAAGACCACCCGATCGGCCCGGTCCAGCAGCAGCGGGCTGGAGGTGAGGACGACCGTCGTCCGCCCTTCCCGTAGCCGTCGCACCCCCTGCGCGATCCGCGCCTCGGTATGCGAGTCCACGGCGGAGGTGGGCTCGTCGAGCACCAGCACCTCCGGGTCGGTCACCAGCGAACGGGCCAGTGCCAGCCGCTGCCGTTGGCCGCCCGACAGCGATCGGCCGCGCTCGGTGATCCGTGTGCGCAGCGCGTCCGCCTCGCCTGCCTCGTCGAGGGACGCCTGTGCCAGCGCCTCCAGCACATCGCCGCACTGGGCCGCGTCCAGTGCCTGCTCCGCGGTGACCCGGCCCGACCGCGGTACATCGAGCAGCTCGGTCAGCGTTCCCGACAGCAGTACCGGGTCCTTGTCCTGCACCAGCACCGCGCCGCGCGCCGCGGCCAGCGGCAGCTCGTCCAGTGCGACTCCGCCGAGCAGCGCCGACGGCGCCCGGCCGGAGCCGTCGGCGTCCGTGCCGTGCTCCGGGGGATGTCCGCCCAGCCGGTCGGCCAGCCGCCCCGCCGCGTCCGGGTCACCGCAGACCACCGCGGTCAGCCGCCCGGCCGATGCGAGCATGCCGCTCGCCGGGTCGTACAGATCGCCACCGAGTGCTGCCGCCCCGTCGGCCCCGTCGCCGTCCCCGCTTCCACCGCCGGGCGTGCCGTCGGCGTCGCCGCGAGGAGCTGGTGAGGGGCGCTCCAGCGCCAGCACCCGCGCCGCGCGCCGCGCGGACGGCCGGGAGAAGGAGTACGCCATGGCGATCTCCTCGAAGTGGCGCAGTGGGAAGAGCAGGAAGGTGACCGCGCTGTAGACGGTGACCAGCTCGCCCACGGCGATCCGCCCGTCCTGGGCCAGTGCCGCCCCATACCAGACGACACCGATCAGCAGCAGCCCCGGCAGTGCCACCTGGACGGCCGCGATCAGCGCCCACATCCGCGCGCTGCGCACCGCCGCGACCCGCACCTCCTGCGATGCGCGCCGGTAGCGGCCGAGGAACAGCTCCTCGCCGCCGATACCGCGCAGCACCCGCAGCCCGGCCACGGTGTCCGAGGCGAGCTCCGTCGCCCACCCGGCCTTCTCCCGCTGCTCATCGGCCCGACGGGCCGCGGGCGGCAGCAGCGGCAGCACGGCCAGCGCCAGGGCCGGCACCCCGAGGGCCACCATCACACCCAGCGCCGGCTGGTAGATCACCAGGGCCACACACACCCCGATCGTGGTGATCGCGGCCGCGGTGAAGCGGGACAGCGCCTCCACGAACCAGCCGATCTTCTCGACATCGCCGGTGGACACGGCCACCACCTCGCCCGCCGCCACACGCCGGGTCAGCGTCGAGCCCAGTTCCACCGCCTTGCGGGCCAGCAGCTGCTGGACCCGCGCCGCCGCCGTGATCCAGTTGGTGACGGCCGCGCGGTGCAGCATCGCGTCCCCGAGCGCGGTGAGCACGGTCAGCCCCACCATCAGCGCCCCGGCCAGCGCGAGTCGCCCACCGGAGCGGTCCACCACCGCCTGCACTCCTAAGCCGATGGCCACCGGGAAGCACACCAGGGCCGCCATGTGGAGCAGCCCCCACAGCGCGGCCTTGATCTGCCCGCCCAGCTGGTTCCTGCCCAGCCAGAGGAGAAACCGGGGACCTGACCGTACGTCGGGCCTGCCGGGGTCGGTGTACGGAAGATCGCGAATGTGCATGGGGTCCCAGGTCTCGGGCAGTGCGCGGGCGGGCGGAAACGGGCGGAAAGACGAGCCAGAGTCGCCCCCCGAGGGGTACGAATTCAACTGGTTTTTCCTCAAGGAGCAGGGAACACGCCACTCCGCGTGCGGTGCTTCAGCGTCGGGATGGGACCATGGGAAACATGCGAATGTCCGGCACGATGTCCATGCGTACGGCGGCCGCGACCGCCGCCGCGCTGCTCCTCCTCACAGCCTGCGGCGGTGGCGGTGACAGCGGTGGCAACAAGGGCGGTGATGAGGGCAAGAAGCAGGCGCCGCAAGGCGGAGCGTCCACGCCGGACCCCACCCGTATCCCGAAGGTCGGCGACACCCTCCAGTCCCGGATCCCGGCGAACGCCCGCCAGGTCGTCGCGGTCTACGGCAAAGGGGTGAACTCCGCGGACTCCACCGTCGTGCTTTACACCAAGCAGGGCAAGTCCTGGGAGCGCACCCGCAGTTGGGCGGCGCACAACGGCAAGCGAGGCTGGACGACCAGCCATCACGAGGGCGACAAGCGCAGTCCGGTGGGCGTCTACACGCTCAGCGACGCGGGCGGGGTGCTGCCCGACCCCGGCGCCCGGCTGCCGTACACCGCGTCGAACTCCTTTGCCGCGCCCCACTCCTGGCCCAAGTCCCACTGGACCGACTTCAACTACGTCATCGCGATTGACTACAACCGCGTCAAGGGCGCCTCACCGCTGGACCCGACGCGGCCCGAAGGGCAGAGCAAGGGCGGGTCCATCTGGCTGCACATGGACCACGGCAGCGGTACCTCGGGATGCGTCAGTCTCTCCAAGTCCGGCATGGAGTATCTGCTGAAGAACCTCGACCCCAAGCAGCACCCGGTGGTGGTCATGGGGGACAGGGCGCATCTGGCCGACTGAGACTCCGTCCGTCTGACGTCACGACATATGTCCCGTCGCTCACGACAGATGTGCGTACACAGGTACGTCACCTGCGCAAAATGTTTCTGCAAGTGACTGGAAACCTTTGCGTCATGTCTTGACGTGTTCAGCGCCAGCCCGGCAGGCTGCCGTCCGGAACCACCGCCCTCGGTGCGGCAGTTCCACTTCCCCCCACGGTGGCCTGGCGCGTGGCTGCCTTCGTGGGCACTTCGGTGCCCGGATTCCGAAGGAGCCGCTTTATGCGACACCGGTCCCGTCTGCTGGGCGGAGCGCTGGCCGGGCTGCTCACCGCAGCCGCCGTCGCCACCGTCGTCCCCTGGCCCTCCCAGGCCACCCCGCCGGGCGACAAGACGGTCACCGCCACCCTCTTCGAGTGGAAGTACGACGCGGTCGCGCAGGCGTGCAAGGACTCGCTGGGCCCTGCCGGTTACGGCTATGTGGAGGTCTCGCCCGCCTCCGAGCACATCCAGGGCGGACAGTGGTGGACCTCGTACCAGCCCGTCAGCTACCGGATCGCCGGGCGGCTCGGCGACCGGGACGCCTTCAGGAACATGGTGGACGCGTGTCACCAGTCGGGTGTGAAGGTGATCGCTGACGCGGTCATCAACCACATGTCGTCCGGTTCGGGCACCGGAACCGGCGGTACGTCGTACGCCAAGTACACCTACCCGGGCACGTATCAGGACCGGGACTTCCACGGCTGCCGCAAGGACATCACCGACTACGGCAACCGCGGCGACGTCCAGAACTGCGAACTCGTCGGCCTCGCCGACCTCGACACCGGCAGCGACGACGTCCGCGGCGCCATCGCCGGCTACCTCAGCGACCTCCGCTCGCTGGGCGTGGATGGATTCCGCATCGACGCCGCCAAGCACATGGCCGCCGATGACCTGGCCGCCATCAAGGGCAAGATGTCAGACCCGGGCATGTGGGTCTCGGAGGTCATCCACGGTGCGGGCGAGGCCGTTTCGCCCGAGGAGTACACCGGTATCGGCGACGTCGACGAGTTCCGCTACGGCGGCCACCTCAAGAGCGCGTTCCAGGGCGGGAACATCGCCCAGCTGAAGTCGGTGGCCGACGGCAAGCTGAGCGGCGACAAGGCCCGGACCTTCGTCGACAACTGGGACACCGAACGCAATGGCTCGACCCTCACCTACAAGGACGGCGCGTCCTACACCCTTGCCAACGTCTTCATGCTCGCCTCGCCCTACGGTTCGCCGAATGTGTACTCCGGCTACGAGTGGACCGACAAGGAAGCGGGCCCGCCCTCGGGCGGCGCGGCAAGCTGCGGCAACGGCAGCGGCTGGACCTGCACCCACGCCAGGGCCGATATCACCGGCATGGTCGGCTTCCACAACCAGGTCGCCGGTGCCGAGCTGAAGGACTGGTGGGACAACGGCGGGAGCGCCCTCGCCTTCAGTCGTGGCGACAAGGGCTTCGTCGCCCTCAACAACGGCGACGGCGAGCTGAGCGAGGCCTTCCGCACCTCGCTTCCCGCCGGTACCTACTGCAATGTGGCCAAGGCGGCGCCGGACCACTGCGACGGCCATACGGTGACGGTCGCCGACGACGGCACGGTGCGCACCACCCTTCCGGCCAAGAGCGCACTGGCGCTGCACACCGGCGCCAAGGGCTGAACGCCCGCCGGCTCCCGCCCGCCGCCCACGCGCCCCGCGTACGCGCCCGACGTACGCGGGGCGCGTACGGTGTCGCGGGAGGGGGCGGCCGTGAGGCGGCTTGAGCGATGGCGGCCGTACGCGGCCTCAGCAGTGGCGGCCGTGAGCGGTGGAGAGGGTGTCCAGCAGTCCGCCGAGGACCTCCCGCTGCTCAGGGCTGAGCGGCGCCAGGATGTCCTCGGCGGCCGCCCGGCGCGCGTCGTGCAGTGCCCGGAGCGTCGAGCGGCCGGTGTCCGTCAGCTCGACGCGCACCACCCGCCGATTGGTCGGATCCGGTACCCGGCGCACCGAGCCATGTGCCTCCAGGGCGTCCACCAGCGTGGTCACCGCACGTGGCACCACCTCCAGCCGCTGCGCCAGATCCGCCATCCGCGGGGGCTCGTCGGTGTGTGCGACGGTGCGCAGCAGCCGGGACTGGGCGGGGGTGATACCCAGGGGCTCCAAATGGAGCTTCTGGGCGCGGTGCAGCTTCCGGGTCAGGCGCAGCAGCTGCTCCGCCAGGAGGCCGGAGGTCTCGGGCTCGGGCATGATCGGCAGTCTATCAGGACCGGGTTCATTGTGAGCATAGGTAACAATGAGCTATGCTCCGGTAGCTTCGCACGACCGGACCGCCCGGTCCCCGGCGGCGGTCTCTTCCGCCGCCGGACCCCTGCCACCAGAAGGAGCCCATGCACCACGACGATGCGTCATGGACCCCGTCGTCCGCCGAACCGGAGCGCCCTGCCCAAGTGCGGCGCATCCTCCGGCTCTTCCGCCCCTACCGCAGCCGTCTCGCCGTGGTCGGTCTGCTCGTCGCCGCCTCCGCGCTGGTCTCGGTGGCCTCGCCCTTCCTGCTGCGTGAGGTCCTCGACACCGCCATCCCCGAGCGCCGCACCGGACTGCTGACCCTCCTGGCCCTCGGCATGATCGCCGCGGCCGTCGTCAACAGCTGCTTCGGAGTGCTCCAGACCCTCATCTCCACCACCGTCGGCCAGCGGGTGATGCACGATCTGCGCACCGCCGTCTACGACCGGCTCCAGCGCATGCCGCTGGCCTTCTTCACCCGCACCCGTACCGGCGAGGTCCAGTCCCGGATCGCCAACGACATCGGCGGGATGCAGGCCACCGTCACCTCCACCGCGACCTCGCTGGTCTCCAACCTCACCAGCGTCGTCGCCACGGTCGTGGCCATGCTCGCCCTCGACTGGCGGCTGACCGTGGTCTCGCTGCTCCTGCTGCCGCTGTTCGTCTGGATCAGCCGCCGCGTCGGCGCCGAGCGCAAGAAGATCACCTCACAGCGCCAGAAGCAGATGGCCGCGATGTCCGCGATGGTCACCGAATCCCTGTCGGTGAGCGGCATCCTGCTCGGCCGCACCATGGGCCGGTCCGCCTCGCTCACCGAGGAGTTCTCCCGGGAGTCCGAGCGCCTGGTCGGCCTCGAGGTGCGCTCCAGCATGGCGGGCCGCTGGCGGATGTCCACCATCGGCATCGTGATGGCGGCCATGCCCGCCGTCATCTACTGGGCCGCCGGAGTCACCCTCCAGACGGGCGGCCCGTCGGTCTCCATCGGCACCCTCGTCGCCTTCGTCTCGCTCCAGCAGGGGCTGTTCCGGCCCACGGTGAGCCTGCTGTCCACCGGTGTCCAGGTGCAGACCTCCCTCGCGCTCTTCGCCCGCATCTTCGAATACCTCGACCTGCCGATCGACATCACCGAACCCGCCGAGCCCCGGCGGCTGGAGAGCGTGCGCGGCGAAGTCCGCTTCGACGGCGTCGACTTCGACTACGACACCCAGGACCCCGCCTCTGCCGGAGGGACGCTGCGCGGTATCGAGCTGACCGTTCCGGCGGGCGGCAGCCTGGCCGTCGTCGGCCCGACCGGCTCCGGCAAGACCACCCTCAGCTATCTGGTGCCCCGGCTGTACGACGTGACCGGCGGCCGGGTGCTGATCGACGGAGTCGACGTCCGGGACCTCGACTTCGACACCCTCGCCCGCGCGGTCGGCGTGGTCTCCCAGGAGACCTATCTCTTCCACGCCTCGGTCGCCGACAACCTGCGCTTCGCCAAGCCCGACGCGACCCATGAACAACTCGTGGCCGCCGCCGAGGCCGCCCAGATCCACGACCACATCGCATCCCTCCCCGACGGGTACGACACCCTGGTCGGCGAGCGGGGCTATCGGTTCTCCGGCGGCGAGAAGCAGCGCCTCGCCATCGCCCGGACGATTCTGCGCGACCCGCCGGTGCTGATCCTCGACGAGGCCACCAGCGCCCTGGACAACCGCACCGAACAGGCCGTCCAGGAGGCCATCGACGCCCTGTCCGCCGGGCGCACCACCATCACCATCGCCCACCGGCTGTCCACCGTGCGCGACGCCGACCAGATCGTGGTCCTCGACGGCGGCCGGATCGCCGAGCGTGGCACCCACCAGGAGCTGATGGCCCGGGACGGCCGCTATGCCGCCCTGGTGCGCCGTGACGCCCAGCTGTCACCCGCCCCGGTCCTCTAGCGACGGGGTGTTCACATGAACTCGGCGCGCACCGCCTCCGTGTGCTCGCCGAGTTCGGGCACCGGCCGCATCGGTGCCCGGCGTCCCGCCACCTCGACCGGGGGCAGCAGTCCCCGCAGCGGTCCGACGGGGGAGTCGAAGTCGCCCCAGCGCTCCCGGGCCGCCAGCTGCGGATGCGCGGCGAACCCGGCGACATCCCGCAGCCGGGCGTTGGCGATACCCGCCCCGTCCAGCAGCGCGATCAGACCCTCGGCGGTATGCCCCGCAAAGCACTCCTCCAGCTCGGCCGTCAGCTTCTCGTCATGGGCGCGGCGCAGCGGATTGTCGGCGAACCGCGGATCACGGACCAGCTCGGGGCGGCGCAGCACCTGCTCGCACAGGGCCACCCACTCGCGGTCGCTCTGCACACTCAGGAACACCTGCGCGCCGTCACCGCACGCGTAGGCGCCGTACGGGGAGATCGACGGGTGGCGGGCGCCGCTGCGGGCGAGGGGCGTCCCCCCGTACTCCTGGGTGAAGTACGGATGCCCCATCCACTCGCCCAGCGCGTCCAGGAGACTGACACTCAAGTCCGTCCCCTCACCGGTGCGTTCTCGCTCGTACAGCGCGGTGAGAATGCCGCTGTAGGCGTACATTCCGCCCGCGATGTCCGCGATCGAGATCCCGGGGCGGGCGGGTTCCTCAGGACTGCCGGTGATCGACAGCAGCCCCGTCTCGCACTGGATGAGCAGGTCGTACGCCTTCTTGTCCCGGTAGGGCCCGCTGTCGCCGTACCCGGAGATGGCACAGGTGATCAGACGGGGATGCAGCGCCCGCAGCGTCCGGGCCCCCAGACCGAGCCGTTCCACCGCCCCGGGCGCCAGATTGTGCACGAAGACGTCCGCACGGCCGAGCAGCGCGTCGAGGACGGCCCGGTCGGCGTCCTCCTTGATGTCGAGGACAACGCTCTCCTTCCCGCGGTTGGTCCAGACGAAGTAGGCCGAGGCCCCCTTCACCGCGCGGTCGTAGTCACGGGCGAAGTCGCCCCGCCCCGGCCGCTCGACCTTGATGACCCGCGCGCCCAGATCGGCGAGCTGGCGGGTGGCGTACGGGGCGGCGACGGCCTGTTCCAGGGCGACGACGGTGATGCCGTCCAGCGGCTGTGCGGGCACGGATGACTCCTTCGGATACGGATAGGCCACTGTCTTCCCCGCGCGGGGCCACCGTGCTCGGCTCAGCCGAGCAGCCGCCGCAGGAAGGTGATCTGCGCTGCCTGCTGATGGGTGCCGCCGCCCTCATGGCCGTTGAAGGGCCACACCTTCAGTTCCTTCTCGCCCGCGTAGTGGTGGTACGCGGCGAAACCGCAGGACGTCGGGGTGATCTCATCACGCAGCGCGGTCGAGAAGAGCGCGGGCGCCTGGGCGCGGACTGCGAAGTTGAGCCCGTCGAAGTGGTCGAGTGTGCTGAGCACTTGGTCCGCCAGATCGCGCTGACCGGCACAGAACCGGGCCAGTTCCCCGTAGGGGTCCGCGTCGGTGATCTCGAGCGCCCGTCGGATGTGCGTCATGAACGGCACATCCACCAGTGCTCCGGCGAGACCGGGCACCAGTCCAGCCGCGGCGAGCGCCATCCCGCCGCCCTGGCTGTCGCCGCTGACGACGATCCGGTCGGGGTCCACCAGCGGATGAGCCCGGGCCGCCGCCACCGCGCGTACGGCGTCGGTGTAGAGCCGCCGGTAGTAGTAGTCGTCCGGGGAGAGGATTCCCTTGGTCATCATGCCCGGTGCCTCCGGTCCGGTGCCGCCCGCCGGATCCGGGGTGGCGCCGGGCTTCTGCTGGGACCAGCCCTGACCACGGGTGTCCATCACGAAGACCGCGTAGCCCACCGACGGCCACAGCAGCCAGTTGTGCGGCAGCCCGCGCCCGCCGTTGTAGCCGATGTACTGCACCACACACGGCAGCGGGCCCGCCGCGTCCCGCGGCGCCAGCAGCCACCCCCGTATCCGGTGCCCGCCGAAACCGGAGAACTCCGCGTCATCGGTGTGCACCCGCGTCAGACCCGCGTCGTACGGCGTGAACACCGCGTCCAAGTCCGCCGCGTTCGCCTCGGCGAGCGTGCGCTCCCAGAAGCCGTCGAAACCCTCGGGCTCGGGCAGCGGAGGACGGTAGGCGCGCAGCTGGTCCAGCGGCAGATCGACAAACACGTGGCAGGACCTCCGAAGGTTCTGTACGCCAGTGGCCGTCCGGGTATCCGATCAGCGTTCGAAGTGCTGGTCAAGGGGACACCGCGGCACCGCGGCCATGGTGCGCCCCGCGGTGGTGGCGACCGCGCGGGGGAGTCATCCGATGGCCGGCGTCAGCCTCCAGTGGGTGCCGGTGGTCCAGCCGAGGAGGCGCCGCGCGCGGCCTCCGTCCGCGGTCCCGTTGGCGGAGAACACCCGGCCCGGTGGATCAGGCGCGGTCCGGCCAGGGCGGGGGCCGGCCGGTCGGCGACATGGCCGGAGGCGGAAGGTCTCGTGGGTGAGCCACTGGATGCCGGCCGTACGCTCGACCGGAGCGCACAGCGCCAGATGGAAGACCATCTGGCGCCAGGCAGCGCCGTGGCGGGGCCGCGCAACGGGATGGGTGGCGGCCCCGCGCTCCTCAGCGGTCGATCCGGGCGTCGTGCGGCCCGCCGTCCGGTACCTCCCCAACATGGGCCGCCGCCGGGTCCAGCACCCGGTTGAGGAACGTCCGGGTGCGGGGATGGCGTGGAGCGGCCACCACCTGCTCCGGACCGCCCTCCTCCACGATCACCCCGTCGTCCATGAAGACGACCCGGTCCGCGACCTCCCGGGCGAAGCTCATCTCATGGGTGACCACGAGCATCGTCATCCCCTCGTCGGCCAGCGCGCGCATGACGGCGAGGACATCGCCGACCAGCTCCGGGTCGAGGGCCGAGGTCGGCTCGTCGAACAGCATCAGCTCCGGGTCCATGGACAGCGCCCGCGCGATGGCCACCCGCTGCTGCTGCCCGCCGGAGAGCTGTGCCGGATAGGCGTCCTCCTTGTCGGTCAGACCGACCCGTCCCAGATTGGCCCGGCCGATGCGCCGGGCCTCCGCCTTGTCGCGCCGCAGCACCCGCCGCTGGGCGATGGTGAGGTTCTCCAGCGCCGTGAGGTGCGGGAAGAGGTTGAACGCCTGGAACACCATGCCGATCTTGCGCCGCACCCGGTCGATGTCCACGTCCGGATCGGTGACCTCCGCCCCGGCCACGGTCACCGAGCCCGAGGTGGGCTCCTCCAGGAGGTTCACACAGCGCAGCAGGGTCGACTTGCCGGATCCGGAGGGGCCGATCACACACACCACCTCACCCCGCCGGACCGTGAGGTCGATCCCCTTGAGCACCTCCAGCTCCCCGAAGGACTTGTGCAGATTCTCGACCCGGATGGCAACACCGTCCGGCTGTGGCGTCTCGTTCTGCCCCTTCTGTTCCTTCATCGCGCTCACCTCGCCTTCGCCGTACGGGCCTCGAGCCGCCGCACCAGATGTCCCAGCGGAACGGTGATGACCAGGTAGCACACCCCGGCCACCAGGATCGGGGTGAGGCTGCGGTGCTGGTTGAGCGCGTCCCGGCCGAACTTGGACAGTTCGTACTGGTCCAGGGAGAGGCCGAGCAGATAGACCAGGGACGAGTCCTTGGTGAGCAGGATCAGCTCATTGGTGAGCGGCGGCAGCACGATCCGGAACGCCTGCGGAATGATGATCGAGACCATGGCCCGGCCGTGGGACATACCCAGTGAACGCGCGGCCTCCATCTGCCCCTTGGGCACCGCCTGGATGCCCGCGCGGATCGTCTCCGCCATATAGGCGGCGCCGACCAGCCCGAGCGCCAGCATCACGGTGACGTAGCGGTCCAGGGCCACCTGGAAGGCGAGCGGCACACCGAAGCCCAGCGCGATGAAGACCAGCAGTGCCGGTACCCCGCGGAAGAACTCGATATAGGCGATCGACAGCCACCGGTAGGGCGGCACCTGGGACAGCCGCATCAACGCGAGCATCAGCCCCAGCACCAGCCCGAAACCGAATCCGAGCAGGGTGTAGACGACGGTGTTGACCAGGGCCGTGGTGATGACGTCGGGGAACAGGGACCGGGCGACCTCCGCGTCGAAGAACGCGCGGCGCAGTTCACCCCAGTCCGCGGCCAGGACGAAGGCGAGCAGCACGGCGAAGAGCACGGCGTACTGGACCGCCCGTATCGCCCGCGCCCGCTGCCGACGGGTCATTGCCATATCTGTGCGGACTCCTCAGCTCCTATGGCGGTTCGCTGGTGTCAGTTCGCGGCGGGCTAGCTGGCGGACTTCTTGGGCGCGGTGCCGAACCACTTCTTGTAGATCCGGTCGTACCTGCCGTCCGACCGCACTTGCTTCAGCACCTTGTTGATCTTCTTGCGGAGGGCGTCATTGCCCGTGCGCACGGCGATGCCGTACTGCTCTCCGGTGTTGAACTCGGCGGTGACCTCGGTGTCGGGGTTGTCCTTGACGTAGTCGTAGAGCACACCGTTGTCATTGACGCCCGCGTCGACCTGCCCGGTCTTGACAGCAGTCAGCAGCAGCGCGAGGTCCTCGAACTGGACCAGCTCAGCGCCCTTGGCATTCTTCTGGGCGTAGGCCTCGCCGGTGGTTCCCTGCTGGACGGCCAGCTTCTTGCCCTTGAGATCGGCGAGCGAGGAGTAGGGCTTGCCCTTCTTGGTCACCAGGGCCTGGGTGGCCTCGAAATAGGGGGTGGAGAAGTCGAGGTTCTTCTCCCGCACCTCGTTGATGGTCATTCCGGCGGCGGCGACATCGCACTTGTTGGCGTTGAGGTCCTCACCGGACTGGATGCCCTCGAAGGGCGTGTCGACGATCTCCTGTTTCACCTTCAGCGCCGAGGCGATGAAGTCGACCAGGTCCACATCGAACCCGACGACCTTCTTGCCCTCCTTCGACTGGAAGGGGGCGTACGGAAGGTGGGTGCAGGTGGTGAGCTTCCCGGAGTGCACCAGGCTGATGTCCGAGCCGCCGGACCCGGACGACGCGGTACTGGTGCACCCGGCCAGCAGGGCGGTAGCGGCGGCTATGGCTGTGACGGACAGTGTGGAGCGAGCGGACACGGCACCTCCGGACATGGTCGGGGGCGACCCCACCGAACACGTGATCAGTGTGATGGGCGCATCCTGCCATTGGTGATGCCCAGTTGTACCCGCCGTGTGCGTTGCGAGCGGATAACGGCTCCGCGGCTAGCGGCGCCGCCGCCACCTGCGGCGCTTGCTCCAGAACCACCCGGCCGGAGGCTCGTCCGCGCGCCAGGGCTGGGGCTCGGGCCCACCGCGCCGCCAGCGCGCGCTCAGCATGCGGGTCCGCGCGGCGGGCTCGGAGACCTCCGCTCCGCGCACAAAATCCTCGTCGAGAACGACATCGTCCCAGCCGTCCGCGTCGTCTTCGGGCCCTCGATCCGTGGATCCGGTGCTCACGGGGGCACCTCCCGTCCGCCGGTGCCGCTCGGGCACATTTCCCTGGACGGGGAACGTGTGGGGCGGCGGCCGAGTTCCGGTCCCCGCGCTGCCGTCCGTGCATGGCCACCCGCCGTGTCCCACGGGGCGTGATCATGGTCACCCCGCCGAGCAGCCCCCGGCCGGCGAGGGCCGGGGGGGCCGGCTCAGCCGCCCCAGAGGAGGGCGGCTGGGCCGCGGAGGGGAAGTCGGGCAGCTCAGGCCGGGGCCAGGGCGCGCTGCTCCGCCACATGAGCCACCACACAGGTGACGTTGTCCGGCCCGCCGGCCCGCTGGGCGAGCGCGACCAGCTCCCTGACCGCCCGCCCCGGATCGGACTGCGCGACGAGGACGTGCCGGATCTCCTCGTGGGGCACGACCCCGCTCAGCCCGTCCGAGCACAGCAGATAGCGGTCACCGTCCCGGGCGTCCCGCAGCGCGAGGTCCGGTTCGAAGTCCGATCCGCAGCGCACGGCCCGCAGCAGCAGTGCCCGCTGGGGGTGCGACGCGGCCTCCTCCTCGGTGAGCCGCCCGTCGTCGATCATCGACTGCACCAGGGTGTGGTCATGAGTGATCTGGAACAGCGCACCCTCGCGCAGCAGGTAGGCGCGGGAGTCCCCGATGTGGACCAGACCCAGCTCGGAGCCCGACCACAGCAGTGCGGTGAGCGTCGTCCCGACCCCGGCCAGCGCCGGGTCGGACGCGGCGAGCTCGTTGACCGACTCATGCACCCGCCGTGCCGCGTCCTCCAGCGCGCTCAGCAGTTGACCGCCCGGCACCTCCGCCTCCAGTGGTTTGAGTGCCTCGATCGCCGCCTCGCCGGCGTGCCGTCCGCCGCCGAAGCCGTCGGCCACGGCGAGCAGCCGCGGACCCGCGTAACCGACGTCCTCGTTGCTCTCGCGGACGGCGCCGGTGTCGGAGAGCACGGCGTAGCGGATTCCCAGGGTGCTGTGAACAGAAGACATCGCGGTGTCCTTCCCGGACAGATGGTCCTCGAGGAAGGCGGCCAGTTCCCGCCGAGCCGCCGTGTCCGCCTCCACCTGCGACCAGTACGCCCGGACCTCCCGGGCCGCGGCCCGGGGCTCCAGCTCGCATACGGCCCGGATCCGGGCCAGCGGCATGCCCAGACGCCGCAGCCAGACCACCAGCCGGGCCCGCTCCAGCTGTGCCGGATCGTAGAAGCGGTAACCGGAGTACGGATCGACGCGGGCGGGCGTCAGCAGCCCGAGCTCGTCATAGCGGCGGAGCGCCTTGGCGGACAGCCGCGCCGCTCGCGCGAATGACCCGATCGTCAGCAACTCCATGTCCACCCTCCTCGAGCCGGGCGTTCGCCCGGTCATCGCCGATGCTGAGCCTTCCCCCGGGAGGAAGGTCAACGGCGAGGCGGTGGTTCCCCGGCTAGGCGATCCGGTCGAGGTCGGTGCGGAGCACCTGATGGAGCGGTGGCGCCCCGGCCATCAGCCGCTCCACCTCGTCGGTCACCGCCGCACCGAGCCGCTCCAGCTCATGGCCCAGCGCCCCCGCGATATGCGGGGTGAGCAGGACGTTGGGCAGGGTGAACAGCGGTGATCCGGCGGGCAGCGGCTCCGGTTCGGTGACATCCAGGACCGCCGAGATCCGGCCGGTGGACAGCTCGGTCACCAGGGCGTCGGTGTCGACCAGCGCGCCGCGCGCGGTGTTGATGAGCGTGGCGCCGTCCGGCATCAGGGCCAGCCTGCGGGTGTCGAGCAGCTGCCGGGTGGCGGGCAGCGACGGGGCGTGCAGGCTCAACACCTCACTGCTGGCCACGAGTTCGTCCAGCGGCAGGGCGCGTACGCCGAGCGCCTCCGCCTCCGGCGGTGCCAGATGCGGGTCGTACACCGACACTTCCAGATCGAACGGGCGCAGCAGCTCGATCACCCGGCGACCGATCCGGGAGGCGCCCACGATCCCCACCCGGCGCCGGAAGTTGCCGGTGCGCGCGGTCCGGGCGGGGGAGGGGAAGCGGTGTTCGGTCGCGTACAGGGCGCGCAACCGCAGGGTGTCCTTGCCGGCCAGCAGGATGGCGGCGAGGGTGAACTCGGCGACGGGCAGGGCGTTGGCCGCCGCGGCGGAGGAGACCAGAAGCTCGCGCTCCCAGCAGGCGGGGGTGATGTGTCCCTTGACGCTGCCCGCGGCGTGCACCACGGCGCGCAGCTTCGGAAGCCCGTCGAGCACCTCGGCGGTCAGCGGTTCACAGCCCCAGCCTGTGATCAGCACCTCCACGGCGGCCGGGTCGGCACCGGTCACCGCCGACGGGCGGACGGCGGCGGCGGGCGGGATCGTCACGGACGCCGTGAGACGGTCCAGCAGCGGCGCGGGAAAGAGCCTCGGGAGATGGACGGGGTCCATCACGAACAGCGCGGCGGGGGAGTCGGGCACCATGGCCTCCTGGTCACCAGGCGATATGCGATCAGCCTCTCTCGCCCTGAGGAGACAGTCCAATAAGAAAGAGAAAGGGCTCAATCCGATATAGCTGTGTCATTGCTAATAATCAGTCATATCCTTGCATCTTCCCCTCTTCAGGCATTCGCCATGCTTTCCCCGGGCACTGACGGTGTATCCGCGCACACCTGTGCGCTCTCGTGGCCTCACGCATAGAGGCCTCACGAGAAGAGGGAGGTTCCTCATGTCCATATCCACCACACCCGGAACCGTGTGGGGCACCTGGATCAACCTGCAAGGCGGGATCCACTCCGAGCCCGCCCCGGTCCTGTTCGCCGACGACCGGGTGCAGGTTTTCATCCGCGGCGGGTCGAACGCCCTGTGGAGCAGGGTCGAGGGCCGCGACGGCAGTTGGCTCGGCTGGTTCCAGTACATCGGTGTGTCGATCGACGGCATCCCCGCCCCCATCCGCGGCAAGGACGGCAAGATCCGGGTCTTCTACCGCACCCCGAACAACAACCTCGAGGTCATCACCCAGACCAGTCTCAACGGCGGCTACAGCGGGCCCCAGGTGCTGGTCACCGGCATCGGGGACGACCCGGCCGCGGTGCTCAACGCCGACGGCCGCATCCAGGTGTTCTTCCCCGGCACCGACGGAGCGCTGTGGACCCTCCGCAATCAGGACCTGCTGTACGAGACCTACACCGCACCGGTCTCCCTCGGCGGAAGCATCCGCTCCACCCCCTCACCCATCCTGGACGGCGGGGGACGGATCGTGGTGGCCTTCAAGGGTGTCGGCGACACCCTCTACACCACCCAGCAGACCGCCGAGAACTCCACCACGTGGGAGGCCTTCGCCCTGGCCTCCAACAACGTCACCAGCCGGCCCTCGGTGTGCCTGGACGCGGCGGGGCGGGTGCAGATCTTCTTCCGCGGATCCGACGCCGCCGTATGGCGGGTGGGTCAGAGCGACAACTACGACACGTTCGGCGCCCCGGTCCAGCTCGGCGGCCAGATCGTCTGGCGCCCCACCTGCGGCCTGGGCCAGGACGGCCGGATCAACGTGTTCATCAAGGCCACCGACAACGCCCTGTGGGTCGCCGTCCAGTCCACCGAGAACGACCCGACCTACACCAGCTTCCAGTCGCTCGGTGGGTCGATCGGCTCCGCGGGCATCAGCGTCCCCATCCTCAACGAGGAGAATCTGCTCTACGTCTTCCTCCAGGGCAGCGGAATCGCCAGGGACCTCTGGCTCCAGCGCCAGACGTTCGTCTGACCGCCCCCCGTACCGCGACCGGCCTCATCGCGCACCCTGAGGCCGTGACGAGCGCCGGCAGTGATGCCCACACTGCTGGCCTCTTGCATGTGCGGCCCTTCTCGCGACGCCGACGAAGGCCGGCGGCGGAGAACACATACGGAGGATCCACCGGGCGTGATGTCGCGGCCCCGGCGCAGACCTGGCAGGCTCGGCCCGGCGGCCCCCGCTCCGCCCGGGGAGGCCCGCCCGCCCCGAACCTCCGTCGAGGACAAGGAAGAGCCACATGGTCCATCTCGCCGCGGACGACCGCTACGACTCCATGCACTACCAGCGCTGCGGACGCAGCGGAGTGCTGCTGCCGAAGGTCTCGCTCGGCCTGTGGCACAACTTCGGCGACACCCACCCGCTCGAGAACCAGCGTGCGGTGCTGCGCCGTGCCGTGGACCTCGGCGTCACCCACATCGACCTGGCCAACAACTACGGCCCGCCGCCCGGCAGTGCCGAGGCCAATTTCGGCACCGTATTCGCCCAGGACTTCCGTCCGTACCGCGACGAGCTGTTCATCGCGACCAAGGCCGGATACCTCATGTGGCCTGGCCCGTACGGCGAATGGGGCTCGCGCAAGTACCTCCTCGCCAGCCTTGACCAGTCGCTGTCCCGGATGGGCCTGGACTACGTCGATGTCTTCTACTCCCACCGCTTCGACCCGGACACTCCCCTCGAGGAGACGATGGGCGCGCTCGACAGCGCGGTACGGCAGGGCAAGGCGCTCTACGCGGGCCTGTCCAACTACCCGCCGGAGGCGATCACCGAGGCAGCCGCGATCCTGAAGGAGCTGCGCACGCCGTATCTGATCAACCAGCATCCGTACTCGATGCTCCAGCGCGGGGTCGAGGGCGGGGTGCTGGAGTCCGCGGCGCGCGCGGGCGTCGGCGTCATCGCCTTCTCGCCTCTCGCGCAGGGCCAGCTCACCGACCGCTATCTGAAGGGGGTGCCCGCCGACTCCCGGATGGCGCTCGGCCACTTCCTCACTCGTGACGCGCTCACCGAGGAGCGCCTCACCCTGCTGCGCGCGCTCGACAAGATGGCCGAGGGGCGCGGTCAATCCCTCGCCCAGATGGCGCTGGCATGGGTGCTGCGGGACCCGCGGGTGGTCTCGGTGCTGATCGGCGCGAGCTCCGTCGCGCAGCTCGAGCAGAACGTCGCCGTGCTGGACTCGCCCGGCTTCACCGACGCCGAACTCGCCGAGATCGACCGGCTCTCCGCCGAGGCCGGGGTGGAGATCCCCTGATGACCCGGGTGCCTCCCCGTCGGGCGCGCGTCCGCCGGGGAGGCGCGGCGGCTACGGTTCACCCATGAGCGGTGAGACGGGCCTGCGGGAGCGCAAGAAGCAGCGGATGTACCGGACGATCTCCGAGACGGCGATCTCGTTGTTTCTCCAGCGGGGGTTCGACGAGGTGTCCGTCGCGGATGTGGCGGCCGCGGCCGAGGTGTCCAAGCCCACGCTGTTCCGCTACTTCGCCTCCAAGGAGGACCTGGCGCTCCACCGCTTTGCCGACCACGAGGACGAGGCGGCCCGGGTGGTGCGCGACCGGGCGGAGCGGGAGTCGCCGCTGGAGGCGCTGCGGCGTCATTTCCTGGCCGGGCTGGAGCGCCATGACCCGGTGACCGGGCTCAACGACGACGCGGATGTCCTCGCCTTCCACCGGCTGCTGTACGGCACCCCCAGTCTGGTCGCCCGGCTCTTCGCGTACATCGGCCGCTCGGAGGACGCGCTCGCGCGCGCCCTCGCGGAGGCGGAGCCGGCGGAGGGCGGTCCGGACGACATCACGGCGCGGCTGGCCGCGGGTCAGATCATCGCCGTCCAGCGGATTCTGGCGCAGGAGAACTGGCGTCGCATCGAGGCCGGAGCCCCCGCCTGGGGGGTCCAGCCGGACGCGGTCGCCGCTGCCGAGCGCGCCTTCACCATGCTCCGCTCGGGACTTGCCCCCTACGCCTGACCTGGAACGTCTGCCCCGGGGAGATTCACTCCTCCACAAAAAACGTGACCGGGTTAAAAAATTCACCGAGTCACGCTATGCTGTTCTGGTCGAACGGTACGAGGGGCGGCACAACCATGACCACAACCGATCAGCACATCCACGGCGCCGAGCGGGGCCACGCGGACCCCGTGGACGCTGCGGGCTCTCCGGGTCCCGGAGATGCGCTCACCGGGCAGCTCACCGAGGAGCGCGCTTACCACGACGCCTGCCGCGCGGCGATGGCCCGGATGGTGCGCGGCGCCGATGACCAGGTCATCACCGGTGAGGACGTCTCGGGCAGCGGCGCGGACGCCGAGGTCCTCGGCCGCCATCTGCGCAGCTTCGCCAAGAAGCTGGCCGAGGAGCCGGACACCCCGCTGTTCTTCGGCCGGCTCGACTTCGGCCACGGCCCCGCGGCAGGGGACCACAGTGGTCAGCGCTACCACATCGGCCGCCGGCGGATCGTCGAGCACCCCTCCGCGCCCCCGATGGTGATCGACTGGCGGGCTCCGGTCTCCCGCGCCTTCTACCAGGCCGGTCCCCGCGATCCCCAGGGGGTGGCGGTCCGCCGCCGCTTCGGCTGGGCGCCCTTCAGCCGCGGCGACGCCGAGGACCTCACCGGTATCGAGGACGAACACCTCACCTCCGGCCGGGCCCGCCAGGACCCCAGCCGGATCGTCACCGGTGAGATCGAACGCCCCCGGGTCGGGCCGATGCGTGACGTCGCCGCCACCATCCAGCCCGAACAGGACGACCTGGTCCGTGGCGAACTCACCGCTTCGGTCTGTGTCCAGGGCGCCCCCGGCACCGGAAAGACGGCCGTCGGCCTGCACCGGGCCGCCTACCTCCTCTACACCCACCCTCAGCGCATCCAGCGCGGCGGCCTGCTCGTCCTCGGCCCCAACCGCGCCTTCCTGCGCTACATCGCCGAAGTCCTGCCCGCGCTTGGAGAGATCGACATCCGCCAGTGCACGCTGGAGGACGAGATCGCCCGCCACCCCGTGGGCGCGATCGATGACGAGGCCACCGCGGCGCTCAAGCACGACCCCCGCATGGCCACCGTGCTCGCCCGCGCCCTGTACGACCAGGTCCGCCCGCCCACCGAGTCGCTCGCCGTCCCGGACGGCTCGTACCGCCGCCGTATCCCGCGCGACGAACTGGAGCGGATCGTCGAGGAAGTTCACGCCGACCGGCCGCCCTACGCGGTCGGGCGCGAGCGGGTACGGTCCCGCGCGGTCGGCCTGCTCCAGCGCCAGGCCGAGCGGCGGGCCGGACCGCCGAGCACCGCATGGCTGCGCCGGATGGAGCGGTCCGCGGCCATGACCGCGTTGGTGGACGCCGTATGGCCCGCCGTCCGCCCCGAGGAGCTGGTGGCCGAGCTGTTCAGCGACGCCGACGCGCTGGCCCGTGCCGCCGACGGACTGCTGACCGAGCGGGAGCGGTTCGCCCTGCTGTGGCGCAGACCTCCGCGGTCGCACAAGAGCGCCCGGTGGTCGGCGGCGGACCTGGTGCTCCTCGACGAGGTGGCCGGGCTCATCGAACGGCCCACGGGCTATGGCCACATCGTTGTCGACGAGGCCCAGGACCTCTCCCCGATGCAGTGCCGCGCCATCGCCCGCCGCGCCGGATTCGGCTCCCTCACCGTCCTCGGCGACCTCGCCCAGGGCACCAGCCCCTGGGCCGCGCGCAGCTGGGCCGAACACCTCGGCCACCTGGGCAAGCCAGAGGCCGCCGTGGTACCGCTGACCACCGGATTCCGGGTCCCGGCAGCCATCGTCGAGCTGGCCAACCGCCTCCTGGCGCGGCTGCCGGTCGACGTACCCGCGGCCCGCTCGCTGCGCCGCGACGGGAGCCTGCGGATCCGCCGGACGGCCGCACTCACCGAGGAGGCGGTGGCAACGGTCCGGGGAGCCCTGGAGCGGGACGGCTCGATCGCCGTCATCGCCGCCGCGTCGGACACCGCGCGGCTGAGCCAGGCGCTGGAGAAGGCCGGGATCGCGACCGCCGCCGCTGAGGAGCCGGACAGTGCCGCCCGTGTCACCGTGCTCCCCGCGACCCTGGCCAAGGGGCTGGAGTACGACCATGTGGTCGTGGCCGAACCGGCGGCCATCGTGGACGCCGAACCACGCGGTCTCCACCGGCTGTACGTGGTCCTCACGCGCGCCGTCTCCCGGCTCGACATCCTCCACCACCGCCCCCTGCCGGACGCCCTGCGCTGATCGCGGGGGAGGGTACCCGGATAGCATGAGCGGTCCGCCCGCGACCGCCCCACCACGCCCTACGGAGACGCACCCTTGGCCACACCACGGATCCCCGTCATCCTCCTCACGGGCTTCCTGGGCTCCGGGAAGACCACCCTGCTCAACCATCTGATGCGGGACAGCGCGGGCACCCGCATCGGCGTCATCGTCAACGACTTCGGCAGCGTCAACATCGACGCCCTGGCCGTCGCGGGCCAGGTCGACTCGATGATCCCCATCGAAAACGGCTGTCTGTGCTGCGCCGCGGACGCCTCCGAAATGGACGACATGCTCCAGCGGCTCACCGACCCGGCGCTGCGCATCGACGTGGTGGTGATCGAGGCCAGCGGTCTCGCCGAGCCGCAGAGCATGATCCGTTCGCTGCTGTCCAGCACCAGCGAACGGATCGTCTACGGCGGGCTGGTGGAGGTCGTGGACGCCGCGGAGTTCCCCCGTACCCGCGAGCGCCATCCCGAGCTCGACCGCCATGTGCGCGCCGCCGACCTCGTGGTGCTCAACAAGACCGACCGGGTGGAGGAGGAGGAGCGCCGGGCGGTGCTGGAGACGGTGGAGGAGATCGCTCCGGGCATCCCGCTCCTGACCGCCGAACACGGTCGTGTCGACCCCGCTCTGCTCTTCGACCACCGGCCCCGCACCACCGCCGAGGAGCGCTTCCAGCAGCTCTCCTTCGCGGATGTGTGCAGCGGCGAGCACGACGACCACAGCCGTCATCTCCACGCCGCCTACGAGAGCGTGGAGTTCATCTCAGCCGAGTCGCTGAACCCACGGCGTGTCATGGATGTTCTCGACAGCCGCCCCGCCGGCCTCTACCGCATCAAGGGCTTCCTGCACTTCGCGGGTGCCGGAGCCGACCACAAGTACGGGCTGCACGCGGTCGGTTCGTTCCTCCGGTTCCAGCCCGTGCCCTGGGAGCACGGTGAACCCCGCGCCACCCAGCTGGTGATGATCGGCACCGGTCTCGACGCCGACACCCTCACCAAGCGTCTCGCGGACTGCGTCGAGACCGCGCCGGACGAAGTCGACGACCGGCAGATGATGGGCGTTCTGCGCTATGTGCAGACCGAAGAGCCGGACGAGCCCGAAGAGCCCGCTGAGACTGGTGTGTTGGCCGAAAATCTACGGGACTAGGGAATCTCTGCGGCGGGGTGCACAACGGTTCGGCGGTCTCACGGGTCGAGGTGGGTGTACATGAGGTAAACGCTTGCCAACAAGCAGGAGGATGTGTGCGTTCCCGTTCCCTCTCCACCGTCGCACGCTGCGCGACGGTGGTCGCACTAGTGACCACCCCCGCTGTCTTAGCCGGCCCCTCCGCCAGTGCGGCCGGTTCCGCCCGCACCACCGCGGCCGCCGCCACCCCACAGGCCGACTTCAACAAGGACGGATTCGCCGACCTCGCCGTCTCCGCGCCGACCGGCACGGTGGGCGGCAAGGCCAAGGCGGGCTATGTCGCCGTCGTCTACGGCTCGGCGTCCGGGGCGAACACCGGCCACCGGCAGGTCATCGGCGAAGACGCCGCCGGCGTCCCCGGGGACCCGGAGGCGGACGCCAGATTCGGACAGCGCACGGTCGCCCGCGACTTCGACGGCGACGGCTACACCGATCTCGCGGTCCAGTCCAGCAGCACCCCGTCCGTCACCGTCCTGTGGGGCTCGGCCAACGGTCTGAGCGGTGGCACCGCGCTGCCCAAGGGCGACGGCGACAACTTCGGTTCCAGCATCATCGCCGGTGGTGACATCAACGGCGACGGCCACGCCGACCTGATCGACCTCACCCAGGTCGGCACCGACCCGGATTCCTCGACCGCCCTGCGCGTCCGGTTCGGCCCGTTCACCCGTGACGGCGCCGACGCGGGCAGCGCCACCGCCGACACCGGGAAGATCGACGCGCCGACCAGCCTGACCGTGGGCGATGTCACCGGCGACGGCAAGGACGACGTGGTCACCACCCACGCCTTCGAGGAGATGTCCGAGGCCACTCTGTTCTGGAAGGGCGGCACGGACGGTCTGACGAAGTCGTCCGCCCGGCTCGATCACGGTGCCTCGGCGGCCATGGGTGACGTCGACAAGGACGGCCACGCCGATCTGATCATGCGCACCGTACCGGGCAACGTCGTGGAGAACCTGCCGTACGACCACGGCACCCTCAAGGTGCTCTATGGCACCGCGTCCGGTCCGAGCACCACCCGCACCAGGGTGATCGACCAGAACACCCCGGGTGTGCCGGGCGCCAATGAGGACGGCGACCAGTTCGGTTACGAGCTGAGCGCCGGTGATGTCAACGGCGACGGCTACGCCGATGTCGCCGTCGGCATCCCCTACGAGGACATCGACAGCGGCAAGGACGCGGGCAGCGTGGTCCAGCTTTACGGCGGCGCGGGCGGTCTGTCCGGCACCGGCGCCCAGGCGTTCACCCAGGACACCGCCGGTGTTCCGGGTGCGGGTGAGGCGGGCGACCACTTCGGCGCGGCGGTGCGGCTCGGCGACACCAATGGTGACCGCAAGGCCGATCTGTCCGTGGGCGCCCCCGAGGAGGACGGCGCCCAGACCTCCAGCGGTGCCGCCTGGGTGCTGCGCGGTCAGCCCGGTGGCCTCACCACCGACGGCGTGGTCTCCTTCGGCCCCGCCACGCTCGGCGCCTCCGAGCCGGGGGCGGGCCTGGGCACCGAGTTCCAGCGGTAAGCACTCGCCCTCGCACGCTCAGCCCTCCCCGGCGTCCTCCGGCCCGTTGGCCCGCTCGCGCGGGTCGGCCCGGTCCGGTTCCTCGCCCGGGGAGGGCAGCGGAAGCAGCACCCGGAAGGTACAGCCCTCACCGGGCGCGGTGTCGATGTCCACCCGCCCGCCGTGCGCGGAGACGAGCGAGTGGACGATGGCCAGGCCCAGCCCCGAACCGCCGCCCGCGGTCCGGCTGCGGGAGTCATCGGCGCGGTAGAAGCGCTCGAAGACCCGCTGTCGTTCCTCCGGTGACAGACCGGGACCCCGGTCGGCCACCTCGAGCACGGCGTACGCGCCTTCGGTGCCCACGCCGATGCGGACGGCGGTGCCGGACGGGGAGTGCGCCACCGCGTTGCCGACCAGATTGGTGACCACCTGCCGCAGCCGCGCCTCGTCGGCCAGCGCCGGTGCGGAAGCCGGCCGGCCGCCGCCGGGCCCGGTGAGGGTGACCTCGCGGGTGGCGTCCAATGCGCGTACGTCGTGCAGGGCGTCGGCCGCGAGGGTGCGCAGATCCATCGGGGCCAGATCCAGCGGGAAGGCGAGCGGCTGGTGCGCGTCGGCCGCGGTGCGATGGGCGTCCTCGTCCAGCCGTGCCAGCAGCAGCATGTCCTCGACGAGCTGGGTGAGACGTTCGGACTCCTCGGCGATCCGCCGCATGGTGTGGTCGATGTCCTGACGGGTCGGCAGAGCGCCCATGCGGTACAGGTCCGTATAGCCCTTGATGCCGACGAGCGGGGTGCGCAGTTCATGGCTGCCGTCGGCGAAGAAGCGCCGCATCCGCGCCTCGGCCTCGGCCCGGGCGCGGAAGGCGGTGTCGATCCGGGCGAGCATCCGGTTCAGATACTCGGTGAGACGGCCCACCTCGGTGTGCGGGCCCGCCAGTTCGGGGATCCGCTGGGAGTAGTCGCCCGCGGTGATCGCTGCCGTGGTCTCCTGGATCCGGGTCAGCGGGCGCAGTCCGGAGCGGACCGCGAACCATCCGGCCACGGCGAGCACGGCGATCAACGCGGCCCCGGCGGTGAGCGAGACGTACCGGGTCCTGGTGACGGTGGCCTCGACCGCGTCCAGGGACGAAGCCACGATCACGCTCCCGGAGCGCTCCGAGGTGGCTGCCATGGGCAGGTCGCGCGGTTCGTCCCGGGGTACGGTGATCACCCGCCAGGTGTGGTCGCCGTGGTGCGCGCGCACCGTGAACGGACGCCCGTGTGTGGCCAGGACGGTCTGGCGGTCCAGCCGGGGGAGTGCCGGGCCGCCGCCGGGCGGTGCCGCGGTCGCCCCGAACGCCCCGTCCGGGGCGCCCCGGTCGTCCACGTACGTCACCGTCGTGCTCTCGAAGAAGCTGAGGAGCCGCACACTGTGCGGGGGTTCCGGGGGAGGGGCCACCCTGCAGGCGATCTCGGCGGTCAGCGCGAGCCGGGAGTCCATCCGGTCCTGGAGATAGTCGCGCAGCGTGGTGCTGACGACCACGCCCGCCGCCAGCAGCCCCACCGAAACCAGGGCCATGGACAGACACAGCAGACGTGTGCGCAGCGACAGCCGGGTCAGCGCGCGCCCCATCCGGGTCACGGGCGGCCGCCCCGCTTCCTCGGTCCGCGGATGACGTATCCCACGCCGTGCACCGTGTGCAGGAGTTTGGGCTCCACCCGGTCGATCTTCCGCCGCAGATAGCTGATGTAGGTGTCGACGATGCTCGGGTCACCGCCGAAGTCATAGGCCCAGACGTTCTCCAGGATCTGCCCCTTGGACATCGTCCGCCCGGCGTTGGCCATCAGGAAGTGCAGCAGCCGGAACTCGGTCGGCGACAGCCGGATCTGCTCCCCGGCCCGGGTCACCAGATGCCCCTCCGGCTCCAGCTCCAGATCGGCCACGACCAGACTGGCGGGCGGCTCGCCCTTGGTACGGCGCAGCACGGCCTGGATCCGGGCGATCAGCTCCTCCAGGTCGAACGGCTTGGTGACGTAGTCGTCGCCGCCCAGCCGCAGCCCGTTGACCTTGTCCGCGGCGGCGTCGCGCGCGGTGAGGAAGAGCACCGGCACGGCGCCGCCGTGCCCGGTACCGGAGGACCTCGGCTGTGCGCGCAGCCTGCGGATCACCTCGAAGCCGTCCATGTCCGGCAGCATGATGTCCAGCAGGACCAGATCGGGGGGCTGACGGGCGGCCATGTCCAGCGCCTCCAGCCCGTTCGCCGCCGCGTCGACGTCGAACCCGGCGTACCGCAGCGCCGCGGGCAGCAGCTCCCGGACGGTCGGTTCGTCGTCGACGACGAGGAGATGGGGCCGGGGAGCCGCCGCCGTATGCCGCGGGTCTGTCGCTTCTGCCATGGTCTGGGGTGCCGCCTAGAGGGACTGTGGGTACCGGGTTTGTTCAGCACAGCACGGGGGTGGTCAGGATGCCGAGTCGTAGCTGCCCTGCGGGCGGCGACCGGGAGCGCGGGCGGCCACGGGCCGTCCGGAGCCGTCGGGGCGCGCCGGGCTCCGGTGTGTGGTGCGGGTTCCGTGGATCCGGCTCCCCCAGTATGCCGCGAGCCCGGCGAGGACGAGGCTGCTCAGCCCGGCCAGGCCCACCGCGCCGTCGAGGCCGCCGGTGACACCGCGCATTTCCTGCCCCATGACGCTGACACCGATCCGGAAGGAGGCCCGGGGGAGCAGGGCGAGCAGGATCGCCGTGCCGCATACCGCGAAACTCGTCCGCAGGGCGATCTCCACATGGCGGCTCAGAAGCGCGTTGGCCTCCTCGCGCGCTCCACGCACCGGCGTCCGCGCCGCGGCCCGGTAGCCGGTGAGCACCAGAGCGGTGACGAGCACGAGCAGACCGATCAGCCACAGCGGTGCCCCGGCCACGGTCCGGTCGGCGATGGTCACCGTCCGGTCGGTGAGCCCACCGTCGGTCCGGCCACCCTGGCCCATCATCCCCAGCAGTCCGCCGAGCTCGCCCTGTTGCTGGTGGATGCCCGCCTCCCACGACGCGCCCAGACCGGAGGTGAGCGCCACGGCCGGCAGATCCGGCCCCGCCAGCAGCAGCGCCCCGGCGGCCTTCGCCGCGCGGTCCCACCCGGCCAGGGCGGCGGCGCCTGCCAGCGCCCCGACCATCAGGGGCAGCGAGCACAGGACGGTGAGCACACCGGCCAGCGCCGAGGCCACGGGGTGCCACTTGAGCCGCAGTCGGCTGAGGGCCAGGGTGCTCGGCAGCGTCGTCCGCCGGGCCGCCACACAGCCGAGCCCGAGGATCACCGCCACCCCGACCACACCGAGGAGGCCCGCCATCGCGGGGTCGGCCTCGAAACGCACCGAGCGCAGGGCGGACATGCCGCCGGACATGCCGCCGCCCCCGAACCCGCGGAGGGGCTGCTGCCCTGAGCCGTCACCGACTCCCCCGGCCACGCCCTCCGGCAGCCGCAGCGTGCCCTGAGCCGGCAGCGCCAGCGACGGGAACAGCACCGCGGCGGCGCACAGCGCACCGCACATCCGGGCCAGCAGCAGCGCGGAGGCCGGGCGGGGGCGTGAGCGCAGCGGCCGGAAGAAGCCGTACCCCAGTACCACCGCCCCCAGGAACGTCAGCCCCAGCGGTATCGCCGCGGCCTGACCCGCCACCTCCAGACTCAATCCGTCGGTAAGACCGCCCAGGCCGCCGCCACCGCCCAGACCGCCCGCGCGCCCTCCGTCCTCCCCGAGCGGTACGGGCGAGTCGGACCCGAGTGTGAGCCCGCTCCCCGTGGCCATGCTGGTGATCGCCCAGGTGAGCCGGGACACCGGGGCGAGCTCATCGGCGCCCAGCGCCATCAGCGCCAGATACGCGGTGGCCGCCGTCACCACCACCGCGGCGAGGACCGCGAGCGCGCCTTCGAGGGCGTGGCGTAGGGCGCCACCGGGCCGTATGGCCGTGGACCGCGACGCTACGGACATCACTGATCCTTCCTTTCGCCGTTACGGTGGATCAGGAGCCGAGTCCGGCCGGGGCGGTGGATGCGCGGACAGCCTCATCCGGTTCGTTGCGCTCCGGGGCGCCCAGCTTCGCGCCCTCCACATCGATGTCCGGCACCCAGCGGTCCAGTCGGCGGGGGAGCCACCACGCCCGGTGGCCCAGCAGGGCCAGGACGGCCGGTACGAGTGTCATCCGGACGATGAAGGCGTCCAGGAAGACGGCCGTGGCCAGCCCGAAGCCGATGGTCTTCACCATCAGCTCGTCCGATCCCATGAACGCCGCGAAGACCGAGATCATGATGATGGCTGCCGCCGTGACGACCCGTCCCCCGAATTCGAATCCGCTGCTGATCGCGTTGAGGGGCGACTGCCCGCTCACATACGCCTCCCGCATCCGGGTCACCAGGAACACCTCGTAGTCCATGGCCAGTCCGAACACCACTCCGACCATGAAGATCGGCGTGAGCGACACCACCGGCCCCGGATCGGACACCCCGAACAGGGAAGCGCCCCAGCCCCACTGGAAGACCGCGACAACCACGCCGAGCGCCGCGGTGATGGACAGGACAAATCCCAGCGCGGCTTTGAGGGGGACCAGAAGGGAGCGGAAGACCGCGATCAGCAGCAGCAGCGCCAGGCCGGCCACGAGTGCGAGATAGGGAACGAGCGCGTCGGTCAGCTTCTGCGAGACGTCGATGTTCATCGCGGTGGAGCCGGACACCATGATCTGCGCACCGCTGTCGGCCTCGAGACCGGGATCGCGCAGTGCGTGAACGAGGTCGGTCGTTTCCAGACTGCTCGGCGCGGTGGCGGGCACCACGGTGAGAACTGCGGTGTCGTCGGAGTTGTTGAGGCGGGGCGGATTGACCCGGGCGACATCGTCCATCCGCTGGATGCGGGCGGTGGCGCTCTCCGCGGCGGTCTTGGCGCTTCCGCCCCCCTCGGGCTGCGCAACCACCATCAGCGGGCCGTTGAATCCCGGGCCGAACTCCTTCGACAGCAGGTCGTAGGCGCGGCGCTGGGTGGTGGACGTCGGCTGGCTGCCGTCGTCGGGCAGTCCCAACTCCAGGGAGGCGGCGGGCACGGCCACTGTGAGCAGGGCGGCCACCCCTACGAGGAGGACGGCGAGCGGGCGCCGGGTGACGAAGCGGGCCCAGCGCACGCCCATCCCGGGCCGGGGAACGGCACCCTCGTCAGGGCTCTTG
This sequence comes from Streptomyces coffeae, assembly GCF_016741875.1. Taxonomy (GTDB): domain Bacteria; phylum Actinomycetota; class Actinomycetes; order Streptomycetales; family Streptomycetaceae; genus Streptomyces; species Streptomyces coffeae. Next base: position 121,055 of record NZ_JAERRF010000018.1, on the reverse strand, counting down.
GCGTCAGGGCTCTTGGCGTCAGAGGTCTTGGCGTCAGGGGTCTTGGTGAATAGCTTTCCGCGGCGCGGTCCGGCGGGCCGGATACGGCGCCCGGCGATGCCGAGGAGCGCCGGGACCAGTGTGACGGCGATGAGGACGGCGAGCGCGACGGTACCGGCCGCGGCCAGCCCCATCTGCGTCAGCACCGGGATGTTCACCACGGCCAGACCCACCAGCGCGATCACCACGGTGAGTCCGGCGAACACCACGGCCGATCCCGCCGTGCCCAGGGCCCGTCCGGCCGCCTCCTCCCTGTCCCTGCCCTCCGCGAGCTCGGCGCGATACCGGGAGACGACGAACAGGGCGTAGTCGATGCCCACCGCGAGGCCGAGCATCGTGGCGAGCACGGAGGTGGTGGAGCCCAGGCCGAGCGCGCTGGAGAGCGCCTTGATGACACTCATGCCGATACCCACCCCCAACATGGCGGTGAACAGGGGCAGGCCCGCGGCGAGCAGCGCGCCGAAGGTGATCACGAGGACCACCGCGGCCACGGCGAGCCCGATGGCCTCCGAGGCATGGCTGCCCTCCGAGGCGGACAGGGCGTTGCCGCCCACCTCGACCGTGAGTGTGGAGGACCGAGCCCGCTCCACGGTGTCCATCAGCGCAGTGCGCGAATCCTCCTCCACCTCCGGGCTGGACACCTCATAGGTGACCTGGGCATAGGCGGTGGAGCCGTCCTTGCTCACCGAGTGGGTCACGAAGGGATCGGCCACCTGGCTGACCTGCGGGTCCTTCCCCAGCTCCTGGACGGTTCGCCCGATGGCCTCCTTGGTCTGCGGCTCCGTCACCCGGCCGCCGTCGCTCTTGAACACCACACGTGCCGTGGCCCCGTTGGCGTTCTGCGCGGGAAACCGTTCGTGGAGCACGTCATAGGCGCGCTGCGCCTCCGTGCCCGGCATGGCGAAGTCGGTCTGGGGGGCCGCGGGGGCCTGGGCGGCCAGCACACCGGCGAGGACCAGGAGACCGGTCCACAGCACGGTGACGTACCACCGTCGTCGGAAGGAGAAGCGGCCCAGCGCGGACAGGAAGGTGGCCACAGACATGGCTCCCGGTCGGATCGTGGTTCAACAGGGCGGAAACCGCACGCCCTTGAGACCCGATTGCCGCCGCCGCGCCCCTGAAGGAGGGGACGTGGCTGACGTGACGCGGACCGGTCGGGCGGTACGGCGAGCGGGCGGCCGGTCCGGACCGTGGTCCGGACCCGCCGTGCCGCCGATCCGTAACGGGACCGGCCGGTCCGCTCTGACATCGGAGCCTGACAGCCGCCACCGGCCGCTTTCGGAGAGTTCCTGGGAGCTTTCTGAGAGCCCCGCGGGGGGACGGTGCCGCTACCGGCCTCCGGGCGCGGCACCGTCCCGCTTTCCCGGCCCCCGGATCCAGTTCCTCACAGGACACTCCCAGAATCGGCCCGCGCCGGTGCGCCGATGGCACCCCCGGGCGGGGAACCGATGCCCGCCCTCATCTCTCGTCAGCCCTTGTCAAGTACCTACAAAAACATCATGTGAGCTGCGGCGATTGCTGTCGCGGTACCTGACAAGTAGGGTGTGCCACATGTCAGCCCTCAACGTGGAATTCAGCGATCGGGAACTTGAGGACCTCCGCCAGATCGCCAAGGAGCGCGGCACCACCATGAAGGCCCTCGTCCGGGAGGCGACCGTGGCCGACATCGCCCGGCACCGCGCGCTCCAGGAAGGCGCCGAGGTCTTCCGCCGGTTCTTCGCGGACAACGCCGACGCCTTCGCCGACGCGTTCCCCGAGGACGAGCACGGCCCCCGGGGACGGGCCGCCTGACCCATGGCCCCCCTTCTGCATATCGACGTGCCGTGGCTGTTGCAGCGACATGAGGAAGTCCTGCCCGAACAGCCGGCCATCTCGGACTTCTCCGGTCTTGTCGCCGCCGTGGCCCGCCACCGGGTCGATCCGCCGCGTCTGGGTGTGGACCCCGACCCCGCATGGCGGGCCGCCGCCCTGCTGCACACACTGGCCACGCTCAGACCGCTTCCGGCGAGCAACGCGCGGTTCGCCAGCGCCACCGCGGTCGCCTATATGCACGCCTCGGGTGAGGGCATCGACCCGCCGTACGGAGCGCTGATCGACCTGGTCCGGGACATCCTGTCCAGCAAGGCCGATGTCTTCGACGCGGCGGGCCGTATCCGCTCCTGGCGCATCTGACCCCGGCACAGGCCGACTCGTCCGCCGTTGCGGCCCGGGCCGGGACCGCATGATGCACGCCACGCATACCGTCTCCCACCAGCTGTGATGGCGTGCCTATGCTGTCTGCCGTGCCCCGTCATACGCCTCCGCGCCCCTTGGATGTCGAGCAGGTCTTCCCCGAGGTGGCCGCGCTTCGGAGGCAGTCGGTACGGCTACACCCCCGCGCGGGCAGTCCAACGTCGCGGGACAGTTCGGTGGGCGGGCCGCTGTTGTGGCCCGAGCAGGATCCCTGGCCCGCGTGCCCGGAGCACCGTGGGTCGCGCATGGTGCCGATCCTGCAGCTCTACGCCGACGATGCCCTGGGGCTCGTACCGTTTCCGTCCGGACGCGACCTCCTTCAGGTGCTGTGGTGCCCGCTGGAGCACGACGGCCGGTGGGTCATTCCTGAAGTGCACTGGCGGGACGCCAAGGAAGTCGAGAGCATCTGCGAGGCACCGCCGGCGCCTACCGAGGCCCGTTTCGGGCGGATACCGAAGCCGTGCGTCGTCCATCCGGAGTTGGTCACGGAGTACCCGAGCTGGGACCTGGACGACGCACTCTGGGACGTGCTGGAGCCGCGCTTCGAGCAAGTGGAAGCCGAGACCGGGTGGGACTACCAGTCCCACCTGTCCACCGCTCCGGGGACCAAGCTGGGCGGGTACCCCGGCTGGTGCCAAGGCCCGCAGTGGCCGGACTGCTCAGGATGCGGAAAACCAATGGACCACCTGCTGACGGTGGAGAGCACCGAGGCGGATGCCGCGTCCTGGCTGGCCTGGACTCCGATCGAGGACCGGGGCATCGAGTACGAACACGCCGACCTGAGGCTGGGCGACATGGGTGGGGTCTATCTCTTCGAGTGCCGTACCTGTCCAGGCCGCCCATACAAGGACTGTTTCGACGGCTCCTGAACAAGCAGTTGGACCAAGACGAACCGGCAGAAGACCGACCAGGACCCGGCCATCTGGCTACCAGCGGACCCCGAAACACGCTGGTGGGCGGACCCGGCCGAGGTGGCCGCGCTCCAGCAGGTCCCGGCTGCCTGCCCGGATACGGAGATCACGGTCGTGCCTGCCCGCTGACGCCCGACAGCCTCGCCCCCCTCTCTGGCCTTCGGGCCCGGCGCAGGGGCCTCTCGTTATGCCCAGGAACACGTCGGCCCCCACCGAAGCGGGGGCCGATCAGGCATACCTGCGGAGCCGACTGCCGGTACCGTTCTGAGTGTCCAGGCCAGAACGGAGTTCAGCATGCCGCAGGGCAATGAAGAACACACCGGCGCACGGATCGCACGCACTCGCCGCGAGCGCGGCCTGACTCAACAGGGCCTGGCCATACGTGCCAACGTCTCGAAATCCCTGCTGTCCAAAGTCGAATGCGGCCAGAGGCCCGCCTCCCCATCGCTCGTCGCAGCCTGCGCGCGCGGACTCAGCGTGACCGCTGCGGACCTGCTTGGCCAGCCATACACCCAAGAGCTCCGCCGCGAGCGGCTCGATGAGGTGATACAGCCCATCCGAGTCAGCATGGAGAACTGGGACATCGCCCTCGACTGGCAGGTGCCGGCACGCCCGATCGCCCTCATCCGCGCCGACATGGCGAGAGTGCTCGTGCAGCGCCGCCAGGCCGAGTACCTCCCGATGGCCATGGACCTTCCAGCCCTCATCAATGAGTGCGTGCAAGCCATCCACACCACCACCGGCGACGAGCAACGGCAGGCACACGAGTGCCTGGCGTGGGCATTCCGATGCGTCTTCACACTGGCCTGGTCGTTCGGGTATATCGATCTGGCTACCGTCGCCCTGCTACGCCTGGATTGGGCCGCTCCCCGAGCTGACGAGCCGGGCCTCGCGGCGATGTACGGATACCTGCGTGCTCAGACCACGTTCGCCTCCAGTCGGTACGACCTCGGTATGCGGGTGGTGGACAGCACGCTGCGCGAGCTTGAAGGCCAGGACGCCCGGAACGCCCTTGGGCTCTCTGCCATGGCTGGCGTTCTCCAGCTGCGGGCCGCTGTGCTCGCCGGCCGGATGAAGGATGCCGACGAGGTGCAGGCACGCGTCACCGAGGCCCGCGCCTTGGCGACGCGGACCGGCGAGACTGCGGCATACGGTGTGGGATGGGGGCCGACGAACGTCGGAGTCCATGCCGTCGCGATCGCGTGTGACCTGGAGCAGTACGACCAGGCGGTGCAGCTGGCGGAAGACGTGCGCTTCCCCAGGCGTTGGGACCGGTCTCGGGCCGGGCACCATTGGCTGGACCTGGGCCGGGCCAACGTATGGGCCGGCGACGCTGAGCAGGCCCTCGCCTGTCTCCAGCGGGCACGCCGCACGGCGCCGCAGCAGACGCGGTACCACCCCACAACGCGTGAAGCGGTCATCGCGCTGAGGTCACGGGAGCGGTCACGTAGCAGCGAGCTTGCCGATTTCGCGAACTGGATCGGCCTATAGCCCCGGCGGCTGCGCTGAAGTTGCACAGTTCAGTGCAACTTGACTGCCTGCCAGGTCGAGAGTCTGTGACGGTCAGCACACAGACCGTTGCATGGAGCCGACCATGACGACCAGAGCCCTGCCGTGGACGCCGCCGATCGGCGTGCAGTTACTTCCCGCCGGACGGTGGTGGGATGCGGTGCGGGTCCCCGTTCATCTCGGGGACGACGCGCTTCACCTCTTGGGCGAGAACACCGGTGCCGTCATCGGTGACTCCCTGGGCAGAGCGCTGTGGTGGCTGATCAAGCCCGGGGCAGCCGTGCACTGGGACCCGCTGCCCTCGGTGAAGGTCTATGGCGACACCGCGTACGTCGAGGTCCCCTCGACGGAACGCACAGCAGGGCCCGGGGTCCACTGGCGCGTGCCGCCCACAGCTGAGCACCTCACCGGGGCAGCGGCTCTGCACTTCGCCCTCCAAGTGGCGTCGCAGGATGCCGAGGTGGCTCGTCGGCGGGGGCGGACATGACCCCCGAACCTGATCTGTGCGGAACCGCGGCCCCGCAGGCAGAGGCGGAGTGGCGAGCTGCCATCGAGCACGCTGCGCATTGCCTCGCCTGCCTGACACCGGGCGGCGTATGCAGCACGGGCGAGCAGTTGCTGAGGACCTACGAGACGGCAGTGCGCAACGCGCGGTCCAGTGGTGCCGGATGAGCCGCGAGCGGTCCGTGCGGGCTGCGAAGTACCTCTTCCGGGTTTGCCGGGCCGTACTCGTCCTCGGCGCGATGTTCGGCATCCTGGCCGCCACCATCGCCCTGTGCATCGCAGGCGATCCGGCCGCCCCATGGACCGGGTGGGCCGCTGGCGGGTCCGGCCCCGTATCCGATCGACGGTTATCGGCTCACCCCCCGGGGATTTCCCGGAGTCCCTGACCATGGAGGTCCGGATCGGCCCCGACCGGACCTCGTGGCAAGGTCGCCACGTACCAGACCGCGCCCTGCTCGGGGCAGCCCGCAGCGAGCCAGCCGTCCCCCGGACCCTGATCACCAACGGCCCAACAGCGCTTGCCCAGTTCGTCTCAGCACGGCCCGGCCAAGTCGCCGCGTTCAAGGCGCTTGGCACCACCCACGCCAGCGAGCGACGACAAGCCACACGTCCCATGGACGACGCAGGTCCGCGCCGACGAGACGGCGTACGGCGGAGGATCCCGCCGTACGACCGCCGCGGCCGGGAGTCCCTTCGAGGGACCGCCCGGCCGCGGCACGGATCGATGGGCGCGCAGGCTCAGCCCGCGGAGCCGAACTCCTCGGCGACGGCCCGCTTCTCCAGCGTTTCGTGCCGTGCCTCGGCCGGGCTGTGACCGGCCGCCTCCGCCGCCTGCGCGCGCTCGGCCTCGGCCAGCAGCGAATGGCCCGTGGCCAGCACACCGATGCCCAGCGCCACCGCCGCGGCCCCGATGTAGAACGGCATATGGACCCCGGCGTGTTCGGCCACCTTGCCCGCGGCGTACGGCGCCAGACCACCGCCGATGAAGCGGACGAAGCCGTAGGCCGCGGAGGCGACCGGACGCTCCACGGGCGCGACGGTCATCACCGCCTGCGTGGTGATGGTGTTGTTCACCCCGATGAAGGCACCGGCCACGATCACCGCGACGATCAGTGTCGTACGGGAGGTGGTGAACAGGCCGATGACGAGGATGTCGAGCGCGAAGAGCGCCAGATTCAGATACAGCGCCCGCGCGATGCCCAGCCTGGCCTGGAGCCAGGGCGCGCCGAAGACCGAGAAGAAGGCGACGAGCAGCCCCCAGCCGGTGAAGACATAGCCCAGCTCCTGTGTGCCCAGGTCCATGGGGAAGGGCGCATAGCCCAGCACTGTGAAGAAGCCCCAGTTGTAGCAGAGCGCGGTGAGCCCCATGATGAGCAGCCCGCGGTGGCGCAGCGCCTTGAGCGGGTCGGCCAGGGATGTGCGGCGTGGCGGGACCGGGGTGGGTTCGACCAGTACGACGGTGGCCACCAGCGCGATGGCCATCAGGACCGACACACCGAAGAACGGACCGCGCCAGCTGATACTGCCCAACTCGCCGCCCAGCAGTGGTCCGATGGCGATACCGATGCCGAGCGCCGTCTCGTAGAGGATGATCGCCCCGGCGAAACCGCCGCTGGCCGAGCCGACGATGACGGCGAGGGAAGTGGCGATGAACAGGGCGTTGCCCAGTCCCCAGCCCGCGCGGAAACCGACGATTCCGTCGATGCTGCCGGACGCTCCGGCCAGCGCGCTGAACAGCACGATGAGTACCAGCCCGGCCACCAGAGTGCGCTTGGCGCCGATACGGCTGGAGACAAAACCGGTGATCAGCATGGCGACGGCCGTGACCACCAGATAGCTGGTGAACAGCAGGGACACCTGGCTCGGTGTGGCATGCAGCTTGGCGGAGAGCGAGGGCAGGATCGGGTCCACCAGGCCGATGCCCATGAACGAGATCACACAGGCGAAGGCCACCGCCCAGACGGCCTTCGGTTGGTTGAACGGGCTCTGGGCGCGGGGAGGGGTGGACCGGTCGGTGCCGGGGGCGGGGTGGGCGGATATGCCGGAGTGAGCGGACAACAAGGGCTCCGTCGGGTCAGGACCCGGGCCGTGACGGCATGACGAGCCGTGGCGCGGCGGGGGTGCCGATGGGTCAGGAAGCGGTGCTCCCCGGAGATCTGCGCACCCGCGCCGCGCTCTCGACCAGCCGCTGGAAAGCGGGGCCCGCGGCGCGGACGGCGGTGGCGAGTGCCTCTTCGTCCTCCGGGGACAGGGTGGCCAGCAGTTCGGTCAGCTGGGTGGTACGGCTGCGGCGCCGTGCGGCGAGCAGTGCGCGCCCGTCGTCGGTGACCGCCACCAGCACCACCCGTCCGTCGGCCGGATCGGCGACCCGGGTCACCAGACCCTGCCGCTCCAGTCGCTGGACCAGCTGGGTCATCGACGGCTGGGTGACCCCCTCGTCCGAGGCCAGTGCGGTCAGCCGCGCCGGACCCTCCCGGTTCAGTCGCCCGAGTGTGGACGCGGCCGTGAAGCTGATGTCCCGGTTGGTCAGATGGCGGATCGCGAGGAACGCCAGCTGCTCCAGTGCCTCCGCGACCTCTTCGCGGACCGCGGGGGCGTCGGGCTCACCCGGATCGGACTGCTGTGTGTACTCCACACTTATATTTGTATCACGGGCCTATATAGGTGGTCGATATAGGTGTCCATAAAGCGGGTGCAACGGCGTCGGGCAGCGGGGGAGCGTCGGGCTCAGCGGAAGATTCCGGTGTGGCCGAGGGAGTAGCGTCCGGGCTGCGGATAGACCGCCAGCCCGTGCGGCCCGCCGCCGACCGGGATCCGGGCGCGCAGCTTTCCGGTGCGGGTGTCGATGGCGTACACCTCGGAGTTGTAACGGCCGGACAGCCACAGCACTTTGCCGTCGGCGGACAGCCCGCCCATGTCGGGGCTGCCGCCACCGGGCAGCCGCCACCGGTCGACCAGCTTGCCGGTGGCGAAGGAGAGCACCGAGACGCTGCCCTCGCCCCGGTTGGAGATGTACATCGTGCGTGAGTCGCGGCTGACGTAGAGACCGTGGGTGCCCTTGCCGGTGGGCAGCAGCCGCGGACGGCTGAAGGTGTCGCCGTTGAGCACCCACACCCCGTTCGCCACCATGTCGGCCACGTACCACTTCCGGCCGTCCGGTGAGATCTTGACGTCCTGTGGCATGGCGCCCGTGATCGGCAGTCGCTGCTGCCCGATCACCTTCATCCGCGCGGTGTCCACCTTCAGCAGTTCGCCGGAGAACTCGCACGAGACGATGAAGTAGCGGCCGTCGGGGGAGAAGTCCGCGTGATTGACGCCGTAGCAGCTCACCGGCAGCGCCTTCACCACACGCATGGTGTGCGCGTCCCGGAAGACAAGCTGCCGGTCCTTGGAGGCCATCACCACGGCGTGTTTGCCGTCGGGGGTGAAGTAGAGGTTGTACGGGTCGTGGACGTCCACCGTCCGCCCGGCGCGGCCGGTGGCCGGGTCGATCGGGGTGAGGGTGTTGCCCAGGTCGTTGTTGACCCACAGCGTCTTCAGATCCCAGGAGGGGACCACGTGCTGTGGCTGGTGGCCGACCGGGATCGTGCGGATCACCTTGAGGGTCTTCGGGTCGATGACGCTCACCGTGTCCGACAGGGTGTTGGGCACATACACCCGCGACGGGAAGCGCTTGACCGCCTTGGCCAGCTTGCCCGGCCGGTCTGCGGCGTACAGATCGTGGGGATCCAGCGGTGGGGGCATGCCCGGCAGCAACTTGGCGCGGGCGGCCTTCTTCGCCGCGGCCGAGGGGTGGACCCCATGGCCGGCCCGTGATGTCGCCCGGTCCCGCTCATGGCCGTGATCGCTGGAGGAGGCGCAGGCCGGGACCGCGGCACAGCACAGCAGCAGGGCCGTGGCGGCCCGGACCGCAGCGCGGCGGCGCGCGGGGGAGCGGTGGGTCGGGCCACTGGCCACGGTTTCCTCCAGCGGTGAACTCCAGTGGTGAAACTCCGGCGGTGAAGGGGACTGCGGCCGCTGCCCGGACCACGGTGGGCCGTGGCCCAAGATTGTCACCCGCACCCCCCACCGGCACCCGCCGACGTCCAAGCAGGTGAGGCGCGTACCGCCGGTGGCCGAAACCTGTCCCCGGGCCGACGGGCGTATCGGCGCCCCGCCCGCGTATTCCCGTGCGCATCCGCATATTCCGGCGCGCGCGGGGGATTCGGGGGCCATGACCATGCCCTGCCTCCCGACGGTTATCCGGGCCTGTCTGTTCGATCTCGACGGGGTCCTGACCCGGACCGCCGTGGTGCACGCGGCGGCGTGGAAGCAGACGTTCGACGCATTCCTCGAGCGCCACGACGGCCCCTCCTTCCGTCCCTTCGACCGGGTCGCCGACTACGACGCGTACGTGGACGGCCGCCCGCGGGCCGACGGTGTCCGCACCTTCCTGGCCTCCCGGGGTATCGAGCTCCCCGAGGGCGCGGCGGACGACCCGCCCGACAAGGACACCGTGCACGGTCTCGGCAACCGCAAGAACGCCCTGGTCCTGGCCAAGATCCGGGAGGAGGGCGTCGAGGCGTACCCCGGATCGGTGCGCTTCTGCGAGGTGGCGCGCGCCGCGGGGCTGCGGACCGCGGTCGTCTCCTCCAGCGCCAACTGCCGTGATGTGCTCATCGCCGCCGGTATCGAGCACCTCTTCGAGGTGCGGATCGACGGTGTGGTCGCCGCCGAGCGCAAGCTGCCGGGCAAGCCCCACCCGGACACCTTCCTCGAGGCCGCGCGCGAGCTGGACACCGCCCCGGACGCGGCCGCCGTCTTCGAGGACGCCCTCGCGGGCATGGATGCCGGGCGCGCGGGCCATTTCGGCCATGTGGTGGGCGTGGACCGGGTCGGCCAGGCCGACGCACTGCGCCGCCACGGCGCCGACGTCGTGGTCCGGGATCTCGCCGAACTGCTGGAGGAGGACGCCTCGTGATCACCGACTCCTCGTACGCCGTCGACCCCTGGCTGATGCGGGAGACCGAGCTCCACCTGGATGTGCTGCCCCAGAGCGAATCGGTCTTCGCGCTCTCCAACGGCCATGTCGGCTGGCGCGCCAATCTGGACGAGGGCGAGCCCCACGGTCTGCCCGGCTCCTACCTCAACGGGGTGTACGAGCGGCGCCCGCTGCCGTACGCCGAGGCCGGATACGGCTACCCCGAGGCCGGTCAGACCATGATCAACGTCACCAATGGCAAGATCATCCGGCTGCTGGTGGATGACGAGCCCTTCGATCTGCGCTACGGACGGCTGCGCTCCCACGAGCGCGTCCTCGATCTGCGCGGCGGTGTCCTGCACCGCAGTTGTGAGTGGACCTCCCCCTCGGGCACCAGCGTCCGGGTGCGCTCCACCCGGCTGGTCTCCCTCACCCAGCGGGCCATCGCCGCCATCGCCTATGAGGTGGAGGCGCTCGACGCCACAATCCGCGTGGTCGTCCAGTCCGAGCTGGTCGCCAATGAACAGCTGCCCAGCCTCGCGGGAGACCCCCGCGTCGCTCAGGCCCTGGAGTCCCCCCTGCTGCCCGAGGAGAACGACGCCAGCGGCAACCGGCTGCGGCTGATCCACTGCACCGACGCCAGCCGGCTGCGGGTCGCGGCAGCCGCCGACCACCTGATCACCGGACCGCCGCCCACCCGCCACTCCAGCGAGAGCAGCGACGATGTCGCCCGGCTGACCGTGACCTCCGTCCTCGAACCGGGACAGATCCTGCGGCTGGAGAAACTGGTCGCCTACGGCTGGTCCAGCGTCCGCTCCCTGCCCGCCGTACGCGACCAGGTCGAAGCCGCATTGGCCGGGGCCACCAGCACTGGCTGGCGCGGTCTGGTCCATCAGCAGCGCGCCTGGCTGGAGGACTTCTGGGACCGCGCCGATGTGGAGGTCGAGGGCGATGCCGAGATCCAGCAGGCGGTCCGCTTCGCTCTCTTCCACGTACTCCAGGCGGGCGCCCGCGCGGAGGAACGCGCCATCCCCGCCAAGGGCCTCACCGGCTCCGGCTATGACGGACACTCCTTCTGGGACACCGACACCTTCGTCCTGCCCCTGCTCACCTACACCTTTCCCGAGTCCGTGGCCGAGGCGCTGCGCTGGCGCCAGTCCACCCTGACCGCAGCCCGCGACCGGGCCCGTCAACTCGGCCACGAGGGCGCCGCGTTCCCCTGGCGCACCATCGAAGGGTCCGAATGCTCCGCCTACTGGCCCGCGGGTACGGCGGCCTTCCATGTCAACGCCGATGTCGCGGACGCCGTGGTGCGCTATGTCGCCGCCACCGGCGACGAGGAGTTCGAACGCGAGACCGCCGTGGAGCTGCTGGTGGAGACCGCCCGGCTGTGGCGCTCCCTGGGCCATCACGACCACCACGGCCGCTTCCACATCGACGGGGTGACCGGCCCCGACGAGTACAGTGCCCTCGGCGACGACAACGTCTACACCAACCTCATGGCCCAGTCGAACCTGCGGGCGGCGGCGGATGTGGTGGAGCGCCACCCGGCCAAGGGCGCGGCGCTGGGCGTCGACGACGAGGAGGCCGCCGCCTGGCGGGACGCCGCGGAATCCATGACCATCCCCTACAACAAGTCCCTCGATGTCCACGAGCAGCACACCGGCTTCACCGGCCATCAGGAGTGGGACTTCCAGAACACCCGCCCCGACGACTACCCGTTGATGCTCCACTTCCCCTACTTCGAGCTGTACCGCAGACAGGTGATCAAACAGGCCGATCTGGTGCTGGCGATGTATCTGCGCGGTGAGTGTTTCACCGAGGATCAGAAGGCCCGCAACTTCGCCTACTACGAGCCGCTGACCGTCCGCGACTCCTCCCTGTCCGCCTGCTGCCAGGCCGTCATCGCCGCCGAGGTCGGCCATCTGCGGCTGGCCTACGACTACTTGGGCGAGGCGGCGCTGATGGATCTGAAGGACCTGGAGCACAACACCCGCGACGGTCTGCACATCGCCTCACTCGCGGGCACCTGGATCGCCCTGGTCGCCGGGTTCGGCGGAATGCGCCACTTCGCGGACAGCCTGGAGTTCGCGCCCAAACTGCCGGAGAAGCTGGCCCGCCTCGCCTTCACCGTGCAGGTGCTGCGCCGGCGGCTGAGAGTGGAGATCACCAACACCTCCGTCATCTACTCCCTGATCGAGGGCGCCCCGATGGAAATCCGGCACTACGGCCGGGCGATCACCGTCTCCGACAAGGCGCCCAAGACCTGTGAGATCCCCGATCAGACCGCCCGCCCCGAACCGCGCCAGCCCCCTGGCCGCCGGCCCGACCGCCGGGCCTGAGACGAAGGGGCGTGCGTGCGATGGATCCGCTGACCGCCTTGGACCGGATCGCCTTCCTCCTGGAGCGCGCCCAGGCGCCGACGTATCGCGTACGCGCCTTCCGGACCGCCGAAGCCATCCTGGCCGAGCTGCCCGAGGAGGAGGTACGGCGGCGGGCCCAGGCGGGCACGCTCACCTCGCTCAAGGGGATCGGCCCCAAGACCTCGCAGGTGGTGCGGGAAGCGCTGCGCGGCGAGGTGCCGGACTACCTGGCCACGCTCGAAGCCGAGGCCGCCGAGGCCGCCCAGAAACCCGATCCCGCGGCGGCAGCGCTGCGTGCGGCGCTGCGCGGTGACTGCCATCTGCACTCCGACTGGTCCGACGGCGGCTCACCGATCGAGCTGATGGCGCGTACGGCCGCACGGCTGGGACACGACTGGGCGGTGCTCACCGACCACTCGCCACGGCTCACCGTGGCAGGCGGTCTGTCGGCGGAGCGGCTGCGCGCCCAGCTCGACGTGGTGGACGCACTGCGTGCGACCCTCGACCCGTTCCGGCTGCTCACCGGTATCGAGGTCGACATCCTCCCGGACGGATCCCTCGACCAGGAGCCGGAGCTGCTGGACCGGCTGGACGTGGTCGTCGCCTCGGTCCACTCCAAGCTGCGGATGGACGCCCGCTCCATGACCCGCAGGATGGTGGCCGCGGTCCGCGATCCGCATGTCGATGTGCTGGGCCACTGCACCGGGCGGCTGCTCGGCGGCAAACGCCCGGAGTCCGCGTTCGACCCGGCCGAGGTCTTCGGTGCCTGCGTGGAGTCGGGCACCGCCGTGGAGATCAACTGCCGTCCTGAGCGGCTGGATCCGCCGCGTCGGCTGCTCCGGGAGGCCGTCGCGGCGGGGACGTTCTTCTCCATCGACACCGACGCCCACGCGCCCGGCCAGCTCGACTGGCAGATCAACGGATGCACGCGGGCGGCGGAGTGCGAGGTGCCGCAGGAGCGGATCATCACGACCTGGACCGAGCGGCAGCTGCTGGAGTGGACGCGTACCCGCAAGGCCCCGGGCCGCCCGGCCCGGCGCGGTAGCGCCTCCCGCCGTACGGCCGACGGAAACTGACCGCCCGGAACCTCAGGACCGCGGGCCCGCGGGGTCGAGCACCGCCTCGATGTCGATGGTGAGGTCCACCATGTCGCTCACCACCACACCGCCCCGGTCCACCGTGTCGTTCCAGGACACCCCGAAGTCCTGCCGATTGACCCGGGCCGTGGCGAGGAAGCCCGCGCGCCGCCGCGGCCCGAGGTTCTTGTCCCCCTCCCACCAGGGTGTGTCCCACTGCCCCAGATAGTTCACCCGCAGGAGCACGGGGCGGGTGACACCGCGCACCGTGAGCTCCCCGTCGACATCGAACTCGGTCCCGCTCAGCTGCGTGACACTGGTTCCGGAGTAGGTCCACGTCGGATGGTTCTCGACATCGAAGAAGTCCGCGCTGCGCAGATGGGCGTCCCGCTGCGGCTGGCCCGTGTACACCTGGGTGGCGTCGATCGTCGCCTCCACCCGGGCGCTCTCCGGGTGCTCCGGATCCACCTCCAGAAACCCCTCGATGTTCTTGAACTGCCCGCGCACGAACGTGACCATCATGTGCCGGGCCTTGAACTCTGCGCCCGTGTGACCGGGCTCGAAGAACCACCTGGTGACTGCCATAACCGCTTCCTGACGTGTGATCCGCTCTGGGCCGCCCCGGAACGATCATGCGCCAGAGGGTAGGGGGCGACCTCGGGGGCCATACACGAAATGCGCGGTGAGTTCACCTATTTGCCGTAAGTCATCACATCGTCTCCTTCGATCGGGCTACCGTCATTCCGTCGCGCACGCCCGTCCGTGGCGTGGCGCATCGGGGGGAATCCATGACGGACATGACAGGGCTCAGCGACACCACGATCAAGCGGATCCTCACGATGGTCGACGCGTCCGCGCTCGCCGTCGCCGAGGAGGAGCACGAGGAGCTCTTCGAGGAGTTCGCGGAGGAGTTGCGCGCGGGCCGGCGGGTGCCGGGCGCGGGGGAGTTCTTCGACGACACCAGTGGGGCACCGGCCGTCGACACCCATGTGTATCTCACCATCGGGCTGTCCGTGCTCGGCCAGATCGCCTTCAAGGTGCTCTCGACGGCGACCGACATGGCCATCGAGCGCGGGCTGCGGGACGCCGTCGGCTACCTCACACGGTGTCTGCGCGGTGGTGACGGCGGGGAGGGCGACGACGGCGGGGAGGACGGCACCGTGGCGATCGCCCAGCGGGTGACGGTGGAGCTGAGGCTGCCCCCGGAGGTCGACCCGGAGACGGTACGGACCGTCGTACGCATCCAGGCGGAAGCCCTCGTCCGCTCCGCGGGAGAACCCGCGGGCGAGCCCGCATCCGCATCCGCATCCGCATCCGAACCCGGATCCGGGCCTGGCGGCGGGGACGACGCCGGGTAACGCCCACCGTGACCACCGTGTCCCCGGTCCGCCGGCTGCGCCGCGCCGAGCGGATGTGCTGGCTGATCCTGCTCGGCCCGGTGTGCGCGGCGCCCGTCACCACCGGCAGTGTGATGGTCACCGGGGATGACCCGCTGAGCGTGCCCGCCGCGATCGGCGGGACGGCACTGCTCGCCGTGGTGGTCCTCGGCGCGCTCTTCCTCCTCCCACTGATCAACGAGTGGCGTTCCGACTCGCTCAGTGGCCGTGAGGCGGACGAGGAACTCACCCAGATCAATTGGACGGAGAAGGGCTGGAAACGCATCCGGGACACCTTCCACGCGGCCGGGCTGGACACCGCGGAACTCCACGCGGTCTCCACCTGGGCCCCGCTGCCGGGGCTCATGGTGCTGCATGTCCCGCAGCCCTCACCGGGCTTCCTCGGCCGGATGGAGGACTGGGGGACCCGGCTCCAGCGCCGCAAGTCCGTGTGGGCCGTGAGCGCCGCCTGCGGACTCGCCTTCGCGCTGCTGAGTGACCGGATGACGCTGCCGGTCGACGACGACGAGCTCCTCGTCCCCCTGACGGTGGCGGTCGTGGCCATCGCCGCCGTGGCGGGAGTCTTCCTTTACCACGCCTTCTCCCTCAACGTCCGCAAACCCACGGTCCACGTCACCATTCCGCAGGGCTGGCGCACCCTGCTGCGGAGCCCGGTCGGAACGGTGCTGCTCCGCCACGAGATCTCCCATCTGCGCCACCGCGATCCGATGCGACGCCGCTATCTGCGCCATGTACCGGCGGTGGGAAAGCTGGCCGTGTGCTTCGACTCCGTGGCCGCCCTCGGCGTCACACCGGTGGAGACCTCCGGCCAGACCATCGTCTCCATGACGGCCTGTGCCCTCGCCCTCACCGGCGGGCTCTACGCCAACAGCCGCGCTCGCCGACTGATGGTGACGCTGATGGAGATGCGGGCCGACGCCGAGGCGGCAGCCCACGACACCGAGTCGGCGGACCGGCTCGCCGCGTTCCTGGCCCGTCAGCAGGACAAGAACCCCACCCCGCAGAAGGCCGCCCGGCTGCACGCCCTCACCCACCGGTGGACCGTCGGGTATCCCGCCCCGTACACCCGGGCCGTCGCCGCCGTTTGTGTGTTCGCGGTCGCCACCTGCGTCCCGGCGATCGGGTTGTGGACCGGCGTCCTGCATGGAGTGTCGTCGTGAGCGGCGGCCGGGGTACCGTTCGGAAGGGTGTGGGGTGCACGGTGAAAGCTGCGAAAGGGGACGCGGAGGATGACCGGTACGGCGGAGCCGGGTGGCGGCCCACAGGAGGAGCCGGAGAGTCACCGGGCGCCCGCGGAGCCCGAGGGCGGCGAGCCCGCCTGCTGGCTGGACCGCGTCTGCGCCGTATGCGGCGCCATCCAGGACACCGTCCCCTTCGACCGCTGCGCACGCTGCGGAGCGGTCGCTGAGAAGGACTGATCCCGTCGGCTACTGGCCCTCCGCGTCCCCCAGCCGCCCGGTCGGCCCGCCGAAGGCCAGGTGCGTGGTCCGGGAGGCGAGCAGCCAACGCCCCTCCACCTTGCGGAACGTGTCCTCGTAGTGCCCCACATTCGAGGGCAGCCGGGTGGGGACGATGCCTTCCGCGTAACCGTCGACCCGGTACGTCGCGAAGTAGGACGTGGCGGTGGCGGCGGTCGCGGACTCCACCGTGACCGCGATGTTCGAGGTCAGGCGGCGCGAGAGCCGGTCCGCCGGGCGGGAGCCGAAGTGCGTCCCGAGCGCCTCACGCCCCTCCACCCGGCGGTTTCCGGCGGGCCACTCCCACACCCCGTCCACGGTGAACAACTCGGCCACCGAACTCGGATCCCCCAGATCGAGCCGGTGGAGGAAATCTATGATCAGGCGCTCACAGGCCCGTTCGGCGAGCAGCCGGTCGATCGGGCCGAGTTCTCCAAAGTCCATGATCTCTTCCTACCAGGGTCGTGAAAGGGCTTTGCGCTCCTGCCGCTTCAGCTCTCGTGGTCGTACACCGTCACCGGAACACCCCGGGCCACCACATGCCGCGCTATCAGCGGCTCGACACGCGACCAGCGGCCACCCGCCAACCCGCAGCCGATGCGGGGCATATGGACCGAAGCACCCTCCTCGGCGGTCCTGGCCGCCACCGTGGCCAGGGCGGTTCCTATCGCCTCGTAGCGCACCGGAACCCCCTTGCTGCCAGGGCGCATTCCCCGCTGACCGATCATGTTCGCCACGGTCAGATACGGGCTCACCCGCACCAACTGCACCGCGCCCAGGCCGAAGTCATTGCCCGCGCGCTCCCGGTGCCAGCGCCGGTACGCCGCCTCCGGCTCCGGCCAGCGGCGCGAGACCGCCAGCACAAAGCCCTTGCCCCAACCGCCCAGGTCGTTGCAGACATGAGCGATGATCTTCTGTCCCTTGCCGCGCGGTGAGGTGGCATCCCCGCGGACGTACACGATGTCCCCCATGGCTCCACCGTACGGTCCGCCACTGACACACCCCAACGGAATTCAGTGCGGTGCCAGCCCCGCCTGGAAGGCCACGATCACTGCCTGGGTCCGGTTATCGGCACC
Organism: Streptomyces coffeae; assembly: GCF_016741875.1. GTDB lineage: Bacteria > Actinomycetota > Actinomycetes > Streptomycetales > Streptomycetaceae > Streptomyces > Streptomyces coffeae. The sequence goes on along the minus strand of NZ_JAERRF010000018.1, from coordinate 103,531 downwards.
CAACTTGGCCAGCACATTGCCCACATGCGTCTTCACCGTCTCCAGGCTCACCGTCAGGCCGTCGGCGATCTGCTGATTGGACAGCCCCTGTGCCATCAGTTGGAGGATCTCCGTCTCCCGGCGGGTGAGCGCGGCCGCTCGCGCCGCCGCCTCCGGCCGTACCGGGCGACCGGTGGCCAGACGGCGTACCGCGTCGGGGAAGAGCATCGAGTCGCCGGTGGCCACCAGCCGGATGGCATGGGCGATCTGCTGGGACGGAGCCCGCTTGCGGATGAAACCGTCGGCGCCCGCCTCCAGCGCGTCGTAGACGTACTCGTCGTTCTCGAAGGTGGTGATCACGATGACCTTCGGCGGCTCGGACAGCGTGGTCCGCAACTGCCGGGTCGCCTCGATCCCGTTGAGCGTGGGCATCCGCACATCCATCAGGATCACGTCGGGGCGCAACGCCATCACCAGTGGCAGCACTTCGGAGCCGTCCGCGGCCTCGCCGACCACCGTGAGATCGGGCTTGGTGGACAGCAGGGTCCGCAGCCCGGTGCGGGTGAGTTCCTCGTCATCGACAACCAGCACACTCACCGTGCCGTCCGCCGGATTCGACGCATCCGTCGCGCTCATCGCCCCGTCCCCAGCGGCAGCCGCGCCATGAGTCGCCACCCCGCCGCGTCGGCCGCCCCGTCGTGGGACATGTCGTGCGCGGGGCCCGCGGCGACCTCGCCGCGCAGCAGCCGCACCCGTTCGGCGATCCCGTTCAGCCCCTGACCGGAGCGTCCGGCCCCGCGGGCCGCCGGGCCATCGTCTCCATGGCGGACCAGATTGACAAGCTCCACCTCCAGCCGCCCGCCGCGCACCTCGACCCGCAGCCGGATCCCCGTCTTCTCGCCGTACCGCAGCGCGTTGGTCAGCCCCTCCTGCGCGATGCGGTACGCCTCCCGGGACACGGCGGCCGGGAGCCGCCCCAGATCCCCGCCGCGCTCCATCCGCAGCTCGGCGCCCGCCTGCCGTACCGACTCCACGAGCGCGTCGAGATCGGCGAGGGTGCGCTGCGGCGCCTTCGGGGCCTGCTCGTCGCGGAGTGCGCCCAGCACATGGTCCAGGTCGTCCATCGCCGCGCGCGACGTCTCCTCGATGCTGGTGAGCGCCCGCCGCGCGGCGGCTGGATCACGTTCCAGCAGTTCCCCGGCCACCGCGGCCTGGATGGTCGACGCGGTGAGCGTGTGCCCGATGGAGTCGTGCAACTCCTGGGCCAGCCGATTGCGTTCGGTCAGCACATTCATCCGCTCCTCGGCCGCTGCCAGCCGCTCGGCGGGCCGGTGGTCGAGGAAGACCGGGGCCAGCAGCCGCAGTGCGGCCGTACCGACCGCCGTGGTGTATCCCGCGAGCAGCAGGCACACCACCGAGCCCAGTGGTGTCCACAGCCCCTCGCCGCCCGCCGGTACGGTGACCTGCCCCCCGAAGACGGCGATCTCGCCGCCACCGCCCCACCACACCGCGGGAAGCGCCACGGCGCCGAAGACGAGCAGCCCCGTCACGGTGATCACCGCCACGCCCACCGCCATATGCGGCACCAGCCACGCCGCCGTACGCAGCCGGTTGGCCCACCGGGACCGCGGTGATTCGGCGGCCGGGTGCGGAAGTCCGGTACCCAGCAGCCCGTTGGCCAGCCGTACACAGCCGCGGCGTGCGGCGCGCGGCGTGCCCAGGGCGGTGACCATGACCACCAGCGCGAGGGTGAAGCCCGCGATACGTGCCGTAAGCGGCCACCGGGGCGGAGCGGACAGGGCGGCGGCCGTCAGTGGCGGCGCGCTCAAGGCCGCCCCGAGCAGTGCATGGGCCCAGCCCCGGTAGGTCGCCGTGGTGAACAGCGGACGGATCAAGGTGTGCATGGACCGCACAGTAGCCGCCGGGAGTTGGGGCCGCCTCCCTCCGAAGAGCCAGCTCATATCGCTGTTTCGAGCGGCATGGAGTTCGCTCCGGGAGGCGATGTGCCCGGTTGCCGCGCCATGACACCTTCACCGCTGTCAACCCGTCGCGGAGTACGAAGGGCGAACACATCGATGTCATCGACCACCACCGGGCAGACCACCCCCTCGCCACCGGCCCCAACGGTGTCACCGACCCGAGGGTGGGTGGTATTCCTCGTCCTGTCCTTCGCGGGTACCTGGCTGTGGCTCCTGATCGGGCACACCCTCCTCGGCCTCTCGGCGCTCAACCTGCTGCTGCAACTCCCGGGCTTCTGCATACCGGGTCTCGCGGCGGTCATCGTCCGGCGCTGGGTCACCCGGGAGGGATTCGCCGACGCGGGCCTCGCGCTCCGTCTCCGGTCCGCCTGGGCCTACTACCTCGTCGCGTGGCTCGGCCCGTTGGCTCTCGCAGCGGTGACCATGGGATGCGCGGTCGTCCTCGGCCTGTGGCATCCGGATCTGTCGTCCCTGGACGAGCTGTCGCCGGGGATGCCGGGATGGGTGGCGGTGATCGCCCTGATGCTGGTCCTTCCCCTGCTCACTCCGGTGTACTGGGGTGAGGAATTCGGCTGGACGAGCTATCTGAGGCCGCGGCTGTTCGGCGGCCGCCTGCTGCCGTCCATCGTCGCCACGGGACTGATCTGGGCGTGCTGGCACTTTCCGCTGGCCTTCATCGGCTACGTCGACTTCTCGAACGTGGTTCTCGGCCTGGCGGTGTGGACCGTCTGCTTCCTGTGCCAGGAAGTCGTCCTCGCCTGGCTGTATCTGCGCAGTGGCACGGTGTGGGTGGCAAGCCTGGCCCATGCGGGAAACAACATGGTCCTCTTCCTGCTCACCGGCCAGTTGCTCACCGCCGACGACGGCCACGGCCCTGCCCACGGCGCCATGGTCACCACGCTGCTTCCCACGATTCCGGTGGCCGTGCTCGCCCTGTGGGCCGGATACCGGTTGCGCGTCCGACCGCCCCAGGACGTCCGGACACGGTGAGGTCTGGCCACTCCGGCGCCGGGTGCCCCGGCGCCGGACCGGGACGCGGCCAGAGCCCGTCTTCCAAGAGGTCTAGAAGCGGTAGCGCAGAATGCGGCCCACATCCCGGAAACCGGGCAGATGGGCCATCACCTTCATGCTCATCCGCCCCGTCGAAGGCATCTTCTCCAGCCCCGGCATATCCACGCTGCGCACCGCGTCCAAGCAGCTCAGTCCGTCGTGCCAGCCCTCGAGCTCATAGGGGTCGTCCAGCCCCCAGTGGAGCGTGGCCCCCGCGTTGCGCACCGCCGGAACACACTTCTGGAGCTTGATGCCCAGCGAGCCGTAGCAGTCGAACAGCAGCTGTCCGCTGGGGAAGCGGCCGGTGATCCGCTGGATCAGCCGCTTGCCCTCGTCCTTGGTCAGATACATCGTCAGGCCCTCGAAGACCGCCACCGTCGGCCGGTCGTCGGGCACTTCACTCAGCCACGCCTCGTCGGTCACCGAGGAGGCGACCATCTCGTAGTCGCCCGACGGCTCCGGGAGCAGCCGTCGGCGCAGTTCGACGACGTCCGGGAAGTCGACGTCGATCCAGTGCACCGATGACGGCGGATCGAGCCGCTGTACCCGGGTGTCCAGTCCGCAGGCCAGATGCAGCACGGTGGCCTTCTGGTGCTCCGCCAGAAACGCGGTGGTCCAGTCGTCGAGCTGTTTGGCTCGCAGCGCCACGCCCACCGCCGTCGTGGCTGTCATCCCCGTTTTGCCGAAGTCGTACGCGATGCGCTCCACCGCCGCCTGGGCGGCGGTGTCGCCCAGGACGGTGTCCGGTGAGCGGCTGTCCACCGCCCTGGCGTAGAGCGTGGCGAGCATGGTCTCCTGAGTGCCGCTGAGAGTGATCTTTTCCTGGTCCATGGTTCCTCGGTCGATGTGGGGGTGCCGGGGCCCCTGAGTGAGGTCGGGCACGGAGTGTTCGTGTCCGTGTGCGTACAGTCCCACGTGTTCCCTGGCGAAGGCGACCGAGTCCTGGGCCGTTCGAGTGCTTCCCGCCATCTCTCCGGGCCCGCCGTGGGCCGTCAGTTCTGCGCGGCGAGCCACAGATCGGGGCCGAACACCTCGTAGTGGACGGCGGAAGGCCGTACGCCCCGCTCCAGCAACCGGGCACGTACGGCCCGCATGAAGGGCAGCGGTCCGCACAGATAGACCTGCGCGCCTTCGGGGACCGCGACGCGGGACAGGTCCACCAGACCGGTGTACGCCTCCGGCCACTCGCCCTCCGGCCGTTCGTACCAGAAGTGGGCCGCGCCATGGGCCAGCTTGGTGACCAGCCGCTCCTGATCGACGCGCAGCGCGTGGTCGGCGGCGGAGCGGTCGGCGTGGACAACCGTCACCGGACCCTGGTGCCCCCGGTCGACCAGATCCTCGAGCATGGCCACCATCGGAGTGCATCCGATGCCCGCCGAGATCAGCAGCAGCGGGGTGTACGTGTCCGTGGTGTCGAGGACAACGTCGCCGTACGGAGCCGAGACGCTGATCACGTCGCCCACCCGGACGTGGTCGTGCAGCTGGCCGGAGACCTCGCCCACCGGTCCTCCCTGCTCCCCGTCCGCCCGCTTGACGGTGAAGGAGCGCACGGTTGAACCGGGTGCGTTCGTCAGGCTGTACTGGCGTATCTGCCGTGCTCCGTCGGCCAGTTCGACCTGGACGGACACATACTGGCCCGCCCGGAACGCCGGGGCCGGGCGGCCGTCCGCGGGCCGGATCCGGAAGGTGACCACATGCGGGGTCTCCTGGACCCGCGCCACCACCGTCCACGGGCGCCAGGTGTCCCCGGCGAGCACGCCCTGTTGTGCGTACAGCCGCCGTTCGATCTCGATGAGGGCGTTGGCCATCAGCCAGTAGACCTCGTCCCAGGCGGCGGCCACGTCCTCGGTGACCGCGTCGCCGAGCACCTCCGCGATGGCTGCGGACAGATGGCGGTGCACGATCGCGTACTGCGCGGGTGACACCCCCAGCGAGGCGTGCTTGTGCGCGATCCGGTCGAGCAGGGCGTCGGGGCGGACGCCGGGCTGTTCCACCAGGGCGGTGGCGAACGCGGCGATCGCTCCCGCGAGTGCCTGCCGCTGTGTTCCCGCGGCCTGGTTGCCGCGGTTGAACAGATGACGCAGCAGCTCGGGGTGAGCCTCGAACATCCTCCGGTAGAAGAGCTCGGTGATGGTGCCGATGGCCTCGCCGACGGCGGGCAGCGTGGCGCGGACGGTCTCAGCCGACTTCGGGGAGAGCATAGGAGGCTCCTAAGTTGAATGTGAGATTCGTATTTAACGGCGTGAAGAAGTCCGCCACGGGGGGCTCCTGGAATCAGCGGGGCAGGTCGGGGCTGCGTCCCACCAGCCCCAGCAGTACCGGGCCAGTGGGGGAGGCGACCAGATCGTCGACCGTCAGTGGATCGAGCGTGGCGTAGAACGCCTCCTGGGCCCGGCGCAGCGCCATCCGCAGCCGACATCCCTGTCGCAGCGGGCAGGGGGCGTCCCCCTCGCAGTCGACAACATCACCAACCCCCTCCAACTCCCGGACGAGTTGGCCGATCGAGGCGGTGCGCCCGGTCTCGGTGAGCACCAGTCCGCCGCCGCGCCCCCGGCGTGTCTCGATCATGTCGAGATGCTGGAGCCGGGCGGCGACTTTGGCCAGGTGGCTGTACGGAACCTGCATCTCCGCGGCGACCTGCCGCGCGGTGCACGGCTCGGCGCCGCTCACCGCGAGGCGCATGATCGCCCGGAGGGCCAGATCCGTTGACTTCGTCAGCCGCATGGCAGCAGATTAGATAATGCGCATCTGAGATGCAAATTAACCGGCGTCGGTCGGAACGGCGCGGAAGTGGGTGGTCACCCGGTTGGTTTCGTCGAGGACGTGGAAGGCGACCATCGGCGGCAGGCCGAAGTTGATGGGGCCGTCCTCGTCCCCGCACTCGCTGGGCAGGGTGAGCGTGGAGACCACCCCGGGCGCGGCCAGCAGGGGAAGACCGGCGAAGGTCGTGGTCGCGGCGGTGTGCGCATGGCCGCACAGCAGCGAGACCACATGGTCGTACTGGTCCAGCACCTTCTCCAGGCGCTCGGCCTGGAACTGCCGGATCTCATCCACGTAAGGGATGTGCAGCGGCAACGGCGGGTGGTGGAAGGCGACGAAGGCCGGGACATCCGGAGGAGAGTCGGCCAGCTCACGGTCGAGCCACGCAAGGGTGACATCGTCCAGCAGTCCGTCATGGCGTCCGGGCACCGAGGAGTCGCACATCAGGAAGGTGGCCCCGGGGAGATGGTGCGCCCGGTTCACCGGAGCGGTGGCGTCCGCACCCGAGGTGTTCTCACCCAGGAAGTGGCGCCGGTAGGCGGTCCGTTCGTCGTGGTTGCCCGGACAGGTCAGGACCGGGCGTGGCGAGGTGAGGAGCGCGGCCGCCTCGCGGTACTCCTCCTCGGTGCCGTGGTCGGCGAGGTCACCCGTCACCAGGATGGCGTCGAGCTGCCCGGGGAGACCGTTCAGATACGCCATCACCCGGCGGGTGCGCTCGGCGGCCCGGGCGCCTCCGTCCCCGCGGTCCTGCCCCACGTGCACATCACTGATCTGAGCGAACACCAACATCACAAGCCTCCTGACGACGGGGCCGTCCCCGGCCGCGCGGCGGATCGGCCGTGGTCACCCTATGCGGCCGACGGCGGCGCCCGCCGCGTCATTTCGCCGACCTCGCCCCGTGCGCCCGGAGCCCCGTCAGATCCCAGCGAAAGGGCCCGCCTTGGCTGCCCCGTCAGACACCCTCGGGCGGAGCGTCGCGCAACGCGCGCGTCACCGACCAGGCGACGGACACCATGGGCACGGCCACCACCGCCCCGGCCACCCCGGCGACGATGCCCCCGCCGATGACCGAGATGGCGACCACCACCGGATGCAGCCGCACCGCCCAGCTCATCACCAGCGGATGCAGGACATGGCCCTCGAATTGCCCGACGACCACGATGAGCGCCAGCACGACCGCCGCGATCACCGGCCCGCGCCCCGCCAGCGCCACCACCGTGGCCACCGCCAGCGCGATCGGCGACCCGATCAGAGGGACGAAGGTGGCGAAGAAGACCAGGAGGGTCAGCGGCAGGGCCAGCGGCACCCGCAGCAGAAACAGCGCGACACCCACCAGGACCGCGTTGGTGGCCGCCACCAGGATGATGCCCCGGGTGTATCCGGCGAACGTGCTCCAGGCCGCCCGGCCGGCCCGGTCCCATGGCGACCGAGCGGCCTCCGGGAGCTGTCCTCGGAACCACCGCCACATCCCGTCGCCGGAGTGGACGAAGAAGATTGAGCAGAACAGCGCCAGAACCGCCGCGGTCAGCGCCTCCACCGCGCGGCCCGCACTGCTGAGCGCCCGGCTGATCAGGGCCCCGCGGTTCCGGGCGACGAAGGAGTTGATCCTGTCGTGCAGCCCCTCCAGGGTGCCGCGCCGGACATGGAACGGAGGCCCCTCCAGCCAGTGTTGGATCCGGCCGATTCCGCCGCGGAACTCACCCACCAGCCTGCTCGCCTCACCGGCCGCCGCGTTGCCCACCAGCGCCAGCAGCCCCAGCACCAGGAACAGGCTGCCGAACACCGAGAGCGCCACCGCCAGCGGCCGGGGCACCACCCGGGCCAGCAGATCGGCCAGCGGGCGCAGCAGCGCCGTGGCCACCAGCGCGAGGAATACCGCGATCGCGACGAGTTCGAAGCGCCCCAGCACTGTGAACGCCAGATAGACGGCGACTCCGACGACCAGGATCCGCCATGCGTACGCCGCGGCCATCCGCAGCCCGGGATGGACGAGCCCACCGTCCCCGCTCGCTCCGCGCATGGCCGCGGCGACCGCCGCGGATCCGGAGCGGGCACGGGCCAGGGCGGCTCGTGAGGCACGACGCGGACGACCGCCGGCCGCCCTGCGCGGAGGTCGTGAGCGCCGCGACGTACTCCGGCTCGTGTGCTTCTCGCCGCTCGTCGCGCCGCCCCGCTCCGGTCCGTCGTGTGCCGCGCTGTTGTGTGCCGCTCCGTCAGATGCCGGTCCATCGGACGGAGGGAGAGACCCGTCGCTCACGTCGGCGCCACCGCCTTCCGTGTCCCGGCCCTTCGTGATGGAAAGCGTCCGGACTCAGGTTATTTATCCGACTGATCCTGAATGTAATGATTGAAGCAGGGTGGGTGTCCGGGCGCTCGCCCCGGGCGCGGCGGGTCGCACGGCCGCCGCGTCCACGGAGCGAGGAGCTGACCGTGGTGTTCCCTCCCGCCCACGGTGACTCCATAATCGATCACCCGTCCAAGGAGTCGCCCGTGACGTACGACATCGCCGCCGTCCGCGCGCAGTTCCCCGCCCTGAAGGCCGGATCGGCGCACTTCGACGGACCAGGCGGCACGCAGACACCCCGACCCGTCATCGAGGCCGTCTCCGAGGCGCTGGCCAACCCCCTGTCCAACCGGGGCCGGCTCACGGTGGGGGAGCGGAACGCCGAGACGATCGTCGCGGACGCACGTCTCGCGCTGGCGGACCTGCTCGGGGCTGACCCGGGCGCGGTCGTCTTCGGCCGCAGCGCCACTCAGCTGGCGTACGACTTCTCCCGCACCCTCGCCAAGACCTGGGCGCCGGGCGATGAGGTCGTGGTGTCGCGTCTGGACCACGACTCCAACATCCGCCCGTGGGTGCAGGCGGCCGCCCGTGCGGGCGTCACCGTCCGCTGGGCCGACTTCGATCCGGCCACGGGCGAGCTGACCCCGGATCACATCGGCGCCGTACTGAGCGACCGCACCCGGCTGGTCGCGGTCACGGCTGCCTCGAACCTGATCGGCACCCGCCCGGCGATCACGGAGATCTCCCGCATCGTCCATGCCGCCGGAGCACTGCTGTATGTCGACGGTGTGCATTACACCGCGCATGCCCATGTCGATATCGACCGGCTCGGGGCCGACTTCTTCACCTGCTCCCCGTATAAATTCCTCGGTCCTCACCTCGGCGTTCTGGTGAGCCGTCCGGAAATCCTGGAGAGTCTGTCCCCGGACAAACTACTGCCGTCGACCAACGCCGTCCCCGAGCGTTTTGAATTCGGCACCCTTCCCTATGAATTCCTCGCCGGAACGCGCGCCGCGGTCGATTTCCTGGCGGGCCTCGACTCGGCGGCCCGGGGTGGCCGCCGGGAGCGGCTGGCCGCGTCGTTCGAGGCCCTCGAAACGTACGAGGACTCCCTGCGGCTGCGGATCGAAGCGGGCCTTGCCGCGTTCGACGCGATCACGGTCCACTCCCGGGCCGCGCACCGCACCCCGACCCTTCTGCTGACCATCGACGGACGCGACACGGCCGACGCTCACCGCTGTCTCGCCGCCCGTGGTGTCGACGCCCCGTCCGGCTCCTTCTACGCGCTGGAGCCGTCCCGCAGGCTGGGGCTCGGCGACACCGGAGGGCTCCGGGTCGGTCTGGCTCCCTACACCAGCGCCGAGGATGTGGACCGGCTGCTCAACGGCCTGTCCGACTTCCTGAACGAGCCGGTCACACACCCCTGAAGCCGTCCGTGTACCGTCCGCACGCGGCCCGCACGCCGTCCGTGCTCGCCTCGGCCGGAGCGCGGACGCGGTGGCCATCGGGCACCCGGTCGGGAGAGCTTTCCGGCGCGACGGGGCGTGTGCTGCCGCGCCCCGTCGCACACCGAAGCCCCGATTCCCCCGCCGTGCCCTCAGAAGGTGTACCGGCAAGGGCGTGCCGCGGTCCGCGCCACCACCGCTCCGGCCATGACCTGGCGGTCCGTCATCCAGTCCCGCCGTCCGGCAGGTCGGTCGCCGCGGCCTGCCGAGCCGAACGATGACAGCGGCGCGCTCGGCTGCCTTTCCGTCCGTTGCTCGTAAATAAGTTCTCCGCCCTACGCGGTGCTCCGACGGTCTTTTCCGGGCATGCTCATTCCGGTTCGCTCCCCACATTACGGAAAGGCATCCCATGGCCAGCGCCTTACCGCATCCGGACAGGCTCCCCTCGCTCACCGGCTATCGATTTCTTCTGGCGTGCGCGGTCCTTTTCGGTCATGTCCTGACACTGGGAAGACTCTTTGCGGACGAGGCGATCTACGAGGCCGCCGACAGGTCCCATATGCTCAGTGCCGCGGCCGTCTCCACCTTCTTCATGCTCAGCGGCTTCGTCCTGACCTGGACCCTCCGCCCGGACGACACCGCCGGACGCTTCTGGCGGCGCCGGTTCGTCAAGATCTTCCCCAACCACGCGGTGACCTGGACCCTCATGCTGGTCCTGCTCATGGCGACGGGGACGGCCACACTGCTCCCCGTACCGGACCCGGCCATCGACGAGGCCCTGAAGAATCTGTTCCTCGTCCACACCTGGGCCCCCGACATGGCGGACTTCAGCAGTGTGAACCCGGTGACCTGGTCCATCTCCTGCGAGGCGTTCTTCTACCTCCTCTTCCCCTTCCTGATCCGGCCGCTGAACGCCCTGCCCGCCCGCCGGATCTGGCCCGGGATCGGACTGATCGCCGCACTGATCCTCGCCACGCCCGCGATGGTCACGCTCGTCACCGACGAGGCCGCTGCCGGGAGTTGGACGCCCCTGTCCATGGAGCGCTGGTGGCTGATCTACTTCTTCCCGCCCGTGAGGTTGCTGGAATTCCTCCTCGGCATGCTGCTCGCCCTCGCCGTACGGACGGGCCGGTGGCCCGCGCTGCGGCTGCGCTGGCCGCTGCTCGTCCTCATCGGCCTCTTCGTGGCGCAGCCCCGGCTGCCGGACGAGTACGTCTGGGGAGCGGCCACCTGTCTGCCGCTCGCCGCGGTGATCGCCGCACTCGCCGGCCGCGACATCGACCGCCGCCCCACCTGGCTCGCTCTGCGCGGTCTTGTGGTGCTCGGCGAGGCGTCCTTCGCCCTGTACATGATCCATTTCCCAATCCTGTACGCGATCCGCCTGCTGCTCGGTGAGCGAACCTTCGGCACCCTCGCGGCCACGGCCATCGCGCTCGGTGTGGCCACGGTGTGCGTCCTCGCCTCCCTCCTGCTGTGGCGCACCGTCGAGTTGCCCATGATGCGCCGCTACTCCCGGCCCCGGTCCCGTCCCGCCCATCAGGCCACGGCGACCGGCGGCGCGGCCATGGACCACACCACGCCCGGCCACGGCGTGACCGGCCACGTCACGACCGACCACGTGACGACGGACGACGACACGATGGAACGCGGCCGGGCCGACCGCGGCCGGGCGGGGAGGGCACCGCAGCAGGATCCGCTGCCCTGACCCAGCCGCACCGCACACCACCGCCGAGGACGTCCCGGGCAGGGCGTGGCCCCGGCCACGGCCGGGGCCGGTGGAACGGGGCCGGCCTCCCGAGCGACTGTGCCCGGCCCCCGCCCCGACGTTACGATCGAAGGGGAGGGTCTGGGCCCCACGGGAGCCCGGGCGGCACCCCGGGGGGAGAGAGCGGGGCTCCATGACACCCGGTGGTATGGACGGCACGGCTCTCGCCGGTCTCCGCGAGGGGCTGGCGGGTGAGGTGATCGTGCCGGGCGACCCGGCCTACGACGAAGCCCGCACGATCTTCAACGCCATGATCGATCGGCGACCGGCGATGATCGTCCAGTGTGAGAGCCAGGACGACGTCAGCCGCGCGGTCGCCTTCGGCCGCGACCGGGGGCTGCGGATCGCGGTCCGCGGCGGCGGGCACAGCGTCGCGGGCATGTCCCTGTGCGACGACGGCCTCGTCATCGATCTGCGCCGGATGCGGGCGGTGACGGTCGACCCGGGGGCCCGGGTGGCGCGCGTGGGCGGCGGCGCGGTGATGCGCGATCTGGACCGGGCGACCGAACCGTACGAGCTGGCGACCACCGGCGGCCGGGTGTCGACCACGGGCGTCGGCGGCTTCGTCCTGGGTGGTGGCACCGGCTGGCTGGACCGTGCCTTCGGCCTGGCCTGCGACCACCTGCTGTCCGTGGACCTCGTCACCGCACAGGGCGAAGCGCTGCACACCAGCGAGGACGAGCACCCCGAGCTGTTCTGGGCCCTGCACGGAGGCGGCGGCAACTTCGGCGTGGCCACCTCCTTCGCCCTCCGGTTGCATCCGCTCCCTGTCGTCACGGCGATGCTGCTGATGTGGCGCCCCGGTGCGGGCCGGCACGTGGCGTGCGCCTACCGCGACTTCCTGGAATCCGCGCCCGACGAGATCGGCGGCGGACTCCTCTACCTCACGGCTCCGCCGGAGGACTTCGTCCCCGCGGACATGGTCAACAAGCTCGCCTGCGCCGTCATCGTCACCTTCACCGGCCGCGAACAGCAGGCCCGATCCATCGCCGCCCCGCTGCTGCACCTCGGCCACGACGCCGAGATGATCACCGAGTTGCCCTACGCGGATCTCCAGTGCATGCTCGACGATCCGCCCGGCTACCGGAACTACTGGTCCGCCGAATACCTTGACGCGTTCCCGGACCCGGCGGTGAACCTCTTCTGCGCCCGCGCGACGGACATGGTCATCCCTTCTCCCTCCCAGCATGTGCTGTTCCCCCAGGGCGGGGCGGTGGCACGAGGCCCCGCGGACTATCCGGTGCCATGGCGGAGAGCGCCGTGGATCGTCCATCCCTTCGGGCTGTGGGAGGACCCGGCCGACGACGACCGCGCGCGGCGGTGGGCCCGCGCCACACGCGAGGACGTCCGACCGTGGTCCAGTGGCGCGGTCTACCTCAACTTCATCGGCGCGGAGGGCGAGGACCGTGTCATCGCGGGCTTCGGCCCCGAGAACTGCCAGCGGCTGACCGAGGTGAAGGCCCGGTACGACCCCGACAACGTCTTCCGGCTCAACCACAACATCAAACCCCGCCCGGCGGGCCAGAAGGCCGCCGCGGGAATGGCCGGAAGGTAGGCGGGGTGCCGCCACCCCCTGTGCCGCCACCCCCGCGCCGCCACCCCGCGCTCGCACCGTCAGGCGAAACCGCCGTTGCTCATCAGCAGTTGGCCATTGACCCACTGGCCCTGCGGTGAGCAGAGGAAGTCCACCAGATGGGCGGTGTCCCGCGGGGTGCCCAGCCTGCCCAGCGGTGTCCGGTCCTGACAGTACGACCGCACCTCGTCGGACATCCAGCCGGTGTCCACCGGTCCGGGATTGATGACATTGGCGCTGACACCGAGGTGCGCGAGCTCCTGCGCCGCGGCCAGAGTGATGCGGTCCTGGGCGCCCTTACTCGCACCGTACGGAAGGTTCCCGGCGGTGTGGTCGCTGGTGAGACCGACGATCCGACCGCTCCCCGGCACACCGCGGAAACGCCGCCCGTACTCACGGATCAGCAGCCAGGTGGCACGTGCGTTGACGGCGAAGTGCCGGTCGAAGCTCTCCACCGTGGTGTCGAGCAGCCCGGAGTCGACCGACTCGCAGTGGCACGTCACCAGGGCGGTGACACCGCCCAGCCGGTGTTCGGCCTCGTCGAAGATCTTCGCGGGCGCGTCCGGGTCCGCGAGGTCCGCCTCGATCGCCACGGTGGCCGCCCCGTGCTCCCCGAGGGAGCCGATGATGGCGTCGACCGCTCCGGGCTCGGCGCCCCAGGGCATGCGCTCGTCATAGGAGCGCCAGAAGGTGAAGGCGATGTCCCAGCCCGACATCGCCAGCCGACAGGCGATGCCCGCTCCGATCCCGACCGTGCGGCCCACGCCGGTGACCAGCGCGAGCGGACGGGAGCGGCCGGACACCGGGTGGCCGCTGTTGATGTCCGGCGCTTCCGGGTCGATGGTCATGGCGAGGATCATCGCGGCCGATCCGATGACGGGCAACTCCGCGACGTACAGGGGCAGTACCCGGGGCGGACGGTGTGCCATGGCCCGTTCGGCCCCAGGACGGCGGGCCGGTCCGCCGCGACGTGCCGATGTGGGGTAGACCTCGACTGTCGGCTTCGCCCTGCCACCCCACCACCATGTGACGGCTATGTCGAGGAGTGCGCGCGTGAGTACGGAACTGAGCGGGTCCACGGTCCTGGTCACCGGTGGCACCGCGGGAATCGGCCGTACGGTCGCCCTGCGCTTCGCCGCGCTGGGGGCGGAGGTGGTGGTCCACGGCCGCCATGCGCGGCGGGGAGCCGACGCCGTCGAGGACATCCGTGCCACGGGCGGACGGGCCAGATTCATCGCGGCCGATCTCGCCGACCCCGACGCCGTCCGCCGTCTGGCCGCCGAGGCGGGCGAGGTCGATGTGCTGGTGAACAACGCGGGCATGTACCGCTTCGCCAGCACGCCGGAAGGTACCACCGAGATGTTCGACACCCACATGGCGGTCAACACCCGCGCCCCGTTGCAACTGGTCGGCGCACTCGCACCCGGCATGGCGGCCCCGTGGCCACGGAGCCATCGTCAACATGAGCACCGTGGCCGCCACCACCCCGGCGCGCGGCGCCGGAGTGTACGGCGCCTCCAAGGCCGCGCTGGAACTGCTCACCCGCATCTGGGCCGATGAGTTCGGCGCCCAGGGAGTGCGGGTGAACGCCGTACGCTCCGGTCCGGCCCGCACCCCCGGCACTGTGGAGATGGGGGAGGACATCCTCCAGGCACTGGGTCGGACCACCATCCTGGGCAGACCCGCAGAGCCCGAGGAGATCGCCGAAGCGGTTGTCTTCCTCGCCTCCCCGCGGGCCGGCTACATCACCGGCACCGTCCTCGAAGCACGCGGTGGCGAACTCGCCCTCAACTGATCGCGCCAACCCCGCCCGGATCGCACCCGCGCACCCGGCCGGAACAGCCGGTACGGGGGTGACATAGCCTGGGGATGTGATCACCACACTCGCTGTCGAGAACTACCGGTCGCTGCGCCGACTGGTGGTCCCCCTGGGACGACTGACCGTGGTCACCGGCGCGAACGGCACCGGCAAGTCCAGCCTCTACCGGGCCCTTCGCCTGCTCGCCGACGCCGGGCGCGGGGGAGCGGTCGCAGCCCTGGCCCGGGAGGGCGGACTGCCGTCCGCGCTGTGGGCCGGACCCGAGACCTCCGCACGGGCCGTGCGGGAGGGCCTCCACCCCATCCAGGGCACCGTCCGGACCGAACCGGTCAGCCTCCGCCTGGGCTTCGCCGGTGACGAGTTCGGCTACGCCGTCGACTTCGGCCACCCCACACCCTCCCGTTCCATGTTCGACCGTGATCCGGAGATCAAGCGGGAATGCGTGTGGAGCGGTGCCGTCCTGCGGCCCGCCGCCCTGCTGTCGGAACGCACGGGCCCCGCCGTGCGCACCCGGGACGCCCAAGGGGAGTGGAACCGTACCCAGGGGGCCGTGCGCCCGTACGACAGCATGCTCAGCGAACTGGCCGATCCGCAGCGCGCCCCCGATGTGCTCGCCGTCCGTGAACACATCCGGTCCTGGCGCTTCTACGACCACGTACGCACCGACGCCCACGCCCCCGCCCGGGCAGCCCAGGTCGGCACCCGCTCCCCGGTCCTCGCCTCCGACGGCTCCAACGTGGCCTCGGCCCTCCAGACCATCCGGGAGATCGGCGACGGCGACGCGCTCGACACCGCCATCGACGCGGCGTTCCCCGGCAGCCGCGTGGAGGTCGCGGACCGCGGTGGCCGCTTCGAACTGGCCCTGCGCCAGCACGGGTTGCTGCGCCCCCTGGGGGCCGAAGAGCTCTCCGACGGCACCCTGCGCTTTCTGCTGTGGGCGGCCGCGCTGCTCACCCCGCGCCCACCGGATCTGCTGGTGCTCAACGAGCCCGAGACCAGCCTGCACCCCGAACTGCTCGAGGCGCTGGCCGGTCTCATCCTGACCGCATGCGACCAGACCCAGATCGTGGTGGTCACGCACTCCCGCCCGCTGGCCACCGCACTCGCGGACGGCGCCGGGCGGTCCCGTACCGAGGTGAACACCATCGAACTGGTCAAGGAGGCGGGCCGGACGCTGGTGGACGGGCAGGGCACCCTCGACGAGCCTCTGTGGTACTGGCCCAAGCGGTAAGTACGGCCACGCATTGCCGTTGCCTTCGACGGGTATTAGGGTCGGTCGGGTGACTGCCGGGTCGGCCATGGGCCATACACGAGTGAGGCGCCCGGCCTCGGCGTGAGCGCGAGGCGGGCCAGAGCCCCGCCTTCCCTCTCCGTGTCTATGACCCGGGCGCCGCGCACGGTGCCTCCGTTTCCATGTGGAACCCCAAGTCACCCGGAGAAGACTCACTGATGACGCTCAATCAGCAGGACCAGCCGCAATCCTCCGCCACCACCGCCGTCCAGTTGAACCACACCGCGGTCTTCGCCCGGAACAGGCAGCGGTCGGCCGAGTTCATCGCCACGATCCTGGGCCTCGAAGTCGGCGCCCCGTTCGGGCCGTTCCTGCCCATCGACCTCGGCAACGGGGTCACCCTCGACTACTACGAGAAGAGCGATGAGCCCGTCCAGTCGCAGCACTACGCGTTCCTGGTGCCCGACGAGCAGTTCGACGACATGATCGCCCGGTTGGAGGCGGCCGGTACCACCTACTACGCCGACCCGAGCCACACCGAACCCGGGCGGATCAACACCCTCTTCGGTGGTCGCGGCGCGTACTTCGACGACCCGGACGGCCACAACATGGAGATCATGACCCGGCCCTATATCCGGCCCTGAGAAGCGACCGGGAGGTATCGCGGCGCGAACGTGGCCGAGGTCGGCGAACCAACCAGGAAATGGCCGGTGTTCGGGGGAGTGGGGCCGCAATGAGTCCGCGGCTCCCCTTCGTCAGACCCCCAGACGGTCTTGCCACCGCCGGAACTCGCCCACCGGGTTCCCGTCCCGCCGCCACGGCCAGGAGGTCACGCGCCCTTTCAGCAGCCGGAAGATCTGGGTGGCGTCGTCCTTCCGGTTGGCGGTGATGAGGGCGTACGCCAGGAGGTTCAGATCGGCGAGGGCCGCGGCGTGATGGAAGAATCCCGGCTTCTGCCAGGTGTCGTAGGCCCGGTCCAGCGCCTGGGAGACCGAAGGGTTGGCCCAGTGGTTGCGGGCGAGGAGTGCCTCCATTCCGCCCCTGTCCAGCACGGTGTGATATTGCATGACATGTGCGGTCAGCTCCACCACGGCACACGGCGCGTTCGCCGGCATCTGGGCGCGCATCCCGTCGATGAATTCGAGAACGTGCATATGGGAGCCGCCCTCGTCAGGCGAGAGGAAGTCCAACATGCTCAGATGGGCTTCGCGATGCCACCGATCGCGCGCCAGTAGTTCCTGCCACAGCGCGAACACGTCGTTGCGCGGGTAGCGCTCCAAGCGGTAGACGCCCAGCAGCACCACCCACGGCGTGGGGTCGTGCTGGTTGAGTTCGGCGGCACGGTGGCATTCTTCGACCACCGCGGCGGCGTCGGGCAGTCCTCCCTGCCAGCGGCCACGGACGAGCTGGACCCAGGTGTGGAGCACCAGCGCATCGGGGTTGTTCGGCTCACGAGCGGCCCACTCGGACGGGAGGCTGGAGTCCGACAGGGCATGGGCCAGCACCGAGACCCGGTGGGCCCGGCGGTCCCAGTCGCCCGGGTTGCGCTTCAGAACGCCGCCCACACGAGCCGCGCCCAGCTCTGCCGCGCCGATGGTGCCCCATGCGCTCGAGTCACGCAGCATCTTCATCAGCTTGGCCAGCTCCCCGTCGTCGAGTTCAGGAGTGAGGCGTGCTCCAGTACGGCGAAGGGAAAACATTGACATGATCGAAGGCTATGAGCGCTGGGGCGCAGGGCAAGCGATCTGCGGAGATCGTTATCCCACGCATATCTTCGCGGCGGGAGGCCATCCGCATGCTGAGATGCTGCCGATGGCGCTTGACAGCGGTGGCCGTCACCGTCCCGATTCCGCTTCCGACGTGGACTCGGGACCCCGTGATCAGACGGTAGGGGGCGCCGTGTCGATCTCCGCCAACCATGGGGACCATCGTCGGCGGCCTCGTGCTGCCGGCAGCGGCCCACGAGAACGCCGTCCGACGGTGCGCAGGACACCTGTGGAGCACGACGAGTGGCCCCCGCGCCGGCTCGCTCGTGGCATTGTTACGTATTCATCATCTCCCCATGCAGGGCTCATGATGTGGCCGGTCAACCGTGCGAGCATGGACGCTTGGACGACTCCCACTCCACGCTTCGTACAACGTGATACTCCCGCTCGCCGTGCCCTCACCGCCATGTTCCCCGCACCGCCCGCAAGCGGGAAAACGGCATCCCTCACGCCTCCTCCCCTCGTCGGCCGCGAGGCCGAATGCGCGGAGCTGGCGAGGCTGGCCGCCTCGGCCGCCACGGGCAACGGGCGGGCGGTGTTCATCCGGGGCGAGGCCGGGGGCCACGGACACGACGTCGACGGGCTCACCCGGCCCCCTGCGCTCGGCAGCCGCACCGTACTGGAGCCGGGGCCACTGCCCCCGTCCGCTGTCCTCGCCGTGCTGACCGGCCTGTGCGGCGGTGAGCCGGGCCCGCGGCTGCGGGCGATGGCCGAGGGAGCGTCGGGAAACCCGCTCTACCTCACGGAACTGGTCACCGCCCTCCGGCGCGAGGAGGCGCTCGAGGTGCGCAACGGCACTGTGGAAGCCCTCACCGACTGCCCACCACCCGCGCTCGCAGAAGTGGCCGGCCAGCTCGCGGAAGCCGAGGAGACGGCACGATGCGCACTGCTCGGCCCCGGCGCCACGGCGTGGGAGTGGCCCCTGCGCTGGATCCTCGTCCAGGCCGCCTGCGGGCGCGGCCGGGCCGAAGTGGCACTGGCGGAGTGCCGCGCCGCGTACGGCCGCGAGGGCGTGGCGGCGGCCGAGGCCGTCCGGTTCCGGGCCTTCGCGGCGGTGTGTCTGCTCGCCCTGGGCAGATTGCCGGAAGCCTGGGCGGTCGCCGCGGCCACCCGGCACACGGCAACGGCGAACCGGGATGGACCCGCCCTGGCCGACGCCCTGCATGTGCTGGCCGCCCGAGGCTTTCTGGAAGCGCCCGGCACCGAGGCGCTGGACCTGGCCCGGTACGCGGTCCGACTCGCGTCGCCCGCGCACCGTCCCGCGCAGCACATCGCACTGCAACTCACCCTGGCCAACGGATGTACCGCCCTCGACCGCGGCCATGACGCCCGGCACGCGCTCACCGCCGTCCACGACGAGAGCCGGCGCATCGGCGGTGTCTTCCTGCCCTGGCACCACCTGACCAGCGCTCTCCTGGCCTTCCACTCCGGACGCTGGGACGATGCTCTCGCCGATGTCGAAGCCGGGCTCGGCCGCGGTGAACACGACGCCCTGAGCCGGGCGCTGCGTGCGATCGCGGGCCTGATCGCCGTGCACCGAGGGCAGCGGATCACCGCGGCGGCTCCTGATGCCCCCGCGGCGGGGGCGTCCGAGACCACCGTCATCGCCTGGTACTACGCGTATCTGCCGGTGTGCGCCGAGGCGCTTCTCGACGAGGCGCGGGGGGATGCCGAACGGGCCTACCGCAGGCTCACGGACGCCTTCGACCACGGCATCGGCGATGTGCCCGGCCGCCTCGTCCTCGGCCCGCTGGCCCCCGATCTGGTCCGGCTGGCCCTGGCCCACGGCGATCGGAGACGCGCACGGCGGTACGCCGCCGCGTCCCGTGCCAGGGCCGGTCGCGGCGCGGGACCAGCCCACCACGGCGACGCCTACCGCTGCCAAGGGCTGCTGACCCGGGACCCCGAGTTGCTGCTGCGAGCGGCCGACCGCTACCGTACGGCGCCCAGACCGCTGAGCGAAGCGCACACCCTCACCGACGCGGCGGAGCTCCTGGCCCGTCGTCGGCCCGCGCAGGCCAGAACCCTGCTCGACCAGGCACTGGGGATCTACGCACAGCTGGACGCCCGCTGGGACATCGCCCGCGCCACCTCCCGGCTGCGCGCCGTCGACGTCCACCGCGGCAGACGGGGGCCGCGCAATGGCGCGCGTTACGGCTGGGAGGCGCTCACCATCACCGAACTCCGGGTCGTCGAACAGGTGGCGGCAGGGGACTCCAATCCCGACATAGCCACCCGTATGTGCGTCTCACCGCGCACCGTCAGCACCCATGTGTCGAACATCCTGCGCAAGCTCGCCATGACCTCGCGCGTGGAACTGGCCGCCGCCGTCATTCAGCGCCGGCACCAGAACCGCTCCTCGGGTGGGAAGGAATGATGGGCGTCAGGTGTGCGTGCCCGATCCCGGAGCGGATTCCTCGCCGCGCTCCCGCATGCCTACGTCAGCTGACGGATGTATCGCACAGGGCGCGATGGCACGATCCTCGTGCCCGCGTGCGCGACAGGGCGCGTCGGGCGGTGGAGACCACCCGGTGACCCCGGAGGAGAACACCCCTCTCCGCGGCAAGCACAGCCCCCGGCAGGGCTTGCCGCGCAGCGTGCCGACGAACGGCCGGCCACTGCCTCCGTGGCCGCGTCGGCACAGGGGCCTTCCGGCTGACGCGGATGCCCGCCGTCGGCCGGAAGGCTCCGTCCTGACACCGTTCGAAAGTCTGTCCCGCAGTGCGTTTCCATGACGCATTGAACCCCGGCATGACTCGCCCCAACGGCTTGTTCCTTGCCGTCGATCGATGAGAGGGGCGGCTTCCACCTGCCCGAATCGCGTGGTGGTTTGGCGGCGAACCCTGTCGGGAAATCACGTTGCGACGCGCGGCCGTATGGGATCGGCGGTCGCGAGGGGGCAGGGGGACGCGGGTGAAAGTAGCCTTACGCATCCGGTATCGCCGTATTCATGCCGCTGTGGCGTGTTTCTGTGCCGCGGTCGTCTGGGTCACGCTGATGAACGCGGAACCGCGACGGCCCGCCCGGCTGGAACTCGACCCCGGCACGGCCTGGTTGGTGAGTACGAAGCCGGGACTGCTCACCGCCGTCAGCGGGGAAGCCGCCGCCCCGTCCGCCCAGGTGCCCGTACCGGACACCCGGGCGGCGCCGAGGATCGACACCCATGAGGGCCCCGGGTTCGTCGTGGTGGCCAACGCCTCGTCGAGCCCGAAGGACGGGGCGCGTGGCTTCGTGCTGGACACCACCCGGATGAAGGTCGTCGGTACGCGTCGGTTCGATGCGGAGGACGCGCGCATCGAGCTGTCGGGCCGTGCCGCCTACGAGGTGCATCCCTCCGCGGGCAAGGTGATCCCGGTCAGGCCCCCGGCACTCGGGATGTCCGGAAGGACGGTGGATTTCCACTCACCGATCAGCGCGGTGGTGCCCGACGGTACGGGAGGCTTATGGGTGCAACTGCTCGCCAGCGGCCGGACGGTACGCGTCCGGGGCGAGTCCGCGCGGACCGTCCTCCGGGGCGAGCCACGCCATGACGTGCTGCTCACCAGTGGGGACGGACGGGTGGTCGTCATCGACCGCACCGCCTCGACGCTCACCGTTCTGCACACCGCCGGGGGGCACCGGCAGCCCTCCGAGATGCAGCTTCCACTCGACACGGCCTCCCGGCAGCGCGTGGCTGCCGCGGCCGTCGGGCCACGGAACCGGCTTCACCTGGTCATCACGCCGTCCAACGACCTGCTGACCGTGGACCTCGGCACTGGACGGACGCTCGACCGCGCGAACCTCGTCGCCGGGGCACCGCACCAGTTCGGGACACCGGTGGAGGACCGCGGGCAGGTATGGGTGCCGGACCGGAGCACCGGCCGGATGCTGCGCTATGACCGCGCCACGCACAAGAGCCTGACTCCCGTCACGGTGTCCCACGGCCGTGCGCCGATGCTCCGGGTGTTCCGGCGCGGCGGCTTCGTCTGGGCCAACGACCCCCAGGGTCCGTCGGCGATGGTGGCCGGTGGGCGCGCACCCACCGTCTTCCGCAAGTATCCGCCGATGCGGCGCTCCGGCGGCCATCCGTCCCCCACACCCTCGACGCCCGCCGCCCCCGCACCCTCACCCGACCACGCCTCCAGCAGTCCTCGGCCCGAACGGTCGGCCAGGCCCACGCCCTCGGCCACCACCGGGCCGACGGCGAAGCCGAAGCCGTCGGACGCGACCTCACCCCCTCCCACCGATGGGGACGAGCAGACCTTCCCGTCCCTGCTCACCACCTACTCCGGCGGCAGCTGGGGCCGATTCTCACCCGACGGAAACGCACTGGCCGTGCTGGGAGGCGACCGCTCGACGATCACCTTGTGGTCGATGGAGAAGCCGTCGGAACATCGCCGTCTGAGCCGCTTCCAGCCGTTGGGAGCCTCCGAGACCCACGGCTTCGTCTTCCCCCGTGACCGGCGGAAGATGTTCGTCACCGGGAGCGGCGGAGTCGGCATCTACGACATCGGAGATCCGAAGAATCCACGGGAAGAACATCGCTGGCGCTATCTGGAAAACGTCCCGCCGTCCATGAACGTCCTGGCTGTCAATCCCGACGCGACCCTCATGGCCTATCCCTCCTATGTGCGCTTCGATCAGGCCAGCCAGCTGAAGATCGGTGACACGTCGGATCACTCCGACCTTCCTGAAATCGACTACGGGCGCAGCATCGGAGGAGAAGGCTCCTTCATCCACGGGGTCGAGTTCAGCCCGACCGCCCCGCTGCTGGCCGTACGGGTCTGGGACGTGTCCGGACAGGGCGTGAGGGTCCTGCACTTCCTCGACCTCACCGATCTCGCGCATGCGCAGTCCGTCTCCTGGACGGTGCGAACCGGAGCGCCGCCCCGGTTCACCGCCGACGGCCGTCTGATGGCCGGTCCGGGGACCACGACCGAGATCTCCCTGTGGGATGTCACCGACCCGGCACACCCGCGCGAACATCCCGTACGGAACACCGCCCGGACCGTCACCGCTACGGCGTTCAGCCCCGACGGCACGATGCTCGCCCTGGGCGACGGGAACGGCAAGGTGACGCTCTGGCAGGTCTCCGGAGACGGCTCGGTACGACGGCCCGTCACCTTGCCCGGCAGCCGTTCCGAGGACATCTCCGCACTCGACTTCAGCCCCGACGGCCACCTGCTCGCCGTCGGAAGCGATGACTCCGTACAACTGTGGAAGGTTGGCTGATGCAGCGCCCTGCCCAGGAGGACTTCGACGGCCTGCGGATCCGGTTCGACACGGTGGCGGAGGCCGTGGGCGAGGTGCTGCGCGGTAAGCGCGAGGCCATCCGCCTGGCGCTCATCTGTCTCATGGCGGAGGGCCACCTGCTCATCGAGGATGTGCCAGGGGTGGGCAAGACATCGTTGGCCAGGGCCCTGGCGGCGGCCTTCGGAGTGACCAGCGGCCGGATCCAGTTCACCCCCGATCTGCTGCCGTCGGACATCACCGGAGTACAGGTCCTGGAGCGGGGGGCATTCACCTTCCAGCCCGGCCCGGTCTTCGCCCACATCGTCATCTGCGACGAGGTCAACCGGGCCTCGCCCAAGGCACAGGCGGCACTGCTGGAGGTGATGGAGGAACGCCAGGTCTCGGTGGCCGGTGAAACCCGCCCCGTACCACGTCCGTTCATGGTGGTGGCCACCCAGAACCCCATCGACTTCGAAGGGACCTACCCCCTCCCCGAGGCACAGCTCGACCGCTTTCTGATGCGCGTCAGCATCGGACCCCCCGACGCCCGGGTCGAGAGCGAGATCCTGGCCCGGGAGGCCACCACACTGAGCCCCGAGGCCACCATCGGCACCGTGCTGGACCGGGAGTCCCTGCGCGGCATGATCGAGACCGCACGGCGGGTCAGGGTCGACGGCTCGGTCAACGACTACATCGCCGCCCTGCTCCAGGAGACACGGTCGCCCGCACACCGCGAGGAGATCAGGCTCGGCGCCAGCACCCGCGCCGGACTCGCCCTGCTGCGTGCCGCGCGGGTGTCCGCCGCGGCCGAGGGCCTTCAGGGTGTCCTCCCGGACCAGGTCCGCGCACTCGCCGTACCGGTCCTGGCCCACCGTCTGGTGCTGACCGAGCGCGCCGTCTGGGACCAGGTCACCTCCGAGGACGTCATCCGCCGGATCCTCAGCCGGGTACCGGTGCCGCGGTGATCACGCGTACCGGTGCCGCGGTGCTGGCGGGTTCGCTGGTCCTGGCGCTCCTGGCATGGACCTTCGCCTCCACCGCGCTCGCCGCCCTCGCCGGATGCGGGGCGCTCGCCGTGGCGGCCGGACGGCTGGTGCTCCACACCACACCCCGGATCGCCACCGCCCCGCGGACACCCACCCGCCAGATCCCCCGTGGCGAGCCCCTGACGGCGACCATCCCCGTGCCCGCGGTGCGCCGCCGGTGGCTGCCGCGGCCCACCGTGCTGGTCACCTGCTCACGGCAGCCCGCCCTCGGAGCGCCGGACGGCCGGGCGGACACGGTCGTGGCCGGCACGGTGGCGGACAGCGCGGAAGGCGCCGAGTACCACCTGCCGCTGCCCACCGACCGCCATGGACCCCTGGTCGTCGGACCGACCCTGGTGCGCCGGTCCGACCCGCTCTTCCTGTTCCGTTCCGACACCGCCGTCGGCACACCCCTGACCGTTCAGGTGCTGCCCCGTGTGCTGCGGGTACCGGCGGCGCCGTCCCGTGACGTCACCGGTCGGGACGGTGCCGCCAGGCGCCCCGGCCCGCTCGGCGCCTGGGAGTTGCACTCCCTCCACGCGTACCGCCCCGGCGACGACGTACGCCGTATCCACTGGCCGAGCAGCGCTCGCGGTGACACACCGCTGGTACGGCGCGACCTTCAGCCCGACGAACACCTCCGTCACCTGTGGCTGGACACCCACCCCGACGCGTACTCCACCGGCGCCGACTTCGAGGAGGCGGTGGACACCACCGCCAGTCTCGCTGTCGACGCGCTCCGCCGTGGGCTGGCGGTGCGCTTGTGGACCAGCGCGGGGCGCTTTGTGCACGGGGATTCCCCACCGGGCGGTGTGACGCAGGTGCTGCGCTTTCTCACCGCCGTCGTGCCCACGGCCTCCGTCGGCCCGCCGGGGGCCGGACGCCCCGGCCGGCTGCGCTCGGGTGGCCCCTCGGTGGAATCGCTCACCGTGGTCACCGGTGACGCCCCGGCGGTGTCCCTGCCGTCGCTGTCCGCCCGGCGCGGGCGGCTCCTGGTCCTCCGGCTGGGCACCGCCCGGCGTACGCCGGGTCGTTCGCCGGGACGCCGTACGACGGGCGTGGCCGACCGGGGCACGGTGCGGTACGCGGCCGACGCGGAACAGGCCCTGGCGCTCTGGAGCGCCGCGTTCGGAAGCGGGGTCGGCCGGTGGCGATGACTCCCTCCCCGTACACCTCCGCCCGCCTTCCCGTGACCGCCACCGCCCCGGCGTCGGCCGTTCTCGCCGCCGCGGTGGCGGGAAGCGCGTTCCACCCCGTCTTCGGCTACCGGCCCCTGCTGTTGCCGGTGGCGGTCGCCGCGATCCTCCCCGTGCTCCTCGCCACCGTGTGCGCCCGCCGGGCCCGGCCCCTCCCGCCCGAACTCGCCTTGTGCGCAAGCGTTGTGCTGTGGCTGGCCGCCTGCGCGATCACGGTGTACGACGTGCGCACACCCGGGGACATCGGCACCGGTCTGCGACGTGTGGCGGAAGAAACGCCGAGCGGGTGGGGGCGGCTGCTGGATGCACCACTGCCCGCTCCGGCCGAAGCGCCCCTGGTGGCCGTGGTGTTCACCCTGACCTGGGCCGCGGCCGCCGCCGGAGCCGAACTCGCGCTGCGCACCCGTGGCCGCGCCCGGTGCCTGGCTCCCGCGCTGGCGCTCTTCGTGGCCGCCACCGCGACCACCATCGGCGGGCCGGGAACGACTCTTCCCCAAGCGGTGGCCATGGCGGTCGTCTCCGGGGCCGTACTGGCCGTCGGACACCAGCCGGAAGTGCGGCTCGGGAGTTCGCCGGACCGTGCCACAGGCCCGGCCACCACGCGCCGCCGCCCCGCCCCCGTGGCCCGCGCCCTGCTGTGGCCGTCGCTGATCGCCGCGCTGGCCGTGCCGTCGGCCGCGGCCCTGCCCTGGACACCGGGCGGCGCCCCATACAACCCGCGCGAACACCGCACCGAGCGCACCGCCCCGGTCCATCTCACCCATCCGCTCGAACAGTTCTCCGGCTGGCGTTCCTCGCCCCGCCAGGTGCTGTTCACCGTGCGCGGCAGTGCCGTCGGACGCTGGCGGCTGACCGCGCTCACCGCCTACGACGGTGCCCAGTGGAAGCCCTCGGGGCTGTTCACCCGCCACCTGGGCACGGATCTGAAGCCGGGCACCGAAACCGGACGGCCCACCCACTCCGAGGTCACCGTGAAAGGACTCACCGGGCGGTTGCTCCCCGTGCCGGAAACCCCGCTGCGCGCCGGGGCACCGGTGGCGGTGAACGCCGAGGACGGCGCCGTCCTGGCCGATGACCCACTGGCCCGCGGCGTCCGGTACCGCGTCACCAGTGTCACTCCCCACCATCCCGCACCCCTGGACGCCGCCCGGTTGCGAGCGGCACCCGGCGCTGCCACCACCCTCGCGGTGCCGAGCGAGGCCCCGAAGGCGCTGACCGTCCTCGCCCACCGCGCCCGCGTTGCCTCCCGTTCCCCGTACGGACGCGCCACCGCACTGGCCGCCATGCTGCGCAAGGAGTACACATGCCTGCCCAAGGCGCCGGGGAACCAGTCCCTCGGCGCCCTCGACCGCTTCCTCACCGAACGCCAGGGCGCGCCCGTGGACTTCGCCTCGGCGTTCGCCCTGGCCGCGCGGGTAACCGGACTGCCCACCCGGATCGTGGTCGGCTTCCAGGTCACCCGGCGCGGCTCCGGCGACCTCCGCGTGACCGGGGCCGATGCCCGGGTGTGGAACGAGATCGCGCTCGCCGGGGCGGGCTGGGTGCCCGTGGATCCGGTGCCGCCACCCGGGCGGGAGCGGCACACCCCACCGTCCGCCGAACCCACCCCCGCTCCTTCGCCCTCGGCCGAACCCCGGCCCTCGCACCACCCCACGCCCGCACCGCCCGCCCGCGGCGCCGCCCCACGCCCCTCGGTCGGCCCGGCCACCGACATGGACTGGGTGCTGGTCGCACTCTGGGGCGTGAGCATCGCCGCCGTGGCGGCACTGCTGCTGCGCGGGTGGCTGCTGCTGATACGCCCGTGGCTGCGGATCCGGCGCGGCAGAACCGCCCCTGTCCCGGCGCGGCGCGCCACAGCCGCCTGGCAGGCGGTTGTTGAACAGGCCACGGTGGCGGACACCTCCGACCCGCCGCCGTCCGCCACGTACCACGACATCGCCACCCACCTCGCGGCGACCGGAGGCCCCGGCACCCGCGCCGCGGCCGCGCCGCTGGCACTGCTGGCCGCACGGGCCCGGTTCTGCGAACCCACCGCGGAGGAGGCGGCCCGCGAACCGGCGTGGCGTCCGATGCCCGCACAGGACGCCGACCGTGCCTGGCTGCACAGCGATGTCATCAGGGCGGAGCTGAAAGCACATCAGGGGTGGCGGGCGCGCGGCTGGGCCCGGCTGCTGCTCCCGCGGCGCATACGCCGACTGTCAACCGGCCACTCCTCCGGGCGAGATGGCAGCGGCTCTCTCCGGCGAGACGGCGGCGGCTCTTCCCGGCGGGGCGATGGGAGCGGCGATGACTGACCTCGCACTGGGACTCGCCGGGCCCGGCGCTCGCGCCCTCCTCATCGGCACCGGGACGGTCGCCGACCCCGCGGTGCTGCCGCCCGTTCCGGCCGTCCACCGGACGCTCGTCGATCTGCGCGCCATCCTGCTGCGGCGCACCGGGCTCAGCGAGGACCGGATCCGGGTGCTGGAGGACCCCGAGGACGCGCGGACCATCGGACAGGCCGTCACCGAGGCCGCGAAGGCCGCCTCGGACACCCTGCTGCTGTACTACGTGGGCCACGGACTGGTGGGAGCCGCGAACGAACTGCGCCTGTGCACCCGGGAGACCACCGGCGACGCCGACACCGACCCCTTCACCACCGCGTCCTTCCGGGACCTTGCCGCACTCATACGCCGCCACCGGCCCACCCGGTTCGTCATCGTCCTGGACTGCTGCCACGCCGAGCGCGCGGGCGACGAATCGCTCACCGCCTTCCGCCACCACTACCTGCTGGCCGCGGCCGCCCGCGACCAGCGGGCACTGGCACCGGTCGGGGACGTGCACACCGCGTTCACCGGTGAGCTGATCCGGCTGCTCCACAGCGGCGATCCGCACGGCCCGGAGGTGTTCACCCTCGAGGAGCTGAGACGGGCGCTGGCGGACCGCGATCTGAGCCCGAGGGCCCGGCACGACGCGCCCACCGCCTGGTTCGGCTTCGCCCGCAACCCGGCGGCCCGCGCCGAACCGGCCGCGGAGCCGACGGGCCACGACACCGGGGTGTGCCCCTATCCGGGCCTGTCCGCCTACGACGAGACCACCCAACACTGGTTCCGCGGCCGGGACCGGCTCACCGGCAAGCTGGTCCGCGAGGTCACCCGCGCCGACGGCCCCGGTGAGCCCGTGGTGCTGCTCGGCGCGTCGGGATCGGGGAAGAGCTCACTGATCCGCGCCGGACTGCTGACAGAGCTGAGACGGAGCGCCATCGGCAACTCCCCGGACACTCCCGGCCATTGGCGGCCGCTGGTGTGCACACCGACCGCGGCACCGCTGCGCGCGCTCGCCGAAACCCTGTCCGGGCCCGCGCGGCTGCCGGTCCCCGCGGTCGAACGCACCCTCGCGCACGACGCCGCGGAGCTCGTACGGCGGTTGGCCCGGCCCGAAGCCCCCGTGCTCCTGGCGGTGGACCAGTTCGAGGAGGTCTTCTCCCTGTGCGAGGACGAGACCGACCGCGCGGCCTTCATCCGTGCGATCGCCGCCCTCGCCACCACCGGCGCCACACCCTCGGCCCCGGTACGGGTGGTCCTGGCCGTCGCCGCCCCCTACTACGCCTCCTGTGCCGAGTGGCCGGAGCTGGCCCATGCGCTGTCCGGGCGGCAGATCCTCGTCACACCACTGAGCGCCGAGGAGGTACGGGAGGCCATCACCGAACCCGCCCGCCAGGAACACCTGAGGGTCCAGGAGGGGCTGGTCGAGCTGATTCTCACCGACCTCGGTTACCCCCGCGCGGCCACGCCCGTCCCCGAACCGGGTTCGCCACCCCACCCGTTCACCCTCGCCCACTTCGCCCAAGCCCTCACCGCCACCTGGCGGCGGCGCGAGCGCGGGGTGCTGACCGTCCGCGGATACCAGGAGTGCGGCGGACTGTCCGGCGCCATCGCCCAGGCCGCCGACAGCGTGTACCAGGACCTCGGCTCCGACAACCAGCAACTGGCGCGCATCCTGCTGCTGCGCATGGTGCGGCCCGGCAGACCGCTGGAAGGTGTCCCACCCGCCCGACGGCCGGTCGACCGCGCCGAGCTGGTACGCGAACTCGGTGGCGGACGGGCGGACGCACTGCTGGGCCGATTCCTCGCCAAGGGCCTTGTCGTCGAGCGGGAGGGGGCCGTGCAACCCGCACATGACGCGGTCCTCCACGCCTGGCCCCGGATGCGGGCCTGGCTCGCCGCGGATCCGGTGTGGCGGCTGCACCACGAGCAGCTGACCGCCGCGGCCAGGGCCTGGACCGACTCCCAGGGCGATGAGGCCGACCTCTACCGTGGACACACCCTGGCCAGGGCGCTGGAACAGGTCGAGGGACGGCCCCGGCTGGAAGTCGGTGAGGACGTCTGGCAGTTCCTCAACGCCTCCGTGGCCAGGCAGCGTTCAGCCGCCCGGCGCTCTCGCCGCCGTCGCCGGACGCTGCTCGTCCTGGCCATCACCACCGCCCTGTGCGTCATCGCGGCCGTCGCCGCGCTCTGGACCGCACGTGACGCGCACCGCGCCGGCTCCGCGGCCGAGGACGCCGACACCTCCCGGCGGCTCGCCGCCGCCTCCCGCTCGGTGGCACCTACCGATCCGCCACTGGCCGGACGGTTGGCGGTGGCCGCGTACCGCAGCGCCCCCACCGACGAGGCATGGGCCGCCATGATCGCCGCCGCTGGGGGCTGGTCGAACGCCTCGGACAGCGGGGACGACGGTGGCCGGATCCCCGGCGGCGTCTCCGTCGAGTTCTCGCCCCACCACGATCTGCTGGCCATCAACGACGGTCAGGGGCTGTGCCTGTGGGACACCGCCGCCCGGCGCCTGCTGGGTGCACTGGGCACACCCGGGATCGGGCCCGCCGTCAAGGACATGGCGTTCAGTCCTGACGGGCGACGCATCGCGTTGCTGCTGCCAGACGGCACCGTGCAAATCTGGCACACCGACAAGCCATCGGGACCACCGGTGGACCAGATCGTGATGCCGGGGCCGACCCAATCGGGGGCCTCATGGGTGTCCTTCGGTCCTGGCGGGCGGACCGTCGCCGTCGCCATGGTGACGGGCGGAGACGCGAACCGGGCCACGGGTATCACCTGGGTCACACCGCTGCCCGGGAAGAGCGAACCGCGACGCCTCGACCATGTGCGGGCGCGCTACACCGCCGGTGGCAGGTTGCTGATCGGGCTGGAGGACGGCGGACGGCTACGGGTCACCCGCGTGTCCGCCACCGGAGCCACCCGGCACACGGAACGGCTGCCCCGCCGCCCCTCCCCGTACCGGGGCACACCCGCTGTCGCGGCACAGGGCGGCACGCTGGCTGTCGCCTACGACGACGGCCTGGTGGAAGTACACGACATCACCGAGGGCGGCCGCGTCCGGCCGCGCACACGGCTCCGGACGAACGTGAGCGCGCTGGCACTGTCCCCGGACGGAAGGCTGCTCGCCGTGCAGGAGAACGATGGCCCGCTCACCCTCTGGGACGTCACGACAGGTGACGACCCCGTACCCCTGACCTCCCGGCCCGGCGTTCGCAGTACCGACGAGCGCGGCCTCGCCTTCAGCCGGGACGGAGGGCTGCTGGCCGCCATCACGAAGGGCGGGACCGCGCTGGGTGACATACGGTCCGCTCGGCAACCGGCGGTACTCGCCGACATACCGGTGCCGGACGGAGGACCCACGGCGGTGGCACTCTCCGCGGACGGACGTGTCACCGCCATCGGCACCCGGCACGGCACCGTCGCTCTGCGGTCCGTCGACGGCCGGTCGCCACGCGCGCCAACCGGGCTGGCCGACCCCACCGGACACCCCGTGGTGGACCTCGCCTTCGCGGCTGACCGGCGCACCCTGATGGTCACCCGGGGGAGCGGTGTCGAACTGTGGGACAGCACCCGCCCCTCCGCCCGGCGCCCCCTCGCGGTACTGCCCGGCGCCCGTGCGGCCGTTGCCGTGAACGCCCCCGTACTGCTCACCCGTGCCCCCGGCGGCGTCGCCCGGCTGTGGCGTATCACCCGTCCCGAACGGCCGGACCACCAGAGCGACTTGGACGAGTCATCCGGCACCGAGGAGGCCGTCGCACTCACACCGGACGGCCGCACCGCCTACACCGGCGCGTGGTGGAACGTCCGTCGCGCCGATCGGCCCCACGTGATGAGTGGGCCGGGCAGTCGGCACGGGGAGGTCGATCCGTCCCTCCCCACCGGTGCCATGCACCGGGTGAGCCTGGCCCCGCACACCGGTCTGCTGGCCGAAGCGCGGAGCCCGTACGCACGCACCTGGACCGATGAACCCGGCCGAACGCTGGAGCAGGTGGCCCATCCCGGGACCGTCCTCACCGGTCTCGCGGTGTCCCCCGACGGTCGGCTCGCGGCCACCGGAGACGATGAGGGCGGAGTGCGGCTGCACTCAGGATCCGCCACCGCCGGATGGCATCCGCTGGCGGACTTCCGCCTACGCGGAGCCCCGATCTCGGCCCTGGCGGTCGGCCGTGGCGGCGTGGTGGCGGTCGCCTCCGAGGACGGACGGGTGCGTGTCTCGGATGTGTCACCCGGCGCACTGCAAAAGCGGCTGTGCAGGGGGACGTTGCCGGTGGACTCCGCGGCTGCCTGGACCGCCCACGCGTCAGGAGACCTACTGCCCGAGGACTGCGGCGCATGACATCTGACTGCATGACCCCTGACTGGGGCTCATGACCACCGTGGGACGACGTTCGCACCCAGAAATCGCACACAGAACAGGAGACTCCGTGGCGCTGCACATCAGCATCGAGGACGGAAGCCGGAGCACCGAACCGGACGACTGGCGCGGGCTGGCGGACCGACTGCGCGATGAACCCGATCTGGGGCCGGTGCGTGAACTGCGCTCACCCGTCGGGCAGGGCGAGCTGGGCGCGGACCTCCTCGGTGTCCTCGTCGAGGTCGGCGTGGCGGCGGTCGCCACCCTGGGAGTGGTCCTGGAAGCCTGGCTCCGGCAGCGCGGTGGCAGCTTCAAGGTCACCTGGGAGCGCGAGGACAGCGACACGCGCGTCCACATCACCCTGGAGGGAACCAACGCCCACGGTGCGGCAACGGCCCGCGCCTTGCTGGACGACCTCAACCAGGCGGTGGCCCAGGCGGAGCCGACCGGAGAGCGGTCGGACGCACACGGCCAACGCGACGGCCACGACGGACAGGACGGCCACGACGGACAGTCGGACGATCCTCCGGCCGCGGCCGTCGGCTGAGCGGGGGCCATGACCCACGCCGGGCAGCCGCCGAGCCCTGCCCTCGCGGAGGGCAGGGCTCCGAGAAGTGCGCCGCGATCCGAAGGCGTCGCCGCGGGCGCGACCGGGACCGGCGGTGCCCGGACCGTGTGTCAGATGCCGAACTCCGCCGAGGACAGCCCGAGCGTGCCGCACACCTCCCGCAGGACCTGCTCCTCGGCCGGCGACACATAGCCGTCGGCACCGGCGACCACAATGCCGGTCTGGACCACGGCTCTGGCTTCGGCGGGCTTCTTGGCCGCCTTGGCCACCTCCTGGAGCGCCTCCGCCTTGCCCCGGGCGAAGTCGGCCGTCATCACGTCGACGTGCTTGTTGAACCGGGTGCGCAGCTGATCCGGCGGAAAGTTCTGGAGAACGTCGTTGGACAGGATCAGCGACTCGACATGCTGCCGCTCGGCGGGGTCGACATGTCCGTCGGCCGCTGCCACCAGGGCGCACACGGCCATGCTGGCGTCCCGGTAGGCACCGCTCTTCAGCTCGGTCTTGAGCGAAGTGAGCTGTGTCTTGAGCACACCGACGAGCTGGGCCTTGGACCCGCCGCCCGAGCGTGGGCGCCCGTGTCCTCCGGAGCCACCTGTGCCATGCCCCCGCTGCTGCTGGAGGGCCTTGGCCTGGTCCTTGATCCGATCCCACATCGCCACTGCTGCCACCTCGGCTTTGCCGTGTCGTTCGTCACCGGACACGTGCCGTCACGTGTCATCCCGGCAACGTACATGACCGCCTCCGAGTTCCGCCGTGCGCGGAGGAGCGGCCCGCACTCCTGCCGGAGGCGCTCGCCGAGCGGGCCGTCCGGGTGACACGACCCCACCGACCACCGCGCGGAACTCCGTCGCGTGGTCGCCCGCCGCCACCGACGCTACGGTCGTCTCGAGGTCGGGAGGTGGCAGATGCAGGTGGGACTGCATGCGCTGGGCGTCGGGAACGGCGCCCGGCCGCAGATCATCCGCGCGGTGGCGGAAGCCGCCGAAGCACGCGGCTTCGCGACCCTGTGGGCAGGTGAACACGTGGTCATGGTCGACGAGCCGACCTCCCGCTATCCCTACTCCGCCGATGGCCGGATCGCCGTCCCCGCCGACGCGGACTGGCTGGACCCGTTGCTCGCGCTGACGTTCGCCGCGGCGGTGACCACCCGGATCCGCTTGGCCACGGGCGTCCTGCTGCTCCCCGAGCACAACCCGATCGTGGTGGCCAAGCAGGCCGCGACACTGGATGTGCTCTCCGGCGGGCGGCTCACGCTGGGAATCGGCGTCGGCTGGTCATCCGAGGAGTTCGCCGCGCTCGGCGTCCCCTTCGCTCACCGCGGCCGCCGCACCGCGGAGTACACCGCCGCGATGCGCACGCTCTGGTCCCACGATGTGGCCTCGTTCGAGGGGGAGTTCACACGCTTCGACGCGATCCGGGTCAACCCCAAACCGGTGCGCGATCGGCAGATCCCGGTAGTGGTGGGCGGTAACAGCGATGCGGCACTGCGCCGGGCCGCCGCCTTCGGAAACGGCTGGTACGGATTCAACCTCCCCGCGGACCTCGTCACCGAGCGCGTCCGCGCCCTCAGGGAGCACTGCGCGAGCCACCACCGCCCGGCGACGGAGCTCACCATCGCCGTCGCGCCGCTCGACGGCGGCCCGGACCTGCTGCCCGACCTGGCAGCAGCCGGGGTGACCGAACTGGTGGTGATCGGAGCGCCACCCGCGACACCGGACGCGGCCACCGCGTGGGTCGCCGACCTCGCCCACCACTGGATCACACCGGGCCCATGACAAGGACCACGGTGGCATGGGAGGTCACGACCGGCTACACCGCCTCACCGACGAGCCACTGCGGCTGACGGCTGCCGCCGCCGTTGCGTTTGCCGGATCGGCAACTGACATCGCCGACGCCGTGCCGACTGCCGCATGATCGGAGCTGGTGCGGCCACGGCGAGTTGCATGAACGCCACTTCTCGCGTCCGTGGCCACCGACCATCCGCACAGGGCCCGGGAGGAATTCATGTCGCATCCGTCCACCGCCGATGTCATCCATCGCCTGGTGCCCTCACCGGTGGGGCGGATCCACCTGGTGGAGCGGGGCAGTGGGCCGCTGGTGCTACTGGTGCACGGGTTTCCGGAGTCCTGGTACTCGTGGCGCCACCAGTTGCCCGCCCTTGCCGAGGCGGGCTGTCGAGCGGTGGCGGTCGACGTCCGCGGCTACGGGCGCTCGTCCAGGCCCGGGGCGGTGGACGCATACCGGATGCTCGAGCTGGTCGAGGACCAAGTGGCGGTGGTGGACGCGCTGGGGGAGGAGAGCGCTGTGATCGTCGGGCACGACTGGGGCGCGTCGATCGCCGCGACCTGCGCGCTGGCCCGGCCCGATGTGTTCCGCGCGGTCGGGCTGCTGAGCGTGCCGTACGCACCGCGCGGTGGGCCCAGGCCCAGCGAGGTCTTCGCTCGGATGGGCGGTCCGGAGGGCGGTCCGGAGGAGTTCTACATCTCCTACTTCCAGCGGGCGGGACGCGCCGAGGCGGAGATCGAGCCCGACGTACGCGGCTGGCTCGCGGGCTTCTACGCCGCCTTCTCAGGCGACACGATGCCCGCACCTGGCAGGCCGGACCCGCACTTCACCGGCCCCGGCGGAACACTGCGCGAACGGTTTCCCGACGGTCGTCTGCCGTCCTGGCTCGGTGAACCCGCACTCGACGTCTACGCCGGGGAGTTCGAGCGGACCGGGATGAGTGGGGCGCTGAACCGCTACCGGAACATGGACCGGGACTGGGAGGAGCTGGCCGCGTTCGACGGCGCCCCCATCACCCAGCCGTCGCTGTTCATCGGTGGGGCCCTGGACGCTTCCACCACATGGCTGGCCGATGCGATCAGCGAATTCCCCCGTACCCTGCCCGGCCTGGTGGCCTCGCACATCCTCGACGGCTGCGGCCACTGGATCCAGCAGGAACGCCCCGAGGAGGTCAATCGCTTGCTGACCGGGTGGCTCGGTTCCCTGCCCTCCTGACTGATCAAAAGGCTTTGCCCGGGGTTCGGCGACGTTGCTAACGTCGCGTCTGCGCGAGAGGCGTGCGATCAGCGGGACGAGGGGGTTGATGAATATGGCCGCGGTAGGTGCTCGTCGGCATGCCCTTGTCCGGCTCGCGCGTTGGCGAAGCGCGGTCCGGTCATTCCCACCATCAGGAGTGACACGTGACGTCCTCATCCTCATCAACGCACGTCGATCTGACCACCGACCGTCTCGTTCTGCGGCCCTGGACCACGGCCGAGGCCACCGCGGTCCTCGCCGACACCAGGTCGGCGCACTGGGCTGACGACTTCCCCGCCGACGGCGACCGCGTCATCGCGGGCCTCTTCGACGACCACCCGGCCTGGCTCGGCGCACACGGCCACCGCCTGGTGGTGGAACGGGACAGCGGTCTGGTGGTGGGGTCGATCGGCCTGTTCTGGCCGCCCAATGACGGCACCCTCGAAATCGGGTACGGCATCGTCGAGTCCCGCCGCGGTCGGGGCTATGCCTCCGAAGCCACCCGGGCCCTGACGGAGTTCGCCCTCACCGCCCCGGGTGTCCGGACCGTGTTCGCGAACGTGGAGCCGGCCAACCCGGCCTCCGTCCGGGTGCTGGAGAAGGCGGGTTTCCAGTGCTGGGCCACGGAGGAGGACGTGGTCCGCTTCCGGTTCACGGGACCTGACCCGCGCGGGTGATAAACACCAGTGGGGTCGGCGGTCTCCCGCCGACCCCACCGTGCCCGCCTGTGGAAGACCTCGTGGCCGGGGAGGCCGGCTCGGCCGACCGATGTGCGGATCCGGTGAGGGGCGACTTTCGCCACACGTTCGGTACAAGTTCATCGGTGCGGCCAACCAAGCAGCACCCCTGCGGCGTCCTCCTGGTCATGTGCAAGATCCTGGGCCCGATACGCCAGCTGATCCGCTTCACCGTGTTGCAGGCGCGCTGCTGTGCGTTCGCGGTGGCGCTGCTGGGCGGCATCGCCCTCTCCCGTGTGCTGCCGGACCTGCCGATCGCGCGGTACGACCTGGTACTCGTCTATGGGGTGCTACTCACCTTCGTCGCGCGCCGGGTGGGATGGGAGAGCGGGCGGGACACGCTGCTGATCGCCGTGTGTCATGTCATCGGCCTGCTCTTCGAGCTGGTGAAGGTGCACCTGGGGTCCTGGAGCTACCCGGAGGACGCCGTGACGAAGATTGCCGGTGTACCGCTGTACGGCGGGTTCATGTACGCGGCCGTCGCCGGCTATGTCTGCCGCGCCTGGGACCTGTTCCAGCTGCGCTTCACCGGCTACCTCGCCACCGCGACCACCGTGGTCGCGGCAGCCGTCTACCTCAACTTCTTCACCCACCACTGGCTACCGGACGCTCGATGGCTCCTGGCCGCGGTGATGCTGGCCGTCACCGCCCGGGCCTCGGTCGGCTTCACCGTCGGCGAGCGCCGCTACCGTATGCCCCTTGCGCTTTCCTTCGTGCTGATCGGCTTCTTCCTGTGGGTGGCGGAGAACGTGGCCACCTACGTCGGGGCGTGGAGTTACCCCGATCAGATGGGCGGTTGGCAACCGGTGGCACTCAGCAAATTCGGGGCCTGGGCCCTGTTGATCAGCGTCACATTCGTACTGACGGAACGCGTCAAGTCCGCCGAACGCCGCACGGTGAGCGAGGGACGCCCCTCCCGTACCTCGGCCACCGTGCCGGACGGCGGAAAACAGGATGTGGGCCGCTGTCTTGCGGTCGGTCCCGGCGAGGGCATGGACCGGCCTGCCCGCAGCCCGGCGAAAAGGAGTTGACGGGGTATGTCCTGACGCGTTCGTATGGGCGCTGGTCGACAGCCGTGGTTTCCATCTTCCACATGACCGCCGACCACCTCCCCATGGTGGAACCGCCTCCCCTCAGAAGGTGCTCATGTGTGCTGGGAAGATGCATGCCGGAGAGCCGGACATCGACGCCTCTCTGGTGAACCGGGCGATTGCCGCGCAGTTCCCGCAGTGGGCGGGTCTTCCCGTCGAGCCGGTTGGTTCTGTCGGCACCTCCAATGCCATGTACCGGCTCGGCGCGGACATGGTCGTGCGATTCCCTCGAACCGCGGGGGTCGCCAACGATGTCGACAAGGAGCACGCGTGGCTGCCACGGCTCGCTCCCTCGCTTCCGGTGGCGGTTCCCGTGCCACTGGTCAAGGGAAAGCCGACTGAGGGCTACCCCTGGCCCTGGTCGGTCTACCACTGGTTGGACGGCGAGAACCCGGCCCCCGGGCATCTTGCTGACCCCGGCTTGTTGGCGAAGGACCTCGCTGAATTCGTCACCGCGCTGCACGGGATCGACCCCGCGAGCGGGCCTCTGTCCTACCGCGGTGAGCCCTTGGAGGCGCGGGACGCCTCCACACGCTCCGCGATCGCGGAACTGCGCGGCATCGTCGATGCCGAAGCGGCGACCGCCGTATGGGACGCCGCCCTGAAAGCACCTGTGTGGGCGGGCTCGCCGGTGTGGATCCACGCGGATCTGCAACCGGGCAATCTGCTGGTGGCCCAGGGGCGGCTCAGTGCCGTTATCGACTTCGGATGCATGG
The DNA here is from genome assembly GCF_016741875.1 of Streptomyces coffeae. Lineage (GTDB taxonomy): Bacteria > Actinomycetota > Actinomycetes > Streptomycetales > Streptomycetaceae > Streptomyces > Streptomyces coffeae. The sequence continues at coordinate 65,646 of NZ_JAERRF010000018.1, read as the reverse complement.
GACTCGGCGACCCCGCCGTCGACCTGATCGTCGCGTGGTACGTACTGCCGGCGTGCGTGCGCGACGCCTTCAGGGATGCCGTGGGGGCTGACGACGCCACCTGGGCACGAGGTCGCGGCTGGGCGCTGTCGATCGCGCTCCCCGAATTGACGTACTACAGGGACACCAATCCCGTCATGGCGGCGATCGCACGACACGTCATCCACGAACTCCTCGCTGATCCCGGGCGCGCGGTGTAAGGCGGCGCGGTGTAAGGCGGATCCCTCCGGACACCCATGCTCAAGCGAGTTGCTTGTGCATCAGGACAGCGAGCCGGACGCCGGCCGGCAGCGGGGGCACCGAACGGCCTCAGGCGGTCACCTTCGCGAAGAACGCGGCGATGTTCGCCACCGTCCGCTCGATCTTCTCCTCCAGGCTGAGCGATTCCTGTGGTCGCGCAGCGACACCCGCGTCCTTCTTCCCCCGCACATACAGTGAGCAGGCGAGGTCGCCGCATAGGTAGGTGCCGACCGAGTTGCCCTGCTGCCTGGCCTTCCCCGCCTTCGGCGCGACCATCAGGGACACACCGCCGGTGTGGGAGGTCAGGCATATCGAGCACATGCCGCGCCGCCTGTGCCATGAGGCGGGGGCGGGGGAGCGCAGCGTGATGGCCCTGGGATGGCCGTCCAGCACGGTGACCAGATAGGCGCGGTCATGGGCCTGAGCATCACGCCAGCCGAGGAAGTCCAGGTCGTCCCAGGGCCGGTCGGCCAGGTCACGGGGGACGGAGAGGCGCTTCGCCTCGCCTTTGGTGCAGTTCACGAACGCGGCACGGATCTCTTGCTCAGTCAGCGACTCCATAACATCAGGCTATTTTGCCTAAAGGTGTTAGGCAAATGCATAATCAGTTCTGTCGAACGAAGGGAAGGGCATGGCATACGCAGGACTGACCACCGAACGCCTGACCCGGGCCGGGGCGGAGCTGGCCGACGAGGTCGGCTTCGACCAGGTGACCGTGTCGGAGCTGGCCAGACGGTTCGACGTCAAGGTCGCGAGTCTCTACTCGCATGTGAAGAACTCCCAGGACCTCAAGACCAGGATCGCCCTCCTCGCACTGGAGGAACTCGCCGACCGGGCCGCCGACGCCCTGGCCGGACGGGCCGCCAAGGACGCCCTCACCGCGTTGGCGAACGTCTACCGCGACTACGCCCGGGAGCATCCCGGCCGCTACGCCGCGGCCCAGCTCAGGCTCGACCCGGAGGTGGCGGTCGCCAGCGCCGGTGTGCGACACGCACAGATGACGCGCGCGATCCTGCGTGGCTACGACCTGACGGAGCCGGACCAGACGCATGCGGTCCGGCTGCTGGGCAGCGTCTTCCACGGCTACGTCAGCCTGGAGATGGGCGGAGGGTTCAGCCACAGCGCCCCGGACACTCAGGAAACCTGGTCACGGATCCTGGAGGCTCTCGACGCCCTGCTGCGGAACTGGCCCGAGCGCTGAGCAACGCGACGCATCGGCCCTCCGCGTGTTGGCGCATTGGCGCATTGGCGCGTCAGGTCACACCCCTCACATCGATCAACAGGCTGGACGATGCACACCACCGAGCATGACTGGATCACCACGCCCCTCACCGCGGACCTCCTGCGCGGCGCCCTCGAGCTGGAACACACCGAACACGGCGTGCTGCCGCACCGGCTGCCCGCCCGGGCCCGCGCCCAGTACGCCGACGCCCAACTGGCCATGGCGGAGGCCCAGCCCTCCGGCGTACGGCTGGTCTTCCGGACCCGGGCCACCGCCGTCGAACTGGACACGCTGCCCACCAAACGCGTCTACGTGGGCGCCACGCCCCGCCCGGACGGTGTGTACGACCTGCTCGTCGATGGCCGACTGACCGCCCGGGCGAGCGTGACCGGCGGCAACACCCTGACCCTCGACATGGCCACCGGAACCGCCACCCACCAGCCCGGCGCGAGCGGCACCCTCCGTTTCACCGGCCTGCCCGACGGCGTCAAGAACGTCGAGATCTGGCTGCCGCACAACGAGACCACCGAACTCCTCGCCCTGCGCAGCGACGCCCCCATCGAGCCCGTACCGGACTCGGGCCGCAAGGTGTGGCTGCACCACGGCAGTTCGATCAGCCACGGCTCCGACGCCGCAAGCCCCACCACCACCTGGCCCGCACTCGCCGCCTCCCTCGGCGGTGCGGAACTGATCAACCTGAGCCTGAGCGGCAGCGCTCTGCTCGACCCGTTCACCGCCCGCACGCTGCGCGACACCCCCGCCGACCTGATCAGCATCAAGATCGGTATCAACCTGGTCAACACCGACCTGATGCGCCTGCGTGCCTTCACCCCCGCCGTCCACGGTTTCCTCGACACCATCCGTGAAGGCCACCCCACCACACCTCTGCTCGTCGTCTCACCGATCCTGTGCCCCATTCACGAGAACACCCCCGGCCCCAGCACCCCGGACTTCAGCGCGCTCAGCACCGGACAACTGCGGTTCCGGGCCGCGGGCGATCCAGCGGAGCGCACGAGCGGAAAGCTGACCCTGGAGGTGATCCGGGACGAGCTGGTCCGGATCGTGAAGCAGCGGGCAGCCGACGACCCCAACCTCCACTACCTCGACGGCCGTGAGCTCTACGGTCAGGCCGACTTCGCCGAACTGCCACTGCCCGACCAGCTCCACCCCGACGCCGCCACCCACCGGCGGATGGGCGAACGCTTCGCTGAGCTGGCCTTCACCGTCGGCGGGCCTTTCACCGGCCGCGGCGCCTGTCAGGGCACCGTGTGAGCGAAGCCGTGTGGCGATCATGTCCGTCAGGCGACCGTCCGCATCCGCAGTGCCGTCATGGACCAGACGATCACCGGGGCCAGAGGCTCCGGTGGCGGCCAGCCGTTGATCAGTGCGAGCAGCTGGAAGTACCGGTCCCGGCGGGGGTCGTTCGCCGCCCGCAGTCGATGGAGCAGCCGCTGCTTCAGTGCGGCGTCGTCGGGGCGGCCATCGGCGAGCGCACACCGCGCGGTGAGGTCCGCGACCACGGGATCCGCCTGTGGCGATTCAGGGGAGATGCCCGACGCCACCGCCGCTCTCACAAGATCGCGGGCGATGGCCACCACGTCCGGCCGCGGCGGCCTGCGGCAGTCGTCGAGCGAGTCCGCCGCGCGGTCTTCGGCCAGGCGCCGCACACTGCTGCGGAAATCCGGGTCCAGCGACAGTTCCGCCAGCTCCACCCATGCCGTGATCTGGTCCTCCGTAGGGCTGTCCGGTAGCTCGGGGATCATCGAGCGGCGGACCGCCGCATGGCCGCAGACGTCATCGACACCGTTGAAGACGGTGTCCAGGAAGTCGTCGATCAGACGTCGCCGTTCGGCTTCGGACAGTGTGGCCAGCTGATGCATGAGTTCCATCTCCTCGGGGCCGGGTCCGCGCTCGGCCACGGCCATCAGCACCGCCCGCCGCAGACGCAGCACCCGGATCTGTACGTCCAGCGCGGCCGCGTGCTCCGCGGCCACGTCGCCGAGCGTGAGGTGCCGGTCCACGACCCGCTGGATGGTGTCGAGGCCGAGCCCCAGTTGGCGCAGCGTCCGTACGAGAGCCAGACGGGCGACGGCGTCAGGGCCGTAGCGTCGATATCCGGCGGCGGTGCGTTCCGCCGGCACCACGATGCCGCGATCGGAGTAGAACCGGATCGTCTTGACCGTCAGCCCGGTGCGCCGGGCCAGGTCACCGATCGAGTAGAGGGTGCCGCTTTCCATGACCCCATCCTGATGTCTCCTCCTACGGGAGACTCAAGCCCCCGGTGCGCCGGGCCGACGAACCACGGCCGCACACGCCTTGGTGGGGTGTGACCCAGATACGGCCCAAACGGGCCATGGGATGATCTTGGTCTAGTCGGCCTCGGTGAGCGCGCGGTAGAGCGAGGCGACGGACGGGTTCCTGCCGGCGTTCTTGCCGGTCTTGATGGTGAGCTTCTTGGCGATCTCGGGGACCGGGGTGCCTTTGGCCTTGAGCGCGACGGCGAAGGTGAGCATGTCGTCGTCAATCACCTTCGGGCGGCCGCCGTGGTTGCCCTTGGCGGCGGCGGCCTGCTGGCCCTCGAGGGTCTTCTCGCGGATGTAGTTGCGATCGATCTGCGCGGAGGCGGCCAGGACGGCGAAGAACATCGCGCCCATGCCGTTGGGGTCGTAGATGCCGGTGAGCGGGCCGGTGAGGAGTTCGAGCTGGACGCCGGCGGCCTGCAACTGCCCGGACAGCGCCATTAGCTCGGCGGCATTGCGCGCGAGGCGCTTGAGCTCGTGGACGGTGAGGATGACCGGCTGGTCCGGGGCGGCCTCGCGGATGTCGTACGCGAGCTTGAGCGTCTTCTCCAGTTCGGGGCGGACCTTGACGCGGGTGGAGATCTTCTCCGAGAAGACGCGCTTGCAGTTCGCGCGGTCGAGCGCGTCGAGCTGGGACTGCAGTTCCTGCTGGGCGGTGGAGCAGCGGGCGTACCCGATCCGGATCGCGGCCGCGGCCGGCGCCGGCGTCTCGGCCTTGATGCGCGGGCCGGGCACCCAGACCCGGCCGGGGCCGCGGTCGTCAGGAACGGCAACGTCGAGTTCCTCGCGCAGCGCGGGAACGAGGATGAAGCGGGCGGTGTGGTACTTCGTCGCGGTCTTCCCGCCGCGGGTGCGGCACGGACTCCCGGCCGGAGCCTCGCACTTCGGGCAATCCTGTCGTTCTACCGCATTAGCGGCCTGCTCGGTCGTGAGATCCACGCGGGAAGTCTCTCAGAACTGCCTTGCAGAACACCGGAGTTTTGAGAGGTTTTCTGCCAATGGCGACCTGCGGGAACGTGATCACGAACCGGCCTCTCGCAGAACTTTCACAGATGGTCATTTGTGAGAGTCGCGGACCTCGTACATCAGTGTCCGTCCTCGAAGAGCTCGGCCAAGTCTGGCGACATCTGTGGCAGGGGCTCGGGGTTGATGGCCGATCACGTCGTACTGGTGCGACTCGTACCTACTTGTCGTCTCCTTTTCGTTCTTGTTCGGGCCGCCGCCCTTCCGGCGAGCCGGTCATCGTCTCGACCGGCCCTGGCTCGGTGCGTCGGTCGGGGCTGCGGCCGCCACCGGGTGCCAACGCTTGACCGCAGCGGACAGCCCCAGCCCCATGCGCGGATCGCAGAAGAGGACGGTCTAGTCGTCGCCTCAGTGTCCGTCGCGGACCACCGCTAACCCGCCGACCCGGGTCGTGATGCCCGCCGGCCCGCGTCGGGCCGAAGCGAGCACGCTGGCCGGTCGACCGAGGGTGTCGCCCTGCTCCATCTCGATCGCGACCGTCTGCGCCCCTGTCGTGTCGAGCAGGTGGGCGGCCAGGCAGCCGGTGCTGTTGGCGTTGGCGACGTCCTCGTCGACACCGATCGCCGGCGCGAACATCCGCGCCGCACCCGGTCGGCCGCCCACCGGCGGTACGTACACGAAACAGCCGAGGAGCCCGTACCGCTGGCACGCCGCTGTCAGCCTGCCCAGGTGTGGGCGGACTCGGAGCAGCGCCGACCTGTCGTGGACCGGTACCAGCATGCGTGGTGCGCCGGGCGCGGCGATCCGTGGCGCGTCGGTCGGATGCGGATCGTCCGCGGTGAGCCCGAGCGCGGCGACGATTGCGGCGCGCTCGTCCGGTGCCGGGTGACGCAGCGCGACGAGGCCCTGGTCGAACCACACCTCGATGCCGGCGGGGCGGCGGATCGCGACGGTGTCGAACGTGCGCCCGCCGGTGTGTTGGCGGTCGTTCAGCTCACCCAGCGCGGTGCGGGTCAACCGGACGGCCTGCGCGGCAACGGTGCCGTGCCCGCACCCGGACAGTTCGGCGGTGGCGGTGAAGAACCGGACCGGCCAGCCACCGTCCGGCGCCCGCCCCGGGCCGAGGAACGCCGCGTGCGAGGTGCCTGCCGCAGCGGCGACCGCACGCCGGTCCGCGTCCGTCGCCGCCGGGTCGTCGTCGGTGACGGCCGTGGGGCTACCGCCCCGGCCGTCGCGTCGCACGCACGCATCAACCATCGTGACATCACGCCAGGACATCGGCCCACCTTTGACGCTCAACGAACCGGCAACCGCCAACGGCGTCCGCCGCTAGCCGGACCTGGCCTTAAGCGGCCGACCGAACGCGTCCCAGAGCGTACCGGCCTGCCTCAGCCGGTGCCGTCCTGCACCGGATAGTGGATGACGACCAAACCGCCGGTGGCGTAGTTGACGACATCGGCGGCCACCCGCTGGCCATGCGGCGACGCCCGCGCCGCGGCCATGGCGGCGGCGTCAGCGAAGTCGGCTTCGAAGACCGCGAAATACGGCGCTTCTCCCTCGGTCGCCGCCACGTCGAAGCTGTAGCGCCACGCAAGCGGGCCGGGCCAATTCTTGACCAGTGGAAGGTGGTTGTTCACGTAGTAGTCGCGGAAGTGGTCAGGGTCGGCGGGCTCGGAATACAGGACCAACGACCTATGCATGACGACCTCCGTCCAGGGACGTCAGCCGGCTGCCCAACTCGTAGCGACCCCACCCGTGCATGGCGTCGGCCATCGGGAGGTTTCTGGCGAACATGCGGAACAGCCCGATCGGCGGGGCGTCCCCGGGCATCATGCGCGCGAGCAGTGCGCCGGCCTGGTCGGTGCACGGCGGTTCCAGCAGGGCTATCCGCGACATCGGCTCTCCCGTCGAGTTCGTTTCGAAATCAGAAACACCGGATGGATGCTATTGTTTCGAATAAAGAAACGCAAGGAGGGTCATGCCGACGCCGCGCCCAGGAACACCGGTTCGTGGATCGACGACCGGCCGTCCCCTCATGGCCGCGATGGACCTGTTCGGCCGTCGGTGGGCGCTGCGAATTCTCTGGGAGCTGCGTGCGGGTCCGCTCGGTGCCCGCGCGCTGCTGGCACGGTGCGAAGGGCTGTCATCCAGCGTCCTCTACCAGCGGCTCCGCGAACTCGCATCGAGCGGGATCATCGCGCCCTCGGCCGATGGCTACGAGCTCACTCGGCTGGGGACAGCACTCCGTGATGCCCTTCGTCCGCTCGACGAATGGGCGATCGCCTGGGCGCAGGAGCAAGAACACAACGATCAGGAGCCCACGGAGACGTGAAGGTCACGCCCGACCAGGTGGAGCGGTGATGTGACGGCCGCCGACTCGGGACACGGGCTCACGCGGCCTGCGAGAAACCCTCGGTCGCTGGCTCGTCGCCGCGCAGAGGGGTGAAGTCGCGTCCAGGCGCGGGTCGTACGCGTCGGGCTCGTCGCCGAGCTCGTGGGTGGAGTACTCGCCGAAGCGCCGGATGTGCTCGGTCAGGTACGGCGAGACCTGTGCCAGGTCCTCCGGGGCGATGTCCATCCCCTCGGCCTGCAGCTGGCGCACGATCTCGGCGATGTCGAGCGCGTTATGGAAGATCACCGCATTGGACAGCAGCGCGTTGAACTTCGCGGTCTTCTCCTGCTCGACGGGGTCGTTGTCGGCGATCACGCCGCCGTTGCCGAAGCCGACCCACTGGGAGAACCGGTTGAACGACTCGACCTTGTTGGTCGCGGCGGTCACCCGCCGGCGCAGCGGCGCGTCCGTCAGATACCGCAGAAGTTGCACGGTGCGGATGACGCGGCCGACCTCGCGAAAGGCGGTGTACGTGGCGTTCTTGTTGGAGCCCGCACGCAGCCGGCGCAGCAGCAGCGTGGAGGAGATCGCGCCCTCCCGCGCCACCGAGTTCGCCGTGCCCGTGACCACCGCTCCGTGGGCACGCGAGGTCGAACTCCGCGACCCCGACGGAAGCCGCCTGCGAGTGGGGACCCCCATCCCGTAGCGGCCGTTCTGCCCGATCGCACAGCGACCGTCAGGCGCTGGTCGGCACCCCCGCGTTGACGAGGATCTCGCGCGCGGGCAGGGCGGTGCTCTGGGCCGCGGTCAGACCGGAAGCTGCCAGGTGGGCGTCCACGATCCGCAGTCCGGCCGCGTACCCAGCGAAGTCCGGCAGCCCCACGGGCTGTTGCCCCATGCGCTGCGCGGTCCCGTCGCCGAGGACGTACGCGGTCAGGTTCTGCATCCCTGCCACATCGATATCGGCGGTGATCCTTTCGTAGGCGCTGTCCAGCTCGGCGCCGGTCAGTGCCTGCGACCATGGGCCCATGGCCTGCTCACCGGCCAACTCGCGGACGAACGCCTCGGCCAGTCCCTCCGCGACGACATGTTCGCCGACCGTGACGGTCGTCGGATTCCAGACCACATTCGCATAGCGCACGTTGTGGTGGAGCTCGTGTGCGGCGGCGTGGCCGATCTTTGCGAGGCTTGTGTCGGTGGGCCACATCGTCAGATGGATCGCGCCGGGGATACCGCCCATACCGAAGTAACCGGCGCTGCGTACCGTCAGATGGTCGTCGTCGGGATCGCCGAGCACCGTGACGACGTGCACGGTCTCCGCATGCTTGATGCCGGGCACCGCCCCGCTGATCCGCTTCCACGCGGCGGCGAGGGAGTCCTCGATCCGGTTCCACACCCCCTCGTCCTGCATCCGGCGCAGCGCGGGCAGGTACCGCGGGTCCTCACGGTCGAGTCGGAAGCCACTGCCCATCTGGTGCATCTGGACCAGATCCATGTTTCCCACGGCCGGCATCACACTCTGGAGCGGGCCGAGCATGTCCCGGAGGGCGTCGGGCCGCTCGGCCGGCGGTCGCCGCAGGAGTTCGAGCATGGCGGACGCGGTGTCGTGAACAACGATTTTCATGACTCGGGACCGTAGGGCCTCACGCCACGTGAGGGGCAAGCCGTGTCGAGCCCATGTGCCCCACAGCCCCTGCGCCTCTGCCCGGCCGGCCGAGGTCACCGGTCATGAATCTTGATGATCTCGCCGTTCTCGTCGACGGTGTGGGTGTCCCCGTACGTGTCCCACGTGTCGCCGACATGCTCGGGAACCTTGCCCGAGGGGTAACGGGTGTATCCCTTGGGTGGCTTCTGGCCGCCGGGCACGCAGGTGCTATCGCTGCTCCCGACGGCCAGAACCGGATATTCCCGTGTGCACCACCGGTGCCCGTTCGCTCCGCGTCAGGCGGCGTCGGCGAAGATCCGCCTCACCTCGGGGGATCGGGGCTCGAAAACGTCGAGGAGGCCGATCGTGCGCAGGACCGGGGCGAGTTCCTGCATCTGTGTGATGAGGGTCGTGTACTCGGGGGTGCCCTCGGTGAGGCCGTCGAGCTGGATGGCGTTGGCGACGAACGCGGCCACCGAACCCTTACGCACAGTCTGTCCGTTGATCGCGGTCGTGTCGGCTCCGGCGGGCAGGACGTCTTCGGGCCGTACGGCGGTCTGGTGCGACATGACAGTTCTCCCTATGTGTTGAAAGCACGTGCTTTTTGCACGTACATTTACTGTAGCAGTGCTCCGTGTTTTTTGCACGTATCATCGGAGGGTGAGCGAACCGAGCCCTGACAACACCTCCGCCGCCCGCGTGGCCGCAGCCATCGGAGCCCTGGCCCAACGTGCCACCCGTGCCGGGCTCTACGACAAGCTGACCTCGGGAGTCGAGGGTGTGGACGCCACGACCTACCCGGTGCTTTCCGGGCTCGCCCGCTGCGGACCCGTGACCGCCACCAGGCTCGCCGAGGCGATCGGCATGGACCGCACCGTCACCACCCGCTATGCGACCCGCCTACAGGAGGCCGGGCTGATCGTCCGCCGCCCCGACCCCTCCGACGCCCGCGCCACGCAACTGGCCCTGACCGAGGACGGTGAGCAGGCGGTCCTGGCTCTGCGCGGCGCGATGGAATCCTTCGTGGCCGAGGAGCTGTCCACCTGGCCCCCGGGCGAGGCCGCCGCCTTCGCCACGCGCCTCGAACGGCTGACGGACGCGATCGCACGCCCCGACACGGGCCGCACGCCCTGAAAGGTCACCCGCCCGGCAGGAGTTCAGGAGGTCAGTTCCGTCTGAGCTGCCGCGGTGGAGACGAGGCTGCGGCGGATGTACCACTCCGTGGACAGCAGCCTCACCCGGTCGGTGGCGGGGAGCCCGGCTATCCGGCCCGGCAGGGCTCCCCGCTCCACTTCGGAGCGGTGGGCCAGCACGGCGCCCACCTTCTGCTCAAGCCACGGGCCCACATCCACAGTTGTGGTGATCCAGTCGTCCGGGACGCTGTACAGCGCCCTGCCTTCCCGGAGCAGGGGACCACCCAGCTCCCGAGCCGCGGTGTCCGGGTGCGTGGCGAGGTAGAGGGCGCTCGGCTGCCAGGAGGTACCGGTATCCGGGTAGAGCTGGTCCCACGCGGCGGCCTGGACCGCGAGGGTGGCCACCCGGTGGGTGTGGACATGGTCGGGATGGCCGGTCAGCCCGCCATGGGCGTCATGAGTGACGATGATGTCCGGGCGAAACTCCCGGATGTGCGTGACGAGCGCTCGCACCGCCTCATCAAGCGGCGCATCGCAGAACCGGGCACTGCCCGGAGCCGACTGCGGTACACGAGCATCGGCATAGCCGAGCATCCGCGGCTCGCCGGCGCCGAGGATGCGGAGGGCATCCGCCAACTCCTCAGCGCGCTGGGTGTCTTCAGCCCAGGTCGCCGTGACGACCGCGGTTCGACCTCCCAGGGCCGCGTGGCGAGCGAGCACACCTCCCGCCGTCAGAGACTCGTCGTCCGGGTGCGCGAAAACCGCGAGGAGGTTCGGAAGGGGCATGCTGGGTCACCCTCCAGTGCGGAAAGACGCGGTGATGGGCCAGGGCAGGCTACCTCTCGTTGCCGAGCTGGGACGACCTGGCGAAGCGGTCACACACTCCGCGAAGAGTCTGCCGAGGGCGTCACGGTGGACGGTGCGTGCCCCCGGGATAGGAGCACGCACCGTCACGGACTGCCGGGCGGACCAGCACCCAGAGTTGCCACTTACCGCTGGCCCCCCGCTTGCAGTCCCAGTCCTCATACGCGGAGTTTCTCCTGTCGGCCTGACATGCCGACAGGCTCCTGTAGGTGCTGACGTAGATCCAGTCGACGAAGTGCTCCTGTTCGGGCGCTCGCCACGAGAATGCCGAGCGGCAGGGCGCACGGCCTTACCAATCCGCGCCGCGCGTTCTGCACGGACCTGGGGCTGTCCTTCGTCCAGGAGCAGCACGGGGACGGCCCGGTCCACTACGCCGCCACTCTCCCGGACCGCACGGTGATGGAGCTCTACCCGGCCACGGCCAAGCGGCCCGCCTCCAGCCTGCGTCTGGGCTTCACCCTGGATGGCCGGACTCTGAGCCCGCGGCTGGCCCCCGGACGTCATGTCGTACAAGATCCAGACGGGCGGTCCGTGGAACTGTACGCACGCTGAAGCTCGTCGCCTTTCCCGCGCGGTGTGGCCCCTTCCACGTCGCTTCAGCCATATAGCCACACCACAACCGGCGCCGCGGGTGTAGCGCGAACACCATCCCCGGCCACGACAGAACAGAGATGACCTCATGACCATCAAACCACCCGCTACTACTGGCCAATTGGGAGAGGACGCCGCGCTTGAGCGTGCTCGTCTGGCGTCCATCCAACGCAACGTGGACGCTTTCACCATCGGCCTCATCGAAGACCTTGGCATCGAAGCCTCCTGGAACTGCCTGGAACTGGGCGCGGGTGCCGGTTCCATCGCCTACTGGCTTGCCGAGCGTTGCCCGGACGGCCACGTCGTCGCCGCGGACATCGACACCCGCCACCTGGATGTCGGTCGAGCCGCCAATCTCCGCGTCCAGGAAGCCGACATCTCCGAAGAGGACTACGCACCGGGCAGCTTCGACCTCATCCACGCCCGCTACCTGTTCTGTCACCTGGCCACGCGGGACGAAGTGATCAGGCGGGCCGCCGGCTGGCTCTCGCCCGGCGGCCGGCTCGTCGTCGAAGAGCCCTATCACCTACCGGCCGAGACCTCGCCCTTCCCTCTGGTCCAGCGACTCCTGGCCGCCTATCAGCGCAAATACAGTGAGCAGGGGGCCGATATGACGTGGGCACGTGGCCTTCCCGCCCACCTCGCCCGCTGTGGGCTGAGCGAAGTGTCCTATTCCGGGAATCTCGGCTGCATGGGCGGCCTCGACAAGGACCGCTGGCTTCCTCTCATCACGCAGGCAGCCCCGGCGCTCATCACTGATGGCCTCATCACCGAAACGGACCTGACCGCGTTCTCAGACCTGCTGGAGGACTCAGCGTTCATCGACATCCCACAGATCACCATCGCCGCATGGGGACGCCGCCCCCTTGAGCACGCGGCGGAACGCTCCTCAGCAGTCTGATACCCGTAGAGTCGCGGGTGCGTTGCTCGACCGAGTCGGGCCGATGTCTTCGACGGCAGCGGTTCCTTCACGGCCTCAATCCCCCGTCGCACAAGGGTAGATGGCCCTGATTGCCTCCGTACACCCAGGGCTTCGGGTGTCGGCGAAGGCTGCTACAAATGCGCACATGGCACGTCGACGAGAGATCAGCCTCGCTCAGCTCATCGAGCACCTTGCTCGTAAAGTCACCGAAGCCGCACCGAGAGGGTGGCAGCGTGGGCGAGTGAGGGTCTCAGGGAGCAGAACCAGGTCTTGCCGGCACGCTGCCTGGTACGACGTGCGCCATGGCCGCACTGCCGAGATGGACGTGGACATCATCGGTGACCCGTACTGGACGTTCTACTTCGACACGGTGGCGCCGGGCCCGCTCGACCTCGAACTCGTCGTCGAGTCATCCGGCCGCTTCGAGGCATTCACCAGCCCGGCTGCCGTACGTCCTTGGCCCAGCCCTGACACCCTGCTGCTGGTGCTCGAGCCCGAGAACCTCCCACCCGAACCGGGCGACCTGGAGGAAGGGCCGGCTGACCCGACGTTCGCGGGAGACCCGGAGGAGGCGGTCCGGCTGTTCCGTGAGTACCTCGGCCGTCGCACCGGGATTCTCGGACGGGAAGACGGCCTTCACCCGCCACTCGACGCGGCGGTCCGGGCCCGCCTCTCGCAGGGGTACGGCGTCACGATGCCGCCCGATCTGATGGCTTTGTACAGCGTGGCCGATGGCGAGAGTGGTGAGGGCATGCTCTGGGAGAACCAGACCTGGTTCGCGCTGGAGCACACCCTGGACCGGTCCGGCTTCTGGTCTCCCAAGCTGACGTGGACGGACGACCCCCTGTGGTCGGCCGTCGCCGACTCCGATCCGCCGGGGGCGGTGAAACGGTCCGCACACCGCGAAGGGTGGTTCCGGTTCGCCACGAACAGTGGCGGTGACTTCCTTGCCGTCGATCTGGACCCCGGCCCGTCCGGGCGTCCCGGTCAGGTTGTCCGTATCGGCAAGGACTACGGGGCCGTATACGTTGCCGACTCCGTCACCACGCTGCTGCGACGCCACATTGAGGCGCTGGGGCGCGGGGACTACACCCTTCGCACCGACGATCCCGCTCTCGAAGACCTCGACGATCTCGATCCGGAAGACATCGACCTCGAGGTACTGAACCAGTACCTGGACGAAGAGGACCTCGAACGCGAGGACATCGACCTCCGTCTGCACATCGAAACCGGGCTGCCGGGACAGCACCCGGCGGTCGGCGGCGACAACCGCCGCCGCGTGACGCTGACCGGCCGCGATGCCCCCGACCTCGCGGCCCTGCGCGAGGCCGGGGTCGAGGCGCTCCGGCTCGTCCTTGAGCCCGCCGACCAGGAGGTGGCGGATCTGGCACCGCTGGCAGGCCATCCGACGTTGCGCACGCTCACACTCTGCTCGCAGCAACCCGTCGCGATCCAGGTGCTGCGCACCCTCCCCCGGCTGAGTGGCCTTGACCTCTCTGGTGCGGAGGTCCGCGGTATCGAGGCGATCGCGGAGCTGGACGGGCTGCTCCACCTCTGTCTCCGGTACGAGCAGTGGCAGGAGTTGTGGGAATACCGCGTCAAGGTGCCCCCGCTCGCGGCCGTCGCTCTCGGGGGTGATCCGTCACCGCGCGAGGCGCACACATGGACCCTCCGGTTCGGGGCCGAGGCCGAGCACCACAAAGGTGATCTGCCTCGCTGTCCCGACCCCAGATAGGCGGTGACACGCGGCTTCGGTCCAGCGCCGTGGTGTGCGATCGCGGGTGCCGTGGACACATGACGGTGCCGGCCTCCGGAAGGGTCTTCCGGAGGCCGGCACCCACCGCCGACATGCTCAGTGGCAGTGGTTCAGCGGGTCACACGTAGGTGAACCCGCCCGGGACGGTCGCCGTGCCGCCGGCGGTGGTGACCACGACCGGCTGGACACCCACGGTGCCGGCCGGGGTGATGCCGACCAGCAGGGTCCCCGTGGCGTTGACGCTGACCCCGGTGGCCGCGGCGCCGCCGATGGTCACAGAGCCACCGGTCAGGCCGGTGCCGATGATCACGAACGGGGTGCCGCCGGCTGCCGGACCTGTGGCGGGCGTGATGCTGGCCGCGGTCGGGGGCACCCCGGTGTAGGTGAAGCCGCCGGGCACGGTGGTGATACCGGCCGGGGTCACCACGGAGACGGTGACGTTGCCAGGAGCGAGGCCCGCCGGAGTGATGCCGGTCAGCGAGGTGCCGGCCGGGTTGACGGTCACGCCGGTGGCGGGCAGACCGTTGAAGAGGACCACCGCGTTGGCCAGGTTGGTGCCGGTGATGGTGAACGGAGTGCCACCGGTGACCGGGCCTGTGGTCGGGTTGATCGACGCGGCGGTCGGCGGGAGGGTCAGCGCCCCGTAGGTGTAGTTCACCGCGTTGCTGGGGCCACTGGGGGTGATGACGGTCACGGGTACGGTGCCCGCGGCGTGGGCCGGCGCGGTGACGGCGATCGCCAGGCCGAAGGGGTCCCGAGCCAGAATGGTCGCCGGCGTGCCGCCGAAGGAAACACCGGTGGCGCTGCTCAGGCCCAGGCCGACGACCAGGACGATGTTGCCACCGGCCGTGGGGCCGGAGGCGGGTACGACCGCGAGCAACAGCGGCGTCGACGGCGGGAAGCCCCCGCCCGGCCAGCCCGGTCCCGGCCAGCCCGGGCCGGGACCCGGACCGGGCCAGCCGTCGCCACCCTGGCCGAGACGGCCGCCATCGTTCGCAAGCATCTGCAGGGACATGGATGTCCTCCTGTCGAACTGTCCGGAGTGACGGCGAGCGCAAGCCGTTTGCACAGCCGAGTACACGGGTTCGTCGGCTGCCGGTGCACGCCGGCACCTGGAGCAGGGGTGGAGTCCGCTGTCGGTGCGGCGGGACGCGCGTTCTCGTTCCGCCCCCGAGAAGTGAGGTAGGTGCACCCTCGCCGACACCGGAGTCGGGCCCGAAGTGGGCCTGTGACCCCTTCCAGAGGGAGCTCGCCGCGGGGCAGGGACCATGACCGCTGCACGCACACACACGCGGAACAACGGGCGGGTCGACTGCCGAACTCCCGGGAAGGGATGGGCGACCCACCGGTTGGATGCCTTCAGTAACCCATAGGGGCGACGGGACGGCAAGAAGGTTGACGAATGGTCACCCGGTCGGCGTAGCGCGCACGGATACCCTGCGGGCATTTCCTCTGCACCCCGGGGCGGCGGTGAGCGACGGCGCGGTGCGCATGTTCATCTCGTGCGGTCGTGATTCTCCTCGCGGTGTTGCCGTGGGCATGGCGCGACCGCGCACACGGGGCCACTGCGCGGGCAGCGCCGATTGCCGGGCAACGCATCGGTTCGGGCAGGCGCCCCGCTGAGCTGCTGCTTCTCGTCTCGGGCGGCTGACGGGGGCAGGTAAGTCAAGCCTTACTTTTGCGGGAATTCGGTCGCATAGTGGAGGCCCTGTCGAGGGAAGGGCTGACCGTTGGTGGGGTTCAACGACGATGTCGCTGCGTGCCAGATAGAGGCGGAGCAGACGCGGGTGTCCGCCATGTACGGGGTGTTGGACCAGCGGCTTGAGGACGCGCGGAAGCAGTTGAAGGATGTGCTGCTGTCCTCGGGCGGCAGCGCGGGCGACGTGCATGCGCGCGAGGTGGCTGCCGGGCGCCTGGCCGGGCAGATTCGCCGGCTGGAGAGGGCCGATGCGGGGATGGTCTTCGGCCGGATCGACCGGGCGGACGGGACGCTGCTGCACATCGGGCGGATCGGCCTGCACGCCGACGAGCACGATGTGCCGCTGCTGGTGGACTGGCGCGCGGAGGCGGCGCGGCCGTTCTACACGGCGACACCACTGCATCCGATGGGCCTACGACGCCGTCGCCACCTGCGCGTCGAAGGCCGCACGGTGCGAGCGGTGAGTGACGAGCTCCTGGACGGTTCCGCTCCGGCCACTGACGATGTTGTGGGCGACGACCCGCTGGCGCAGGCGCTGGAGGCTGGACGGACGGGACGGATGCGGGCTGCCGTGGCGACGCTCCAGGCGGAGCAGGACGCCATCGTGCGCTCTGCGCGTCGTGGGGTGACCGTGGTCCAGGGTGGCCCTGGCACGGGCAAGACCGTGGTCGCGCTGCATCGGGCCGCGTTCGCGCTCTATGCGCTTCCACGCGTCGCGGCGCAAGGGGTGCTGGTACTCGGGCCCAATCCGCGATTCCTCGACTACGTCTCCCAGGTGCTGCCCTCGCTCGGGGAGAACGACGTGGTCCTGGCGGAGTGTGCCGACCTCGCACAGGTGGTGCCCGACCGTGTGGAGCCGTTCGGCACCGCTCGCCTCAAGGGCCGCGCCGAGCTGGCCGATGCGCTGGCCGGCCTGCTCCGCTCCGCCCAAGCCACGGGCGGGGATTTCGCCGTGTGGGTGGGACGGGAACTGGTCCGTCTGCCGAACGAAGAGGTCGTGAGGGCGAGGGACGCCGCCGTCTCCAGCGGCCTGGCGCACAACCCCGCCAGAGAGGAGTTCAAACGGCACCTGGTGAATGCGGTCACCAGCGCCATGGAGCGGGCCACGATCGACACCCTCGAGGACTTCGACGCCGAGGCCCTGGCGAGCACAGGTATCGACCTCGACCAGACCGTCGAGGCCGACCTGCGCGCCCTCGGTCTCGACGACCCGCCGGCCGAGGGACCGGCCGCCGAGTTCGATGCCGACACCGTCCGCGCGGACCTGCTCGACAACGCCCACATCGACCGGGCGGTGGAATCACTGTGGCCGCGCCTGACCCCCGGAGCCCTTGTCCACGCCCTGCTGGCAGACACCGACGCGATGGGCATCCACCTGCCGTCGCTGACCGCTGACGAGCGATCCCGGCTGCTGCGCGCCCCCGGCGCCTCCTGGACCGACGCCGATGTGGCGTTGCTGGACGAGGCGGCGAGCCTGGTCGACGGCCCGCCCGAACGGACCTTCGGCCACGTCGTCGTCGACGAAGCCCAGGAACTGACCGCCATGCAGTGGCGGATGGTCCTGCGCCGCTGCCCCACCCAGTCGATGACACTGGTCGGCGACTTCGCCCAGGCCGGTCCCGCGGCGACGGCGCAGGACTGGACCGAGGCCCTGGGACCGCACCTGGGCACCCGATACGCCCTGCACACCCTGACCGTCAGCTACCGCACCACCCACGAGATCCTGGCAGCCACCCGCAGTCTGCTCACCCGCATCGCCCCAGGACAGACGCCGAGCCGCGCGATCCGCCACGGCCAGATGCCGCGCACCCTCAGCACCCACCGGCGGGATCTCACCGCCACCTTGACCGCGGACCTACGGGCACAGGCCACGGAGCACCCCGGCGACCTGCTGGCAGTCATCTGCGCGGACACCAGAACGGAACAGCTGGTAGCGGCAGGGATCACCCAGTGGGCACGCGTGGTGCCGGCGTCTCAGGTTCGCGGCCTGGAATTCGACGCGGTTGTGGTCGCCGACCCGCAGGAGATCGCCGCGGCCCGCCCCGGTGGCGAACGCGACCTGTACGTCGCCCTCACCCGCGCCACCAAGAGACTCTGCACCATCGCCATACAGCCCGCATGACACGATC
The DNA here is from genome assembly GCF_016741875.1 of Streptomyces coffeae. Lineage (GTDB taxonomy): Bacteria > Actinomycetota > Actinomycetes > Streptomycetales > Streptomycetaceae > Streptomyces > Streptomyces coffeae. The sequence goes on along the minus strand of NZ_JAERRF010000018.1, from coordinate 47,811 downwards.
ACGGGCCGGATGCAGGGGCCCAACTTCGCGTTCTGGGCCGTCGATTGGCACGACCGAGCACCGCTCTGGACGTCGAGTCGGTCCGACGGGCCCGGTTGCCCGCATCGGTGCGGAATGCGGCGAGCCGTTCTGAGTACGGCTGGAGCTGAGGCTCAGACCCCGGCCGCCGAGGCGGTCTCGTCGACGCGTTCGCGGACCCAGGCCAAGAACGCCTGCACCTCGGCGGTGGGCAGGGGGACCGCGGATGAGCGGGGGCGCTCGAAGCTGTGCACAGCGCTCTCGATGAGCGGCCGGAAATCCTCTTCGGTCGTAGCGATTTCCTGCGCGGCCCCGCGCTTGGCCATCCAGCGACCCGTACGGCAGAACACCACTGAACGGCAGCCGTTGAGTACACGGTTGTCGGCGAGGTGACCTTCGCCGTCGCTGTGCTCGAGGACCGAAGCGCGGAGTGCGGCGAGCACATCCGCGCGATCCGGTGCGGCGACCCCCTCGCGTGCGGGCCGACCGAACAGCGAGAGTCCGGCCTGGTGCCCAACGGAGCGGTCGATGACATACCAGAACGACGGGGATTGCGCCGCGTCGAAGCTGACCCGGTTCGACAGCAGCGGGCCGGTGTTGAGGTCCAGAAGATACCCCGCTTCACCAGAAGGACGGCCGACGAAATCCCTTCCGTAGACCACCAGCTCCAGCCCCGCTGCGGGACAGGACAGATGAGGGTGGGCGAGGGCCCCGGCCAGGTCGTGCAGAGCTGATCCGGACAGTGACGGCTCCACGACGACCGTCACATCGACATCGCTGCGCCCGTGCCGGTAGTCCGCCAGCGCCAGAGAACCGACCGCGAAGACACTCACCAGATGCGGTCCGCACACCGCGCGTGTGCGTCGGAGGAGTTCCTCCAGGTAGGCATGCAGCTCGGTGGGTAGGGACTGCGGTTCTTCCGGAGTGTGGATCACTTGCCCAGTATCATCCGTGGAATCCCGGCCGCGAGCATCATCAAGCCGCTGAGTTACTTCAGCACGGACCGTGTGCAGGCGTTGCGGGCCCCCTCCCGCAGGGGCCGGCGATGGCAACGACGGTCTCGTCGGCCTCGGCCACCTGGGTCGGGATGACACCTCCCCCTGCGCGGAGCCGGATCGGGGCCGAAGGGTCACCCGTCTGGTGCCCGGCGACTTGGTGTTGTGGGACCCCGTGGGGCCCTTCGATGTGGCGGGGGTCGGCAGAGAGCAGCTGTCCCGGGCGATGATCCTGCACTTGCCGGGCACTGAGTTGCCCGTGTCCCATGACGCGCTGCGGTCCCTGGTGGCCCGGCCCGTCTCCTCGGAGGCCGGGGCAGGTACGTTTCTGGCGCGCTTCGTCGAGGGACTCGCCGGGCAGGCCGCGGCGCTCGGACGCCGCAGCTGGCCTGGCTGGGGCGCGCGGCGGTCGACCTGGCGGTCGCCTTCCTCACCAACGTGGCAGACCTGCAGGGCCCCGGGCCAACGCTGCCGTGACAGAAGGCACTTCGGCAGGAGATCAAGGGCTGCATCCACCGTCACCTGGTCGGGGGAGTGTCGGCCAGACCCGGGCACGGTGGGGTTTCCAGGACGCCGCCGCACGCTCGACGTGTCCGCACTGTCATGCCGACGCTCGAGGCGGCACGGCACCGGAGCCGTCCGGCGTCACCAGGGGGGAATCGACCATGCCCGTACACAAGCATCTCGCCGCAGCGGCGGCGGCCGTGGCTCTGGTCAGCGGAGCGCTTGCCGTCGGCCCGGCAGACGCGGCCAGTCGCTCCACCGGGTCGGCGTCCGGAGCGGCGGCCCAAGCCGGGACGAGCAGGGTGCCCTCCACCACGGTCTGGATTCACGGCAAGGCCGCCCACGTCTGGAAGACGTGGCACCACTACAGCGGCGGGGGTTACAAAGGGCACTTCGGGGCAACTTCCGTCGACCGAGACGTACAGGTCATGGCTGAGATCTACTGGAATTCCGGCCGCTACCAGATCGTCCCCGTCAAGCCGCGCTCCACACATACGTACAACGGGGCGCGAGCCGTCTACCTCCGGGCCTGGGACTGGCACGGCCAGAACATGTACTGCGGCGACCGTTGGTAGCAGCGCGTGTCCGAGTGCTGCGGATGAACGCGATCGCGGAACGCTGGATCTGATCAGGCCGACGCAAGGCAACCGATCGCATCCGGCGAGTAGACGGACAGCCAACTGAAATGTGGACGCTGTGCTATCGCCAGTGTCTCCAGTCGGGACAAAACTGACTGGACGCGCGCTATTGCGTGCGCCCGGACAAGGCTCCGGGGACAGTGAAAGAGGAACCCATGCGTCTTCAAGGGATCGCGAGGAAGGCTCTCGCGACCGGTACTGCGGCACCGGCACCGGCACCGGGCGGGAGGAGCGGCCGCCATCGCCGCCGCCGGGTGCGCTCCCTGGTGGCGGCACTCATCTCGCTCGCCGCGGTCGCGTTCGCCCTCACGACCGCAGGAACGGCTTCGGCCGAACCCGACACCATGGAAGGGCCGTTAACCGCTCTGCCCGCCTCCGAGTACAAGCAGTTCCGACTCAACATCGACCGCGCATCGAATTACGACGCTTACGGTGCCGCGATCCGCGGTGTGGAGAAGAGCGGCAAGGTCACCACGAACGGGCCACTCGGCGTGGCCCTGTCGGGGCAGCACGCCGGTCGCCCGCTGTGCCACACCACCGGGCTCAACGGTACGTTCCAGTACAACGGCTTCTGCTGGGACCCAGGCGACGACACATCGCCCGACTGGACCCCGCAGGGCCTCACCGCGTCGCACGACGCCGATCCCAGCGGCACCTACTCCGGTCACCACCTGTACGTGGCGACCTGGCACTACAAGAACGACGACGCGTACGCCCGGATCTCCATCGTCAACTCCACCGGCAAGGAATGGACTTACGGCCACGTCCTGCTGGTCGAGCCGACGGGCGACGAGAACAACGGGAACTTCAAGGAACTCACCAAGAACCACGCCGACGGCGCGGTCTGGTACGGCAACAAGCTGTTCGTGGCCAACGGCAACACGCTCCAGGTCTACGACTTCCAGCACCTGTGGAAGATGCAGACGATCTCCGAAGATGTCGGCATCAAGGACGGTGTCTCCTCCGCCGCTCATCACCAGTGGGCCCTCCCCATGGTGGGTAAGTACACCATCGACACCTCTAAGGACGACCCGCGCGCCTGCCCAGCACCCCATGTCACGGGACGCGCCTGCCTCGGCTCCCTGAGCCTGGACCGCAGTGGCTCGGTGGACCATCTTGTGTCCGGCGAGTACTACAAGCGCGACCACAAGGCGGTGGCCCATCTGGCACGCTGGCCCCTGAACCCGGCAACCGACCTGCCCGCGGCGGACAACGGTGACACCATCGGCTCGACCACGGCGAGCGGCGGCTTCAAGGCGCCGGTCAGACAGTTGCAGGGCGTTGCCACGGACGGCACTTACTACTACATGGCCGCCGAGTGCCCCGAGGGGTACATGGGTGAAAACCGCCCATGGGACAGCTACTCGTGCATCTATCAGGCGAAGCCCGGCGAGGTCGGAACGGTCCTGACTCGCTCACCGATGTACACACAGAACCTTTCCTACTCGCCTTCGTCCGGCCGCCTTTGGGGCCAGAACGAGGTCAAGGGTCAACGCTCCGTGTTCTCCCTCAAGCCCAGGGCGGCCGACCACAGCGTCTACCTGCGCAACTCCTATAGCGCCCTGTGCGCGGGTGGCGGCGGCAAGACCGGGAACGGTGCCCCCGTCATCCAGTGGGGCTGCAACAACGCCCGGGACGAGCGCTGGGTCTTCGAGAAGACCACGGACTCCAACGGCAAGACAGCGTATTTCGTGCGCAACGAGTACTCGGGCAAGTGCATGGGAGCCGCCTCGCACCTCAATGACGGCAGCGGGATGATCCAGTACACCTGCAACGGGGCGGTCGACGAGAAGTGGTGGTACGACAGCGGCACCAAGGCGCTGCGGAACGTGTATTCCGGTAAGTGCCTCGCTCTGGGCGCCACCGCCACGAAGGGTACGCAGCTGATCCAGTACACCTGCAACGGCAAACCGGATGAGAGCTGGGAGCAGATTCCCCGCTGAGTCCAACGCCCAGCCCTGCCCCCGGCCGAGCCTGAGAGGCGGGGGCAGGGCTGGGCACAGAAGGACAGCTGTGCAATGAGGTGGCTGTGGGGTCAGCCCCGGTTACCCAGGTCCAGGCGGTCACGGAGCCCGGCGTTGGTGAAGGCGGTGACCAGTTCGTCACGGCCCTCGGTGAAGTGGGCCCAGCTGTCGTAGTGGACGGGAACGACTCGGCGTGCGCCGAGGATCTGGGCAGCGGCGGCGGTTTGCGCGCTGTCGAGGACGATGAGCGCGCCGTCGAAGAGGTTGGGGAAGCGGGGAGCTCCGGCGAAGAGGATGGCGGTGTGCACCGGGCCGAACCGTTCGGCGATCTCCTTGACGAGATCGAGCGAGGCGTTGTCGCCGCTGACGTAGAGCGTGGGCATGCCCTCCCCGGTCAGGACGAAACCGACGACCTGACCGGTGATCGGTTCGACGTCCTCGCGCGGGCCGGGACCATGGATGGCGGGCACGCCTGTGACGGTGATCGTGCCGCCGCCGGGGCGGTCCAGCTCGGTCGACTCCCAGTCGGCCAGCCCCCTGGCCCTGGCTCCCAGGCGCTGCCCGCCCCCAGGGGTGGTCAGGGTCAGCGGGATGTCGGCGAGCAGCGCCCGGCCGGAGTCGTCGAGGTTGTCGGGGTGTTCGTCGTGGGAGAGCAGGACCACGTCGATACGGCCAAGGCCGGCCGGGGTGCCGACGGAGGGTGCTGTCTTGGTCAACTGGCCGCCCGGCACGTGGTAGTCGCGGGGTGCGTCGAAGGTCGGATCGGTCAGGAAGCGCAGGCCCCCGTATACGAAGAGGGCGGTCGGTCCGCCGAAGACGCGGATGGGGATCTGCTCAGTGGTGGTGCTGGTGCCAGCCATCGAGAACCTCACGGATAGAGAGACGTTTATCCGTGAGGGACAGTAGCGGCGTCTCACGGATAAACGCAAGACGTAACATGAGGTCTATGAGCGAGATCCCGACCGCCGAATCCGTGCCACCGCCCGCGCCGGGGGCGGAGGACTACCTCGCCCTCGACTTCGTCAACAGCGCCATCGCGCTGCCCGGAGGGCACTTCATCGATCTCCTCGGCACCCCCGAAGCAACAAATCGGTGGCTCACCGAGCACGGCCTTGCGCCCGCTGACGCCGGGGTGCGGGAGATGTGCGCGGCGCAACTGCGCTCCTTGCGCGAACACCTCAGATCGTTGTTCGCGGCTCGCGTGGCCGGGCTGCCCGCCCTGCCCGCGGCTCTGTCCGCTGTCAACGACGCGCTGAGCAAAGCTCCTACGGCCGCCCTGCTGTACTGGGACGAGAAGAACGGCCCCTACCGCGCGGCGCCGTGCCCCACCAACGAGATCCTCGACCGCGCGCTGGCGACCCTCGCGGCCAACGCGGCCGACCTCCTCACCGGCCCCGACGCCAAACGCCTCACCAGCTGCGATGCCACCCCCTGCCACCGCTACCTGCTGCGCCATGGGCGCCGCCAGTGGTGCTCCACCCGCTGCGGCGACCGCGTCCGCGCCGCCCGCGCCTACGCCCGACGTGCCCAGCCGAAAGCGGACTGACGAACCCCGTGCCGCCCGGGAGAGGCGCTCCCACACATCAGGGTGACGGGCTGTGCAACGAGGACGTGTGTGGTCCGGGGAGCGGCTGCCTCGGGCCGCCGCGCAGGAGCCCGTGACGCAGTCTCACCGACGGGCGGTACCGGCCGAGGGCCCGATGCCGTGGAGCGCGGAAGCCAGGAGCGTGGTGGGTTCTTCGTCCTCGTCGCACCCCGCCGAGGACACCAGCAGGAACTGCACCTGCGTGGCGTTCGGCACGTGTGCACACTGGTGCGTGACAAAGTTCAGGAGACTGAGATACGGGACGGTCATCTGGACGTACTCCACCCGCCGCTCCTCGCGCAGTACCGCTGTGAGGTCGGTGACGATGTCCAGCAGGGCCTTCTCGCCCCGCCGCCCCGGGTGCCAGACCATGTGCCGCGATGATCGGGCCTGTGTCATCGCGTGTTCCGCCCACTCGCTCATGCTCCCGTCGGCAAGCCGGTTCCGCGTCAGCAGGTGTGTGTCGTTGCTGCCGGGGTTCGGTGCGAAGAACGTCGAGATGGGAAGGGTCACATTGGCGGGATCGACCGCGTCGAGCAATCGCGGCCGCTTCTTGAACTGCTGGGCGACGGTGAGCCCGAACCAGGACAGCAGAAGCCCGTACAGGCCGTACCGGGGGAGCCGCGTGCGGAGGGCCATGATGGTTCCCCTCATAGGTGTCGGTGTCTGTTCCGGGTCTCAGCCGGCGTGGCCGTGGGCGAGCCCACGCTCAGCCGGCGTGGCCGTGGGCGAGCCCACGTGCGCGGGCGCGGACCCAATCGATGCTGTCGACCACTCCGGGCGCGTGCTCCGGTGCCATCACCAGGGCGTTGTGTCCGGCGTCCGCTACGAAGTCGTGCCGCGAGACCGTGGACAGGCCCGCCAGCTCGCGCTGGAGGGCCTCGTGTGCCGGGTCCGCCCGCACGGTCTCTCCCGCGGTGAGCACCGCAACGGGCCGGGAGACCGCCCGCAGGTGTGCCGCGTCGGGTGACCATGAGTGTTGCCAGTGGTGCATTTCCTGCCGGGTTGCCCACCAGGCGCCCGGTGCCGCCATGCATCGCTCGGTCGCCTCGGCCATGCCGTCGGGCAGGGAGCTGAACGGCCGGTACTCCTGCGACCGGCGCGGCGTTCCGGCCAGGGCCCGGAACCATGACGTGGTCACCTGCTGCCGGACCCACGGCAACGTCTGCCGCTGACCCGTTGACCGCCTGAGCTGATCCGGATGGGAGGAGTCGACGAACACGAGTCCCGCGACGAGTTCGGGGTGGCGGCGCGCGAAGCACCGGATCAGGACCCCTCCGACCGAGTGGCCGACGAGCAGGAACGGCGGTCGCGCACCGAGTGCGGTGAGCAATGCGCGCAGTCCCGCGCTACTGCGCTCCGCGTCCCGCGGAACCGACGCCGTCGCGCTCCAGCCGATGCCGGGCCGGTCGTAGGCCACATAGCTGATGCCGGGGCCGAGCTCGTCCAACACCCACCCCCACTCGGTGGCCGGGCAGGCCATGCCGTTCTCGAAGACGACCGTCGGCCCCACGCCGACCGTGTTCGCCAGCACATGTACATCGCGCCCGTTCACACGGACCAGCCGACCGGGTGCCGATGCCCTCCTCCGCTCCCGCCGTCGTTCGGCGACGCGGTGGACCGTCGCCCCCGCGAGCGCCGTGGCCCCCGCGGCCGCAAGCACGGCGTTACGCGCCACACCGGGCCTGGTTGCCGCGGCCACCAGGGACTTCAGCGGAGTACGACCGCGCGCGGGCTGGGACGCGGGCGCGTTGTCGCGTCCCAGCGCGCGCGACACATGGGCAACGGCCGGGTAGGTGGCGCCGAACGACCACACGAACCGGTTGAGTCCCATGAAGCGCGCATTGCCGAGATGGAAGGCCGCTCCGGTGGCCAGGATTCCACGGGCAACCGGCTTCGGGGCCACCAGGACCAGGGGGAAGGCCATCTCGCCGGCAATCGTGGACCAGGCCACCGCCTTGGCCAGCCACGGCCGGTCGCGGACCGTCCGGTAGAAGAGGCTGTCGCCGTACGTGGTGGTGCGGAAGATGCGGGGGATGGCGCTTCCGTCGCGCCACACCGGTGAGATCAGTTTGGCCGCCCCGGAAGTGAAATAGGACAGGCATGCCTGTGCGGCGAGGAAGGCCACCAGGGCCTCACGGGCACGCTCATCGTGGGGGAAGGCCTTCTCCAGGGCCGCGCAGGCGTAGTTCACGAAGGCGAAGTGGTCGGAGCCGTCGAACCCGTACCGCACACGCGTCTGCACCCCGTAGGCCGTCGCGCACATCGTGGCGGCGAGAACACCTCGTCGGGCGCGGCTCGCACCCGGCAGGAGCAGTCCGAGACCGGCGAGACCGCGGGTGTGCACCAGCGCCATGACATTCGGGTAGCCGAAGACCTTGTCCAGGCGGTCTCCTGCGGCAGGCCACGACTGGGACATGCGGAGCTTTCCGATACGCCAGCTGAAGAGGCCGTCGTCGGTGAACTGGGTGGAAGTGGCCAGCTGTTCGAGACTGCCGATGGTCTGGCCTATGGAGGTGAGGAGTTCAACCTTGCGGAACACGGCGTCAACGGCGTCGCGCTCTCCGAGATGCATGTGCTCTCCGGGGCAATGTCGCGGCGTGAGGGAGGGGCGGCATCGACGTGCCGGGAAGATCACCGCTCGGCGCCCCCGGCCGGTTCGGTGTTGCGCGGGGGACGCCGAGCGGTCAGATGCGGGATCTACCGATCAGATCCACCCCGGGTGGACCCGCAGCAGATCCTGAACGGATCCGCCCGGCTCCAGGCCAGTGCGGGGAAGGTTCTTGTCGCCGCCCTGGTAGCCGGTCCAGAAGGCGGTCGGGACCTCCGGGGGCGCGGCGGCGGCCACATCGGTGGCGCCCAGGGCGGGGACGGTCTCCGGGGCGTGGGGCACGTGGTAGTCAGTGTGCTCCGCGGCGTTGCTCCGGGCCCAACGGGCAATGCGGGATTCGTTGGTTGCGGACATCAGATTCACCTTCCTGGTCGTCCTTGCTCCGAATTCGAAGAATTCGGCGTCATCGGATGGTCGGCGGCGGAAGTGGGATGTTCGGAATCCCGGCAGCCGCCGTGACAGGTGACGTTCGCGGCTATTGCGCTATCGCCACCTGGTGGCTTGCATTCCCCCTGCCATCGGCTCTCTGCTCCGCAGGTGATGCCTGAAGAAGCCCTCGTGCCAACCAACATGACGAGGCATCAGCCAGCAACTCCTTCGATGCTCTGGGAACAAGAACCTTGCTCTGGGAACAAGAACCTTCATACGCCAGCAATGCTGGCTCGGGCTCGTTCGGCGGCGAGGGACTAGTGATTTCGGCAGAATTGGCTTCATCGGGCTTCACCCGGGCAGTAGGTGTTGGACACGCTGCCGAGCAGTAGGTGCCCCGCCGATACCGCTCGGTGTGGACGGACGACAACGCTGCGGCGGCGTCGCGCTGACTGAGACCGAGAGGCGGTCAGGGAGGTGGTGCCGCTGTGCGCGGGGGCAGCGGGGCCCGCAATGCGCTTCTGCCGTCCCGCCACGCGCTCAGCAGGCAGGCGCCCAGACGGTCCTCGAGGAAGCTGGTGGCTTCGATGCCGAACGCCACGTCCGGTGCCAGGCGGGGCTCGTCCCGCAGAAGGCCGCCGATCACTTCCCGGCGGACGACCTGCTCGTGCACCGCGTCGGCCTCGACGTGTTCGTCGTAGTACCGCTCCGCGGCGGGGCCCGCCCCGTTGCGTCGCATCGCAAGGGCCAGCCGCCGGGAAGCGGGGGAGGAGCTGACTTCCACCGCGGCGAAGTGGCCGACCAGGGCGCCGCGCAGCGCCCGGTGCAGCCCCAGCAGCGACATCAGGTTGACGGTGGCGAACGCCTCGGCCGGTGCGCTGCCCACGTACCTGCCGTACGCGGTATCCAGCCCCAGATCGTCCATCAGGTCGGCGAACAGCTGGGCGTGGATGTCCTCGGCACGTCCGCCACCGAACTCGTCGAACTCCACGGCCACCATCCCGGCCTTCGCGCGGCCGCGGAGCCGCGGAATGACCCAGGCGTGCGGATCGGCCTCCTTGAGGTGGTATAGGGACCGAAGCGCCGCGTACTCGCGCAACTGCCAGAGGTTCCCTTCGTGTTGCAGGTAGTGGCTGACACTGGTGCCGCTGTCGCCCAAGGGCTCGGCGAGCAGCGACTCCATGGCCGCATCGGGGTCGCTCGCACGGACATCGGCACGCAGAGCGTGCAGGAAGGTCTTCTCCAGGGCGCGGCGCAGCGACAGCAGCTCGGGGTCCCATTCCAGGTCGTCGTCGACTGAGCGGAAGCCGTGGTAGTGCAGTTCGTACAGCAGATACAGGGCGAGCTGGACATCCTCGCCGTAGGGGTTCGCGCGCTCCGCTTGCGCATCCGTGGGAAGGGCGCCCGTCCCCGTCCGGAGCCGTGGCACGAGGGTTGCTGACACCGGGCCGCGTGGCGGGGGTAGTTCGGGGCCCTGAGCCATCGCCCCGGGTGCCTGGGCGGTGGTCATCCGCTCTCCTCCTTCCGTTCGGCACAGGAGCGGGTCCGGCGGTTCTCCCCGCGCGGTGGTGTGCCGGCGCGGTGGCTGGTGTCGCACCAGGGGTAGATACCGCTGCGGTGGCATGTGCAGATCGCGGCGGCGAATCGGCGGGAGAGTACGGTTCCGTTCTCATCGACCACCTCCACCGGGCCCTCGATCACGAGCGGGCCGTCGGGGTCGATGGTGATGCGGCGGGGGCGTTCAGAGGCGTTGGCCACGGATGACCACCAGTTCTTCTCTGTCGTCGGTGTCCTTGAGCTTGCCTTGCTGCCGTAGCCACGGCAGTCGTGGACCATGAGGAGCACACCGTGAGTGCGGAGCACCGACGGTGCGGCGTCACAGAGCCGGTCAGCGACGGCCCGGCCGTCGCTGCCCGCGTCCCAGGCACGGGCCCTGCCACGCCTGGGCAGTCGGCCGTGCGGGTTCGGCAGGTACGGGGGGTTGGTGACCAGGATGTCGAACGAACGGTCTCGCACCGGGGCCGCCAGGTCGCCCCGGCGCACGTGGACACGTTGCCGGTGCAGCAGCGCGTTCACCCGGGTGGCGATCACGGCCCGCCAGGCGATGTCCACCGCTGTGACCCGTGCCCCGTGCCGCGCCGCCTCCAGCGCGAGGACACCGCTTCCGCTGCCGATGTCCAGCAGGTCGGTGCCGGTGTCGACGTGCTCTCGGCGCAGTGCGTGCAGCAGGAGAGCGGTGTCGTGCTGGGGCATGTACACACCGGGGAGTGTCATGACCCGCCGGGCCGATGGTGTTCCTGTGTCAACGGCCATGAACCATCGCCCCTTCGTGCTAGTCGCGAGGGAGGAGGGGGCCCAGTGGGCCGAGGTCGAGGTTGAGGTCCTCCTCGGTCAGGCCGAAGTGCTCGCGCAGTTCGGTCATGTTCTCCTCCAGAGCCATCAGGGTCAGTCCGAGCTTCTCGATCTGCTCGTCGCTGAGGCCACCCTGGTCGATCCGCCGCAGTGCCTGACGCTCCATCAACTGGCGCAGAAGCTCCACGATGGTGAGCACCAGGCCGGCCAGGCTCTGGCGTGCCGACTCCTTGTCGACCTCGATCCGGCGGGGCACCTCGCCGGAAGGACCGAGCCGGTTGGCGCGGCCGGGCAGGTCCGGACGGCCACCGTGGGTGGGGGTGGGGTCAGTGGCCATCGTCGCCGTCCTGGTCCTCCATGCGCACCGAGGCGATCAGCGCGCGCAGGGAGATCCGCACCAGATCCACATCGGCGATGGTCAGGGTGATCTCCCCGGCGATCACCACGCCCCCTGCCAGAACCCGGTCCAGGAGGTCCACGAGCGCCACTTCCCGCCGTTCGACCGCGTGTGTCATGGCGACTCCTCGGGCGGAGCGGTGAACGAATAAGGCGGCCACGGGCCGCTGAGCTCCAGGGTGATGTCCGGGTAGCGCTCCCGGAGGGCGTCCACGATGGCGGTGAAGTCGTCCGTGGCGTTGTCGGGCACCAGATAGGAGTTGTTGAGCACCATCCACCCCTCGTACGCGGCCAGCGCGGTGTCCTGCGGAGGATGCGCGGCCGTGGCCACCGCCGGCGCGGCCAGTGCGGTGTGGATCTCCTCCGCCCGCGCGGCGGCGCGGTCGTGCGCGGTATCCCGCTCCTGCCGCTGGGCGCGGCGGCGCATCAGATAGGCGGTTCCCGGGCGGTCACCACCGCCTGTGTCCTCGGCAGGGGCGGCGGCGAAGGCACCGGGGTCGACATACGCCTTGACGCCCCACTCGGTCCGGCCCTCCACCCTGCCGAGGGTGTCCATGAGGTCGTCCCGGCGCTCGTCGAGCATGGCCCGGACGCGGTCGTCGTCGTGGTAGAGCGTGGCGAAGCGCAGTGGGACCACCTGCCCGTGGTGGGCCGACTCGTTGATCACGCGGTGGTGTGCGCGGGCCGTCCGTTCCAGCCATCGCAGATCCTCCAGGTGGTCGCGCAACGCCTCCTCGGCGAAGTCGCTGAGCGGTACGGAGCCGACGACGGCCGCCAGCCCCGAGCCCACGACCAGGCGCACCGGTTCATGCGCCACTCCGGTCACACCGGTGAGCGCCTGCGGCGGGCCGTTGCCGGGCGGGGCGGTGGTCACCGCGTACAGCCAGGTGGCGTGGGATTCGTTCACCGCTCGTCCTCCCCGTCCGCGTCACGGCCCGCCTCCAGCTCCCCGACGCGTCGCCGGAGCCGTTCGTTCTCCTCCAGGACGTCCCGGGCACCGGAGGAGAGGGTGGGATCGTGCTCCCACCAGTCGATGCCCATTTCCTTGGCCCGGTCCACCGACGCGACCAGCAGCCGGATCTTGATCGTCAGCAGTTCGATGTCCAGCAGATTGATCTGGATGTCCCCGGCGATGACGATGCCCTTGTCCAGCACCCGTTCCAGGATGTCGGCGAGGCTCGACGGCTCGGTGCCACGGCGGACCGGTTCGCGTGAGGGCTCCGCGCGCCGGGTCGGCACGTTCCAGTCCGAGCTCTGGCTCATGTCCGCTCCTCCGACCTGCCCCGGTAGTAGCGGTGGTCGCGCCGGTAGGTGAGGAGCTCGCCGTCGTTGTCCACCTCGACGCGGTACTCGGCGAGGATGTCGGTGGAGTCCGGTACGCGGTGGGTCTCCACCACCTCGATGCCGACCACCCAGCCGTCCTCCCGGCGCTCCAGCGATGTGACCCCTTCCGGATCGCGCCCGGTGAGCTCTTGTACCTGGCGAGCGGCGCTCAGGGCCGCGTCACGGGCACCGATGCCCTGGCTGCTCCGCTCCCGACGGGGGCGGGCCTGCTTCCGTGCACGTGCGCGTTCCGGCTCCCGCTCGCGGCCGTGTTCCTCGCGTGCGCGTTCCGGTTTCCGCTCGCGGCCGCGTTCCGCGTTCTCCTCACGGCCGTGTTCCTCGCGTGCGCGCCGTTGCTCTCGGGGCACGGCTCAGCCCTCCAAGCCCCCGGAGGGCGGGCCGCCGGACATCAGGCGGCGGACCAGCTCGCTCTCCAGCTCGGCCGCCTCCTCCTCACCGAGCTCACCGCTGTCCCGAGCCTGGGCGACCTCCTCGAGGCGCTGCTGGATGACGGCGGGGTCGTAGAGCTGTCGACGGGCTTCCTCGCGGATCTGCTCGGCGATCCAGGCAACGCCACGCACCGGTGCGAGGGGCAGGGTGAGCAGTCCGGTGAACAGTCCCATGGCTAACCGCCCTCGTCCGTCCCGGGCGCCGATTCCTGCCCTGCTTCGAGCGCGTCGGCGACGAAGTCGTAGGGGGCCAGTGGTCCGAGCAGCCGGAGGTGCACCCGCTCGCGCCAGTGGCCGGCCAGCTTCTCGGCAGCCTGCTCGAACTCCGCCCGCCGCGCGTCCTCGACCAGGAAGGAGGCATTGACCAGACCTTCGGCGGACGACGGTTCCGAGGTGACCGACGCCAGTGCCAACGGCCCCAGCCGCCGGACCACTTCGAGCGTGTCCACTTCCCGCTTGGTGGCGAGGGTGTCCATCACCAGCTGCCCGAGCTGGATCCGCTCGTTGTAGCCCGCCTCCTCGGGAAGCCCCTGGAGCTCTTCCCTGAGTCGTTTGGCCTCCGGCTGTTCGTCCAGCACCTCACGCAGCACCGCGTCCTGCACATAGCGCGCCCGCAGGGTGAACTGCGAGCGGCCCCGCAGCCGTTCGAGCGCCCGGTCGAAGTCGTCGTGCCCCTCGGTCAGCAGCTCGTCGGCGACCGCGTCGGTGTCGCGGACCACGGTGCCGAAGCGGAAGGGGAGAACGGGCGAGGCGTCGGCTGCCAGGGCATCCAGCACCTGGGCATGCGTCCGCAGATCGTCGGGGGTGCCCAGTGGTTTGTCGGTGGGCACCTCGCTGACCACGGCGGCCTGACCTTCGTGGCGTACCAGCATGACCGCTGCATCCGGAGTGCCGACCGCGGGCAGATCCTTGACGCTGTCGTCGCTGCGGTCGCCCGTCACGACACCGTAGACATAACAGGCACGTCCGTTATCCGCCATCACCGCTCGCGCTCCCTATGGGCCGTGGAACTCCGCTTGCGCCGGGGCCGTTCCTTCTCCTCGGCGCGTTCCACGTCCTCGTCCTCCGTGCCTTCGTCGTCGCTCTGGATCAGGTCGGAGACCGTCTCCTTGACGCCTTCCAGCGCTCCCTTGGTCTTCTTCCGGCTGCCGCCTTCGCGCAACTCGTCCATCAGACCGGGCAGACCGTGGGTTTCGGTGCCGCTGCGGGCGAGGTCGAGACGATTCGTCGCCTCCGCGAAGCGCAGATACGTGTCGACACTGGCGACCACGACGCGGGCGTCGATGGTCAACAGCTCGATCCCCACCAGGGACACCCGGACATACACATCGATGACCAGGCCTTTGTCCAGGATGAGGTCGACCACGTCGACCAAGCTGCTGGAGCCGGACCGGTCCAGATACTGACCTTGCTGGCTTACTACGGTCACCACGCTCACCTGTTCCAGGGGCGGGTTCCGTCAGCGGCACGAACACCGCCGCGGGCCTCGTCCTCAGCTGCCTCTTTCTCTCAACCTATTGTCGAGTATGTCCCATGTGGGCGTTATAGGTTATTTTGCTGAGGTGTGACCTTCCGACCTGCGGCTGTGACGCGTGGTATTGCATCGTGACGCTCAGTGTTGAGGTCGCCGTGTGCCACGAGCGGGTGGGCCCCGGGAGACCGTCTCGTCCTCGACATTGCGCCCGGTTAGTGGCACCTCGGCCGGGTACCTGCCCGGTTGGGAATGCGTCTACCCGCGAGTTTGCGTCGCGGCGGCCCCGTGGTGTCCCGGTGTCCCGGCGAGCGCCGGTCGCCGGCCGGGCGGACATGACCCTGGTGCGCGTGGCACTGCGCCGGAAGGAGGGAACCATGCCGACGACCGATGGCCTCGAGGAATATCGACGCAAGCGGGACTTCGCGAAGTCAGCGGAGCCGAGGGGCGGCGCGAGCCGCGGCGGACGTCCAGGTCAGCGACCCTCCTTCGTCGTGCAGATCCATGACGCCACGACCACGCACTTCGATTTCCGTCTCGAGGTGGACGGCGTCCTCAAGTCCTGGGCCGTACCCAAGGGGCCCTCGGGCGATCCCCAGGAAAAGCGGCTCGCGATGCCCACAGAAGACCATCCGCTCGACTACGCGGACTTCGAGGGCACCATCGCCGAAGGCGAGTACGGAGCGGGCACCGTCATTCTGTGGGACGAGGGGACGTACCGCAGCACCTCGGCGGACCGCCGTGGCAAGGAGGTTCCGTTCGCGGATGCTCTGGAACGTGGCCATGCCTCGTTTCTGCTGCACGGCCACAAACTCCATGGCGGATACGCGCTCACCCGTATCCGCCAGGGCACGGACCGGGAGGCGTGGCTGCTGGTGAAGAAGGACGACGCCCGCGGCTCCCGGCACCGTACCCCCGATCCCACACGGGCCCGATCCGTACGTACGCGGCGCACCCTTCGCCAGGTGGCTGCTCACCGGTCTCCGGGGCACGGGCTTCGCGGGGTGAGACATCATTTGCGGATGCTCGCGCGCCTTGTTAGCGTCACCTGCGACATCTCACCGTAGGGTTCAGCCAGCCCTCGCCATTCAGCCTCCTTGTGTCCGGTGACGCAAGGAAGGTGAGAGTCACACCAGATTCTGACAAAGGTGTGCGGCGATGGTTGCAGTGAGGCGATCAGAAGCGGCTCTGGAAGCCGTTGATCTGGTCAAGACCTACTCGACAGGCAGGAACAAACCCCCGGTCACCGCGTTGCAGGGGCTGAGCTTCTGGGCGGCGAAGGGGACCGTCTTCGGGCTGCTCGGTCCGAACGGGGCAGGCAAATCAACCACGGTGAAGATTCTTTCCACGCTGGCGGTCGCCGACTCGGGGTCGGCACGCATCGCCGGCATCGATGTTGCGGCAAGGCCGGACCGGGTGCGCCAGGCGATCGGATTCGTGGCTCAGAAGCCCGGCACGGACCCGATGGAGACCGCGACCGAGAACCTGCTGCTTGCGGGCCGCCTCCACGGGATGTCCCGTCGCGACGCCAAGGCGCGGGCGCGGGAGCTCATCGACAGGTTCGGCCTGGCCGACGCCGCGAACCGGCCGGTCAGCACCTACTCCGGCGGCATGGCGCGCAAGTTGGACGTCGCACTCGGGCTGATGCACCGCCCGCAGGTCCTGTTCCTCGACGAGCCGACCACGGGTCTGGATCCCCAGGCTCGGAGCGAGATGTGGCACGAGATCGCCAGGATGGCCGGGGATGAGCAGATGACGGTCCTGCTCACGACGCACTACCTCGACGAGGCCGACCGCCTCGCCGACCGGCTCGCGATCGTCGACCACGGCACCGTCGTCGCGGAAGGCACCCCGGAGGACCTCAAGAGCGACCTGCGCGGCGACGCGGTACAGGTCGAGCTCGCCGCGACCGACAGCAGAGCACCCGCGGTGCTGCAACGGGTGCCGGTGCTACGCGAGATCACCCTGGACGGGTGCACGGTCCGCGGCCGCACCGACGACGGTGCCCGTGCGTTGCCGCCCGTGCTGGCCGCACTCGAAGAAGCAGGCATCGCCGTGACCTCTGCGACACTTGCCCGCCCATCACTCGATGACGTCTACCTCCGGCACGTCGGCCACAGCCCTCTGACCGTCGGCGACGAGGACCCGAAGGCCCTGGAGGCGGCGAAATGAGCACCGTACACACCAAGCCGCTCTGCACGCGTCCGATGACGGTGCTCGCACACTCCGTGTTCCTCACCGGCCGCCTGCTGCGCACACTGCGGCGGATGCCCACCTTCCTCGTGATGGGGCTCGTGCAGCCGGTGATCTGGCTGCTGTTGTTCGGACAGCTTTTCCGTGCGGTCGTGAACCTGCCCGGATTCGCGCACGGTGGCGGCGGATTCCTCCAATTCCTCACGCCTGGTGTGGTGATGATGACCGCGCTGTTCGCGAGCGCCTGGTCGGGGACGGCATATCTCCAGGACATCGACCGGGGTGTGATGGACCGGCTGCTCACCTCCCCTGCCAGCCGAGGCGCCATGATGTGCGCGACCATGGCCTACCAGGGAATCCAGACCGTCATCCAAAGTTTGATCATCGTGGTCATCGCGCTGCTCGCCGGCGCCCCCTTCCCCGGTGGCCCATCAGGCGTCGGTGTCACCATCCTCGCCGCGGTACTGCTGACGCTGATCTTCTCGGCACTGTCCAATGCCATCGCACTGCTGACCCGTCAGCAGGCCACGCTGATCGCCATTTCCCAATTCACCACGCTGCCGCTGATGTTCCTCAGCTCCGCTGTGATGGACCTGCACCTCGCTCCGAGCTGGGTCGGGCACGTCGCCGAGTACAACCCCATGGAATGGGCGGTCGTCGCGGCGCGGCAGGCGATGCTCGCACACCCCGACTGGAGCACGGTCTGGGCACATCTGGGACTGCTCGCGGCGGCGGTCCTCGTGATGGCCTTCCTGGCCACACGGGCGTTCCGGACCTACCGGAAGTCGACGTAGCAGCGGCGAGCCCGCCTCTCCCACCGGGCGGACCGGTCTCCCTTTAGCTGGCCCCAACCGCAAGGCGAGGCGAGGAGATCGGCCACGGCGGCGGGCGGTGGGGTCGCTCCCGGCAACCTGCTGGGCGGCCACACCGCCCCCGCCCCGTGATCGAACACGGAGCCCCCGCCCGGCCGACTCAGACGCTCAGAGAAGGCCCGAAGGCCGGGGCTGCGTTTCCAGGTGCTGCACACCGAGGACGCGGCCGCGGCGTACCGGGCCGCGGTCACCCGGGACGTGCGCGGCGCGCGGGCTCCCCGGAGCTGTTCGACGTGGTGCTCCGCCGGCGGCCGACTCGCCCGCGGGCCGTGTGCACGAGGTGGCCGGCGGGGTGGGCAAGCGGCCCTGAACGGTGAGCGGCCCCGCGGCGGTCACCCGGCCGTACGTGCCCTGCTCGCTCTGAGGCAGCGGGTCATCTCCTCGGCATACGGCAGGGCGACGAACGCTCCGATAGCCAGCCCGATGCCCGTCAGATAGCGGGCGGGAAGCGGGTTCTCCTTCGGGAGCAGCTTCCAGTCCTGGGGTTCCTCGCCGCCGTGCAGAACGCGGCGGACCTGGTCCCAGTGCAGACAGGATGTGAAGGCCAGCGCCGAGAGCGGCAGGACCTCCAGGAAGCTGTGGATGTGCTGTTCCACCGGACGCACGTCGCGTTCGCCGGTGGCCAGGCTGACGTCCCACAGGGCGGTGGCGCCGTGTGCGACGGCCGCCCCTCCCAGGACCGAGAGAACCAGGGGATTGATCCGCGCCAGCAGCCCCATCGCGACCGGGACGCCCGCTTCGGTCATCATCAGTGCGTGAAGGGCCGATTCGCGTGTTCCGGAGGTGTGCTCGATTCGGGTTCTGCGGTGCATGATCCAGTCCGCCACGGCCGGTACGAACCACAGCGGCAGCACCCCGTACATCAGAAAGCGCCGGTTGGCGTCCTCGACATTCATCGGGTTCCGTGACACCCGCAGGTCACGGGGGTGCCTCCAGCGCCGCCAGGCACGGGCAACCGGGCTACGGGCGAGAGCCATAGTGCCTCCAGGGTCGTAACCCTCCGGGGTCGGACTGCGGCACTACGAGTTCCCTCCGCCTGGCGCGAGGAAACGGACCCGTGCATCTGGCCCATGGTCATGGCCTCCGGTGGGGGAGCACTCTGGGGCCTGAACGTCGAGACAGTTCGGAGGCATCCATCAGGAGGGTGTTTTGCGGCTGGCTGGGAGAGGGAACCCGTGGCATTCCACCGCAAGCAGTCCCCTGACTCAACGAGAGGATCGGTGGAGTCACCGTGACAACCAAGGCTGTAGTCCGTCTCCAGGATCGCTCCATCGATTGACACTCCCATGAAGATCCTCAGTGTGAACGTCGGGTCGGCCAAGCCCGTGGCCTTCACCGATGCCGCTTCCGGCATGACGGGCATCGACAAGCAGCCGGTCGAAGGGCCGGTCCGGGTGAGTGCGCCAGGCCGCCCCGGGGTGGGAGCGAGTGGTGTGGCCGGGGACGCGGTGTGCGATCTGCGCTCCCACGGCGGGGACGACCGGGCCGTCTACGCGTTCGCCCGCGAGGACCTGGACAGCTGGGAGCCCGAACTGGGGCGCCCGCTGGCCAACGGTGGCTTCGGCGAGAACCTCACCACCCTCGGCATCGACCTGCGCGAGGCGCTGGTCGGCGAACGCTGGCGGATAGGCCCCAAGGTGGTGCTGGAGGTGACCGGCGGCCGTATCCCGTGCCGCACCTTCGCGGGCTGGCTCGGAGAGAAGGGCTGGCTGCGGCGCTTCACCCAAGCCGCCTCGCCCGGGGCCATGCTGCGTGTCGTCGAACCGGGCGAGCTGGGTGTCGGCGATCCGATTGAGGTGATGTACCGGCCCGACCACGATGTGACCGTCTCCCGACTTTTCCGCGCGGTGACCACGGACCGCGAGGCGCTGCCCAGCGTGCTGGTGGCGGCCCCGTGGATGGAACGAGAGCAGTTGCGGATCGCCCGTTCCTACACGGCGAAGTACGGGAAGCGACCCGGCCGCTGAGGCGGGGGCGGGGCTCCAGCCACCACGGCCGTCGCTCCGCTCAGCCGACGCGGAAACGCGCGGCCCGGGTATGCCGGAAGCCGAGTCCGTGACCCGGCTTCCCCGACAGGCCCGGACGCACGCTGCCGCCGGAAGGATCGAGTGTCCCCTCGAACAACTCTTCCTCGATGCGCACATGGTCGTGAAACCACTCCAGGTGGCGGAGGTTGGGGATGGTGGCTGCCGCGTGGGCGTGCAGGTGAGGGGCGCAGTGTCCGGAGATCTGGAGGCCGAGGCCCTCGGCGACGGCGGCCGCGCGCAGCCAAACGGTGATGCCCCCGCAGCGGGTGACATCGGCCTGGAGGCAGTCCACGGCGCCACGTGCCGCCATACGGGTCAGGTACGGCAGATCGTAGCCGTACTCGCCCGCGGCGACATCGGACCGGACGGCGTCGCGCACCATCCGCAGCCCGGTCAGGTCGTCGGAGGAGACCGGTTCCTCGTACCAGCTGACGTTCTGGTCGGCGAAGGCATGGACTATCCGAACGGCCTGTTTGCGGGTGTAGGCGCCGTTGGCGTCGACGTAGAGCTCGCAGGAGTCTCCGACGACCTCGCGCGCCTGGCGCACGCGGGCGAGGTCCCGTTCCGGCTCCCGCCCCCAGGACTCACCGATCTTGATCTTGACGCGCGGAATTCCCCGCTCCTGCGTCCAGCCGCGCAACTGCCGGGTGAGTCGCTCCTGGTCATACGTAGTGAAGCCGCCGCTGCCGTACACCGGGACGTCGGTGACGGTGGCGCCGAGAAGGCGGATCAAGGGCAGTCCGAGCAACCGTGCCTTGAGGTCCCACAGGGCGATGTCGACGGCCGAGATCGCTCCGGCGACGAGGCCGGGCCGCCCGGCGTTGCGCACCGCGCGGGCCATGGCCTCGTTCGCCCGTGGCACATCGAGTACGGGATGCCCGGTCACGACGTCGGCCAGTTCCTTGCTGACCACCTCGGCGGTGGCGGGGGAGCCGTAGGTCCAGCCCGTTCCGGTCGTCGGCCCGCTGACGGCCTGGACGAGAACCAGTGTGGTGGAGTTCCAGGCGAGTGTGCCGTCCGCTTCTGACGTGTCCGTCGGGACGGTGTAGACGGACACGTCCACCCGTTCCACCGTCGGGGTGTCCGGTGCCGTGCTGGGCATCAGTCCTTCCGTTCCTGACGGCGGCTCTTGCCCGGCAGGAACTCCTGGATCTTGGCCTTGACGCCCTGCCGGACCACGTCCGCACGGTCGCTGTCGCCCTGGAAGACGGCCGTGGCGGCGGCTTCGATCTGGTCGAGGGTGGCGTGCGGGGGAATCGGCGGTACGGCGGGGTCGGTGCGGAAGTCGATGACGAAGGGACGGTCCGCGCCGAGCGCCTTGTGCCAGGCGGATTCCACTCCCTCCGGTGTCTCCACCCGCACACCCTCCAGGCCGATGGAGCGGGCGAAGTCCGCGTACGGCACATCGGGGAGGGCCTGGGAGGGGAGGAACTGCGGAGCGCCGGACATCGCGCGCATCTCCCAGGTGACCTGGTTGAGGTCGTGGTTGTTGAGTACGGCGACGATCAGCCGGGGGTCCTGCCACTCGGACCAGTACTTGGCCGCGGTGATGAGCTCGGCCATGCCGTTCATCTGCATCGCCCCGTCGCCCACCAGGGCCAGTGCGGGCCGGTCGGGATGGGCGAACTTGGCGCCGATGACATACGGGACGCCCGGCCCCATGGTGGCCAGCGTGCCGGAGAGCGAGCCGCGCATGGCCCCGCGGATGCGGAGGTGACGTGCGTACCAGTTGGCGGCGGAGCCGGAGTCGGCGGCCAGGATCACATCGTGGGGGAGGAGGGCGTCGAGCGCGTGGACGACGTACTCGGGGTTGATGGGGTCGGCGTCCACGGCGGCGCGCCGTTCCATGACCTTCCACCAGCGGGCGGTGTTCTTCTCGATCTTCTTGCGCCATGAGCCGTGCTTCTTCCGCTTCAGCTTCGGAAGCAGGGCCTTGAGCGTCTCCCGGGCGTCTCCGACAAGATTGACTTCGAAGGGGTAGCGCAGGCCGACCATGAAGGGGTCGATGTCGATCTGCACGGCCCGGGCCTGGTCGAGTTCGGGCAGGAACTGGGTGTAGGGGAAGCTGGATCCGATGACGAGCAGGGTGTCGCACTCCTGCATCAGTTCATAGGAGGGGCGGGTGCCCAGCAACCCGATGGCACCGGTGACATAGGGCAGATCGTCGGGGAACGCGTCCTTGCCCAGGAGCGCCTTGGCCACCCCGGCCCCCATCAGCTCGGCGAGTTGCTCGACCTCGGCGCGTGCTCCGCGCGCGCCCTGGCCGATGAGGATGGCCACTTTCTCCCCGGCGTTGAGCACCTCGGCGGCGCGGTCCAGATCAGTGGCGCCCGGGAGGGGCGCGTAGGAGGCCATACCGAGGCTTGACGGGACCATCTTGAACGTGTGAGTCGGCGGTGAGTAGTCGAGTTCCTGTACGTCGGCGGGGATGATGATGGCGGTCACCGTGCGTTTGGCGCGGGCCGTGCGCATCGCCCGGTCGATGACGTTGGGGAGCTGCTCGGGGACGGTGACCATCTCACAGAAGTCGGCCGCCACGTCCTTGTACAGGCTCAGCAGATCGACTTCCTGCTGGTAGGAACCGCCCATGGCGCTGCGGTTGGTCTGGCCGACGATCGCCACCACCGGTACGTGGTCGAGCTTGGCGTCGTACAGGCCGTTGAGCAGGTGGATGGCGCCGGGGCCCGAGGTCGCCGCGCACACACCGACCCGCCCGGAGAACTTGGCGTAGCCGACGGCCTCGAAGGCCGACATCTCCTCATGTCGGGACTGGATGAACCGTGGCTTGTTGTCGGCCCGTCCCCAGGCGGCGAGCAGGCCGTTGATCCCGTCTCCCGCGTAGGCGAAGACATGCTCGACCTCCCATGCGCGCAGTCGCTGGAGGATGTAGTCGGACACTTTGAGTGACACAGGTGCTTCCTCTCGTCAATGCGTGTGGGGGAATGCGGTGCACCGTCCACGGCGGCGGCGGACGAAGGCGCAAATGCCGCCGGCAGCAGCTACGGCCGCGATGAGCGCCGTGGCCGCGGCCACACGCGCATCGCGGGGGGAGGGCTCTGGGCGGAGGGCGAGCTTCTCCGGCAGATGCGCGGGCAGGTGTGCGGTGTCCAGGCCGAGCGCCAGCACCTCGGCCAGATGCATCGCCCGACGGCCCGTGGCGCCCTGCTCGATCTGGACGCGGCAGCTGAAGCCGTCGGCGAGGACCAGAGCACCGGGAGCGGTGTCGCGTACGGCCGGCAGGACACCCAGTTCGGCGATGGTCATGGAAAGGTCGTGGTGTCCGCGCTCGAATCCGAAGTTGCCGGCGAGCCCGCAGCAACCCTCGTCCAGGACATCGGCGTCGATACCGGCACGACGCATCAGCTCGCGGTCGGCATCGGCTTTCATCACGGCGTGCTGATGACAGTGCGTCTGCACCGTCGCCGCTCTCCCGATGGCCGGGGGCTGCCAGCCATCGGCGTCCTGGAGGAGCAGTTCGGAGAGCGTGCGGAACTGCCGTGCGAGCCGCAGGACGTCCTGGTCCTGTGGCAGCAACTCGGGTGCGTCGGCCCGGAAGACGGCGGTGCAGGAGGGCTCCAGACCGACGATCGGGGCGCCCGTCTCGATCCACGGCCGCAGCACCTCGACCGTGCGACGAAGGGCACGTTCGGCCAAGCCGAGCTGTCCGGTGGAGATCCATGTCAGCCCGCAGCACACCGCCTGACTCGGTACCGCCACGCGGAACCCCGCGTCCTCCAGCACCCGGACCGCCGAGCGCGCGATGTCCGGGTGGAAGAACGTGCTGAAGGTGTCAGGCCACAGAACGACCGCGTTGTCGTCTCCCGGCTCCGGCTGCGGTGTGCCCCTGCCCCGCCACCACTGAAGGAAGGACTCCTCGGCGAAGACGGGCGCCTCCCGCTCCGCCGCCACCCCGGCCACCAGCTTGCCGATCCGGGCCAGCCCCGGAGCGTGCAGCGCCGCGTTGACCAGCCGTGGGGAGAGACGGGAAACCCGCGCCCACAACGGCAGCCACCCCATCGAATAGTGTGCGGCCGGTCGCGGCCGCCCCGCGTAGTGGTGGGAGAGGAACTCCGCCTTGTAGGTGGCCATGTCGACCCCGACCGGGCAGTCCGACTTGCAGCCCTTGCACGCCAGGCACAGGTCCAACGCGTCACGGACCTCGGTGGCGCGCCACCCGTCGCTGACCGGCGAGTCGCTGTGTCCTTCCAGCATCTCGAACAGCAGCCGAGCCCGGCCCCGGGTGGAGTGCTCCTCCTCGCCGGTCGCGCGGAAGGACGGACACATGACACCACCCCGGTGCGCACGGCAGTTGCCGACACCCACACACCGCATCACCGCTCGGGTGAAGGACCCCTGGTCATGGGGATAACCGAACCGCGCCGGCAGGGAGCGCGGCCGCCACCGCGGGCCGAGCCGGAGGTTCTCGTCCACACCGTCCGGCGCCACCACCTTTCCGGGATTCATCCGGTTGTCCGGGTCGAAGAGGGCCTTCACCTCACCGAACGCGGCAACCAGGCGGTCGCCGAACATCCGCGGCAAGAGCTCGCCCCGGGCCTGACCGTCCCCGTGCTCACCGGAGAGCGACCCACGGTAGGAGACCACCAGATCGGCGGCCCGGCCGAGGAAGGTGCGGAAGGTGGCCACCCCCTCGGCGCTCTTCAGCTCGAAGGGGATGCGGGTGTGGACACACCCCTGCCCGAAGTGACCGTAGAGCGAGGACTGGCCGTACCCGAACTCGTCGAAGAGCCGCTTGAGGTCACGCAGGTAATCCCCGAGCCGATCGGGCGGCACGGCGGAGTCCTCCCACCCCTCCCAGGTCTCCCGCCCGTCCGGTGGACGGGCGGTCACCCCCAGTCCCGCCTCCCGGGCCCGGAGCACCTTCTCCTCCCGGCGCGGATCGTCGGAGAACGCCACCGTGCCGTCATCCTCGCCGCGGCCGAGCGCACGCAGCAGATCACGCCCCTGCCCGTCGACGTCCTCCTGACTGTCACCGCTGAACTGCACCAACAGCCAGCTCTCACCTGCCGGGAACTGGTCCAGGGAATCGAGAAACGCCCTCTCTTCCCGCATCAGCTGCGCCATCCGTCCGTCCAGCGCCTCCAGCTGGGTGGGGCGGCTGTGCTCGAGCAGCCGAGGTACGTCGTCCGCCGCGGAGCAGATGTCGGGATAGCCCAGGACGAGGACCGCCTCGTACGGCGGTACGGGCACCAGCTCCAATTCGGCGCGCAGCACGGTCACGAGGGTGCCCTCGCTGCCCACCAGGGCGCGGGCCACATCGAAGCCGTTCTCGGGGAGCAGTGAGTCCAGGTTGTATCCCGACACCCGGCGCGGAACCGCCGGGTAACCCTCCCGGACGTCCGCGAGGTAGTGATCGATGATCTCCTTCAGCCCCCGGTACAGCTCCGCGCGCCGGCCCCCGGCGGCCATGATTGCCTGGAACTCGTCATCCGGGGTCCGGCCGACCCAGCAACGGGTGCCGTCGTAGGTCAGCACCTCCAGCCGCCGCACGTTGTCCACGGTCTTTCCGTACGCCTGTGCCGAAGCCCCGCAGGAGTTGTTGCCGATCATGCCGCCCAGAGAACAGTGGCTGTGCGTGGACGGTTTGGGGCCGAACTTCAGCTGATGGGGTTCGAGTAACCGGTTCAGCTCGTCCAGCACGATGCCGGGCTCCACCACACAGGTCCGCCGCTCGGCATCGACCGACGCCAGACGGTCGCAGTACTTCGTCCAGTCGATCACGACCGCCTCATTGGTGCACTGGCCCGCCAGGCTGGTCCCGCCGCCCCGGCTGAGTACGGGGACGCCGGACTCCGCGCAGACCGCGACCGCCTCGGCCCCGGCCTCCACGTTCCTGGGCACGACCACGCCGATCGGCACCTGCCGGTAGTTCGAGCCGTCGGTGGAGTACGCGCCACGGCTGCCCGCGTCAAAGCGCACTTCACCGTCCACACGGGCGCGCAGAGCCTTCGCCAGTGCGGCAGGGTTTCCCCTCGACCCGCTGCTACCGGGCGCTGTCTGCCGATCTTCGGTGGCCATCGACGCCTTCCTGTCCTCCGTCGTGCTCGTCACCGGTGCGGATATCGGTACCAAGATCTACACATTGCGCGTCCGGGCTCCCAGCACCACGCCGACATGCGCATTCGGCCGAAGCGGGACTCGTGGCCGCGCGCCGCGAAGAAACGTCGGCCGCGTGACATGGCCCGAGCCGACCGTCTCACCCGCTCGGGCGTGCCAGGGGAAGCGAGCTGCGCGCCGATGGGAGGCTGAGGAAACGGCGTGCGGTGCCGGGCGCCGTACAGCACACATAACCCCGGGGTTCCCAGCAATCCGGGCCCCACTCGTACGACCGAAGCCCGAGGCGCTGGGCACTCCCGGCCGCGATGCCGACGTCGTCCGTCCGGGAGGTTCCGGACTTCGACCCCGGGGAACCCGTCCTAAGGTTGAAGACGGAGAAAGCAAGCCGTGTCCGCCACCGGACCAGCATCAGGTGCCCGGGGCGATCGCCCGGAGCGTTGCCCCTTCATCTGGAGGTCCGATCGGGCGAAGGCGGCGCGCCGACGGGAAAGAGAGGCTGAGCCATGCCTGCCGGATCCAGCCGCAAGCGTGAACGCCAATACGAGCACATCAAGAAGGGTCAGGAGGAGCGCGGTACCTCCACCTCCCGGGCGAAGGAGATCGCCGCCCGGACCGTCAACAAGGAACGCGCCCGTGCGGGCGAGGCCAAGACCGCCAGCAGGACCTCCGTGAAGGACCCGAAGTCCGCGCCGGAGCGGGGCGGGATGCGCTCGCACAGCGGGGCGAAGGGCCCCACCCGTGATCAGCTGTACAACGAGGCGAAGCAGCGAGGCATCGAGGGCCGCTCCCAGATGAACAAGGAGCAGCTGGCGAAGGCGCTCGGCCGCTGACACGGGGGCTCATGTGGTCGCAGGCGGTCGGGCGGCCAGGCGGCCGGCTCCACGCCTCGCGTACGCGTGGTATTCGCTCCAGCGCTCGTCGGGGCGTAGGTCGACCGCTGCCCGCGTCGGCCGTACTTCCCTCTGCTGGGCCGGTCGGGCATGGGGAGCGCGGCGGGAGCCCGGGTTCTCTGGAACGGCCGTTGTCTGCGCGCCTCGTGACGACCGGACCGCGCAGTGCCGACCGCCCAGGAACGCGTGGGCGGAAAGGGAGAGCCGCCGATGCATGAGGACCCTCGGCCCTCGACCGGCCGCAGCGAGTCTCCGGAGGAGCGGGCGGACCGCAAGTGGGCCGAGCTGCTGCAAGAGGTGAGAGTGACCCAGACGGGTGTGCAGATCCTCTTCGCTTTCCTGCTCACGGTCGCCTTCACGCCGCGTTTCGCGGAACTGGGCGCGACGGAGAAGGTCATCTACATCGTGACCGTTCTCCTGGGCGCGGCGGCGACCGGTGCGCTGATCGCCCCGGTCTCCTTGCACCGGTTTGTCACGGGACGCCGACTGAAGCCGGAGACCGTGGTCTGGGCGTCCGGGTTCACACTGGCCGGGCTTGTCCTGCTGTTGTTCACCGTGGCGTCGGCGCTCCTATTGATCCTGCGCGTCGTGGCCTCCGACAGTGTGGCCTTGTGGCTGGTGGCCGCAGTACTGCTGTGGTTCGCCCTCTGCTGGTTCGTCCCCGCCGTCTTGCTCCGGCGCCGCTCGCGCAAGGACCGCCTGACGGTGCGGAACCGCTCGCGCTAGGCGAGGCGTGCCAGGGCAGGGGTGTGCCCCCGGTGGCATGGACGATCTCCGCGGTGATGTAGCCGGCCTGCTGCGCGGCCAGGAACACATGGGCGGGGGTGCCATCTCGGCGGGCTGTGCGGGGCGGCTGTCCTCCTCACGGTGGCTCGCCCTCAGTCCCGTACGATGCGGTGTCCGTGCCGGGGGTGTCGCCGGGGCCCGGGGGCTGCACCAGCCATGTTCACGACCCGCTCAACGTTGTCAGCCGTGGACTGCACGGCATCGGAGAGCATGGCTACGCGCCCACGACCGCGTCCGATGTGCGCACCCTGACCGATCCGGCAGCCCGCTACCCGAAGGTTCCGTCGGCCGAGCTACTGCGTCTGTCCCGATCAAGGCGGCGGGGGCACCTCGCTGGAGCAAGCGCCGACATTCACCGTGCCCGAGGCGGACCACTATGTGATCAGTGGGCTGCGAGGCGGCCGTACGGCATCGGGCGGGTGCATGCACATCGGCTGCGCGGCCGGTCCGTCGAGCGCACGACGGTCTCGTTCTCCACGGAAGTCTGGTCATTTTCTCGGGCCCAGGCGTCCCATGCCCCTTTCGGTGGGCCGGACGGCGAACGGGGCCTAGGCTCGCCCTTGCACGGGACAGCGAGGGTCGTGCGGGTTCGGCACATGGTCAGGGCAAGTGGCTGGAGCAGCGGCGATGGCAGGGGAAACCGCAAGCGGGACGGCGTTGCTCGGCGCGTTGCTGCCGGACACCGTCTCGGTGGCCGAGACCTTCGGCCAACCACCGGCCGGTGCGCTTCTGCCCCCGGAAGAGGACCTCGTGGCGCATGCGGTCGACAAGCGGAAGCGGGAGTTCGCCGCCGGCCGCTGGTGCGCCCGCCGGGCACTGGCCGGTATCGGCTCGCCGCCCGTACCGATCCTTCCCGGGCCGCGCGGCGAGCCCCGATGGCCGTCCGGCATCACCGGCGCGATCACCCACTGCGAGGGGTATGCCGCCGCTGTCGTCGCGCCCAGCACGGAGCTGCTCGCCCTCGGCATCGACGCCGAGCCCGCGAAGCCGCTTCCGGACGGGGTGTTGGAGGCCGTGGCACTGCCCGATGAGCGCGCCGGGCTGCCGCTGTACCGCCCCGGATCGCCGCCGCTCCCCTGGGACACCCTGCTGTTCAGCGCCAAAGAGGCGGTGTACAAGGCGTGGTTTCCGCTGACCGGGCGCCCGCTGGGGTTCGAGGATGCCTTCCTCACCTTCGACCCGGTCGGCGAAACCTTCGCCGCACGGCTTCTGGTACCCGGATGGCAGCTCGGTGACCGCGTCCTGAACGGATTCGAGGGGCGCTGGGCCGTACGGTCGGGCCTGGTGATGACCACGGTCACGGTACCCGCCGCCGTTCCCCGCACCGATCCCGCCGACGCTCCCATGGGTCCAGGTCTGGATGGCTCTTCATGGCACACGCGGTGACCGTGCGCGCTACGGCCCATGGGCCTTACGACACCATGAGGAAGCACCGTGCGAGGGGCCGGACGGCGGTCAACTGCCGTGCCCCGCCCGTCGAATGTCGGCCCGAGGATTTGAGCGGTATCCGGTGCGGGGTGTCAAAGACCGGCTCCGGGACGTGTGTTGGTGACAGTGTGTAGTGGTTGATGTGAGGGGAAGCTGTGGTGGCTACAGGTACCGTGGTGCGCTTTGACGACGTGCGCGGATATGGCTTTATCACCCCCGATTCCGGCGGTGAGGATGTCTTCGTACATGCCAATGACTTGAGGGACGAGAAGCATCTGTTCCGCAGTGGACTCCGGGTGGAGTACACGGCGGAGGTGGGGGAGCGCGGGCTCAAGGCCAGCGATGTGCAGATGTTGGAGCAGCAGCCCGCGCGGGCGGTCGTCGTACGGCGGCCGACTCCGGTTGCCGCGGGGGCGGAACGGGCGGTCGCCGCGGATTCCGACGAGGACCTGATGTGCGACGTCCTGTCCCAGGCTGAGTTCCGGAACGAGCTGACCGAGGCGCTGCTCGAAGCGGCGCCGTCGCTCACCGCGGCCCAGCTCGTCCAGGTACGCAAGCGCGTGCTGGAACTGGTCCAGGCACACAACTGGATCGACGCCTGACCCGCCGCCCCGGTCACGGGGCGGAAGCAGGGCGGATGACGCGGTGATGCCCGGGTGCCTTGGGGCCCCGGGCATCACTGTGTCTCCCTCCCCGACGGCTCGGGCCGTCTACGGGCACGTCCGCCCGGCCCCCTGCCGGCGTGCGGCACCGCGAGGCGGGGCGCGCCAGGCGATGGACCGCTGTCGCGGGTGGTCACCGGGGTCGAGGAGGTGCCTCGCGTCGGTCGTGGCCGAAACTGATCAAGCGGCTGCAATGGCCCCGGAGGATGGGTGGCGATTGGCCCGAGAAGCCCTTTCGCTGTTGACGGACGATCGGTCAACGAACGTGCGGGAGCGGATGATCCGCGGACGGTATGAAATTCTCCAGGAAACCTGGGTCTTGCAGATCCGTATTCAGATCCCGCGGATTTCTCCGCAGCGTCGCATTCACCGCTCGATTCGGGATCCGCGGAGCCTCGGCCGTCCCGCATACGTCACCACGGTGATGTCGGGCACATGCCGCGGCGATGGGAACACCTATCGCTCCCGTATCGAGAAGCGGACCGCGCCGGGCACCGCGCACCGGTCCATCGAGCGATACAAGAACTGCGGATGAACAGCAGGAGAAGGGACTCGACTGACTTCTCCTGACCTGGCCTCTGAGTGCCCCGGGGGGAGCCTGATTCCATGCACCATACGAGCAAGTAGTGTTACGGACAGTTCCGTGCACGCCCGAGGTGAAGGCCGATGGGCACCACGGGGTCCGTAATCCGGACACCCGAGCCGGTATTATCGGCCAGCAAGCGAATCGGCATCCAAACTCATCAACATCAACGGCCAGTTGACGTCCCCCCGCAATGCAGCACACAGGAGTCTCGATGGCCGCTCATAGCAGCGTGCAGTCGCAAACAGCCACGGAACTCATCGGCCGGGACTGGGAATTGTCCCTTCTCGTCGAACGCGCCCGCCGGGCGTCGCCCGGCGCGGGTCAAGCGGTGCTGGTCCGCGGCCCGGCCGGTATCGGCAAGACCCGACTGCTCTCCGCCGTGCTCAACGAACTCGAACCCCTCGCGAAGACGGTGCTGTCCGTCACGTGTCCGGAAGGCCGTTCAACGGGGTACGAAACCGTCCGTGGCTTGTTCGAGCCGTTGTGGCGCACCGGGGACGGCCCCGCGAGCTCCCCTCTGCTCAGCGGCAGCGCCCGCCTCGCCCTCCCCGCGCTCCTGCCGCATACGGAGGAGACCGGCCCAGCCGACGCGTACGCGGTCATGTACGGCCTGCACTGGCTGACCGCCGGGCTCAGCGCCGACGGCCTGGTGGTGCTCGCCATCGACGACATCCAGTGGTGCGACGAGACCTCCCTGCGCTGGCTGGGATTTCTGCTCCGCCGTGCAGAGGACCTTCCGCTCCTGGTGGTGATGACCCAGCGCACCGGCGCTGATCAGCCCGAACTGCTCGACGAGATCAGTGACGCCCTGGGCTGTCTGACCCTGGATCTGCCTCCGCTGACCGCCGATGCCGTCGGCGACGTCCTGCACTCCGCGTTCGGCGTCGAGACCGCCCCGGCATTCGTCGCCACCTGCACGGACATCACCGGCGGAAGCCCGTTCCTGCTCCAGCGGGTCGTCACCCGGCTGCGCGCCGAGGCGATTCCGCCCGGCGTCGAACAGGTGGCCCTGCTCGACGAGCTCGGGCGGTGCGTGGTCACGCGGTCTCAGCTCGACCGGCTCCCCGAGGACGCCTACGCCGTCGCCAAGGCGATCGCGGTGCTGGGCGGCGAGAGCATCGAGATGACCGCGGCCCTCGCCGGCACCCGACCGGGCCCGGCGGGAATCGCGGTGGAGGCGCTGCGCGCCCAGGACCTGCTGCTCGGCGACGGCGTCGACTACGCACACGACCTGATCCGGCAGGCGGTGCTCGACGCGACCCCCGCCGAGGAACTCGTGGCCCTGCGCCGGCGCGCCGCGCGGCTGCTCAACGACGCCGGCCGCCCGGCCGAGGAAATCGCTGTCCAGCTGATGCGGCTGCCCGGCGACCCGACGCCGTGGATGGTCGGTGTGCTGCGCGCGGCAGCCGCGAGCGCGGAGCACCGGGGCGCGCCCGGTGTCGCCGCGCGCTACCTCTCCCACGCGCTCAAACACGACCCGGACGACGTGGGCCTGCTGGCCGCCTCCGGCAAGGTGCTCGCACAGAGCGACCCGGCCAAGGGCCTCGAACACCTGGAGCGCGCGCTCGGCCTGGTATCCGATCCACGGATCCGAAGCCAGTTGGTGGTGCAGTACGCCCTGACCTCGCTGGGGGCGCAGAATTCGCTGCGGGCCTTCGCGTTGGTGGGGGAGACGCTCGACACCATCGACGCCGAGCTGGGCGAGAACCCCGACCCGGCGGACCGCGCCCTGCGCACGCTCGTGGAGTCCGTGTACCTGCTCTCCGGCCTCGACGAGAAGTCCACCGTGGAAGCGGTGAGCCGGCGGTTCGCCGACTACGTTCCGCCGCCGGGAGACACCCCCGAGGAACGCCAGCTGCTGGCCATGCTGTCCTCGCTGGGCACCCTGAAGGCCAGGCCCGCCCCGGAGGTCGCCGCCCAGGCGCGCAAGGTCCTGGACATCGGCGAGATCGCACCCGGCGGATGGGCGGTGCTGGGTTCCAGCCTCTCGCTCTTCCTCGCCGACGAGATCGACCTCCCGCTGCGCGCCCTCACCGACCTGATCGAGCACGCGCAGGGCCGCGGTGAGGCGTGGACGTACGTCCTCAGCACCAGCGTGCGCGCCGAGGTCCACCTCTGGGCGGGCAATGTGGGAGAGGCGCTGTCCGACGCGCAGAGCGCCTTCGACGTGATGGTGCAGGAAGCCTGGGCCCCGACCGTGGTGATGCCGCAGACCGCCCTGGCGGGGGCGCTGATCCGCCGGGGAGAGCCGAAGCGGGCGCAGGATCTGCTCGACCTGGTCACCCGGCCACGACTGGACCGGTTCGCCATCGAATACCACCACTTCACGATGGCGCGGGCACGGACCCGGGCTGCGCTGGGAGACCTGGAGGGCGCGCTCACCCACCTTCTCCACTGCGGCGACAGCCTGGCCGAGGCCGGCATCGACAACCCCGTACTGGCCCCCTGGTGGCTCGATGCGGCGGAGGCGCTCGCCGGACTCGGCCGCGCCCACGAAGGGCTGGATCTCCTCGAACGGGTGGAGGAGCCCGTACGACGCTGGGGAACCTGCCGGGCGCTGGGCATGATCCGCATGGCGCGCGGTGTGCTGACCGCGGGAGACTCCGGGATCGACCTGCTCATCGACGCGGTGAACATGCTCGCGGACTCCCCCGGCAGACTTCAGCAGTCCCGGGCGGAGTACCTGCTCGGCCGCAGACTGCACCGCCGGGGCGACGCCGAGGGCGCTCGCGAACGGCTGCGCCGCTCGATCGACCTGGCCGTGCTGTGCCGGGACAAGCAGCAGCTGGACCAGTCCCTGCCCGCGCTGACCGAAGCCGGCGGGCGGTTGTGGCACGGCACCGACTCGCCCGCCGACGCGCTGAGCGGCAGCGAGCGCCGGGTCGCCGAGCAGGCCGCCGCGGGAGCGACCAACAGGGAGATAGCCGAGTCACTGTTCCTCACCCAGCGGACCGTTGAGTTCCACCTCACCAGCGTGTACCGGAAGCTCGGCATCCGGAGCCGCCTGGAGCTGCCTGCCGCGCTGATGAGAGTTTGATGAGACCGTTCCAACGCCGACTTCGGGCTGTGACCAGCGGAGTTGTAGTGTGGAAAAGCATCGCTTCCGGCGGGGAGCGACCGGTGGCAAGGGGGTACGAGGTGGCGGCGCGCAACGGCCACAGGCGGCTCGGAGCCGAAGCGGAAGCCCACCGAGCCGCGGGGACCGGTGCCGGGCGGCTGCCCCGGTGAGCCCCGCATCCCGCGACACCCAACTCGTGGGCCGCGACACCGTCCTGACCCGGCTCGACGAAGTGATCGAGACGCTCACCGCCGGCGAGTCGGGCGTCCTCGGCCTGACCGGTCCGCTCGGCGCCGGACGCAGCGCGCTGATCACCCGGGCGGTGGCCCGGGCGCGGGCCGCCGGAAGCGCCGTCGGCCACGTCCGCTGCTCACCGGTCGAGTCGCAGCTCCCGTACGCCGCCATGAGCCACCTGTTCATCGCACTCCGCCCGCCGCCACGCGTGGTCGAACTGGCGGCCATCTGCCTCCGCGGCGGCAGCACCGAGGCCTTGATAGCGCTGCTGTGCGACGAGTTCCTCGCACTCGCCGCGGACCGCCCCCTGACCCTCGCCGTCGACGACGTCCAGTGGGCCGACGTGTGGTCGCTGCACTGGTTCGCCGCCATGACCCGCCGGGTCCAGGACGCCCCGGTGCTCCTCATCGGGGCGTCCCACGGCCCGCTCTCCGGCCACCTCGGCGAGGACTGCATCGTGAACACGGGCTGCGCCGCCGTTCACGAACTCCCGCTGCCGCCACTGACTCCACAGGATTCCCAAAGGCTCCTCACAGCGGTGGTGGGACGGGAGGTCGACGCATCGGTGGCCGCCACGGCGACCGATCTGACCATGGGCCGCCCCGCCGTGCTGCACGCCGTGGCCGAACACTTCGCCGCCCGGGACCTGCCGCTGACCCCCGAACGGGTCGGGGAGCTGACACTGGCGGCCCGCAGTGCCTGGTCCGAGCGCAACGCCCGGGCCGTCCGGGGCCTGCCCGCCGACGCGCTGGCGTTGCTGCGCGTGCTGTGCCTCGGAGGAGGCGCCACCTTCGAGTACGAGATCGTCGGTTCCCTCACCGGCTTGGGTACGACCAGCCTGGAGCGCGCACTCGACATACTGCTCGCCGCCGGGCTGGTGACCGGCCCCGACGCCCCCCGGCCGGCCTGCTCCTCGCTCCCCGAGGATGTGCTCGCGGGCATGGACGCCGTCGAGCGGAACACGTTGTGCCTGCGGGCGGCGGAACTCGGCTGGAAGGTGGGTGCCGACGCCGACACCGTCGCCGGCCTTCTCGGCGCCGCACCCGCGACCGGCCTGCCCTGGGCCCCCGAGGTGCTGGCCGAGGCGTCCATGTACCGCCTGCGGCAAGGCAGGCCGGACTCCGCGGTCGCGGCGCTGCGCCGCGCCCTGCGTGAGCCCATGCCCGATGCCGACCGGGCGCGCCTGCTCAACCGCCTCGCCTCGGTCGAGGTCGCGACGGCGCCGCAGGCCAGCGACGGCAGGCTGTGCCAAGTCCTGGTGCGCTACCCGCACCGCGAGGTCTTGCCGTCCGTCGTCGAGGCGGCCGACCTGCTGCTGAGCCGCGGCGACGCGGCGACCGCACACCGAACGATCGCGGACGCCTACCGGGCTTGGAACGGCTCCATGGCGGAAGAGACCCGCTCCCCGCTGCTCGCTCTGGGCCGGCTCGCACAGGAAGAGTCCGGCCCGGAACCGCGTGGCCCGGTGGCCCCGTTGCCCCCGCCCATCGAGCGCCCGGCGGACCCGGCTCAAGCCGCGGTGCTCGCCTGGCAGTTGGCCACCCGGGCCGTGGAGCCCGACCGGGCACGGAAGCTGGCCAGGGCCGCGCTCACCGCGTACACCGACCTTCCGCTGATGTGCCGGATCGCGGCATCCAGCGCACTGCGGTGCACCGACGACCAGGAAGCGGCCCTGGCCGGACTGGACGCCGTCGTGGTCGAGGCGCGCAGACGCAACGCCCGCGCGAGCGCCGCACAGGCACTGCTCCATCGGGCGCGCGTCGCGCTGGGTGTCCACGGCGCCGAGGTGGCACGGCAGGATCTGGCCGCCGCCGCTCGGGAGCTGCCCCTGAGCTCCTGGCATCCGATGCTGCTGGCGCGCTTCGTGGCCGGCGAGATCGTCACCGAACTCCGTTGCGGGAGGCTGGACGACGCGCAACGGGCCGCGGCCCGCCCGCTCGCCGCGGGGGCGGACCAGGGCATCGGCTGGGGACTGCTGTGCTACGCGAAGGGCGAGCTCTGCCTCGTGACCGGCGACCCCGAACGTGCCCTGGTGTACCTGGACGAGTGCGGCAGGCTGCTGCGTGCTCGACGGTGGCGCAATCCGATGCTCGTGCACTGGCGGTCGACGGCCGCGTTGGCCCACCGGATGCTCGGCGCTCCCGAGAGCGCCGCCCGGCTGCTCGCGGAGGAGCGTGCGCTGCTGCACGGATGGGGCACCGGCGGGGCTCTCGAGCGAGCCCACGCACGGCTCACGGACATGCTGAGCGCGTTCGGCGTCGAGCTCCCCGCCGCACCGGAGACGATGGAAGAGCCGGAGCCCCTGCCCCTCGCCGAGCTGGCACCACCCGAGTGGGACGTCCTGCAACTCGCCCTGAGCGGACTGGCCAACCGGGAGATCGCCGACGAACTCGGCGTCGCCACCCGGACCGTGGAGCTGCGACTGACCAAGGTGTACCGCAAGCTCGGCGTCCGGGGCAGAACAGAGCTGGCGGCCCGCTTCGCCCCCGCGGTCCGGAAGGTGTGAGACCCATGCTCGTGCAGCGGGAATCCGAACTGACCGTCCTGCGCCAGGCCTTGCGGCAGGCCGAGTCCGGTGAGGGAGCGCTGCTGCTGCTGGAGGGCGAGACCGGGGCGGGCACGACGGTCTTGCTGCGTGAGCTGGCACAGCTCGCCGAGGACTCCGGCGCGTGCGTGCTGCGGTCCAGCGGCGCACAGGGCGAGCGTGACCTGCCGCTGGGCGTCGTACGCCAATGGGCGCTGCCCCTGCTCACCTCGCCGGAGGACGTGGTGCCCGCCCCTTCGCGGGCCCTGCTCGGCGCCGTGGAGGACGGGAGCGGAGTGCACGAGGTCATCGGCGTCGATGTGCTCACCCCGGTGCTCTACGGTCTGTACATCCTGATGGTCGGTCTCAGCGGCAACCAGACTGTAGTGCTCGTGATCGACGACCTGCACTGGGCGGACGAACCATCGCTGCGCGCGCTGGCCTTCCTGGCCGCGCGGCTGAACGGTACGCGCGTGCTCATCGGTGTGGTGGTGCACGACTGGGAGGGCACGCGGGACCCACACCTCCTCGAGATCATGGGCGCGGCGACCCATCGGCTGCGCGCGGAACCGCTGCCCAAGGAGGCGACGGCGAAGCTGCTGTCCTCGTGGCTGGGTGACGGCTGCGCCACCGCGTTTGCCCTGGCCTGCCACGATGTGACCGGCGGCAACCCGAAAGAGCTCCGTGTGCTGCTCGACCGTGCCGTGGGGCAGCGGTTGCGCGGAACAGCGGCGGAGGTGGCGCGGGTCCGTGACCTCGGGGCGTCGCTCCAGGCTGAGCGGATGCTGCTGCGGCTGCGGCGCGATCCTGCCATCGCAGCCTTCGCCAAGGCGGTGGTGGTGCTGGCGGACCAGGCGACCGAAGAGCTGGTCGAGCGGCTGAGCGGGGTGAGCCGGCAGGACAGCCGAGCCGCGCAGGCGGCGCTCCGGAAAGCCCTGGTGCGCGGCGGATCCGGCAGACTCGCCTTCCGCGACCCAGCCATGACCCAGGCGATCGCGGAGTCCCTCGGAGCGGAGGAGTACTCGCGTCTGCACCGGTCCGCCGCGGCCCTGCTGGAGGAGTGCGGCGCCGAGCCGGAGGAGATCGCGGCGCAGTTGGTGCACGTTGCCGAACTGCCCGACCGCTGGGAGATCGCTCAGCTCAGGGCGGCGGCGGTGGCCGCGCGGAGACGGGGCGCACCCGAGGATGCCGTTCGCTATCTGCGCCAGGCCCTGCTGGACCTGAGCGTCGACGGCCGCAAACGCGCCGAGCAACTCGCCGAGCTGGCCGTCGCCGAGCTGGAAGCCGAATCGGACTCGGCGGTCCGGCACCTCGCACAGGCCGCGCGGCTGATGCCGGACCACCGCAGACGCGCCGCGGTGCTCTCCTGGGCACCGCCGCACGTGGTGGGCCGCGACACGCAACTCGCCGAACTGGTCCGCGAGGTCTCCGGGCGGTACGGAGCCCCCGAGACCCTGCACGGTGACGACCGGGAGCTGGCCCTGCGAATGGAGGCGCGCTCGCGCTACGCGGGGATCCAGGACCCCGCGGTCCTGGCGTCGGCCGGAGAACGGCTGATGGCACTCGGGGACACCACCCCGGTCGGCATCGGAGAGCGGGAACTGCGCATGGTGCTCCTGCACTCCGCGGTGCTGAGCGGGCAGGTCGGCTGCCGGGACGTGGTGAGGATGGCACGTCAGGTACTCGACCATCAACCGACCAACTCACTGCAACTCAGCTCCGCTCTGCTGACCCTTCCCTGGGTGCTGTTCGCCGCAGACGCCGGAGACGCCGCCGCGTCCTGGCTCGATGCGGCGCTGGCCCACGTCCGGCGACAGGGCCCCCCGACACTCATCGCGATCGCCGAAGCACAAAGCGGGCTGGTGCTTCTCGGCCGCGGTCAGGTTGCGACGGCGCGGGAGAGCGCGCTGCGCGCGGTGGCGCTGGCCGACCGGGATGTGCCGGAGTCGATGGAGACGGCGGCTTTCTCGCTGGGCGCGGTCGCGGTCGAGCAGCGGGACCTCACGCTGGCCGGGCAAGCGGTGGAGATGACGGCCCCCTACGGCGACCTGCTGATGTTCGCCCTGCGGCGGCATCTGCGGGGCGAACTGGCGGCGGCGCGCGGGGACCTCCCGGCGGCGCGGGCACAGTTCCTCGACTGCGGTCGTCTGCTCGACCGGGCCGGATGGCTCAACCCGGCCGTGTCACCGTGGCAGGTCTCGGCGGCGCTGATCCACCACCGGCTGGGCAGGACCGCGGACGCGGCCGAGCTCGCCGAGGACACTCACCGGCGTGCGGAGGCCTGGGGCGCTCCGACGGTGCTCGGCAGGGCGTTGCGGGTGCGCGGGACCGTGACCGACGGACCACAAGGGACCGTATGGATGCGGCAGGCGGTCGAGGTGCTCCAGGACGTGGGCACCACGCTGGAACTGTCCCGGGCTCTGATCGCGCTCGGGAAACGCTTGCAGCATACGACCGCGCCGGCCGAGGGCGAACGGCTGCTGACCCGCGGCCGACGGCTGGCCGAGCAGGTGCAGAGGTCCGGATCGGGCGCTCGGGACAGAGGACTGGTCGGTGCTGCCGCGGCTGCCTCGGCCCCGATGGTCAGATCCGTGCTCACCCCTGGCGAGGCCACTGTTGCGGAATTCGCCGCACGGGGTCACAGCAACCAGGAGATTGCCGACCGGCTGGAGATCAGTAAGCGTGCGGTCGAGAAGCACCTGACGCGTTCCTACCGGAAACTCGGTATCGAGGGCCGGTCCGCGCTCGCCGCAGCGCTCGCGGGTGAGAGCCGTAGCGCATGAGCAGCGCCGGTCCGAGGCACAGCCTTTCCGGCAGGCGCCTTCCGGGGCAGGAAGAAAGCCTCGTGGAACTGGCGAGGAAGGGACAGCCTTCTGCCCCGGGCGGCCTTTGGTCGCACGATGGGTCTCTCGCTCTCGGGTAGCGGGACGGCTCTCCCTGTATGAGGAAGGACCGGGTTTCGTCGCACAGCAATTCTAGCTATGCGCGTAGACAATAAAGAAAATGTCAAAGGCGGCATATTCGCCCGGTGTTTCGTGTGCCGTCAGATGGCGGTCGACCTGCGGTATCACCCGCTGCATGGGGGGCGGCGTCGCGTCCGCACCGAGTCGGCATTTCCGTACGTCAGCGGCGCCCGTACCGCGAGGAACCGTACCGCGAGGAACCGTACCGTGCGGCACCGAACCGTACGGTCCGAAGCCCGCAGTATTAAGCGGGAAAAGTTTCCCTCAGTCCGCTGAGCTTGACTTCTGATCGATATCTATAGACGATGAAAATCGGGGAGGGACTTCTTGGAGCAAAGAAGTCGGTCGCTGCTGGATCATCGGCCTGTGGGGAGCCGAGGAAATGGTCGACAAACTCGTGAGTAACACCAGTCTCGCATCAAAAGTAATTATCCCGGAGATAACTCGGGATCGCTGCTCGGAGCAGTATCGCGACATTTATTGGTCGCTCTTCGAGCAGTCCGGACTCTGCATGGCGAACCTCGATCTCGAACTGAGGATCCAAGAGGCCAACCACCTCTTCTTGCAGCAGTTCGGTTGGCATTCAGGCGATATTCAAGGGCGCGATATATGTGAATTCATGCATCCGAGTGTCCAGGGCAAGCTCAAAAATGAATTCATTCGCCTGGCCGACGGGCAGAATGCGCGCTTCGCCGACCAGATCGTCGCGATGGGGGCCGAGGACCTGATCTTCCAGGGTGAGCTCACCGGCATCGCGGTGCGCGGCAGTGTGGGCAGGGTCGACACGATCATGGTGTTGGTGCAGCCACAGGAAGCCGAGAGCGGCCCACAAATGATCACTGACCGCCGGAAGATGTTCAGCCCCATGCATGCCCGGATCCTGGAAGGCGTGGCCGCGGGCGAGTCCACGGTGCAGCTCGCAGCGAAACTCTTCCTCAGCCGCGGCGGTGTCGAATACCACGTGACGTCCCTGCTACGGAAACTCAAGGTCACCAACCGGCCCGCGCTGATATCGAAGGGCTACTCCATGGGCGTCTTTTCCGTCGGCCAGTGGCCGCCGCGCGTATGCCCCGAGTACGTATCCTCATAATCCACCGCCCGCTGCGCGGGGCCGGATTCCAGAAAACCCGGAGCCGGGAAAGGACTTGTGCTGATCGAACGTGAGCGCGAGCTCGCCCTCCTACAGCGGACGCTGCATCGCAGCGCCCGCGACGAGCAGGGCGCGCTCGTGACCGTGTCGGGCCCCTTCGGAGTCGGGCGGTCGGCCCTGCTGGGCGAACTCGCCATGCGGACGCAGCCGTCCGAGGCGCTGGTGCTCCGCGCCGGGGGCGACCGTACCGAGAGCGGAGCCGTGTTCGGGCTCGCCCGACGCATGCTGCTCGGCAGGGATCCGTACGCCGACCCGCCGGTCGGCGCGACGGAGGAGAACGAAGCACTCCGACTGCGCGACCTGACGCTCGGCCTCGCCCGCCGCCAACCGCTGCTGCTGCTCTGCGACGACCTGCGCTGGGCGGACGCGGCCTCACTGCGCTGGCTGACGCTGATCGGCGAGAAGCTCTCCGACGCACCGGTCGTGATCGTGGCCGTGTCACCGCATCCGGGCGACCCGGCGGCACACGCACCACCGTTGAAAGACCTCCTCGCCCGCGCCACGGACCAGGTGGCACTCCGGCCCCTGTCGCCGGACGGAGCGTCCGCGATGGTCTCCCAGGCCCTCGACAAGCCGGACCCGGCACTCGTCCGCGCCTGTGTCGAGATGTCGGGTGGCAGACCGCTGTTCCTTGCCACGCTGCTGAGCGAGCTCCGCCGAGCCCGACGCCCGCCCATGCTCGAGCACCTACAGGCGCTACGGCCCGCCGCACTTGGCCGGCACGCTGTACGGGCCCTGGCCGAACTGCCCGAAGCAGCACGCCAGACCGCCACCGCGCTGGCATTCCTCGGCCCGAGGACCGACACGCTGTACTCTCTGGCCCGACTGACCGTGGCGCAGGGCACGGCCGCACTGGACACGCTGGTATCGGCCGGTCTGCTCGCCACCGGCCCGGACCCGCGGTGGGCCCACCACGCCATCGGCGACGCCGTCAAAGGCTCCCTCGACGCCGTGACCCGGGGGCACTGGCACGCAAGAACCGCCCGCACCCTGCACAACGCGGGCAGCCCGTCCCCGGTGGTGGCGAAACACATCCTGGCCATGGGCGATCCGCCGGGCGGCTGGCAGATCGACGTACTCCGGACCGCCGCGTGGGCGGAGTACACGGGCGGAGACCTCGGTCTGGCGAGGAGATACCTGCTGCGAGCCCTGCTCGGCTCCGCCGCTCAGGGCCACGAGCGTGCGGAGCTGCTCGTGGACCTGGCCAAGGCCGAGCTGCCCGTGGCCCCGGTCAGCGGGATCCGGCGCCTGACCCAGGCGCTGCCACGACTGGCGACACCGGCCCGACGCACCCATGAACTCGCCCGCATCCCCGTACTGGCCTGCGAGCTCCCGCCCGTGGGGCTCACCACCCAGCTCACCGAAGCGGCCTCGGCAGCGGGCGATCCCGCGCTGCTGGACGGCACCGAACGGGAGACCGCGCTCGCGCTGGACGTGCGTATGCGCTTCACACACTTCGGACACCGCCGGTGGTTCACCGAGACTGTTGGCACATTCCGGCGCGAAGGTACGCCCCGTCCACTGCGGACGGCCGCCGATCGGGACCGGTCCGCCCTGCTCGCCTACGCCGGCATGCTCGCCGGAGTTGACCACGGCGCGGCGGGCGCCCTGGCCGGCCAAGCACTGCACGCCCAACCACCGGAGGTGCAGGACCTGCGCACGGCTGTCCCCCTGGCGGCCCGCACCCTGCTCGCCGCCGACCAACCCCACCAGGCCGAGACCTGGCTCGCATCGGTGGCCGAAGCAGCCCTCCACACCCACGGTGAGCGGGGCACAAGCACTCAATTCGTCCGAGCGGAAAGGGCCTTCCTCCTGGCCCGCCGCGGCCGGCACGGCGAAGCGGCGCTCCTCGCCGCTGACGCCCTGACGCACGCCGACCCCGAGTTCACCCAGGTCACGGGACGCTGCTGCGAGGCGCTGGCCCTGATCATCGCCGAAGGCGGGCAACCCGATCTCGCATGGCACGCCCTCGCCGCATTCCGCGCCCAGGGCAAAGCCCTGCTCGTGCCCGCCATCCGACACCTCGTCGACGGGATGCTCGCCTTGCGGATGGGGGCTGTGGCCACCGCACTCGACCATCTACTGGAAGCCGGGCGGGAACACCAACTGCGGGGCTGGACGAACCCCGCCCTCATGCCCTGGCGTTCCTGGGCCGCCCAACTGCACCATCAGCTCGGACGCCCCGACCTCGCGCAGGCCCTCGTCGCGCACGAGTACGAGCTCGCGACGGCCTGGGGCGCGCCCAGTGCCGTCGGACGCTCGTTGCGGGTCTGGGCCGCGGTAACCGAAGGCCGGGCGGGGACCGAGCTGGCGCGGCGCGCGGTGGAGATCCTCAAGGACTCCGTCGACCGGAGGGAACTGGCCAAGGCGAAGGAGCAGCTCGGACACAAGCTGTCCGGCTCCGGCCGCACGGCTGACTCCGACCGTACTGCTGCCCCTGACGGTGCTGACGTCTCCGTCGGCCGGGCCGCGGTCTCTGACGACGGTGCCGGTGTCTTGGGCGGTACCGGCCTCGTGGGCAGTACCGGCGCCTACGACGGTGCCACGGCTCTTGAGGGCGCCGTGGCTCAACAGGGCGCTGCGGCTCGTGACGATGCCGCGATCTCCCGCCGCGCCACTGTGCCCCACCGTGCCAGTGGCCCCCACCGCGCCGCCGCCACCGACCGGGCCGACGCCTCGGCCCAGGCCACTCTCGCCGCGGACCTCACACCGAGCGATCCGCCGGAGCCTCCCGGTGTGGCCGACCCTGGGCCTCCCCGGACCCCCGGCCCACGGGAGGCCACCGCGACCGTCGCCGCACTCACCCCCGGCGAGCGCCGGGTCGCAGTGCTGGCGGCGGCCGGTCGCGGAAACCAGCAGATCGCGGCCGAACTCGGGATCAGCCTCCGCGCCGTGGAGAAGCACCTCACCAAGGTGTACCGCAAGTTCGGCATCGCCGGCCGTGCTCAGCTCACGGAGCTGGCTCTTCTCGACAGTTCCGAAAGCGGGGAGAGCGCCGACGGCGGTGGCCACGACGGTGGCGGACCCGACACCGGTGGCGGCGGGACCAACACCGCTGACTGACTCCGAACTTCTGCCCATGACTACGGTTTTTCCCGTGATCGTCCGATGAGACTCAGCGCATGATCTGTGGGAGTCACCATGTCGGCTGAGCCGTCCCCCGCGATGGTGTGGACAGGCATTGCGACGCCGTCGACCGGGGGACATGTGCCGAAACCTGGGCGGACGCCGAGCGTGCGCCAGGTCCCGTGCAAACGCCGTACCCCTGCCGTACCGCACCGCCACGCGCACCAGCCCGCGCGTGACGTGTGAGGGACAACCGTCCTCGGGTGAATATCCGCTCCAGCAACCGCCGTTGAGATGAGCTGAGATGGACAACGAACAGAAGCTCAGGGACTACCTCAAGCGTGCCACCGCAGATCTTCGGCAGACCCGACAGCGGGTGCACGAGCTGGAGGCGGCGGCCCAGGAGCCGATCGCCATCGTCGGTATGTCCTGCCGCTATCCGGGTGGGGTGTCGAACCCCGAGGACCTGTGGCGCCTGGTCGCCGGCGGCGAGCACGGTGTCGGTGGCTTCCCCGACGACCGGGGATGGGACATCGAGGCGCTCGCCACGTCCTCCACCACATCCGGAGGCTTCCTCTACGGCGCCACCGACTTCGACGCGGACTTCTTCGGCATCTCACCTCGCGAAGCCGTCGCCATGGACCCGCAGCAGCGGGTCCTCCTGGAAGCGGCCTGGGAGGCCTTCGAGCAGGCGGGGCTCGACCCGATGTCCCTCCGGGGCAGCGAGACCGGTGTGTTCATGGGCGCCATGGCCCAGGACTACCGTGCCGACGAGGGGAACGGATTCCAACTCACCGGCAACACAGGCAGTGTGCTCTCCGGCCGGATCGCCTACACCTTCGGCCTGACCGGGCCCGCTCTGACCGTGGACACCGCCTGCTCGTCCTCGCTCGTCGCCTTGCACCTCGCCGACCAGGCACTGCGGGGCGGTGAGTGCTCACTCGCACTGGCTGGTGGCATCACGGTCATGTCGAGTCCGGCGACCTTCGTCGAATTCAGCCGCCAGGGCGGGTTGTCCCCGGACGGGCTGTGCCGATCGTTCGCCGAATCCGCCGATGGCACCGGCTGGGCGGAGGGTGTGGGCGTCCTTGTCCTGGAAC
This sequence comes from Streptomyces coffeae, assembly GCF_016741875.1. Taxonomy (GTDB): domain Bacteria; phylum Actinomycetota; class Actinomycetes; order Streptomycetales; family Streptomycetaceae; genus Streptomyces; species Streptomyces coffeae. Next base: position 3,522 of record NZ_JAERRF010000018.1, on the reverse strand, counting down.
GGTTGTCGGACGCACAGCGCAAGGGACATCCGGTCCTGGCGGTGATCCGCGGCAGCGCGGTCAACCAGGACGGTGCGTCCAACGGTCTGACCGCGCCGAACGGCCCCTCGCAGCAACGGGTGATCCAGCAAGCACTGATCAACGCCCGGCTGTCGGCCGATCAGGTCGATGTCGTCGAGGCACACGGCACCGGCACAACCCTGGGTGACCCGGTCGAGGCCCAGGCACTGCTCGCAACCTACGGCCGGAACCGGGAGGAGACCCGGCCGCTTCTGCTGGGCTCGATCAAGTCGAACCTCAGCCACACCCAGGCGGCGGCCGGTGTCGCCGGTGTGATCAAGATGGTCATGGCCATGAGGCACGGAGTGGTGCCGAGCACCCTGCATGTGGACACGCCTTCGTCCCATGTGGAGTGGGGCCAGGGCGCTGTCCGACTGGTCACGGAGAACGTCGACTGGCTTGAGAAGAATGGAGACCGGAGGCGGGCGGCCGTCTCGTCGTTCGGTATCAGCGGCACCAACACACACGTGATCATCGAACAGGCACCGGATGCCGAGCTCCTCGCGCGTGCGAGTGGCGGGGCGGACACGGAGCAGGCGGCGGATGCGCCAGGGGCGGTCGTATCGGATGCGGTGGGGGACGGGGCGCGAGACGTGGTGCCTCATGTGATGCCTGTGCTCCTCTCCGGTCGCACGCCGGAGGCGCTACGCGCGCAGGCGGCGCGGCTCCTTGCCCACGTGGGTGGTGACGGCGACGGAGACGGCAACGGTGTAGGCGATGCCGATTCCGGGCCGCTGAGCATTCTCGATACCGCATTCTCCCTGGCCACCACACGGTCGTCCTTCGAACAACGTGCGGCCTTCGTCGCCTCCGACCGTGACGAGTTCATCGCAGGTCTGACCGCGCTGTCGATGGGGGAACCGGCACCCGGGCTCATCCAAGCGGGCACAGAGCGGGGTGCATACAAGTCGGTGTTCCTGTTCTCGGGGCAGGGCGCGCAGCGGTTGGGGATGGGCCGGGAGCTGTATGACCGGTTCCCGGTGTTTGCCGAGGTGCTCGACAGTGTGCTTGCGCAGCTGGACGGTTCTGTGCGGGAGGTGATGTGGGGTGAGGACGCGGAGGCGTTGAGCCGCACGGGTTGTGCGCAGCAGGCGCTTTTCGCGGTTGAGGTGGCGTTGTTCCGTCTGGTGGAGTCGTGGGGTGTGCAGCCGGACTTCGTGGCGGGGCATTCGGTGGGTGAGGTGGTGGCGGCGCATGTGGCGGGTGTGTTGTCACTGGTTGATGCGTGTGTGTTGGTGGGGGCGCGGGCTCGGTTGATGCAGGCGTTGCCGTCGGGTGGGGTGATGGTGGCGATCCAGGCTGGTGAGGGTGAGGTGGTGCCGCTGGTGGAGGCGTCGGAGGCGGCGGGGCGGGTGTCGGTGGCGGCGGTGAATGGGCCGTCGTCGGTGGTGATCTCCGGTGAGGAAGCGGCGGTGCTGGAGGTCGCTGCTTGTTTGGAGGCTGAGGGGCGTAGGACGAGGCGGTTGGCTGTCAGCCATGCGTTCCATTCGCCGTTGATGGATTCGATGTTGGATGAGTTCCGGTCGGTGGTGGAGGGGCTGGAGTTCGGTGCACCGTCGATTCCGGTGGTGTCGAATCTGTCGGGTGCTGTGGCTGTGACGGAGGAGATCTGTTCGCCGGAGTACTGGGTGCGGCATGTGCGGGAGACGGTGCGCTTCGCTGATGGCGTCCAGGCGCTGCGGGCGGAGGGCGTGCGGACGTTTGTGGAGCTGGGGCCGGATGGTGTGCTGTCGGCGCTCGTGGGGGAGTCGGCGCCGGATGCTGCGGTGGTGGTTCCGGTGCTGCGTAAGGACCGGCCGGAGGAGTCAGCGGCGGTTAGTGCGTTGGCACAGTTGCATGTGAGTGGTGTGGCTGTGGAGTGGCGTGCGTTCTTTGCTGGGAGCGGGGCACGTCGGACGGATCTGCCGACGTATGCCTTTCAGCGGCGTCGGTTTTGGCCTGTTGGTTCGGTGGGTGTGGGGGATGTGCGGGCTGCTGGTTTGGTGTCTGCGGAGCATCCGTTGTTGGGTGCGGCGGTGTCGTTGGCGGATTCCGATGGTGTGGTGTTCGCGGGTCGTTTGTCGTTGGCGTCGCATCCGTGGCTGTCCGATCACGTGGTGATGGGGCACGTTCTGCTGCCGGGTACCGCGTTCGTTGAGTTGGCTGTCCGGGCCGGTGACGAGGTGGGGTGCGAGCGGATCGAGGAGCTGACCCTGTCGGCACCGCTGGTGCTGCCCGAGCAGGGCGCGGTGCAGATCCAGGTGTTCGTCAGCGCTGCCGATGACTCCGGGCGCCGCTCCGTCAAGGTCTTCTCCCGAGCGGATGGCTCGGCCCACATTCCGTGGACTCAGCACGCCATGGGCGTGCTCGCCGTAGCAGAAGAGCCGATTGACATCGACCTAGGTTTCGACTCGTCCGTCTGGCCGCCGGCGGACGCGCAGTCGGTTGACCTCGGGGACTGCTACGAGCAGTTGAGCGCGTCCGGCTTCCAGTACGGACCGGCGTTCCAGGGCCTGCGCGCGGTATGGCGACGCGGCTCCGAGCTCTTCGTAGACGTGGCTTTGCCGGAAGGCGTCGACACTGGCAGGTTCGGTGCTCACCCGGCACTGCTGGATGCCGTACTGCATGCCGCAGCATTCGCTGACAGCAACACGGAACGCGGCCTGCCGTTTGCATGGGAGGGAGTTTCCTTCCACGCCTTTGGGGCGGCGGCAGTGCGGGCTCGACTGTCTTACGGCGAGGATGGCGCCCTCGCGATCGCGATCGCGGACACGGAGAGTAACCCCGTTGCCTCGATCGCCTCTCTCGTCACCCGCCCGGTCTCCATTGACCAACTCAGCGATGACCCCACGTTGAGCCGCGATTCGTTGTTCCGGGTGGAGTGGACGCCTGTGGTCGAGCGGGCGGGCGCGGGTGTGTCGGGTGTTGCGGTGGTTGGTTCGGGTGTGGTTGTGGATCTTGGTGTGGTTGAGGGGTTGCGGGGAGTTGGGGTGGAGGTGGCGGCGTATCGGGATCTGGCTGCGTTGGCTGCGGCGGGTGGTGCGGTACCTGATGTGGTGATGGTCGGGGTCGATGTTGCTGTGGAAGTGGCGGCTGGTGGTGTGGTGGGTGGTGTGCGGGCTGGGGTGTTTTCGGTTTTGGAGTTGGTGCAGGAGTGGTTGGCGGACGAGCGCTTCGTTGATTCCCGGTTGGTGGTGGTGAGCCGGGGTGCGGTTGCTGCGCGGGATGTTGATGGTCTGGCGGTGGCGTCCGTGTGGGGTCTGTTGCGGTCGGCGCAGACGGAGCATCCAGGCCGGATTGCGTTGCTGGACCTTGCTGACGATGCGGTGTCGGCGCCTGTGCTGTCACAGGCGGTGGCGGTGGCGGTGACCGAGCCGGAGCTGGTGGTGAGTGGCGGTCAAGTGCTGGCTGCACGTTTGGCGCGGTTGCCACAGGGCGGAGCTGGGATGGCGGACAGCCTTTGGTCTGGGTCTGGGTCTGGGC